>CAVTFC010000014.1:0-503422 GCA_963733725.1 uncultured Candidatus Rokubacteria bacterium | reverse complement strand
ATGAACCAGCGAAGCCTTCTCGGGAACGCGCTCAAAGTCGGGCTCTTGGGTCTTCTCCTCAACTACTCGACCGCCGCCGCCCAGGGTGACCCCCTCGCCCTGCAGCAGCAGGCGATCCGGCGCCTGGACGGCTTTGTCGATCATTTTCGAAAGACTGGCGACATGCAGTCGCGGCTCCCCGATCTGGCGCAGGCGGAGGCCGAGCTCGCCGCCAGCAACCGCGCGCTGGCCGCCCGAGGCGACTGGTCGGCGCTCGCGCTAGGCCTGACCAAGCAGGGCCACGTGTACCGCATGCAAGGCCACTGGCCGAACGCCATCACGCTCTACCAGCAGGCGGAGGAGGCAGCCCGGCGCGGGGGAGATGTCGTGCGGCAAGCCGACGCCCTCGCCTGGCGAGCGCTGGCGGAGTCGTCGCGCCGGAACGTCGGCCAGGCGCACGCCGACGCCACGCAGGCCGTCCGGCTGGCCGAGACGACCGCGGACAAGGAGGTCCTGGCCCGCGCCCTCGATGTCCTGGGGACCGTGCAGATCGCCCAGCGTGACCTCGCCGGGGCGTCGGACACACTGAACCGCGAGGTCGAGGTGGCCCGGCAGGCGAAGGACCCCATGGCGGCGTACTTCGCCTACCTGAACCGCTCGGATGTCTACCTGAAGATCGGCGAGCGCTGTGATTTCCAGCGCTCGTTCGACCCCTGCTACCAGGCCCTCGACCGCGCGCGCGCCGATCTCCAGCAGGCCCTCGCCATCACGCGCCAGCTCGGCTACACCGCGCTGGCTCGGCAGACCGAGCAGTTCATCGGCAACGTGGAGGCCCGGCGGGCACTGATCAAGTCTCAGGAAGGCATGCACCAGACGGTGCAGAAGACAGGCGTGTTCAATCCCAAGAGGTCGGGCGACGTTCTGGTGACCGAGAAATTCACGCCCCCAACCGGGGCCGATCCCGCCGCCGCTCACCCAGATCTACCAGGAGTCCAAGCGCTTCGAGAAACAGGCCGGGCCCTTCGCCGACGTCGTCGAGGCGCGCAGCCAGTACGTGGACGGCCTCATGAATGAGATGCAGGGCAACCACGACGCCGCCCTGGCTCTCTTTCTCAAGGCGGTGGACACCCTGGAGCGCGACCGGCGCGCCCTCCGCGACGAGCGAAGCCGTGGCACCTTTCTGGAGGATCGGATCGGTTTCTACTACGCGCCGATCCAGCAGCTCCTCGACCGCCGCCGCTACGCGGAGGCGTTCGAGCTTCTCGAGCGCTCGCGGTCCCGAGTCCTCGCCGATCTCCTCGCCAGCCGCAAGCTCGGCCTCGAACGGCCCGAGGAGCAGAAGCTCTATGCGGAGGCGATGGTGCTGCGCACGCAGATCGCGGACGCCCAGGGCGCCCTGTTCGAGCTGATGCGCGACCAGGATGCGGCGAAGCGCGCTTCGAAGGTCACCGCTCTTCAGGGCCAGATCCGGACGCTCGAGGCGCAATACCAGAGTGTGGTCGCCCGCATGGGGACGGAGGCGCCCCGCTTGCAGAACCTGGTCGTCTCGGCGCCGGCCAGCCTCAAGGCCCTGCAACAGTCGATGCGCGAGGAACGCTACGAACTGCTCCAGTACCTTGTGCTCGAGCACGGCGTGATCCTCTGGCACATCGCGCCCGACGCCGTCTTCGTCCGCAACGTCTTTCTGCCGCGAACAGGGGTGATGGAGAAGGTCGCCGCACTGCGCAAAAGCCTGGCCGACCGCAACGTCGCCTTCGACGAGACGATGGCCCGCGAGCTCTTCCTGTTTCTCGTCCAGCCCGCCCTCGGTCGCGTACGGAGCGACCGCCTCGTCATCATCCCCCACGAAGATCTCCAGTACGTACCCTTCCAGGTGCTCCAGGACCCTGCCGACGGCCGCTACCTCGGCGAGCGATTCCAGATCACCTATGCGCCCAGTGCCTCCGTCCTGCTGGGGCTTAGGCGGTCACCGGGCCTCGCCGGCGGCCGTCTCCTGGCCGTCGCCGACCCCGGTATCCCGGCGGCCGGACCGGAGGTGCGGGCCATCGGTCAGCTCTTTCCCGGTCGCAGCAGGGTCGTCACGGCCGATCTCGCGCCAGAGGCGGACGTCAAGGCGTGGATCCGTGACTTCGAGGTGATCCACCTGTCGGTGCACGGAAAGTTCAACGCGGCCGAGCCGATGCTGTCGTACCTCTCGCTGGCCCGAGGGGGCGGCGATGACGGCAGATTGACAGCGGCCGAGATGTTTGGCCTGCCCCTCGACAAGAGCCGGTTGGTGGTGCTCTCTGCCTGCGAAACCGGGCGCGCGGAGGCGACCCACGGCAACGAGATCCTCGGGATGGTGCGGGGCCTGCTCTATGCGGGCGCCGGGACCCTGGTGCTCTCAGCCTGGGAGGTCGATTCGGACGCGACCGCCCTGTGGATGCGGACCTTCTACAACGCTGCCCTCACGCGCCCGATGCCGGAGGCAGCCCGGGCTGCCCTCCTCAAGGTGAAGAGCAATCCAGGGTTCAGCCATCCCTACTACTGGGCGGCCTTTGGGATGATCGGCCGGTAGCCGTGGGCGCCTTCCTCGACGAGCTCAACGATCGGGTCAAGGCGCTGGCAGGCGACTGGTCGAAATACACGCTGGTGGGAAGCTTTCTGCTGTACGTCGTCGGCTACCTCGTCGTCCGGTTCCATCTCACCACCATCGGGGTGGGACCGACCTGGCTGTTCTCGACGAGCGGTACCTGTTCACCGGCGCGCGCTTTCTCGTCTACCTCGTGTCGGCCGTGCCGAACCTCGTGCTCGTGGCGCTGCCGGTGGCGGCCATCGGCTGGGGCGTCTCCCGGCTCCTGCCGGAGGCCGCGCGCGCGGGCCTCCGCGCGCGGGTCATGCGCCCGCGCCCGCTCGCGTGGTTCGGCATCGTCTTTGCCCTAGCCGTGATCCAGCTTGTCATGCGGCAGTGCTTCCTGTTTAGCGACCTGTTGCTGGCCCGTCAGCTGCCGCCCGAGCCCTCTTGGCTGGTCGCGCTGCTTCTCGATGACCGCCGGATGCCCCTCTACTTCAGCCTGCTCGTCGGCGCGTGTGCGGTGCCACTGCTGACACTGTGGGCGCTGCGCGCGAGCGCGCCCGATCAGCCGGGCGGCTTCGTCAAGGGTCTCCTCGCCTTTCTGGCCGCCGTGCAGGTCCTGCTGCTACCGGTCAACTACGGCGTCCTCATCGTGGACAAAGTCCTGCCCCGGGTGACGGCGGTCGGCAAGCAGCCGCTGGCGCCCGGGGAGGTCGCCTGGCTCGTATGGGAAGGCAAGGAGGGCGTGACGTTCCTCGTGAAAAGGCCGGAGCCGAACCGCCGCTCGCTGGTCACCGTGCGGAGGGCCGAGGTCGAGCGGACGGAGATCCTCGGCTTCGATCGCATCGTACCCACCCTGTTCGGCACTCGACACGGGAGCAACTGATGGTCGATCGCCGTCTCGTGCAAGGCGTCGCCGTGGCCGCCGCGCTGCTGATTCCGGGAGCGGTCTGGGCGGATTCGCTCATCGACAAGCTGCTCCGCATCGCGGGCCTCACCGCCTCCCCGGCCCAGATGCGCGGACCCGGCGACGAGGTGGAGGCAGGCCGGATCTGGATCGCCCACCTCGAGCGCCGGACCGCGACCCCGCTCACGCCGGACGGCGGCTACCGATCCCCCGTTTTCTCGCCGGCCGACGGAAGCCTCCTCGCCCTCAAGGGCGACACCGTCGTGCGCATTCCCCCGGAGGGCGGCCCGGCGGCTGTCCTGCAGCGGCTGACCGGCGCCGCCAAACTGGTCGGTTTCGATGGCATCTCCCCCGACGGGATCGTGGTGCTTCTCGAGAGTGGCGGTCCTCCGCTCGCCGTGCTCTCCCTCAAGACGGGCAAGCTCGATCCGTTGCCGTATGACTCGACGTCGGTCGACCATCAGCGCATGCTCGCTCAGATCCGGGGCCAGGAACGAATCTACGGAGCGACCAGTGTCTACGTCAAGACTGAGATCAAGCAAGGCTTGCGTGCCGTCGAGTGGACCGACGTCTACGTGCGGCGCGGCGCTTCCGCTCCTCAGAACGTGAGCGGTTGCGACGGCGACAACTGCGCTCAACCCGCCCTCTCTCCGGACGGCCGGCGGGTCGCGTTCGTGAGGGCGGGAGGGTAGTCAGGCTCACGTCCCGCCCGACCCCTCTTCTGGCCGGGGCTGGCCGCCCGGCTCCTCGCCTCCACGCGATGTGGAGACGAAGAGACGGGAGGTGGCGAGCCTGTATGTGCCGCAACATCAAGACGCTCTTCACGTTGGTTCGGTCATCCCGCCAAGGCACGGCGGGGCCGCGCGCCGATCGCTCTGGCGATGTCGCGGGAGCTGACTCTCAGCCTGAGAAGAGACCGGAGAAGCAGGTCCAGCGACACGGACGGGTCTCCGCCCTCCATCTTCGCGACGCGGGACTGACTCGACTGCAGGCGCTTGGCCAGTTGCGCCTGCGTAAGCCGGGATGAGGCCCGCCGCGCACGAAGCGCATCGCTCAACGCTAGCCTCAACTCGACGAACGCCGCCTCCTCTGGTGACAGGTTGAGGAACGCGCCCGCGGAGCCAACCTTCCACCCCTTCGCTTGAAGCCTCGCCCGTTTCGCCCGATTCATCCCTCGTCTCCTTCCTGAACTGTGGCGTCGTATCGCCCGAGACGACGCCGAGACTCCACGATGATTTCGCGCGGTGTGTCGCGGGTTTTCTTCGCAAACACCGCTGCGATCACGATCGCGTCCGGATCGATCCGCTAGCGCTTGCCGTTGGACAGCCGCGTGCGTTCGGCGGGGGTCCAGACCAGCGGCTCCTGCGCCGCACGCGCGCACCAGCTCGGCTCCGCGTCGCAGGCCCAGAGGAACGCCTCCTTGGCCGCGTCCACCCGGCCGGCCCGGGCGTGGACGGTCCCCACGGCATAGCGCTGGAGACCGCAGAGGCCGCGGTCGGAGGCCTGGCAGCGATGCTCCGCGAGCACGCGTGCCGCGGATTCCTCCCGCGGCGTGGGCCGCGCGGCGGGCGCGCGCTCGGCCGACTCGAGGAGCGCGCTGGCGACCACGCCGCAGGTGGCGTCATTTCCGTTCCGGCACGGTCGGAGTCGCGCATCGTCGGCGACGAGCCACACGATGCCCAGCACGAGCGCCGCGGCGAGCCCCCCGAGGGGAACGAGGTCGATCGCTCCGAAGGCGGGAGCGCTGCGGGCGCGGCGCAAGAGGAGGAAGAGGAGCACGACACCGGCCGCGGCGAGGGCGAAGTTCAGCAGGTAGACGTGGGCGACCAGCCGGTCGTCAGGATGCTCGCGCGCTCCGCTGCCGCCGTAGAGCCGGGCGAGGTTCACGCCGAGGACGACCAGGTATGCGCCCAGCCCCGCCTGCGCGAGGAGGCGCGCGGCGCGGGCCCGGACGGCCAGGCCGGCCCCGATCCCGATGAGCAGGACGCCCAGGGCGAGAAACGGAGGCTCGCGCTCGATCGTTGCGGCGCCGGCCCAGACATAGCGCAGGCAGGTCAGGCCGGCCAGGACGAGGAGCGCGCCGACAAATAGGTGCATCGGCGCGATTATCCCTTAGAGTCTCGCTGATGCGTGCCATCCTCGTCGCCCGCACCCTCGTCCTTGCCCTCGTCCTTGCCGCCTGCTCGAAGGCGCCGCCGCCGGTCACCGCGATCCGCGTGCTCGAGGTCTCGGGGCTTCAGCCGGTGGTGAATGCCGTCGCCCTGAGCCCGGACGGCAGCCTGGTGGTCGTCGGCGATCTCAACGCCGACCTGATCGCCCGTGAGGTGCCCTCCGGCGCCGAGCGCTGGAAGGTTCGCGTGCGCCCGCGTGGCTCCCCGCGTCGTATCGACGGGGTCTTCTTCTCCCCCGACGGGTCCCTGCTCGTCACCACGGGACACGAGGCCCGGACGCTCGAGCTGTGGGACGCGGCGACGGGGCGATCGGTTTCGGTGGTCGACGTCGGCAAGAGCCGCGGGGTCGCCTTCCACCCCACCGAGCGCATGCTCGCCGTGGCGGGGGCGGCCACCGTCCACGTGGTGGATCTGGACCGCGGTGAGGTCGTCCGCGCCCT
Organism: uncultured Candidatus Rokubacteria bacterium; assembly: GCA_963733725.1. Lineage (GTDB taxonomy): Bacteria > Methylomirabilota > Methylomirabilia > Rokubacteriales > CSP1-6 > DASRWT01. Next base: position 497,371 of record CAVTFC010000014.1, on the reverse strand, counting down.
CCCCAACGCGCACGCGGGCGATGCCGTCTATGCGATCGCCTTCTCCGCCGACGGGCAGGTGCTGGCCTCGATTTCGGAGCAGGGCTCGCTCAAGCTCTGGAGCTGGCCGGCGCTCTCGCTTCGAGCTTCGGTGGCGCTGTCGAGCGGGCTCGAGTCCATGGCGCCGGTCTCGCTCGCGCTCACCCGTCACGGGACGCGCGCGGCCGCGAACGGCATCCTGGGCCGGGTGCATGTGGTGGACACCGCGAAGGGTCGCGAGGACCGCACCTTCGCCAACGCCCACGAGGCGCCGGGACACGGCATGCACGCCGAGCTGCGCTACTCGCTGGCGTTCACGGAGGACGGCGACTGGCTGTTCGCGCCCGATACGCACGACCGCGGCCTGCGTATCCTGCATGTGCCGAGCGGCAACACGTATCCCGTTCTGCAGGGCGAGGGGCCGTTCTACAAAGCGGTGGCGCTCGCCTTGCCCGCGAGCATGGTCGCCTTCCTGCGGCCGGGAGACGACCAGGGCCGCGGTCCCTACGGCTTGGAGGTGTGGCGCCTGAACTTCCCGGGGAAGCCGCGCTGAGCCCGGACGGGCCGATCGCCCCTCAGTCCCGAGCACGCCCCATGGCCGGGTCAATCCGCCAGACCTCCACGGCGTAGCTCAACCGGCCCTCGTTTGCCGACGGCATGACCACCGCGAAGGCCGTCGCGTTGTCGGTGATGGCCACGGCCTGGTAGGCCTTCGGTCCCGCGGTCAGGGGTCGCGACTTCTTGCCCGACACGTCGATGCGTCGCAGACCGTAGCGGTCGCCCATGGGAGCGAGCAGCCCGCCGTCACGTCCGAATCGCAGCGAGCCGGGGGGCGGGCCGCCCGCCTCACGGTCCGCGTGGTCGAACAGTGTTTTGCCGGTGGCCACGTCCCACACGTAGACCGTGCCCTCGATGGTGACGGCGGCCGCGCGGGAGCCATCGCTCGAGAGCGCGACCACCACCGCCCAGACCTCCGGAGGCTCGAGGCCCCGGGGCAGCGGGTCCGGGCGCCGCGATCGCCTCACCGAGAAGCTGCGCACCGGCGCCGCCGTCGCCGCGTCCCGCACCGTCACCTCGCCGTCGTGGCCCGCGGTCACCAGGCGTCCCCCGTCCGCGGACAGGTCGAAGGCCGTGAGCACCTCACGGTGCGGGTTCGGCACGCGCAATACCTCCTGCACCGAGCCGACGTCGACGATGAGCACCTCGTTCTCGCACATTATGCCGAGGCGCGCCCCCGAGCCGTCGAAGCGCAGCGCGAGGCCGCGGTCGATGGGCAGTGACGCCACCTCCGTCCACGCGCCCGGGCCGGCACGGTCGTCGGGACGCCAGAGCCGCAGCGCGCTCTCGCGATGGCGCCCGATCGACGCGAGCAGGCGGCCGTCGGGCGAGAACGCGAGATCGACCACGGCTTGCCGGTAGCGACCGAGGGACACCGGCGCCGGCTCGCCGGCCGTGGCCCAGACCCAGATCTGCCCGCCGCGCTCGCCGGTTGCCACGAGCCCCGAGTCCGGGGCCAGGGCCAGGGAGTCGACCAGTCCGCGCGCGGAGTTTACCGGCTCGAGCGTCGCGATCCGCGTCACCACCGGCGCTCCCGCGGGCGCATCGCGGCCGCACCCGACCGCGGCCAGGCCGCCGATGGCCAGGGCGAGGCATGTCTCGAGGAGCCGAGGGCGCCGCCCGAGGGGAATTGAGGTCACAACGCGTCGAGCACGCGGGCGGCGAAGCGCCGCAGCTCGTCCCGCTCGGCGCCGAGGGCCTCGCCCTTGAGGATCATCGCCGTTCCGTGCCGGTGCGCGACCACGACAACGGTCCAGCCACTGGCGCCCGAAAAGGCGTCGGCGCCGAGCGCGGGCTCCTCCTCGATCTGCATGCGGCGATCGGCCTGCGCCTCTCGCCGCGCGGCGTCGACGTATGCGGGCCCGGCCGGTGGGGCCACGAGCGTGAGGGAGATCGCCCTGGATCCATCGGTGCGATCCAGCGCGCAGCTCGAGCCGGGGATGGATGCGCGGCGCGGCGCGGGCGGCTTCCGTGTGGGGCCGCCGAGCAGGCGGTCGACACCGGCCGCGCGCAGGATGTCGCATGGGTCGAGGGCGGCCGGTCTGGATGCGGCACGTGCCGGCACGAGCGTCAGCACCACCAGCTTGCGCCGGGGACCGAAATCCTCGGGACGCCGGTCGACCCCGTCGTAGAAGGCCAGGCGCAGCTCGTCGCCCTGTCGCGCCCAGATGATCCAGAGCGGCCGCTCCTCGGGCGGGTCAAGCGGGGTCACGTGGAACGCCGGTGGCTCGGCGGTCGGCGTCGAAGAGCACCGCCGCGCGCAGGCGCTCGCCGAGCGCGTTTTGCACGACGAGCTCGATCCCGCGAAACGTCCAGGTGGCATTCAGCAGCTTGGCGTCCGCCCGAGCCGCGCCGTTCACGGTCGCCTGCGCGACGGCCCAGGAACCCTCGAGGGCGGTCACGCCGCTCGCGCGGGCCGGGTCGGCGCCGGCAGCGAGCCCGAGAGCCATCAGCGCCACGGCCACGGCGGTGGCCCCTCCGAAGATGTTCATGCCCCGAGCTCACTCGCGGCGCGCAGATCCATCGTGTCGTGGCCTTCGGTGAACCAGGCGCTGGTCTCCGCGACGAGCCGGCGCGCGTCCTGGTCCCGCCCCCGGCTCCGCCAGAGCCGGGCGAGGCTCAGCGCAGCCCGCAGCTCCCACGCCTTGGCCTCCTGCGTGCGCGCGATCGTGAGCGCGCGCTGGAAGCAGGCCTCGGCCTCCGGCGCGTCGGGCGCCGGCCGCGCGAGCAACGCCTCCCCCATCAACCGGTGCAGTTCCGCCTCCGAGAGCCGCTCCCCGCGCGCGACGCCCCCGGCGAGCGCCTCGTCGACGGCACGCAGCGCCGCGTCCGCGTCACCGCGGCGAAGCTCGGCCTCGGCGATCAGCACGTGGAAGGTGGGCAGGAAACCCCGCGCGCCGGTCGCCCTCCAGTCCGCCAGGCCGTGCCGCATCTCGGCGAGACCTTCCTCGACTTGACCCAGCGCGGCCCGCGTGGAGCCATGGGCCACGGTGGCCAGGGCCCCCCACTGGGGAAAGCCATACTCCGCGGCGACCCGCTGAGAGGCCTCCGCCGTCGTCAGCGCGAGCTCGAAGTGCCCGAGGATCCCGAGCGCCACCGCCACCCAGGAGTAACCATTCGCGAGGCTGTGCGGGTGGCCGAGCTGCTCCGCGAGCTCGATCACTTGTCGAGCGCTCTCGGCGGCTTGCTGCGGATATCCGCGCACGAAGCGGGAGATGCTCGCGAAGGCGAGCCCGCAGATGCGCGCGTCGTGGCCCCCGAAGGTGGCGGCCAGCGACGGATGGCGGATGGGATCGTAGAGCGCGAGGCCCGCCTCCATGCTCTCGAGCGAGGCCACGACCTCGCCCCGGAAGAAGTGGGTCGGCCAGAGGGCGTGGTGCGCCTGCAGGAGGTGGACCGGGTCGCCCGAGCGATGGGCGCGCGCCAGGAGTTGCTCGCCGATCTCCAGCGACTTCTGCACATTGCCCTGAATGACCAGGAAACCCCACTGCCCCCAGAGGGCCGGGAAGGTCTCCGGCGTGTCGCCGAGCTCGGCGCAGAGCTCCTGCGCGCGCGCGTAGACGCGCTCGGTCTCGGGCGCCGCGAAGCCCCGGCTGCCGAAGAGCACGGGCCCGAGCCCCGTGAGCAGGCCGAGCTCGACGCGCGCGCTCTCCGGCGAGCGCGGGAGCGCCTGCACCTGCGCCAGCCCGCGCTCGAAGTGGGCGGCGGCCTCGCTGTGCGCCGACCGCCGCACGGCGCTGTCCCCGGCGCGCTGCCAGTAGGCGATGGCTTCGGCGGCCATCCCCGCCTCGGTATAGTGATGCGCGACCAGCTCGGGATTCAGCTCGCCGATCTCGGGAAACCGCGCGGCCAGCGCCTCGACGATGCGCCGGTGATACTGCTGCCGCGTGCTGCGCAGCAGGGACTGGTACGCCGCTTCCTGGATGAGGGCGTGCTTGAAGATGTAGTTCGCGGCGGGCGGCATGCCGCGCTGGAAGAGCAGCTCGGCCTCGACGAGGCGCGAGAGCTCGCGCTGGAGCGCCGGCGCCTCCAGCGGCGAGACGGCCTGCAGCAGCTCGTACGAGAACTCGCGGCCGATTGTCGCCGCGAGCTGGGCGACGGGCTTGGCCTCACCCAGCCGGTCCAACCGGGCCATGAGCGAGTCGTGCAGCGTGGCCGGGATCGCCAGCGACCCGAGCGGCGCGGTCAGCTCGTAGCCGTCGGCGCGATCGCGGAGGAGCCCGGACTCCAGCACCATCTTCGTGATCTCCTCGACATACAGTGGGACACCGTCCGCGCCGGCGATGACGTGCTGGAGCACTTCCGCCGGTAGGGGCTTGTTGCCCGTGACCCGGAGGACCATCTCCTCGCTCTGGCGCCGGGGCAACCGGCTCAGCGTCGCCATGGTCGTGTGCGAGCGGGCGGCCCACGGCGGCCGGAAGTCGGGGCGGGCCGTGAGCAGGACGCAGATCGGCGCCGTCGCCACCTGATCGGCCAGCAGCGTGAGCAGCTCGAGCGAGGACGCGTCCACCCAGTGCAGGTCCTCGACCAGCACCAGGAGCGGCCGGCGCGCGGCAACCACGCGCAGCACGTCGAGCACGATCTCGATCGTCCGCTCCTTCTGCCGCTGCGGCGCCCAGGATAGTACGGACGAGCCCTCGGGCGTCGGCAAGGCCAGGAGCGAGGCGAGGAGTGGCACGCCCTCCGCCGGTGGAAGCCCGCCTTCGGCCAAGGTGCGCTCGAGCCGCCGGAGCAGGATCTCGGGGCTCTCTTCGCGCTCGAATCCCAGCGCGCCCTGGAGCAGCTCGACGACGATGTGCATGGGACTGTGCTGCCGGTACGGCGAGCACCGACCGTCGATCCGCGTGTGCCGCGTCCCCTGCAGACGCTCGCATACCGCCTGGACGATGCGCGTCTTGCCGATGCCGGCCTCGCCGCTGAAGAGCACCACTTCGCCCTGGCCTTCGACCGTCGCCTCCCACCGCTCGAGCACCATGGCGATCTCGCGGTCGCGGCCGACCATCGGCTGTGGCCGGCGTCGCGACGGCCGCCTCGGCGGCGGCGGCGAATCCCACCTCGCCGAGCACCTGGTAGACGCTCTGCGGGGCGGCCACGCCGCGCAGGGCGCGGGCCCCGAGGTCCCGGCAGGCGAAGGCGCGCGCGACCAGGCGATGGGTCGCGGCGCTGATCACCACGGTATTGGGCTCGGCCAGCGCCTCGAGCCGGGCGGCGACGTTCGGTGTTTCGCCGAGCGCGAGCTGCTCGCGGCGCGCGCCGCCCCCGACCTCGCCGACGACCACGAGGCCAGTGTGGATGCCGATCCGCACGGCGAGGCTGACGCCTCCCGCCGCCGGCCGCGCGTTGAGGACGGCGACCGCCTCCACGACCGCGAGCGCGGCGCGCACCGCGCGCTGCGGATCGTCCTCGTGCGCCGCGGGATAGCCGAAGTACACGAGCAGACCGTCGCCGAGGTACTGGGCGATGTGCCCGTCGACGCGCGTGATCACCTCCGCGCTGGTCGCCTGGTAGGCGCGCACGTGCTCCCGCAGCTCTTCGGGATCGAGCCGCCCGGCCAGCGCTGTGGAGCCGACGAGATCGCAGAACATCACGGTGAGCTGCCGGCGCTCGGCGGCGCGCGCGACTTCTGCCGGCGCCACTGGTCGCGTGGCGTCGGCCGCCGCCGGCGTCAGACCCTGTCCGCACCCGCCGCAGAACTCGTCGGCTGCCTCGTTGGCGAACCCGCACGACGGGCACGCGAGGGCGAGGGTCGCCCCGCACTTCGAGCAGAAGCGGCGCCCTGCGCGGTTGTCGGCCCCGCAGCCGCTACAGCGCACGATCAGACTCCTCGCGGGAGACATACATGGGCCCCATTATCGGGTAGAGTGCCGACGTGCGTACGCTTGATCCCTCTTCCTCCCCAGGCTAGGCTCTCCCGAGCCCTTCCATCCTGACCGGCCCAGCGTTTCGGAGACCCAGCATGCGGTGTCCCCGGTGTGAGTACGAGAGCCCCGCCGGCATGAAGTTCTGCGGGCAATGCGCGGCGCCGCTTGCGGCCGCGTGCGCAGCCTGTGGCGCGGTCAATCCTCCCGGGCATCGGTTCTGCGGCCAGTGCGCGGCCCCGCTCGCCTCTGACTTGCGCGTGACGGTCGCGAGCCCCGACACCTACACGCCCAGGCACCTCGCCGAGAAGATCCTCACGTCCAAGGGCGCGCTCGAGGGCGAGCGCAAGCAGGTCACGGTGCTGTTCGCCGACGTCAAGGGCTCGATGGAGCTGCTCGGCGACCGGGATCCCGAAGAGACGCGCAAGCTCCTCGACCCCGTCCTCACCCTGATGATGGAGGCGGTCCATCAGTATGAAGGCACCGTGAATCAGGTGATGGGGGACGGCATCATGGCGCTCTTCGGCGCCCCGCTCGCCCACGAAGACCACGCGGTGCGGGCGTGCTACGCCGCGCTCCGGATGCAGGACGCCGCGCGGCACTACTCGGACGGGCTGCGCCGCGCGCAGGGCGTGGAGCTACAGATCCGCGTCGGGGTCAACTCCGGCGACGTCGTGGTGCGCTCGATCGGGAGCGATCTCCGCATGGACTATTCCGCGGTGGGCCAGACCACGAACCTGGCCGCCCGCATGGAACAGCTCGCGGCGCCCGGCAGTATCCGGCTCACCGCTGGGACAGTGCGCCTGGCCGAGGGCTTCGTCCAGGTCACCCCGCTTGGCCCGGTGCCGATCAAGGGACTCCCCGAGCCGATCGAAGTGTTCGAGCTGGCGGGGGCCGGCGCCGCCCGCACCCGCCTCGAGGCCGCGGCGCGGCGGGGGCTCACGCGCTTCGTCGGCCGGAGCGCGGAGCTGGACCAGCTCCGCGGCGCCCTCGACCGGGCGAGCCAGGGGCACGGCCAGGTGGTCGCGGTGGTCGGAGAGCCGGGCGTGGGCAAGTCGCGGCTCTTCTGGGAGCTCACCCACTCCCATCGCGTGCACGGCTGGCTCATCGTGCAGTCCGCCTCGGTCTCCTACGGCAAGGCCACCGCCTACCTGCCCGGTGATCGAGCTCCTCCGCGGCTACTTCGCGATCGAGAGCCGCGACGACCCGCGGAAGATCCGGGAGAAGGTCACCGGAAAGGTCCTGACGCTCGCCCCCGCGCTCGCGCCCGCCGTGCCCGCCTTCCTGGCGCTCCTCGACGTGCCGGTGGAGGAGGCGTCCTGGCACGCTCTCGATCCGCTCCAGCGGCGCCAGCAGACGCTCGACGCGGTCAAACGCCTGCTGCTGCGCGAGAGCGAGGTCCAGCCTCTGGTGGTGGTCTTCGAGGACCTGCACTGGATCGACGGCGGAACCCAGAGCGTGCTCGATGGCCTCATCGAGAGCCTGCCCGCGGCGCGCCTCTTGCTCCTCGTCAACTACCGCCCCGAGTACGCTCACGCCTGGGGCGGCAAGACCTACTACCGCCAGCTCCGGATCGATCCCCTGCCGCCCGAGAGCGCCGAGGAGCTGCTCGAGGCGCTCCTCGGCGCTGACGCGGCGCTCGGCCCGCTCAAGCAGCTCCTGGTCGAGCAAACGGAAGCCGAATCCCCTCTTCCTCGAGGAGAGCGTGCGGGCTCTGGCGGAAACGGCGGCCCTGGCCGGCGAACGCGGCGCCTATCGTCTCACTCGGCCGGTCGAGAGTCTGAAGATTCCCGCCACCGTCCAGGCCATCCTGGCCGCGCGCATCGATCGCCTGGCGCCCGACACCAAGCGGCTGCTCCAGGCCGCCGCCGTCATCGGCAAGGACGTGGCCGTCCCGCTGCTCCTGGCCATTGCCGACGCGCCGGAGCACGAGGTGCGCGCCGAGCTCACGCGCCTCCAGGCCGGGAGTTCCTCTACGAGACCCGGCTCTTTCCCGACCTCGAGTACACGTTCAAGCACGCACTGACTCATGAGGTCGCGTACGGCGGCCTGCTCCACGAGCGGCAGCGGAGCCTGCACGCCCGCATCACGGAGGCCATCGAGCGCCTGGCTACCGAGCGCGTCGCCGAGCAGGCCGAGCGGCTGGCCCATCATGCCTTGCGGGGAGAGCTCTGGGACAAGGCGGTCGTCTATCTGCGCCAGGCGGGGCTCCGGGCCCTGACGCGGGCTGCCAGCCGCGAAGCCATTGCCCATCTGGAGCAGGCGCTCGGCGCCGTCCGCCATCTCCCGGAGACGAGGCACGCGACCGAGGCGACCATTGACGTCCATATCGAGCTCCGGAACGCCCTCCTCCAGACTGGCGATAGGGCACGCATGGGCGAGCACCTCCATGCGGCGGAGGCCCTCGCCCGGAGGCTCGGCGACCAGCGCCGGCTGGCCCGGATCGCCACCTTCATGGTGACCCAGTGCCTGGGCACTGGCGACTACGACGAGGCCGTTCGATTCGGGCAGGAAGCGCTGAGCCTCGGTCAGTCCCTCGCCGATCGCTCGATCGAGGTGGTCGCCACGTCCTTTCTCGGCATGACGCGGGTCACCCGGGGCGACTTCAACGAGGCGGCCGCTCTTTTCGAGCGGAACCTCGCCCTCGTGGGCGACTCACTCACGAGCGCTTCGGGGCACCCGTCATCCAGGGGGCGCTCTCGCGGGCGCTCCTCGCCGACGCGCTCTCCCAGCTCGGCCGGTTCGACGAGGCCATCCGGCACGCCGAGGACGCGGTAAGCATCGGCGAGGAGACGGACCAGCCGCTGACGCTGTACTGGGGGTTGATCAATCTCGGACTCGCCCAGCTCCGGCGCGGAGAGCTACCGCGCGCGACGCGGGCCCTCGAGCGCTGTCTCGATCTCTGCCGGACATGGCAGCTCGCCATCGGGCGGCCGCTCGCCGCGGCGGCTCTCGGCGCCGCACGCGCTCTCGCCGGCCCGACTGACGAGGCCCTCCCGCTGGTCGCGGGCGCGGTGGAGGAGTCCCGCGCCAGCCAGAGTTACCGGTGGGCGACGCACATACTTCTTTACGCGGGAGTTGTCTACCTTTCGGCCGGACGGATCGACGAGGCCGCCAGTTACGCGCGAGAAGCCGTGGCCCTCACCCGCCGACTGGGGGCTCGAGGAAACGAGGTACATGCACTCTGCCTCGCCGGTGACGTCGCGTTGGCAGGCGGCCCCGAGGACGCGGAATCCTATTACCGCGAGGCGCTGGCGCTCGCCGGCGAGCTCGGCATGCGCCCCCTCGTCGCCCACTGCCATCTCGGCCTCGGGACGCTGTACCGACGGACCGGCCAGCGTGAGTCGGCTCGCGAGCATCTCGCGATCGCCACGACGCTGTACCGAGAGATGGATATGCGCTTCTGGCTGGAGCGGGCGGAGGCCGGCTAGTCTTTCTTGATCTCCCTGGCCCCCTCGCGCGCGTCTTGCTTGGTGCCCCGCTTGTCCTGCCGGCACTCGGCCCGCGACTTCTCATCCCCTTTCTTGCATTCCGCCTTTTCGGTACGTGAGTCCTGGCGGCCCTCCTGCTTGGTGTCCCGCGACTCCTTCCGATCATCCTGCCGGTCGTCCCGCCGTTCCTTCGACTGGGTTTGCGCGTACCCGGCAATGGGCGTGACCAAAATGCCCGGCACTGTGAGCGCCAACGTCAAAATGCCAACCAGAAGACGGACATTCCATTTCATAGGGCCTCCTTGTTCAACGGTATGGCGAGATCGTAGAAAGAGGCGGTCTCGACGGTCAATTGGACTATAGGCGTATACACCGCCGAGCGACGGGAAGACGGACGGACAATCGGCCGCTGGATGGCTCTCGGCGGGGTGAGCGCCGCGAGCTTCTCGCGCACCCCAGAACCCCGGCGGTTGAGGTATGGTACCCACCATGCGCCTGAGCGTCTGCGTGATGGCCGACATCGACGAGATCGACTTCTACCCGCACGTCGAGTCGCTGGGCTATGACTCCGCGTGGGTCACGGACAGCCAGATGCTGTTCTCCGACTGCTACGCGGTGCTGGCCCTGGCCGCCCGGCAGACCTCCCGCCTGCGCCTGGGGCCGGGCGTGGCCATCTGCGGCACGCGGATCCCGCCGGTGCACGTGGCGGCGCTCGCCACGCTGAACCGGCTCGCGCCCGGCCGCGTGCACCTCGCCATGGGCACCGGCAATACCGCCCTGCGCAGCATGGGGCAGCCGCCGATGCGCATCGCGGACTACGCCGAGTACCTGCGCGTGCTGCGCGGCCTGCTGCGGGGGGAAACGGTCGACTACGCCTTCGAGGGGTCGCGGCAGCCCATCAAGATGCTCATCCGCGAGAAGAAGTACATGAGCCTCGAGCCGCGCATCCCGCTCTACGTGTCCGCGTTCGGGCCGCGCGCCATGGAGGTGGGCGGCCAGTACGGCGACGGCCTCGTCATCGCGATCCCGCCGCGCGGGCTGCCGCCGGCGGAGGCGCTCGAGCGGGCCCGGGTCGGGGCCCGGCGCGACGGGCGGGAGCTCGCCGGCGACTTCCACCTGGCCGCGCTCACCAACATCGTGCTCCTCGAGCCCGGCGAGGCCGCGAATTCCGAGCGGGTGATCCGCGCGGTGGGGCCGAACGTGATGGCGAGCATGTACTACTTCTACGACACGCTCCACGAGCGCGGCGGCGAGCCGCCGGCCTTCCTGCGCCGCATCTGGAAGCGCTACGTCGCGCTGGTCGAGGAGACGCCGGCGGCGCAGCGGCACTTCCGCACCCACGAAGGGCACTACACGTACCTCCATCCCGGCGAGGCCGAGCTGATCGACGCGGACCTTGTGCGCGACACCTGCCTGGTGGGGACGCCCGAGGAGCTGATCGAGCGCATCCAGGAGCTCGAGCGGGGCGGCCTCCGCGAGCTGATGTGGGCCACCGGCACCGACGACAAGTGGCGCTTCAGCCGCGACCTCGCGGACCGGGTGATGGCGCGACTCTAGCGTCGAGCCACCCCAGCCATGGCCATCGACCACGTCGAGTTCGACCGCGAGCCGCCCGCCGGCCTGACAACGCTGGTGATCGCGTTCGGCGGATGGATCGATGCCGGCCAGGCGGCCACGGGCGCCTTGCGCCACCTCGTCCGCGACCTCTCTGCCGCGCGGCTGGCCTCGATCGTCCCCGAAGAGTTCTTCGTGTTCAGCCACGAACGGCCCGAGGTGCGGATGCGGCCCGACGAGACCCGCGACATCCAGTGGCCCCGGAGCGAATTCTTCGCGTGGCAGCCGGACGATCGCCCGCACGGCGTGCTCCTGTTCTGCGGCCCCGAGCCGCATCAGAGGTGGCGCACCTACACGAAGGCATTCCTCGATGTGGCCGAGCGCTGCGGGGTGAGGCGGATCGTCTCGGCGGGCGCGCTCCTGGCCGGCGCTCCTCATACCCGTCCGGTACGCGTGACCGCGCGCGCCACCGATCCCGCCTGGCGGGCGCTGGTCGAAGCCTGGGGCATCTACCGCCCTCCGACCTACGAGGGCCCGACCGGCATCTCCACCGTGGTCCTGGACGCCGCGGAGCAGCGCGGGATGTCGCATCTCGGCTTGATGGGGCAAGTCCCGCACTACCTGCAGAACGCCGAGAATCCCGCGGCGGTCGAAGCGCTCCTGACCCATGTGGCCCGGCTGCTCGACCTCCGCCTGGACATGTCGGACTTCGCCGAATCCGTCAAGGACTTCCGCACCCAATGTGATCGGGCGGTGGCCCGAGATCCCTCCACCCGGGAGCATGTGCAGCGACTCGAGCGGGAGTACGACGAGGCGGACGGCGAGAAGCCGCCGGGGCTGCCCGATCAGGTCGACTCGGAACAGCTGATGCGGGATCTGGAAAATTTTCTGCGCAAGCAGGGCGAAGGCGGTCAGGAGAGCCGCTGACCGACCCCCATGCGAGCGCCGCGCGCGGCCGCCGCTACCGGAGCTCGATCCCGAAGTAGCGCTTGAAGCGGGCGTTGTACTCCTCGTCGGAGAGCTCGCCGCCCATCGCGACCCACTCCTCGTCGCTGATGCGGGCGCGCCCGGCGGCGATGCCCTCGGCGTCGACGCCCACCGGGTAGCGCAGGCGCGGCCGGCCGGTGGTGATGGCCTCCAGGATCGCGGCGGCGACGGTGTCGGGCTGGCCGGGGTTGCGGAAGCCGGCGGCGAAGAGCTTGCCATTGCGGCGCATGATCTGCCGATACGGCGAGGTCTTGTCGTAGCGCGTGGCGCCCGCCGAGTTCTCGAAGATGGCGGTCTGGATGACGCCGGGCTCGATGATGGCCACGCGGACTCCGAAGGCGGCCACCTCGTGGGCCAGCGCCTCGCTGGCGGCGGCGAGCGCATGCTTCGACGCGGAGTACGGGATTTGGTTCGGGGTGGCGATGCGCCCCGCGATGGAGCTGACGTTGACGATGCATCCGGCCCGCCGCTCCCGCATCGCCGGCAGCACCGCCTGGATCATCCGGATCGGGCCCCAGTAGTTCGCCTCGAACATCGCCCGATGCTCGTCCTCGGGCGTGAGCTCGAGCGGCGTGGCCCCGCCGATGCCGGCGTTGTTGACGAGCACGTCGACGGCGCCCTCGCGCGCCCGCGTCACCGCCATCGCGCGATCGATCGAATCCTGGCGGGTGACATCCAGCTCCCGAATGGCCAGCGGCAGACCCTCCGCGCGCGCGGCCGCCTCGAGCGGGCCCGCCTTGGCGAGGTTCCGCATGGTGGCGACCACCGTGTGCCCATGCCGCGCGAGGTGCAGCGCGGTGGCGAAGCCGATGCCGGTGCTGGTGCCGGTGACGAGGGCGACGGGCATGGGCGCCATGCTGCCCCGGGGCGTGCGTGGCGTCAAGCCGACTCTAGGGGAGGCCCGCCCGGATGCGCCGGGAGAAGTCGGGCGCCCTGTCCGCGGCCTGCGCCGCCGCGTTGATGAGGCTCCGCCGCTTGAGCTCCTCGAAGGGCAGGCGTTGGTCGAGGCGCCCGCGCTCGTACGCGTACTCCGGCGCATAGCCGCTGAGGAGCACCTTCCAGGAATACGGCATGTGGCCGGGGTTCACCGCCGCGTGGGCGAGGATCATCGTGGTGCAGTTCGTGGTCAGGGTGTTGTAGAAGCGGGGCCGCGCCCGCAGCTCGTTGATGTCGCGCAGGTAGTCGAGAAAGACCCGGCGGCCGTTCTCGATCGGCCCCACCAGCCGGAAGAGGTAGACGTCCTCCGGCGGCTCCTTCCGGTAGTTCGTCCGCAGCCGGATGATGTCGCGCTCGTCGCCCACCACGTAGACCAGCTCGTACTGCTGGAAAAACCCCGGCACGGTGCCATAGGGCTTCGAGCGCTCTTTGCGCGCCTCGATCGAGATGGCCAGGTGCTCATCTCCGAACCCGAAGCTGAGGAACAGGTGGGCAATCGCCGGGCCGATCCAGTACACGGCGACCAGATCGACGCGATCCAGCCGCCGGAGGTCGAACGTGCGGTCGTAGTACGCCGGCGTGAAGTCCGTCTCCGTGCGGTAGTCGAAGTTCCGGATCTTGTGGACGGTCACGCGATCCCCGTCGATGGTGGCGTGGGGAAGCACCGCCACCTCCGGCTGCCAGTCACGGCTGCTCGACGGCGTCGCGCTCCTCCAGACGAGCAGGACCACGACGCAGGCGACGGCGAAGATAGCGGCGGCCGGCCAGCGCGCCCACCGGATGGCCAGCGCGGCCACCGTGATGAGCCCGAGCGCGGCGAAGGCCCAGGCGAGCGCGGTGCGCACGATCTCCGACCCGGGAGCCAGATAGAACAAGGTGAGCGCCCCCCAGGCGGTGGCCACGGCGATCACGGAACCGGCCAGGGTCAGGCCGACGATCGTCAGAATCCGGCGCATCACTTCACACCTGCGTGCAGCCGGAGGATGCGACGCACTTCCTCGATGGCGCGGGGGTTCCCCTGGACGGAGTGGCCCGACCGCACGACGAGCTCGGACTCGACAGGGTCGATGTGGGCGGCGGAGTACTTGACCACCCCATCGTCTCCGTCCTCCACCTTCCCGTCCCCTTCCACGGCAATAATGGAGTTGACCTTGACGGCCGGGACGACGGAGATCTCCTGCAGCCCCAGGATGAACGGGTGCCCCGGCGACATGTTGTCGACCGCTGACGGGACGAACCCGGTCTTCAAGGCGCCCGGGTTCCGCCGCAATTCCCCCTCCAGGCCGGTGAGGGTAAAGGGCAGGGCCAACAGTGCCCGGGTAAGGTTGGCGAGGATGCGCCGACCGGCCACGAAGCTTCCCCGATGTGGGGTACAAACGAATATCGCTCGAGTGACCGTCGGCAGCGGCTCGAGGAAGAGCCCGCGGCGGAACAGGTCGCGAGTCTGGTCGGATAGCTGCATTTCGTCCATCGGCTTGTTGCTGACCGCGTTCCAGAGCCGATCCCCGGTGCTGATGACCTGCATCTTGACCAGGAGCCCGCCCTGGCTGTGTCCCATCAGCACCATCTGACGGAGGGCCGGATCCTTCCCGTCGGGGTCGAGCCGCGCCACCGCCGTGCTCAGCGCCTCGCGCAGGCGCATCGCCGACAGCGCGATCGGGTTGCCCGAGTCGTACTGGAAGAACCAGAACTGGAAGCGGCTCCGTATCTCCGGATCGGCCGCGACGCGGTTGTACATCTCCGCCCACCGGACCACGCTCGAGCCCGTGCCGTGCACGAACACGACCGGGATGAGCCCGGCGCGGTATGGCGTCGCGGAGACGAGCGGGGGGCGGTCACGCAGGAGTCCGCTGAGCCGGCCCAGAAGCCCGAACGTCTCGAGCTCGAAGACCGGCACACCGGTGAACGAGAGGGCCAGGGCTGCCGACGGCTCATTCTCGAGGGGGACCTGCTCCCCGCCGATCGAGACCGACTCGGCGTCCCAGGCAAGGTGGATCTCCAGGGTGCCCATGAGCGGCTGCGCCTGCGCCAGGGCGCGACGGGCCGATGGGATCCGCAGAAGGGCCGTGAGCGGCACCTGGAGTCGCGGCGCTACCAGGTCGCGACCGGGGCGCGAGGCGTCGATGGGCCGATTGGAGGCGGCGAGCGGGGCGCCGAGCCCCGGCCACCGATACCGCATCGCCAATCCCTCTACGTGCAGCTCTGCCGCCGGGATGAAGCGGAACAGCTCGCGGTCCCCCGCGCGCTGGGTGGCGGGATCGAACGCCACCTCGATCGACCCGAATGGCAGCGCAAATGTGCCGCCCCGCAGAGCCACTTCCGCGCCGTCCTCCGACCTGAACCACGCCACGAGGCCCCAGTTGTAGAGCTCGGCGGCAAGACGGACGCGGAGATCGAACCGGCCCGGGGCGACGCCGGCTCCTTCGGGGAAGAGGAAGGCATAGGCATAGACGACGGCGGCCAGCTGATGCTCCCGCTTCCGCGCGGTCTGCCCGTAGAGGAAGGACAGCTCGGCCAGGCCGAACAAGAGGTCCGGGTCGCCCCCCGACGCGACCATGGCGCGGTGCAGCTCGGCCAGCGCGGCTTCGGGACGCTCGTCGAACATGTCGAACAGGCCGAGCTCGAAGAGGACATTGCGGGTCGGCAAGCTCGGCTCGCCCGTGGTGATGGCGCTGCGCGCGAGCTCGCCGTGCACGACCTTTGGATCGACCCGGGTCGCCTGGACCGGACCCGCACAGGCGGCGAGGGTCAGACCGAGGCCTACGAGGAGCCATCGCCGTGGTTCGACGAGTAGTATGCCCTTCACACCGGCCCTCCTTCTTTCGCTCCCAACGGCCCCATCATCCTCCCGTGATAGGGCGTGGTCGCCGCATTTTATTCGTATGCGCAACCGACCATCACGGCCGCAGGGGCACGTAGCCGCTCTCCGCGATCACGGCCTGGCCGGCCGGCGTCAGCAGCCAGTCTCGCAGCCGTGCCGCCGCGCTGTCGGCGCGCAGATCCGCCCGATGGGCGAGATAGACGAACGTGATCAGCGGGTAACGGCCGGCCGCGATCGTCGCCGGCTCCGGCGACACGCCGTCGATCGCCAGCGTGGCCACCTCCGGCACCACGCTCATGAAGCGCTCGTAGTAGTGGTACGAGTAGCCGATGCCGGCCGGGTTGTGGCGGATGGCATTGAAGGGACCGAACATCGCCATGGTCACCCTGATGTCCGGACCCTCCCGCATGGGACGTCCGCGCATGACCAGCTGCTCCATCTCTACCTGGCTTCCCGACGTCGCGTCGCGCTGATAGGCGACGATGGGGCGATCCGCCCCGCCGAGCGTCTTCCAGCTGGTCAGGGCGCCCGCGTAGATGTCGCGCACCTGGTCCAGGGTGACGCCCGTCACGGGATTGCCTCGCATGTCGCAGGAAGACGAACGCGTCCCGCGCGATCGGCCGCACGACGATCTCGGCGCCGCCGCGCCGGACCGCCTCCCGCTCGGCGGGCGTCGGCTCCCGGGCGGTCAGCGCCAGCTCCGCCTCGCGCGTGGCCAGGCGCGCATAGCTCTGGTGGGTGCCGGTATGCCGGACGCGCTCGGCCAGGCGGCCGATGGAGGACCCAGCGCCGCCCCGAGATCCGGCCCGCGTGGCTCGGCCTGCGTGGGCGCGAGCGACAGCCTTCGGGAGGCCTCGTACGGCGCGGGCGTGAGCGTCAGAAGGCGCGTGGGATCGAAGAGCGAGGTGCGCGCGCCACTCGACGCTCGTCTGGGTCAGCCGGCCGGCCACCAGTACCCCGAGCGGCTGGGCGGAGGTGGAGCCGTCCACCACGGGGTATTCCTCGGGGGTGAGCCGGAGATCGCCCCACACGCGGCTCACCAGCAGTAGAGCGGCCAGCGTCCCCGCCACCGCCCCGATCGCCGCCGCCCGGCTGAGCATATGGCGCGAGTATAGCCCGGCCGGGTTGACGGGGGCCCGGCGCCCGGTACACGATCCTCGGGTGAGCGCGACGCCTTCTGCTACCTCCGGCCGAAAGCGGATTCGAGCCGCTGAATCATGTCGGCTTCCGCCGCCGAGACCTTGCCCATGCCGAGAACACCTCCACTCGCGCCCGCGATGGCTCGGGCACGCTCGACCAGCCCGGTGCGCAGGGTCGCGACCTGCTCCGGAGTCATCTGCTCGGAGAGTCCCTCGACCATGTGGATCCACGCCGAGAGGAGCTTCGGCTCGGGTTTCCGCTCGAGCCAGCTCTGGAGGAGGGCATGGCCCGGCGAGCCCGGGGCAATGCCGGACTGCTCGGCGCGCGCGAGAATCTCCCGCCGCTCCCGCTCGTCGAGCGAGCCGTCCGCCCACGCCACCTCGACCAGGGGCGCGAGGGCGAGCGCCGCGAGAACCTCGGCGCGGATGCCCAGCTGGAGCAGCTTGTCGAGGATGGCCTCGTTCTTGATCCCGGAAACCTTCTCGAGCGCTTCGCGGGAGGCCGCTTTCTCGCGGAGCTCGCGGAGCCGCTCCATCAAGCGCTGGTCCTCCTTCCGGAAGAACTCATCCTCGAACGTACGGACCTTGTCGCCGAGGATCTGCGGATCATCAGCCATGTCGTCCTCCTGAGGTCGGATTGGGAGATGTGGGGGATATCATACCCGGGATACGGCGGTTCAAGTCAGACGGCGGCGGGCAGCTCTTCGGTCCAGACGCTGAAGTGCGTGAGGGTCGTCGTGCCGAAGGACGTGGTGAGCGCGACGTCGACGGCGTCCCGGCCGCGCGCCATCAGCGCCCGGCCGATCCGCGGCTGGTTGTGGCGGGCGTCGATCGTGCGCCAGGCGTCGCCCACGTAAGCTTCCGCCCAGGCGGAGAAGTCCATGGGCGTCGGCGCCGGCGGCACGCCGATGTCGCCGAGGTAGCCGGTGACGTAGCGCGCGGGGATGTTCAGGGCGCGGAGGAAGGTGATGGCGAGGTGCTGGAAGTCGCGGCACACGCCCTGCCGCTCGCTGTAGACGTCGAAGGCGGTCTTGGTCGGCCGCGCGAACTGATAGCCGAAGGCAACGCTCTCGTGCACCCAGTCGAGCACGGCCTGCACGCGCTGCCAGGTCTCGGGCGTCTTCCCGAAGAGATCCCAGGCCACGTGCACCATGCGATCGACCTCGCAGTACCGGCTCGCGAAGAGATAGCGCCAGCACTCCGGCGGCATCTCGTGCAGGGGGGTCAGGCGCATCCCTTCGATGGGGACGTCGGCGCGGCCGCTGTCGTCGATGACATTGTCATAGCGGAACCGCAGGCGGCCGGCCGGCGCCAGGATGCGCGCCGCCCGGTTGCCGAACCAGTCGACGAAGCCCTCGACGGGGACGGCCGGCTCCACGTGGATCCACTCTGGTTGCCGCAGCCGGGCTGCCTCATCTGGATGCACGTAGAGCATCAGCTGCATCGGCGTGGGCTGGGGCACCTCGAAGCTCAGATCGAAGCCGAGGCGGATCTGCACGACTCCACCGTAAGTCCGCGCGTGAGCGGACGTCAATCGAGCGGCCCCGGTGCTACCATGTCTCGGTGACCTACTGCCTCGGTATCTGGACGCGCCACGGGCTCGTGATGGCCTCGGACTCCCGCACCAATGCCGGCCACGATCAGGTGAACGTGGCCCGCAAGATGCACCTCTTCGAGCAGCGCGGCGAGCGGGTCTTCGTCCTCCTGAGCAGCGGCAGCCTCTCCTGCACCCAGTCGATCATCACCCAGCTCCGGCGCGACTTCGATCAGGGCCGGGGCCTGGCCCAGGCGCCCTCGCTCTATGAAGCGGCGCGGATCATCGGGGAGGAAGTCCGGCGCGTGTCGGATCTGGATCGGGCCGCGCTCGAGCGCGACGAGTTCAAGTTCAACGTCAACCTGATCCTCGGCGGCCAGGTGCGCGGGGAGAGCCCGGGGCTCTTCATCATCTACCCGCAGGGCAATCCGCTGCAGGCCAGCGAGGACTCGCCGTATCTGCAGATCGGCGAGACGAAGTACGGGCGCCCCATCCTCGATCGCGGCATCCGCTTCGACCGGACGACGCTCGAGGAGGCGGCGAAGTACGCGCTGCTCTCCTTGGACTCCACGATGCGCTCGAACGTCACCGTGGGGCCGCCCATCGACTTGCTGGCGTACGAGGTGGACGAGCTCGAGATCACGCGGCAGCGCCGCTTCTCGTCGAGCGATCCCGACCTGGCCAAGATCGGCGCCCGCTGGGAGCAGGCCCTCCGCCAGGCGGTGGCGCGCCTGCCACAGATTCGCTTCCGCGCCAGCCGCGACGGCGGCCCGCCGCAATCGCCCCAGGAAGAGACGATACAGCTCGTCGAGCCCGCCACGGCGCCGGACCAGGCCGCCGAGCTTCGCTCTCAAGCCAGCCAGCGCCCGCCGGCCTGACCGTCCATCCTCGCGGCGGCAACGTGAACCGTCTCACGGTTATACTAGGGCCGCCCCCATGGAGGGAGCACGGACATGATCCAGGCTCGCAAGCTCGGCCACGTGGTGTTGAAGGTTCGCGATGCGCAGCGCTCCAAGGACTTCTACACGCGCACCCTGGGGCTGAAAGTGGCCCATGACTCCCCGGGCGCGGTGTTCCTCAGCTTCGGAGCGCAACATCACGAGCTCGCGCTGTTCCAGCTCGCCACCGGTGAGGCCCCGAAGGAGGCGCAGCCCGGGCTACACCACGTGGCCTGGCAGCTCGGGAGCTTCGAGGAGCTCCAGGCCGCCCATCGCGAGCTGCGCGCGATGGGCATCGCTGTCGAGTCCACGATCGAGCACAACGTGACCCGCAGCGTGTACTTCCCCGATCCCGATGGCAACCGGGTCGAGCTCTACT
Organism: uncultured Candidatus Rokubacteria bacterium; assembly: GCA_963733725.1. Taxonomy (GTDB): domain Bacteria; phylum Methylomirabilota; class Methylomirabilia; order Rokubacteriales; family CSP1-6; genus DASRWT01. Next base: position 477,719 of record CAVTFC010000014.1, on the reverse strand, counting down.
GCGACATGGTCGAGCACGGCTTCGAAGCCATGCGGACGCTGGGGCCGCGGCGGGATCTGCTGGATATCGAGTCGGGCGAGGTCGTCGAGCGACGGAGTCTGCCCGGCACCGTGACGTCCTAGTCAGTCGACCTTCGATTCGTCGCGGTACATCACCTTGTGGCGCGTGGTCTTGATCCACTCGTCGATCTGCACGTCGGTCATGAAGCTCGCCGGCTCGAAGCGGTCCCACGACATGATCTGCGGTAGCGTCTTCTTCCAGCGCTTGTAGGAGGGTTTGAGCGGCGGGCCGAAGCACATGACGTCGATGATGGCGAGCGCGTCAGGCACGTCCAGCAACGGCTTGATCTTCTCCTGGATGTCCTCCTGCCCGATGGCGGTGATCCACCAGACGGCATAGCCCAGCGCAGCCGCCGCCAGGTGGGCCGACATGGTGGCGGCGGCCACCGACTGCAGCAGGATGCGCTCGGCGTTCTGCTGGTAGAGCCGGTCCAGCGCGGAGCCGTCGTTGAGCACGGGAAACGCGCGGACGAGCCGGAAGTCGGCGGCAATCACGATGAGCCCCGGCGCCGTCTTCGCGCCGGTGTAGTTCGGGGTCGGGAACCCCATCCGCAGCCGTGCCCGGTGCTGCTGCTCGTCGACAAAGCACTGCCCGATCGTCGCCTTGACCGCCGGGTCCCTGACCACGATGAAGTGCCACGGCTGAGCGTTCGCCCCCGACGGCGCATGCCGCGCCGCCTCCAGGATCATCTCGAAGTGTGCCCGGGGCACCTCGTAGGGCGCGAACGCCCGGTTCGTCATCCGCCCCCGCACCACTTCCATCAACCCTTCGTACCGCGCCACCTGGATCGCCCGCCGCGTTCGCCATTGTCGCCTCCGACCTCCCCCGCTATCGCATCTGGTTCGGCAGCAACAGGGCCAGACCGGGCCAGAGTGTCAAGATGACGAGCAGGACGACCATCGCGACCAGAAACGGCATGACCCCGCGGTAGATGGTGGCGAGCGGGACGTCGCGCGCCATGCCGCCGATGACGAACACGTTCAGCCCCACCGGCGGCGCGACGAGGCCGATCTGCACCACGACCACGATGACGACGCCGAACCAGATGGGGTCGTACCCGATCGCCGTCACCACCGGAAAGAAGATCGGCACCGTGAGCAAGATCATCGCCAGCTCGTCCATCAGCGCGCCCAGGACGATGTAGGTCAGGATGATCCCCCACAGCACGATCACCGGCGCCACCTGCATCGCGCCGAGCCACGCCGCCAGCCGCATGGGCATCTGCGACAGCGCCATGAAGTAGCCGAAGAGGTCCGCCCCGATCACGATGAAGAAGACCATGGCGGTGGTGCGGATCGTCTCCTCCAGCGCCTCCAGCAGTCCGCGAAGGGTGAGGGTTTGCTTGACGAGGCCGAAGAGGAGCGTGCCCACCGCGCCGAACGCCGCCGACTCGACCGGGGTGGCGAGGCCGCCGTAGATACCGCCGATAACGATGAGGAAGAGGATGCCGACTTCCCAGATGTCCCTCAGCGCCCGCAGCCGCTCGCGCCGGGTCGCGCGGGGCCCGGGCGCACCGAGCGCCGGCGCCCACGCGGTGACCACCGCGATGGCGGCGACGAACAGGATTGTCTCCACGATCCCCGGCAGGACCCCGGACATGAGCAGCTTGCCGATCGACTGCTCCGTCATGATCCCGTAGATCACGAAGATGATCGAGGGCGGAATCATGATGCCGAGGGTCCCCCCCGCCGCGATGGAGCCGGTGGAGAGGCTGTCGGCGTAGCGGTAGCGGCGCATCTCCGGGAGCGCGACCGAGCACATGGTGGCGCCGGTCGCCACCGAGGAGCCGCAGATGGCGCCGAAGCCGGCGCATCCGGCCACCGTCGCCATGGCGAGGCCGCCGCGCCAGTGACCGAGCCACGCGTTGGCGGCGCGGAACAGGCTCTGGCTCAGTCCGGCGCGCGCGGCCAGATAGCCCATGAGGACGAACAGCGGGATCACCACGAGCGTGTAGGACGAGGCCCGCTCGAACGGTCCCAGGCGCAGAACCGCGAGCGCCGCCGGCCACCCCGACAGCCACGCGGTGCCGCCGACACCGACCAGCGCCATCGCGACCGCGATCGGCACGCGCAACAGGATGAGGGCCAGCAGCACTGCGAACCCGAGGCTCGCGACGGCGACCTCGCTCACGACCGTGGCCCGACCGCACCCGGCAGCGGCGGGAGCCCCTCGCGCAGCGCCCGTACCAGCGCGCCCGCCGCCTGCGCGAGAAAGCCCAGCACGGCAAGGCCACCGGCCGCCGTGACCGGCACGATGAAGGGAAAGATCGGGATCCGGGCGGTGATCGTCGTCCGGCTCGTCGCGTAGAACTCCGCCGCCAGCCGGGCCATTTCGAGCGTGATGAGGGCGAGCAGGGCGGCGGAGAGCACGGCGTTGGCGGCGACGAGCAGGAGCTGCGCGCGGGGGAGAAGCGCTGCGTGAGGAGGTCCACGGTGACGTGCCCGTCGGTGATATTGGCGTGGGGCAGGCCCAGAAAGATGATGCCGGCCAGGACCAGCTCGGTCGCCTCGAACCCGCCGTGGATGGGTCGCGCCCAGAAGTATCGCAGCAGCGCGTCGAGCACGGTGGCGAAGGCGAGGCCGACCAGCAGCCAGCCCGCCAACAACGCGAGCCGCCGGGTCGACGCCACCGCGGCTCGCTCGAGGGCGAGGAGCGACACCCTAGTCGGCTTCGCCGTACTTCGCGGCGAGGTCCCGCGCCTCCTTCAACAATGCCCGGCCGGGCTGTCCCTTCTTCTCCATCTCGGCCACCCACTTCTCGTCGAGCCCGCGCGTGGCGTCGCGCCACTTCTTGCGATCCTCCTTGGACACCACGTAGATCTCGTTCTTGCGGTCCAGGATCGCCTTGCGGCCCGGCGCCTCGGCGGCGTCCCACCGCGCGCCCACGCTCTTCCAGTAGCCGGCTTTCGCGCTCGTCGTCTCGTCGAGCACCCGGCGCACGTCGGCGGGCAGCGACTCGTACTTCTTCTTGTTCATGAAGGTCGCGAAGGCCGTCGTGTACATGCCGACCTCCGTGTGGTACTTCGACACCTCGAACAGCTTCAGCGGCGGGAACACTTCGTACGGCACCACGAAGCCGTCGATGACCTTGGTGGACATCGACTCGTAGATCTGGTTCACCGGCATGCCGACCTTCACCGCCCCCAGCGTCTCGAGCAGGTCACCGATGGTCGCGGTCGGGGTGCGGATTTTCAGCCCCTTCAAGTCCTCGAGCGCGCGAACGGGCTTGGTGGAGGTGTGGATGTGCCCGCCCGGATGGACGTTCATGTAGAGCACGTGGACGTCCCCGTACTCTTCCTTCAAGTACTTGTCCCAGAGGTCGGCCAGCATCTGCGAGCCGGTGGCCGCGGTGTGCATCATGAAAGGCAGCTCGATCACCGAGGTGCGCGGAAAGCGTCCCGGGCTCCAGCCGGTGACCCCGAAGGCGATGTCGGTGATGCCGTCGCGCGCGCAGTCGTATTGCTGCGGCGGCTTGCAGAGCGACGCCCCGGGGAAGATCGTCAGCTCCACCCGGCCGTTCGTCCGCTTCTTCACTTCCTCCACCCACGGCGCGAGCACCGAGACGTGGTGGTTGTGGGCGGCGGGGACGAAGTGGGAGACCTTGAGCTTGATGACCTCCTGAGCGGTGACGGGGGCGGCCGGCGCGAGGGACAGGAGCGCGACCGCGAAGCTGGCGAGCATGATCCGCGTCATTGAGCATCCTCCCGAGCTGGAGTCCGCGTGAACCACCTCAGGCGAGGTTCACCACCACGGACTTCACCTCCATGTACTCCTCGAGGCCGTCGTGGCCGCCTTCCCGGCCGAGCCCGCTCTCCTTGAACCCGCCGAACGGGATCTCGTGGGTGTATCCGGCGGCGTCGTTGGCGCCCACGAGCCCGTACTCGAGCCGCTCGGACACGCGGACGAGCCGGGCCATATCCCGCGTATAGAAGTAAGCGGCGAGGCCGAAGCTGGTGTCGTTGGCGCGCCGCACCACCTCGTCCTCGCTCGCGAACGTGGCCACCGGCGCCACCGGGCCGAAGATCTCCTCCTGGCAGACGCGCATGTCGTCGGTGACGTCCAGGAGCACGGTGGGCGCGTAGAAGTAACCGCGCGCCAGCGGGCCCTCCGTGAGCGGGCCGCCGCCGGCGGCCACGCGGGCCCCGTGGCGCACCGCGTCCTCGACCAGGGCGTGCACGCTCTCGCGGGCCGCGGCGTTGATGAGCGGGCCCACCTGGGCGCCGGGCTCGAACCCGGGAGCGACCACGAGCTTCTTGACCGCCTCGGTGAAGGCGGGGATGAAGCGCCCCGCGATGCCCTGCTGCACATAGATCCGGTTGGCGCAGATGCAGGACTGCCCGCCCACGCGCAGATACTTGATGGCCACCGCGCCCTCCACCGCCGCGTCGAGGTCGGCGTCGTCGAAGACGATGAAGGGCGCATTGCCGCCGAGCTCGAAGGACAGTCGCTTGAGCTGCTTGGCCGCGCGCTCCATGATCCACTTGCCCACCTCGGTGGAGCCGGTGAAGCCGATCTTGCGGATGCGCGCGTCGGCGAGGATCTCCTCCGCCACCACCGACGAGCGCTTGCTCGTCACCACGTTGAAGACGCCGGCCGGCAGCCCGGCCTCGTGGCAGATCTCCGCCAGGGCCAGCGCGGTGAGCGGCGTGGCCGAGGCGGGCTTGAGCACCACCGGGCAGCCCGCGGCCAGCGCGGGCGCGATCTTGCGGGTCACCATGGTGGACGGGAAGTTCCAGGGCGTGATGGCGGCCACCGGGCCCACCGGCTGGTGGAAAACCCAGAGGCGCTTGCCGGGCATCGGCGAGGGCACCCACTGGCCGCCCAGGCGCCGGGACTCCTCGGCGAACCAGCCGAAATAGCCCAGCGCGAACGCGACTTCCTTCTTCGCCTCCTCGAAGGGCTTGCCGTTCTCCTGGACGATGAGGCGGGCGATGTCGTCACGCTTGGACTCCATCCCGGCCCCGATGCGCTGGAGGATGACGCCGCGATCCTTGGCGGGCACCGCCGACCATTTCGGGAAGGCGGCCGCCGCGGCGTCCAGCGCCAGGCGCGTCTCGGCGGCGCCGCCGTCGGGGACCGAGCCCACCACCTGGCCCGTCGCGGGGTCGCGCACCTCGAACTCGGCGCCGCCGCCGGCCCCGATCCACTCCCCGTTGACGTACATGCGATTGAGGGTCCCCATTGACAGCCTCCTTGCCCCGACGCGGAACGCGTCGACGGCGCCCAACCTTAAGGTGCACGCGGGGCACTTGGCTAGACGCAACGCGGCATCCTTGGTCATCCCGGCCCGGCACGGACCCACCCGCCATGTCGGCCGGCCGGCGCCGCCGCGGGCCCCTTGCCAGCGGCATCGGCGTCGGCTAGACTCCCGCAGACACACGCTCCCACGTCGAACCGTTCCGCTCCCGCGGAGGTCGCTCATGACAATTTCGCGGCCGCTCGTCCTGCTGGTCTCCCTGCTGGCCGTCCTTGCCTGGCCCGGCACGCCGGCCCTGGCGCAGACGCCGTCGGCGCCGACGCCGAAGTACGGCGGGGTGCTCGTCACCTCTCCGCTGTCGGCGGCGCCGAGCCTCTCGCCGCACGAAGAGTCCACCGTCGCGACCACTCAGCAGGCCAGCCCCTGCTTCAACAACCTCGTCTACTACGATCCCGCGAAGAAGCAGGAGAGCGTGGACACCATCATTCCCGAGCTGGCCGAGCGGTGGTCGTGGCAGGATGGACACCGGAACCTCGTCTTCTTCCTGCGAAGAGACGTGAAGTGGCACGACGGCAAGCCCTTCACGTCGGGGGACGTGAAGTACACCTTCGACGCCGTGCGCGGCGCGCCCGACGCCAAGGCCAAGCTCAAGGTGAACCCGCGCAAGCTCTGGTACGAGAACGTCGACGCCATCGAGGCGCCGGACCCCTACACCGTGGTCTTCCGTCTCAAGAAGCCGCAGCCCTCGCTGCTGCCCATGCTCGCCTCGGGCTACTCGCCCGTCTACCCGGCCCACGTGCCGCTGGCCGAGTTCAAGAACAAGTGTATCGGGACGGGGCCGTTCAAGCTCAAGGAGAACAAGCCCGGCGAATACATCGAGTACGTGAAGAATCCCGACTACTTCATCAAGGGCCGGCCCTACCTCGACGGGATCAAGTTCATCGTCATCCGCGACCGCTCCACCCAGATCGCCGCGGTGCAATCTGGGCAGCTCGATGTCGCGGGCACCGGCTGGAATCGCACCAACGCGGAAGACGCCAAGGCGGGCGCGCCCAAGCTCGTCGTGGTCGAGACGGACAGCAACGTCAACGACAATATCCTCATCAACTTCAAGAAACCCCCCTTCAACGACCGGCGGATCCGCCACGCCATCAATCTCGCGCTGGACCGCAAGGCCTACCTGGTCGGGCCGCGGCAGGGCGCGGCCACCTTCGGCGGCGCCTTGCTGCCGCGCCCGGCGGGCGTGTGGGGGCTGCCGGCGGCCGAGGTCGCCAAGCTGGCCGGCATGGGCGATCCGGCCAAGCAGAAGGCGGAGGCCCGCAAGCTCCTCGCCGAGGCGGGCTACGGGCCCGGCAACCCGCTGAAGTTCACGCTCTCGACCCGGGCGCTGCCCATCTACGTGGACACCGCGAGCTGGATGGTGGACCAGCTCCAGCAGGTAGGCATCGAGACCACCCTCGAGCAGATCGAGACCGGCGTCTGGCATCCGAAGATGACGCGGCTCGAGTACTCGGTCGCGCTGAATCTCACCGGCGTCGGCATCGACGATCCCGACGCCCAGCTCTTCGAGAACTACCGCTGCGGCTCGCAGCGGAACTTCTCCGGCTACTGCTCGGAGGAGATCGACCGGCTCATGGCTCGAGCAGTCGCAGACCCTCGATCCGAAGAAGCGGCTCGCGCTGGTCAACGAGATCGACCGCAAGCTCCAGGCCGACGGGGCGCGGCCGATCCTGGGCTGGGGCAAGCAGCACTGCGGTGCTACTGGCCGCACGTGAAGAACTGGGCCGTGCACGAGAACTCCATCTACAACGTCAGCCGGCGCCAGGACGTCTGGCTGGACAAGTAGACGGCGGGCCGGGGCGCGGCGCGCCATGCGGGTCTACATCTTCAAGCGCCTCGTGATCGCGGGCGTCACCCTCCTGGGGATGTCCATGCTCATCTTCGTCCTCATGCGCCTGGCTCCCGGCAATATCACCGACATGATCTTCGAGTCGGCCGGCTACGTGGACGAGGCGGACCGCCGGAAGCTGGAAGCGGAGCTGGGGATCGACAAGCCGGTCGCCGTCCAGTACACGCGCTGGCTCGGCGAGTTCCTCCGCGGCGACCTCGGCAAGTCGTACCGCTACGATCTCCCCGCGTGGGAGGTCATCAAGCCGCGACTGCCCGTTACCCTCGAGCTCGCCGTCATCGCGCTCGGGTTCTCCGTGCTGCTCGGGGTACCCGCCGGGGTGGTCAGCGCCATCCGGCGCGGGCGGCCCCTCGACTACGCGCTCCGCGTGGTCTCGCTCGCCGGGCTCTCCATGCCGTCCTTCTGGCTGGGGATGATTGTGATCCTGCTTCTCGTCCGCTCGCTCGGGATGATCCCGTCCATGACCTATGTCTCGCCCTTCGAGAACCTGGGCGCGAATCTCTTCCAGTTCCTCCTGCCGGGCTGGCGGTGGGCTATCGCAGCTCCGCCCTGATCATGCGCATCACCCGCTCCACCATGCTGGAGGTGCTGCGGGAGGACTATATCCGCACGGCGTGGGCCAAGGGCCAGCGGGAGACCCTGGTCGTCTGGCGGCACGCGCTCAAGAACGCCTCCCTCCCCGTCATCACCCTCATCGGCATCGAGTTCGCCTTCCTCATCGGGGGGCTCATCGTCACCGAGACGGTGTTCAACCTACCCGGCATCGCGCGCTATCTAGTCGACGCCATCCAGGTCCGCGACTACCCCATCGTCCAGAACCTGGTCATGCTGATCGCGGTGGTGGTGGTCATGGCCAATCTCACCGTGGACCTGCTCTACACCTGGCTCGACCCGCGCATCAAGTACGGGAAGGCCTGATGGCGATCCGCACGCTCGACGTCCCCCTCCGTGACGCGCTGCCCGAGGAGCGGGGCTGGGGCGGGGCCTTCTGGCTCTTCGTGAAGAAGAATCCGCTCGGCGCGGCGGGCGGGCTGCTCATACTGCTCCTGATCCTCGCCGCCGTGCTCGGCGACGTCCTCGCCACCCACAATCCCATCCGCACCTCGAACCGGGTGCTGGTGGCGCCGGGCGCAGAGTTCTGGCTGGGCACGGACAATCTCGGCCGCGACCTCTGGAGCCGGGTGGTGTACGGCTCCCGCATCTCGCTTCTGGTGGGCGTCGCCTCCACGCTTCTGGGCGCGGTGACGGGCGGGCTGGTGGGGCTGGTGTCCGGCTATGTCGGCGGGAAGACGGATCTGATCGCGCAACGGGTGATGGACATCATGCAGGCGCTACCCATCCTGGTGCTGGCCCTGGTGATGGCGGCCGCGCTGGGCCCGTCCCTCGTCAATACCATCATCGCCATCTCGGTGGTGATCGCGCCACGGGCCGCCCGCGTGGTCCGCGCCAGCGTGCTCGCCATCCGCGAGTTCATCTACATCGAGGCCGCCCATGCCCTCGGCGGCGGCCATGCGCGGGTCGCCTTCCGCCACATCCTGCCCAATACCTTCGGGCCCTTCGTGGTGCTCGTCACCGCGCAGCTCGGGGGCGCCATTCTCGCCGAGGCCGCGCTGTCCTTCCTCGGCCTGGGCGTGCCGGAGCCCTATCCCTCCTGGGGACGGATGCTGTCCATCGCCGCCGCGGAGTACGCCACCAAGGCGCCGTGGCTGGTGATCTATCCCGGGGTCGCCATCAGCCTGGCCGTCTTCGGCACCAATCTCCTGGGCGACGCCCTCCGCGACACGCTGGACCCGCGCCTGCGCGGCAGCTGACGCGCGCCCAGCGCGTCGAGCGCCGGCCCCCCGTTACTGGCTGACGTGGTGGATGAACCTGTCGGGCGGGGCCTCCCCCCACTGGCTGACGAAGCCTTCCTCGACGGACAGGAGATTCCCGGGCGTCCGCGCGTTGAGCCGGTCGGTATCGGCCCAGCGCTCGTGCACGCGGCCCCAGGGGTCGCACCAGTAGTCGTAGACCTGGCTACCCAGCAGATGCCGGCCCACGCCCCACATGTGCTCGTACTTGCCGAGCCGGGCCAGGTACTCGTGGTCCATGAAGACCGCGTCCACGTCGGGCACCTCGAAGGACATGTGGTTGAGCCCCGCGCGCTCGTTCAGCACGCAGAAGAGCGTGTGGTGGTCCACGTACTCGTCGCCGCGGTCGCAGCGATTGAACGAGCCGATGATATTGTCCTTCGACCCCGCGTAGACGTCGTCCGAGCCGATGAACCCCAGCGTGTCGCGGAACCACTGCACGGTCTCGCCGACCTTGGGCGTGCCGAGCACGCCATGCCCCATGCGCTTGATCGGCGCGGGGGACTTGCGCAGCCGCATCACCTCGCCCGCCCGCCGCAGCGGCTCGGTGCCGGTGTTCATGGGCTGGCGCGGCACCGTGACCGGCGGCAGAGCCTCGATGCCGTGGACGACCTCGACCTGGTATCCGTTCGGCTCCCGCAGCCGCACCCGCCGGCCGCCGCCCGGCTCATCGATGGCTTCCACCGCGGAGGCCCCGGGAGCCTTCGCCACGCGCTGGAGATCCTCTTCGCTCGCCGCGTAGTAGGCGAGCCCCACGAAGCCGGGGGCGCCCAGCTCCGTCACGTGCAGGTGGTGGCCCGCGTCCGTCCCGCGCATGTAGAGCGCCTTGGGCGTGCGCGCGGCCCGCATCATCCCGAAGTGGGTGAGGAACTCCTCCGCCTGGTCGAGGTCCGGCGAGCGGAGCCGGCCGAATGCGAGATCCTTTACCTTGATCATTGGACCCTTGGTCACTGGCATGGTCGTCTCCTGGAGCGTCGGTTCTACGAACCGAGGATGAATGGAACGCCGGCGCTTCGGGTCACCGCCCGGAGCTGCTCCATCAGATCGTCCGGAACCGGCACGCCGTCGCGAAGCCGCTCCGCGCGCGTCGCCATCTCCGGATCGCCCGCCACCAGCACGGGCTGGGCGGGATCGGCGCGCCGGGCGCCGTGGAGCACGTCGATCACCTGATCGAGGTCGTCCTCGAACTCGCCCGCGGCGCGGAAGGCGCGCGGATCGATGGCGAGGAAGAAGTGGCCGATATTGTGCGGATCGGATGGCTTCTGGGTCTGGTTCCGGATGGGCGAGAAGGACGCGCCCGCCAGCGCCCCGCCGAGGATATGCACCATCACCGCAAGCCCATAGCCCTTGTGGCCGCCGGCCTCGCGCGGGCCGCCGAGCGGCGTGATGCCGCCCTCCGGTTGTTCGAAGACGTGGCGGAACGCCGCCTCGGGATCCGTCACCGAGCGGCCCTCGCCGTCCACCACCCAGCCCGGGGGGACGGGCTTGTGGTTGAGCTTGTAGACCTTCACCTTGCCCGCCGCCACCGTGGTGGTGGCCATGTCGAGCTGGAAAGGCGGATTCCGCCGCGCGGGCGCGGCGAACGCCAGCGGGTTGGTGCCCATCACGGGCTCGGCCCCGAAGGTGGGCACGAGCGTCACCCCACGGGTGGACGAGGTGACCATCCCGATCACGCCGCGCTCGGCCGCGATCCGCGCATAGCAGCCGGCGGCGCCGAAGTGGTGCGAGTTGACCACCGACACCACCGCCACCGCGCTCTCGCGGCACTTGTCCGCCGCCAGGTTCATGGCATGCGCCGAGATGGGGTGGCCCAGCGAGGCGTCGGCGTCGATCAGCGCCATGGACGGCCCGTCCCGCAGGGTCTTCCACTGCGGCCGCATGTTCAGCCGCCCGGCTCGGAACTCGCGGTCATAGGTGGGCAGCATCGAGATGCCGTGGGAATCCACGCCGCGGAGATCGGTCTCCAGCATCATCTCGGCGGTGGTGCCGGCATGCGCGTCCGACATCCCCCAGGCGCGGAAGACGGTGGCGAGCTGCTCACGGATGGCCGGCGCGGGAATCCGCATCACGGCGTGATTCTAGCAGCAACGCGCGCGGCTTCGTACTCCTCCCACGTGTTGACGTCGCGCGGGTGCGGGCGATCGAGCGGGACCGTGCGGATCCAGCGCGGCGCGCGTCGACGATCTTCCACGCGGCCTTGTCGCCCTGAAGCACGGCGAGCTGACCGAAGAGCGCGCGCGCGAACACGAGCGGGTGGCCCTCGCGCGCGCGGTAGGACGCGAGCATGATCGCGGTCTCGCGTGCGCCGCCACGCGTCCACGACGGTTCGATCGACGGTGTGGTCGACGCCCGGCTGGTCGCCGAGCAGGATCGCGACGGCCTCGGCGCGCGGGTCGAGCGCGCCGAGGCCCGTGCGGTACGACGACGAGCACCCCTCGGGAACTCCGGGTTCTCGACGACCGTGACGCCCGCGAGATCGACCTGACGCCGCACCTCGGCGGCGGCGCCGCCGAGCACGACGATCACCTCATCGAGCGCAGCGCCGCCCGCGCTTCCGCGACGACCCTGCCGAGCAGCGTGGTGGTCGCCGAACGGAAGGAGCTGCTTGGGCTGACCCGAGTCGCGAGGAGGCGCCGGCGGCGAGCACGAGGCCGGAGACGAACGGTCTCATCCGTCGAGCGCGGCCAGGTACCGCGCCGGCCCGGTCGAACGTCTCCTTGCAGCCGCGGCAGCAGAAGTAGACCGTCCGGCCCGATCACGCTCCGACGCGTACCGCGCGGTCGCGATCTCGACCGTCATCCCGCAGATCGGATCGCTCGCTTCGCGCCGGCGGCCCGCCGCGGACTCGCGACCGCGAGCATCTTCTGGCTGCGGTGGTGCTGGATGATCTCGGCGAGGATGCTGACCGCGATCTCCTCGGGCGTCACCGCGCCGATGTCGAGCCCGGCCGGCGCCTTGAGCACGCCGAGCCGCTCGGCGGGCACGCCGCGCTCGCGCAGGCGCTCGAGGATCATCGCCGCGCGACGGCGGCTCGCGACCAGGCTCACGTAGCCGGCCTCCGTCGCGAGCACGCGCGCCAGCGCGTCCTCGTCGGAGTCGCCGTGCGTGGCCACGACGACGCACGGCGGTCGCGCGATGCCAGGGCGGTCGCCGAGCCCCGGCCAGCGCCTGTCCGCGCGGCACCACCGCGTAGTCGGCCGCGCGCCCGAGCGTCTCGAGCGCCTCGACCACGGGGCCGTGACCGACGAGCACGAGCTGCGGCCTGGGAAGATACGGCTCCACGTAGATCTCCAGCGTGCCGCCGCTGTGGCACGTCATCGGGAACTCGAGCATCCCTTCCGTGCGGCCCGGGCCCGGCCGCCCTCGCCGATCAGGCCGATGAGCCGGGGACGGCCGTCGCGCAGCGCGGCCAGCGCCTCGCGCACGACCACCGGCTCCGCGCACGCGCCGCCGACCCAGCCCGACACGGTGCCGTCGGCGAGGATCAAGCGCCTTGGCGCCCGGCTTGGCCGAGGTCGGCCGCTCGCAGCGCACGACCGTGGCCAGCGCGAAGGCCTCGCCCGCGCGCCTGGAGATCGGCGGCGCGGGCGAGCAGATCCTCGTCAGCCATCGCCTCCTACTCCGTGACTCCGTGCTCGCGCAGCAGCTTCCACACCTTCGGTGGCGTGATCGGGATGTCGACGTGACGCACGCCCAGATGCCAGAGCGCGTCCACGACCGCGTTCGCGATCGCGGCCGGCGCCCCGACCGTCGCCGACTCGCCCACGCCCTTGGCGCCGAGCGGATGATGCGGCGACGGCGTCACCGTGTGGCCGGTCTCCCACTTCGGCGTCTCCACCGCCGTGGGCACGAGGTAGTCGATGAAGCTCCCGCCCTGGATGTTGCCGATCTCGTCGTAGGAGATCTCCTCGAAGAGCGCCGGGCGCCAGCCCCATCGTCAGCCCGCCGTGGATCTGCCCCTGCACGATCATCGGGTTGATGATGTTGCCGCAGTCGTCGATGGCGACGAACCGCCGGACCTTCACCTCGCCGGTGCCCTTGTCGATGTCCACCACGCAGATGTAGCTGCCGAACGGGTAGGTGAGGTTCGGCGGGTCGTAGTAGCTGACCGCCTCCAGCCCGGCCTCCATGCCCTGCGGGTGGTTGGTGTAGGCGGCGAACGCGATGTCCTGGATCGTCTTGAACTTGTCGGGCGCGCCCTTGACCGAGAACTTGCCCGGCTCCCACACGAGGTCCTCCGGCGCCACCTCGAGCAGGTGCGCGGCGATCTTCCGCGCCTTGTCCTGGATCTTGCGCGCGGCCATGGCGGCGGCGGCGCCGGCCACCGGCGTCGAGCGGCTCGCGTAGGTGCCGAGGCCGTAGGGCGCGGTGTCGGTGTCGCCCTCCTCGACCTGGATGTCCTTCGCCGGGATGCCCAGCTCCTCGGCGAGGATCTGCGCGTAGGTGGTCTCGTGGCCCTGGCCCTGCGACTTGGTGCCGAAGCGGGCGATCGCCTTGCCCGTCGGATGGATGCGGATCTCGCACGAGTCGAACATCTTGAGCCCGAGGATGTCGAAGTGCTTCGACGGGCCCGCGCCCACGATCTCGGTGAAGCTCGAGATCCCGATGCCCATCAGCTCGCCGCGCTTCCGCTTCTCCGCCTGCTCGCGCGCGGAGCTTCGGCGTAGCCGATCGTGCTCCATCGCCTTGCTGCAGCGCGCCCGCGTAGTTGCCGCTGTCGTACTCCCAGCCCAGCGCGGACTTGTAGGGGAACTGCTCCGGCTTGATGAAGTTCTTCATGCCGGAACTCCGCCGGGTCGATGCCGAGCTGGTGCGCCATGATGTCGGCCATGCGCTCGATCGTGTGCACGGCCTCGGTCACGCGGAACGAGCAGCGATACGCGATGCCGCCCGGCGGCTTGTTCGTGTAGACGCCGTCCACCTCGACGTGCGCGGCCTTCAGGTCGTACGAGCCGGTGCACACGTGGAAGAGCCCGGCCGGGAACTTCGACGGGTTCGCCGCGGCGTCGGTGTAGCCGTGGTCCGCGATGGTCTTGATGCGCAGCGCGGTGAGCGTGCCGTCCTTCTTCGCGGCCAGCTCGGCGGTGATGTGGTAGTCGCGCGCGAACGAGTCCGCCTGGAGGTTCTCCATGCGGTCCTCGATCCACTTCACCGGCTTGCCGGTGAGCACGGAGGCCGCGACCGCGATGACGTAGCCCGGGTACACCGGCACCTTGCCGCCGAAGCCGCCGCCGATGTCGGGCGAGATGATGCGGATCTTGTGCTCCGCGAGCCCGACGTGCCCGGCCACCAGCGCGAACACCGTGCGGATCGCGTGCGGCGCCTGCGTGGTCATCCACACCGTGAGCTTGCCGTCGACCTTGTCGAAGTGGGCCACGCAGCCGCACGTCTCGATCGACGCCACGTGGATGCGCGGGATGTAGATGTCCTCCTTGACCGTCACCGTCGGCCTCGGCGAACGCGCGGTCGGTCGCGGCCCGATCGCCCCACTCCCAGTGCCAGATGTGGTTGTCCTTCTTGTCCTTCTTGTCGGTGCGCAGCACGGGCGCGCCGGGCTCGAGCGCCTTCTTCGGATCGACCACCACGGGCAGCGGGCTCGTACTCGACCTCGACCGCGGCCACGCCGTCGGCGGCGGCGTAGCGGCTGGTGGCGAGCACCCCCGCGACCTCCTGCGCCTGGTACATCACCTTGTCGACCGGCAGCACCATCTGCGTGTCCGACATCAAGGTCGGCATCCAGTGGAGGTTGTACTTCGCGAGGTCCTTGCCGGTGATGACGGCCAGCACGCCGGGCACGGCGAGCGCCTTGCGCGGTGTCGATCTTCGTGATCCTCGCGTGCGCGTACGGGCTCCGCACGATGTCGAGGTAGAGCATGCCCGGCAGCACGACGTCGTCGACGTAGGTGCCCTTGCCGCGGATGAAGCGCGGATCTTCCTTGCGCTTCATCGAGTGCCCCATCCCGCCGACTTCGGGCGAGGTTCTGAGCGCCATCACGCGCCTCCTTCGCTGGAGCTTGGCCGCCGCGTGCTGGACGGCCTTGACGATGTTCACGTAGCCGGTGCACCGGCAGAGGTTGCCGGAGATCGCCCGGCGGATCTCGTCCTCGCGTCGGCGACGGGTTCTTCTTGAGGAACGCGTAGCCGGTCATCAGCATGCCGGGCGTGCAGTAGCCGCACTGCAGGCCGTGCTCGGCCATGAAGCCTTCCTGGAGCGGGTGGAGCTTGCCGTTCTGCTCCAGCCCTTCGACCGTCATGATCTCGCGCCCGTGCGCCTGCACGGCGAAGATCGTGCACGACTTCACCGCGCGGCCGTCGAGGAGGACGGTGCAGGCCCCGCAGTGCGTGGTGTCGCACCCGATGTGGGTGCCCGGTGAGCCGCAGCACCTCGCGGATCAGGTGGACCAGCAGCAGGCGCGGCTCGACGTCCGCCTCGTGCTTCTCGCCGTTGATCGCGACCTTGACCTGCATCGCCGTCACCTCCCTCCGCTCGCGCGCTCCAGCCGCCTTGCGCAGCGCACGGCGCCGTCAGCACGCGGACCATGTCCTTCTTGTACTCGACCGAGCCCCGCAGATCCGGCGCCCGGCTCCGCGGCGTCCGCGGCGAGCTGCGCCGCGCGCTTGATCGTCGCCTCGTCCGGCCGCTTGCCCTTCAGCGCCGCCTCCGCCGCGGTCGGCCTTGATCGGCGTCGAGCCCGACGTTGGTGAGGCCGATGCCCGACCTGTCGCAGTGCCGCTCGCGCCCAGCGTGAGCTGCACGGCCACCGCCACGGTCGCGAAGTCGCCGACCTTGCGCTCGAGCTTGAAGTAGGCGCCTCCGCTGCGCGGCGGCGGGCACGGGGACGCGGATCTCGATCAGGATCTCGTCGGGACGAGCGCGGTCGCGAACGGGCCCGTGAAGAACGACGGCGATCGGGATGCGCCGCTCGCCGCCGCGGCCCGGCCGCGACCACCTCGGCGCCCGAGCGCCAGCATGGTGGCGGGGTGGTCGTTGGCGGGATCGGCGTGCGCCAGATTGCCCCCGACCGTGGCCAGGTTGCGCACCAGCGGGTCCGCGATCACCTGGCAGGTGTCGTGGAGGAGCGGATAGCGCGCGCGGACGAGCTCGGACTCCTCGAGGTCCGACTCCCGCGTGAGCCGCCGATGCGCAGGAAGCCGTCGGCCTCCCGGATGTAGGCCAGGCCCGGGATGCCGTTGATGTCGACGAGGTGCTGCGGGCCGGCCAGCCGGAGCTTCATCAGCGGGATGAGGCTCTGGCCGCCCGAGAGCACCTTGGCGTCCTCGCCGAGCGTGGCGAGCAGCCGGGTCGCCTCGTCCGAGGGAACCGGGAGCGTGGTACTCGAACGTGCCGGGGATCATGGTGGTGACCCCCTTCTGGATTCAGCGGGTGCGGCTTCCGGCCGGCGGCAAGGAGATGCCGCAGCGCGTCGCGCTCGGTTGACTCGAGCCCCTCCGCCCGCGGCGCGGATCAACTGACGGGCGGGACGCTACGGGAGCCGGACCCCCCTGTCAAGTGGCCCTCCCCTCTGCCGGAGGCGGGCCAGGGGGCCGGACCCCAGACTTGACATCGAGGCCCTCGGCGGAGACAATGCCCGGCACATGCTTATCACGGTGCTCGAGCTCAAGCTCGCGAACCTGCTTCTGACCTAGGCGCGCGCCTCCGCGGCGCGCGCCCAAAGCCTCTCTGATGTCGGAGAGGCTTTTTTATTTCCCGAGAGGAGACGCACATGGCTCCGAAGGCTGGTCCACCGGCTCCGATGCCGTTCCGCCACTATCGCGCGTTTACCCCTGTGCCGCTGCCGGACCGCACCTGGCCGTCCCGGGTGATCACCAAGGCTCCGCGGTGGTGCAGCGTAGACCTGCGCGACGGAAACCAGGCCCTCATCGATCCCATGGATCCCTCCCGGAAGCGGCGCATGTTCGACCTGCTGGTCAAGTGCGGCTTCAAGGAGATCGAGGTGGGCTTTCCCTCCGCCTCCCAGCCGGACTTCGACTTCGTGCGCCAGCTCATCGAGGAGAACCTCATCCCCGATGACGTGATCATCCAGGTGCTCACCCAGGCCCGGCCGGAGCTGATCGAGCGCACCTACGAGTCGCTCCGGGGCGCGCCGCGGGCCATCGTCCACCTCTATAACTCCACGTCCACGTTGCAGCGCCGGGTGGTCTTCGGGCTGAACCGGGCCGGCATCGTGGACATCGCGGTGCGGGCGGCGCGGGTCTGCCAGGACCTGAACGGCGCCATCCCCGAGTGCGACGTGCACTGGGAGTACTCGCCCGAGAGCTTCACCGGCACCGAGCTCGACTTCGCGGTGGAGATCTGCGAGGCCGTGATGGACGTGTGGAAGCCCACGCCGGACCGCCGGATGATCCTCAATCTCCCCGCCACCGTGGAGATGGCGACCCCCAATGTCTACGCCGACCAGATCGAGTGGTTCCTGCGCCATATCCGCGACCGCGAGAGCATCATCCTCTCCCTCCACCCGCACAATGACCGGGGCACCGCAGTGGCCGCCGCCGAGCTGGGGGTGATGGCGGGCGCGGACCGCGTCGAGGGCACGCTCTTCGGCAACGGCGAGCGCACCGGCAATGTGGACGTGGTCACCCTCGCGCTGAACCTCTTCAGCCAGGGCGTGGATCCCGAGCTGAACTTCTCCGACATCGACGCCGCCCGGCGCACGGTGGAGCACTGCAACCGGCTGCCCGTGCACCCGCGCCATCCCTATGTGGGCGATCTCGTCTATACCGCCTTTTCCGGCTCGCATCAGGACGCGATCAAGAAGGGCTTCGAGGCGCTGGGCAAGAACTACGACGTGTGGGAGGTGCCCTATCTCCCCGTGGACCCGCACCATCTGGGCCGGAGCTACGAGGCCGTGATCCGGGTCAATAGCCAGTCCGGCAAGGGCGGGGTCGCCTATATCATGAAGTTCGACCACGGCCTCGACCTCCCCCGGCGGCTGCAGATCGAGTTCTCCGGCGTGATCCAGGGCATCGTGGAGGAGAGCGGGACCGAGATCCAGGCGGCGCAGATCTGGTCCGCCTTCGAGGCCACCTACCTCACGCCCACCCGCCCGCTCACCCTGATCGGCCATCCCGCCACCACCACCGCGCGCGACAGCGGCCGCACCTCGCTGGAGACCACGGTCCAGGTGGACGGCACCGAGCGTCTGGTGCGCGGCGGCGGCAATGGGCCCATCGCCGCCTTCGTGGATGCGCTCGGGCGCGATGCCGGCGTGGGGGTGGAGGTGCTGGACTACCACGAGCACGCGCTGGGCGAGGGGGCCGGGGCCACCGCGGTGGCCTATGTCGAGGCGCGCGTGGCGGGGAAGACGCGGTGGGGCGTGGGCATCGACTCCAATATCCTCACCGCCTCGCTGAAGGCGGTGGTGAGCGCCATCAACCGAGGCTGAGTCCCAGGAGGGGCCCGAGCATGGCCGATCCCAAGATCGTTCGCCTGGCCGACACCGAGACGGTTTCCTTCGGGCCGCTCTCGAGCTATCAGCCCATCATCGGCGACGAGTCGGGTTCGACGCCGATACGCACCGGCATCCAGACCGCGCAGCCGGGCTACCAGGCCCCGCTGCACTCGCACCCCTATCTGGAGGTCCTGCACATCCTGGATGGCGTGGCCGAGGCCTGGATGGAGGGTCGCGAGGAAGAGAAGATCGTGCTACGCCGCGGCGACACCATCGCGCTTCCGCCTGATATCCCCCACTCCTTCAGAGTGGTGGGAGACCAGCCGCTGCGGCTACTCGGCACCCATGCCTCGCCGAAGCGGATCGTGGCGTACAAGGACGGCGGCCCGAGCGATCCCCGCGGGTACCGCGTACTCTAGCCGCCGCGCGCGCTAGATTCGCCGCCGCAGGGGGAAGAAGGACAGGTCGAGCCGGCGCGCCACCCAGCCCCATAGCCCCTGGGGACAGCCGAGCATGGTGGTCACGGCGACCAGGCCGATCACGATCAGGTACCAGGTGCCGTGGTCGGCGAGCGTCTCGCGCAGCAGGAAGAAGAGCAGCGTCCCCACCACGGGCCCCTCGAGCGTGCCGGTGCCGCCGATCACCACGATGAAGATGGTGAAGGCGGACCAATTCACGCCGAAGGCGGCGTCAGGCGAGATGCGCAGATTCATGAGGAAGTAGAGCGCGCCCGCGCAGCCGCCCCCGAACGCGGCCACCGTATAGACCATGAACTTGGTGGCGGCCACGTTGATCCCCTGGCTCTCCGCCGCCACCTCGCTGTCGCGGAGCGCGGTGAGCGCGAGACCGTGGCGCGAGCGCAGCAGCCAGTAGAGACCCGCCATCACCGCCACCATCAGGGCGAGCGCGATCCAGTAGGTCAGTGACTCGCGGAGCTCCTTCGGATACGCGCGCATGGCGATGAGGCTTTGCCCGGAGCCGCCGCCGAGCACGGAGGCATTGGCCACCGCGAGGCGGAACACTTCCGCGATCACCCAGGTGCCGATGGCGAAGTAGCCGCCCTGGAGGCGGAACACGATCCGCGACACGGGCACCGAGGCCAGCGCCGCGACGAGGCCGCCCAGCGGAACGCAGAGGAAGGGGTTGAGGCCCGCGAAGTCGGCCAGCACGACCAGGGTATAGCCGCCGAGCCCGACATAGGCCTGCTGCCCCACCGAGACCAGGCCGCCATAGCCCGCGAGGAGATTCCACATCTGGGCGAGGACGAGCAGGCACGCCGCCTCCACCACCAACCGCATGGTGCTGGCATCCGCCCACCACGGCAGCGTGGCGAGGCCGGCGGCGAGCGCGGCGCCGCCCCAGAGGCCGGCGCGGCCGGCGCGAGTCGAAAACGCGCTCAGGGGATCGGGCACGGGGATCCGTCTCGCGCTCAGTCCCGAGTGCGAGGGAAGAGTCCCTCGGGCCGCGTGAGGAGAACGGCCAGGCAGGCCAGGTGGCCGACGAGAATGCCCCAGCCCGGATCGAAGCGGAAGCCCACCGCCTGCGCCACCCCGAGGATGACACCGCCGCCGAAGGTGCCCCAGAACGAGCCCATGCCGCCGATGATCACCGCCTCGAAGGCGTACAGGAGATAGCCGGGCCCGTCGCTCGGCGCCACCGTGGTGCGGAAGGCGAGGAAGATCCCGGCCACTGCGACGATGGCGAACGACACCGCCGTGGCGAGGGCGAACACGTGGCGGTGGCCGATGCCCATGAGCTCGGCGGTGACGCGGTCGTCGGAGGTTGCGCGGAAGGCGCGGCCGAGACGCGTGCGGCCGAAGAGGAGCTCGAGCTCCCCGTCACCGCGGCGGCGGCGAGGAAGACGCTGAGCGGGAGCCACCCCACCGCGATGCCACCGCCGAGCTGGATGCTCGCGGTCTCGAAACCCTCCGCGCGGAGCGAGCGTGGATCCGCGGAGAAGACCTCCAGCAGCAGGTTCTGGATGATGATGGAGAGCCCGAAGGTCACCAGCAGCGGCGGGAGGATGTCGCCGCCCAGCGCGCGATTGAGGAGGACGCGCTGAAGCGCATAGCCCAGCGCCGCCATCACCGGCACCACCACGGCGAACGCGACATACGGGCTCCCGCCGGTGGCCAGCACCAGCGCCACGCCGCCGAAGGACGAGAGCACGATGAGATCGCCGTGCGCGATATTCACCAGCCGCATGACACCGAAAGCCAGCGACAGCCCCATGGCGAACAACGCGTAGAGGCCGCCCAGCAGCACGCCCTGCACGAGCGTGTCAAGCCAGCCGATCAGGTCAGACGCCGAAATAGGCACGGGTGATCTCGGCTCGGGTGATCCCGGAGGAAGCGCCGCGCAGGGAGACGCGGCCCTCCTGGAAGCAATAGAGGCTCCGAGACATGCCCTGGGCCAGCGCCACGTCCTGCTCCACGATGATGGCGGCGAGCCCGTCTTGCACCACGCGCGCCAGTGCCTCGTAGAGGCTCTTCACCACCGTCGGGGCCAGCCCCAGCGAGAGCTCGTCGCAGATGAGGAGGCGCGGGTTGGCCATGAGCGCCCGGCCGATGGCCGCCATCTGCTGCTCGCCGCCGGAGAGCGTGCGCGGATAGGCCCGGCGCTTCTGGTGCAGGACGGGAAACAGCTCGTGGACGCGAGGCAGGGTCCACGGGCCCGCGCGGCGGAGATGCGCGCCCGCGAGCAGGTTCTCCTCCACGCTGAGGCTCGGAAAGAGGCGTCGGCCCTCGGGCACCATGGCCAGTCCCCGGGCCGCGATGCGATGCGCGGGCAGCCCGCCAATGGGCTCGCCGTCCAACCGCACCTGCCCGGGAGCGACGGGAGGAGGCCGCAAATGGATCGAAGGAAGGTGGATTTGCCGGCGCCATTGGCGCCGATGATCGCCACCACTTCCCCCGCCCCGACCTCGAAATCGATCCCGAACAGCGCCTGGAAATCGCCGTAGAAGGCGGTGAGCCCCGTGGTGGCGAGGAGCGCGCTCATGCTTCGATGCCCAGATAGATGCGCCGCACCTCGCGATCGGCCATCACCGCGGCCGGCTCGCCCTCGGCGAGCGTGGCGCCGGAGTTCATCACCAGCAGCCGGTCCGCCACCGCGAGGAGGGCGTGCACCACGTGCTCGATCCAGATCATGGCCACGCCGCGGGCCTTGATGCGCCGGATGAGGGCCACCAGCTCGGCCGACTCGGCCTCGGTGAGCCCGCCCGCGATCTCGTCGAGGAGAAGCAGCGCGGGACCGGTGGCGAGCGCGCGCCCCAGCTCCAGGCGCTTGCGGTCGAGGAGACCCAGCGAGCCCGCGAACCGATTCGCCTTCGCGGCAAGCCCGATGCTATCGATGATCTCGCGGCAGCCGGGCGCCGCCGCGCGCTCGCTCTGGCCGCCGCCGAAGCTGGCGGCCACGAGCAGGTTCTCGTACACCGTCATGCCGCCGAAGGGATGCGGGATCTGATAGGAGCGGCCGATGCCGCGCCGGCAGCGCTGGTGCGGGGCGAGCCGCGTGATGTCCTCGCCCAGGAATCGGATGGCGCCCGCGTCCGCGCGGACGTCCCCGCCGATCAGGTTGAAGACCGTGGTCTTGCCTGCGCCATTGGGGCCGATGATGCCCAGCACCTCACGGGCGCCCACGGACAGCGAGACCCCGTCCGCGGCCCGGACGGCGCCGTACGACTTGGTGACCCGCTCGAGCGCCAGCACCTCCGTCATCGGGACAAGCGCCCGCTGCGCCGGGAGCGGCCGATCAGCCGAGCAGCTTCAGCTTGCCGCCGGCGGGCACCTCGGGCGCGGTGCGGTTGTCCACCACCACCAGCTCGTACTTGTGCTTCTTGCCCCGTACCCACTGTCCGCCGACCAGCGGCGTCCGCGTCACGTTCTTGACCGGGCCCTTGCCCCACGCCACCGGCCCCACGATGGTGCGGAGATCCGTGGCCACGAGCGCGTCGCGGATGGCGGCCTTCTCGCCGGGCTCCTTGGCGCGCTTGAGGGTGTCGATGGCCACCTCGAACAACGCGTGCACGAAGCCGATGGGCTGGGTCCACTGCTTCTTGGCCGCTCCCTCGTAGGCGGCGGCGAGCTGGGCGGCGGTTTGCCCGGTGAGCGAGGACTTGAACGGATGGCTGGGCGTCCACCACACTTCGGTGGACATGCCGTCGCCCAGCTCGCCCAGGGCCTCGATGGCGGCCGGAAAGAGCAGCGCCTTGCCCACGGTCACGACCTTGGGCCGGAAGCCCTGCTGGCGGGCCTGGGTCCAGAAGGTCTTCATGTCGGGCGGGATCACCACGCCGGTGACGATCTCGACATTGTCCTTCTTGAAGGCGGCGATCTGGGCGCTGAAGTCCTGATTGAGGTTCTGGAACCGGCCCGGATCGATGAGCTTGTAGCCGTCCTTGGCCAGAGCGGGCGGCAGACCGCGCTGCGGATCGCCCCAGGCATTGCCGTCCCCGTCATTGGGGAAGAGCCCGCCCACCACCTTGTTGGTGGGGACGGAATTCCAGAGATTGAGGAACACCGCGATGATGTCCTCGAGCCCCCAGAAGAAGTGATAGGTCCAGGCGAAGCCCTTGGCGGGATCGCCCTTGCGCCCGAAGAACCACGGCTGCCAGGGGCAGAGGCTCGACACGCAGGGCACCTCGTTCAGCTCGCACTGGTCCGATACCGGGTTGGCGGTCTCCGGCGTATTGCCGACCGGCCATGATGTCGACCTTCTCTTTCAGGATCAGGTCGGCGGCCACTTCGCCGGCGCGATTGGGATTCGACTGGCTGTCCCGCACCACCACCTGCACTGGATGCTTGCGCCCACCGAGAGTGAGCCCGTCCTTGAGCAGCTTCTGGACCTCGCCGATGACGAACTTGTCCGCCTCACCGAACGCGGCCAGCGGGCCGGTTTGAGGCGAGACATAGCCGATCTTGATACGCCGCGGGCCCTGGGCATAGGCGGGGAGGCGCAGCGCCCCGCCGAGGCCGGCGGTGGCCGCGGCGGCGCCGGTAGCGAGTACGCGACGGCGTGTCCAGCGCGTGGGCGGGCGCATCGAATTCTCGTGATCGGCCATGGGGAACCTCCTTGTTCCGCTCAGAAGAATGACGGGAAGATCTCGGGGCTCCGTCCCGGCGCGTCGACCACCGGCAGGAGCTCGCGATAGCGGCCGTTGTAGAACACGAGCGGCGGCGACGGCAATGCATCCGCCTCGAGGCGCTCCACTTCTCCCACCACGAGGGTATGGTCGCCACAGGTGTAGCGATGCCGGACCCGCGCCGCCAGCACCACCGCCGCGCGCGCGAGGACGGGCACGCCCCCCAGCACCGCGAACCGGGGCGCGAAGCGCGCGACGGGCTGGCCGGCGAAGTGCCGGCTCTCGGGTTCCTGCTCGGTCTCGAGAATGCTGACGCCGAAGCGCCGGGCCCGCGTGATCCGCTCGTGCATGCGCGCCTTGAGTCCCACCGACACCACCACCAGGGGCGGCGCCAGCGAGCCGGACATGAACGCATTGGCGGTCATGGCATGCGGGGCGCGCCGCGGCCCCACCGTGAGCACGATGACGCCGGTGGCGAACCGGCCCAGCGCGCCCCGGAACGTCCGCTCGTCGAACTCAGGGGAGAGCGGAGATCTTGCTGGTGTCGACAAGGTCCTTGGCCTTCCAGCCGTCGAGGTCGTACTCCGCCATGCACGACTCCGCGAACTGCTTCCAGCGATCGTACTGCCCGGAGGCCAGCGCGCCGAACAACGCGTAGCGGCGAATCTCCTCGTGGCTGCCGGAGTAGTTGATCTCGTATAGCTCGTGCCGGCCGCCGAACTCGGTGCCCACCGCGTCCCAGAGGAGCTTCATCAGCTTGACGCGGCCCACCGCGTCCACCCCGCCGGAACCGCGCAGGTAGAGGTCGAGGTACTTCCGCATCTCCGGCGCGGCGAAGTCGCGCGCATGGGAGTTCAGATAGATGAGACCGCTCGCCACCGTCTTCTCGATGAGGTTCTTCACCTGAACATAGGCCTCGGGGGCCAGGACCTGGTAGGCGGCGGCCGGCTCCATCCCGGGCAGGATGCAGCCTCCCGTCCACGGATCGGCGGTCTTGGCCATGGCGTCGGACAGGCCCCAGATCATGTTGCGCCAGGCGATCACCTCGCCGATATTCGCCTCCACGCCTCGGAACGTCCGCGCCCCCGTGATCTCGGTGGCCTTGATGAGGAGCCCGGTGATGAAGTCGAGCTTCACGGCGAGCCGGGTGCAGCCGTGGATGAGAGCGCGGGGTAGGAAGCCCGTGCGGGGGAAGAAGTTATTGGCCTTCTCCACGTCGGCGTAGACGAACACGTCCTCCCAGGGCACGAAGACCTTGTCCATGACGAAGATGGCGTCGTTCTCGTCCAGCCGGCTGGACAGCGGATAGTCGAAGGGGCTGCCCAGCATGGCCGCCCGCATCTCGTTGGACACGCGGCAGATGAGCTTCACGCCCTTGGCATTGGTCGGCACCATGAACACGATGGCGAAGTTCTTGCCCTGGACGGGAATGAGCCCGTGATGCGCCACGAAGGTGAAGTGCGTGAGCGCGGAGCCGGTGGCCACCACCTTGGCCCCGGTCACGTAGAGGCCCGCGTCCGTCTCCTTCACCACCCGCGCGAAGACGTCGGTGGCGCCGCCGGGCGCGCCCGGCGCGATATTGCGATCCACCGGGGGGTGGATGATGGCGTGGTTGATGAAGGGCACGCGCTCCTGGGAGTAGCGATACCAGCGCTTCGCATTGGCCTGGTAGGGCGCATAGAAGGCCGAATTGGCGCCGAGGGTGCCGAGAAAGGCCGCCTTGTAGTCGGGGGAGCGCCCGAGCCAGCCATAGGTGAGCCGCGCCCACGCCGCGATGGCGTCCCGCCCCGCCACCTGCTCCTCCACCGTGGTGGGCGCCCGGAAGTAGCGATGAGTGAAGCCGCCCCACTCCGTGGGCATGGTGAGGACGCTCTTGCCGCTCCGGTGGTCCTCATGGAGAGCGTCGTAGAGTCGCGCGAGCATCCGGGCGGTGTTCTGGAAGGCGGGATGCGTGGTGATGTTCTTGACGCGCTCCCCGTAGATCCAGACCTCACGGTCGTCGTCGAGGCTGGCGAGAAACTCCTTGCCGGTATACGGCCGCATGCCCTTCCTGGCCGCCGTGTCCGGCGGCGCCCCGGGCGCCGGCCGGGAGGCCTTCCGCTTCGATCTCACCGCCATGGTGCACCTCCCTTGGGGGTCCGGGAACCGACCCGCCGTCTCCGGCGAGTCTCCGGCACTGCCCTCGGATACACTGGGGCGAGAACGCGGTCAAGGACGAAGTTCGGCGCGGACTTGAACAACGGCGCGCCGGCGACTACCATCGCTGCGAGCGCATCGCGACGGCCGGACCAGGAGCCGCGGGAACCAGAGAGCAAAAGGGGGGAGCGATCGATGGAGATCCGGAAGCTGACGCCGCATATTGGGGCCGAGGTCCTGGGTGTGGACCTCGCCCAGCCACTCTCGGAGGACGCCTTCAAGTCCATCCACGGCGCCCTCATCGAGAACTGCGTGATCTTCTTCCGCGATCAGCAGCTCACCGTCGACCAGCACAAGGCATTCGGCCGGCGCTTCGGCGAGCTCGCCATTCATCCCGCGGCGCCGGGGCTCGTCGAGGGGCACCCGGAGATTCTCGTCATCCACGCTGACGAGAAGTCCAAGCGGGTGGCCGGCGAGAACTGGCACTCCGACGTCTCCTGCGATGCCGAGCCCCCGATGGGAAGCATTCTCTACATGCACGAGCTGCCGCCGGTGGGCGGCGATACGCTCTTCGCCAGCATGTACGCGGCCTACGACGGTCTATCGGAGCCGCTCAAGCGCATGCTGGAGGGGATGAACGCGATCCACCGCGGCGAGCATGTGTACCGCGGCACCTACGGCGTGGACGATCGCAACCGCGTCTACCCGGAGGCGGAGCATCCGGTCATCCGCACCCATCCCGTCTCGGGACGGCCCGCGCTCTTCGTGAATCGCGGCTTCACCACGCGCATCGTCCAGCTCAAGCGGGACGAGAGCGCGGCGGTGCTGGAGATGCTGTACCGCCACATCGAGACGCCGGAGTATCAGTGCCGGTTCCGCTGGCAGCCCCGGTCCATCGCGTTCTGGGACAACCGCTGCGTCCAGCATCACGCGATGTGGGACTACTTCCCGCAGCGCCGACACGGGCACCGCGTGACGGTCAGCGGCGATAAGCCCTTCTATCGCTCGTAGCTAGAACATCCCGTTCGCGTTCAGCGCCTTTTCCGGGACGGGCTGGACCACGTCCCAGTGCTCGACGATCTTGCCGCCCTCGAGCTTGAAGATGTCCACGATGGCGGAGCCTCGGGTGCCGGGCTCGCGCACCGCGTGCACGTGCAGGATGACGTAGTCGCCCTCGGCGAACACGCGCTTGACCTCGCTCCGGGACGCCGGGAACTTCTCGCGCAGGAACCCGAGAAAGGCTTTGAGTCCCTCGGGGCCGTCCGCCGCGTTGGGATTGTGCTGGGTGTAGCGGGGACCGAAATGCACCGCCGCCGCCGAGAAATCCTTCTGGTTGATCGCCTTCTCGTAAAAGTCCAGCACCACCTTCTTGTTGGCTTCCTCCTGCGGGCCGGCGGCCTGGACGGCCGGTGCCGCGAGCGCGAGAGCGGCGGCGAGGATCAACGCGATCCGTGTCATGGCAGTCTCCTTTCCTCTCGAGCGGGCGGAGGGGTCAGCGGTTGATCCGGATCTCGTCGCGCACGCCCCGCATGTCCATCTCGTACTCGAGGCCCGCGATGGGCGGGTGGCTGAGGAACCAGTGGATCCCGTGCGTGACCGCCGGCCCCATCGGGCCGAGCACGCCCGCGGCGAGAAAGCCGTGGAGGGGGTGCGGGCAATAGACGTCCACCGCGGTGACGTCCGCCCAGGAGACGCCGAGCCCGACCAGCCGCGCCGCCTGCTCGCCCATCACCTGCGCCACCTTCTCGGCCATGGCGGCAGGCGAGGTGTCCCCCCGCCGAACAATTCCCTCGGCGGAGGTCGCGCCCTTGCGCAGTTCGCCGGAGCCCGCGTTGACAAAGGTCGGCGTCCCCGGGCGGCCGCCGCGGCGGGTGTAGGAGAACCCATACAGCACGGGCTCCGTGGGCGGCCGCACCACCGGCGCCACATTTGTCCGCGCGATGGGATTGACGCCCGCGACGAGAAGCTGCCAGTCGGTGAGGATGGCGCGGTAGTCCCGGTTGAACGCGCCGAATCCGTCGAAGGACAGCGGCGCCGGGATGCGCAACTCGATGGCGCACAGCGCCGCTCGCGGCCGCGCGATTCCCGAGAGGTGGCGCTCGATCAGCGCGAAGCCCTCGCGATAGGGCACGGTCGACTGCAGGGTCGCGTGAACGATCTCGTGCCCGGGCATGGCGACCACACCGGACGAGTAGGGCTCGACGCCGGGCAGAAACCGATAGCCGCCGTCCGGACAATCGCTGAGACGCGCGTCGTCGGTCATTCGTTCTCTCCAGAGGCCTCTCGCATTGCCCGGTTGTAGCAGATCAGGAGGAGAGACGGAAGGGGCCACCCCCGGCAAGAATCGTCGCTCGCCCGAGAATCACTCCTACCAAGGCCGTCACCCGCCCGGGGTGCCACCGCCCGCCAAGTACTGAATAGATCGACAAGCCTGGCCGGCCCTCCCCGTGGAACGGATCTTGCTCTCCTAATGTTCCAAGTAACAAGGGGGGCTACCGAGATGACGACCTGCGCCACGACCGGAACGAGTAGCCTCGAGCACGAGGCCGCCGCCTTCATGGGCTCCGACGGGACCGTCTCGCATGCCCGCTGCGGGCGGCCGCTGGATTTCCATGGCACGCGCGGCAGCGTCGCGGTCGACTTCTTCTGCCTTGCCTGCCAGGAGCATGTATCTCTGCCGCTTCGCCGGCTTCCCAGCCTCGAGATGGGCGTGCACGCACCGGGCACTTGGGCCCCGCGCTTCGCCATCATCGATGCGGACTGAGCCCACCAGGTAAGGGAGACTGCCATGGCGGTGCTCGAGCAGGCGCGACACGCGGGGGCGATCGACATGATCGCCCACTGCATCTTTCACCAGACGCCGCCCCGCGAGCGGGCCCGCTGCGAGACGTGTGGGAGCGAGCTCCGCGCGGTGAACGAGTCCTGGTATTGCCCGCAGTGCCTGTGTCAGCGCGAGGTCGAGGCGTGCCCAATCTGTGAGGGGAGGCCCTGGCAATGATCCCGCGAGCGGCCACGACCGCGCCGAGCACCTATATCTGCTGCGGGCGCACTCTCAACACTTCGGTAGCCGTTCCGCCCTGCTGCCGCTCGTGCGGCGGGACGTTGAAGCTCGTCGACCGCTAAACGTCGATCGGGGCCCGGGCTCGGCGGCCGAACCCGGGCGCCCCGATCAACCCTGCTGTATCGCCGAGAGACGCCATGCGCCGGGACCCACCGGGCGCGTGAAGGTCCAGAACTCCTCGAACTTGACCGGCTCTGTCCGGCTTCCCTCGACGAGCTGGGTGCCGCTCTCGTCGGTGGTGTAGTCGAGCAGGTTGGCAAGGAAGCGGACGGTCACGAAGTCATGTCCCTCCTCCTGCCACGTCTCCGTCACTTCCACCGAGCGCACCGCGATGTTCTCGAGCCGGTTCACCCGACGCTCCGCACGAAGCCGGTCGCACTGGGATTGCAGCGTCCTGGACATCTCCTCGGTGAGCGACGCCCGCACCCCGCCCATGTCGCGGGTCATCCACGCCCCCTGCAGCCGGAAAAAGACGTCAGATGCCGTCTCGCCGAATCGTGCGAGGTCGAAGCCGGGATCCATCTGGCGGATATGCGCGATACCCCGCGCGAGATCCGAGTCTGTCGCGCCGGCGGCGGGCGCGTCCAGCACGGCGGCACTCCGCGACGTGGGCTCGGACCTCCACGTTGTCGGGGCGGACCCTGGATCAGCATAGCCGGCGGGGCTGGCGGCGGCGGCCTGCCGACGGCGCATGTAGACGAAACCGAAGTAGACCAGGGCGCCGACGATGGCGATTTCGAGGAACCCGATCCCGCCCGCCATATTGCCCAAGCCGCCGCCAAAGAGAAGGCTCCCGATCAGGCCGCCGAGGACAAGGCCGCCCAGCACGCCTCCGAGCCCCGCGCCCCAGCCGGAGCGCTGCGGCGTTGGCTGCTGGAAGCTCGACGGCGGGGTGCTGGGCCGCGAGGGGCTACTGGGCGAGGCCGGCGAGGAGTAGCTGCGCGAGCCGCGACTGCCGCTCGAGCTTCCGCCGCCCGCGCGCGCCCATGCATCGGCCGCCCACAGGGCGGGAATCAGAAAGAGGACAATCAGGACCAGCAGCGCCATCGCTCGCTTCATGGGGTAGCTCCTCGGGTTCGAGTGCGACACCGGTTCCGGGGTCGGTGTCATGCCGCTGGGCACAGTATACGCGTTCTCGCCTCCGGTTCTTGACGGGAGTGGCGAGACGGCATAGGGTGCGCGGGTGCCAGCGCCTTCGTCGTCCTGCGGGGCACCGTGGCGGTGTCCAATGCGCGGGCAGATGTGCGGGGCGCCGTCCTCCTCGGCGAAAAGCAGGGCACTGACATGAGCGCCGATCAACCGCCGACCCGAGCGGTGGATCTGGGGCGAAGGCCGGCTGTCGGCGCTTCAGAGGGCAACCAGCCTTCCGTAGAGCCTTGCCGGGGCCGCCGAGCCGCCCCGGGCCGTCTACCGCGATCCTACGAAAAGCGTCACCTGCGTCCCCAGGATCCCGCAGTATTTCAAGAGTTTCGTCACCCTCAGAGCCGGGCTAGAAACGTACGAGACTTTAGAATCCGCTAGTTAGGGCCTGTGTCACGTCTGGAACGCCTCTTGCTCTCCCTCTGTTGCAGCTCGGCCAAGAGTCGGCTGATTGACTCGTTCCAAGGCACCCGAGGGAGGGAGATGGCCATGGCAGTCGCCCCGATCACGACGCAGGAATCCGAAGCTCCCATTCGCCCCGCAGCCACCCCGCGCCGCCGTGGCCGTCCCGCCACACGTCGCACACCGCGCGGACAGGACGGGAACCCGCCCGAGAATCCGCCGATCGTGACCGTGTACTTCCACACCGACGGCGAGCTGCACCACGCCTGGTGCGGCCACGCGCTGGAATTCCACGGGACGCGGGCGGGGCTGGAGATCGACTTCTTCTGCCTCTACTGCGTCGAGCACGTCACGCTGCCGAACTCGATCCTCTCGCGCATCCCCGTCGGGCCGCCGCTCGTCTAGCGCGACGACCCTCCGGGCGCGGGCGAGTCGTCCACCGGGGCGATATCGCCCATGTCGGGCTCGAGCTGCAGCGTGTCGGCGATCTTGGTATAGCTCGAGAACATCTGCGTAACGCCGATTACCTCCATCACGCCGGCGTCCCCCACTCCCAGCCGCTTCATCTCCCCCAGGTGAAACCCCGTGCCCCACTCGGAGCGCGAGGTCAGCGAGACGGCGAAGGCCAGGGTCTCCTTGAAGCGGCGGGCGAGCTTGTTGTCCCCGAAGGCCCGGCGCGTCGCCGCCCACACGTCGGCGGCATACGCCGGGTCGCGAGCGAGAAACCGGAAGACCGGCGGCACGTCACTGCGCGCATAGAAGGCGCGGATCTCGGCGAAGAGCGCACCGGCCGCTGCGTCCGCTCCCGTCTCCGCGACCGGAGGCAGCAGCGCCGTCACCGCGGGGAGCCCGGCCAGGCCGTCGGCGGCCACGTTGAGGGCATTGGTGATCCCCACCACGTGGGCAGCCTCGTACCAGAGGTGATCGCCCTTCATCCCCTGCAGCTTCCCGGCTGCAGTATGCGCCAGCGTTCAGTAGGCGCAGGCATTGACCCCGCTGACAACCGCCGCCACCATCTCCTTTTCGCCGCGGCTCCACTCCCCCGGCGCCATGGCCCGCTTCATCGCGCGCCCGTGCGGACCGCCGAACTCGGGATCCCAGGCCATGACGCGGCTCATGGCGGGTGGGTGCTTGAAGTCGTGGTTGAACCAGCTTTTCGACAGCTCGAAGAGCCTCTGGGCGGGATCGGGATACTCGGAGGCGTCGCGCAGTCGTACGGTGGGCATGCCGGATCTCCTAGCGAGCGCTGCCGCCGCTCAGCGGCGGGAAAAGGGTCAGCTCGTCACCGTCGTGAAGAGGTTGCGAGTCCTCGACCTCGTGGCCGTTCACGACGCTGAGAAAGGGCACGCGCTCGGGAATGTGAAGCGGGAGCAGGACGTCAGAAACCAGCGCGCCATCGGGAAGCTCGAACGTGACGCCGTCGCCATCGGCGTCGGGAGGCAGGTAGTCGGCGAGATTGGCAAAGAGCCGGAGCCGGACCTTCAACGGAAGCCGCCCTGGCCCTCCTCCCGCGTCGCCGTCCGCGTCATGGCGACCCGGAGCCGGTCGCCGGGGAAGATCCTGGCTTGCTCGGAGAGCTGGTTCCAGCGCCGGATCTCGGCCACCGACACTCCGTAACGCTTCGCGATGCCGCCCACCGTGTCCTGAGGCTTGACCACGTGCACGCCGGCGTCGTTGCGGGGAGCGGACACGACCGCACCGGCGCCGCGCCGCGGAGCCGCGGCCACCGCGCGCTGGGTCGCCTCGCGCTCGAGCACCACGCGCACCTTGTCGGCGCCGCCGGGGGGCACCTTGAGGGAATAGTCCTCGCTCGGCGGCGTCTGCCCAAGGCGCAGCTCCGGATTCAGCTGCTTGAGGTCGGCGGGGTCGATCCCGGAGTCGGCGGCGATGCGCGGAAGCTTGGTGCTCCCGGGCACCCGGATAGTCTCGTAGCGGAGCGCGGGTTCGGGGGTGACCGAGAAACCATAGCGCTCCGGCTCTCGGGCGATCACCACTGCGGCCTGGATCGCCGCAACGAAGTTCTTCGTCTCCTCCGCGAGGTGACGCCCGCGGGTGAGCTGCCAGAAGTCGGTGGTCTTGAGGCTCTGGATGGCCCGGTTGACGCGGAGGGCGCCTCCGTTGTACGCCGCCTGTGCGAGCGTCCAAGACCCGTATATGGTGAAGAGGTCCTTGAGATAGGCTGCGGCCGCCCGCGTGGACTTCTCGGGATCCAGCCGCTCGTCGGTCCAGCGGTCGACGCGCAGTCCGTACAGCCGCGCGGTGGGCGCCATGAACTGCCAGAGGCCGCGCGCCCCTGCCCGCGATGCGGCCACCGGATCGAAGCCGCTCTCGATCATGGCGGTAAAGATCAGTTCCTCGGGCAGTCCACGTTGCACGAAGACCTCGCGAATCATGTCGAGATAGCGCCCGGAGCGGATCAGCCACTTCTCGACCACGGCCCGCCGATAGCCCGTCTGGTAGCGATCCACGAAGCCGCGGACCTCGGGCCGGTCATCGATCGCGTAGGGCGGCAAGCGCTTTCGCCCCAGCGACGTGATGGCAGGCGACGACGGCGCAGTCAGCGGGGACAGCGGGGGGGGGGCCAACGTCAGTGGAGAGCCCCCGATCGTATCCCCTGGCTCCGGCGGGGGGCCCGCGAGCCACTCGGCCGCGGAACCATCTTCCCCGCCTTCCTGTTTCACGGGTGGAGGCACCAGTCCCAGTTCCACCTCGATCGCGCGGTAGGTGCCCGACGCCGACGGCTCGAAGGGCTCGGCGGGGAGGAGCGCGGCTTCCTCGCCCGGCCCCTTGAAAGAGAACGGGTATGGCTCCGATGCCTCTGCCCTGCCCAGGAGGGCCAAGGCGCCGGTGATCAGGAGCGGCAGCACCACGAGTCGCCGATTGAGCGAGGGCTGCATGGGAAAGGACTACCCCTTGATTACAGCATGGGGCGGAAAGCCGGTCAACCGGGTCTGGCGAAAGGGGGACTTTACCCTCGACCTTCCCCGGTGGGGAAATTAACTCAAAGTTTTGGGGCAAACGTAGCGTTCGTGCATAGTTACGGTTACAATCCCAATAGGTAGCTCTTATCAATCAAGGGGAGGGAGGTGAACACTCATGAAGAAGATGATCGCGCTGGTGGTCAGCATCGCGTTCTCGCTCGGAGTCGCCGGCTTCGCGGCGGCCCAGGCGCCGGCTGCCAAGCCGGCCGAAGCCCCCAAGGCCGAGCAGAAGGCCGACAAGACGGAGAAGAAGGCCAAGGAGACCAAGGCCGACTGCCTGAAGATGGCCAAGGACGACGCGGGCAAGGCAGACTGCGAGAAGAAGTACCCGGCGAAGGGCAAGAAGGAAGCCGCCGCGGCGGCCCCGAAGAAGGAAGAAGCGAAGAAGCCGTAGCCACCCCGGCGGCGTCCGAGCCTACCGGGCGCCGGCCAGGGTGCCACCCCTCATCGGGTGGTACCTTGGCCGCGCTTGGCCCCCCCTCCCACGTCTCCCGGAGTCGTCCGGCGATCAGGTGTACGCTGCTCCTCCCGGACCAGAGTCGCCCAGAGGTTCCGGTCGTGTAGCCGTACCCTGATCGCCTCGCCGGGGCGCACCTCGATCCGTTGCCGCCAGTACTCGACCGCCACATAGCCCAGGCGCTCGACGTTCCCCACGAAGGCACCCTGGTCGCGTCCGGGGATGCGGCGCGCCGAGGCCCCATGCGGAATATCGCGCCAAGCGAGCATCAACCAGCTCCCGGCCGGCACCTCCACGAAGCGGAAGCGACCGCCGGCGTCGCTCACCTCGCCGCGTATCAGCTCCCCTCCTCCCGCGAACAGGAGCTCGTGCTCGTAGGCCTCGCGCGCGGCTCGAAGCCGCCCCGCGGCCTCCACGTAGGCGAGTGAGGACTCGCGAAGCCCGACGCGGATCCGGTCCAGCTCCGCCTCGAAGTCGGCCGAGTAGGGCAGGAGCAGCACGGAGACCTCGCCATACGGGGTCGGGGGCCCGGTGGGGCTGCGCGGCTCGGCAAACGCTTCGCCGCTGACCGCGTCGGTGCGTCCCTCGTCGCGCGCGCGCAGGTACGGGGCGAGCACGGTGGTCGCGTCGCCTGCCGAGGCGGCCACCGCCAGCCCGAGGAGCAGGCCGGCGGCGAGCCAAGCCGCGCGACGGCTCATGTCGGCTTCTCCTGCGGCCGAGTCTTCCAGCGCCGGTGCAGCCAGAACCACTGCTCGGGGGCCCGTCGGATTGCCCCCTCGATCGCCTCGTTGAACGCGCGCGTGAACGCCGCCACGTCGCCGTCGGCCGGCACCGGCACGGGGGCGCCCGCGTGGACCACGTGCCGCCCGTCGGGCCGGCGGTGGATGAAGACGGGCAGCACCGGGGCGCCCGTGCGGAGCGCAATCAGCGCCATGCCCTTCGAGGTGGACGCGGGCACGCCGAAGAAGGGGACGAAGACTCCCTCACGTCTCGAGGCGTTCTGGTCGAGGAGGATGCCGACCATCCGCCGCCGGCGAAGTGCGTCCACAATGTCGGGCAGGGCCCGGCGCTTGGTGATGAGCTCGACGCCGCTGCGCAATCGGAAGCGCTCGAGAATGGGGTCGAGGGCCGGGCTGTCGAGCGGGCGCATGACCACCGAGAGCGGAAACCCACTGAGAGCGTGGCTGGCCGCCAGGAGCTCCCAGTTCCCGTAGTGCGCGGTGAGCAAGAGCATGCCCCGGCCCAGCGCGTCCGCCGCCTGAAGGTTCGGCGCGCCTTCCAGCGACACGCGGGAGAGGAGCCGGGCGGGAGGACGGAAGAAAAAGACGCAGGACTCGACGAAGTTCATGCCCAGATGGCGGAACGAATTCCGGCCGATGCGGGCCCGCTCCGTGGTGGAGCGCTCGGGAAAGGCGCGGGCCAGGTTCTCGAGCGCGACCGTGCGGCGTCTGGGCAGCGCCGCCCAGGCGAGATCACCAAGCCGGGCGCCCACCCACAGTCCCATGCGGGGGGGAAGCCAGGCGAAGGCCAGCCCCAAGGGCGTCAGGACGGCCAGGGCGAGCCCTCCGAGGGCGGTGCGGGCGGCTCGCCCCCGCTCCTTCATCCGTGGGGTAGGAGAAGCCAGGTCAGGGCGGCGATCAATGCGGACAGCGGAATGGTCAGTATCCACGCCCACACGATACGTCCGGCGAGGCCCCAGCGCACGGCGGACAACCGCTGGGTGGCGCCGACCCCCATGATGGACCCGGTGATGGTATGCGTGGTGCTGACGGGAATGCCGCCCACCGCGGTGCCGATCAACATCACCGCGCCCGCCGTCTCCGCGCAGAACCCTCCAATGGGGCGGAGCTTGGTCAGCCTCATTCCCATGGTCTTGACGATGCGCCAGCCGCCCGCGAGGGTGCCCAGCCCCAGCGCGGCATGGGCGGCGAGCACCACCCAGAACGGCACGTAGAACTCGGGCCCGAGGTATCCGGTGGAGAAGAGCAGGATCGCGATGATGCCCATGGTCTTCTGCGCGTCGTTGGTGCCATGCCCCAGGCTGTAGAACGCCGCGGAGACAAGCTGGAGGCGGCGGAAGATCCAGTCCACCCGGCTCGGGCGGAAGCCGCGAAACGCCCAGAGCGTGACGACCATCAAAGTGAAACCGAGGATCATTCCGATGACGGGCGCCAGCACGATGAAGTCGGCGATCTTGAGGAGCCCTGACGGCACCAGCGCGCCAAAGCCCGCCTTGGCCACCGCAGCGCCGGAGAAACCGCCGATGAGGGCGTGCGATGAGCTGGAAGGGATGCCGGAGTACCAGGTGACCAGATTCCAGATGATGGCCCCGGTGAGTCCCCCCAGAATGACCCACTGATCCACCACGCCCGCGTCCACGACGCCCTTGCCCACGGTTTTCGCGACGTTGACCCCGAATCCGAAGGCGGCGACGAAGTTGAAGATCGCCGCCCATACCACCGCCTGCATGGGCGTGAGCACGCAGGTCGACACCACGGTAGCGATGGAGTTGGCCGCATCATGGAATCCATTGATGTAGTCGAAGGCAAGCGCGACCAGGATGATGAAGGCGACGAGGAGCAACGAGGAGCTCATGCGCGGGGCAAAATTCGGAGGGCGAGGCGGAGGCGGGGCCGCCTCAGGCCATCTTGAGGACGATGCCCTCGATGACGTTGACCACGTCCTCGCAGCGGTCGGTCACCGATTCCATCGTCTCGTAGAGCTCCTTCCACTTGATCACCTCGATGGCGTCGGTCTTGCCCTCGAACAGCGCGGCGAGCTGATCGCGCAGGAGGCGATCGGCCTCATTTTCGAGCCGGTTCACCTCCACCGCGTGCTTGTGATAGAAGGGCGAGAGCGTGTGGAGGCAGTGGACGGCGCGGTCCGTCTCCTCGGCGGTCTTCACGATGATCTTGGCCATGGCCACGCACCCGTCGGTGGGGGCCACGATCTTGTAGAGCAAGAGCCGGTCCGCCACCGCGTCGATGAGGTCGAGCACATCGTCCAACCGGCTCGACATCGCGTAGATGTCCTCGCGATCGATCGGCGTGATGAAGGTGGTATTGAGCCGCCGCACCATCTCGTGGGTGAGGGCATCGCCGGCGTGCTCGAAATCCTCGATTTCCTGCGCGTGGGTCTTGGCGTTGGGGTAGTCCAGGGTGAGCGCCTCGAGCGCGCGGGCAGCCGCCACGATGTTCGCGCCCTGCTGCTCGAAGAGGTCGAAAAACTTCTCTTCACGCGGAAGGAGCCGGAACACGGTCGGACTGTATCGGAGCCCCCCCACCATGTCAATGGAGCCTCCCGCGGTTGACAGGCGCGGCACGCCGCCGATACGATGACGCGCGTGAGTCGAGCCGAGCCCGCCGTGCCGCGGTCTCACCATTGTCCACGCTGTGACGCGTCCGTCGTGTGGAAGGGCAATCCGAATCGCCCCTTCTGCTCGCTGTCCTGCCGCCTCATCGACCTCGGCGTCTGGCTGGACGAAGGCTACCGGATCCCGGGGGAGTCCATGGTCGCCGACACCGGCTCGGAGGATAGGGTGCCCACGGGCGGCGGATGAGCGGTCTCTTCGACGATCCCGCCGGCTTCATACTCGGTCTGCTGTTCAAGATCCCGGCCCTGCTCCTGGCGGTCACCGTTCACGAGCTCGCTCACGGCCTGGTGGCCGATCGCCTCGGGGATCCCACCGCCCGGCTCCAGGGGCGGTTGACGCTGAACCCGATCCCGCACATCGATCCCCTCGGGGCGCTCGCATTCATCATCGCCGGCTTCGGATGGGCCAAGCCCGTCCCCGTGAACGCCTACAACCTGCGCCATCCGATCCGCGACATGGCATTGATCGCCGCCGCGGGTCCGGTGTCGAATTTCGCGCTCGCCTTCGCGGGCATCGTGGCCTTCCGGCTGCTCCAGCCGATGACCGTCCTGCCCGCGGTGGTCGAGCCGCTGGTGGCGGTGCTCTCCTATGTGTTCCTCTACAATCTCGGACTCGGCGTCTTCAATCTCATCCCCCTGCCCCCGCTAGACGGGGGCCACTTCCTCCCGTACTTCCTGCCGCGCGCCTCATGGGGCGCGCTGCACAAGCTCGAGCAGTACGGGCCGATCATCCTCATCGTCGCGGTCATGTCGGGCGCCACTCGGTATGTGGTGGGCCCGACGCTCCGGTTCCTGGTGGGGATTTTCGATGCGGCGGCTCGGCTCATCGTCTGAGCGCGAGGGCGCATCGGGCAGGTGGAATGAAAAAGGCGCCCGAGCCTTGCGGCTCGAGCGCCTGAATTAACCCGGCAACGACCTACTCTCCCACGCCGTTACCAGCGCAGTACCATCGGCCCTGGAGGGCTTAACTTCCGTGTTCGGGATGGGAACGGGTGTGGCCCCTCCGGCATCGCCACCGGGAACTGAGTGGCAATCGGAATACGATGATTCTCGAGTGTAGCCAAGCGAGTTCTCGAATGTATGAGTGCAACGTGGTCAAGCCGCACGGCCGATTAGTACCGCTCGGCTGAACGCCTTACGGCGCTTACACCTGCGGCCTATCAACCTGGTGATCTTCCAGGGGCCTTCAGAGGGCTTACGCCCTGGGAGGTCTCATCTTGAGGCGGGTTTCGCACTTAGATGCCTTCAGCGCTTATCCCTGCCGGACATAGCTACCCAGCGGTGCTCCTGGCGGAACAGCTGGCACACTAGCGGTCCGTCCACCCCGGTCCTCTCGTACTAGGGGCAGCTCCCCTCAAACCTCCTCCGCCCGCGACAGATAGAGACCGAACTGTCTCACGACGTTCTAAACCCAGCTCACGTACCGCTTTAATGGGCGAACAGCCCAACCCTTGGGACCTGCTCCAGCCCCAGGATGCGATGAGCCGACATCGAGGTGCCAAACCTTGCCGTCGATGTGAACTCTTGGGCAAGATCAGCCTGTTATCCCCGGAGTACCTTTTATCCGTTGAGCGATGGCCCTTCCACTCGGAACCACCGGATCACTAGGTCCTGCTTTCGCACCTGCTCGACTTGTAGGTCTCGCAGTCAAGCCGGCTTCTGCCCTTACACTCGTCGCACGATTTCCAACCGTGCTGAGCCGACCTTCGAGCGCCTCCGTTACCGTTTAGGAGGCGACCGCCCCAGTCAAACTACCCGCCTGGCACTGTCCCCGGCCCGGATCACGGGCCCAGGTTAGAACTACAGCACGATCAGGGTGGTATCTCAACGACGGCTCCACCGAAGCTAGCGCCCCGGCTTCAAAGCCTCCCACCTATCCTGCACAGACCCTGCCAGAATTCCATACCAAGGTATAGTAAAGGTTCACGGGGTCTTTTCGTCTAGTCGCGGGTAGCCAGCATCTTCACTGGCGCTACAGTTTCACCGGGCCTCTCGTGGAGACAGCGGTCAAGTCGTTACGCCATTCGTGCAGGTCGGAACTTACCCGACAAGGAATTTCGCTACCTTAGGACCGTTCAGTCTGTTACTGCCCACGATCACGTGGGGGCGCGCTCATTTCTGTCGCGCTCTGCATGTCGCCATGCAGTTCGGGCCATATCATCCCGCCGTTTCGGCGGGTCCGGCATATGGTCTCTGAGGATTCTCAAACCGTCCGAGCACGTCGTCATCCGTGTATCGGCGCTTCCCTCCGTCGTTCATATCCCGCCTGATCCGCAAGACCTCCTCCACCCCCTCGCGGCGATGGTGGCGGCCCTCCTGGATCAACTGAGCGAGCTGTTTGAACTTCAAGAAGTCGCGCTTCTTCTTGGACGACAGGAACCCGAACCGCTCAAAGAACGGGATCACGTTCTCCGTCAGGGGCACGAGGCTATTGACCTCGTAGTACCACACCCCATCTTGTCGCTGCCGCATCGTCCCGCATCGGAGGTGACGCTTGAACTGCGCCAAGATCACCGGATCCCGTTGCGAGATGTTGAAGCAGAGGGAGATCTTCCACGGAGCTCTGTAGTCGTCCCGAGGACGGAACGACACGTTGAAGCTCCCTTCGCCGTCGGTAAACCCTGCGAGGTAGTGACCGATATTCGGCGGGATCTCGCGAACATTGAGCATGGGCCGAGCCTTTCCTGCTGATTGCCCGCACCTCGCGGATTTTCACTGCCGCCGACTTCGCGACGAGTACCGGAGGATCCACCGGGTTTCCCAGCATACAGCCAGATTTGTTCTCGGAACTACAGCGGTCCAGCCTATAGTTACGGCCGCCGTTTACCGGGGCTTCGGTTCAAAGCTTCGCACCTTGCGGCACTAACCTCTCTCCTTAACCTTCCGGCACCGGGCAGGCGTCAGACCCTATACCTCCTCTTACGAGTTGGCAGAGTCCTGTGTTTTTAGTAAACAGTCGCTTGACCCAATTCTCTGCGACCCCTTCAGGCTCAACACCTTAGTGGGGCACCCCTTCTCCCGAAGTTACGGGGTTATTTTGCCTAGTTCCTTCACGAGAGTTCTCCCGAGCGCCTGTGGATATTCTCCTCGCCCACCTGTGTCGGTTTACGGTACGGTCGCCTTGACAACTGGCATAGAGGGTTTTCTTGGCAGCGGGGTATCAGCCCGTTTGCGGCCCGAAGGCCTCCCCATCGTGTTTCAGGTTAACCCCCTGACGGATTTGCCTATCAGGAGCCCCTACGCACTTGGACCCGCACTTCCAATCGCGGGCGGTGCTTAACCTTCTGCGTCACCCCATAGCTCGTAACGTCATCACGGCGGTACAGGAATATTAACCTGTTGCCCTTCGCTTACGCCTTTCGGCCTCAGCTTAGGAACCGACTAACCCTGGGCGGATTAACCTTCCCCAGGAAACCTTAGGCTTTCGGCGACAAGGTTTTTCACCTTGTTTATCGCTACTCGTGCCGGCATTATCTCTTCGGCTTCGTCCAGCAGTCCTCACGGTCTGCCTTCGATCTATGGCCGAATGCTCCCCTACCGCTCGACGGTTTGACCCGCCAAGCTCGTAGCGTCGGTGGCAGGCTTGAGCCCCGTTGAATTGTCCGCGCAGAATCGCTTGACCAGTGAGCTGTTACGCACTCTTTAAAGGATGGCTGCCTCTAAGCCAACCTCCTGGCTGTCTATGCGACTCCACATCGTTTCCCACTAAGCCTGCACTTAGGGACCTTAGCTGACGATCTGGGTTGTTTCCCTCTCGACCACGCAGCTTATCCCGCGTCG
The DNA here is from genome assembly GCA_963733725.1 of uncultured Candidatus Rokubacteria bacterium. GTDB lineage: Bacteria > Methylomirabilota > Methylomirabilia > Rokubacteriales > CSP1-6 > DASRWT01. Next base: position 436,882 of record CAVTFC010000014.1, on the reverse strand, counting down.
TCTGACTCCCACGCTTCCAGGAACGGCATTTGGAGTTTGGTTAGGTTTGGTAATCTGGTAGGACCCCTAGCCCATCCAGAGCTCTACCACCGTCCCTTATACGTGAGGCTATCCCTAAAGATATTTCGGGGAGAACCAGCTATCTCCAAGTTTGATTAGCCTTTCACTCCGACCCCCAGCTCATCCCATCCGTTTTCAACCGAAATGAGTTCGAGCCTCCACCGGTGTTTAGACCGGCTTCACTCTGGCCAGGGGTAGATCACTTGGCTTCGGGTCTACTCCGCGCGACTGAACGCCCTATTCGGACTCGCTTTCGCTCCGGCTCCGTCCCTTTGAGACTTAACCTTGCCACGCGGAAGTAACTCGCCGGCTCATTATGCAAAAGGCACGCAGTCAGGCCTTCGTCTTGCGACGCATAGCCCTCCTACCGCTTGTAGGCAAACGGTTTCAGGTTCTATTTCACTCCCCTCACCGGGGTTCTTTTCGCCTTTCCCTCACGGTACTGGTTCGCTATCGGTCGCCAGGGAATATTTAGCCTTGGAGGGTGGTCCCTCCGGATTCCCACGGGGTTTCACGTGTCCCGTGGTACTTGGGTACGCTGGCCAGAGAGGTCAGTGCGATTTTGTCTACAGGACTTTCACCTTCTGTGGTGGCCCTTTCCAGAGCCTTCGACTATCGCCTGACTTGGTAACTCTCCGGGGTTCCCCTACCAGCGCCCCGCAACCCCGACTGGATTGCTCCAGGCGGTTTGGGCTATTCCCCTTTCGCTCGCCGCTACTCAGGGAATCGAGTTTTCTTTCTCTTCCTCGAGGTACTGAGATGTTTCAGTTCCCTCGGTTCGCGTCGCGCCACCTATGGATTCAGTGACGGACGACTGGGCATTACCCCAGCCGGGTTCCCCCATTCGGGCATCCTCGGATCAAAGCCTGCTTGCGGCTCCCCGAGGCTTATCGCAGCTAGCCACGCCCTTCATCGCTTCCTGGCGCCAAGGCATCCACCGTTCGCCCTTAGTAGCTTGACCACGAATTTCTGTTGCCATAAGGAGAACATCGCTTGGCTACACTCGAGAATCATCGTATTCGATTGTCAAAGAGCTTCGCGGCCAGGGCCGCGACACTCGTATCGCGTTCGCGCTTGGTGGAGATGACCGGAGTCGAACCGGCGACCCCCTGCTTGCAAAGCAGGTGCTCTCCCAACTGAGCTACATCCCCAACAGCCTATTCTGGTGGGCCTTCCTGGGGTCGAACCAGGGACCTCGCGCTTATCAAGCGCGCGCTCTAGCCAGCTGAGCTAAAGGCCCAAAAGAAATAATGCTACTGGCTCAGACGGGAAGGGTAAGCGGTACTGCGGAACTTTGAGCATTGGAGGGCCCGGAGATCCGGATGGACCCCCGGACCCTCGAAGCTCCTTAGAAAGGAGGTGATCCAGCCGCAGGTTCCCCTACGGCTACCTTGTTACGACTTCACCCCAATCACCGACCATACCTTCGGCGCCTGCTTCCTTGCGGTTGGCTCAGCGACTTCTGGTACAACCGGCTTTCGTGGTGTGACGGGCGGTGTGTACAAGGCCCGGGAACGTATTCAGCGCAGCCTGCTGATCTGCGCTTACTAGCGATTCCGACTTCATGCAGGCGAGTTGCAGCCTGCAATCCGAACTGAGACCGACTTTGTGGGATTGCCTCCCCCTCGCGGGTTGGGAACCCTCTGTATCGGCCATTGTAGCATGTGTGTAGCCCTGGACATAAGGGGCATACGGACTTGACGTCATCCCCCCCTTCCTCCAGCTCTTCGCCGGCGGTTCCCTAAGAGTGCCCGGCATTACCCGATGGCAACATAGAGTGAGGGTTGCGCTCGTTGCGGGACTTAACCCAACACCTCACGGCACGAGCTGACGACAGCCATGCACCACCTGTGCAGGTTCCTGACTTAACAGGTCGTTGCCGTTTCCGGTTTCTACTTCCTGCATGTCAAGCCCAGGTAAGGTTCTTCGCTCTGCATCGAATTGAACCACATGCTCCACCGCTTGTGCGGGCCCCCGTCAATTCCTTTGAGTTTCAACCTTGCGGCCGTACTCCCCAGGCGGACGACTTAATGCGTTAGCTGCGGCACGGAAGGGACTGAACCCCCCCACACCTAGTCGTCATCGTTTACAGCGTGGACTACCGGGGTATCTAATCCCGTTTGCTCCCCACGCTTTCGCGCCTCAGCGTCAGGAATTGCCCAGAGACCCGCCTTCGCCACCGGTGTTCCTCCCGATCTCTACACATTTCACCGCTACACCGGGAATTCCAGTCTCCTCTGCAATCCTCAAGAACGGCAGTTTCGATCGACGTTCTTCGGTTGAGCCGAAGGATTTCACGACCGACTTGCCATTCCGCCTACGCGCCCTTTACGCCCAGTAATTCCGAGCAACGCTTGCCCCCTCTGTCTTACCGCGGCTGCTGGCACAGAGTTGGCCGGGGCTTCCTCTGCAGGTACCGTCAAGTATCGGCGCTGTTCACGCCGACACCCATCTTTCCCACTGACAGTGGTTTACGACCCGAAGGCCTTCGTCCCACACGCGGCGTCACTCCGTCAGGCTTTCGCCCATTGCGGAAAATTCCCCACTGCTGCCTCCCGTAGGAGTCGGGGCCGTGTCTCAGTCCCCGTGTGACTGGTCGTCCTCTCAGACCAGCTACCCGTCATAGCCTTGGTGGGCCGTTACCCCGCCAACTAGCTGATAGGCCGCGAGCCCCTCCAAGAGCGGCAGCTTGCGCTACCTTTCTTCCCCAGGCCTTTCGACCCGAGGACCGTATCCGGTATTAGCCCCCCTTTCGAGGGGGTATCCCGAACTCTAGGGCAGGTTACCCACGTGTTACTCACCCGTGCGCCACTAGGACCGCCGAATTATTGCTAATCCGACGATCCCCGTTCGACTTGCATGTGTTAAGTACGCCGCCAGCGTTCGCTCTGAGCCAGGATCAAACTCGCCAATATAAATCGACAAACTTGAACCCTGGTCCCTAAAGCCCAACCAAGATGTTGCTTCGGTTAGGCGCAAGGTACTCAGTAGTTAGAATGGTGCTCACACTTCGTCGGTGAGCCAGTAGCATATGCGATTTTCAAAGAACGGCGGGGTCGGGACCCCATCGGAGTTGAAACAGGTCAGCTGGAGTGATACTACCGGCTGCCTTCTCTCAACGCGCTCACACCGCAGCAACTTCTCCTACAGCATGAGCAAGGAGTGATGATACGGATGCCCGCACCCCCTGTCAAGAAGTTCCTTGACAGAGGCATATTTCCTGCCTTATCGGAGGCTTACGCTACCGGGCCCCACTAGGCGGCCCCCGAAGTAGCTCCGCCGCCCCTTCCGGACGATCCAGAATCGTCCATGGAGGGCGGGGACGGCGGACATGGCCTCGATTTCGCCCGTCAAACGCTTGCCGTTCAGCGTGATGCCGCCTCCGGCGAGCAGCTTTCGCGCCTCCCCCCTGGATTCCACCGCCCCCATGCGCACCAGGAGGTCCACCACCGTCATGGCGGCGACCTCGGCCGGAGCGAGCTCGGTGGTGGGGATCGCGCGGCAGACCTGCTCGAGCTGGGCGGGCCCGAGCGAAGCCACATCGCCGCCGAACATCGCGACCCCGATGGCCTCCGCCTCCTGCATGGTCGCCTCTCCATGGACCAGAGCGGTGACGTGTCGCGCGAGCACGCGCTGCGCCTCGCGCGCCTCCGGCGTCTTCGCGACGGTACCGGCGAGATCGAGCACCTCGTCGCGGCCGAGAAAGGTGAAGTAGCCGAGGTACTGCACCACATCCGCGTCCGGCGTGTTCAGCCAGAACTGGTACATCTCGTACGGCGACGTCTTCTCCGCGTCCAGCCAGACGGTGCCCGCCTCCGTCTTGCCGAACTTGGTCCCGTCGCCCTTGGTGACGAGCGGATGCGTGATGCCGAAGGCCTGCTCGCCGGTCACACGCCGGATGAGCTCGATGCCGGCGGTGATGTTCCCCCACTGGTCGCTTCCGCCGAGCTGGACGCGGCAGCCGCGGTCCTGGAAGAGGCGGAGGAAGTCGAAGGCCTGCAGGACCTGGTAGCTGAACTCGGTGAAGGAGATGCCGGCGTCGGTCCGCCCCATGCGCGCCCGCACCGACTCCTTGGCGAGCATGCCACCGAGGGGAAAATGCTTGCCGACGTCCCGGAGGAAGCTGATGACCTCCATCTTGCCCAGCCAGTCGTAGTTGTTGACGAGCAGCGCCCCGTGCGGCCCCCCATCGAAGTCCAGGAAGCGTTGGACCTGCAGCTTGAGCCGCGCCGCCGCCGCCGCCACCTCCGCCTCGGGGTTCAGCGCGCGTTCGCCGTTCTTGCCGCTGGGATCGCCGATGAGCCCGGTGCCGCCGCCGATGAGGAGAACCGGCCGGTGGCCCGCGCGCTGGATCCGGCGCAGCACCACAAGCCCCAGAAGGCTGCCCACATGCAGGCTGTCCGCGGTAGGATCGAACCCGATATAGGCCAGCCGCCCCGGCTCGAGGAAGTGCCGGTCCGCGTCCGCGGGATCCGACACGTTGGCGAGCAGTCCCCGCCACTCCAGGTCCCCGAGAAGCTCGGAGCGAAAGGCGGGTGCGGGAATGGGCCGGAGCGGTGACGGGGCTTTCACGCCTGTATAATACCAATCCATGGCGACGAATCGACACGCGAAACCGCCGTCTCGGCGCCGGTGGCTCCGGACATTCGTCTTTGCCCTGTTCATCCTCTTCATGCTGGGCGGGCTCGGGGTCGGCCTGGCCGCCCTGTGGGTGTTCACCATCCTCCCGCGCTCGCTTCCGCCGGTCACCGCGCTGGAGAACTTCGAGCCGGTACAAGGCAGCAAGATCTTCGACGACAGCGACGAGCTCATCACCGAGTTCCACGTCGAACGGCGCATCTTCGTCCCCCTCCCCCAGATTCCCAAGGCGCTCAAGGACGCCATCCTCGCCACCGAGGACTCGCGCTTCTATTCCCACTTCGGCGTGGATCCGATGGGCATCGCGCGCGCGGTGTACCAGAACTTCCGCCATGGGCGCATCGTCGAGGGCGGCAGCACCATTACTCAGCAGCTTGCCAAGGTGTTGTTCCTCACTCCCGACAAGAGCCTCGATCGAAAGCTGAAGGAGGCCGTCCTCGCCGTCGAGCTGGAGCGTCGCTACTCGAAGGACCGACTCCTCGAGATGTATCTGAACCAGATCTATTTCGGGCACGGCGCCTTCGGCGTGGAGGCGGCCTCTCGCACCTTCTTCGGCAAGTCCGTGAAGGATCTGTCCATCGCGGAGAGCGCGCTCCTGGCGGGGCTACCCAAGGCTCCCTCCACCTACTCCCCCTTCGACCATCCCGACGCGGCGAAGCGCCGCCGGGCCATCGTCCTCGCCCGCATGGTGGACGTGAGCGTGCTGAAGGACGCCGAGGCCAAGAAGCTCGCCGCGGCCAAGCTGGACCTGGTCCCCCCCGAGCGCCGTCGCACCACCGGGCAGCACTACCTCGAGTATGTCCAGCAGCTCCTGGAGTCCGCGTACGGAGCCGACGTGGTCTTCAAGGGGGGGCTGCAGGTCTACACGACGCTCTCGCCGACCATGCAGCTCAAGGCCGAGCAGTCGCTGCGCGACGGGCTCAAGGCGCTGGAGACCCGGCGGCTCAAGGCCTCCGAGAAGGCCGGCGCCGCTCCGGTGACCGAGCGGCCGGAGGGCGCGCTGCTCGCCCTTGATCCCCAGACCGGCCACATCAAGGCCATGGTCGGCGGCTACGACTTCTTCAAGAGCGAGTTCAACCGGGCGACCCAGGCGCGCCGCCAGCCCGGCTCTTCTTTCAAGCCATTCGTCTACATCGCGGCGCTGGAGTCCGGCCTCACCCCCGCCACCGTGGTGGAGGACTATCCGGTGGAGTTCCCGGGCGGGCCGAACGGCAAGCCCTGGAAGCCCGAGAACTACGATCGGAAGTTCCGCGGGCCGGTCACGCTGCAGCAGGCCCTCGAGGAATCCGTCAACGTGGCGACGGTGAGGGTCCAGGAGCGCATCGGCCTCCGCCGCACCATCGACGTGGCGCGGCGCATGGGCGTGGAGAGCCCCCTCGGCGAGAACCTCAGTCTGGCGCTGGGGACCTCCGAGCTCTCCCTCCTCGAGCTCACCTCCGCCTACGGCACCCTCGCCAACCAGGGTCAGTGGCTGCATCCCACCGCCGTCCGCTACGTGCTCGACGCCCAGGGCAAGCTACTGGAGGAGAACGTGCCGGAACCGAAGCAGGTGCTCACCCCAGAGCTCGCCTTCGTGGCCACGCAGATGCTCAAGGGCACCATCGAGCGCGGAACGGGCGTGGCGGCCAAGGCGCTGGGGCGCCCCGCCGCCGCCAAGACGGGTACCACCAACGACTACTCGAATGCCTGGTTCATCGGCTTCACGCCTCAGCTCGCCACCGGAGTGTGGGTAGGCTATGATCGCCCGCGGAGCCTCGGGAAGGACGAGACGGGCTCGCGCGTGGCGGTGCCCATCTGGATCACCTTCATGCAGTCGGCGCTGGCGGGGATGCCGGCGGAGGACTTCCCCATCCCCGAAAAGGTGGTGCTGGTGCCGGTGGACCTGGATCGGGCCGGGACTTGCAGCCGGCCCGCGCTGATGGCCTTCGTGATCGGGACCGAACCGTCACAGGTCTGCGGGCCCGCGCGCTTCGCCGCCGGGGTGCGCCCGCCTGCCGCCGTGGTACCCGCGGGCGCGCCCGCGGCGCCGCGCGAGGGTGGGCAAACCCCCTAGCGGTCGCCGTCGCCCGGGCGCCCGGTGTCCGCCGTCACGCCGCCAAAGCGCGCGACCACCGCGCCCCAGTCCCCGCCCTCGAGCAAGCCCTGGAACACGGGCAGGAGCTCGCCCTCCGGCACGCGGACCTGCTGCATGCTGTCCCGATCGCGGATGGTCACGCGACCATCCCCCGCCTCGCCCTTGTCGCGATCGCCCACCGTCTGCACGTCGACGGTGACGCAGTAGGGCGTGCCCACCTCGTCCTGCCGGCGGTAGAGCCGTCCGATCGCGGCGGTGTCGTCGTAGACGACACGGAAGTGGCGCGACAGGGCGGCCCGGATGCCGTGCGCGGTGCGCACGATCTCCTCGCGCTTCTTGAGGAGCGGCAGCACCGCCACCTTCACCGGGGCCAGCTCGGGGTGGAAGCGGAGCACCACCCGCTTCTCGCCGCGCACTTCCTCCTCGCGGTAGGCGTCGGCCAGGAAGGCGAGGAGAGCGCGGTCCACGCCCGCCGCCGGCTCCACCACGAAGGGCACGATGTGCTCCTTGCGCTCCTCGTCGAAGTAGGTGAGCGACTTGCCGCTGAACTTGGAGTGCTGCTTGAGGTCGTAGTCGCTGCGGTTGGCGATGCCCATCAGCTCGCTCCACCCGATGGGAAACTGGTAGTCGATGTCCACCGTGCGCTTGGCGTAGTGGGCGAGCTCGGCCTTCTCGTGCTCGCGCAGGCGAAGGTTCTCCTCGCGCAGGCCGTAGCGCCGGAACCACGCCATGCAGTCCGCGATCCAGCGGTCGTGCCACCACTCGTCGGCGGGGCGGCCCTCGACGGTTTCATGCGGGTTCACGAAGAATTCGATCTCCATCTGCTCGAACTCGCGCGTCCGGAAGATGAAGTTGCCGGGCGTGATCTCGTTGCGGAACGACCGCCCCGCCTGCGCGATACCGAAGGGCAGCTTGAGCCGCATGGACTGGAGCACGTTGTCGAAGTTGACGAACATCGCCTGGGCGGTCTCCGGACGGAGATAGGTGAGCGAGGCCTCCTCCTCCACCGGGCCCATGAAGGTCTTGAACATGAGGTTGAACTGGCGCGGCGCGGTGAGCTCGCCCTTGCCGCACTCGGGGCAGAGCGTGCGCCGAACACCGCAGTGCCCACAAGCCTCTCCCGCCGGGATGACGAACTTGTTGCCCTTGGTGGCCGGACAGTAGTGGATCCACGGCAGCGTGTCCACGTGGTCGGCGCGGAAGCGATGGCGGCACTCGCGGCAGTCCACCATGGGATCGGTGAACTTGTCCACGTGTCCGCTCGCCGTCCAGACCATCGGGTGCATGAGGATGGAGGCGTCGAGGCCCACCATGTCCGCGCGCGACTGCACGAAGTCGCGCCACCACAGCCGCTTGATGTTCTGCTTGAGCTCGACGCCGAGCGGGCCGTAGTCCCAGCAGGAGCCGGTGCCTCCGTAGATCTCGCTGGACTGGAAGACGAAGCCGCGCCGCTTCGACAGCGATACCAGCGCGTCCATGGTGACCGGCATGGCGGTCAGGATATCACGTGCGCCGCCGGGCCGGCGGCGGCTCGGCCACGCCGGCGAGCCCGCGCCGCGTCTGCCCGATGAAGCGGAGCGAGCGCGGAAGCCCACCGATGAGTCGCGTGACGACGCCGTCCAGCGCCGTCCCCAGCTCGTCCTCCAGCGCGGGCCCCAGCCCCAGCGCGAGGGCCTCCTCCCAGCGCAGCCCGCGCAGATGCGCCAGCATCCCCACCGCGGGGCCAGAGAGCGGTACCGCCGGGCGGCCGGCCGCGCAGGCCGCGCAGACGAGGCCGCCGGCCTCCGGATCCAGCGACGCGCCCGCGAACGGGAAGGGCCGGCCGCACTCCACGCACCGGTCCAGGCGCGGCCGGTGTCCGAGGAGATCCACTGCCCGGAGGGCGAAGCAGATGGCCACGCGCTCCGGCGTCACCACCGTCTCCAGGGCGCGCAGGCTGCGGACGAGCAGCCCGAAGAGCGCGGGATGCGGGTCGCGGTCGGCGGAGAGGCGGGTGAGTGACTCGCACATCCAGGCGCCCCGCCCCAGCCGGTCGAGATTCTCCCGCACCCGCACGAAGGAGTGGACGATGTCGAAGTGGTCCACGCGGACCAGCCCGCTGCGCCCGGTATCGAAGAAGACGAGCTCGCCCAGGGTGAACGGCTCCAGCGCGGCGACGAACCGGGAGCGGGGCCGCCGCGCCGACTTCGCCACGCCGCGAACCTTGCCGTGGTCCCGCGTGTAGAACTCGACCAGCCGGTCCTGCTCGCCCATGGCGCGGCGGCTCACCACCACGGCGCGCGTCCGGGAGAGCGTCATGCTCAGGACGTGAGGAGGAAGCCGAACTCCCGCAGCGCCCCCTCGTCTTTCCGCCAGTTCTTGCGCACGGCGACGCGGAGGTCGAGATAGGTCTTGATCCCGAAGAACCGCTCGAGGTCCTCCCGCGTCGTGCTGCCGATGCGCTTGAGCATCGCCCCCTGCTTCCCGATGAGGATGCCCTTCTGGGAATCCTGCTCCACGAAGATGGAGGCCTTGATGTACGAGACACTCGGGCCGCTTCCGCTCCGTCAGCTCCTCCACGCGGACCGCGCAGGCGTAGGGAACCTCCTGGTTGGTGAGCCGGAAGATCTTCTCGCGGATGGCCTCCGCCACGAAGAAGGTCTCCGGCTGGTCGGTGAGCGACTCGCGGGGGAAATAGGGCGGCCGCTCGGGAAGGGCGGCCAACGCCAGGTTCATGAGCGCGTCGCAGCCGGCGCCAGTCTGCGCCGAGAGCGGCACGATGTCCTGGAACGGGTGCCGCGCCCGATACGCCGCGATGAGGGGCAAGAGACGAGACTTGGGCGCGACCAGATCCACCTTGTTGAGGCAGCAGACCACGGGGGCGCGCACCCCCGCCAGCCGGGCCAGGGCCGCCGCGTCGAGGCGATCGGGCCGCTCGGTCGCTTCGGCGACGAAGCAGACCAGGTCCACGTCCTCAAGCGCGCGCTCCGCCGCGCGCTGCATCAGCTCGCCGAGCCGCCCCTGCCCCGCGTGCAAGCCGGGCGTGTCCACGAAGATCACCTGGGCATGCGGCAGGTGGCGGATTCCCGTGATGCGGGTGCGCGTGGTCTGAGGCCGGCGGGAGACGATGGCCATCTTCTCGCCCACCAGCCGGTTGAGCAATGTGGACTTGCCGACATTGGGGCGGCCGACCAGCGCCACGAAACCCGCCCGATGCGCCGTATCTGTCATGTCGAGGGCAGGAGCCCGGCCCAGAGACGTGCGGGGATCGGCCGGCGCCGCGCGCGGCTCAGGATGGCCCGGGCCCGCTCGTGCATGCGGCGCGCCTGCGCCGGGCGGGCGTCGTCCCAGCCGGCCAGATGGAGGATGCCATGAATCACCAGAAGGTCGAGCTCGAGCGCCACCGATACCCCCACCGCGGCGGCCTGCCGAGCCGCCGTGTCCGCGGAGACGATCACCTCGCCGAGCAGCGGCGCGGGGCCGGGGCCGCCGAGGTCGAATGCCAGCACGTCGGTGCGCTTGCGAGAGCCCAGATAGCGCGCGTTGAGGCGGCGAATGGTGCGGTCATCAACCACTGTCACGTGCACGTCCGCCCTCGCGCGCCCCACCGCGCCCAGCGCCACGCGGGCCACGGCACGCAAGCGCGGCAGCGAGACGCGGATCCTGGTCTGGCGGCTCTGGAGCGCTATGGGCATGGGATTTTAGCTTTGCGGGGGCCTCGAAATGGTCCCCGCACTTCCCCGCAGCCGCGGAGGTCGCGAGGGCCCCCGCACCCCCCCCGCGATCAGCCGTTTTGGGGCTCCGGGTCGGGGAGGCCGCGCGGGCGCGGATGGGCGCGGTCGTAGGCTCGCACGATGGCCGACACCAGATCGTGACGAACCACGTCGCGGTCGCTGAAGTACACGAACTGGATGCCCTCCACTCCGCGCAGCACCGACTGCGCCTCCACCAGGCCGGACACGCGGCTGGACGGCAGGTCCACCTGGGTGATGTCGCCGGTGATCACCATCTTGGCGTTGAAGCCGAGCCGCGTGAGGAACATCTTCATCTGCTCGGAGGTCGTGTTCTGGGCCTCGTCGAGGATGATGAAGGCGTCGTTGAGGGTCCGGCCGCGCATGTAGGCCAACGGCGCGATCTCGATCTGCCCCTTCTCGGTGAGCGTGGCCACCTTGTCCGAATCGAGCATGTCGTAGAGGGCGTCGTAGAGCGGGCGAAGATAGGGATGGATCTTCTCGATGAGGTCGCCGGGGAGGAAGCCCAGGCGCTCGCCCGCCTCCACCGCCGGCCGAGTGAGGATGATCCGAGCTACCTCGCGCTTCATCAGCGCGGACACCGCCATGGCCACCGCGAGATAGGACTTGCCGGTGCCGGCGGGCCCGATGGAGATGACGAGGTCGTAGGCGCGGATGGCGTCGATGTATTTCTTCTGGTTGACCGTCTTCGGCGAGATGAGCCGCCGGCGCGACGGGACGCTGATGGCGTCGCCGAGCACCGCGCGGACATCCGTGCCCGGCTCGCTCCCGGCCAGGCGCAGCGCCGCCCGCACCTCGCCCGCGCTCAGCCCCGGCCGCGCCCCCTGCAGCGCCACCAGCTCGTGGAGGAGCCGCTCCGCCTGCGCCACCTGCCGCTCCTCGCCGCGGAGGGTCAGCTCGTGCCCGCGCGCGGAGACGCGGAGGTCGAACTGCGATTCGAGGGCGCGGAGATGCTCGTCGTTCTTGCCGAGCAAAGTGAGGAGATCGGATGATGCGGGCAGCTGCACACGGCGGGTGACGGTGGTGGCCTGGGTCAGATCCTGATTCCTCCGCGCCTCAGGATAGCATGGGGGTCCAGGTCAGGCCTTCTCGGGCGGCAGGTCGAGCTTGATGTGCAGCTCGCGCAGCCGCTTCGGATCCACCTCGCTAGGCGCCTGCATGAGGAGATCCTGGGCCCCCTGGTTCATGGGGAAGGCGATGACCTCGCGGAGGTTCCGCTCGTCGGCCAGCATCATCACGATCCGGTCGATGCCGGGGGCCGACCCGCCGTGGGGCGGCGCTCCGAAGCGGAACGCATTGAGCATGCCCCCGAAGCGCGCCTCCACGTCCTCGCGGCGGTAGCCGGCGATCTCGAAGGCCTTGTACATGATGTCCGGCCGGTGATTCCGGATGGCCCCGCTGGACAGCTCGATGCCGTTGCAGACGATGTCGTACTGGTAGGCATTGATGGTGAGGGGGTCCTGCGTCTGCAGCGCCTCCAGCCCGCCCTGCGGCATCGAGAACGGATTGTGGCTGAAGTCGATCTTCTTCGCCTCCTCGTCCCACTCGTACATGGGGAAGTCGGTGACCCAGCAGAAGCGGAAGGCGTTCTTCTCGATGAGGTCGAGCTCCTCGCCGAGGCGCGTGCGGACCTTGCCCGCCAGCGGATCCGCCACCGCCGGCTTGTCGCAGACGAAGAACACCACGTCGCCGGGGCCGGTGCCTGTCGCCTGCTGCAGCGCGGCCAGGCGCGGCCCATCGAGGAACTTCGCGATGGGGCCGCGGGCGCCCGCCTCCGCGAGGGAGACATAGCCGAGCCCGGGCGCGCCCTGCTCGCGGGCCCAGGCGTCCAGCTTGTCGAAGAAGCTCCGCGGCCGGCCTGTCGCGCCGGGGCCCGGGATGGCGCGCACCACCGCGCCCCGCGCGGCCGCCTCGGCGAACACCTTGAAGTCCGACCCCGCGAAGACGGTGGTGACGTCCGCGTTCACCATGGGGATGCGCAGGTCCGGCTTGTCGGAGCCGTACTTCGTCATCGCCTGCGCGTAGGGGATGCGGGGGAAGGGTGGCGGGGTCACCGATCGTCCCGCCGCGAACTCCTCGAAGACGCCGTGGAGCACGGGCTCGATCGTCGCCCACACGTCTTCCTGGGTCACGAAGGACATCTCGAAGTCGAGCTGGTAGAACTCCCCCGGCGAGCGGTCCGCCCGCCCGTCCTCGTCCCGGAAGCAGGGCGCGATCTGGAAATAGCGGTCGAAACCGGCCACCATCAGGAGCTGCTTGAACTGCTGGGGAGCCTGGGGCAGCGCGTAGAATTTCCCGGGGTGGATGCGGCTCGGCACCAGATAGTCACGCGCGCCCTCGGGCGAGCTCGAGGTGAGGATGGGCGTCTGGAACTCCGTGAAGCCGGACGCGATCATGCGGCGGCGAATGCTCGCGATGACCTGGGAGCGGAGCACGATATTGCGATGCAGCTTCTCGCGCCGCAGGTCGAGGAAGCGGTAGCGGAGGCGCGTGTCCTCGGGGAACTCGGCGTCGCTCGCGACCTGCAGCGGCAGGGTCTCCGCGGTGGCTTCCACGCGGAGCTCGGCCACGGCCAGCTCCACCTCCCCGGTGGGGAGCTTGGGGTTGATCGCGTCGGCGCCCCGCGCCACCACGGTACCGGTCATGGTCACCACGCTCTCCGGACGGAGCGCGGAGGCGGCCTCGAAGGAGGCGCCGCCGGCATTGATGACACACTGGGTGATGCCATGATGGTCGCGGAGGTCGACGAAGAGGAGCTGGCCGTGGTCGCGCTTGCGATGCACCCAGCCCGACAGCCGCGCCGTCGTCCCGACGTCGGCGGCGCGGAGCTGCCCGCAGGTATGGGTTCGATAGGCGTGCATCAGCCGCGGTCGGCCTTTCCCGTCAAATCCTTCACGGTCACCTGGCCCCCCGCCTCGCAGGTGGCATAGCCCTCGAAGCCGTGCGTCACGAAATCGTCCAGCTGCTTGCCGACATTCTTGCGCCGGATCTCCAGCGAGACCAGATCGCCCTGGGCCCGGAGCCCGCGCGCGGCGGCCAGGGCCGCGACCAGATCGCCCCCGGCATCCACCAGCAGCGCGATCCGCCGGACCGACGCCGCTGCCTCCGGCGGCGCCGCCGCCGTCCCCCGCTCGGTCAGGATGGTGATCAGCCGCTCGAAGCCGATGGAGAACCCGCAGGCGGGGACGTCCCGCCCGAGCAGACGGCCGATCATGCGGTCGTAGCGGCCGCCGCCCGCAATGGACGACGGAAAGGCGGGCGACGCCAGCTCGAAGATGGTGCCGGTGTAGTACCCCATGCCCCGCACCAGAGTGGGATCGAACTGGATTCGGGCTCCCGCGGGCATCTCCCCGCCGGCGGTTCGGATGATCCACGCCAGCGACTCGAATGCCTCCGGGAGCCTGCCGGTGCTCATCCCCAGCGCGGCGGGCAGCGCCTCCAGGGAGACCTCGCGCTTCTGGAGCGTGGGCAGGAGAGCCTCGAAGCGCTCGATGGCCGCCGCGGGGAAGCCGGCCTCGCGCAGCTCGGCGAGCACCCCTTCCGCGCCGAGCTTGTCCAGCTTGTCGAACGTGATGAAGAAGCCCGCCTGCTGGTCCTCGCCGAAGCCGCAGTGCTGGGCGATGAAGCCGAGGATGCGCCGGTCATTGATGCGCACGGTGAGGTCGGTCAGCCCCAGCCGGTCGAGCGCCTCGCTGGTAGCCAGGATCAGCTCCACCTCCACCAAACCGGACGCGATACCGAGGACGTCGATATCGCACTGGGTGAACTGGCGGAACCGCCCCTTCTGGGGCCGCTCCGCGCGCCACACCGGGCCGATCTGCACCGCCTTGAGAGGATCGGGCAGGCGGGCGTGGTTCTCCGCGTAGTAGCGGGCCAGGGGCACCGTGAGGTCGAAGCGCAGGCCGTGCTCGGCGAGCTCGCCGCCCGAGCCCATCGCCGCCTCGAGATCCTCGCCCCGCTTGAGCACCTTGAAGATCAGCTTCTCGTTCTCGCCACCCTCACTGCCCGCGAGGAGCTTGAGGCTCTCCAGCGCGGGCGTCTCGATCCGGCGAAATCCATAGCTGCGGTACACGGACAGGATTTGCTGGGTGGCGGCATCGCGGAGCTCGACCTCCGACGGCAAGATGTCCCGCATGCCGCGCGGGGGCGCGGTGCTGATCCGGTTCGCCATCAGGGCCTGATTGGCCCCTGGGCCGTCAGGTACTCCCCCCGGAGCGCGATATAGCCCTCGGCCGAGCGGTGGATGAGGTCGAGGTCGGCGGGGGTCACCTGACGCTTCACGCGCGCGGGAGCGCCCATCAGCACGCTGCCCCGCGGCACTACCGTGCCGGGCGAGACCACTGCCCCCGCCGCCACCAGGCACTCCTCTTCCAGCACCGCGCCGTCGAGGACGATGGCCCCGATACCGATGAGGCAATGGGACTTGATGTGGCAGCCGTGCAGGCGCGCGGCATGACCCACGGTGACGAACTCCTCCAGGATGGTGGGGGTGCCCCGGCGATTGACGTGGACGATGGTGCCGTCCTGGATATTGGTCCCGCGACCTATCCGGAGAAAGTTCACGTCGCCGCGTAGCACCGCGGTGAACCAGACGCTGGTCTCCTCGGCGAGCTCCACGTCGCCGATCACCTGGGCGGAGGCTTCGACGAAGGCGGTCGGATGCAGCTTGGGCAGGACACCTCGGTACGGGTGGAGCAGGCCCCTACTCCTGCGGGACGGTCATGATGATCTGTGTCTCGCCCGAGGTGCTGGTGAAGATGCTGCTGAAGCGGACCACCGCCGCCACCAGGGTCGGCTGATTGCTGTCTTCGGTGCGGTACGCGCCCAGCGCGGTGATGCCGCCCTCGAAGCCGGACTCGATGGACTGCAGGCGATAGCCGGCCGGCCCCTTGAACACCACCGCGAGCAGGCCTTCTCGCACCAGGTTCTGGGGAACCACCAGCTCCTCGACCCCGTCGCCGTCCAGATCCACCGCGAGCGGGGTAGGCTCGATCTTGTAGAACTTGCTCTGGCTGCCCTGCCGGCCGCGCGGGATGACCAGCTCCATCTTCATGTAGCCGCCGCCCACCACGGTGGACGACCGCCAGATATCCTCGCCGTCCAGCGAGATCTGAAGCCGGTTGAACTCGTCGATATTGGCCAGCGCGCGCGTGTCCTTGCCATTGATATTGGACAAGGCCGCGCCCATGGGCCGGAACGAGGTCGGCACCCGCACCGACTTTTCGGAGACGATGCCGCCCTTCTTGATCACGACCTGCTGCGCCTGGCCCGGCGTAAAGAAGTTCTCCGAGTCGTAACGCTGGGCCCAGAGGGTTTGCTTGTAGCCCTCGTTCTTCGCGTCGAGCCCGAAGAGGAACATCTCGAGGTTATTGGCCAGGAACCGGGGCTTCCCGTCCTTGGAGCTGATCACGAAGGAATTGAGCCCCGCCACGCTGTGGAAGCGGTTGGCCACTACCTCGAAGATCCCGTCGCCGTCGACATCCACGAGCTGGAGGGACATCACCCGCCCCAGCGTCCCCACCGAGAAGGACCATTCCGGCTCGAACTTCTGATTCACGATCCGGTACTGGTAGACCTTCTCGCCGTCGCTCACCGCCACCCGCGGAAGCTTGTCCTTGGGCTGCACCGAGATGTCCATGGCGAGGACGGGGAAGCCGAAGCGGGCCACTTCCCTCAGCGGGATCGAGTTCTCGCCGGTGGAGTACGAGCCCGCTTCCAGATCGCCGCCGAGCAGGCGGGACAGGAGCGATCTCGGTTTCGCCTGAGGCCGATTCACGTCGCGGGTGGCCGAGGAGAAGCGATCTTTGTCCGAGGCAGTACGGATGGACGGCGGCACGAAGAAGGCGGTGCTCACGAGGGCGTCCCGGCTCGGGAGGGAGAAGAAGCGCACCTCCATGAAGGGCCGGTTCTGCACCCGCTTGAACTGCAAGACGAGGAGGTTCTCGAACTTGAACCGCGCCGCCGCCTCCCGCACGCCCTTCCCGTCGAGGAAGTCGTCGCCCTTGATCCCCTCCTGCGCCAGGTAGGGGTTGATCGGATCTCCCATGCTCACGACGAAGCGGCCGGAGGCGTTGAGCCGCTCGACCAGCTCCTGGGTGGTGGCCTCGATGAGGTTGTCGCGGGCGCCCCCCGCCAGGGGCAGGAGTACGAGCCGGATCTTGCCGGACGAGAGCCGGAAGCGGTCCCCCGCCGCGACCGGAATCGTCACGACGGCGGTGCCGCGCGAGAACTGCTCCTCCACCTCGGTGAGGGTCACCCGCCCCACGGCTATTTCGGAACGGCCCAGCACCTGGCCAGTCTTGGGGTGCTTGATCTCCCGGCCCTCGCGGAAGAGCGCCAGCTCGAGCCCGGGGCGGGCCCCGTCCTTGCGCCCCACGCCCAGGGTGAGCGTGCGGTCCTGGACCTCCAGCACGTCCCCTTCGATCCTGGGGAAGAGATCCACGAGCTGGTCGGCCAGTACGGTCATGGGAACGGAGGGCCCCGGAGCCTGTCCGGGGGGGTCGGCCGGCGCGGGATTCTGCTGGGCAAAAGCCCGCTGCGAAAGACCCATGAAAGCCCCCCCCACCAGAAGGCAGACGAGGGTACCGGTCAGGAAACGGCGGACCATGCCCGGACTATAGCGCCCTGGCCCGAAGCAGGCAACTCTCTGGAATGAGAGCGGGCAAGAGAAAGCGGGGCATGGAGTCTGTCCTCCATGCCCCGCTCGTTACGACAGCTTCAGGTGGCGCCTAGAAGCTCAGGCGCAGCCGGGCCGCCACCGTGTAGACATCCTTGGCCTCCCGCTTGTTGGCCACGCCGCCGACAACCTCGGTCGTGTCCAGGGCTTCGCCCGCGACGAGGTAGGCGCCCACGAGATCGAACGTCAGGCCCGGCGCGAACCGCCAGGTGGTGCCGAGGTTGGCCTCGGTACCGATGTACGCGGAATCCCCCTTACAATCGCTCGCCCGGCAGTTTATGACCGCCGTCGAGAACGTCCCGTCCGTATCAACCGACCGAGCCGTCCACGCCGGCGTCACCAGCCCGTACACGTCGAGCTGCGGGGTGAAGCTGTAGGTCGCCTTCAGGCCGAACTGCTGGCGGCCGTAGCGATCGAGACCGATGTTCTGCCCAAGGCCACGGACGGCGCCGTTGAAGTAGTCGATACCGAGGGCGAGGATATTACCCCACCCGTCCGACCACCACCCCGTGTCATTTTGGACCGGCATGTAGTAGTTCACGTCCTTGGTCAGCTGGTCCTTGGGCCGGTTACCCGAGGTGTACATGCCCCGGAACTCGAGGAGCGCCGGCCCGATCCGCCAGCCCGCCTTCACGTCGAACAGGAAGGCTGAGATGTCCGCTTCCCTGGTCAGCTGCGTCGCGGAGCCGGGGAAGGGGTTGTCCGTGTCACGTGTACCGAACTGATACATGAAAGTGGGGTCGATCGAGAAGGGGCCCGAGCGCCACCGCGCATCGACACCCAGGGTGTGCCGGTGCTCCTCGTTGGTCGGGCTCGCGGGAGCCGCCGCGGTACCAACACATGGTCCGGGGCCAGGCACGCAACCGCCCGCGAGGCGGGCGACGTGAGTGGCCGTGCCGCCCGTGGCGCCGCCGCTGACGACCTGGCGCGTGGACGTCGACGTCGCGCCCTGGTACCACGCGTACGAATAGACGGGACGGATGTCGAGGCCCTTGAACGGGGTGATCTCGAGGCTGAGGAGGAAGGCGAAGTCGTCACCGCGGTTGAAGCCGGTGAGACCCGTGCCGCCCGTGCTCGCGCCCGTGAGTTCTTCCTCGATCTGGACGAAGGTGAGGTGCGATTTGACGTTCGGCGACCACGTGGTGGCGAGGTTCAGCCCCGCGAAGTCGCCGCACGCGACGGCGCAGATCTTGTAGGTGACCTCGGCCCCATACGGCTGGGCACCCAGGCGAACGCGCGTCGCGTACGGCATCAGCGGCATGTCGAACTCGGCGAAGAGCCACTTGGTCTCGACGCTGGCCTGCGTGTCGGTATTGAGGTCGAAGCCCGACGTGGTGCCGGCGCGCTGCTGGTTGTTACCGACCACCTGACCGGCCAGGTTATTGTCCTGTCCGCTCGTCTGGCCCCACGTGGTGTCGATCTCGATACCCCATACGAACACGGCAGTGCCGGCGCGGCCTTCGATGTTGATACGGCCGCGGTTCCGGGCGTACCACTCCTGGTCGCCCACTCGCGTGAAGTTGTTGTCACGCAGGTTGTGGCTCGCCGACGAGATGGTGTCGAGGAACCCGTTGATGTTGAACGTCAGGGGTGGGGGCGCCGCTGCCGGCTGCGCGAACACCCCGGGGGCCATGGTGCCGATGAGGGCGACCAAGGCCAAGGTGACTACGAGCAACTTTCTCATGAACCCTCTCCTCATTGGTGGTTGGCTTCTCGTGCTTCCAAGAACCCACTGCCTCGACTGCCCTGGTGCAGGCTACGCGGTACCACGGTGCTGCGACGACACGAAAGCCCCTGGACAGACAGGGGGGTGCAGAGACTTCACGACTACAACCTTTTTTACCGCATTAGGGCATCTTAGGTCAATAAATTGTGCCCGACCTAGCGGGTTTCGAGGGTCTTCAGAGCCTCCACTGTCAGCAGGCCGACGGAGGAGCCGGGATCGAGGTCCCGGGCCTGGCGGAACACCGTCGCCGCCTCGCCTTTTTTGCCGGCCTCGGCGAGAACAACTCCAAGCAAATAATAGGAAAACTGGTTCTTGGACTCGAGCTGGACGGCCTGCCGGAGGGACTCCTCGGCTTCGAGGAGCTTCCCCTGCCGGAGGTAGGCCTCCCCCATATTGTGATAGGCCAGCTCAGGGCTCGGGTAGGTCGGATAGGTCAGGGCCTTCCGATAGCTGGCGACGGCCTGGTCCAGGCGCCCCTGGCGAGCCAGGGCCAGCCCCAGATTGTGATAGGCCTCGGCATAGTTCCCGTCGAGCTGGCTGGCCTTCTCGAACGAAACCTGGGCCTCGGGCCACCGGCGGAGCTGGAGCTGGGCCACGCCGAGCGCGTTCCAGTAGACCGCGTTGTCGGGGTCGAGCTGCACCGCCTCCTGAAGCGAGGCGAGCCCGAGGGAGACGCGACCTTCCCGGAAGTTCGAGCCGCCCTGATCGTAGGCGTTGCGCGCCTGGATCTTGCGGACCTGCGCTTCCTTGCTGGTCGCGCAGCCGCCCGCGGCGACGGCAAGGGCGATGAGCGCCGCGATCAGCGCGCCGGCTGCGTTCCTTGACACCATCGCGTTAGCCATGTACTTGTTTGAATCGTGCCCACTTACGAGTACGAATGTCCGAAATGTCCTCGCGTCTTCGAAGTGCGCCAGCGCATCTCGGCGAAGCCGCTCGAGACCTGTGACGTGTGCGGCGGTCCCGTCCATCGGCTCCTGAGCGCATCCACCTTCATCCTCAAGGGCGGCGGCTGGTACGTCACCGACTACCCGTCGGAGTCGAGGAAGAAGGCGATGAAAGCCGAAACTTCATCCTCGACCGCGGCTCAGTCTAGCACGGCGAGTGAAAGCTCCCCCTCAACTTCCGGCACTTCCGGCGGCGCGTCTTCCGGCGCCGCGAGCGGCGGCGCGTCCGATGGAGGGGGGACGAGCAGCGCCAAGAGCGACGGCGGCAAGTCCGACAGCGCCAAGAGCGACGGCGGTAAATCCGACAGCGCCAAGAGCGACGGCGGTAAATCCGACAGCGCCAAGAGCAAGCTCGCGCCCTCGAAGAAGCGCTCCGACTAGCCCAGCGTCACCCGCACCGGCGTCCCCGGCCCCGCTCCCAGCGTGAAGGTGAAGAGACCATTGTCGGGGCCGACGAATTGCTGCCCGCCTACCTCCAGTGCCAGCGGCCGCCGTCCGCTCCCCACCCCGGGGTCCACGACGTCGAGGTGAATGGTGGGGATCGATCTCGTGGGTGAGGTCCACCAGGCGGGCGTCGGGCAGATGCCGAGGATCACGCCCGGCCCGGCATGGCGGGCGAGAGGCTAGCGGTCCCGGTCCACCACGAAGTCCGCGATGAGGACCAGGGTCTCCTTGTCATCGGAGTCGGCGAAGGGCTTGAGATCGTCCTTGGCCGTCTGCGCATAGGCATGCGCGCGCTCGAGCGCGTACTCCACGCCCTCGTAGCGGACCACCAGGCGGCGGATCTCCTCGATGTCGGCCGCCTCCGGGCCGCGCGCGCTTGAGCACGGCCTGGATGCGCTCGCGCTCGGCGGGCTCGGCCCGGTCCAGCGTGGCGATGAGCGGCAGCGTGCGCTTGCCCTCGCGCAGGTCGGCCCCGATGGCCTTGCCCAGGCGCGCCTCGTCGGCCACGAAGTCGAGGGAGTCGTCGCTGATCTGGAACGCGATGCCGATGTCCAGTCCATAGCGCGTGAGGGCCTCGAGCCGCGCGGCGTCGGCGCGGCCCAGCACGCCCCCGATGCGGCAGCAGGCGGAGATGAACGACGCCGTCTTCTGCGTGATGATTCGCAGATAGTCGGCCTCGGTGGTGGTGCCGGTGCGCTTGCGCTCGAGCTGGAACACCTCGGCCTCGGTCATGGAGACGGTCGCGCGCGCCAGGGTGTCGAGGACGGCGGGATCGCCGTCGGCCACCATGAGGGCGAAGGACTTCGAGTAGAGATGGTCCCCCACCAGCACGGAGGCGTCGTCGCCCCAGCGGGCATTGGCGGAGGGGCGGCCGCGCCGCAGCGGCGCCTGGTCCACCACGTCGTCGTGGATGAGGGTGGCGGTGTGCAGGAGCTCCACCACGCAGCCCATCCGGACCGCGCGCGGCCCCCGGTAGCCGGCCAGGCGCGCGGCGATGAGGAGCAGGATGGGACGCAGCCGCTTGCCGCCGGCTCCCGCGATGAACTCGCCCATCTCGCGGATGAGGTCCACCGGGGAATTGATCTCGCGTGCGATCTCGGCCTCGATGGCGGCCAGCTCGCCGCCGATCATGAGGGCGACGCGGTCCTTGAGAAGCGTCTCGAGCGCGGTGCGCGGCTTGACGCCGGAGCGAGCGGGCGCGGTCACCGGAGAACGACCCGGTCCTTGATCTTGATCTCCGTCCCCTGCTCGACGCGCTGGAGCTCCACCACCGAGAACTTTTCCCGCACCTCGATCACCTTCCCGGTGGCCACCTCCTCGTCCAGCTCGCCGAGCAGCTCGCCGGTCACAGGGTGGACGATGGGAATCTTGTCGCGCCGCAGGCTGACCATGGTGCCGAGCTTGATGCCGTCACGGGCAGTGAGGTCGATGACGATCCGGGCGGTTTCCACGAAGACCACGAAGCCGCGCGTGGGCGGCGGCGGCGCCACCGCCACCGCGCCGTCGGTGCGGGTGGCCGGGGTGGTCGTGGCCGCGGTGAGCGGAGCGCGGCTTCCGCCGGGTGCGGGCGGGGCCACCGTCGTCGTCGTCGTAGGGCAGCTTCTGGAGCGGGCTGATGCGGCCGCCGCCGGGCGGCAACCCGTACTTCGGGACCACCTCGGGCGGCGCCAGCAGGGTGGACTTGCCGAGCATGAACGACTTCACCGTCGTGGGCATCTTGTCTTCTTCCACCCAGACGTACTCGGGCTCGCTGGCCACGTCGCCGTAGCGCGGGTTCTTGATCAGCACCCACTTCGGCTCCGCGCTCTTGATCGTGATGCTGGGATCGCCCGCGCCGGGATACCCAACGAATTCCCGCATGGTCTGACAACCCGTCGCCAGGACGGCGACGGCCGCGATTCCGGCGGTCAGACGAAGAGCGCGAGACGTCGGCATGTCGGGGAAAGCATAGCAGATTAGTCCTCCGGGAGGGGCTCCCAGGGGAAGCGTTGCTCACTGGCCCCCTGCGCCCGGGTCAGCGCCTGGCGGCGGGAGAAGAGGGGGGTGCCGGTCACCGCCGAGATCCAGGTGACGTCGAGGTAGGTCGTGCCCCGCCGGTCGATGAGGACGGGGACCAGCCAGCCCGACACGTCGAGGGTCCGGCCCAGGCTGACCGCCCGCTCGGGCCGCACCAGGAGCTCCTCGATGCGGGCCCGCTGATTCAGGAAGAGCTCCTGCACCACCCCGGGGTCCACCGCCTGGAAGCGCTTGGTCTGGTCCAACCCCAGCGCGATCATGAAGGGCACGCGCCGAAGATCGGCCTGGGTCTTGGTCAGATCGAGCGTCGGCGCCACCGCCACCTTGATCCGGCCCCGGGTGATGCGCACCCCATCCTCGGCGGCCACCTTGGCGCGGTCGGGGATGGGGATGAACACCGCCTCCGAGAACCGCAGCTCCACGCGGGTGATCTGGGCATAACCCAGGACGTCCTCGAAGCGGCCGAGCGGCTTCTGCGTGAACGGGTGGCGGAACTCCTCCCCCTTGCGGAAGACGGTGAACTCCTGCCCGCGCAGGACGCCATCCTTCTCGGCGAGATCCAGGTAGACGCGATCGCCGTCCACGCTCACCACCAGCCCCTCGACGGGCGGGAACGCGTTCATCACCTCCTGGACAAGGAGCCCGAAGGTGGCGCCGACCTGATCGGCGAGCCCCGCCTCGCCGGGCACGCAAACCAGCAGCAGCACCGCCATCAACAGTGCGCACACGGTAGTCCGCCGACGGGGGGAGAGCGGGGGCCATCTCGAGGCCCCCGCTGATGATAAATGCGCCGAGAGGCCGCGCCGCGTCGTCATCAAAACACCACCGATGGCACGTGCGTGCCGAAGACGCGGCGCAGCGTGGTGCAGATCTCGCCCAGAGTCACCGAGGCCCGCACGGCGTCGAGGATGAGGGGCATGAGGTTGTCGCGCCCGCGGGCGGCGCGATCGATGGCCTCGAGGGCGCGCGCCGCCGCGTCGGCGTCGCGGGTGCGCCGGACCATCTCCAGGCGCTCCGCCGCCGCCGCGCCCACCGCGGGATCGATCTGGAAGAGCTTCCCGCCCGGCGGCTCGTCGCTCACGAAGTCGTTGACGCCGACGACGATGCGCGCCTTGGCCTCCACCTCCTGCTGATAGCGATAGGCGGCGTCCTGGATCTCGCGCTGCATGAAGGCGATGGCCTGGACGGCGCCGCCCATCCCGTCGATCTTGGCGATATAGGCCTCCGCCTCCTCCTCGAGCTGTCGGGTGAGGCGCTCCACCGCGTAGGACGCCGCCCAGCGGGTCGGCGGTATCGGCCACCCCCGATTCATGCGCCAGGATCTGCTGCGTCCGGAGCGCGATGCGCACCGACTCCTCGGTGGGCAAGGACAAGGCCTCGTCCATGGAGTTGGTGTGCAGGGACTGGCAGCCCCCCAGCACCGCGGCCAGGGCCTGCACCGCCACCCGCACGATATTGTTGGCGGGCTGCTGCGCGGTGAGCATGCTGCCCGCGGTCTGCGCATGGAAGCGGAGCATGAGCGAGCGGGGGTCCCGGGCCGCGAACCGCTCCCGCATGATCCGCGCCCACATCCGGCGCGCGGCGCGGTACTTGGCCACCTCCTCGAGGAGGTTGTTGTGGGCGTTGAAGAAGAACGAGAGCTGCGGGGCGAACTCGTCCACCGCGAGCCCCGCCTCCAGCGCCGCCGTCACGTAGGCGATGCCATTGGACAGCGTGAAGGCGATCTCCTGGCCCGCGGTGCTGCCGGCCTCGCGGATGTGATAGCCGGAGATGGAGATGGTGTTCCAGCGCGGCACGCGCTCGCGGCAGTAGGCGAAGGTGTCGGTGATGAGCCGGAGCGACGGCGGGGGCGGGAAGATATAGGTGCCCCGCGAGACGTACTCCTTCAGGATGTCGTTCTGCACCGTGCCCGACAGCTTCTCGGGGCCCACACCCTGCCGCTCGCCCACCGCGATGTAGAGCGCGAGGAGAATGGACGCGGTGGCGTTGATGGTCATCGAGGTGGAGACCCGGTCCAGCGGGATCCCGTCGAAGAGGTCGAGCATGTCGGGCAGGCTCGAGATGGCCACTCCCACCTTGCCCACCTCGCTCCGCGCCATGGGATCGTCGCCGTCATAGCCCATCTGGGTGGGCAGGTCGAAGGCCACGCTGAGACCGGTTTGCCCCTGCTCGAGGAGGTACCGGTAGCGGCGATTGGTCTCCACCGCCGAGCCGAAGCCCGCGTACTGCCGCATGGTCCAGAATCGCCCGCGATACATGGTGGGCTGGACTCCGCGCGTATACGGGAACTCGCCGGGGAACCCGAGATCGCGGAGATAGTCGAGGCCGGACACGTCCGCCGGCGTAGAGAGCGGCTCGACGGGGCCGCCCCCGGAGGTGGTGAAGAGGCCCGGGCGTTCTCCCGGCTTCCCGCCCCCGGGCTTGCGCGTCCGCGCCTCCCAGGCGCGCTGCGCCTCCTCGATGCGCTTGGCTTCTTCGTCGCTCATCGGGACCCGCTCACAGGGGAATATTCCCGTGCTTCTTGGGCGGATTGGTGTCGCGCTTGGTGTGGAGCACTTCGAGGGCCTGGATGAGGCGGCGCCGGGTGTCCCGCGGCTCGATGACCTCGTCTACATAGCCGCGCTCGGCGGCCACGAAGGGATTGGCGAACTTCTCCCGGTACTCGCGCGTCTTCTCGTCCTTCAGCGCGGCGGGATCGGCGGCGCCCGTCCATCTCGCGCTTGTAGAGGATATTGACCGCGCCATCGGGGCCCATCACCGCGATCTCCGCCGTCGGATAGGCGAAGTTCGCGTCGCCGCGGATGTGCTTGGACGACATCACGCAGTACGCGCCGCCATAGGCCTTGCGCGTGATCACGGTGAGCTTGGGCACGGTGGCCTCGCAGAAGGCGTAGAGGAGCTTGGCCCCGTGCTTGATGATGCCGCCGAACTCCTGGGCGGTGCCGGGCAGGAAGCCGGGCACGTCCTCGAAGGTGACGAGCGGGATATTGAAGCAGTCGCAGAAGCGGACGAAGCGCGCGCCCTTCAGCGAGGCGTTGATGTCCAGGCAGCCGGCGAGATGCGCGGGCTGATTGGCGACGATCCCCACCGGCCGGCCGCCGAGGCGGCCGAAGCCGACCACCAGGTTCGCGGCATAGTCGGACTGGACCTCGAAGAAGTACCGGTCGTCCAGCACCGTGCGCACGATGTCCTTGATGTCATAGGGCTTGTTGGGTTGGTCCGGCACCGCGGTCTGCAGCTCCTCGTCCACGCGGTCTGGCGGATCGAGGGTTCGCTGCAGCGGGGGGTCCTCCAGATTGTTCTGGGGCAGGAAGGTCATCAGCTCGCGGATGAGGGCCAGGCACTCCTCCTCGCTCTCCGCGGCGAAGTGGGCCACGCCGGAGGTGGCGCCATGCGTGCGCGCGCCGCCCAGCTCCTCGAACGACACCTCCTCGTGGGTGACGGCCTTGATCACCTCGGGCCCGGTCACGAACATGTAGGAGGAGCCCTTCACCATGAACACGAAGTCCGTGATGGCGGGCGAATAGACGGCGCCTCCGGCGCACGGTCCGAGGATGGCGGAGATCTGCGGCACCACGCCGGAGGCCAGCGTATTGCGCAGGAAGATGTCCGCGTAGCCCGCGAGCGAGACCACGCCCTCCTGGATGCGCGCCCCGCCCGAGTCGTTGAGGCCGATGATGGGCACGCCCGTCTTCATGGCGAGGTCCATGATCTTGCAGATCTTCCGCGCGTAAGCCTCGGACAGCGAGCCGCCGAACACGGTGAAGTCCTGCGCGAAGACGAATACCGGTCGGCCATGCATTCGTCCGGATCCCACCACCACCCCATCGCCGGGGATGCGCTGGGCGTCCATCCCGAAGTCATGCCCCTGATGCACCACCAGCTTGTCCATCTCGGCGAACGAGCCCTTGTCGAGCAGGAGCTCGAGCGCGCTCGCGGGCGGTTTTCTTTCCGGCCTTGTGCTGGCGCTCGATGCGCTCCGCCCCCCCGCCGAGGTCGGCGGCTTGGTTGCGGCGGCGTAACTCGGCGAAGCGGTCCTCGAGGGGCATTGGTGCTGGCTCCTGACTGCCGGAGTATAGGGATCGAGGGACGGGAAAGTCAATGAACACGCGGTGTTTTCCCCCGAAGCGGTTGACTTGCCCCTTGGCCCTTGCCATACTGCGGCCCCTATGAACTCGCTGGCCGTGACGGTGTTGATCGTGTGCGCCGTGGCCATCACGGTGGCGCTGGTGACCGTGCTCTTCTCGCTCAAGCGGCTCGTCGATCGGGGCGAGGCGGTCCTCACTCTCGTCGAGCGTGAGATCCGGCCCACCGCGAGCCAGCTCGGCGCGCTGACCGAGGAGCTGCGCGGCGTCTCCCACCAGGTGACGCTCGAGCTCGAGCGCATCGGCCTCATCACCCGCCGGCTCGAGGACATCACCGGGACCATCGCCACGGTGGTCGGGGTGGTGGGCGGGATCGCCCAGGTCACCCGGCTCGGCGGCGTGGCGATGGGGCTCCAGCGCGGGCTGGGCGTGTTCATCTCTCGGCTCAAGAGGCGGCAAGCGTAGGGACAGGCCAATGGCAATGATGGATGAAGGAGGACGGGACATGTCGGAAGAGCGGAACTCGGACGCGGCGGGCTATCTCGGCTGGTTCTTTCTCGGCGCGGTGGCGGGGGCGGCGGCGGCGCTGTTGCTGGCGCCCAAGACCGGACGCGAAGCCCGCGAGCTCCTCGCCGAGCACGGGGGCGAGGTGCTGAACAAGGCGCGCGGCGCCGCCGGCGAGGCCAAGATCAAGGCGGGCGACCTGTTCGAGAAGGGGCGCGAGTACTTCGAGGAGCAGACCAACCGGCTCATCACCGCCTTCGAGGCCGGCAAGTCCGCGATGCGGGAGGAGATGCGGCAGGGTCACCCGGACTCCTAGGAGGCCGGGCTCCGCTCGCACTCCTCCACGCGCGCGGCGAAGAAGGCCTGTTCCCGCCGGTTCTTGGTGAGGCTCAGCGCGCGGCGGTAGGCGGCGGCGGCCTGGGGCCAGCGGCCGAGGCGCCGCAGGCAGTCCCCGCGCGCGGCGGGGAGATGGTGGTAGCCGGCGAGCGCCGGGTCCTCGAGGGTGTCGAGGATGGCCAGGCCCGCCGCCGGCCCCGCCGCCATGCTCACCGCCACCGCGCGGTTGAGCGCGATCACCGGCGTCGGCGTGAGGGCGTGAAGCCTCCCGTACAGATCGGCGATGTCCGCCCAGTCGGTGGCCTCCCACGTCGGGGCGCGCGCATGGCAGGCGGCGATGGCGGCCTGGAGCCGATACGGGCCCGCGTCCTCGAGTGGACCCGCGCGGTCGAGCCGCGCGAGCCCGCGCGCGATCAGCCTGCGATCCCAGCGCCCGCGGTCCTGATCGGCGAGGAGGACCAGGTCGCCGCGCGCATCCGCGCGCGCCGGGAGGCGCGCCGCCGTCAGCTCCATGAGGGCGACGAGCCCCTGCGCCTCCGGCTCCCCCGGCATCAGCTCGGCCAGGGTGGCGCCGAGGCGGAGCGCCTCCTCGCAAACCTCTCCACGGACGAGCCGGTCCCCTTCGCGCGCGGTGTGGCCCTCGTTGAAGACGAGGTAGATCACCGCGAGGACGGCGGCGAGGCGCGCGGGCAGCTCGGCCGCCTCCGGCACCGCATAGGGCAGGCGGCGGGCGCGGATCGCCCGCTTGGCGCGGACGATGCGCTGGGCCACGGTGGGCTCGGGGACGAGAAACGCCCGCGCGATCTCCCCGGTGGACAGCCCCCCCACCAGCCGGAGCGTCAGCGCCACCTGGCTCTCCGGCGGCAACGCGGGGTGGCAGCACGTGAAGATCAGGCGCAGGCGGTCGTCGGCGATGCCGGCGGGATCCTCCTCCAGCGGCGGCTCCGCGAGCCCGCCGGCCCCCTCCCGCGCGAGGGCCTCGATCCTCTGGTGCAGCCGGCGGCGGCGGCGCAGGTGGTCGCGGGCGCGGTTGCGCGCTACCGTCATCAGCCACGCGCCGGGATTGTCGGGCAAGCCGTCAACCGGCCAGTGCACGAGCGCCGCCGCCAGCGCCTCCTGCACGGTTTCCTCGGCGGCGTCGAGGTCACCGAGCATGCGCGCTACCGAGGCGACGAGCCGGCCGTACTCGCCCCGGAAGACGTGCTCGACGAGGAACCCGGCGCCGCCGAGGGCCGTCGCTACATCTCCCAGACGGGGCGCACTTCGATATAGCCCTCCTCGCGGATCGGCAGCTTGGAGGCCCACTCGATGGCCTCCGCCTTGGAGGCGCAGTCGATCAAGTAGAACCCTCCGACGACTTCCTTGGTCTCGGCGAAGGGCCCGTCGGTGAGCTGGATCTGGCCGGCCTTGGCCCGGAGCCGGGTCGCCTCCGCCTGGCCGCGAAGCCGCTCGCCGTGCACCATCTTGCCCGCCGCGCGCAGCTCCTGGGCCACCTGCATGTGCTGGCCGACGACCTGCTTCATCTCGGCCTCGGTGCGCCGCCCCTCCGAGGCCTCGTTGCCGTGGATCATGAGGATGAACTTCATGGGGATCTCCTTTCCGGGCGGGGCGTCATCCCTCGCCTCACCCTCTACGACGTCCGGGCCACGCTGGAATCGACGACCATGATCAACATGCCTAAGGCATGTTGACCGTGGGCCATGGCGACCCGCTGGCCATGTTGACCGTGGGCCATGGCGGCCCGCTAGGGACGCCGGGTGATGCGGGCGCCCAGGGCCAAGAGCTTGCCCTCGATGTCCTCGTAACCGCGGTCGATCTGCTCGATGCTCCGGATGACGGTCCGCCCGTCGGCGCAGAGCGCGGCGATGAGGAGCGCGATGCCCGCGCGAATGTCCGGGCTCGGGATGCCCCCGGGCTCGCCGCGGAGCCGGGCGGGGCCATGGACCAGGGCGCGGTGGGGATCGCAGAGCACCACGCGGGCGCCCATGCCGATGAGCCGGTCCACGAAGAAGAGCCGGCTCTCGTACATCTTCTCGTGGAACAGCACCGTGCCTTCGGCCTGGGTGGCCGCCACCAGCGCCACGCTCATGAGGTCGGCGGGGAAGGCCGGCCAGGGACCGTCGTCCACCTTCGGAATCGCGGCGCCGAGATCGGACTGGATGACGAGCGGCGCGGCGCCCGAGACGGCGAGATCGTCACCGCGCATCTCCGCGGCGATCCCGAGTCGAGCGAAGACGCCGAGCGTCATGCGCAGATCGTCCGGCCGCACGCCCTCGATGAGGACATCGCCCTCCGTCACCGCCGCCAGCACCACGAAGCTCCCCACCTCCATGAAGTCCGGCCCCAGCGTGAAGTCGGCGCCGCGCAGCGTGGCTCCCCCGTGGATGGTGAGCACGTTGGAGCCGATGCCATCGATGCGCGCTCCCATCTGCACGAGGAGGGCGCAGAGGTCCTGGACATGCGGCTCGGACGCCGCGTTGCGGAGCACGGTGGTCCCTTCCGCCCGCACCGCCGCCAGCACCACGTTCTCGGTGGCGGTGACGGAAGCCTCGTCGAGGAGAATGTCGGCGCCCCGCAGGCGGGGCGCGGTCAGACGCAGCTCACCGTCCTCGTGGCGGTACTCCGCCCCCAGCGCGGCGAGGCCCAGGACGTGCGTGTCCACGCGCCGCCGGCCGATGCGGTCGCCGCCCGAGGTGCCGAACTCCGCGCGGCCTTCCCGCGCCAGCAGCGGGCCCATGAGGACCAGCGCCCCGCGAATCTTCCGGAGCAGCTCGGGGTCGGGGCGGGTTCCGCGTAGCGCGCCCGCGCGCAGGATCGCGGTGTGGCGGTCGGGGCGCGTGATCTCCACCCCCAGCCCCTCCACCATGGCGAGCAGAGTGCGCACGTCGTCGATGTCGGGGAGATTGCGCAGCGTGACGGGCTCGGCGGTGAGCAGCGCGGCCGCCACCGCGGGGAAGGCGGCGTTCTTGTTTCCCCCCGGGCGCACCTTGCCCTTGGTGCGGGTGCGTCCCTCGATCACGAACTCAGCCACGGCGGTCTCCGCGGGCCTAGCGGCGGAAGTCGGCCCGCTCGGGGAGGATGCGATCCGCGATCAGGTTGCGCATCATCTCCACGGTCCCGCCGCCGATGGCGAACATGCGCGCGTCCCGCACCATGCGCTCGAGCGGCAGCCCGCGGCCATAGCCGGCGGCGCCGTGGATCTGCAGCGCCTGATTGGTGACCTCCTGGGCCATCTCCGCGGCGTAGGTCTTGGCCTTGGCGGCCGCGAGCGGCTCGGGGAAGCCGTCCACCGAGGTGCAGGCCGCGCGGTGGATGAGGAGCCGGGCCGCGTCGAGCTTGATCGCCATGTCGGCCAGCTTCCAGCGTATGCCCTGGAAATCCGCGATGGGACGCCCGAACTGGCGCCGCGACTGCGCGTAGGCGAGCGCGTGCTCGTAGGCGCCTTGCGCCAGCCCCAGCGCCACCGTGGCCGCGCCCAGGCGCTGGCTGTTGTACGCGCGCATGAGCCGCTTGAAGCCGTCGGGCGGGCCCACCAGCACCTGCTCGGCGGGCACGCGGCAGCGGTCGAAGCGCAGGCGCCCCTCCGGGATCCCGCGCAGCCCCATGGTGCGATCGCGCTCGCCGACCGTGAAGCCCGGCGTGTCGCGCTCCACGAAGATGCCCCCGATGCCCTCGGCGCCGGGGCGCGCGCCCATGCGGCAGTAGACGAGGTAGAGACGCGAGGTGCCCGCGCCGGTAATCCAGCGCTTCTCGCCCCCCAGGGTCCAGCCCTCCGGCGCCTCGTCGGCGCGGGTGACGAGATCGGTGGCGGCGGAGCCCGCCTCGGGCTCGGTGATGGCGATGGCGGGCTTCTCGCCGTCCTCCAGCACCCACGGGAAATAGCGGCGCTTCTGCGCCTCGGTGCCGTAGGCGGTGAGCGCCCCCACCACGCCGAGGCTCCCCTCCACGACGATCCGGGCGGTCACACCGCAGGCGCGCGCGATTTCCTCCACCACGAGGAGCACGTCGAGTACCGAGCCGCCGGGGCCGCCATACGCCTTGGGGATGGTGATCCCCATGAGGCCCGCGCGGACGAGGTCCTTCACGTTGTCCCAGGGATAGGCCTCCTCCGCGTCCCAGCGTGCCGCCCGCTCGCGAAAGACCCCGTCGGCCAGCTCGCGCGCCCGCGCGCGCAGGGCCTGCTGCGCCGCCGTCAGGCCGTCGAAATGCCATCAGATGTGGATGGCCTGGCCGAGCGCGCGCGAGCGTGGCCTCGAGCGCCGCCTCGGAAAGCGTCGGGTGGGCGTGGATGGTGTGCATCAGCTCCTCGAGCGTGGCCTCGAGCGTGCGCCCGACGGCGAACTCGTGGATCAGCTCGGTGGCCTCGGGTCCCACGATGTGCACGCCGAGGATCTCGCCGGTGCGCTTGTCCGCCACCACCTTGAGGAAGCCTTCGGTCTCGCCCAGCGCCACCGCCTTGCCGTTCGCGGTGAAGGGAAAGCGCCCCACGCTCACCTCGCGCCCATTGCCCTTGGCGGCCGCCTCGGTGAGCCCGATGGAGGCCACCTGCGGGCGGCAATAGGTGCAGGAGGGGACATTGCCGTAGTCCACCGGACGCGGCGCATGCCCCGCGATGGCTTCAGCGGCGACCACGCCCTCGGCCATGGCCTTGTGCGCGAGGAGCTGACGGCCCGCCATGTCGCCGATGGCGTAGATCCCCTTCACCGACGTCTCGCAGGTGGGGCCCACGGTGACGAAGCCGCGCTCCATCGCGATGCCGAGCGCTTCCAGCCCGAGGTCCTTGGTGCGCGCGGCCCGACCCACCGCGATCAGCACCTGGTCGGCGCGCAGCGTCTCGACCTTGCCCTCCGCCTCCACCTCCACCGCGACGCCGCCCGCGCCCGGCGTCACCGCCTTCACGCGCACGCCGGTGCGGATGGTGACACCCCGGCGGCCGAAGAGCCGGGCGATCTGGGCCGACGCCTCCTCGTCCTCGATGGGGAGCACGCGCGGCAGCGCCTCCAGCACGGTGACCTGGGTGCCGTAGGCGGCATAGACGTCGGCGAACTCCATGCCCACCGCGCCCGCGCCGATCACGACCAGGGACGCCGGCCGCCCCTCGTTCCGCACCGCCCCGTTGGACGAGATCACCGTCTTCTCGTCGATGGTGACGCCGGGAAGCGAGCGCGGCTCGGAGCCCGTGGCCAGGATCACCCCGCGCCCGGCTTCCAGCGTCTGCGCGCCGTCCTTGCCCGCCACCTCCACCACGTTCCTCGCCTTGAGCGTCCCGCGGCCGGGGAACAGCGTGACCTTGTTCTTGCGGAAGAGGAACTCGACGCCCTTGGCCATCCGGTCGGCGACCCGGCGCGAGCGCTGGATGGCCTGGGCATAGTCGGCCTTCCATTCGCCCACCGTGATGCCGAACTCCTCGGCGCGCGAGAAGAGGTTCACCACTTCCGCATTGCGCAGGAGGGCCTTGGTGGGGATGCAGCCCCAGTTGAGGCAGACGCCGCCCGGCCGATCGTCCTCGACCACGGCGACGGACAGCCCGAGCTGGGCGCAGCGGATGGCGGCGACATAGCCGCCGGGGCCGGTGCCGATGCCGACGACGTCGAACTTCTGGGCGGCGGCCATGGCTAGAGCAGGAGCCGGAGCGGCTCTTCGAGCAAACGCTTGACGTCCTGGAGGAAGCGCGCGCCCATGGCCCCGTCCATCGCGCGATGGTCGCAGGAGATGGTCAGCTTCATGCGGCGCCCGACGGCGAGCGCGCCGTCCACCACCACCGGCTTCTCGAGGACGGAGCCCACCGCCAGGATGGCGCCTTCCGGGCGGATTGATGATGGCCGAGAACTCCTCGACGTCGAACATGCCCAGGTTGGAGATCGAGAAGGTGGCCCCGGACATCTCGGACGCGCGGAGCTTGCCCGCCCGCGCCCGCTCGGCGAGGTCCCGCGCCTCCAGGGCGATCTGCACCAGCGGCTTGACGTCGCAGTCGCGCAGCACCGGGGTGATGAGGCCGCCGTCCAGCGCCACCGCGAGCCCGATATGCGCGCGATGATACTGGCGAATGGCCGCGCCCTGGAGGGAGGCGTTGACGCCCGGGTGCTTGAGAAGCGCGAGCGCGCAGGCGCGGATCACGAGATCATTCACGGAGACCTTGGGATTGCCTTCCAGCGCGTTGAGCTCCGCGCGCAGCTCCCAGGCCCGGTCCATGCCGACCTCGGAGGTGACGTAGAAGTGCGGCACCGGCGCCTTCGAGGTCGGCATGCGCTTGGCGATGGTGGCGCGCATGGGCGTGAGCGGCACGTCCTCGTACTCGGCCTCGGTCCGCGGAGGAATGACGAAGGGCGCCCGCGCCGGCGCGGAGGCGGCGGGTGGCGCGGCCGCGGCCGCGGGCCTGGCCATCGCGGCGGGAGCGGCGGTCAGCGCCGCCTCGACATCGGCACGGACGATGCGGCCGCCGGGACCACTGCCCTGCAGGCGGGCGAGATCCACGCCGGACTGGGCCGCGACCTTCTTGGCGAGCGGAGAGGCCTTGATGCGACCGCCCGCGGCCGGCGCGCTCGCGGGCGTTCCGGTGGCGACGAGGCGCGGGCCCGTCGGCGCCGACGCGGCGGCTTGCTGCGGGCGCGGCGCGCCGGACTCGGGAGCGAGCGGCACCACCTTGTCCGTCGCGGGCGCGGACTTGTAGGTCTCGGTGGGGGGCACCGGCCCCGGCACGGCCGCGGGCGGGATATCCGCGGGCCGGGCGGCGCCTCCGGGCGCCGGCGCCGAGACGGGGCCTTGGCGGCGGCGCCCGCGACCACCGTACCGATGTCGTCGGCGGGCTCCGCGATGACCGCGATCAGCTCGCCCACGGGCACCTGGTCACCCTCGCCCACCACCACCTTGCGGAGCACCCCGGACCCGAAGGCCTCGAGCTCGACATTGGCCTTGTCGGTCTCGACCTCCGCGATGACGTCTCCGCCCTTGATGACGTCGCCTTCCTTCTTCAGCCACTTGACCACCTTGCCGGACTCCATGGCGTCCGACAGCTTCGGCATCACCACCTTGGTGATCATCGATTGCAGATCCGCCGGATCGCGTCCGCGATCTTGGCCCGGGACGGGGTCTTGAGCTGCTCGAGATTCTTGGCGTACGGCATGGGGGCGTTCTCGCCGGTGACGCGCACCACCGGCGCGTCGAGATCGTCGAAGGCCTCCTCGGTGATCTCGGAGGCGATCTCCGAACCCATCCCCGCGAAGCCCGCGCCGGCCTCGAGCACGACGGCTCGATGAGTCTTCCGAACGGAGGACACGATGGTGTCGGTGTCCATGGGGCGTAGCGTGCGCGGATCGACCAGCTCGCAGGAGATCCCCTCCTTGGCCAGCTCCTCCGCCACCTCCATCGCGCGATACATCATGCCCATGTAGGCGACCACGGTGACGTCCGTGCCCTCGCGGCGCACGATGGCCTTGCCGAGCGGGATGGTGAAGTCGGGATCGTCGGGCACCTCGCCCTTGACCGCGTAGAGCGTCTCCGCCTCGATGAAGATCACCGGGTTGTCGTCGCGGATGGCCGACTTGAGCAGGCCCTTGGCGTCGGCGGGCGTGGTGGGGCGCACCACCTTGAGCCCGGGCACGTGGTAGAAGTACGTCTCCATGCTCTGGGAGTGCTGGGCGGCGAGCTGGGCGGCGGGGCCGCCGGGGCCGCGCACCACCAGCGGGATCGGGTACTGGCCGCCGGACATGTAGCACATCTTGGCCGCCGAGTTGACGATCTGGTCCAGCGCGAGAATCGAGAAGTTGAACGTCATCATCTCGATCACCGGCCGCAGGCCCAGCATGGCCGCCCCCACCCCGACCCCGGTGAAGCCGGACTCGCAGATGGGCGTGTCGAAGATGCGCTTGTCGCCGTAGGCCTTGAGGAGGCCCTGGGTCACCTTGTAGGCGCCGTCGTAGAGCCCGACCTCCTCGCCCATCACGAACACCCGCGGGTCGCGGTCCATCTCCTCCCGGAGGGCCTGGTTCAGCGCTTCGCGGTACGTGATGATGGCCATGGGCTCAGTCCTTGTACACGTCCGTGAAGAGCTCTTCCGGGGGCGGCTCCGGCGAGGCCTCCGCGAAGGCCACCGCCTCGTCCACCCGGTCGAACACCTCCTTCTCGACGAGCTTGACGTCGGCCTCGCCGAGAATCCCGTCCCGGTAGCAGCGCTCGGTGAACAGCGCGATGGGATCACGCTCCTTCTCGCGCTCCACCTCTTCCTTGGTCCGGTACACCGAGCCCGCGGGGTCGCGCATCGAGTGGCCGCGGAAGCGATACGTCCGGGCCTCGATGAGGGTGGGCGTGCGATCCTTGCGCGCGCGCTCGACCGCCCGTCCCACCGAGTCCCGCATCGCCAGCACGTCCATGCCGTCCACCGCCTCCCCCGGCATGCCGTAGGTCTCCGCGAATCGCCACACCTCGGTCTGGGAGAGCGCGCGGTGGATGGCGGTGCCCATGGCGTAGCGGTTGTTCTCGCAGATGAAGACCACCGGGAGCTTCCACAGCGCGGCGAGGTTCATCGACTCGTGGAACTCCCCCTCCGGCACCGCGCCGTCGCCGAAGTAGCAGAGGACGACCTGGTCGCCCCCCTGGTACTTGCACGCGAAGGCGGCGCCGGTGGCCAGCGGCAAGTGGGCGCCCACGATCCCGTGGCCGCCCAGGAAGTTCACGCTCTTGTCGAAGAAGTGCATCGAGCCGCCCTTGCCCTTGCACAGCCCGTCGATGCGGCCGAAC
Organism: uncultured Candidatus Rokubacteria bacterium; assembly: GCA_963733725.1. Taxonomy (GTDB): domain Bacteria; phylum Methylomirabilota; class Methylomirabilia; order Rokubacteriales; family CSP1-6; genus DASRWT01. The sequence continues at coordinate 400,912 of CAVTFC010000014.1, read as the reverse complement.
AGCTCCGCCATGGCCCGCTTGGGGTCGGAGCCCTTGGCGAGGCAATGCCCATGGTCGCGGTAGGAGGACACCGCATAGTCGTCGAGCCGGATCGTGGACGTCGCCCCCACCGCCACTGCCTCCTGGCCGATATAGAGGTGGAGGAAGCCGCCGATCTTGCCGAGGGTATACATCTCGGCCGCCTTCTCCTCGAACCGGCGGATCAACGCCATCTGGTAGACGAGGCGCCGCGCGAGCTCGGTGTCGAGCCGGGGAGCCAGGGTCGCGGTCTTGGCTTGCGCCATCAGAGGTCCTCCTGAACGTATCGTACCGCGGGAACGCCGCGGCGGCTCGCCGGACGTCCTACCCGCGCATCACGCTGAGCTCGTCCACCGACAGGCGCCGGCGGAGCTGGAAGATCGAGACGATGATGGCGAGACCCACCGCCACCTCGGCGGCGGCCACCGCCATCACGAACAGCGCCAGCGCCTGGCCTTCGGCGCCGCCGTGCGCGCGGCCGAACGCCACCAGCGCGAGGTTGGCCGCGTTCAGCATCAGCTCGATGGACATGAAGATGATGAGGGGGTCGCGCCGGATGAGCACCCCCAGCACGCCGATGGCGAAGAGCACCGCCGAGAGCGCCACGTAGTAGGACGGGAGGGGCCATGACTCAGGACGCCTTCTTCTTCGTCAATGCCATCACGCCCACGAGGGCCACGAGGAGGAGCACGGAGGTGACCTCGAAGGGGAAGAGGAAGTCGGTGAGGAGGAGCCGGTAGAGCGGCTCCACCCCGGTGGACGCGCCCGCGGGCGGCGCGGCCTGGAAGGCCCCGGAGCGGAGGATGAGCAGCACCTCCAGCAGCAAGACGCCGGCCAGGGGGACGGCCAGCCAGCGCTGCGCGTGCAGCGGATCCGGCCCCGTCTCCTCCTTGCCCGGGATGAGCACCATGATCGCGAACACGAAGAGCACCGCGATCGCGCCCGCGTAGACGATGACCTGGATGAGGGCCAGGAACTGCGCCTGGAGCAGCAGGTACAGCGCGGCCACCCCCGCCAGGTTGACCGTCAGGAACAGCGCCGAGTGGATGGGGTTGCGCAGGAGGATCACCCCGAGCGCCGAGCCCGCCACCAGCACCGCCAGGAGGAGGAAGCCCGGGATCTGCATCAGATCCTCCGGTCCGCCGGAATCGGCACCGGGGAAGCGGGCGAGCCATCCGGCTTGGCCGGATCGAGGGCCAGGAGCGTCCCCTTGTCGTAGATCATCCCGAAACGGCTGAACGAGGAGAACTCGAGGATGCCGGTGTCCATGCGGATGGCGTCCTCCGGGCAGGCCTCCACGCAGAACCCGCAGAACACGCACTTGCCGAGGTCGATGTCGAAGCGCTCCGGCACCTTCTCGATCTCGGGATTCGGATGCTCGCTGGCCACGATGTAGATGCAGTGGGCCGGGCACACCGTCTCGCACATCATGCAGGCGACGCAGCGGGGCGAGCCGTCCTCGCGGCGCACCAGGCGGTGCAGGCTGCGCAGGCGCGGCGAGTAGGGGCGGCGCTCCTCCGGGTACTCGATGGTCACCGCGCCCCGCACGCCCTTGACCCCGACCATGCGCTGGGTGTGCTTCCACATGTTCGAGAAGAAGCGCACGCCGGTGAGCCGGAGACCCCCCAGGATCTCTACCAGGTAGAAGCGCTGGCGCAGGCTCAGCCGGTTCGAGTGCCGCGGGTCCATCTCCTGCCCGTGGCGCTGGTACTGGGCCGGCATCGTCTATCTCCCCACCGCGAGGAGCACGAGGCTCGTCACGACGATGTTGAGGATGGCCAGCGGAAAGAGCCCCAGCCAGCCGAGCCGCATCGCCTGGTCGTAGCGGAAGCGGGGCAGGGTCCAGCGGATGAGCATGAGGAGCCAGATCAGCACGACGACTTTCAAGAGGAAGGACCCGACCTGGAGGCCCACCACCGCGAGATGCGGCAGCGCCACCGCCCCGCCCCAGGGAAAGACGAACCCCGAGGCCTGAAGATAGGGCACCTGCCAGCCGCCGAGGAAGAGCGCGGTGGTCATGCCCGCGATCACCACCGTCTCCAGGAAGTCCGCCATGGCGAACATCCCGAACTTCATCCCGCTGTACTCCACGAAATAGCCGATGATCTCGGACTCGCCCTCCGGCATGTCGAAGGGAATGCGCTTGGTGGCGGCGATGCCGGCGGTGAGGAAGAGGAAGAAGGCCAGCGGCTGGGTCACGATGCCCCAGGCGGGAATCCAGTTGCCGAACACCTTCGGCAGGAGCGGCTGGCCCTGGCCCCGCGCGATGTCCTGGAGATCCAGCGAGCCGTACACCATCACCACGCCCATGATGGAGGCGCCGATGGCGATCTCCGCGGTGATCATGAGGGCGGCCGCGCGCTGCCCGCCGAGCAGCGCGTAGTTATTGGCCGAGGCCCAGCCCGCCATCATGAGCCCGTACACGCCCAGGGAGAGCATGCCGAGCACGTAGAGGATGCCCACGTTCAACGTCACCGCCTGCAGGGTGACGTCCCGGCCGAAGAGATGCAGCGTGTCGCCGAAGGGAATGGAGGCGAAGGCGGCCAGCGCGAAGAACACCGACACGAAGGGCGCCAGCACGAACATCAGCTTGTCCGCCCGCGCGGGCATGAAGTCTTCCTTGGTCAGCATCTTGATGGCGTCGGCGAGCGGATGCAGCAGGCCCAGGATGCGGATGCCGAAGATGGACGCGCGGTTGGCGCCGATGCGATCCTGCATGATGGCGGACTGCTTGCGCTCCACCCAGGTGAGGAGCCCGCCGAAGTTGAGCACCACGAACATGATGAAGGCGACGGGGATGGCATTGACGATCAGGTCGCCGGGCAGCCCCTGCATCAGGTCGGCGGGATTCACGCCCTCACCATCTGGCCGGTGTCGCCCAATGTCCGATAGAGCATGCCGTCGAAGGCCGGGACCCCGGCGGCGAGGGCGAGGAAGACCTGATCCGCGCGCTCGGCGGTGAGCGCGGCCTCCGCACCCGCCTTGCCGAGCCGGGCGGCGAGGAGGCCGAAGATCATCCAGTCCGGACGCGCCTCGCCCAGGGGCGCCATGGCGGGACGGAAGCGCTGCACGCGCCCCTCGAAGTTGGTGAAGGTGCCGTCGCGCTCCGCATAGGCCGCGCTGGGCAGCACCAGGGCCGCGCGCGCCGAGGTGGGATTCGCGTTGGTGCCCTGGTAGACGATCGCTTCCGCGCCCGCCAGCGCCGCCGACACCCGCGAGGCGGCGAAGCCCGAGGCGGTGAGGTCGTGGTGGAGCACCCAGAGCAGCTTGATCTTCTTCGCCGCGGCCGCGTCGAGGATGCCGCCCGCGTCGAGCCCGCCCGCGCCGGGACCCAGCCCCGCCAGCCGCGCGCCGCGGGTGTTCGGATTCTTGTCCGCGCGGATCAGGAGCTTGTCGTCCTCGCCCGGCTCGCGCGGGGGCACCGCGAAGTCGCGGTGGATCACCCCGAGGGTATCGAGGAGGCGCCGGAGGGCCCAGAGGTCCTCGTTGGACATCTGCGGCGAGGCGAGCACGCCGATCTCCTCGGGGCGGTACTGGGACACCCGCCCCGCGAAGGTGGCCACCGCGTCGTCCCAGGTGGTCTCCACCGACTGCCCGTCCACCGTCACCCGGGGGGCGGCGAGACGGTCCTCGTCGTCCAGCCACCGGAAGCCGTAGCGGCCCGCGTCGCAGATCCACCACGTGTTGACCTCGGCGTTGAAGCGCGGCTTGATGCGCGCCACGCGCTTGCCCCCGTTGTGGTGGGTACGGTGCTTGTTGGTGTGAATCTCGATATTGCAGCCGCGCGCGCAGCCGTTGCAGACGCTCTTCGCGGTGTCGAGGTACCACACGCGCACCTGGAAGCGGAAGTCGCGGTCGGTGAGCGCGCCCACCGGGCAGATGTCGATGACGTTGCCGGAGTAGGCGTTCTCCAGCGCGCCGCCCGGGAAGAGCCCGATCTCCGAGTGATCGCCGCGGTGGAAGATGCCCAGCTCGCCGGTGCCGGTGACCTCGTCGCAGAAGCGCACGCAGCGCGAGCAGAGGATGCAGCGCTCGGCGTCCAGGATGACGTGGGGGCCCAGCGGCACCGCCTTGGGCTTGTGCACCTTCTCGTCCGTCATCCGCGGATCGTAGAGCCCGTGCTTCATGTAGTAGATCTGCAGCCAGCACTCGCCCGCCTGGTCGCACACCGGGCAGTCCAGCGGATGGTTGATGAGGTGGAACTCCATCATCGACCGCCGGGTGTCCTTCACCCGCTCCGACTCCGTCTGCACCACCATGCCCTCGGCGGCCTGGGTGTTGCAGGCGATCTGCGGCCGCGGCACCTTGTCGATGTCCACCATGCAGAGGCGGCACTGGCCCGCGATGGAGAGGCCCGGGTGATAGCAGTAGTGCGGGACCTCGGCGCCGGCCGCCTTCGCGGCCTCGATGAGGTTGGTCCCGTCGGGGACGGTGATCTCCTTGCCGTTGACGGTCAGCTTAGGCATGCGCGCCGCTCCGGATCAGGGCCTCGAACTCCTCGCGGAATTTCTCGATATAGCTGATGTACGGCCCGACGGCGCCGTCGTAGAAGGCGCAGATGGTGGTGCCGGCGCCGCGCTTGGCCACGTCCAGGATGGTGTCGAGGTCCTCCTTGCGGCCTTTCCCCTCCACGATCCGGTGCGTCATCTTGTAGATCCAGCCGGTGGACTCGCGGCACGGCGTGCACTGCCCGCACGACTCGTGCGCGTAGAAGCGCGCCACCACCATGAGGGCGTCGGGAATGGACACGGTATCGTCCATCACCACGATGCCGGCGGAGCCGATCATGGAGCCCTTGCTCTTGGGCCCGTCCACGTCCATGGCGATGTCGATCTCGTCCGGCGTGAGGATGGCCGCGGAGGAGCCGCCCGGCACCACCGCCTTGAGCGGGCGCCCGCCGCGGATGCCGCCGCAGTGGTCGTAGATGAGGGAGCGGAGGGTCACCGACACCGGCGCCTCCACCACGCCGGGCTTCACCACGTGGCCCGACACCGAGTAGAGCCGCGTGCCGCCCTGGGTCTTGGTGCCGAGCCCCGCGAACCACTCGGCGCCGCGGGTCACGATGGGGGGCAGGCAGGCGAGCGTCTCCACGTTGTTCACGATGGTGGGATGCCCGAAGGCGCCCTTCACCGCGGGGAACGGAGGCTTCAACTTGGGCCAGCCCTTCATGCCCTCCAGCGACGAGATGAGGCCGGTCTCCTCGCCGCAGATATAGGCGCCGGCGCCGCGGTGGACCACGATGTCGAAGCCGCCGCCGGAAACCCCCGCGCCGAGCAGTCCCGCGTCGTAGGCCTCCTTCACCGCCGCGCTGAACACGCGCCACGGCTGCACGTACTCGCCGCGGATATAGACGAAGCCCAGCCGGGAGTCGATGGCGCGGGCGGCGATGAGCATGCCCTCGATGAGGGCGTGAGGATCGCGCTCGAGGATATAGCGGTCCTTGAAGGTGCCGGGCTCACCCTCGTCGGCGTTCACCACGAGGTATTTCGGCGCCGTGGAGCCCTTGGGGATGAAGCCCCACTTCACCCCGGTGGGGAAGCCCGCGCCGCCCAGCCCGCGGAGGTTGGACTTCTTCACCTCCTCGGTGATGGCGGCCGGCTCCATCCCCTTGGCCTTGTCCCAGCCCTGGTAGCCGCCCGTCTCGCGGTAGACGCGCAGCGTGTGCGCGTCGGGCACCGTGAAATTCTTGGAGAGGATGAGCTCCGCCATCAGGCCAGCCCCTGGAGGATGCGGTCCACCCTGTCCGGCGTGAGCAGCCCCTCGTAACGATCGTCGGCCTGCAGCATGGGCGCCTGCTCGCAGGCGCACAGACACTCGACGGTGAGGAAGGTGATCCGCCCGTCGGCGGTGGTCTCGCCCGGCTCCACGCCGAGGCGCGTCTTCAGGTGCTCGACGATGCCCTTGGCGCCCATGAGGTGGCAGGTGAGGTTGTGACATACCGCCACCACGTGCCGCCCCTTCGGCTTCTGGAAGTACATCGTGTAGAAGGTGACCACCTCGTGGACGTGCGCGGGCGAGAGCTCGAAGAGGGTGCCCACATACTCCTCGATCTCCAGCGAGATATAGCCCCAGGCGTCCTGCGCCATGTGGAGCACGGGCAGGAGGGCGCCCCGCCGATCGGGATAAAGCCCCTGGAGCCGGCGCACCTCCGCGAGCTGCTCGGGCGAGAACTGCGGCGCGCGGGCGTCGGGCATCAGCGATCCAGCTCCCCGCCGATCATGTTGACGGAGCCGAAGGTGGGCACGATGTCGGCGACCATCTGGCCCTCGATCATGCGCGGCAGCGCCGCCACCGGCGGCAGGCACGGCGGGCGGCAGCGCACGCGGTACGGGCGGTCGCTCCCGTCCGAGACCACGTAGAAGCCCAGCTCGCCGTTGGCGCCTTCCACCGGCATATAAGCCTCGCCGGCGGGCGGGCGGATGCCGAAGCCGTCCATCACGAGCATGAAGTGGTTCATCAACCCTTCGATGGAGCCATAGGCGGTCTCCTTGGGCGGGAGCACCACTTGCTTGTCGGACGTGTTGACGCGCCGCTGGGCGTCGCGCCCCTGCCCCTGGAGGTTGGGCGAGAGCTGGATGGGCACCAGCAGCAATCCCTCCGTCTTCCCCTGCTTGCCCCGGTCCACGTAGGCGGCGGGATCGATGGCCTTGCCCTCCCAGTCCACCTGGATGGAGCCGCCGGGCAACCCGTCCAGCGCCTGCTCGGCGATGCGCATGGCCTGCTCCATCTCACCCATCCGCACCAGGTACCGGTCGAAGTTGTCGCCGTTCTTGCCCAGCGGGACCTCGAACGGGATCTTTCCATAGGCCCAGTAGGGCTGCGCCTTGCGGAGGTCGTAGTTCACGCCGGCGGCTCGGAGCAACGGGCCGGTGATCCCCCAGGCCACCGAGTCCGCGGCGGACAGCGCCCCCACCCCCACCATCCGATCCATGAAGATCCGGTTGGCGGTGACGAGGGTGTGAACCTCCTCGAGCACCTGGCGCACCTCGCCGAAGGCCTTCTTCACCTTCAAGTCGAAGCCCGCCGGCAGATCGGCCTTCACCCCGCCCACGCGCCCATACGAGATCGTGAGCCGGGCGCCGGTGACGTCCTCCACCAGCTCCCAGAGGTACTCGCGGGCCTTGATCATGTAGAGGAAGACGGTGAAGGCGCCGAGCTCCATGGAGCCCGCGCCCACGCAGGTGAGGTGGTCGCAGATCCGGGAGATCTCGCTCATGATCACGCGGATGTACTGGCAGCGATCGGTGATCTCGATGCCGAGGAGCTTCTCGATCGCGGAGGCGTAGCCGAAGTTGTTGATCAGCGGCGAGACGTAGTTGAGTCGGTCCGTGAAGGGGATGGCATTGTTGTAGGGACCGATCTCGCAGTCCTTCTCGAAGGCGCGGTGGAGATAGCCGATCTCCACGTCCGCCTTCACCACCATCTCGCCGTCCAGCTCCGCGAAGATGCGGATGATCCCGTGCATCGCCGGGTGCGCCGGCCCCAGGTTGACGAAGAGGTGCTGGCTGCCCCCCCCCGCCCCCGGCCCCTCGCCCAGGAACAGCTCCCGCGTCTCTCGCTGGTGCGTCTCGCGCTGGTCCATAGTCAGACGTTCGGGCCTATCAGCGGCTGGCGTCGCTCGATGGGATAGTCCTTGCGCAGGGGGTGGCCCACGAACTCCTCGTAGAGGAGCAGGCGGCGGAGGTCGGGATGGCCCTCGAAGCGGATGCCGAACATGTCCCACACCTCGCGCTCGAGCCAGTTGGCGATGGGCCACAGGGAGGAGGCGGTGGGCACCACCGCGTCGTCCTGCTCCACCCGCACCTTCAGCCGTACTCGGTGATTGTGGGGGACCGAGTAGAGGTGATAGACCACCTCGAAACGCGGCCCGTCTTCCCGGCCGGGAAACGTCGAGTAGTCCACCGCGGTGAGGTCGGCGAGGAGGTCGCAGCGCAGGTCCGCTTCGTCGCGGCAGAAGGCGAGCGCGTCGAGCAGCCCCTCGCGCGCCACCAGCGCGGTGTGGTCGCCCCGGTGAGCATGGGTTTCGAGCACGCGCCCGCCCAGGCGCGTCCCCAGCCGCGCGAGAATCGCCGCCCCGTCCATGCTCAGTAGCGCTGGGCGCCCGCGGCGATCTTGTCCTGAAGCTTCATCAGGCCGTCGATCACGCTCTCGGGACGCGGGGGGCAGCCGGGAATGTACACGTCCACCGGGATGATGGTGTCGATCCCCTGGACGGTGGCGTAGTTGTTGTAGAAGCCGCCGGTGCAGGTGCACACGCCGAAGGCCACCACCCACTTGGGCTCGCACATCTGATCGTAGATGCGCTTGAGCACCGGCGCCATCTTGTGGCTGATGGTGCCCACCACGAAGAGCACGTCGGCCTGCCGGGGCGAGAAGCGCGGCAGGCCGGCGCCGAAACGGTCGACGTCGTAGTGCGAGCAGGCGGTGGCCATGTACTCCATGCCGCAGCACGCGGTCACGAAGGGGTACTGGAAGATGGAGTACTTCCGCGCCCAGCCGATGGCCTCGTCGAGCTTCGAGGTGAAGAAGTTGCCTACTCCCATTCGAGCCCCCGCTTCTTCCAGATGTAGAGAAAGCCGAGCATGAGAATCCCGAGGAACACCATCATCTCCAGGAAGAGGAACCAGCCCCGGTTGGCGTAGTACAGCGTGGCCCAGGGCCAGAGGAAGAGCATCTCGACGTCGAAGATGATGAAGAAGATGGCGATGGTCGAGAACTTGATCGCGAAGCGGCCCTCCGGCAGGGCCACCGGATCCTTGCCGCACTCGAACGGCTCCATCTTGATGAAGCTGATCCGCTTGGGCGCGATGAGCGCGGGGATGCCCAGGAGAAGGCCGGCCACGCTCGCGGCGATGGCGAAGACCAGGAAGAGCTGGAAGAACTCCATCGCTCAGAGCCCCCGGGCCTGCGACTTCGCGTGGTAGGAGGAGCGCACCAGCGGGCCCGACTCCACGTGGGCGAAGCCCAGCGCGCGGCCGATCTCGCCCAGCTCACGGAACTCGTCGGGATGGTAGTAGCGCGCCACCGGCAGGTGCTGCGCGGAGGGACGCAGGTACTGGCCGAGGGTGAGGATGTTCACGTCGGCCTCACGGAGATCCCGCAGGGTCGCCACCAGCTCGTCCCGCTCCTCGCCCAGCCCCAGGATGATCCCGGACTTAGTGAGGAGGCCGGGGGCCACGCGGCGCGCCCGCCTGAAGATCTCCAGCGTCCGCTCGTACCGGCCGCCATGGCGGGCCACCTTGTAGAGCCGCGGCACCGTCTCGGTATTGTGATTGAGGATGTCCGGCCCCGCCGCGATCACGGCGTCCAGCGCGTCGCCATTGCCCTGGAAGTCGGGGATGAGCAGCTCCACGCGGCAGCCGGGGGCCTGCCGCCGGATGGCGCCCACCGTCGCCGCGAAGTGCGCGGCGCCGCCGTCGGCGAGGTCGTCACGGTTCACCGAGGTGATGACCACGTGCTCCAGCCCCAGCTCGCCCACCGCCCGCCCCACCCGCTGCGGCTCCTCGCGGTCCTCCCACTGCGGACGCCCGTGCGTGACCGCGCAGTAGCCGCAGTTCCGCGTGCACACGTCGCCGAGAATCATGAAGGTCGCGGTGAGATCTTCCCAGCACTCGCCGATGTTGGGGCAGTGCGCCTCCTCGCACACGGAGTGCAGGTTCCACTCGCGCATGAGGCCCTTGAGACGCAGGTACTGCGGCCCGCCCGGCGCCCGCACCTTGAGCCAGGCGGGCTTGGGCGTGCTGGGCGGAGTCGACGGCTCCAGGAGAGGGAGCGAAATTCCCATGAGGTCTTGTCCTTATCCCCGTTGGCGCGCGCCATTATGGCATAGCTTTCACAAGCCGCCAAGACGAGCAAAATACGAAGGGCCCCCGAGACTTTCGGGAGCCCTCGACGCTGAGGGAATGGTGCCGAAGGGGGGACTCGAACCCCCACGGGTTGCCCCACACGCCCCTCAAACGTGCGCGTCTGCCAATTCCGCCACTTCGGCGCCAGCGAGCGCAAAGTATGCCCTGCGCCGGCGCGCCTTGTCAACGAAGGCTAGCGTCCGATGCGGAGAATCCGGCCCACGCGAGCCTGGCGGAGGCGCGGGTCGAGCGCGTCCCGTATCCCCTCGCCCAGGAGGTTGTAGGACAGCACCGTGATCAGGATGGCCAGACCCGGATACAGCGTCATCCACCAGGCGATCTCGAGGGCGTCCTTGCCGTCGGTGAGGATATTGCCCCAGGTCGCGTAGGGCGGCTGGACGCCGAGCCCGAGAAAGGACAGCCCCGACTCCGTCAGGATGGCCGCGGGGATGCCGAGCGTCATGGCCACCAGGACCGGCGCCATGGCGTTCGGCAGGATGTGCCGGAACACCACGCGCGCCGCGCTGGCGCCGATGGACTCGGACCACACCACGAACTCGCGCTCGCGGAGGGTCAGGAACTCCGCGCGCACCAGCCGCGCCACTCCCATCCACCCCGAGAGCCCGATCACCGCCATGATGGTCCAGATGGACGGCTTCAGGAAGGCGAGCACGGCGAGGAGGAGGAAGAAGCGGGGGAAGACCAGCATGAGATCCACCACGCGCATGATCACCGCGTCCACCAGGCCGCCGTGATAGCCCGCGGCGGCGCCGAGGAGGATCCCGATGATGGTGGCGATGCCCACGGAGACGAATCCCACCGCCAGGGACACCCGCGCGCCGTAGAGCACGCGGGAGAGCACGTCGCGTCCGATCTGATCGGTGCCCAGCGGGTGGCTGGGCGAAGGCGGCGAGAGGATGCGCCGGGTGTCAGGCTTGTTGGGGTCCCAGGGCGCGAGCAGCGGCGCGAACACCGCGAGGGCCACCAGGATGCCCACCACGATCCCGCCGCCGACGGCGAGGCGGTTGCGGACGAAGGTGCGCCAGAACGCGCGCATCTCCCCGCGGCCGCGCGCCGCCATCAGCGGCGCCCGCGGCGCCCACCCAGCCGGATGCGCGGATCCACGAGGCCGTAGGCGATGTCGGCGAAGAGATTGGCGAAGAGCGTGAGCACCGCCACCACCACCAGATTGCCCATCACCACCGGATAGTCGCGGGCGTAGATGGACTGCACCATGAGCTGGCCCATGCCGGGAATGGCGAAGATCGACTCGATGATGACGCTGCCGCCGATGAGGCCCGGCAGGGAAAGCCCCAGGATGGTCACCACCGGGAGCAGCGCATTCCGCAGCGCGTGCTTGCCGATGACGACGTTCTCGGGCAGGCCCTTGGCCCGCGCCGTCTGCACATAGTCCTGCCGCACCACCTCGAGCATGCTCTGCCGCATGTAGCGGGAGAATCCGGCCAGCCCGCCGAAGGTGGCCACGACGATCGGCAGCGCCAGGTGGCTCACGAAGTCGAGCTGCTGGCCGCCAGAACGTCAGGTACTCCCAGTTCATCGAGCGCAGCCCGGAGATGGGCAGCCAGCCCAGCTGGGCGCCGAAGAGCGACATCAGGAGCAGCGCCAGCCAGAAGTCCGGCGTGGCGAAGCCGATGAACACGAAGAGCGTGGTCACCTTGTCGAAGTTGGAGCCCTGGCGGACCGCCGACATGACGCCGATGGGCACCGCCACCGCCAGGATGATGAGCATCTCGACGATGTTCAGCATCAGGGTCACCGGCAGCCGCTCGCCGATCTTGGTCAGCACGGGCTTGCCGTCGGGCAGGAAGGAGCGCCCGAAGTCGAGCCGCGCCAGTCGCGTGAGCCAGCTCCAGTACTGGACCACCAGTGGCTTGTCGAGCCCGTACAGCTCGGTGAGCTGCTTCTTCACCTCGGGGGAGAGGTCCGGGCTCTCCCCCTCCAGGAAGTCCAGCGGGCCGCCGGGGGCCAGCGAGATCACGATGAAGGAGACGAAGGTGATGCCGATCAGCAGGGGCACGACGACCAGGAGCCGCCGGACGAGGAACGGTCCCATTTAGCCGGAGGTGTAGACCTGGAGCGGCCTCGGCACGAACCACTCGTAGAAGTTGTGGGTGATGCCCGCCGGTCCCGGATCCAGCCCGCGGACGCGGGAGGCCACCACCGGGAGAGCGTCGCGGACATAGAGGAAGAGCATGGGCACGTCCTCGGCGAGGATTTCCTGGATCCGGTGGTAGTACTGGATTCGCTGCGCCTGGTGACAGGACGACCGGCCCCGTTCCAGCAGGGCATCGACTTCGGGATTGGTGTACCCGGTCCGGTTCATCTGATCGGGGCCGACTTGCGAGGAGTGCCAGATCACGTATTGGTCCGGGTCCGTCCCCGACCCGAGCCCCAGCACCAGCGCCTCGAACTTCCGCGGCTTCACGAACTCCTTGATGAAGGAGGCCCAGTCGATGATCTGGATCTCCGCCTTCACCCCCACGTCGGCCAGGCGCTGCTGGATGATCTCGGCGATCTTCTTGCGCTCGTCATTGCCCTGATTGGTCCGGATGGTGAAGGCGAAGGGTTTGCCGTCCTTGTCCTCCACCAGCCCATCCCCGTCGCGGTCGCTCCAGCCGGCCTCGGCGAGGAGCGCCTTGGCCTTCACGGGATCGAAGTCGAACTGCTTCACCCGGGCGGTATGCGCCCAGCTCCCCGGGCGCATCGGGCCCGTCCACCTCACGGGCCAGCCCCATGGCCACACCCTCGACGAGCTCCCGCTTGTTGACCGCGTGCGCGAAGGCCTGGCGCACCCGCCGGTCGGCGAAGCGCGGGTCCTTCAGGTTGAAGGCGAAGAAGGTATAGCTGCTGCCGGGGTACCGGAACTTCTGATAGGCCTTCCGGAAGGCGGGGTATTCCGTCTGGCGCATGTACTGGATGGCGGTGAGCTGGGAATAGTCCACCCCGCGCGCCTTCAGCTCGAGGAAGATCGTCGCCTGGCTCGGAATCACGCGGTACACGATTCGAGAGAGGTATGGCTTGCCCAGGTAGTAGTCGGGATTGGCCACCAATACCACCTTCTCGCCGCTCCGCCACTCCTTGAAGCGATAGGCGCCGGTGCCGATGGGCAGCTTGTTCTGGGGCGATTCGCGCAGCTTGCCCTCGGCCACGTAGGGCTCGAGCTGATGCTTGGGCAGGATGTACTCTTGCCAGCTTTCCACCGCCCGGGCATAGGGCTGCGGATAGGTCACCCGCACGGTGTACGGATCCAGGGCTTCCACGCTCTTGATCTGGAGAAATTTCTCCTTGAAGGGCGCGGGCGTCTTCGGATGGACGATGGTCTGCCAGGTGAAGACGACGTCCTCGGCGGTGAACGGCTTGCCGTCATGCCACTTCACGTCCTGGCGCAGCTTGAAGTCCAGCGTGAGGCAGTCCTGACTGAATGTCCAGGACTCCGCCATCGCGGGCACCGTGTTCAGGTTCTTGTCGAGCCGCACGAGCCCGTCGTGGATCCAGCCGCCGATCTCGTGCGAGGGGGCGTCGGAGGCCAGGGTGGGGATGAGCGTCCCGATGTCGCCGATCGAGGCCTCGACGAAGGTGTCGCCGTGCGCGCGGACGTGCGGGGTCCCATCCGGCGCCTCCGCCTTCACCTCCACCTCGGCGGAGCAGGCCGCGAGCGCGCCGGCCGCGAGCAGCAGGAGCACGCGGCCGGCGCGGCGGAGCATGTTACTTCTGACCGGCGGGAGCCGGCGCGGGGAGCGGGCGCGGCGGCCGGCGCGGGCGCCGACGGCGCGGCGGGAGCGGGCGCGCCCGACTCCGTGGCCGGCATGATGGTCGTTCCCTTCTTGCCGCCGTGGGAGGCCAGCCAGAACGACGTCAACATGAAGGCGATCGCCACGCCGGCGGTGACCTTGCCCAGCAAGGTCGGCGTGCCCATGGAGCCGAATACCGCCTGGCTGCCCGAGCCGCCGAACGCAGACCCGATGTCCGCGCCCTTGCCGGCCTGGAGCAGGACCACGGCGATGATCATCAAGCACACCAGCACGTGAAGGGTCACGACAAGGTAGAACACGGCGACGTCACTCCTTTGCGCCGCCGCTCTTCGCGGCGGACTTCTTGACGATGGTGATGAAGCCGGCCGCCTGGAGGCTCGCGCCGCCGACCAGGGCTCCGTCGATCTCGGTCTCGGCGGCCAGCGCGCCCGCGTTCTCCGGCTTCACGCTGCCGCCGTAGAGGATGCGCATGGCCTGGGCGGCTTCCTTGGAGGCGAGCTCGGACACCAGACCGCGCAGATAGCCGTGCACCTCCGCGGCCTGGGCGGGGCTGGCGTTCTGACCGGTGCCGATGGCCCACACCGGCTCGTAGGCCACGAGGCAGCGCGCGATCTCCTCCGCGTCCAGCCCGGCCCAGCCCGCGCGGAGCTGACCCTCCACGATGGTGAAGGTCAGCCCCTGCCGCCGCTCTTCCGCCGTCTCGCCCACGCAGAGCAGCGGGGTGAGCCCGTGACGGAGGACGGCGGCGACCTTGCGACTCACCGCTTCGTCGGTCTCGCGGAAGAGGTGCCGGCGCTCCGAATGCCCGAGGATCACCAGCTTGCAGCCCAGCTCCCCGAGCATGGGCGCCGCGATCTCGCCGGTGAAGGCCCCCGCGTCCTCGCCGTGGCAGTTCTGCGCCCCGAGCGAGATCGGCGAGCCCGCCAGCACGCCTCCCACCGCGTGGAGCGCGGTGAACGGGGGACAGATGGCCACCTCCACGCCGCGGGGCCGCTTGAGCCCGTCGCGCACGGCCTGCGCGAGATCGCGCGCCTCGGCGGCGCGGCCGTGCATCTTCCAGTTGGCGACGACCAGCGGTGTGCGCATCGGTCGGTCCCCGCGAAGGCGGCGTCCGTGAGGGCGGCCACGCCGGGGAGCGCGCGCCCCTCGAGGAACTCGAGGAAGGCGCCGCCCGCGGTGGAGATATAGCCGATCCGGCCGGTCACGCCCGCGGCCTGGACCGCCGCGATGGTGTCACCGCCGCCGATGACGGAGAAGCCCCCGCCGTCGGCCACCGCCCGGCCCACGCCCACGGTGCCCGCGGCGAACGGTGCCTTCTCGAAAACGCCCATGGGCCCGTTCCACACCACGGTGCCCGCGCCCTTCAGCGCGACCGCGAACTGGTGCACCGTTCCCGGGCCGATGTCGAGCCCCATGAGGTCGGCGGGGATCTCGCGCACCGGCACCGTACGGATGCCGTCCGTGCTCTCGGGCCCGGCCGCCACCACCACGTCCACGGGTAGCCGGATGGGGACGCCGCGGGCCCGCGCCCGGTCCAGGATGGCGCGCGCCGCCTCCACGCGATCGGGCTCGAGGAGGGAGCGCCCCACGCCGTGGCCGAGCGCCACCAGGAAGGTGAACGCCATGCCGCCGCCGATGAGGACGCCATCCACGCGATCGAGAAGATGCTCCACCAGCGCCAGCTTGTCGGAGACCTTGGCCCCGCCCAGCACGGCCTGCACGGGGCGCTGGGGCCGCTCGAAGATGCGCGCGAGCGCATCCAGCTCGCGGCTCATGAGCAGGCCGGCGACGGCGGGCTTGAGATAGCGGGTGATGGCCTCGATGGAGGCATGCGCGCGGTGCGCGGCGGCGAAGGCGTCGTTCACGTAGAGATCGGCCAGCGCGGCGAGCCCGCGCGCGAAGAGGTCGTCATTGGCCTCTTCCTCGGGATGGAACCGGAGGTTCTCGAGCAGGAGGACCTCGCCCGGCGCCAGCGCCTTGGCCAGCGCCTCCACCTCCGGCCCCACGCAATCCGGGGCCAGCGGCACCGGGCGCCCGAGCAGCGCGGCGAGGTGGACGGCCACCGGGGCCAGCGAGAAGGCGGGATCGGGCTTGCCCTTGGGGCGGCCGAGATGGGAGGCGATCACCACCGCCGCGCCCGCGTCGAGGCAGTGCCGGAGGGTGGGCAGGGCGGCGGTGATCCGCGTGTCATCGCCCACCTGGCCGTTCTTCAGCGGGACATTGAAGTCCACACGAAGAAAGACTCGCTTTCCTCCGAGATCCGCCTCCCCGAGGCTGAGCTTGGCCAATCCGGCCTAGAGCGAGCCGGCCATGTAGCGAATGAGGTCGCGCACGCGGCACGAGTATCCCCATTCGTTGTCGTACCAGGCCAGCACCTTCACGAGATTGCCGTCCACCACCGAGGTCGACGGCAGGTCCACGATGGAGGAGTGCGGGTTGCCGTTGAAGTCCACCGATACCAGCTCCTCGTCGGTGGCGTCCAGGATGCCCTTGAGCCGCCCGGTGGCCGCCTCGCGGAAGGCGTCGTTGACCTGCGCCGCCGTCACCGACTTGCCGAGCTCGACGGTGAGATCCACCACCGAGACATTGGCGGTGGGAACGCGGATGGCGATGCCGTCCAGCTTGCCCTTGAGCTCCGGCAGCACCAGCCCCACGGCGGTGGCGGCCCCGGTGGTGGTCGGGATCATGCTCACCGCGCCCGCGCGCGCGCGCCGGAGGTCCTTGTGGGGGAAGTCGTGGATGGGCTGGTCGTTCGTGTACGAGTGCACGGTGGAGGCGAAGCCGCGCTTGATGCCGAAGTTGTCGAGCAGCACCTTGGCCACGGTGGCCAGGCAATTGGTGGTGCAGGACGCATTGGAGACGAGCTCGTGCTTGACGGGGTCGTACTTTCCCTCGTTCACGCCGAGCACCACGGTGATGTCGGGATCCTTGGCGGGCGCGGTGATGACGACCTTCTTCGCCCCGGCCTGCAGATGCTTCGAGGAGGTGGCCTTGTCGCGGAAGATGCCGGTGGACTCCACCACGATGTCGACGCCGAGCTGGGCCCACGGCAGGGCGGCGGGATCCTTCACCGAGTACACCCGGGTCTCGCGGCCATCCACCAGGATGGTCTCCCCCTTGACGGAGACCTCGGCGCCCAGGTTGCCGTGCACGGAATCGTGCTTGAGGAGATGGGCCAGCGTCTTGGCGTCGGCGAGGTCATTGACCCCGACGACCTCGACGTCCTTGGACGCCAGCGCGGCCCGGAAGAAGACGCGACCGATCCGCCCGAACCCGTTGACTCCCACTCGCACCGCCATGTGCGCTCCTCGCTCTCGATTGAGTCAGCGTGAATTACACGAGTAATGACCGATACTTCCGGCGCTTCACCGGGCCGCCATTATAGCGGCCGGGGCGGGGGCGAAGCAAGCGGAGGGCTTCTACCCCGCCCGCGCCACCGTGACCACGCCGACGGTCGCCGCGCCGGCCTCCTTGAGAGCCCGCGGCGCAGGCTCCGGCGGTGGCGCCGGTGGTCATGATGTCGTCCACCACCAGGACGTGACGGCCGGCGACCAGCTCGGGCGCCGCACGCGGAAGGCGCCGCCAACATTGAGCCGGCGGGCCTCGGCGCCGAGCGCGGTCTGGGGCGCGGTGGCCACGTGGCGGATGAGCACGTCGGCACGGGCCGTGACCCGCCAGGCGGCCGCCACCCGGCGGGCGAGGAGCCAGGACTGGTTGAAGCCCCGCTCCCGCTCGCGCCGCGGGTGCAGCGGCACGGGGACGATCACGTCCACCGCCGGGAGCGGCAGCGCGGTGCCCAGCGCGGCGAGGAGATCGCCCAGCGGTGCCGCCAGCGCCCGCCGGCCGCCGAACTTGAAGGCGTGCAGCGCGTCCCGGGCATGATCACCGTAGCGGGCGGCCGCCCGCGCATACGCGAACGCGGGCGGGTGGCGGCGACAGCCGCCGCAGATGCTGCGGCCGCGCTCGGCCGCGTCCCCCGTCCCCGCCACCGCCAACGAATCCGACGAACGGCAGCCCGCACACGGCGCAACCCGGCGCCGAGATCCGCTCGAGCCCCTCCCAGCATTCGCCGCACAGGGGGTCGCGGCGGGCGGGTCCCAGCCGCTCCGCGCAAACGGGACAGAAGGGCGGGAAGACGAGATCGAGGGCGGCGGTGAGCCACTGCCGCCACCCCGGAGGGGCCGGCGGCGGCGGTGTCAGGGTCGGAGGCTGTTCCAGCGACCGCATGCCGGACACCGATCGGCCCAGCCCGCGTGCTCGGCGCCGCACGCCGCGCAGCGGTGGGGCCACTCGAAGCTCGACAGGGCGCGAAGGGCGCGGCGGTACTCCTCGAGCGCCTCGCGCACCTGCCCCCGCCGCTCGAACACCGCCCCCAGATAGGCGTGAATCACCGGGAGATCGGGCATGCGCACCTCGACCTTCTCGAGCTGCTCGGCGGCCTCGTCGAGCATGTGCAGATCGAAGTACACGCGGCCCAACGCCAGCGCCACCGCGAGATTGTCGGGCGCGCGCGCGCCCGCCGCCTGGTACAGCGCGATCATGCGCGTGGGACGGCCTTCCTCGCGCCGCTGCCGCTCGATGCGGGACAGGAGCGGCAGGGCGGGCTGAGACTCGGCCGCGCGCTCCCACACCTTCACCGCCTGGGCGGCGTCACCGGCGGCGAGATACGCGTCGCCGAGCGCAACGGCGGCGGGCACGAAATCCGGCTGCACGCGCAGGGCGTCCCGGAACGCCGAGATGGCGTCGTCGGAGGCCCCCGCGGCGGCGCGCGCGCGGCCCCGCGCGTAGTGAAGCCCGGCCAGCTCCACCTGCTCGCCGGCGCGCGCGCGCGGCTCCACCGCCCCCACCAGCCGCTCCTGCGCCGCCGCGGCGTCGGTCCACCGGCCGCCGGCGGCGGTGAGGTCGCGCAGGGCGCGGAGCGCGGTGAGGTGACCGGGCGCGCGCGCGATCACGTCGCCGTACAGCGCCACCGCGTCGTCGAGGCGGCCCACTCGCCCGTAGGCATCGGCGGCCGCCACCATGATCTCCGGGCGCTCGTCCACCCGCATGGCCTGGAGGAAGTGCCGGAGCGCGCCGGGATCGTCGCCCCGGGCGCGGGCCAGCTCGCCGAGCCGCGCGTGGGCGGCGGCATGGCCGGGCTCGCGGCGCAGCAACGCCTCGAAGGCCGCCACCGCCGCCGCCGGCCGGCCGGCCACCATCGCGTCCTCACCCTCGCGGTACATGTTCGGTGGCCGACGGGCGAGGCCTCGCCCTCGGCCGCCCGCGCGTCGCGAACGGCACGGGAGAGGTCGCGGACCAGGCCGAGCGTGAGGGCGAGCACGGCCCCGGCCGCGAAGGCGCCCGCGGCGAGGACCCAGAGGGGCGCCTCCCACGCGAGCCCCGGCCCCAGCGGAATGGGAACACGGCCGGGGCCGAGGGAGGCGAGGTAGGCGACGGCGCCGCCGGCGAGGACGATGACGACGAGGGCGAGCCGGATCGGCACGGGAAACGGTGGAGCGGCGGGGCGCTAGCCGGCGGCCGTCCGCTCTTCTTCTTCGACGGCGCGCTGGCAGTCGATGCAGTAGCGCGCGAACGGCAGCGCTTCGAGCCGCTTCTCGCCGATGATCTCGCCGCAGCGCTCGCAGGCGCCGAAGCTCCCGTCGTCGAGCTTCTGAAGCGCGGAGGCGACGTCCTTGAGCTGCCGGCGCTCTCCGTTCCCCAATCCGAACAGGAATTCCCGATTGTAGGCGCTCGAGGCCTGGTCGCCCAGGTCCTTGATCGAGTCGTCGTCGGGCCCCTTCCCGTACTGGACGTTCTTGCCGACCTCGTCCACGAGCTGGCGGTGCTTCTCCTCCAGCTTTTTCCGGAACTGGGCCAGCCGCTCCTTCCTCATCGCGAAATCCTCCTTCTTGTTACCGCGCACTTGCTGACTCGCACGCCGCGTGAGTCCCTGCGGTAGTCGCGGAGGCTACCATGCCGCCCCCGCAATTTCAATCCCTCGGGCTCCGTCAGCGCTCCACGGAGAGGAGCGGCGCGTCGCCCCACAGCCGCGCCAGCCCGTAGAACGCCCGCGTCTCCTCGTTGAACACGTGGATCACCACGTCGCCGTAGTCGAGGAGGAGCCAGCCGCTCTCCGCGGTGCCCTCGCGGTGCCGCACGCGGATCCCTTCCCCGCGCAGCGCCCCCTGCACCGACTCCACGATGGTGTCCATCTGCGCGGTGGATCGCCCATTGCAGACGAGGAAGAAGTCGGCGAGCGACGAGAGGCCCTGCAGGTCGAGCACCGCGAGGTCCTCCGCCTTCTTGTCGAGCGCCGCCGCGGCGGCCCGGCGCACGAGCGCTTCCGCCGAGCGCGCCATCAGCCCGCGTCCCGGTACAGCCCGTGCTCGCGGATATAGGCGACCACCGCGGCCGGCATGCGATAGGCCAGGCTCCGCCCGGTCCGCGCGCGCCGGCGCAGGTCCGACCCCGAGATGGGCAGGGAGGCCGCCTCGGTCAGCACCGCGCGCCCCGCCTCCCCCGCCCGCGCGAACGGGCCCAGCGCGAGCTCGGCGAGGATCTTCTGGGCCGCCGGCGCCTTGGGATCGAAGGCATTGCCGCTGCGCGGCACCACCACCAGGCGCGCGAGGCCGGGGAGTCGCCGCGGCTCATGCCACGAGAGGAGGTCGAGAAAGGTCTCCGAGCCGATGATGAGGTGGAGCTCGCCCCGCGGCCGCAGCGCCTCCAGCGTGTCCACCGTGTAGGACGGCCCGCTGCGCTGCAGCTCGACGTCGGACACCTCGAAGCGCGGGTGCTCGGCCACCGCCAGCCGCGTCATCGCGACGCGATGGACGGCGGGCGCGAGCTCGGCGGCCGGCTTGTGCGGAGGCACCGCCGCGGGCACGAAGAGCACGCGATCAAGGCCGAGCGTCTCCGCGATATCGTCGGCGACGAGCAGATGTCCGAAGTGGATGGGATTGAACGAACCACCAAATACGCCGATGCGCGCGGGCAGCGGGCTACTCCCGGATCTGCCCGTCGCCGATCACGACGAACTTGGTGGTGGTGAGCTCGCGCACCCCCACCGGGCCCCGCGCGTGGAGCTTGGAGGTGGAGATGCCCATCTCCGCGCCCATGCCGAACTGGCTGCCGTCCACGAGCCGCGTGGAGGCGTTGACGAGCACGGCGGCGGCGTCCACCTCGTGGGTGAAGCGCCGCGCGCGCCGCAGGTCGCTGGTCACGATGGCCTCGGCGAGCCCCGAGCCGTGGCGGCGGATATGCGCCACCGCGTCGTCGAAGCCGTCCACCACGCGCACCGCCAGGATGTAGTCGAGATACTCGGTGTCCCAGTCGGCCGGCTCGGCGGGCCGGGCCGTGGGCACCAGGGTCCGCGTCCGCTCGTCGCCGCGCAGCTCCACCCCGGCCTCGGCGAAGCGCGCCGCGGCCAGGGGCAGGAAGCGGGGGGCCACCGCGGCGTGCACGAGCAGGGTCTCCATGGCATTGCACACGCTGACCCGCTGCGCCTTGGCGTTCAGGGCGATGGCCACCGCCATGTCGAGATCCGCGCTCTCGTCCACGTAGACGTGGCAGAGCCCCTTGTCGTGCTTGAGCACGGGCACGGTGGCCCGCTCGTTCACCAGGCGAACGAACTCCTCGCCGCCCCGCGGGATGATCAGGTCGAGGTAGCGGTCCAGGGTGAGCATGGCCATCACCGCCGCGCGGTCCGGGGTATCCACGTACTGGATGGACTCGCCGGGTAGCCCCGTCTTCTCCGCCGCCTTGGCGAGGAGCTGGGCGATGACGGTATTGGACTCGAGCGCCTCGCTGCCGCCCCGGAGCAGGACCGCGTTCCCGGACTTGAGGCAGAGCGCGGCGGCATCGGCGGTGACATTGGGACGCGACTCGTAGATGAACCCGATCACGCCCAACGGTACGCGCACGCGCGAGATCTCCACCCCGTTGGGCCGCCGCCACACCTCCACGGTCTCGCCCACCGGGTCGGGCAGGGCCGCCACCTGGCGCACCCCCGCCGCCATCTCTTCGATGCGCGAGTCGGTCAGCGTGAGCCGGTCCACGAAGGCCCGCGGGTGGCCCTTGACCCGGGCGCGCTCGAGATCCGCGCGATTGGCCCCGACGATGGTGCCCGCCTTCTCCTCGAGCGCGCGCGCCATCAGGATGAGCGCGTCGTTCTTCATCCGTGTCGACGCCAGCCCCAGCGCGCGCGACGCATCCTTGGCCGCGCGGGCCTTCGCCGCCACCTCGGTCGCCACGTCCGTCGTCATGCCGCTCCCGTCCCGGCTAGAGCACCACCAGGTTGTCCCGGTGGATGACCTCGCCGATTCCCTTGTAACCCAGCGCACGCTCGATGTCCGCGGTCTTGGCGCCGCGGATCTTCCGCAGCTCGGCCGCGTCGTAGTTGACGAGCCCGCGCGCGAACTCGCCGCCGGCCGCCTCCAGGAGCGCCACCACCTCGCCGGCCTGGAAGTCCCCCGCCACCTCGACGAGACCGGACGGCAGCAGGCTCTTGCCCCTCTCAGTTAAGGCCTTCTTGGCGCCCGCGTCAACCGTGAGGCGGCCCTGGGGCGGCACCGCGAAGGCGATCCAGCGCTTGCGGGCGGCGAGGCGGTCGTCGCGCGGCTGGAAGTACGTGCCGAGATCCTCGCCCTTGAGCAGCCGCGTCACCACCCCGGGCTCGCGGCCGCTGGCGATGATCATGGGGATGCCGGAGGCGCCCGCCTTCTGGGCCGCCTCCAGCTTGGTGCTCATGCCGCCCACCGACACCCCCCCCGCCTCGTCGTAGACGAGCCGCTGGATGTCGCCGGTGATGGCGGCCACGGTGTCCACGCGCCGCGCGGAGGGATCGCGGCGCGGATCGCCGGTGTACAGCCCGTCCACATCGGTGAGGAGAATGAGGAGATCCGCGTCGATGAGGTGGGCGACGAGCGCGGCGAGATTGTCATTGTCGCCGACCTTGATCTCGTCCACCGCCACCGTGTCGTTCTCGTTGACCACCGGCACCACGTCGAAGTCGAGCAGGGCGAGGAGCGTGTTGCGGGCATTGAGGTAGCGGCCGCGGTCGCTGATGTCCTGTCCGGTGAGGAGCACCTGTCCCACCATGAGCTCGTGCTTCTTGAACGCCTGCTCGTAGTGCCACATGAGGGCGGACTGCCCCACCGCCGCCGCCGCCTGCTTCTCCGGGATGGAGCGCGGCCGCGTCTCGAGCCCCAGCCGCGCCATGCCGGTGACGATGGCGCCCGAGCTCACCAGCGCCACCTCGCGCCGCTCGCCGATCACCGCCGCGAGATCGGCGGCCAGCGCGGCGATGCGCCGGGAGTCCGGCCCCTGGCCGGGCGCGGTGATGAGGCCGCTCCCCACCTTCACCACGAGCCGTTTGACGCGGCTCAGCGCTCGACGGCCGCCCATCGCTCCGCTCGGAGCCGCGCGCCGATCTCGGCCACGAGCTCGGTGAGACCCATCCCCGTCACCGAGGAGATGGCCCGGAAGGGGAGCTGCCGCGTGGCGCAGAAGCGCTCCAGCTTCTTGCGGCGGGCCTCGGTGCCGGGCAGCTCGGCCTTGCTCCCCAGCACGAGCTGCGGCCGGGCGGCGAGCTCCTCGGAATAGCGCGGCCAGCTCGCGCTGGATGACCTTCCAGTCCGCTACCGGATCGCGCTCCCCGCTGGGATCGAGATCCACCAGGTGCACGAGCAGGCGGGTGCGCTCGGTATGGCGCAGGAAGCGGAGCCCCAGGCCCTTGCCCTCCGCCGCGCCTTCGATGAGCCCCGGCAGGTCGGCGATCACGAACGACTCGCCCTCGTCCACCCGCACGATACCCAGCGAGGGGACCAGCGTGGTGAAGGGATAGTCCGCGATCTTGGGCTTGGCCGCGGAGAGGCGCGAGACCAGCGTGGACTTCCCCGCGTTGGGAAACCCGATCACGCCCACGTCGGCGAGGAGCTTGAGCTCCATGCGGATCCAGCGCTCCTGACCCGGCCGCCCGAGATCCGCGCGCCGCGGGGCCCGATTGGTGGAGGAGACGAAACGCGCGTTGCCGCGCCCGCCGCGCGCGCCGTGGACCACGACGAAGGTCTGGCCGGGCGTGGTGAGATCGCCCAGGAGCTCCCCCGAGTCGCGGTCGTAGACGGCGGTGCCGAGCGGCACGCGGAGCACGGTGTCGCCGCCGCCCTTGCCGTGACGGTTGGCGCCCTTGCCGTGATGCCCGCGCTCGGCGTTGTAGTGACGCCGGTAGTGGAAGTCCAGCAGGGTGGTGATGCCGGGGTCCGCCTGCAGCACCACGTCGCCGCCGTCCCCGCCGTCGCCGCCGTCGGGGCCGCCGCGGGGGACGAACTTCTCGCGGCGGAAGCTTATGCAGCCCGCGCCGCCGTCGCCTCCCTTGACGAATACGCCGACTTCATCGACGAACATGGCGGGCCCCGGTCATCCCGGGGGAAATCAGGCGGGCTGCTGGGCGATGCTGACGTACTTGTGGTCGCCCTTCCGCGCGAAGCGGACGTAGCCGTCCATCTTGGCGAAGAGCGTGTGGTCCACGCCGAGACCGACATTGGCGCCCGGATGGAACCGGGTGCCGCGCTGCCGCACGAGGATGCTCCCCGCGGTGACGAACTGGCCCCCGAAGCGCTTCACCCCCAGCATCTGGGGATTGGAGTCGCGACCGTTCCGCGAGCTGCCGACGCCTTTCTTGTGCGCCATTGCCGCTACACCTCGATCTTGGTGATGCGGACCGCCGTCATGATCTGGCGGTGCCCGCGATGCCGACGATAGTTCTTCCGCCGCTTGAACTTGACCACGAGGACCTTGCGCTCCTGCTTCTCGACCACCACCTCGCCGGTGACCTTCGCCGACTTGAGCGCCTTCGGCCCCACCGTGACCTCGCCATCCTGGTTGACGAGGAGCACCTGCTTGAACTCCACCGCAGTGCCCTTGGCCTTGGCCAGCCGCTCCACCTTGATGACCTGGCCCGGAGCCACGCGGTACTGCTTGCCGCCCGTCGCGATTACCGCTTCCATGACTTCACGACCTCACTCGAAAAGATTCGCCGCGAACTGCCATCAGACCACACGCCCCCGCTCCAAGTCAAGGTTGGGCCCCTCGCCCCGGGCGCGCGGCGGGTCAGGCCGCGTTGAGGTAGCCCGCGAGCCGCTGCCGGAGGAAGAGCCGCGAGCGGTGCACGCGCGACTTCACCGCGGGCAGGCTGATGCCCAGGCTCTCGGCGATCTCCGGGTTCGAGAGGCCTTCCACGTCATGCATCAGGAACGCGGTCCGGTAGTCCTCCGGGAGGTCGCCGATGGCCGCCGACAGCACCTCCCGCAGCTCCTTCTGGAGCGCGGGCTCCTCGGCCTTGGCCGACCAGTCGTTGCCCGGGTCGAGGTGGTTGCCCAGCTCGTCGAAGGTGGGAAACAGCGCCTCCCACGAGACCTCGTTCTTCTTGCTCTGGCGCCCCCGCAGCTTCTGATAGGCGGTGTTGGCGGTGATCCGGTAGAGCCACGAGCCGAAGGCGGACTCGCCCTTGAAGGTGTGGATCTTCCGGGCCGCCGTCCAGAGCGCGTCCTGCGTCACTTCCTCGGCGTCCTGCTCGTTGCTGGTGATGCGGATGGCCAGCCGGTACACGCGGTCGCCGAAGGTGGCGACCAGCTGCTCGGGCGCGTCCGGCTCTTCCCGGCGGAGCTTCTCGACAAGGGCCGCCTCGGGGTCCACGCGCCCGCCGCCGCACCCCCTTGCCCCCCTGCGGCGAAGCCGCCGTGTCCTGCATCGGGGTACTCATGTTCTGTCTCCTGCGCGCCGCACTCGTCGGCGCGCTCGCCGTCACGATCACGTCAGCCCCGCGCGTACAGCGTGAGGTGCTGCTTGAGCTCGACCACGCACTTCTCCATGACCGAGATGTCCTTGGTCACTTTCGCCATCAGGATGGCGCCCTCGAGCGCCGCCACCACGAAACCCGCCGCGCTGGCCGCGTCGAGATCCGCGCGGAGCCGGCCCGACTCGCGACCGCGCTCCAGCGTCCCCGCCAGCATCACCCGCCATCGCTCGAAGATGTCCGCGAGCCGCTGCCGAAAGCCCTCATGCACGTCCGACAGCTCCGAGGCCAGATTGCCCATGGGACAGCCGCCCACGCAGTTGCGCTGGCGCTGGGCCTCGAGGAGCCGATCGAGGAAGGCGCGTACCTGGTCGAGCGGGTCGGCCGTGTGATCGACGAAGGCCGGCTCCAGGGTGCGCTCCAGGAAGCGGTCCACCACGCGATCGATGATGGCGAACCCAAGATCTTCCTTGCTGCGGAAGTAGTAGTAGAAGTTACCCTTGCCGACCCCACTCTCCCGCAGCACGTCGTCCAGCGAGGTACCGTGATAGCCGCGCAGATGGATGAGGCTCGCCGCCGCGTCCAGGATCTGGTCGCGGGTGGCCGCTGCCTTGGCGCTCCTGATCTCGACCGCCATCGTCTCCCCTTCCATCCTGCTCGGCAATTTGTACCAACTGGTCGGTACAGAGTATAGATGGACCATAGTCGTACAGCAACTACTAGAACATTACGTTTGCATAACAATTACTTAGATGCTAAGTTCCACCTTCGGTCTACGGGCCGGATGGAGGCCATATGAGCGCGATCTCGCATCGAATTCGTGGAGACCAACGGCATCCGGATGCGGATCGCCGAGCAGGGCTCGGGCCCCGCCGTGGTGCTCTGTCACGGCTTCCCGGAGTCCTGGTACTCGTGGCGCCATCAGCTTCCCGCTCTCGCTGCCGCCGGCTATCACGCGGTGGCCCCGGACATGCGCGGCTATGGCGGCACGGACCGCCCCGAGGCAGTGGAGCAGTACACCCAGCTCCATCACGTGGGCGACATGGTCGGTCTCCTCGACGCCCTCGGGGTCGAGCGCGCGGTCATCGTGGGACATGACTGGGGCGCGCCGGTGGCGTGGAATGCCGCGCTCCTCCGGCCGGACCGCTTTCCCGCCGTCGCCGCCCTGAGCGTGCCCTACTCGCCGCGCGGCGGCACCCGCCCCACCGAGGGCCTGGCCCGGGCCGCCGGTGCGCACTTCATGTACATGCTCTACTTCCAGACCCCGGGCGTGGCGGAAGCCGAGCTGGAGCGCGACGTGCGCGACACCATCTCCCGCGTGCTCTACGGCATCTCGGGGGACGCGGGCGACGCCGCCGCCTGGCGCGTGCCGCGCCCGCAGGGCTCGACCTTCCTCGGGGATATGCCGGCGCCGCCACGGCTGCCGCCCTGGCTCCGTGAAGAAGACGTCGACTTCTACACCGCGGAGTTCACGCGCACGGGCTTCCGGGGCGGGCTCAACTGGTACCGCAATCTCGACCGCACCTGGGAGCTGATGGCCGCCTGGCAGGGCGCGCCCATCACCGTGCCCGCGCTCTTCGTGGCGGGCGAGCGCGATCCCGTCATTGCGCGACGGCGCAGCGACCTCCCGCGGCTGCGCGAATCCGTGCCCGGGCTGCGGCAGTCCCTCATCCTTCCCGGCTGCGGCCACTGGACCCAGCAGGAGCGGCCGGCGGAGGTCAATGCCGCGCTCCTCGACTTCCTGCGCGGCCTCGACGGATTCGCGCCGTGACCTCCGATCGCCTCCCGGAGCACGTCCGCCGCAACCGCGTGGCCTGGGACCGGCTCGCCGCCGAGTATGCCGACGCGGGACGCCGCGCCTGGGCGAGCACCGAGCCCACCTGGGGCATCTGGCAGCTTCGCGAGCGCGATCTCGCCATCCTGCCCGACGTGGCGGGCAAGGACGTCATCGAGCTCGGATGCGGCACCGCCTACTGGTCGGCCTGGCTCGCCCGGCGCGGGGCGCGCCCGGTGGGCATCGACAACTCCGAGCGCCAGCTCGAGACGGCGCGGGCGCTCCAGCGCGAGCATACCTCGCCTTCCCGTTGCTGCACGGCAATGCCGAGACCGTGCCCTACCCCGACGCGAGCTTCGATCTCGCGCTCTCCGAGTACGGCGCCAGCATCTGGTGCGATCCCGCCCGCTGGGTGCCCGAGGCGGCGCGGCTCCTGCGGCCGGGGGGCGATCTCGTCATGCTCAAGACTGGGCTCCTGCGCCTGCTGTGCACGGCGGATGACGGGGAGCGCGCGGGAGACCGCCTGGTGCGCGACGCCTTCGGGCCCCTCCGCGTCGAGTGGTCGGACGACGGCTCGGTGGAGTTCGACCTGCCCCATGGCGAGTGGATCGCGCTGTTCCGTCGCCATGGTCTCGGCGTGGAGCGGCTGGTGGAGCTGCGGCCGCCCGCGGATGCCTCTGCCGGACGCTACGACTTCGTCTCCCTCGACTGGGCCCGCCGCTGGCCCTCGGAGGAGATCTGGCACGCGCGCAAGCGCCCAGCCTGACGCGACCCGGTTCAGCGCTTGCCGGTCAGGGTGACCGTGCAGGCCAGGAACTTGGTGCCGGCGATGACCAGATCCCGCGAGCCCAGCGGGGCCGCGTAGACCTCGGACGCCCGGTCCGGCGCATTGATCTGGGCGCCCTCGGCCCCGCGCGTGACGGTGGCGTGGCGCTGCTCGGTGGCGAGCGCGGCCAGCTCGCCCGTACCCAGCACGACGGAGAAGAGCAGGTGGCCCTCCCGCACCAGCTCCACCGCGCGGCCCTGCTGGACCAGCTCGACGGGACCGGACTCGACGGGGCAATCCGTCCCCGCGGCCATTCCGGCATAGGTTCCGGCCCGCGTCGGGGCCGCCGGCCGCATCGCCAGCGAGCGGGCGGACATGCGCGCCAGACCGCGCTGCAGCCGCCAGGCCTGCACCAGGGGCAGCCGCCGCGCGGTGCCGTCCGGCATGTTCACCATGTGCTGGGCGGCATCGACCTGGGCGAGAAACGACGGCTCGTCGGGGAAGAGCCCGCGCAGCACACGAATCGTCAGCTCCGCGCTTCGTACCGCGTCCAGGGCGCGGATGAGCTCGCGAGCCAGCACGTCATCGTCCAGGCGGCCGGCCACGTCGGCCAGCGCGGCGCGCTGCTCGGGGCCGCCCATCGCGTGCATCTCCTCCGTCTCCCACGAGGGACTCGTGGCCAGCAGCGCGGCGTGCTCGGCGAAGAAGGTCCCCGCCGCCACCTGCTTGGGATCCGCGAGGGGAAACCGCCGGCTCTCGAGCTGCGCGGCGGCCGGC
Organism: uncultured Candidatus Rokubacteria bacterium; assembly: GCA_963733725.1. Classification (GTDB taxonomy): domain Bacteria; phylum Methylomirabilota; class Methylomirabilia; order Rokubacteriales; family CSP1-6; genus DASRWT01. The sequence continues at coordinate 372,189 of CAVTFC010000014.1, read as the reverse complement.
GAGGTCGCGACCAGGCAGAACGCGAGCGCGCATGCGCCGAGACGCGTCAGCTTCGCCATGCCCCTAGAATAGCGTGGCGGCGACGCGCAGCGCGCTGAGAACGAAGGGCTTGGGATAGATCCCCATGATCACCACCCCCAGGCTGCAGATGAGGATGGCCAGGGCCAGCAGCGGCGACACCGGGATGGGATCGGGGCGCTCGGGCGCATCGATGTACATCCGCTTCGCCACCAAGAGGTAGTAGAAGAGTGCGACCACGGTGAGGACGGCGCCCAGGAGCACCAGCCAGTACAGTCCCTTGTCGGCAGCGGCCCAGAAGACATAGAGTTTCGCCCAGAAGCCGGCCACGAACGGGATGCCGCCGAGGGAGAGGAGAAAGAGGAGCATGGCCAGGGCGAGAACGGGCGAGCGCTGGGCGAGCCCCTTGTACGCGTCGATCCGATCGGAGCCCTCGGACTGCGACACCGCCTCCACGACCAAGAAGGCGCCCATGTTCCCGAAGAGGTAGGCGACCAGGTAGAAGAGCATCATGGCCACGCCGCTGGCCGAGACGGCGGCGAAGCCGATGAGCATGTAGCCGATATGCGCGATGCCGGAGTAGGCCAGCAGCCGCTTCACGTTCTGCTGGGGAATGGCCATCAGGTTGCCGGCCACGATGGTGATGGCGGCGAGCCCGCTGGCGACGGGCACCCACAGCACCGCGCGGTCCCCCACGCCCTCGAGGTAGAGACGGAAGATCACGATGAAGCCGGCCGCCTTGGGCGCCACCGAGAGCCAGGCCACGAAGGGCGCATTGGCGGCCTCGTAGGTGTCGGGCACCCACATGTGGAAGGGGAAGGCGGCGATCTTGAAGCCCAGCCCGGCGAGGGTGAGGACGAGCCCGAGGATCATGAGCGGCGAGTCGGCGGAGAGCGCGGAGGCCACCCCGGGCAAGGCGGTGGTGCGGGCGACACCGTAGACGAAGGAGAGCCCGTAGGCGATGAGCGCCGACGACACCGTTCCCACCAGGAAGAACTTGAGCGCGGCCTCCACCGCCCCCTCTTCGCCCTTCTGGAAGCCGGCCAGCACGTAGAGCGGAATGGACATCAGCTCGAAGGCCACGAAGATCAGGATGAGATCCCGCGCGGAGGCCAGCATCAGCATGCCCAGCAGTGAGGAGAGCATGAGCAGGTAGTACTCGGTGGCCCGCCGCGCGAAGACCGGCGCCCGCAAGGTCAGCGAGCCGAGGACGCCCAGCGCGGTGGCCACCAGGAAGAGCCGCTTGGCGAAGAGCGCCAGCTCGTCCAGGACGAAGCCCTCCCCCAGCCATCGGGCGCCGGGCTCCATCCGCAGGGCCCAGCCGAGCAACGCCACCAGTCCCAGCACCGAGATCACGCCCACTCGCCGCGAATCGTCGCGACGGCCGAAGAGCCCGCCGAAGAAGACGAGCAGCATGAGGGCGAGGACACCCAGCTCCAGACCGAGCGCGCTCATGGCAGCACGCCCAGGCGCACGAGCAGTGGCACGGTGGCGGTGTCCACCGGGTCGATCGCGATCCCCGGCGCCACGCCGAAGAGCACGAGCGTCCCCACCAGGATGACGAGGGCCACCCACTCCGGGCCTTCCGCGTCGGGCAAGTGCTGGAAGTGCGGATCCGTGGACGGCGGGCCCCAGAAGATCTGCTTGGCCACGCGCAGGACGTAGATCGAGGTCAGGAAGGCGCCGAGCACGCCGGGAAACAGCCACCACGAATGGCGCGACTGCCAGGCGCCGAGGAAGGTGAGGAACTCGGCGACGAAGCCGGCGGTGGCGGGCAGGCCCAGGGAGGAGAGACCGCCGATGGTGAAGGCGGTGGCGATGCCGGGCATCATCTTGCCGAAGCCGCCCATGGTGAAGATGGCGCGCGAGTGGGCCTTCTCGTACACAAGGCCCACCAGCGCGAAGAAGAGGCCGGTCATGAGCCCGTGGGCGAACATCTGGAACACGGAGCCGTTGAGCCCGCTCTCGGTGAGCGTGGCGGCGCCCAGCATGACCACGCCCATGTGGGAGACCGACGAGTAGGCGATGACGTACTTGAGGTCCACCTGCGCCATGGCGGAGAGCGCGCCGTAGACGATATTGATGCAGGCGATGAGGCCCACCAGCCACATCCACTGGTGCGTGCCCTCGGGCAAGAGGCCCATGCCGAGCCGGATCACGCCGTAGGCGCCCAGCTTCATCAGCACGCCCGCGTGGAGCATGGACACCGCGGTGGGGGCCGACGCGTGACCGTCGGGGGACCAGGTATGCAGGGGCCAGATGCCGGCCAGGATGCCGAAGCCCACGTAGAAGGCGAGGAACACCCAGCACTGGATCCCCGGCGCGAACTTCACCTGCTCCAGCTCGAGCAGGGAGAAGGACGACGAGCCCGCGGCCACGTAGAGCGCGAGGATGCCGACAAGGATGAAGGCGGACCCGAAGAGGAGGTACAGGGTCAACTTCATCGCCGCGTATTCCTTGGTGCCCACGCCGGTGCGCCGGAAGGCCCAGCCGAAGACGCCCTGCGGCCGCACCTCGCCGGAGGAGCCCCAGATGCCGATGAGGAGGTACATCGGCAGCACCGCGATCTCGTAGAAGAGAAAGAGCACGAAAAGGTCGAGGGAGACGAAGACCCCGTAGACGCCGGTCACGAGCAGGAGGAGGAGGGCGTAGAACTCCTGGCTCCGCTCCTTCACCGTCCACGAGGCCCACACCCCCGCGAAGATGATGATGGAGGTGAGCAGCACCATGAGGAGGCTCATGCCGTCCACGCCTACCTGGTACGAGATGCCCAGCGGCGGGACCAGCGACACTTCCTCGTAGAACTGATAGCCCGCCGCCTCGCGGTCGTAGAGCCAGAAGATGCGCAGCGAGAGCAAGAGCGAGATCCCGGTGGTGGCCACCGCGATCAGCCGCACCAGGAACGGGTTGTGCCGCGCCCCGAACATGATGAGGACGGCCCCCAGGAAGGGCATCCACGTGATGAGGGACAGAAGGGGAATCGCGCTCATCGTGGCCACTGCACCCAGATGAGGAGGAGGAGCAGCCCCACCGCGAGGCCGTACACGTAGTCCTGCGGGAGGCCGGTCTGCATGCGCCGGAGGCGGTCGCCCCAGGTGAGGGTCCACGCGGAGCAGACGTTCACGATCCCGTCCACCAGGTAGCGGTCCACCCAGCCCACCAGCCGCGAGGGGCCGAGGAGCACGCCGCGGTAGAGCCCTTCGAAGAGGTCGTCGATCCAGAAGCCCGCGAGGGCGGCGCGGCGGATGGGGGCGAAGATCGTGGCGAGGAGATCCGCGCTGATCACGCGGCGCGAGTAGGTCAGCCAGGCCAGCGCGATGCCGCCCACCGCCACCGCCACCGCCAGCGGAGTCAGCCAGGCGGGCGCGGTGAACTCGGGCTCGCCGTGATGCGCGGTGAAATACACGCCGATGCCCACCGAGAGCACGGCGAGCAGCCAGAGAGGCAAGGTCATCACCGCGGGGGCATCGTGGAGAGGGCCGCTCGTGCCGTGGGCGTCGTGGCCACCATGCGCCCCCGGCGCGAGCGGCGCCGGCGCCGCGGGCGCGCCGAAGAAGGCGATGAACACCACCCGGAACATGTAGAACGCGGTGAGGAAGGCCGCGGTCACCAGCATCCAGAACGGCACCGCGAGGCCACCGCTCCACACCGCGCCCAGGATCTCCTCCTTGGAAAAGAAGCCGCCGAAGAGCGGGATGCCGGCCAGCGACAGTGTGCCCACCAGGAAGACGACCGTGGTCTGCGGCAGGTGCCGGCGCAGGCCGCCCATGCGGTAGATGTCGTTGCTGCCCACCGCGTGGATCACCGCGCCCGCGCCCAGGAAGAGGAGCGCCTTGAAGATGCCGTGGGTGAGGAGGTGCAGGAAGCCCGCGGCGGCGAACCCCGCCCCCATCGCCGCCATCATGTAGCCGAGCTGGGACACGGTGGAGTAGGCGAGCACGCGCTTGATGTCCGACTGCACGCAGGCCAGCACCGCGGCGAGGAGCGCGGTGAAGGCGCCGATCCAGCCCACCAGGACCAGCACGTCGGGGGTCAGCGCGAAGAGCCAGTTGGTGCGCTTGAGGAGGTAGACCCCGGCGGTGACCATGGTGGCGGCATGGATGAGGGCGGAGACGGGCGTCGGGCCCTCCATGGCGTCGGGCAGCCACACGTGCAGCGGGAACTGGGCCGACTTGCCCATGGCGCCGAGATAGATGCAGAAAGTCACGAGGCCCAGTCCCGCGATGGGAATCTGGCCCGCGCGTGCGAGATCGAAGAGCTCCAGGAAGTCGAAGGTGCCGGTGCGGAACCACAGGAGCACGATGCCGATGAGCAGCCCCACGTCGCCGGCCTTGGTGGTCCAGAACGCCTTCACCGCCGCGCGCGCCGCCTCCGGGCGCTCGTACCAGTAGCCGATGAGGAGATAGGAACAGAGGCCCACCAGCTCCCAGCAGATGAAGAGCTGGAGGAAGCCGGGCGCCAGCACGAGGCCCATCATGGAGAAAGCGAAGAGCGACTGGTAAACGTAGTAGCGGCCGAGCGACGCGGGCGGCTCGGTGTCGAGATAGCCCAGCGAGTAGAGCTGGACGAGGAAGGACACCAGCGCCACCAGCACCAGCATCACGGTGGAGTCCGCGTCGGCGAGCACGCCCACCGTGGCCAGCGACCCCGACTCCTGCGGGATCCACTCGGTGACGATGCGCGTGAACCCCTCCGCGCTCTGGAGCTGCCAGGCCCGGAGCGCGGCGGCCAGGGCGCCGGCGGCGCCCACGACGGACACGATCCCCGCCGCCCGCCCGGCGCGCCGGAGCGGATAGGCGATGGCCAGCAGGAGAAAGGTCGCCGCGGGCAGGAGCAGCGCGAGGGTGACCAGAGAGCCGGGATCGGTCATGGCGCGGGCGTCATCCCCGGAGGAGGTCGAGATGGTCGGCGATGGCGGTGCGCCGGACCCGGAAGATGAGAATGACCAGGGCCAGGCCCAGCGCCACCTCCGCCACCGTGATGCAGATCGTGAACACCGTGAACACCATGCCCACCGCGTCGCCGTTGAAGCGCGCGAAGGCGACCAGGTTGATGTTGACGGCATTGAGCATGAGCTCGATGCCGAGGAGGATGCCGATGGTGTTCCGGCGCGTGACCACGCCGAAGAGCCCGACCGCGAAGAGCACCGCGGCGAGGACGAGATAGCCCTGGAGGGAGACCGAGGCGGGCATCGCGGCTAGTCGTCCGGGCGCGCGAAGTACAGCGCGCCGAGGAGCGCGGCGAAGAAGAGCACGCCCAGCAGCTCGAAGGAGAGCACGAAGCGCGTCAGTACCGCGTCCCCGATGGCGCGGGTCAAGTCGCCGCCGAGGGGCGGGCGCGGGCGCGACAGCGGCGCCCGCCCGATGAAGGTGAGGAGCCCCACCAGCACCGCCCCCGCGATGATGAGCCCGCTGAAGATCTGGCGGCTGGTCTGGGTGATGCGGTCGCCCACCAGCCGCTCCGTCACCACGATGGCGAAGACGGCGATGGTCACCACCCCGCCCGCATAGAGCAGGAGCTGGACGGCGGCGAGAAACTCCGCGTCGAGGGTGAGGAAGATCCCCGCCGTCCCGGTCAGCGTCAGCGCGAGCCAGAGCACCGAATGGAAGAGATTCTTCGTGAGGACGACGGCCAGCGCCGAGGCCACCAGCACCACCGCCAGGCCCCCGAAGGCGATCGTCTCCAGGCTCACTCCGCGGTCCCCGCCGCCTTGCCGGGAGCCGCCTCGGCGGTCTTGGCCGGCTTGGGCGGTGCCTGCATGTCGCGCAGGAGGTTGCCGGTGGCCCAGGAAGCTGGGAACTGTAGCCCAACGGCATGGAGGCGGTCCTTGTCGAAGAGGAGCTCGCGCCGGTCCGCGGTGGCCACGTCGAACGACTTCATCATGATGATGGCGTCGGTGGGACAGACCTGCACGCACAGCTCGCAGAATTCGCAGGCGTAGAGCTCCAGCGTGAAGGTCTTGGCGAAGTTGCGCTTCTCCGCCTTGAGCATCTCCACCTTGATCACCTGGGGCGGGCAGATGTACTCGCAGAGCCGGCAGCCGATGCAGTTCTCCTCGGCGGTCTGGGGATCATAGGTGAGCGCGAGCACGCCGCGGAACCGGTCCGGATAGTCCCGGGTGACGGTGGGGTAGTGCACCGTCACCGGCTTCCGGAAGAAGTTGATGAAGGTGGACCCCATGGCGCGGAACACCGCGCGGCAGAGATTCCCCACCTCGCCCAGGAATCCGCGCCGAGCGGCCTCAGGCGCCACCGCCGCTCCTCCAGGCCACCCACACGCGCCGTCGCCATCAGCAGCAGCAGCGTGGCCGGCATCATGATCTTCCACGAGATCTGGAGGATCTGGTCCACGCGGATGCGGACGAAGCTCCAGCGCACCCAGGTGACGAGCAGGAAGATGCCCATCGCCTTGACGAGGAACCAGAGGGGGCCCAGCCACGCCGGCCCCGGGCCGGACCAGGCCCCCAGGAAGAGCAGCGCGCCCAGGAAGGAGGTGGCGATCATGTGCGCGTACTCGCCGAGCTGGATGAGCGCGAACTTCATGCCCGAGTACTCGACGCGGAAGCCCGCCACCAGCTCCGACTCCGCCTCCAGGATGTCGAAGGGCACGCGGTTCTCGGCCGCCAGCGTGGTGACGATATAGGCGATGAAGGCGAGCTGGCCGATGATCGGGTAGAAGATGAAGGCCCCGAGGAGGCCGGACTGTGCCGCCGCGATATCCCCCAGGCGGAGCGAGCCGGTGAGGAGCACCGGGATCAGGGCCACGAAGATGAAGGGCAGGTCGTAGGAGATGATCTGGTTCACCGCCCGCATGGCGGAGAGCAGCGCGTACTTGTTGTTCGAGCCCCAGCCCGCCATGAAGAGGCCCACGATCTCCATCGCCGACACCGCCAGGAAGAAGAGGATGCCGATATTGAGGTCGGCCACGCCCAGACCGGGCGCGAAGGGAATGGTGGCGAAGATCAGCATGCAGGGGATCGAGGAAGACGATGGGAGCGAGGTTGTAGACGCCGCGGTCGGCCAGCGTCGGGACCACGTCCTCCTTCATCATCAGCTTGAGCGCGTCGGCGATGGGCTGGAGCAGCCCGTGCGGGCCCACGCGATGGGGGCCGATGCGCGACTGCATCCGCGCCGCGAACTTGCGCTCGAGCAGCGTCACGTAGGTGACCATGCCGATCACCGCGTTGAGCACGGTGAAGGCCACGATGGCCGGCGTACAGAGCGTCAGGCATGGCGACCCGCCTCTGATCACCATCAGCGGGGGCCTCGAAATGGCCCCCGCTCGCCCCCCACCGGTGACGCCTCCGGCGTCACCGGTCAACTTCTCCGAACACGGGATCCACCGAGCCCATGATCGCCACCACGTCGGCGACCTTGTGGCCGGGAATGATGTGGGGGAGCACGGAGAGGTTGGAGAACGAGGCGCCGCGCCACTTCATGCGATAGGGCTTGGCGCTGCCGTCGGTGACGAGATAGCAGCCGACCTCGCCCCGCGCGCCCTCCACCCGGGCGTAGCCCTCGCCCTTGGGCACGCGCACCTGCCCCACCGACTTGACGCCCGGCCGCGAGGAGATGGGCCCTTCCGGCAGGCCGTCCAGCACCTGACGGGCGATCTTCAGCGACTCGCGGAACTCCTGCATCCGCACCCGGTAGCGCGCGTAGCAGTCGCCCGCCGTCTCCACCGGCACCTTGAAGTCGAAGTCCTCGTAGGAGGAGTACGGCTCCATGCGCCGGATGTCGTAGTTGACCCCGGAGCCGCGGATGAGCGGACCGGAGATGCCGACCTCCTGCGCGAGCGTGCGCGAGATCACCCCCACCCCCTGGGTGCGCGCGAGGAAGAAGGGATTGCCCTCGAGCATGTCCTCGTACTCGTCGACACGCTTCTCGATGTGGGCCACCGTCCGACGGCACGCGTCTGCCCAACCGCTTGGTAAATCGTAGCGGGTGCCGCCCACCTGGTGGAAGCCGTAGAGGAGGCGCGCGCCCACCAGCGACTCGAAGAGGTCGAGCACCGCCTCGCGCTCGCGGATGCAGTAGAGGAACACGGTGGCGCCGCCGCCGAGCGCGCCGCCCATGTCCAGGCACCAGGTGCCCAGCCAGAGGCAGTGCGAGGCCACGCGCTGGAGCTCCGCCACCAGCACGCGGAGATACTGGGCGCGCTTGGGCACCTCGAACTTGCCGATGATCTCCGCCGCGCGCACGTAGGCCAGCTCGCTGGTCATCGCCGCCACGTAGTCGGTCTTGGACGCGATGGAGGGGTACTGGGTGTAGGTCAGGGTCTCGGCGAGCTTCTCGTGGCAGCGGTGGAGATAGCCGATCACCGCGTCCACCGCCGCCACCGTCTCGCCTTCCAGGGTGAGGATGGCGCGGAAGACGCCGTGGGCGGACGGATGCTGCGGCCCCATGTTCATGGTGAGCCGCTCGCTGCCGCCGTAGCCCATCTCGATGACTTTGCGCGCTTCGGGGTCGGTCATGGTCGGGTCGCGGGCCGGGCTTAGCGCATGGCCGAGAACGGAGCGGGCATGCAGCACGATGGCCTGCATGTGGGCGAGGCAGGAGATGGACTTGCCGAGGAAGTCCTGCCAGGCCGGCTCCTTGGCCAGGCGCCCGCGCGCCTCCGCGCGCTCCTTGAGGTCGCGGAAGGCCCACATGTGCACGACCTCGTTGAGCTGGGCGATCTCGGTTTGCCAGAGGCCGACGCGATGCATGTGCTTCTCCCGCGTGGGCATCACCGCCTTGAAGTGGTCGAGCCACTCTTTCCCCCGGCCCACGTGGGTGCGGTACCAGCGCAGCTCGTAGACCCAGCCGGGATCGGGCGTGGGATTGAGCGGCAGCACCGGCGACATGATCTTGTTCTCCTGCGCCAGCAGCAGGGGCCGGATCTGCGGGATGTACTCCTTGTTCCACGCCTCGTCCTTGGCGAGGAGGCCCCGCAGCCGCTCCCGCTCGTTGAGGTCGGCGAAGCTCCAGAGGTGCACGAGCTGATTCAGCGTGCCGAACTCCGTGAACCAGAAGCCCTCCTGCTTCCCGAACTTGTCGCCGCGGATCTTGCGGCCGACCTCGCCGGAGAGCTGGAGATACTTCGCCTGGGCGCCCGGTTGCAGCGTATAGGTCCGGAGCTCGTGGATCATGGCCTCGCCTCCCTCACCGATACGGTGGATGCGGCGTGTCGACCGCGTAGGACTTCAGCAACGGATGCCCTTCCCAGTCCTGGGGCAGGAGGATGCGCCGCAGATCCGGATGGCCCTCGAAGCGGATGCCGAACATGTCGTAGCACTCGCGCTCCATCCAGTCCGCCCCGCGCCAGAGGGCGGTCAGGGACGGGCACGCGGTGACGCCGGCGCCGAGCCGGGTCCGGAGGGTGAGCGCGAAGGGCGCGTCGAGGTTCTCCACCCGCGCCAGCACCTCGAGCCCCTCGTCCTTCCAGTCCACCGCGGTGCAGAAGTTGAAGTAGACGCAGCCCAGGGTCTCGCGGGCGAGGCGGGCGGCGGCGAGCCACTGCGCGGCAGGCACCGTCACCGCGAGCGCGGGGCCGTCGCCCGTCGCCGCCACGCCGAGCTTCTCCTGGATCACCGCGCGAGCCTGGTCGGGCGTCACGGCTCAGTCGATCTTCGCCGACGGCGCGGGGCGCTTCCCCGACTGGCGGAAGTGCGAGATCTGGTCCTGGAGGATCAAGAGGCCGTTGAGGAGCGACTCCGGCGGCGGCGGGCAGCCCGGCACGTACACGTCCACCGGCACCACGCGATCCACGCCCTTCACCACGTGATACCCGTGGCGAAAGGGGCCCCCCGAGTTGGCGCACGAGCCCATGGACACCACCCACTTGGGATCGGGCATCTGATCGTAGATGCGCTTGAGCATGGGCGCCATCTTGATGGTCACCGTGCCCGACACGATCATGAGGTCGGAGTGGCGCGGCGAGGCCCACGGCACCATGCCCAGGCGCTCCACGTCGAAGCGCGAGGCGAAGGTGGCCATCATCTCGATGGCGCAGCAGGCCAGCCCGAAGGTCACCGGCCACACGGAGGACTTGCGGGCCCAGTTGAGGAACCCGTCGGCCAGCGAGGTCACCACGAAGCCGCCGGGGAAATTGTAGATGCCGTCGGTCACCGCCTCGAAGAGCGCCGAGTGCTTGTCACCCTCGGGGCGCTGCTGCCGATGCTTCTCCCACTCCTGCAGATCCTTGAACTCGGTCCACACCGCGGGGGGAATCTGCGGGACAGGTCCCTTCACTTCCACTCCAGGATGCCCTCCCTGAGCGCGTAGAGCCAGCCGAGCGAGAGGAAGCCGAGAAAGATCGCCATGGCGCCGACGGCGGGCAGCCCGAGTCCGCGGAGGGACAGCGCCCACGGAAAGAGGAAGACGGCGAGCGCGTCGAAGACGATGAAGATCAGCGCCACCAGATAGAAGCCCACCGGGAACTGCACCCACGCCTGGCCGATGGTCTCCGCGCCGCACTCGTAGTTCTCGAGCTTGCTCGCGTAAGGCCGGGCGGGGCGAAGGATCATGGCCATCCCCAGCGACACCACGCCGAAGGCGATGATGAGCGCCAGATAGATGACGACGGGCAGATACGCGCTCACGCAAACCTCCGCAGGAATTGAAAAATCGACGGGAGTATATCACAGCCAACTCCGCGTCGGCCCTGCTACAATCCTCCTCAACCTCCATGAAACCCCACTCGGTGGGGCGTCGTGATGGGCTCGCGCTCGGACTGGGAGACCATGGCCCACGCGGCGGAGACACTCGACTCCTTCGCGGTGCCCTTCGAGGTCCGGGTCCTCTCCGCGCACCGCACGCCCGACGCGCTGCTCGAGTGGGCCTCCACCGCGGAGGCGCGCGGCCTCGCGGTCATCATCGCCGCCGCCGGCGGCGCCGCGCATCTGGCCGGCGTCACCGCGGCCAAGACCACGCTCCCCGTGCTGGGCGTGCCGATGGAGTCGGCCGCGCTCAAGGGCATGGACTCGCTCCTGTCCACCGTGCAGATGCCCGCCGGCATCCCGGTGGCCACCTTCGCCATCGGCCGCGCCGGCGCCACCAATGCCGCGCTCTTCGCGGTGGCCATCCTCGCCGCGCACGACCGGCGGTTGCGCGACGCCCTCAACCGCTTCAGGAAAGAGCAGAGCGACAAGGTCCTCGCGGTGGGCGATCCGCGGTCGTCCCCGACGGAGTCCGCTCAGGCGGGCCGGCGGAGTAGTCGCAACACATAGGGTGCGAGGAGGGATCAGGGGGCCACGCCGAGGCCGCGCAGCACGGTGGCGATCCGCGCGGTCTCGGCCTCAATGGCCTCACCGAAGGCGGCGCCCGCAAGATACGCGTCTTCCCAGCTCTGCTTTCTGAGGGTCTGCTTCCACGTCGCCGACTTGGCCAGTCGCTCCATCGTGTCGAGGAGGGCTTTGCGGTCGGCGACGGAAACGCCCTCGGGCGCGACCACTCCGCGCCAGTTGCCGAACTCGATGGCGACCCCCTGCTCCTTGAGGGTGGGCGCGTTGATCCCGGGCACCCGCCGCGGCGACGAAATGGCGAGCGCGCGCAGCTTGCCGGACCCGACATGCGCCTGGAGCTCGCCCCAGCCGCCGATACCGGCCGCCACCCGCGCCTCCAGCGAGCGCCGCTACCGCGTCGCCGCCGCCGGCGTAGGCGACGTAGTTGACCCTGCTGGCGGGCACGCCCTGCGACCGGCGATGAGCGCGGCGAGGATGTGGTCGGAGCCGCCGCGCGAGCCGCCGCGTGATGGACACCGTGTCGGCATCCTTCTTCAGCCTCTCGGGCAAGTCCTTGAGCGTCCGGAACGGCGAGCTCGCCGGCACCACGATCACCGCGCGGCTCGGAGGCGAGCCGCGCGATGGGCGTCACCGAGGCCAGCGTACGGAGCGACCCGCCGGTGACGATGGCGGCGATCATCGTCTGGCCCATGACCATGCGGGAGCCGGCCTCCCCCTTGGCCCGGGCGAACCTGGCGAGTCCCGCGGTGCCGTCGCCGCCGCCGCGGTTGGTCGAGCCGGATGGGCCCCGCCACGCGCTTCTCCCTCCGGAGCGCTTGCTCCATCGCGCGAGCCATCTGATCCCAGCTCCCGCCGGGATCGGCGGGGAGAGGATCTTCAGCGACGCCGGCGGCTGGGCCGGCGCCGGGACGGCCAGGCCCAGGACGGCGAGCAGGGCGAGGAGCGCGCACGCGAGGCGCTCCGTCAGCGCACCGTCCACAGCATCAGCCGGTAGTTGCGCTCGCGACTGCGGACGATCAGCGTCTTGTCGGGCACCCAGTCGCCCATGTCGAACTCGTTGGAGACGATGCGCGAGCCCTTGCGCAGCTCGCTCTGGAGCTTCGGGCGCAAGCGCAGATTGAGCTCCTGCCCGAGATAGAGCGTCACCACGGTGGCCGGGCTCACGTCCACGTCGAAGAAGCTCTTCTGGAGGAACTCCACGCGGTCATCCACCTTGAGCTTCCGGGCGGTGGCGCGGCTCTCCGTCACCAGCCGGGGCTCGATCTCGATGCCCATGCCGCGCGCGCCGTACTGGCGGGCGGCCAGGAGCACGATGCGGCCGTCGCCCGAGCCCAGGTCCCAGACATGGTCCGCCGGCCCCACCTCGGCCAGGCGGAGCATCTCGAGGGCGACGTCGTCCGGCGTCCACACATAGGGGACCTCGGACTTCGGGTGCATGCATCCCACCGCCACCAGCGCCGCCGCCAGCCACATCGCGATCCGAGCCATGTCGGGCCCTCCCGCGCCTGAGGGTATCGCACTCGGGGTCGCGGGACCCCCTGCGCCTTGACCGCCCCGGGCCCTCGTGTTACCAGGGTGGCCTACCTCCATGGCCCGCGCTTCCTCTATCCGAACTCGTTCCGCCGAAGGAGAACCCGCGATGACGCGACTGCTCGCCCTCGTGCTGTGTCTCGGCGTGGCGCTGCTCACGGCGCCCGCGCCCGCCGCCGCCCAGGCGCCCCCCACCGCCGCTACCGTCTGGAAGATGGGCACCGCCACCGGCCCCGACAGCCCGATCAACCTCGCGGCCGCCATCCTCGACAAGACGCTCCAGGAAAAGTCCAAGGGCCGGATGAAGATCGAGCTCCACCTCGGCAACTCGATCGCCAAGGGCGAGGCCGCGCATCTGGAAGGCGCCCAGCTCGGCACCATCGACATCGTCCCGATCGGCTCCGCGCCCATCGGCGGCATGTTCGAGCCCCTCTATCAGGCGCTCGACCTGCCGTTCCTCTGGTCGAGCCGCGAGCAGGTCTGGAAGGTCATGGATGGCCCGCTCGGCCAGGAGCTCCTCAAGAAGATGGAGGCCAAGGGGCTGCGCGCGTTCTGCTTCGGCGGCGGCTGGGGCTTCCGCAACATGATGTCCAACAAGCGCGCCATCTTCACGCCCGAAGACATGAAGGGCCAGACCATCCGCGTCCAGGAGTCGCCCACCTACATCGCGCTCATGAAGGCGCTGGGCGCCAATCCTGTCCCCATGCCTTACGTCGAGGTCTACCTCGCCATGAAGCAGGGCACCATCGACGGGATGGAGCTGCCCTCCTTCACCGTCACCGCGGACAAGTTCCAGGAGGTGACCAAGTTCTACTCGCTCACGCGCCACTCCTATCCCGCCCATCGGGTGGTTCGGCAACCTCAAGAAGTACCAGGCCCTGCCCGCCGATCTCCAGAAGGCCCTGGACGAGTCCATGCGGGTGGCCTGCGATGCCAACCGGAAGATCGAGGTCGAGCGCGAGAAGTCGGACTTCGACATCATGCGGAAGGCGGGCACGCAGATCAACGAGGTGAAGGACATCAAGCAGTTCCAGGCGCTGATGAAGCCCGTCTACGACAGCGTCGAGTCCAAGGTGGGCAAGGAGTTCATGACCCGGCTTCAGGCCGCGATCACCGCCGCCGGCAAGTAGCGGCGTAGCCGCTCGGTGATCCGCCGCGCGCTCGGCAACATCGTCGAGGGCATCCTCCTCGTCATGATGGTGCTCCTCTGCGTGGACGTGTTCCTCGGCGTCTTCTCGCGCTACGTGATGGCTCGCACCTTCACCTGGTACGACGAGATCGCGCGGCTCCTCTTCGTGTGGATCGTGTTCCTGGGCGCGGCGGTGGGCGTGAAGCGCGGCGTCCACTTCCGCCTCCACCTCGTGATCGACCGTTTCCCCGTCGGGCTCCGGCGCCAGGCCACCACCTTCGGCATCCTGGTGGTGATGGGCTTCGGCTGGATCCTCATCGAGCAGGGCTGGAAGCTGGTGGAGCTCGGCCGGTTCCAGCAGACCCCGGTGATGGGGCTGTCCAAGCAGTACGTCTACGCCTCCGTGCCCGCGGGCGGCGCGCTGATCATCCTCTACAGCCTTCCGCACCTCTGGCGGGCCTTCCGAGGCCGGCCGCCCGTCGCGGCCGGTGGTCACTGAGATGATCGTCCTCGTCTTCCTCGCCTTCGTCACGCTCCTGCTCCTGGGCGTGCCGGTGGCCTTCGTCATCGGGCTGTCCGGCTTCGCCGGGCTCTGGTGGTCGGGAGCCTATCCCTATACCGTGATCGTCAAGCAGACCTTCGAGGGGATAGACTCCTTCGTGCTCCTCGCCATTCCCCTGTTCATCCTCGCCGGCGCCCTCATGGAGACGGGGGGCATCGCGGTGCGGCTGGTGCGGCTGGCGCAGGTGCTGGTGGGCTGGATCCGCGGCGGGCTCTCCATGGCGGTGGTGGTGGCCGAGTACATCTTTTCGGGTATTTCTGGCTCGACAGTCGCTGACGTCTCCGCCATCGGCTCCACCATGATCCCGCCCATGCTGCGCGCGGGTTATCGCCCGGAGCAGGCGGTGGCGGTGGTGTCCGCCGCCTCCGCCATGGGCATCCTGGTGCCGCCGTGCATCCTCATGATCGTGATCGGCTCGGTGGCGAACGTCTCGGTGGCGGCGCTGTTCGCCGCCGGCTTCCTGCCCGCGGTGGTGCTGGCGCTGGCCATCATGGTCTATATCTGGTTCGACGCGCGGCGCAGCGGCATCGAGGCGCGCGAGGTGGCCGGGCTCCGCGCCATCTGGAAGGCCTTCGTGGACGCGGTGATTCCCCTCGGGCTCCCCGCCATCATCTTCGGCGGCATCCTGGGTGGGGTGGTCACCCCCACCGAGGCGGCGGTGCTCGCGGTGGTCTATGCCTTCATCGTGGGCGTCTTCGTGTACCGCGAGATCAAGTGGAAGGACTTGCCCGGCATCATCATCACCAGCGCGGTGGTCACCGCGACGGTGTGCTTCCTCCTCGGCACCGCGGCGGTGGTGGCGTGGATCCTCGCGGTGGAGCAGGTCCCCCAGGCCCTCCTCAAGCTGATGCTCGCGGTCCCGGGCGGCAATATCGTCTTCCTCGTCCTCACCGCCCTGCTCTTCATCCTGCTGGGCGCGGTGCTGGAAGGCTTGCCCGCCGTCGTCATCCTCCTGCCCACCTTCATGCCGGTGGTGCAGCGACTCGGCATCGACGTCATCCACTACTCCACCGTGGTGGTGGCCGCGACCGGGATCGGCCTCTTCCTGCCGCCCATCGGCGTCGGCTTCTTCATCGCCTGCGGCATCGCGCGGGTCCCGGTGGACCGGGCCACGCGCGACATGATGCCGTACGTCTACATGATGTGCGCCGGCCTCCTCATCGTGATCCTCGTGCCGTGGGTCACGCTCGTTCTTCCGCGCCTCCTCAAGCTCGGCTAGGGGCGCTATACTCGCGGCACGCGGGCGGGCGGCCGCAATACCAGATCGCCGGAGGAGGACAAACATGCGTCACGATCGTCGGGCATTCCTGGGACTGGCCGCCGCCGGGCTCGCGGCGGCCGCGATGACGGGCCCGGCCGGCCGGGCCGCCGCGCAGGGCGCCAAGATCAAGCCGGGCGCGCAGGACGTGCTGCTCGTCATCGACGTGCAGAACTGCTTCACGCCGGGCGGGTCCCTGGCGGTGAAGGACGGCGACGCCATCGTCCCGCTCATCAACAAGCTCGCGGGCGGCTTCGAGCACGTGGTGCTCACCCAGGACTGGCATACGCCGGGGCACGTGTCCTTCGCGTCGAGCCATCCGGGAAAGAAGCCGTTCGAGATGGTCGCCTTGCAGTACGGCCCCCAGGTGCTCTGGCCCGATCACTGCGTGCAGGGCACCGACGGCGCCAACCTGCACCCGGCGCTCAAGATCCCCCACGCCGAGCTGGTGATCCGCAAGGGCTACCGGAAGGACGTGGACTCGTACTCCGCCTTCATGGAGGCGGACGGCAGGACGCCTACCGGCCTGGCCGGCTATCTCCGGGAGCGGAGTCTCTCCCGCTGCTATTTCGTGGGGCTCGCCACCGACTTCTGCGTGGCGTGGTCGGCGCTGGACGCCCGCAAGGCCGGCTTCGAGGCGACCGTGATCGAAGACGCCTGCCGCGGCATCGACGTGGCCGGCTCGCTGGCCAAGGCGTGGACCGAAATGCAGGGCGCGGGAGTGAAGCGGCTGCAGTCGGCCGATCTCGCCGTCTAGTCGAGTCGGGCTAGCCGAGCGCGGGCGAGCAAGGCGGCGATGGCCGCGCGCGCGGCGTCCCCCGCGGGCTCGAGCGGGGGCGCCGGGCGGCCATTGCCCAGCCCGAGCTGGGCGCACGCGCCCTTGAGCGCGGGCAGCCAGTGACCTTGCTCGTACACCCGCGTCAGCTCCGTCACCTGCGCCTGGAGCGAGGTCGCCCGCACCGCGTCCTTCGGCGTGGGCCGCGCGCACGAGGTCCACGCAGAGCCGCGGGGCGATGTTCGCCACTCCGGGCACCGCGCCGTCGCCGCCATGCAGCACGCTCGAGGCCAGCAGGGACTCCTGACCCTGGAGCACGCGGAAGTCGGGCCGCTCGCGCTTCACGGCGAGGTAGCGCTGGAAGGTGGCGAAGTCTCCCGCCGAGTCCTTCATGCCCAGGACGCGCGTATCCCGCGCGAGCGCGGCCACCGTGTCGGCGCCGAGGATCGCATGCGTGCACTGCGGGATATTGTAGAGAAGGCCGGGTAGCCCCGCCGCCTCCAGCACCGCCTCCACGTGGCGCCGGTGGCCGCCGCCGTCCACCGCGAAATAGTAGGGCGAGCCCACCACCACCGCGTCGGCGCCCTCGCCGCGCGCGCGGCGCGCCGCCTCCGTCGCCGGCCCGGTGGCGGGCAGCATCACCGCCGCGAGCACGGGCACGCGGCCCGCGGCCGCCTTCACCGTCGCCCGCACCACGGCATCGCGCTGGGCGGTGGTGAGCCAGGCCCCCTCGCCGCAGCCGCCGAGCACGAAGAGGCCGGTGCAGCCGCCCCCGACCACGTGCTCCACCAGCGCGGCCATGGCGCCGGCATCGGCGTCGCCGGCGTCGCCGAGCGGAGAGATGAGCGGGGGGACGACACCGGTGAGCGCGGAGGTCCAGGTCCAGGTGCGCTGTCATGTCGGCGAGCGTATCACGGCGCGCTCCGCTATGATTTCGCCCATGACCGAGAAAAGAGGGGCAATCGCCGTCCCGGCTAGCGCGCCGCATCGCACATCGCCCGGATCTCCTCGACCACGGGATGCCGGCCGCCGCGCGCCGCATGCCGGAGCCCGTCGCGGAATCGCGGCACGAAGACGATCGTCTCGCCCAGCTCCGTCGGGGAGCGGAGCTCGATCACCACGCGCCAGGGCATGACGGCCCAGCTCTGGTAGACCTGCTTGATCTCCGCCACCGGGATCTGCAGCTCCCGCCAGTAATTGGAGACGAGGAGATCGGTGTCGCGTCTCCGCACCCGCTTGAGCCCGGCGGCAAACCAGAGATAGATCGGCGCTCCCACGAGCGAGACGGCCAGGAAGGCGAGCTGGAGCGATTCGAGCTCGGGGTCGGGGAGCTTCCCCGGCGTGACGAAGAATGCGGACGCCGCGCAGGCCGCGATCCCGGGGAGCCAGATGAGGGGGATGACGACCTTCCAGAAAAAGGTCAGCGCCGAGGACATCCGCCGCCTCGTCATCGCCGTCGGCTCCGCGACACCGCTCGGGCGGAAATCTAGCGCCGCTCCCCGAAGTACAGCGTGTGCCCCTGATCGTCCTTGACCGCGAGCTCCCGCGTCGCCCAGGGCGTTTCGTGCAGCTCCTTGATCAGGGTCACCCCGTTCTTCTTCAATCCGGCCGCCACCGCGCTGGCGTCATCGGTCTCGAAATAGAGGTGGAAGTGCTCCTCCCGGTCCACGAACGCGATCGACGGGTCCTTCTCGTCCGAGAGCTTGAGGTGAAAGACCTGGTTCCCCGCCCGGATGCCCGCGTAGAAGTCCTCGTACTGGAACTCGAGCGTCAAGCCGAGCTTGGTGGTGTAGAACCGGATCGAGGCGGCCAGGTCGGTGGTCCGAAGCTGGGGAATGGCGCCCGTGATCTGCATCTGCCCTCCACGTCGATCAGGATGCTCCATCATATGCGAAGTGCGCTCCGCCGGTCAGGCGCCATCCGCCGCGTCGATCATCTCGATTCGTCTCTGGTGACGGCCGCCGTCGAAGGGCGTGGTGAGCCAGGTGTCGAGCATGGCCATGAGGTCCCCCTCCGCGACGAACCGCTCGCCCAGCGACAGGATGTTCGAGTCGTTGTGCGCGCGCCCGAGGCGCACCGACTCGACATTCCACCCGACCGTGCACCGGATGCCGCGGACCCGGTTGGCGACGATGGCCTCGCCGTTGCCGGACCCGCCCAGCACGATGCCCCCGCTCATGCTCCCCGCGCGCCACCGCCTCGGCCACCGGCCGGATGAAGAGGGGATAGTCGACGGGCATTGACGAGCTGGTGCCGAAGTCGCGCACCTCGTGCCCGCGCGCGACGAGGGCCGCCTTGAGGATCTCCTTGTAGCGGAACCCCGCGTGGTCGGAGCCGATCGCGATCTTCATCATCTCCCCCCGAGCTTGGCGACGACCGGGGCAAAGGTATCCAGATATGGCTCGAAGACGGCGTAGTAGGAGATTCCCCAGCGGTCCCGCCGAACGAGGAGATCCTCGACCAGTTGCTCGATGGTTCCGACCAGAACATAGGGGCTCGCCAGGATCTCTTCCGGGGTCAGCGGCGTCCAGCGCTGCGCGAGCTCCTCGGCCGCCCCGCGGCGATTGTCGGTCACGACGACTCGCTGAACGAGTGCGTTGATCTCGAGCTGCGCGAAACGATCGCCGGCCGCCTCCCGGATGAGCCGAATCCGCTCCTCGACGCCCGCGGAGCGCCAACCTGATAGGTCCCGCTCGCCCCCACCGCGGCGGAACGTGATCCCCGACAGCCCCACGATGTCGGCTTCCTTCGCGGCGAGCGTGAGGAGACGCCGGCCATTGCCGCCGATGAGGATGGGCGGGCGCGGACGCTGGACGGGCCGCGGGTGGATCGTGTGTCCGGAGACTTGATAGTGCCGGCCGGTGAACGTCACCGTCTCACCCTCGAGGAGGCCCTTGATGATGGCGACCGACTCCGCCAGCCGCTCGACTCGCGTGGCCCCGGCCTCGAAGCGCAGCCCGGCCTCGTCGTACTCCGCCTTCATGTGGCCCGCGCCCAGGCCGAGCTGCAGGCGCCCGTCGGTCAGCACGTCGGCCGTGGCCGCCTCCCGCGCCAGGACAACGGGATGCCGAAAATCGTTGTTGAGCACGTTGGTGCCCACCCGGAGACGCGTCGTCGCCGCTGCGGCGCTCAGCAGCGCCGGGATGGGCGCGAAGAATTGCCCCAGGTGGTCCGGCACCGTGAGAACGGCGTAACCCAGCGCCTCGACCTTCCGGGCCTTGTCGACCCACTCGCTCCGGGATGCCGCGCCCCACACGTTCACGCCGAAGCGAAATGGCCGCGCGGCCGTCACTCCACCATCCGGTCCGCGCGCCCGGCCAGTGACCGCGGGATCGTGATCCCGAGCGCCGCCGCCGCCTTCGCGTTGATGACCAGCTCGAACTTGGTGGACTGCTCGACCGGAAGCTCCGCCGGCCTGCCGCCCTTCAGGATCCGGTCCACGTAGGTGGCCGAACGCCGGTAGGACTCGAGGATAGTCCGGTCCATACGTGATGAGGCCCCCGGCGTGAGCGAAGTCGCTCGTCCCGCTCGCCGCCGGAATGCGGTGCCGGGCGGCCAGCTCCGCAATCCGAGCCCAGTGGGCGCCGAACATCGGATCCCCCAGGATCAAGAGCGCGTCCGGGCGTTGCTTGGCCATCAACGTGAAGGCGGGATCCAGCCGCTCGGGTGTCCGGGCCTCGAAGAGCTGGAGCTGGATCCTCAGCTTCGCGGCGGCCGCCTTGCCTCGCCGAGCTGGAGCTTCTGGAACACGGGATTCGCCGGGTTCCAGAGCGTGGCCACCCGGGACGCCTTCGGCAGCATCTCTTTCAATACTTCCAGCTGCTTCCCCACCACGTCGGCCGCCAGGGTCGACGTTCCCGTGACATTGCCGCCCGGTCGCGCGAGGCTCGTGACCAGCCCGGCCCCCACCGGGTCGGAGACTCCCACCATCACGATGGGAATCGTGGCCGTGGCCTTCTTCGCCGCGAGGGAGGCCTGTGTCACCACCGCGACGAGAACGTCCACCTTGAGCGCGACCAGCTCCGCCGCAAGGTCGGGCAGCCGCTCGAAGCTCCCATTCGCCGACCGGTACTCGATGACGAAATCCGGCCCCTCCACGTAGCCGAGCCGGCTCAGCTCTCGGCGGAACACCTCCTCGCGCGCCGGCTGCGAGCTGGGCGCGAGATAGCCGATCCGGGTGACCTTGGCCGGGCGTTGACCGTCGGAGGGCAGCGGCACCCAGAGGACGCCCAGCACGAGGACCGCGAACAATACGAGCGGCCGAAAGACGGTCGATGTTCGCGTCATGGCCCTGTCCCGGTCTGCTATCGCTCCACCACGTGATCCGCCCGGGCGAGCACCGCGGGGGGCAACGCCAGCCCGAGGGTCTTCGCCGTCTTGAGATTGAGGACCAGCTCCAGCTTGGTCGGCTGCTCGACCGGGAGATCGGCGGGGCGCGCCCCCTTGAGGATCTTGTCGGCATAGACCGCCGCGTCCGCGTACAGCGCGGCGAGGCTGGCGCCGTAGAACATCAGGCCCCCCGCGTCCACGAACGTCCGATCACCGTACACGGCGGGCAGGCGGTTCTTGGCCACCAGCGCCACGATCCGATCCCGATGGGTGATGAAGGTGGGGTTCGTTTGCACCATGAGCGCCCCGACGCGCCCCTCGGCCACGGTGGCCAGCGTCTTCTCGAGGGTGCCGGGGTCGTGAGCCTCCAGGATGCGCAACTCGACCCCCAGCCTCCGGGCCGCAGCGTCCTTTTCCTTGAGGAACAGCGCCGTGTAGTAATAGTCCGGATCCACGAGCACCGCCACGCGCGTGACTCCAGGCACCGCTTCCTTGATCAGCTCCAGCCGCTTCGTGTCGAGAGCCTGGCCCAACGCGGTGACTCCGGTGACGTTGCCCCCGGGTCGCGCGAGGCTCGCGACGAGCCCGTCGCGGACGGGGTCTCCCGTGGTCACCATGACGATCGGAATCGGTGCTGGTCGCTTTCTTGGCCGCCAGCGCGCCCGGGGTGGACCCGGTCAGGATGACATCAACCCGCTGCCGCACGAGCTCGGCCGCCAACTCGGGAAGCCGCTCGGGCTTACCGTCCGCGAAACGCGTCTCGATGGTGAAGCTCTGCCCCTCGACCCACCCAAGCTCGCGCAGTCCCTTCCGGAACGCCTCGAGATTGGTCCGATCCGTCTCGGCGGAGAGCGGCGACAACCGGCCGATCCGCGCGACCTTCCCCGGCTTGCTTTCCTGCGCGTCGAGGGCGAATGGAAGGTTCAAAACACCGAGGGCAAGGGCCATGACCGCGACCAGCATCCGATCGATCATCTCGAGTCCGGTCTCCTGAGATCGATTCTGAACCGAAGGACTTCAGTCGCCCCGAGTGCGGCCGGCGTGGTGAAGCGCTCGACCAGCACCCCGCCATTGGCGACGATGACGCGTTGAGAGGCGATGTTCGTCGGCTCGGTGGTGAGCTCGACGAACGGCAAGCCTTCCGCGCGCGCCTCCGGCAGCAGCAATCCGAGCGCGAGTGTGGCATACCCTCTCCCCTGCTTCCAAGGAACCACCGCGTACCCGATATGTCCCAGGCAATGGGGCGGAAGCGCCGCGGTGCCGGGCTGCCAGCGAAAGCCGATGCTCCCGCAGAGCTCGCCATCCCACATCCAGCGCCGATACCCGGGAAGGCGCGGGACAGTAGAGCCGTCGGGCAGGGTGATGGGAGGGCCCGTGGCCTCACGATCCACGAGGCCGGCCAGGAACGCGGCGGAATCGGCGGCGATCCTCTTCAGCTCCTCGCGAGCGGCCACCTCGCCGCGAATATTGTCCGGCGACCAGCCGCGCTCGAGGGCGGCCACATAGCTGGCGAGGTGCTCCTGGGCGGGCCAGACGAGCCGCATCATGCGTCACCCGCGTGCTCGAACGCCGAGCGACACCATGCTTCCTCGCCCCGGAACCACCCGCAGAATACCCACTCGGGCCCGATGTCGTCGAGGTCGAAGCGGAGGTTGATCGCGGAGTAATGCTTGATCCGCGCCGCCCCAGCGCCGATCGCTTCCCCCCGCTCGCGTTCGGGCAATCGTAGCGCATAGGTGTGGGTGCCGCCGGCGAAACCGAACACGACCCCGGTCGTCGGGTGCATCAGCGCGGGGGCCCCACAGAAGATCACCCGGCAATCCACGGGAAGATTGGCCCCGAGCTCATCCCAGAGTCGGGTCACCAGGTCAGGGTGCGCGCCCAGCGTCTCGTATGGGTTCGCGACCTGATCGGGAGAAGCGAGCAGCGGCAGGCCCCGTGGCTGAGGCCGCGCCTGGCAACGTCGACGCAGGCCGGCGTTGGCCGGGTGGTCGAGCGCCGAGCGATTCACGGGCCCGTCAGCCGCGCGGCGCGCTACGAGACATACGGATCCCAGAAACCCGGCGCCGGCTCGATCTGTTCCACCACATCGACCCAGCACCCGGAGGGATCCCGCAGCGCGAAGCGACGCTGCCCCCACGGCTCCTCCCGCAATGCGTAGGCGAACGTCGCCCCCGCCCGCTCCAGCCGCACAAACTCCGCCGCGGCATCCGCGACCTGGAAGGTGAGGAAGGCCCCCGCGCCGCTGAACGCCTCCGGACCCGGCGGCGTGGAGGGATGGTCGGGGGCCATGAAGGCCAGGCTCCGCGGCGGGGCGCCCGGCAGCGCCAGGAGAACGAACCACGACGCTTCGAACACCACCGCGGCGCCGAACCAGCGCACATGGAAGTCCCGGCACGCCTTGTGCTGGGCGGTGACGATCACCGAGTACATGTCCTGGAGCTGCATCATTCCCCCGAGGGGCAGCATTGCCCGTACCTCGCCGGTTGCGGCGCCGATCCACATTTCCTGGGCCACGCCGAGCAGCGCATGCGAAATTCGCACGACCCATACCGCGTCACCCTTTCGGCCAGAGGTGGAACCCTGACCTGCTCTTCGGCCAGCATTCCGCCGTGCGCAGCTTGACCGATCGCGACATCGAGGGCCTTGTCGGCAGTGGCCCCCGGACATAACGTGCCGGCAGTCTCCGCGAAGTATACGCGCTCCTCGCTATCTTCCGACCATGGCCAGGCGCAGCAGGAACAGGACGAAGGCCACGCCGCTGAGCGCGCTGCGAATCGCGTGCAGTCGATTCCAGCGCGCCAGGAGAGCGGCCGCGCGGCGGCGGTTGCGATCCAGGCCGGGCTCGAGAAGTTGCTTGTTCGTGGGAAAGATGACCAGCAGCGTGACCGGCACCACGAGGCCCAGCAAGATCGCGGCGACGGCGACCTGGACGTCGCGCAACGCCCAGGCACTCCACAGCCCGACCACACACCCCAGCACGGCGAGGCCGCCCTGCATCACCGCCGCGCGCTGGTAGCTAAAGCCGAACTCACGGACCGCGAGCTCGGTGCCGCACGACATCCGGGCCGGGTGCTCGACGAGGTTGATGTAGATCGCGGCGCCGAAGAAGATCCCCCCGCAAGCGGTGGCCAGAGCGAGAAAGAGCACGGTGCCTCCTCCCTGGTCAATCATCGAGGCTGACCGGCCGGGGTGTCCGCCATCGGTCGGTCTCGTCGTTCAGCCGGCCGCCGGCGCCTGGGCGAGAATGTACAATCGGCGCGTCGCGACCTCGACGTCCGGGTACGGGTCGCGCTCGGTCGCCTCCTCGATGCGCCAGCCGGCGGCCTCGAGATATCCCACGAGCTCCGCGGTTTGAAAGAACGTGAAGTCGACGCTCACCTTGTGCCCCCACCACTCATCCAGGTGGCGCACCTCCTCGCCGATGTGCACGGCGAGCAGCAGCCAGCCGCCGGGCCTGGTGACTCGACGCCACTCGATCAGGGTCGGGGTCACCTCGGGGCGGGAAAGGTGGAGGATCGAGTAGAAGGCCACGATCCCCGCCCAGTCATGGTCGGGGGCGCCAAGGCGACGAAAGTCCCCCGGCTCGAAGGGAATGGTCGGATTGAGCATCCGGGCCCGGGCGACGAGCGCCGGTGAGAGGTCGAGCCCCGCGACGGTGACGCCGCGGTCGGCCAGATAGCGGGCGACATGGCCGGGCCCGCACCCGAGGTCCCAGACGGTCCCACCGCCGGCGAGGCGTTCGGCGAAGCGATCGAGCAGGGCGCGATCGAACGGCTTGCCCTCGAGCTCGTTGCCGATACGGCGTACATACTCCTCGGCCACGGCATCGTAGCTCGCCTGCATCGCGTGGCCGGCGTCTCCGGCGGTCAAGCCTTGAAGAATGCGAGCAGGTCAGCGTTGACCTGATCCTTGTGGTCGAGCACATGCCGTGCGGCGCGCCCGGATACACTTTCGTCGTGATCATGTTCATCGTTTGCCTCCCTTCAAGTGGTACGTCAGGGCCGCCGCGATACACGTTGCCAGCGAGTCGGCCGGCACGATGTCCCCTCGGCTGAAAACGATGGCGCGGTTGCCTTCGAACCGGAGCCCCCAGGAAAACCAGGCTCTGAACGATTCGACGAGATTCGTCTGGCAGTGAAAGTACATCGCGTATTCAGATGGCCGGGACGCCGTCCAGCCGATGCGCACCGTACTCCCGCTCTTGCTCTCGGACGTGACGTAAGCCGCTCGCCCCACTTGAGAGTCTCCTCGAGCCTGCCCACTCCGTCGGTTGCCGCGGCGGCCCGGAAAATAAGCGCGCGCCAACGCCAGGAGCTTGCCGCGCATCTCGCGTCGGGTAGGCTGCGAACGCGCGCGCGACAGCGGTGTTTGCGAACGGCCTTGCCGCGCGCCGGCGCACCACTCGAGTCTGTCCCGTATCCATGGGGCACTCTGACCAGGATATCGTGCGGGGCAAGACCTAGATCCGGTAGAAGTCATAGAACTCCCGCGACGACGCGGTGACCGCAAGCACTTGTAACGGGAAGCACTGGTCCAGACCATCCACGCTCGCCTGGCGCTCGACGTGCTCCAGAAACTGACGCGCCATGCTCGCTTTGATCTCCCCATGCCGATCCAGGAACTGTCCCCAGAGCGGCATGTGCTGATATCGATGGCCGAGCTCGCGGGCGGTCGCAAGATACGGAGCCGGGAACAGACGGCGATAAGCGTCGAGATTGTATAGCCATGACGCTCCGCACCACCTGGGGTGGCGGATGGAGCGCTCCCTTCGCGTGCTTGAACAGAGCAGTCAGCTCGGCCATTCGTTGCTCGACGCGTTCGATCCCCAGCGCGGAGCGATCCTCCGTCTCGGCATTCTGGAAGTGAAGGCGGATACCGTCATCGCTCATCCGCGAATACGAGAAGCAGCCAAAGGTCGCCACGATGCCCGGCGCCGACATCGCGTCCGGCCGCCTCGAGTAGAAGCGGTAGGTCCACTCGCGAATATCGTTCGAGCGCTCCAGACCCGCGAGGTACTCCCGCCAAACCGGATGCGCGGGATCAAAATCACGCCCGAGGCCGAATCGCGCGTAGAGGTTCGTGTACTCCAATAACACGTGTTCAAGGGGCAGTCCGGATAGAACCGTGACTCGATCGGCGAACTGAAGCTGGAGATCGAAGAACGCCTGCGCGTAAGTCACGACTACTCGGGCAAGTAGGCCCGCTTCAGCGCGGCTATGTCGAGCTTCTTCATTCGAAGCATCGCTTCCATGACCCGCCCGGCCTTGCCGGCATCCGGATCCCCGATCATCTCGACCAGTACCACGGGGACGATCTGCCAGGACGCCCCGTACCTGTCCTTGAGCCACCCGCACTGCTGCGCCTTGTCATCCCCGCCCGCGGAGAGCTTCTCCCAGTAGTAGTCCACTTCCTCCTGCGTCGCGCAACTGACCTGGAACGAGACGGCCTCGTTGAAAGTGAACACCGGACCGCCGTTGAGCGCGGTGAACGCCTGCCCCTCCAGCTCGAAGGCCACCGTCAGCACCGATCCCGGCGGCCTTCCGTGAACCTCACGGCCGGCTTCCCCGTAGCGAGAGATCTTCACCACCTTTGAATTCTTGAAGATACCGGTATAGAACGCCACCGCCTCTTCCGCCTGATCATCGAACCACAAGCATGGGGTGATCTTTTGAACGACGGGCATCAGAGTCCTCCTGTTCGGGTCCCATCACGTCTCGGGATCGCCGTCTCTACCATCTAGTCGTCTGACGATCCCGAAATCGACATGTGCGGGCTACCGCGCTTCACACAGGGTCTTGAGCTTGAGCAAGGCCTCGCCACCGTGGAGCCAGCCCGTAGATCCTCGCGGCGGGAGCGTTCATCCGCACCTGATGATTGCTGGTCGCCATGTTGCCTCCTCAGGTGGCGAGCAGCGCCTCGAGGCGGTCGAAGTTCTGCTCGTTCGCCGCGGGGATGAACGCCTTGACTCGCTCCAGCTCGGCGGCGGACTCGAACCGCATCCGCCAGGTGAGGCGCGTCCGGCCGGCTTCCTCGGCAAAGGTCATCGTCATCTGGAACCGGTGCATCGGCTTGAGATGCTGAAAGACGATCCGTTCAGAAGAAACGACCTCGATGAAGTCCGTCGCGTTCCGGTAGTCGGTGCCGTCGGGTCCGTGCATGACGAAGCGCCACGCGCCGCCCGGCCGGAAGTCGAACTCCTGGAACGTGCTGGTAAAGCCGCTCGGCCCCCACCATCGCGCCAGCGCACTCGGGTCGCTGAACGCCCGGAAGACACGCTCGCGGGGCGCGTCGAACACTCGCGTGGACACGATCTCCCAATCCGCCCGCGCGGCGGTCGGGTGCTCGCCGGCTCGCCGGCTCGGCTTCGCCGCCATGCTCCGCTCCCTCCTTCGCGCGTCGACGCGGTGCCGGTTCCACGATTTCGTACAAGTACACCGGTCGTTGGAGGATGGCAAGGTCGCTGGTTGACCTCACGCCCGTGCGCAGGGCGACAGTCTTCGGCGCGCCATGCCTATCGCCGCCACACCACGCGCCCATCGCGAATGACGACCTCGATCTGGCGGATGGCGGCGACCGACGCGAGGGGATCCGCGCCCAGCACCACGAGATCGGCGGTCTTGCCAACCTCGAGCGTGCCGAGCGTCTGGGCCTGGCCGAGAAACGCCGCCGCCGTCCGTGTCGCGGCGGCGAGCGCCTCGCCCGGCGACAGGCCCGCCTCCACCAGCAGCTCCAGCTCGCGGTGCAGTGAGGCTCCGGGCACCACGTACGGGTTCGACGTGTCGCTGCCCGCCACCACGTTCCCGCCGGCGCGCTGAAGGCGCGCCAGGAAAGGCTTGAGACATCCGAGCCGACGCGCCGCCCCCGCCGCCCGCTCATGCGAGGCGCCCGCCGCCGCCGCGCGCCAGTACTGCCGCCGCGCGGCCGGGACCTCGCCCAGCAGCGCCATCGTCTCCTGCTCGGGTGATCCCAGGCGCGAGACCTGCTCGGTGATGGCCAGGGTGGGCACCACGTACGCGCCGCGCTCGACCACGCGGCGCACGACCTGCGCGGCGACGGTCTCGTCGCACGGGTCGAACCCGAAGGCGTGCTCGAGTCCGCGCACGCCGATCTCCAGGGCCTGCAACGCGGTGGTGTCGCGGAGGTGGGCCGTCACCGGAACGCGTGTGCCTCCGGCCTCGCGCACGATCGCCTCGACCAATGGCGGCGGGAGCTGCTCGTAGATCTTGAGGCAGTCCACCCCGCGATCGAGTAGCCGCCGCGCCACCGCGCGCGCCTCGGCCACCGTCTGCACGGATTCGCTGATACGCGTCCCGTGCCGGGGCCATGGGCCGTCGATCAGCGGCCCGCACGCGAAGATCCGCGGTCGCGCGACGCCGAGGGCTTGATTGTCCCCGCGCAGCTCGAGGATGGAGTTGAGCCCGCTCCCCACGTCGCGCACCGTGGTGACGCCGTGGCGGAGGAACAGCGCGTCCATCCAGCCCGGCTGATAATGCACGTGCATGTCGATCAGTCCCGGGACGATCCACTTGCCCCGCGCGTCGATGCGCTCCGTGCCCTCGCGAAGGCCGGCGACCCCTCCCGCCGTCACCTCGACCACGCGCCCGGCGCGAACCACCATGGTCGCGCCCGGGAGCGGCGCCCGGCCGGTTCCGTCGACCAGCGTGCCGCCGCTGACGACGAGGGTGCCGGCGCCATCGCGCGCCGCGGTCGGTGCGCTCGGCGCGCACGACGGTAGGGCGACGAGCGTGGTCACGGCCAGGGCAACGGCGGCGGCCGCCGGCACGTGCGATCGCACGCCCGGCGTCACACTACGGATGGCCCGAGCTCCACGATGGAGCCGGGTCCGCTCTCACCGGGCTTCACCATGAGCCGGCGCGCGTGGAAGGAACCCAGCGTCGCCCGATGGCCGATGCTGAACAGCATCGCCTCGGGGAGCCGCTCGCGCACCAGCCGATAGAGGCGCGCCTCCGTCGCCTCGTCCAGCGCCGACGTCGCCTCGTCGAGAAAGAGCCAGTCGGGCTTCTGGACGAGGGCTCGCGCGAAGGCGATGCGCTGCTGCTCGCCGGGGGAGAGCTGGAGCGCCCAGTGGTTGGCCTCGTCGAGCCGCCCGGCGAGGTCCGCGAGTCCCACCGCTTCGAGCGCCTCACGCAAGATCTTGTCGTCCACCCCGCCCGCGGGCACCGGATAGCTCACCACGTCGCGGAGCGCGCCGATCGGCAGGTACGGCCGCTGCGGGAGAAAGAGGACCCGGGCATCCCGCGGCACGCGGATCTCGCCCCGCCCGAACGGCCAGATGCCGGCGATGGCCCGGACGAGCGTGCTCTTTCCGGAGCCCGACGCGCCGCCCAGCAGCACGG
Source organism: uncultured Candidatus Rokubacteria bacterium (assembly GCA_963733725.1). Lineage (GTDB taxonomy): Bacteria > Methylomirabilota > Methylomirabilia > Rokubacteriales > CSP1-6 > DASRWT01. The sequence goes on along the minus strand of CAVTFC010000014.1, from coordinate 343,004 downwards.
TCTCCCCTTGCCGGAGCGAGAGGTTGATGTTCGCCATGCAGCGGCTGGCCATCGGGCAGATGGAGATCGACGCCCTCCACGGTCAGGCGCGCGGGGCGCCCTGCGGCGAGCCGGATGCCGCCGTCGCTCGACTGCCGCCGCACGTGCTCGAGCGCGCGCTCGAAGCCGGCGAGCCGCTCGACCACGGCGCACCAGGCCGCGATCTCCTTGTATGACTGGACGAAGAAGCTGAGCGCGTCCTGGACCTGCTGGAAGGCCTGGCTCGTCTGCATGAGGCCGCCGAGCCCGAGCTCGCCCCGGAAGTAGCGCGGCGCCGCGACGATCGACGGGACGATCCACGCGCCCAGCCCGTAGCCGGACGTGAAGTAGGTCATCCGCTTCTGCCGGCGCATGATGCCCCACCAGTTGCCCACCACGTCCTCGAACCGCTCGCGAAAGCCCCGGAACTCGTCCGCCTCGCCGCGGTACAGGGCCACGCCCTCGGTGTTCTCGCGGAAGCGCACGAGGCTGAACCGGAAGTCGGCTTCGTACCGCTGCCGATCGAAGTTCAGCCGGACGAGCGGGCGGCCGAGCCAGTCGGTCATGAAGGTGCCGGCGATCGCGTACAGCACGGCCACCCAGACCATGTAGCCGGGCACGATGACGGAGAAGCCGCCCACCGGGACGGTGAACGTTCCCGACAGCCCCCAGAGGATGGCCACGAAGGTCACCAGCGTGACGATCGCGCGCAGGCCTCCCGTGAACAGGCCGAGGGTGTGGGCGGCGAGGAGGTGCACATCCTCCGCGATGCGCTGGTCCGGGTTGTCGGTCTCACGCGCCACGAGCTGCATCCGGTAGTAGGCGCCATCGGCCAGCCAGGCGCGGAGGTAGCGGTCGGTCAGCCAGCGGCGCCAGCGGATCTCGAGCATCTGGTTGAGATACACCTGGTACACGGCGAGGAGGATGAAGATGCCGATCAGCCACGTGACGCGGAGCAGCTGCCCGCGAAAGGCCGCGAGGTTCTTGTCCTGCAGCGCGTTGTAGAAGGCGTTGTTCCACTGGTTCAAGAGCACCGTGAGGTAGACCATGCCGAGCGTGAGGAGCACGACGGCGAGCAGGAGCCCCCGGGCCGCCCACCGGTCCTCCGAGAACCAGTACGGGCGGATCATGGCCCATGCGCGGGGAAGCGTGCGGCCCAGGCTGATCCGGCCCGGCACCCTCGGAGGAGTTGGTCGAGCTACGCACGAGTCGCTACGGCTTGAAACACCTTGTGGCAAGATCCATAGTGAGATCTCACGTAGTGATCTTACAGGACTCGTCGGAGAACGCCTGAGAAGGATGTCCCGGATTTATTGTTGTCGAGCATCCGGTCTGCCTGTCCGGGCAACGGAGAGCTGAGCGATGCGCCAACTGCTCTCTCTCATGAGCCTCGCGCTGGCGGTCGCGGGTTGCGCGAGCCCCTCCCTGATGCCGGAGGCGCAGGCGGTCGCCGTGAAGGAGCGCGACCGAGCGCTCGCGCCCCACGCCGGCGCCATTCACGCCGCCATCAGCCAATCCGGGAACATGGGCGCCCTGGCCTTCCTCGACGCCGGCGATGGCCGCCTGATCGTCCTGCCTGGCGACAGTCCGGCCGATGCCTGGGCGTCGCTATACCGCGTCGCCGGAGAGCGGGACCGGCCGCGCGTCGGTGCCGCCGGTGCTCACCTTCGTGCATCGAGCGGACGTCCCCAAGGCGCCCGAGGCCGTGACGCGGAGCGCCCTGCAGCAGCAGCAGGCCCTGCGGGCGTCCGTGGCCGCTCTGGAGAGCGAGCTCCGCGACGCGCACCGGCGCATCGAGGAGCGATTCGGCGGCGTCCAGCGCGAGCTCGCCGAATCGATCGCGGCGGCGAAGCAGGAGGCGGACGTGTCGCTAGACCGCCGCGCGCGCGGACATGCAGAAGGCCCTCAGCTCCCTCGCCGACGATCTGGCGGCGGTGCGCAAGTTCATGCTGCAGACCGCCCAGCTCGGCTGGCTCAATCACGACCTGACTCTCGAGAACGCGAGCGGCATCCGGAAGGTGGCGACGGCCAGCCAGGAGCTGTCCGCGAGCGCGGCCAAGCTGGAAGAGACCATGCGCCAGCTGTCGGAGACCCTGGCCGGGCAGCTCAAGGACCTGGCGAATCGGCTCGACACCATTCAGGGCAAGGTCGGCAGCCTCAAGTGAGACGCCTTGCTCCACGCGCTCGGCGGCCGGCCTCCTCCTCTCGCTGACCTCGCTGATCGCCGTCCAGCGGGCTGCGCCGGCGAGTGGGAGGACATGCGCGACCGCCAGGACAATGCGGTCCGGACGCACGCCAGGCGGATCGCCGAGATCGAGGCGAGGGAGCGCGGGGCGGCGCCGGATCAGCGCAGGCGCGCGGACAAGATCACGAGGGACCGGATCGCCGCTATCCGAGGGATCCCTCGAAGGGCGGCGGCAAGGCCGCGGAGCCTGCGACGAGCTGAGCGAGTGGCGAGCGGACGGGACGGAGCGGCGGAGAGCTCCGCGACTCCCTCACCATGCGTCCAGAGGGGAGCGGAAGCTCCGAGCGCGCCAACCGGGAAGTCCTGGGGTCGAGCGACCTGCGAGGTGGCCGAGACGCCGAGGCCGGCCACGCGCGTGCCGCGAGTCGAGCCTGGCTCGAGAAGGTGGCCCGGATCGAGGCGGAGGCGAAGGCGCGAGGCGAGCTGGCAGCGCGAGCAGGACCGGCTCGAGCGAGAGCGAGTGCAGAGAGAGCGCGCGGCCGCCGAGCGCGAGCGGGGCGTGCGGTAGGAGCCTAGCGGCGGTGAAGCGTCACAGGTCGAGCTGGCCGCCGACGACCCGCGCGTAGTAGCCCTGCTCGGCGAGGAGGTCTTCGGGGGCGCCCATCTCGGTCAGGCGGCCGTCGTCCACGACCAGGACCTTGTCGACCCGCCGGATGGTGGTGAGCCGGTGGGCGACCATCAGCGTCGTGCGCCCGCGCATCAGCGCGAAGAGGCTGGCCACGACCTGCGCCTCGCTCTCCACGTCGAGCGCGCTCGTCGGCTCGTCCATCAACAAGATCGGCGCGTCCTTCAGGAACGCCCGGGCCAGGTTGATCCGCTGCTTCTCCCCGACGCTCAAGCGCGCGCCCCCGTCGCCGATGACCGTGCCGATAGTGCTGGGGCAGCATCTCGATGAGCTCGGCGGCGCCGGGCGGCGTGCGCGGCGGCCTCGATCTCCTCCATCGTCGCCTGGGGCTTCCCGTAGGAGATGTTCTCGGCCACGGTGGTGGGCAGGATGATCGGCTCCTGCAGGACCAGGGCGATCTGCGCCCGCAGGTCCTCCAGGCGGAGGTCGCGCAGGTCCACGCCTTCCAGCAGCACCGCCCCGCTCGCGGGGTCGAAGAACCGCGGCAGCAGGTTCAACAGCGTCGTCTTGCCGGCGCCGCTCGGTCCGATGATGGCCGCCGAGGTGCCCGCCAGGAGCTTGAAGCTGATGTGGCGCAGCACCGGCCGCGCGCTGTCGTACGCGAAGGAGACGTCGTCGTAGGTGACGTTGCCGTAGACCGGGAGCGGCGGGCGCGGGGACCCAGCGGGCGCGCCCCCGCCGGCGTTGAACATGTTGTCGGCCGACGTGGGTAGTCCGGCCGATCCATCGAGGTCCCGTCCCAGGCAGACGCGGCGCGCCTCCGGTCGATCCTTCACTTCCTCGGGCGTGTCCAGGATCTCGAACACCCGCTGCGTGCTCGCGCGCGCGCTCGACAGCGTGGCGCCGACCTGCGAGAGCTGGTGGAGCGGGTCGAAGAGCTGGGCGACGTAGGCGAGAAACACCAGCAGCTCGCCCACCGTCAGGTTCGAGGCCAGCACCTGCTGCGCGCCCACCCAGGTCACCCCGAGCGTGCACGCGCTCAGGATCACCGAGATCGAGCCCCAGTAGAAGACCTCGAGGCCCTGCTGCGCCATCTTGTGCTGCCGCGCCTCCTCGGTGTGCGCCGTGAAGCGCTGCTGCTCGTGGTGCTCGCGCGCATGGCTCTGGATCAGCGGCAGGGCGGTGATCCCCTGGTGGATCAGCGAGTAGACCTTGCTCTCCGCTTGCTGGGCGGCCGTGCCCCGCATCCGCATCGCCCGCCCGAACACCTTGATCGACAGCAGCAGGATCGGCACCGCGACCAGCGCCACCGCGGTGAGGCGCAGGTTCAGCCGGCGCCATCGCCACCGCCATGAACAGGAGCGTGCCGGTGGCGCTGATGAAGGTCAGCAGCCCCTGGAGGAACAGGGTCTGAAAGGCGCACGTGTCCGTGCCGGCCCGGAAGATGATGTCTCCCGCCTCGGTGCCGTGGTGATAGCGCAGCGAGAGGCGCTGGAGCCAGCCGAAGACGTCATCGCGGACCCGCCGCAGGCCGCGGAGCCCCACGCCGATCGAGAGGTACACGTGCCCGGCGCACGCGGTCGGCGTGCATCAGGTGCAGCGCCAGCGACACCGCGACGATGGCGGTGATCTGGGCGGGATGTCCCCAGTCCCGCGCCCCATCGGGCAGCCACGCCGGATACGGCTTGCTCCCGAGAATGTTGTCGACCAGCAGCGCCAGCGGCCAGGGCTTGAGCAGGTTGAGCCCGATGCTGAACAGCAACAGGCCCAAGGTCAGGCCGATCCGCCCCGCGTCCGGCCGGAAGTACCCCAGCGCCCTGAGCAGCTGGCGGAGACGCCCGAAGGAGGAGGTGAGGTCGCGCGTCCATCCCGCGGTATTCATGGAGGTAGATGATGCGAAACAGCAAGCCACGTGCCACGGGGCGCGGCCAGAACCAAATTGCCGCCGACGCGTTGAAACTTGGCGACTTCTCGAACCCTCGGTCAGCCGTCGCGGCGGCCGGCCCTGGTCATCGTGTAATTCCTACACGGCCGACCATGTAGCGCCGCCGCCCAGCCGAGGCGACCTGGCGCGCGAGCGCGCACGGCGACCTGTGGCCGCGTGAGCTAACCGCCGAGCTTGCGGTAGTACACGATCGTGTCGCAGAGCCCGCCCTGCGGCAGCAGGGCGTAGTCGGGGATCACCCCCACCCGCGTCCAGCCCAGGCGCGCGTACAGGCGCGCGGCCTCGTCGTTGGCGGTGTCGAGCACCAGCACGGTCTTGCCGCATTCGCGCGCGGTGGCTTCGGCGGCGCGCATCAGCGCCGCCCCCAGCCCCTGCCGGCGGGCGCGGCGGGGGACGAGCATCTTCGACAGATCGGCGCGGTGCGGCTGGTTCTCGGGCTGGTCGAGCACGAGCTGCACGGTGCCGCACAGGCCGCGCGCGTCTTCGGCGATCAGCAGCGCGCGCTCGCCCGCGGCCACGCCCTGCGCTACGCGACGCCAGAACGCCACCGCGCGATCGCCATGACAGGGGGTGCATGAAGCTCACCGACGCGCCGCCTTCGACGCAGTCGATCAAGACACCGGCGAGCGCGTCGATCTGCGCGTCGTTGACCGTGTGCAGGCGTCGCACGGACCACGCGGATTGGGCTCATCGCCGGGAGGGCGTGTCGGACGCGATCACCACCGCATAGCGCGTGGGCTTTCGCGTGGGGTTGTGGAACATCGTCGGGCGGTCGAGCAGCATGGCCAGGCAATCCCCTTCCCGCAGCCGGTGGCGCTCCGCGCCCAGCGTGATGTCGATGGCGCCTTCGAGCACCCACACCTGCTGGTGCACGCGCATGTCGCGCCCGCCGGTCTCGAAGGCCACGCGCCCCCCGGGCGGGAACTCCACCTCGACGATCTGCATCGGCTGGGGCACGCCCGGCGGCGAGACATTGCGCCGGAGGTAGCCCGAGGCCGGGTCCTGCCACTGTGGCTGGTCGCCCCGGCGCGCCACCGGACCGGCGGGCGGCGCGGCCGCGGCGGTCGGCGCGTCGAAGAGCGAGGACAGCATCACGCCAAGACCCGCGGCGAGCTTCTCCAGCACCACCGCGGTGGGGCTGCTCTCACCCCGCTCGATGAGGGAGATCATCGAGCGGCTCACGCCGCTCTGGCTGGCCGCGGCGTCCAGAGAGAGACCCTGCCCGGCGCGCAGCTCGCGCACGCGTTCGGCGATGCGCTGGTTCAGGTCGGGGGCTGCATCTCCCATGGTGGACGTAGTATCCACCATACTGGATTATCGCGTCAAGCCCTTCCTACGCGAGACCGGCGCGCAGGGCCACGAAGACATGGCGCTTCATCGCGATCCGGGCTGTCGTAGGCGCGCCACGATGGCGGTCACATGCAGCGCGGTGGTGTCGAGCGCCGGAACCCCAGCAATGATCGGGGTAGTCAAGAGCAGCGGCAGCTCGGTTCCCCCGAGAATGACCCCGTCAATGCCTTCCTCATCCTTCAGTTGCCTGACAAGCGAAATGAACCGCTCGCGGGTGTCGTCTCGGAACTCCCCCTTGAGGAGCTCTCCGACATACCGCTCGTGAATCCACGCCCGGTCGGCCTCCTTCGGCGGCACCACGACCAGGCCGCGCCGTGCGCACACCGCAGGGTAGAAGGGGGCTTCCATGGTGAATCGAGTCCCGAGAAGCGCCATCCGAGCCAGCCCGCGCCGCTGGGCCTCCTCGGCGCACACCTCGACGATGCTCACCAGCGGCACGGAGGATCGGGCCGCGAGCTCATCGAACACGATGTGGGGCGTATTCGCCGTCATCGCGATGAAGTCCACCCCGGCGCCCGCGAGCCGGCGCAATGATGACAGAAGGTACTCGGCGAGCGCGGCGCGATCGGTTCCGACAAGGTGAAGGGCCTTCCGCACGTCCAGGCTGTCGATGACGATCGATGGAGAGGTGGCCGAGTCGATCCGCGCCCACGCCTCCAGAATGCGGCGGTAGTAGTCGATCGTGGATTCCGGGCCCAGTCCGCCGACGATGCCGACGGTCGTCACGACGCGCACCGGCGGCGCCGGCCGGAGCGCGCCGGCAGGGGCGAAGGGTCTGTCATCCGGGCCCGGAGTGTCGAGCATCTACATAGGCCCACGCCCGCGCGCCCGACTGAAGGACCACGGCCACTCGCGTGACCGCCGCCACCTCGTACTTGTCGGCATTCTGAATTTCATCCGGCGTGACCGCAAACACCGTTCCCGATATGACGTCGGACCCGCGGCCGGTGAACGTGGCCATGGTGTGGACCGCCTGTCCGCTGATGGCCACGACGGTCGGGTCCTCGATCGCCAGCGAGGCCAGCTCGAACCCTCGCAGCGCATCGCTGGTGCCAGCCAATCGCCGGCCAAACGTCGCCATCTGCACGGCCTCGAGCTGGAGCGTGCCGTAGGAGAAGAGAAGCTCGGAGTAGGCTTTGCTCGCTGCCATGGGATCTCTCGACAACGATGCCGGAGTTGGCGCCGGTTACCGCTCCGGCACCGGGGGCAGGCCCTCCTGGCGCCGGACCTCGTTGATCACCTCGAGGACGCGGGTGTGCAGACCGGGGTACTCGATCCCGAACTCCTTGGCCAGGCGACTCCAGTCCACCAGATAGTTGCCGGACTCCTCGCGACCACCTTCCTTGGCAAACGTGATCTGCGCGTCGGGGAGAAACCCACGCACGATGTCCGCCAGCTCGCCAAGGCTCACCGGAATCCCGCCCGAGTTGTAGAGGGGATGGCGGGGCGCATCGGCTAGAAGCACGCGCGCGAATACTTCGGCAATATCTTCCACGTGAATCATGAGCCGCATGAGCCCCTTGCTCGGCAGGTGCACCGGCCGGCCGCGCGCGGCGTCGACCATGAGCTGCACGTGGTCGACCGAGCCGCGGACCTTGTCCGGGCCGGTGACGTTGGCGGGGCGCACGCCCGTGATCGACATTCCGTAGTTCGTGATGTACTTGCGGGCCTGGAACTCGTTGAAGATCTTGTGCATCGCGTACTGGCTGGTACCGTGGGTCGGATCGTCCTCGTTCACGAGCCGGTCGCCGAAGTGGCTCTGCTGGCCGCTCACCGCGATCGAGCTCGCGTACACCACCCGCTTGACACCGCCCAGGCGCGCGGCTTCGAAGCAGTTGTCCATCCCGAGAACGTCCAGGCGCATGACCTGGTGCGGGTTGCCCTCGCCGGCGCCGAGCCCGTAGGCAAGGTTGATGAGCCGATCCGGCTTCACGTCGAGGATGGTCCGCATCACGTCCTCGAACTGGGTGACGTCCCCGCGGGTGACGGGCGCGCCGATCGGCACGTCGCCGAAGGCGGCCGCGCCGGGGTTCACATCCATGCCGACCACCGATTCCCCTCGCGCGACCAGCCGCCGGATGAGCCGCGGGCCGATGAAGCCCGTGGCGCCGATCACCAGCACCGACATGTCGAGCCTCCTAGTCCGTCATTGAACGAGGTAGTCCGCTCGCTGCAAGAGAGACGGCGGAATCGTGAGGCCGAGCATCTTGGCCGTCTTCAAATTGATCGCCAGCTCGAACCTGGTCGGCGGCTCCACCGGGAGATCCGCCGGGCTCGCGCCTTTGAGGATCCGGTGGACGTAGGTGGCGGAGCGACGAAACAGATCGCGACGGTCCGTCCCATAGGACATGAGGCCCCCGGCATCCACGAACTCCCTGAGTCCGTAGATCCCCGGGAGCCGGCTCATCGCCGCGAAGTCCAGGATCCGGGTTGCGAACGTGAACGTCACATAGTCTTCCACTGCAATAAAGGCGTCCACCTGGCCCATGAGGGCGGCCTCGAACGTCTGATCGAACGTCGCGAGACCCTCGCCTCTCCCCAACTCGAAGCTCTTGAGCTGCACCCCCATGATTCGGGCGACCCTCTCGGTTTCTCTCACGATCAACGGGGTCTGGAGGTCAGCCGGGTTCCAGATGATGCCGACTCGCGATGCCCCGGGCACGACCTCCTTGAGGAGCTGCAACCGCCGGCCGCCCAGCTCCGCCGGGGCGATGATATAAAACCCGGTGACATTCCCGCCCGGCCGCGCCAAGCTGGCCACGATGCCCTCGGCAGCGGGCTCACCACTCGTCGCCATGACGATCGGAATCGTTCCCGTGGCCTGCTTGGCCGATAGCGCCGCCGGCGTTCCCCGCGTCACGATCACGTCCACCTTGAGCCGAACGAGCTCGCGCGCGAGGTCCACGAACCGTTCCGGGCGGCCATCCGCCGAGCGATACTCGATCACGAGGTTCTGCCCCTCCACATACCCGAGCTCTCGCAGCCCTTGTCGGAATGCGCTGAGGTTCGCCACATTCAGACGCGGCGCCCACGGTCTCCAGCACCCCGATGCGGTAAACCTTCGCGTCGAGCTGCGCTTCGGTAGGGAACGACACGGCGGACAGGAGAGTACCTGCGGCCAGGGCGATGCTGATGATCGCCGGGCTGGCTTGCGCCGTCATTCGATCACCTGATCCGCGCGCAGGAGCAGCGACGGCGGGATCGTCACGCCCAGCGCCTTGAAGACACGCACGTATATCGCGGCGCTCCGGATCGGATGCCGACCATCGCCACCCATCAACTGTGCTCCCTCCTCTGAGTGCGCCGAACGGTCGGATCAGCCGGGGCCCCAGGCTATCGCCGGCAGGCCGCGGGTCGACAGTCCCGGTTCCCCTTATATCGTCTTCTGGCCATTCGTGGAGGGCTTGGCCGACCGCTCAGCGGCCGGTGGCGATGTCCAGGCCGGAATTCCTAGGCTCGGACGGGTTCGTGGGCCTTGAGGAAGCGCCGCGCGTGCTCGACGACCTCGTCGATGTGCTCCGGCGAATCCTTCCAGGGATAGATGGTCACCTCGGCGTTCGGAGCGAGGCTGGCCACCTCCATCGCGACCTTGTACGGGTGCGCGGGCACGTCGTCCGGCGCGACCAGCAGCGGCGTCCGGATGGAGCGCACGAACTCGCGCGACACGGTGAACACGAAGTCGGCGCGGTTGGTGTACATGCTGGTCAGGAAGTCATGGACCATGGCCATCGTGACGTCGGGGCGCTTCTCGCAAAGCTGCGGCCCCCAGCCCTTGATGTTGTTCTGGTAAAAGAGATCCGGGATCTCGGGCCGGAACCCGCTGGGCTGCATCATCGCGGCGGCGACGATGCGCTCCGGCGCCCGCCGGATGAGGTTGTGGATCATCGGCCCGCCGATGCAGAAGCCCATGACGAGGAACTCCCGGATGCCGAGGTGGTCCATCAGCCCGAGCTGGTCGTCGGCGTAGGCATCCCAGGGGCGGTCGATCTCCAGCGGGCCGCTGGACCGGCCGGGATTGGCGTTGCGCAGGTCAGCGCAGATGCAGCGGAAGTCGTCCTTGTATCGCTCCATCGGGTCGAAGGGCGAGGCGGTCTGCCAGGACGAGAGCGCGGAATTGAGCCCGCCGCCCGGGATGAGCAGGAGGGGGAAGCCGGAGCCGGCCTCTTCGTAGTGGATGCGGACGGGGCCTCGTTCGTAGAACGGCATGGCGATGCTCCTCTCTCGGCGAGTTGCGGTCGCGGGTACTCTACCTCAGCACACTCGGAGCACTGTCTCGCCCAACCGAACTTCGTCCTGGTTCGGCGCTAGGAGCGCTGTTCCCCATTCCGGGGCAGGTCCGTCAAGAACATCTGGGCGGGCTCGTGGGTGATCATGAGCTCCATGCGGGGCTCTCTCCGCGACCGCTTGCGGTGTCACGCCGCAGCCCCAGAAGACCGGGATCTCCTTCGCATAGATCGGAACAGGCTCGCCGTAGTCGGGCCGGCTCAAGTCGCTGATCCCGATCGCCTTCGGGTTGCCGATGTGGATCGGTGCGCCGTGGGCGTGGCTACCGGGCCGACAGCCCGCGAACGAGGTCGACCTGCGCTTCAGGGATCGGACGCATCGTCACCACCATCGGGCCATGAAAGCGGCCAGCCGGAACGCAGGCGAGGTTGGAGACGAACAACATGGAGACCATGGTGTCGCGCTCCACGTTTCGCGGGATCCCTCCCCCTTGGCCGCCACGATTAGTTACGCACTAGTCAGGCTCTACCGCCGACATATACTGATCGTCGCTGACTTTCTCCAGCCATTTGACCGGAGAACCGTCGAGCCATCTTGCACGGCGATGTGGCTCATTGCCGTCGTGTCGGTTGCTCCATGCCAATGCTTCTGCCCACAGTTGCAAAAGACAACGTCACCGGCGCGGATCTCCTTCTTCGGACCCTCCCAGCACTGTGTCCAGCCGCAGCCCGATGTGACGACCAAGTGCTGTCCGAGTGGATGATGATGCCAAGCGCTACGTGCGCCAGGCTCGAATGTAACCAGGGAGGCAGAGGTGCGCGCGGGCTCAGTTGGACTAAACAGCGCATCGACTTGCACGCTGCCCGTGGAAGTTGGCATCCGGCCCCTTGGCGGAAGGCCGCGATCCGACTCGGTAGATCTTCATCTTCATGACGAGGCTCCGATGCTCGTCGCGGCTAACCTAGGCCTTCTTCGGAGACCAGCCGTACGCCTTGGCGCAGGCCCCGCCCATGAGCATCGCGCGTTCGCTGTCACTCAGCCGGTCGGTCCGGCGGAAGGGCTCGACGGCCTGTTCATAGTTGACGACAGCGAAGGCGCGGGTCCAGTCGGTGCCCCACAGGCAGCGTTCGAAGCCCCAGGCGTCGAACACGCGAGCGAGCGGGTCCCAGATGTCCGCGAACGGATATGGCTCCCGCGACAACGTGCACGCACCGCTGACCTTGATCACCGCGTTCGGGCGCCGGGCGAGGTCCAGCACCTTTGGCAGATCGGCCCAGGGCTGCGGCGGGGCGGGCGGGGTGCGGGGCTGCATGATGGCCAGATGGTCGATGATGAATCGCGTGTCCGGGTGACGGTCGATCAGCGCCGCGCCCGCCTCCACGTTGCCCCAGCACAGCATGTTGACCGGGAAATCGTGCCGAACGGCGGCGCGGAGGATCCGGGCCAGACCCGGGTCGCTCGGATCGCGCCCCGCTTCCTTCGTCATCATGATCCGGATGCCGACGGTCCCCGGTGTCTTCTTCCAGTCGGCGATGACATCGGCCACCGCCGGATCATCCGGGTCGACCGGCTTCACGAGGGCGAAGCGACGAGGATGCGCTCGTTGCACCTCCACCGCATAGCTGGCGTCGTAGCGATACATGGAAAAGGCGGAGATGAAGATCGCCCCGTCAACGCCGACGCGGTCCATCGCCGCCACCATCTCGTCACCCGTGACGTGATCGGGCCAGTTGGGCACGGTGTGCCACGGACGCATCGCGGTGTTCGCCTCATAGACGTGGACCTGGGAATCGATGATCGCCATCGGGCAGCCTCCGTGCCAGTCGGTGTTGAGCTGCGGGGCGAAATGCTGGCGGTCATCGTAGCACGGTCCCCTTCCCACGCATGGGCTCGCGCATTGGCTGCTAGACTATGTTGCGCCGCCGCGCGAATGATCGCGTCGAGTGCCGCCGCCTCTTGAGTCCAGGTTCCACTTATGTCGTCTTCTGGCCATTCGTGGAGGGCTTGGCGGTAACCGCGTAAACCTGCAACGCCGCGGCGCGGCCCCGCAGTGGCTGCCGGCCGAGGTCCTCGCGGGCGAAGCCCTCGAGGCCCGCCAGCCGCTCCAGCGCGTCGCCCGAGACGAGAAACTGGCGCTCGAGGTCGCGCGTCGCCTGTTCGATGCGTGACGTGGTGTTCATCACGTCGCCGTGGTACACGATCGCGCGCCGACTGCCTCCCACTTCGCCGGCGATGACCGGGCCGGCGTGCAGCGCAGCGCGGAGGCGCGGCGCCACGCCGAACTCGCGCTCGAAGTCCGGCGCGGCCCGCGCGAGCGCCTGTTCGATCGCGAAGAAGCAGGCTACCGGTCGAGCGGCGTCGCGCCCTTCGGCTATCGTCCAGGTGATCACGATCTCGTCGCCGACATATTGATAGACGTCGCCCCGGTGATCGTCGATCGGGTCCGAGGCGAGCCGGAACACTTCGCCGAGAAAGCGATGGACCGCGTCGGGGCCAATCCGCTCGGCGAGCGGTGTCGAGCCGGCGATGTCGACGAACAGGAAGAATCGCTCCTCCGTGCGCGAGCGGTGGTAGCGGCCGAGCACGAGGTCGGCAGCGGCGTTCACCGACCAGGCGGCTCATCTGGAGCACGAAGATGGCGAGAGCCACGGGCACGAGCGTGCGCGCCACCCTCGGGGCCGTCGGGGCCTTGATGTGCTCGGAGATCGCCGTTGCGAGGGCTGGGCTGAGCGGTATCGTGGCGACGGCGACGACGCGCCAGCCGAGCCCCCCTCCCACGACGAGCACGATCACGGCGCCATAGAGAAGCACCTTCGTCGCGAAGGTCTGGAGGAACGGCAGCCGTTCGAGCGCATGACCAAGCCGCGTCGGCAAGAGGAAGAGTTCGGAGCCGAAATCGCTCCGACCAACGTCACGCCGTTGATGGCGCCCGCCAGGGCGCCGAGCATTGCGCCGGCGAGCGGCGCGTCCCGGAACCCGGAGCCGGTTGTGCTCCCGAACACCGCGCCGATCACGACAGCCCCGCCGAGTGCGCGGAGGAGGAAAGCGACCCGGCGTCGCGTGCCCGCCCGTATCGTTAGCAAGTCACGACGGCATCAAGACCATCGGTCGGTCTTCCGACAGGAATGTCATCAGTTGTTAAAATCAGTTCCGGCCATGCTCGTAGAGTCGGCGTCAGCACACAGCGAATGCAGGGAACGATCGCGGGATACACAAGAACCACGAATAGCATCTCCAGCAGAAAATCGGGCTCACGCCAGTAACCAAGAACTACGTCCTGGAAAGCAGACACCAGGAAGAAGGCGGCAAACGCCGAGTGGTACACGACATACGTCCACCCGAAGACCCGCAGCACCCTTCTCGGGCCCAATGCCAAATGTGCCTCCGCTTGATTGAGTCCGCCCATCCCCTTGTTGGGCGGTGTTATTGGTCCGACGGCCCTGGCTCCCACTGCGTCGCCGCTGCCCAGCTCCGCGCTCCCGCCATGATAAGGTCACACACGGGGTCCTTGATGTCATAGTAGGCATCGATGTCGTCGGCGTGATAGCGAGCCAGCCCCAACTTCACCTGAGCGTACGCTGCCGCCGCGATGGGGTGTACTCGTAAGTAGTCTCGGAATAACAAGGCATACCGCTGGTTCGCCCTCCCCCTGAGTCGCACATGGAGATACCCGTCTCGTGTCACCCCGTTGAGTGAAGACCCACTTCGCCCACGCTCCCGGCTCGACACCTCCCCTTGGCGGAGGTGATCCTGCGTGATGTGCTCAAGCCGTTCGTAGCCAGCCTCGTGAAGTCGGGGCCTCGAGCACGGCACTTAGGTCCGAGGCCGTTACCTGAATATCGATGATGTCCTTCGCCGCCAAGCCAGGCACGGACGTGGAGCCAATATGATCGATGCGCAAAGCCTGCTCTTGCAACTTCGCACGATCGTGCGACCCAATTGCAGCGAACTGCGCAGGCCAGTCACACTGATACGGTACGACCGCGATCATTCAGCCTCCTGAGAGCGCACCACTCGTGAGCCGCTTGGCAGTTTCCCGGGATTTGAAGTGGGAGCCGGTTGAGGGCGGACACTCATTCGGGCACAGGAATCCTGCCCGCAACGTCGATCCCCGGCTCCGGGCCACGCTTGGGTCTGACCACCACAGTCTCGGCCTGACCCGGCATGATACCCACTAGTGCCTGAACTGTCAGAGCGTGAGTCACCACGACGAGCGTGCCGGGTCGCGCCAGTGGACACCATCTGCTTCAACGCTGCGAGCCGTTCCGGGCTCTTGTCGGAAGCTGCGACGGCCCATGTATTCTCGACGGGACCGAGCGCCAGCAGCTCGCGGTCTCCAGACAGCGGCACCACGGCGACGAGAGGACCTTGTCCACACGCACGCCGTGCTGGCGGAAGGCCGCGCCGAGCGCCCTGGCTTGCGCCCGTCCTCTGTCATCCAGATTACGCTGGGTCGTGCAGTCGTCGATCTTGAAGCCGGGGGCGGGTCCCCGAAACCGGGCGGAGCATTCCCATGGCGGATGAGCGCAACATGACCGCCATTGACGAGGGCGGTCCAGGTTTCCCGTAAGTCGTTGCCGACCGCCGCCGGCGCGGCCACCAGCGAAATGGCAAGAGTGGCGAGTGCGAGCCGGCTCATACGCGCCCCCGGACGGTCACCAGATCCCGACATGGACCCATTCCTCCTCCGTCGCAGACCTCGTGCTATTCACCATTGGCTTGCCCAACGCGAACCACTATACCTACTCGTTCCCTTGCACGTCGACCAGCCCGCGCAGCGGGCTATACACGTAGCGCATATCGGTGCCGCGGCCACGCCCCTCCATCAAGAGCCAGTGGAAGCGCAGCGAGTGTGGCACGCCGTCGTACACGAAGTCGATCTCCTCGATCGTCACTTTGAGCGGGCGCTTACCGCGCGCGCAGTCGAGCTGGTACTCGCGCACCTCGCCCTGCTTCCAGCGGCCGAGCGGGAATTTCACCTCGCCGCGGCAGCCGAGTCGCGGATAGCGCGAGTCGAAGACGCGACCGAGGCCCGTCCGGTCGTCGCGGATAGCGAAGAGCTGGAGCTTGTCGCGATTCAGGCGCTCGTAGGCCTGGATGCCGTTCCAGGTCGTCGGCCCCTTGATGCTCTTGTCCTCCCCGCCGCCCGAACTCGAGTGCCGCGGGCGCCATGCGGATCTCCTGCGTGCCGTCCCAAGGCACGCCGGTCCATAGCTCCACGGGAATGAAGCGCACGCGCGTCGCCGGATCGTAGGCACGCTGCCACGCTGACCAGTCCTCCGCGCGCGCCGCGCCGGCGAGCGCGAGGCAGAGCGCAAGCACCACGAGAGTTTTTGTTCTTTCGGTAATCGGCGCCCTCAGTCGCAAATTGTTGGCAGCGCGACGCTCATGACGGTTGGGGCCGAACGCTCACGTTCAGCGGCGGGCGCTTGCCGCCCGTCCGCTGCAACGGGAAGTTCGGCGGTCTGGCCCTGCTCCGTCTGTTCATCTGCCGGCCGTCTTCGTCTCGCGCTCGTTGGGGCCATTCTCGCTTCACTTCACCGGCAGCGCACCGTTGGCCGTGATGACGGACGCACCCGCGGCACTGCGAACAAACTCGACGAAGCTGGCCACCGCCGGTGGGGGCGGTGCTTTCGTGACCAGGAACGAGTCGCGTGTCAGGGTGTACCGCTTGCGCTCCACATTCTCCGCGCTGGGGATGACGCCATTGAGGGACAAGAGCTTGATCTGCCCCCCGCTCTGCTCCACAACCGTCGTCGTCGTCATTCCGATAGCTCCCACGGTGGCGGCAAGCTCCTTCGCCATGTCCCCAGATCTTGCCATCACCTTCACGCTTTCAGGCATCCTCATGTCCGCCAAGCACGCGACCTTGCCTCTGACGACCTCGGCGTCGACCTCCGAGTCGGGCCGCGTGCGGGGAGCAATCGCCAGGTCGGGTCCTCCGAGCTGCTTCCAGTTGGTGATCCTGCCGGCGTAGACATCACAGATTTGGTGATCGGTGACGTTTGTTGTCGGCACGCTGACGTTCACGCCAAAGACGACGGCTACCTTGGCAATCTCGTGCACCGCCATACCTTGCCTCGCGAGTTCTTCGGCCACTAGGCCGTGGCTGGCGAGGGCGATATCGATCTTTCCGTCCGCCAGGGCCAGGAGGCGCGCCTTCGTTCCCAGCCCCTTGCCGATCTCCACGGTTGCGGCTGGATTTCGTTCTTGGTACGCCTTGGCCAGCGCCGCCACCAGCGGCATCACCCCGGTCGACCCGTCAACGACGATCTTCTCGTTCGTTTGCGCGTGAAGGGTTGTTGCCAACGTAACGCCCAGCATCAGGCCGGTGATGCGGCCAGTCCAGTGAGGTCGCATGGTCCACCTCCGCTCGAAACGCCGCTGGTCTGCGCGGCAAGCTCTCTTGCGAGTTCAGGCATCCCACCAGCGGTGTTCAACCGTGGTGACGTCGACTCCTAACGTCTCGCATCAGCCGCGGGACGGCGAGCGCAAGCGAGCTGGACCGGCAGATGCCTGCGATAGCTAGGCATGTCCGCCTCCCCGTCTCCTAACGCGCAGAGCCAGCAGCTGTGCAAAGGCGCCGAGCGCGGTGCCCACGAGGAGGACGGGAGGCCACACCCAAGCGGCCGGTACGATCACCAGCGCCCAGAATGCCGTTCCGTCCTGGGAGATCAATCTGTACTGCCCAAAGATGTAGATCGCCGAAAGAGAGACGTATAGCGTAGCCGCCGATGCCAGACCGATTGCTGCACCTCGTCCTATGCCCCGGGGAGGCATTCGGGCAACGAGCAGAACTGCCGCGATTGCCGCAGCCGGCGGTAGGAGCGCCAGAACGTGAGTCAACTCCAGACCCTGCCGCCGAGAGTACCCGACAGTGATGGCTGCGGTTGGAAGGAGGACGATGGCATTGGCAACAATCGCCAGAGTGCTGGTAGTTCGCGCAGCCAATCTCATCGGGCACGCCTATCACCCACGCTCAGTGGCCGGGGCGAGCAGCGCGAGCCGCGGTCCGCTGCCGCATGTTGTTCGGCGATCATCACCGGTCGCGATGTATGACATCGGCCATTGGACCCACAATCACTCGATCACCTCGTCCGCTCGCATCAGCACGGCGCGGGGAATCGTGAGCCCAAGGGTCTTGGCGGTCCTGAGATTCACGACGAACTGGAGCGTGTCGAGCTGCTCGATGGGAAGGTCTCCGGGGTTGGCGCCCTGCAGAACACGCTGGACATACTTGGCTGACAGGCGCCCGACCTTGTAGTAGTTCTCGCCATACCCGGCAAGCGCTCCTCCGGTGGCGCTCGCGCGATCGGTGAGCATGGTCGGCAGCCTCTTCGCCATCGCGGCCTCGATGAGCAGATCCTGGCGGCTGACCACCATCGCGTCCGACACGATGATGAAGGCATCCGCCTCCCCAGGTTTGAGGGCACGCAGACCCGCCCGCAGCTCTTCGACGGAGACGACCGGGCGCTCGACGAGCTCCAACGCCAGCTGGCGAGCGGCATCGCGCGCCAGCTTCAAGGATTGCTGGGCGGCGGGGTTGTCCGGATTGTAGAACACCACGGGTCGACGGATCCGCGGGGCCATCTCCTTGAGAAGCTCGAGGCGCTTCGCCGTGAGGTCTGTGAAGTGGCCGAAGATGCCCGTGAGGCGCCCTCCGGGTTTCCGGAAGCTCTCCACCAGGCCAACGCTCACTGGGTCCGTCCCGGCGTAGAACACGATGGGGACGCTCTTCGTCGCCCGCTTGACCGCGAGGGTGACGGAGGTCGCCAGCGAAAAGATCAGGTCCACTCTTTCGCTTTCGAGCCCCTGCGCCGCCGTCTCCACCGCCTTCAGATCGCCCTTGGCATCGCGCACGCGGAGAACGAGCTGTTTTCCTTCCTCGAATCCCAGCTCTTTGAGTCCGTCTCGTAGCCCGTCGACACCCGCCGAGTACCCGCCGCCTTGGAGAACGACTCCCACCCGATAGAGGCGGGCCTGCTGCGCCGCGACTGCGAGCGGCCCGGCGAAGAGGCCCAGCATCAGAATGCCCGCGAGCGTGGCCCGTGGCGCCGTCATCCCGCCCCCCAGTCGACACCGAGTCGGCCCCGGATCGAGATCACTGCTTTCCTGCCCACGATCATGGCCTGGTCGATTGCGAATTCGATTCGCCCAACGTCGGTATCAGCCGCGGCCGTGGGCCGTCGGCTGTATGCCGGAGTTATACGCTCGGTCGCTTCGCGTGTATACTGGGACAATCATGGCCCGGCTAAGCGACATCGTGCACAGCGACCCGGACATTCTCGGCGGCACGCCTGTGTTCGCCGGCACACGCGTTCCGATACAGTCGCTGTTCGATTACCTCGAAGGCGGCGAGACCCTCGACGAGTTTCTCCGCCAGTTTCCTTCCGTAAGACGCGACCAGGCAATCGCGGCGCTCGACCTCGCGCGCGCTACCCTGCTGGCTGGTGCGCGTTCTTCTTGACGAGCAGCTGCCGCTAGACCTCGCAGCTGCGCTCCACGGCCACAGTGTCGATACGGTGGCCGGCCGTGGCTGGACGGGGATCACGAACGGCGAGCTTCTGCGGCGCATGGAGGGCGAGTACGACGCGCTGATCACGATGGACCGGGGCATCGAGTTCCAGCAGAACCTGACCACTATGTCCATCGGCGTGCTGCTCTTGCGCGCGCCATCCAACCGTATGGTGCACCTCCAGCCACTCGTGTCGGCTATCCTCGACGCCCTACCCGCGCTCAAGCTGGGTCAACTCCACCGGATAAGCGGATAACGTTGCCGCTCAGCCGCCGGCGGAGCCGGTCGGCTGCAGCGGTGGGTTAGGGCCATGCTCGGACAGATGCTTGCTCATCGGCAACGCTCCGTCAGCAGCTTCGCTGGGGAGGTAGCCCCTGTGCAAGTAGAAGGTCGCGGCGTTGGGACTGGTTTCGAGACGCGCAGCGGCGTAACCGCCATCGCGTATCGCCGCTTCAGCACGCAGGAGGAGGCGAGAGCCTACGCCCCGCCCGGAGCAATGAGGTGCGACATAGAGCGCCGCCACTCGGTCCTCATCCACATCGACCCACCCGATCGGAGCCCCTTGAACAGCGACCCACACGGCGTGATGCAGTATCGCCCGCGTAACGCGATCTACAGCTGCTTGATTCGCCCACTGCTCAGCTTGCGATGGCGCCATCGCAACCACGGCCAGTTCTAGGATGGCGCTGCGCCGAATCGCGGACAGCGCCACGTGGTCACTGGGGTCGGCGCGCCGAATCTCGATCACGCTGTCACCTGAATGGGCCTAACGCCACGCTCAGCGGCCGGAGGGCGAGCAACGCGAGCCCCGGTCCGCTGCAGCGTGATGTTGGGCAGCGTGAAATCGCTCAATAATCTGGTCCGCCCGCACCCGGCAGCGTTGGAGGAATCGTCAGGCCAAACGCCTTCGCTGTCTTCGGATTGATGGCCAGCTCGTATTGGGTTGGCTCCACGAATCCGGTGATTGTCGGTCTCAGAGCGCACCGCTCGTGAGCCGCTTGGCAGTTTCCCGGGACTTGAAGTGTGTGCTGATTGAGAGCGGATACTCATTCGGGCAGAGGGATCCTACCCGCAACGTCGATCCCCGGCTCCGGGCCACGCTTGGATCTGAGCACCACGGTCTCGGCCTGACCCGGCATTATACCCACTAGTGCTTGAACTGTTAGAGCGTGGGTCACCACGACGAGCGTGCCGGGTCCGCGCCAGCTGGACACCATCTGCCTCAACGCGGCGAGCCGTTCCGGGCTCTTGTCGGAAGCCGCGACGGCCCATGTATTCTCGACGGGACCGAGCGCCAGCAGCTCTGCTGTCTCCAGACAGCGGCACCACGGCGACGAGAGGACCTTGTCCACACGCACGCCGTGCTGGCGGAAGGCGGCGCCGAGCGCCCTGGCTTGCGCCCGTCCTCTGTCATCCAGATTACGCTGGGTCGTGCAGTCGTCGATCTTGAAGCCGGGCGGGTCCCCGTAACCGGGCGGAGCATTCCCATGGCGGATGAGCGCGACATGACCGCCATTGACGAGGGCGGTCCAGGTTTCCCGTGAATCGTCGCCGATCGCCGCCGGCGCGACGATCAGTGAAATGGCAAGAGCGGCGAGTGCGAGCCGGCTCATACGCGCCTCCAGACGGTGACCAGATCCCGACATGGACCCCATTCCTTTTCCGTCTCAGACCTCGTGCTACTCACCATGGGCCTGCCTAACCCGGCGTCGAGCCGCCGCCGCCCACCGCACCCGCATCAAGCTCGCCCGGGTGCGCGGCGGTCGGCTCCAACGCTTCGTTGGGCGGCAACCTGGAGCACCGAGTTGAACGGCTAAACCTGCTCCTGTTTCCATCGCAGCTCGTCCGACAGCTAGTGTATCCGCAGCGCGCAGATCATTCACGACGGAGGCGGTACCAGTGCTCGTCGGGCTTCAGCAGCAGGTCCAGGATCTTGGGAGTCGGAAATGCGAGGGCTCCACGTCCGTCACCCGCCATCCGGGGAATGCCGCCTCGACCTCACTACGGCTCGCACCACGTATCAGCGGTCTCCTGCGCTTCGGCCACACGAGCAGCAGCACGGTTGCGTCGCGCGCGGCGACCGCGCTGACCTCCCGACCCATCGCCTCGCGCTGGGCGTTGTTCAGGTCGTGGAAGGTCCCGGTGTCGAGCACCAACCGGAAGCCGGGCCCGATGCCGGCCGCCCGTAGTGCCGTCACATCACCGCGGACGAGCCGCATGTCGACGCCGGATTTCTGTATGCGGTCCCGCGCTCGCTGCAGGGCCCTGTCGACGATGTCGATGCCCGTGACCTGCCAGTCGCGCTTCGCCAGTTCGATCCCCCAGATCCCACTGCCCGTGCCGAGATCGAGCGCCAGCCCGTAGGGCGGATCGCGTCCTCTCTCCTCGCGATCAAACAGTTCCGAGATCTTCCGGGCAAATGGCAGATCGGTGTCCTCCCACGGATGGAAGCCGATCGCGTATGCGAACCTCCAGTTCATGGGCCCGTCCCCAACATCAGGAGGAGAAGGGCGAGGACGGTAGTGAGCCTAGCGACTGTCGGTCTCATAACCGTCTCTCTGGAGCGTGCCAATGGTCCGCCCAACGTTGCCGCTCAGCCGCCGGCGGAGCCGGTCGGCTGCAGCGGTGGGTTAGGGCCATGCTCGGACAGATGCTTGCTCATCGGCAACGCTCCGTCAGCAGCTTCGCTGGGGAGGTAGCCCCTGTGCAAGTAGAAGGTCGCGGCGTTGGGACTGGTTTCGAGACGCGCAGCGGCGTAACCGCCATCGCGTATCGCCGCTTCAGCACGCAGGAGGAGGCGAGAGCCTACGCCCCGCCCGGAGCAATGAGGTGCGACATAGAGCGCCGCCACTCGGTCCTCATCCACATCGACCCACCCGATCGGAGCCCCTTGAACAGCGACCCACACGGCGTGATGCAGTATCGCCCGCGTAACGCGATCTACAGCTGCTTGATTCGCCCACTGCTCAGCTTGCGATGGCGCCATCGCAACCACGGCCAGTTCTAGGATGGCGCTGCGCCGAATCGCGGACAGCGCCACGTGGTCACTGGGGTCGGCGCGCCGAATCTCGATCACGCTGTCACCTGAATGGGCCTAACGCCGCGCTCACCGGCGCGCCACGCGAGTGCGTCCGCTGCACGCGCATGTTAGGCGCCCCCGCGATACTCGAACATATCAATCGGACATTAACAACACACTCCACCGAGAGGTGCCCATCCGTGAACGTCCCATGGACCAGAGAACCATCTGCGAATCTTCGGCGGACTCACGAGTTGTGCGAGACTAGTTCCGCAAGACGGGTACAAGTGGATCGACGTATCTGCGCCGGCCGGCGGCTCGAGGAGCGCTCGCGCCGCCGCCCGCTCGCCAACAACGGCGAGAGATCGTGACGCGATCTGAGGCGCGCCATCCTCTGGGGTGGCAAGCCGCGCTGTGCAGGCGCCACCCGGTGGCCTCCCCCGCTCTACGTGCGACATCCTGAGCCGCCATGGCCTGGTGCCAGACGCCAGCCGGCGTCGGCATCCGGAACCACGAGCCGATCCTGCGCCCAACGAGTCTGGAGGCCGACTACAAGGGCCAGTTCGGACGGGCGACGGCTACTGTATCCTACCGTACCGAGGCTTCAGTCGTATCTCTGGGCTGCCAGCCTAACTCCACGGCGGCGTCGAGGCGAAGCCGGTTTTACCGCTGTTAGGATACGGCTCCAGCGGATCCGCACTCGACAACGGGCGCCCTTTGCACCACCACCCTGGCCGTTCGAAACTTCGCTGGTGGGTGCTGGGCATCTGCCATTCATCGAGCCGGCCCACAGAACGGGCGCATGAACGATGCATCACCTAAGGCCGGACCACCCGCCGGCGAGCCTCGCGCCAACAGCGGTTCAACACTTCGCGAGAGTTAACGGAGCGCCCCAGAGGCCCTTGATCAGCAACCCGGCTCGGCTAGCTCCCGGGAGATGCCCGCAGCTCCCGCTGAATATCCCGACGCTTCGAAGTCCTACGTCAGCGCCAAGGCGGCATCCGTGGAATGCGCTGGCTACGTCTACGTCTGCATGGGATACGTGGCCTAGAGATCGAATGGATCTAAGTCTACTTCGGGCCGCTAAGCTGGCGCTTCGAGCGCACTGCGGATCGAAGACGCCTATGGCAGACTGAAGCGCCGAACCGTGTAACCCATGTCCCCGGACGTTTTGTTACCTATCTCCCCGACCTCCCCAGTCGGCAACCATCGTGCGGCGGCATCGGCGCTGTCGTCGGGCCGCGTGTTGAAGGCAATCGCCGCGCGCGGGGCTGCCTTATGGACCGCGTTGATGACTGCTTCGAAGATTGACAGAAGACGAGGCGGCAACCGGACGCCAGCGCCGATTACAACGCAGTCATAGCTTGCCGCGGCGAGCTGCCGCTCCACTGTCGGCCCAGCGGTTTCATCGGGCCGAATAAAGCCGAGGTCCGCCTGCCATCCGCGCGAGGCAAACTGCTTCATCGCAACCTCGATACCGGCGTGAACCTTCTCGGCGGTCATGCCTGGCGGCAGCGCAGGATCGGAAAAATCCACGGTGTCCGGGTCGTAGCCGAGCAGAAGAACCCGCGTCATGATCTCTCCTTCGTCTTTCGAATCTTTCGTCCCGGGTCGCCTAACGCTCGCGTCGAGCGGCGCGCGTCAGCTCGTCCGCCTCGAACGCGGAGTTAGATGACTTCGACAGAAAGTGTAGTAGCTCTTCAGCCCGTTGCTCCACCGCAGCGTTACTTGCCAGATCCACGTTTGACAATAGCGGCGACTTCCGCGATGCGTTTGCCGAGGTTGCGAGCTTCTCCCACTTCTTTCTCGTCGATGCCTGGCGAGTCAGGGCCGGTGGTCGCGCTCGCGCCGAATCCTCCTCCACCACTGACGACAATCATCTGGTTGATGAACATGGCCGCGAAAATGCCGAGTATCGTGACTTCTTTCCCGTTGGAGACCGACGCGCCGGTGGCAAACGCTCCTCCGACCTTGTTGCGCATCTTGAGGTCTCGGAACTGGAATCCAAACTTCAGGGCCCAATTGTCAAAGAACGTCTTGACCTCCCCGGCCATGCTCCCGAAATACACCGGCGAACCGACGATGAGCGCATCGGAGGACAGGAGGTCCTCCCCGGTCACGTCACCGACCCGCTTGAGAACAACGGTCGTACCGGAGACAGCCTTGGCTCCCTCGGCCACTCCCTGGGCCATCTTCTCGGTGTTGCCAGTGACCGAGTGGTAGGTGACGAGCACCGTAACAGGCTGAGGATCTGCGGCGTAACCGGGGCTGCCACAGAGTGTAGAACCCACCACCGCCGCCAACACGACGCCAGCCTTCGTCAGTAGTTCTCTCCTATTCAAGACTCCTCCTTATGGTCGGCGATGGTGCACCCCCAAGGAGCTTAATCTGCCGGGGCCGATAGTGGGGCTCTTTCGCCCCCGACGACCGGGCCATTGGAACCGGTGGAAGTCTGAGCTGTCTGTTTGTCATCTAACGGTCGCGGTGAGCGGCCGCGGCGAGCGAATGCGAGCCAGCGGTCCGCTCGACTGCGTGGTTCGGCGGCACTGGCGCAGACGGGAGCCCTGTGGGGGGCATCACGGCTGGATTTTGAGAGGAGAGGCCTTGAGACCGGCCGCAGCTAGAAACCCCTTGACCCCGGGGCCCCCTCGAAACCGAAACCAGACGGCGCCATTGGACGGCTCGAAGGAAAGCTCCAGACGCAGGAACGGACAGCAACGGCGCTCCAGAAACAGCCAGTCGAGAGCGTCCCGCACGATCGCCGGGTCCGAATCGAGACGGCCTGCGTAGCCATCCGCGAGTTCCTGAACCTCTCGAAACCGAGCAGCGACCTGGGATGCCAGGATCGATCTCCGAGCCCGTTCGTCCCCGGTTAGGGCTCCGAGGGCGCACGCGAGCGTCGGTTGTGTATCACTCATGGTGCACCTCCCGTACCGAGCCCGACTGTCATTGCCGCCGAACTAGAATTATCCGTCAACCTCATCATTTCGCTGACGCGGCCCCGCATTCAGTTGATGACCTCGCGCGCCTGCAACAGTATCGCTGGTGGGATGCTCAGGCCGAGCGCCTTCGCGGTGGCGAGGTTCACGACCAGGTCCAGCTGGGTCGGCTGCTCGATGGGGAGGTCGGCGGGGTTCGCACCGCGGAGGATCTTGTCCACGAACACGGCAGTCAGGCGCAGGACTTCCGCGAGCCCCGCGCCGTAGGTCAAGAGGAACCCAGCCTCGGCGAACCTGCGTTCGGCCATCATCAGTGGCAGTCGTCGCCGGATCGCGATCTGGGCGATGCGGCGACGGTGGGCGAGGAACATCGGGTCGAGGAGCATGAAGGCAGCGTTGGCGGTGATGCGGCCAAACGCCGCCTCGAGGTCGTCCGGCCCGTGGACGTCAAGGATTGCGAGCCGCACACCGAGCCGGCTTGCGGCAGCGTCCATGTGTTGGGCGTAGAAGTGATTGGCGGGATTGGCTGCCGCGCGAATCAGGGTTACCACGCTGAGTGTCGGCAGCAGCTCCTTCAGGAGGGCGAGGTTCTTCTCCATGAGCTCTTGCCCGAGCAGGGAGACGCCGGTGACGTTGCCGCCGGGACGGGCGAGGCTTTGCACGAGCCCCGCTCCCAGGGGATCGCCGCCACCCGCCATGACGATGGGGATGGTGGTCGTCGCGTCCTTCGCGGCACGGATGGCGGTGGTGCCCGTCGTCACGATGACGTCGACCTTCCGCCGGAGCAGCTCGGCCACGAAAGGCGACAACCGCTCGGGCTTCGCGTCGGCG
Source organism: uncultured Candidatus Rokubacteria bacterium (assembly GCA_963733725.1). Classification (GTDB taxonomy): domain Bacteria; phylum Methylomirabilota; class Methylomirabilia; order Rokubacteriales; family CSP1-6; genus DASRWT01. Next base: position 317,353 of record CAVTFC010000014.1, on the reverse strand, counting down.
TACAGCCAGTCGAACGCGATGCTCTTGCCTTCGACCCATCCGAGCTCGCGCAGCCGCGCGGGAAGAACCTCTCGCGGCAGCGTGTTGGCCGACGTCCCGAGGTCGAGCCAGCCCACACGGCGGAGACGTTCGTCGGCGCGAGCGCCCGCCGGCGCGGCCAGGGAACCCACCATGATCGTCGCCAAGAACGAACGTCGATGAATTACTCGATCCCCCGGTCTGCTCATACCTCTGCGTGTCTTGTACGGATAACGTTCACGGTCACCGGCCGGGGCGAGCATCGCGAGCCCCGGTCCGTGCACTGTGATGTTATTCGGCCTCTCGGCGCGGAGAACTTGCCGGAGATACTCCGCTGGGCTTTCCATGCCGATCTTTCGCATCGGAGAGTCGTTGGCAATGTCGTTCATGGCCCGTGGCCCGAGGCGCTCAAGACTCCCATCATAGTCGACCGCGTGTCGGAGCATCTTGGCGTAGTCGACCATCGAGCCTGTGACGCCGCGATCTGCCGGTTTGGCAAACGTGTCCGGGCCGTTATCGATCACCTTGGCAGTATCAGCACTCGAGAACCCGTAGTCTCTGAGTGTGTCGATCGCGTGTTGGCGAAACATCTGGCCGAAGGAATCACGGGTCACGCCGGTGGCAGGTGCCCAGAACGAAAAGAGCGACGATGCGTGTGTGAATAGAAAGAACTGTCGTCGCCGCACGGTGATGAGATTGCAGTACCACTCCACCATCGTGGGGTGGCGATCAGCGACGGCGGTGTAGGCGATCCGCAATCTCGACAACACTTTCTTAGTCGCGCGGAAGATCATACGGTTACCGCGTCCGCATAACGCCGCGGTGAGCGGCGCGCGAAGCGCGTCCGCTCTACTGCGAAGTTATCCGTCCCGTCTGCGTCTCCACGCGCGAGGATCCCTAGCGCCGTGGAAAACGGCGTACACCACGATCTCGGTGGCCCCGACCTCGTAGAAGATCGCGTAGGGAAACCGACGAACCAGTGCTCTCCGCATAGTAGGGTCGACCAAGGCGTAGGCCTCGGGATGGCGTTGGACTGATGCGATGGATGCCTGGACGGCGGCAAGGAAGTTGGTGGCCAGGCGAGGTGCCTGCCGATGGTACCAGAGATGGGCTTCGTCAAGATCGAGCTCAGCCTCGGGAGTGAGGCGAAGCCGCTTCACTTCCGACGACGGAGTCTAATACGTACCTCGGCCCAAGACTTCGCGGCCGAAGGGTTCCGAGCATGCGCTCGGCGCCGCCGCGCGAGCTCCCTGCGCTGGGCATCGGTTACCGGAACAGCTTCGGGCTTCTCGACCAGGCTGTCCCAGATCTCCTCAAGCAGCTGCAGCCGGTCAGAGACGCTAAGCGCCTGAATCTCCTTGCGTACGACGCTCATGCCTGAATTCTCCGCTTCTTGGTGGATGCTGGCAAGCCAAATCAGTGCGGATAACTGTCACGCTCAGCGGCCGGGGTGAGCAACGCGAACCCCGGTCCGCTGAAGAGTGAGCTTAGGCGGCCCGCGCCATTCCACGCATCGAGTCGCGGCGCCCCACAGCTTAGACCCATAGCTGGGCGCCCCGCGGACTCACGGTGACTTCGGCCGCGCCGATCCGCCGCCGCGTACGAGGTAGTACAGCCCCACCACCAGCAGCAATACCCGCGAACACCAACCCAACTGTCTGCCCGGCCCCGTAGGCCCCGGCTCCATCGCCGGCACCACCACCTGCAAGCGCCCCAAGAGAATCAGCCCGCCCCAAAGTACGCCGATCGCGCCGAGGACCCGGTTACGCACTCTGCACCTCCTCGATCATGTAGAGACCGCCTAACGGTTGAGCTAAGCGCCCGGAGGCCGAAGGCCGGAGGGGTCGGCTTGAGCGATTTGTTAGACGCCCTCAAACGGCAACGAGCCACCGCGAGTACGCACCCCTATCAGGTCTGTACCTGTCACATGTGCTCATCGGGAAGTCTGCTGCCCGAGCTCTTGGGCAAGCCCGATGAGAATTCCTTCGGGGCCCCGGATGTAGCAGAGCCGATACGTGTCTTCGTACTGGACCACTTCGCCGACGAGCTCCGCGCCGCGTTTGCCGAGCCGGGCGAGCGTATCGTCGATGTCCTCCGGTGAACATGACGCGTAGGTAACCGAGAGCGTTCACCGGGGCGCTGCGGTGATCGGCGACCACAGGCGGCGCGAGGAATCGGGACATCTCGAGCCGGCTGTGACCGTCCGGCGTACGCATCATGGCAATCTCGACGCGCATGTCGCGCAATCCCGTAACGCCATCTGCCCAGTCTCCTTCGATTGGGGCGCGCCCCTCGAGCTCGAGGCCAAGTTCGGTGAAGAACTCAATGGCGGCGTCGATGTCTTCGACCACGATGCCGACGTTGTCCATACGCTTGACCGTCATGATGTTCCTTGGCGTCTAACGGCCAGGCTAGCGGACGGCGTCAAGCCGGACCGCTCAAGCCTGATGTTAGACCGTTCAAACCCAGGACCGGGCCTCAGACTGTCTTGCATGCGAAGAGAATGCGTTCGTGCTCGCCCGAATGGACACACCACTCGTGAACGACATCGACGCCGCCCAACTTCCAGCGGAAGAACGTGTCAATTGGCGCTCGCTGCGGCTGCTCGCTTCCTGGCCCGAGAAGCGCCGTCAGGCGCGCCTGCCAATCGTCAAATCCTCGTTGACGCCCACGCGAGGGCCTCCGGTAGAGCTCAACCTGAAGGAATCGCCCCTCACGCCGGGGCGCGAGGTGAAAGTGAATGTCCATGTCGAGCCCACCGAGAAGACCGCAGCGTGCCCGAAGATGCCCGGCAGTGACCTGGGCCACGGCCACGCGCGTCTCCGCGAACTGCTGTCGAAAGCGGCTTTCCTCAAGTCCCCAGCGAAGCTGGATGGCCGGACGCTCGAGCGGGAACCCCTTTCGCAGGTCGACAAGGGCCTTCGTTTTCATCGGTCTAACGTATGCTTCAGCGGCGGCGCCTAGCGCCGGCCGCTGAAAGCTGGAGTTGGGCCGTCACGCACTATCGCCAGTCGTCGATGACGAAGCAGTCCGGTCGGTTGAAGCCCGCCTCGTTCGGTCTCTGCATCGCGACTCCGTTGAAGAGCGTGCGGAAGCCACGCTCCACCATCGTGCGGTACGCACGATGGCGTGCCGTGTTCACGCCGGCCACGAGACTCGTGCTTCCCTTCTCGGCGGCCAGCGCCTCACACGCCATTAGCAAGCGCTCGAAGTGGTCCGGTGCGTCGCTTCCCGGGCGGACCGCTGCGAATTTGACGTACGTGATGGCGAGGCTTTCGGCCTCGCTTCCCTTCCCGACATGGCAGGTGGCGAATCCGACGAGGGTCTCGCCGTGGCGAAGGAGCACCGTCTCGCCAATCGCCTGATCTTCGATGACGCGGACCTCACGTTCGACGTTCAGTCCAGGGAGGATGGCGCCCGTGAGGTCGGCGCACTGCTTCAGGCAGTGCCGCTGCTCTTCTGGAGAGAGGCGCGAATACCGCGACCACGCTCCGGCGTGTCGGGGGGAGTCGACCGCCTTCGACATGATCGCCGTCAGGAACTGAGGCCAGAAACCGAACTTCTGATACAGCGCGATGTGTTTCGGGCTTTGGGGAAAGGTCAGCAAGGCCGCCTGACGAACACGCCATTCGTCGAAGAGTGCCATCGCCGCGTCGAGCAAGTGCTTGGCGACGCCCTTGTCCCAGAAGTCTGGTCGCACGGTCACTGGCCCGAACACGCCGAAGCTCCCCCAGTTGGCCGAAAAGCTCGAACCGACGAGGTCGCCGCCGCTGTACGCTCCAAACGCCGCGGACGGATCTGCGAGCCACCGGCTCCTCACGTAGTCCGCGTCGCCCGCGAAGGACATCGGATCGGGCAGGCCGAGAAACGTGCCAAACGCGAGGCGGAAGATCCGGTCGGCTTCGGCGAGATCAGCCTTGGCCAGCGGGCGAATGGTCACTTGCATCAGGATCTCCTCTTCCTGGTCGTCGCCAGAACGGCCCAACGTCCTGAATTTAGCCGCGCCGCGAAGCGGCGTCGGCTTGAATGAATTGTTAGGCGGCGTACCTCTATGCCGCCGAGAACGCCCTTCTTACGATCTCGGCTTCTCCACCGGGGACAGCGTATTGGCATCGCGGGCCAGGAGCCAGCGGCCGTCGGGCTGCTTGCGGTATATCGTGAGTCGATCGCCGGCGAACTGCTCGCTTCTCGCCGGCGAGCGGGGTCACCGATAACGAGTCCCGGCTCCGCGTGTAGGCGACTTCGCCGACGACCACGACCTCTTCCAACTCGCTGCTGCAACGGATCCGAACCTGTTGGTGGGCGGCCGAGAAGTTGGCGGAAAATCCATCCCGGCCGAACGGCGCTCGGCCCGGACTGAGGAACACGACATCGTCCGCCATCAACGTGAGCAAGCGGACCAGATCGCCGGCGTTGACGGCATCGATCCAGGCCGAATGAACCTCGCGGATTGCTCGTTCATCAGGTCCCATCTGCAACCTCCGCCGCCGATTGCAAAGCCGCCTAACGCTCACCTTCAGCCGCCGCCGAGGAGCGGAGCGACGAGGAAACCGCAAGCGCAGCTTGCGGCGGTCGGCTCGAAGGCGTTGTTGGCGGGCTGCTCGCTGTCGAATACGGATGGCATGCGTTGAACGTAGTATGTTCGTTTCGCGGCTCACTCGCGATGGAGGCGGTACCAGTGCTCGTCAGGCCTCAGCAAGAGATCAAGGATCTTGGGCAACCGAAAATGTGATGGCGTCACGTCGGTCACCTTCCATCCAGGGAATGCCGCCTCAACTTCACTCCGGTTTGCGCCCCGTATCAGCGGTCGCCTGCGCTTCGGCCACACAAGCAGCAGAACGGTTGCGTCGGACAGAGTGATCGCGCCGACCTCTCGACCCATAGCCGCCCGATGGGTGTCGTTCAAGTCGTGGAAGGTCCCCGTGTGGTTCCAGCCGGAAGCCGGAGCCGATGCCGGCCGCGCGCAGGTTCGTCACGTCTCCGTGTACGAGCCGCATTTCGACGCCGGCCTGCTGTACCCGCTCGCGTGCGCGCCGGAGGGCCTTCTCCACGATGTCGATGCCTGTCATTGCCAGCCTCGTTTCGCGAGATGGATTCCCCAGATGCCGCTGCCTGTGCCCAGATCGAGCGCCGGACCGTACGGCATCACGCGTCCTTTCTCCTCGCGGGCGAGCAGTTCGGAAAGTTTCGCCGCGAAGGGCGGATCGGTGTCCTCCCAGGGATGGAAGCCGATGGCGTACGCCAGTTTCCAGTTCATGGCGATGTCTTCACAGTTTACCTATCCCGGCCATCATAGGCTCGGCCGCCCAACGGATCATGAGCTCAGCGGCGGACGCGCGAAGTGCGGCCGTCCGCTGGAGCGAATTGTTAGCCCGCCTCAGTGGTACGGTCCGGAGACATAGGTAACAGTTTAGTCCAGGGACATGGGTAACAACCACACTGGCGGGGCACCGGAGGAGGTGCCCATGCCGTGGAGGGACGCATCACCCATGGACCAGAGAACGCAGTTCGTTGGCGAGCATCTTCGGGGCGGACGGACGATCACGGAGTTGTGCGACGACTACGGAGTGTCTCGCAAGACGGGGTACAAGTGGATCGAACGCTATCTGCGCCAGGGCGCGGCCGGTCTCGAGGAGCGCTCGCGCCGACCGCGCCGCTCGCCAAACGAGACGGCCGAGGAGATCGTGACGGCGATCCTCGAGGCGCGGCGCCGGCATCCGTCTCTGGGGTGGCAAGAAACTCCTGGCGCTGTTGCAGCGGCGCCATCCACGGTGGCTCCTCCCCGGGCGCTCTACCGCGTGGACATCCTGAGCCGCCACGGCCTGGTGCCGACCCGACGCCACCGCCGGCGGCTCGGGCATCCGGGCAAGCCGACAAAGCCAGATCCTCGCGCCCAACGACGTCTGGAGTGCCGACTACAAGGGCCAGTTCCGGACCGGGCGACGGCCGGTACTGCTATCCGCTGACCGTGACCGATGGCTTCAGTCGGTATCTCTTGGGCTGCCAAGCGCTGAACTCCACGGCGGGCGTCGAGGCGAAGCCGGTCTTTACCCGGCTGTTTCAAGGAGTACGGCCTGCCCACGCGGATCCGCACGGACAACGGCGCGCCCTTTGCGACCACCCACCCTGGCGCGTCTCTCGAAACTCTCGGCGTGGTGGGTCCGCCTGGGCATCCTGCCGGAATTCATCGAGCCGGGGCGGCCCGACCAGAACGGGCGGCATGAACGGATGCATCGCACGCTGAAGGCCGCGACCACCCGGCCCCCCGGCGGGCAGCCTCGCCGCTCAACAGCGACGCTTCAACACCTTCCGCGAAGAGTTTAACCAGGAGCGCCCCCACGAGGCCCTTGATCAGCAGACGCCGGCGTCGTGCTACGCGACGTGTCAACCCCGGGAGTGCCGGCGCAGCTGCCTGCGCTTGAATATCCCGACCGCTTCGAAGTCCGCTACGTCAGCGCCAATGGCGGCATCCGGTGGAACTGCCGCTGGGTCAACGTCTCCACCGTCTGCATCGGGGAGTACGTGGGCCTAGAGGAAATCGACGATGGCATCTGGAACGTCTACTTCGGGCCGCTCAAGCTTGGGCGTCTGCTCGAGCGCCACCTGCGGATCGAAGACGCCTATGGCAGACTGAAGCGCCGAACCGTGTAACCCATGTCCCCGGACTGTTTTGTTACCTATCTCCCCGACCGTTCAAGTCCCCATGGCTACCTTCTCGGTTCATACCGCATCGCCATCGCCCCCGAGCCGAACTCCCGCCGGCTCACGAGCTTCAAGTCGACGTATTCGACAGCCCCGCGAACAACGTCGGCCCATGACCCGCCAGCCTGGGATGCACGATGAACTCGTACTCGTCGATCAATCCCAGCTCCGCCAGCGCCAGCGGGAGCTTCGCGCCTCCCACGAACAGCCCCTTGCCCGGCTCCCGCTTAAGCCGCTGGACAGCCTCCCCCAGATCCCCGCGCACGAGCTCCGCGTTCCAATCGACCCGCTCCAAATGCTCGACACGACGTACTTCTTCGCCGCGCCGATCGTCCGCGCGAAAGGCTTCTCCAATCAGGCATCGTCCGTGCGCCGGCGACCGCCACGCCGCCTCCATCATTTCATAAGTCACCCGGCCGAAGAGGAGGGCGTCGGCCTTGGCGATGTTCTCGGCCGCGTATCGATGCAAGTCCTCGTCCGGGTCCTCACGCGATGATCGCAGCACCCGTCCAATGTGACGTTGATGGAATACCGAAGGGGTCGCATTACGTGTTCCTGAAGCGGGCTAACGGATCGCTGAGCGGCCGGCGAAGCCGGTCCGGTCCAGCGGGATGTTAGACGGCCCCGTGGCGCTATTCCTCAAGACCGAGATCCTGCGGGAACTGTCGCCAACAACGAAGTCCTCTTCGGAGCACGCCGCCACACGCTCGGGCGACTCGTCCCGAGCGTTCCACGCCGTATTCAGATGGTGATAGAGGTGCTGCATTGCGACCCAAAACTCGCCATAGTCATAGTCGGGACTCACCTCCATGCCGGCGATAGTCCGCTGAAGCTCCTCTGCAGCCTCGCGCAGGTGGAACAGCGTATGGTCGCGATTCACTCTCGTTGTCCGTCTAACGCTCGCATTCACCTGCGGGCGAGCGAGCGAACGCGAGCCCGCCCGTCAGGTGGAATGCGTTGTTAGACGGCATACAACCCGTCGCCATCAGACTCGTTAAGCCTTTGCACCTCGTCATCTCACCGAGCTCGGCAAAGCGTCGGCCTTCAAAAGGAGCCAAATCCAGCCGACGAACGTCGCCACGAGCACTGGATAAGCGTAGAACGGCAGTGGGGCTGTCGTTGGCATGATCTGAGTCCCCGGCGAAGATCTGCAGGGCGGTGACTCCGAAGAGGACGCGCGGCGAAGAACCCGAGAAGGCGTACTGGCAGAGGAAACACGCGCGGAACACTGATGAGCACGAGCGCCAACGCCCACAGGCTGGTCCCCGCCCCAAACGAAGGAACACTCGCGGCCGTCCATCGCTCGCCAAAGGATCATGCCCTCGCCGATCACAAACACGAGGAAGCCCGAGGCAACGAGGCCCTGACCCTTTCGGTAGAAGCGAGCGTCAGCACCGCGCCGGCCATGACCAGGCCAACCCCATCAATGCCCCATGCGAGGCCTCGGAGGGCGGCGGAGGGCGCAAATGTCCCTGCCATGCCAAATACTCCCCCGACAGCGAGGCCGGCTGAGGCGAGAACTCTCAAGCCGTTGTCACTCACTGCCTCTCCTCGAGAAGAAGGACCAATGCCGTCTAACGCCGCGGTGAGCGGCGCGCGAAGCGCGTCCGCTCGACTGCGAAGTTATGCGGGCCCACAACGAGGCGCCGTCACGTCCGATTGGAACAGACGGTTGGACTCCTCGAAAAGCCCCAGGAGGCTTCATGAAAGTCGTACGGCTCTTCCGCCAGATGCTCGGGGTCCCACTTGACTGTGCGGCCACTGAGTAAAAGTCCCCCACCGTATACGTGAATCGCCCCCGTGAGACGCTTGATAGGGTTGATCACGGAATGGATAATTTCAGGTCCCGCGGTACAGCCTCCCGCTCGCTCAGCGCCTTCGCCCCGGCGGCCTCGATTCGGGGGCCCACGAACGGCGGCTGCTCGCCGCCAGAAGATGTTGTCCTCACGGCCCGTGTAGATACCGATCACGGCCCACATCCCGTGGTTATGTGGAAGCTGGCACATCCGTGGGCCCCAGATGAGGTTAAAGACTGTCAGTTCAGGCGATCGGTGGAGAACTTGGGCGCCTGGCGCTGCGGCTCGCCGAGACCTTTGAGAACTTCTGCCGGCGTTGAGACAGCACTGGCAACGACATCGAGTACGGCGGGCAAGCCGCTTGCCGCAGCGGCGTCACGACAGTCGACGACGAATCGATCCACGTCGAACATAGCGGCCTCCCCCTCCTCGCCTGCTCTCGCTCTGGTGCGGCAGGGCTCTGATTGTAGATGTTCCCCAACCGAGGCGTCCGCATAACGCTCGCGTTGACCGGCCGCGGCGAGCGGATGCGAGCCGCGGTCCGGTCGAACGTGATGTTGGGCAGCCACCGGCGACTCATTGGATCACGTGGTCCGCCCGCAGCAGCAGCGACGCCGCGATCGTCAGCCCGAGCGCCTTCGCGGTCTTGAGGTTCACCACCAGCTCGAACTTGGTGGGCTGCTCGATGGGCAGCTCGGCGGGCTTGGCGCCCTTGAGGATCCGGTCGACGTAGGTCGCAGCACGCCGACTCAAGTCGGAGAGATCCACGCCGTAGGACATGAGACCCCCCGCGTCCACGAACGTCCTGTACGGATAGATTGCGGGGAGCCGGTTTGTCGCCGCGAAGGCAACGATCCGGCCTCGGTTGTCATTGACCAAGGGATCGGCTATGACCAAGAGAGCCGGGACGCGTTCGTTCTTCATCGTGGTGAATGCGTCACCGAATTTTTTCGGCTCTCGTACCTGCACGACGCGAAGCCGCAGTCCGAGCGATCGCGCCGCCACGTTCGGTCTCCGTCAGGAGGTCGGCCGTCGGCGGATTCGCGGGATTGGCGAGAACCGCCACTTGGCTGAGTGTTGGGAATGCCTCTTTGAGTAGCTCCAGCTGTTTGCCGCTGATCGCCAGAGTCGGGAACAGGCTCAGCCCCGTCACATTCCCGCCCGGCCGCGCCAGGCTGGCGACGAGCCCTGATCCCACAGGATCGCCGACTGTTACGAGGATGATGGGAATCGTACTCGTCGCATTCTTTGCCGCCAAGGCTGCAACCGTGTTCGGCGCAACGATGACATCGACCTTGGAGGCGGGCCAGCTCGGCGGACAGTGCAGGGAGGCGCTCGAACCGCCCGTCCGCCCACCGGTATTCGATCAGGATGTTCTGTCCCTCGATGTAACCGAGTTCGCGCAATCCTTGCCGAAAGGCTTCGACCGCCCATGTGGCACTCGCCGCGGAGGAGACGTTCAGATACGCGACCCTGGGCACCTTCCCCGCTAGCTGCGCCTCCGCGACCAGGGGCGGCGCGGCGAGCATAGCCAGGACCCCGATGAGGATCACTGTGCTGATCGGCGCTGTCCCAACCTTTCGCCCGGGGGTCCTCATAACCGCGGTGCACGTACCTTGTCTGCCCAACGGCTCGGCGCTGAGCGGCGGGCTTTGCCCGTCCGCTCTAGCGGCTTGTTGGGCCGCGTCGCTATCAACAGCATGACGTGCATCGTAGTCTGAAGCGCCACCACCGATATGAGACCTCACACGCGGAGTCACATTCGAAGCAGGTGACCCACACGAGGCGTCCGTCCTCCATGCGGATCGCCGAGAAACCCGCCGTCCCGGATCTGCGAAAAGCGCGCGTTTCGTCCAGGAGCCAGCGTTCTTGGACTTTCCAAGGATCAGGAGAAAGCGCCCCATCCCACCAGATTTATTTTGAAACACGCCGACGACGACCCGCTCTGGCTCGCCATCACCGTCGAGATCAGCCTCCAGGGCAAGGGAGAAAGCGTGGTCCTCAACGCTCTCTCCGGGGTCGGTGGCCGTTGCCGGCAGGTCGGCTGCACGGAGCACTGAAGCCCTGAGCCAGTCACGGTCAAGATCGCGCAGCGCTATACCCTCCACCTCGGCGTCCCGAGGCGCGAACGTCGCCGTGACCCACCACGCGTAGTCGACGGCCGCTATCGCACTGCTAGTCCCTAGCAGAACAATGCCGACGCTAAAGCAGAAGGCTCTCACGCCGTCGGCCCAACGTCCACGCTGAGCGGCGCGCGAAGCGCGACCGCTCCAGTGTGTTGTTAGATGGTGGCTAACACGGTCGCTACGGCTCACTGGAACGCTCCACTCCCGCCAGTTCCTGGCACTGCTGGGTCGCGACTCGCGCGACGCTTTGAGACACAGAAGGAAGCGGCTTCGCGAGGCGGAGGTTAGTCAACTCATCTTTGCGCACGGACACGACGAAGACACCCGTTTCCCAAGTGCCACCCTTGGTCCGGCCACGTTCATACCAGATCACGGCGTTGTCATTTCCGGGCAAACAGTTGCCGAGAAAGGTCCGTGCCTCGTAGAGCACCGTCTTGTTGTCTTCGTAGGATACTTCGCGGCCTGGGTAGCTGTATCGCGGTTGTGTCCCCTCACCTCGCATTGCTCCGTCGCTGGGCGAGTGGATGTAGAGAGACGTGTTGGCGTCACAGTCAGTGCAACCTCGCCCCGCGAGAACGAGAAATGGCGCCTTGCGTTCGGTCCGAAGGAAGCCCAATAGCCGAACCGCGAACAGAGTTGTCTGAAACCGGCTTCCGTCCGCGAACACAAGGACGCTGGGCTTCTCGGGAAAGTTCCGAACCGACGCAACGGGACCCGCTTTGCTAACGTCAGCAGCCGAGGCAACAACCGCCATCGGACTACACGTCAGTGACAGCACGAGCGCGAACCTGGCCGTGAGATGGGCATCCCGTGAGCGATCACGTAGGACCATCTAACTAGAAGTATCTAGTTCCGTGTAACTGCGCGGGCACTGCGGGAACGGACTGGATAGCATGCTTGACTATCCTCCTCGGGTCCGAGAATACTCCTTTTAGCGGGGCTTTGGCCGGGGGGCCAGGGAGGGTGGGGCGGAGATATACGGACCCGTGTAGCACGGCGGAGACTGCGAGATGCAGGGCCCGTGGGGTCACAGGCCCATTCGGTCGGCGGGGCTTCGGACGCCGGCGGGGCCGCGGTTGAGGACGTGCGTGTAGATCATGGTGGTGCTGACATCGCGGTGGCCGAGGAGCTCCTGCACGGTGCGGATATCGGCGCCGTCCTCGAGGAGGTGCGTGGCGAAGGAATGGCGGAAGGTGTGACAGGTGGCCCGCTTGGGGACGCCCGCCTGCCGAACCGCCGCCTTGACCGCGCGCTGGAGCACCGACTCGTGCAGGTGGTGGCGGCGCTGCCGGCCGGTCTCGCGCTCCACGTAGAAGCGGGTGGCGGGGAACACCCACTGCCAGGCCCACTCGCGGCCGGCGTGGGGGTACTTGCGCGCCAGCGCGCCCGGCAGCTCGACCCAGCCCGCCCCACGCCCGAGATCCTCGTCGTGCTGCTGCTTGACCGTCTCCAGATGCCGCGCCAGGTCGGCGGCGACGATGGTCGGGTAGCGGCGCGACGCGGTCCTTGTCGCCCTTGCCGCCACGGACGACGACCTGGTTGCGGCTGAAGTCCACGTCCTTCACCCGCAGCCGCGCGCACTCGAGCAATCGCAGGCCCGCGCCGTAGAGGAGCAGGGCCATCAGCCGCGGCGTGCCGTCGATGCTGGCGGATGACGGCCCGCACCTCGTCGCGGCTGAGCACCACCGGAAGCCGCGCGGGTCGCTTCGCCCGCACCACGTCGTCGAGCCAGGGGAGCGTCTGCTCGAGCACCTCGCGGTAGAGGAACAGCAAGGCGCTCAGCGCCTGGTTCTGCGTGGAGGCGGCGACGTCGCTCTCGCACCGCGAGCGCGCTCAGGAACTTCGACACCTCGGGCCCGCCCATCTCCCGCGGGTGCCGCTTACCGTGGAACAGGATGAAGCGCCGGATCCAGCCGACATAGGCCTTCTCCGTGCGGCGGCTGTAGTGGCGGGCGCGCACGGCGGCGCGAACGCGATCGAGGAGGCGCGGAGGAGGAGGAGCCGCGAGCGCCATGGTGGGGCGAGGATAGGCGCGCGCGGCGGCACGCGACAAGAGTATCCCGGAGGAGACACCATCCGCGCCCGGCGACGGCGGCGCGTCAGTCGGCGCTGGCTCCCGACTCACGCGCGGGGAAGCGGCTCACCGTCCGCGCGCGGGCCTTCGACGCTTCCACCTCGCGATCGCGAGGCGGAGCGTTTGTCACCAGGGCGCTGAGCAGGGTCCGGGCCGCCCGTGTCACCTCGTCCACTCCCCGGGCAAACGCGGCCTCGTTGGTCTTGGACGGCTTCGTGAAGCCGCTCAGCTTCCGGACGAACTGGAGCGACGACGCGCGGATCTCCTCGTCCGTGGCCGGCGGCTTGAAATTGTGCAGTGTCTTGATGTTCGGCACATAGCAGATCCTCCTGCGGATTCAGCGCGGCAGGACGGCGGCGATGGGCTCCAGGTTCTTGGGATCCGGCTTGAGCGCGCCCACCTTGAAGGAGAGCACGGTCTTCACCACCGCGTCGTTCACCGGCGTGGGCACGCCGAGGCGCTTCCCCTCGGCGCAGACATAGCCGTTGAGGTACTCGATCTCGGTGCGCCGCCCGCGCATCACGTCCTGGAGCAGCGACGGGCGGCCGCCGGAGAAGGACTTCGCGCTGGCCGCCATGTCCGCGGCGAGCTCGGCGTAGCCGCGCCCCGCGGCGGCATCCACGAAGCGCTGGGCGGCGACGCCGAAGATGGGCTCCACCTCGAAGCCGGCGGCGCGGCCCACGCGGATGGCCTCGGCGGCCACGAAGATGGCGATGCGGCTCGGGACGGGCTCGCTGCGCACCTCCGCCGAGCCCAGGCCGGACAGCCCCGCCAGCGGATTGGCCATGCAGTTCACGGCCAGCTTGGACCAGCGCTCGCCGAAGAGGTTGGTCGTCACCTTGGTGGCGGCCACCGCGCTCATGACCTTGGCCAGGTGCTGCGCGCGCGCGGTGTCCTTGCCGTCGAGCTCGCCGATCTTGAAGCCCACGCTGCCGTGGTCCGTGCGCATGGCGTGCCCGGGCTCGTACATGCCCGCGCCGATGGTGATGACGCAGCCGAGCGTGCGCTCCTTGCCCGCCACCGCGGCCACGCGGTGGTCGTTGATGCCGTTCTGGAAGTCCACCACCACGCCGTCGGGCTTGCGGAGGTACTGGATGGCCAGCGCGGTGGCCCACTCGGTGTCGTAGGACTTCACCGCCACGAAGGCGGCCTCGAAGGGCTCGGCGATCTTCTGCAGCTCGTGGATGTGGATGGCGTTGACCGGGATCAGGTGCTCGCCGCAGGTGCCGGACAGGCGCAGCCCGTGCTTCCGCATCTGCTCCACGTGCTCCGGCCACTGGTCCGCCAGGGTCACGTCGTTGCCCGCCTTGGTGAGAAGCCCACCCACCACGCTGCCGATGGCGCCCGCGCCGATGATCCCGATCCGCATGTCGAAGCTCTCCCGGCGCCCGCGCTACGGACGCTCGCCCAGGGTGATCGGGACGGTGACGATCTCGCCGTCCCGCAGATAGACCACGCGCGCCGTTTCGCCCGGGCGCCGTCGCCCGAGCGCGGTCACGAGATCCTCGAAGCCGCCGATGCCGCTGTCGTCGAGGCGGATGACCACGTCGCCGGGGCGGAGCCCGCCGCGCTCGGCCCCGCTGTCGGGCACGATGCCGCCGATCAGCACTCCCTCGCCCCCCTCGCGCTCGCCGGTGACGCCGAGGAAGGCGCCCCCCGCCGGGCGCGCGCCGGTGGCCTCGCGCGCACGCCCGGCCGCACGCGGCGCCACCTTGGCATAGACGGGGCGCGGCGCGGTGGCCAGCGCCGTCACCGCGCGCAGGGCCACGGCGGCGATGCGCGCCATGCCCGCCGTGTCCAGCTTGTCCGCGGTGTCGGTGGGCCGGTGATAGTCCGCATGCAGCCCGGTCGTGAAGAAGAGGACGGGCACGCCGGCCGCGTAGAAGCGCGCCTGGTCCGATGGCGCGAAGGGGGATTCGCGATAGTTCAGGACCAGGAGCGGCTCGCCCGCGGCGGCCGCGGTCACCAGGGCGCGCAGCGCGTCGCCGCTCTCGACGCCGGACACGGTGGCGCGCCCGTCGCGCATGCGTCCCACCATGTCGAAGTTCACCATGGCCGCCGCGCGCTCGAGCGGCCGTACCGGATGCCGCACGTAGTGACCGGATCCGATCAAGCCCATCTCCTCGCCGGAGAAGAGGACGAAGACCAGCGTCCGCGGCGCGCCGCCGGCCGCGGCGAAGGCCCGGGCCAGCCCCAGCACCACCGCGGTGCCGGAGGCATTGTCGTCGGCGCCGTGATAGATGTCGCCGCCGACGCGCCCCAGATGGTCATAGTGGGCGCCGATCACCACGGATTCGTCCGCCAGCGCGGGATCGGTGCCGGGCAGGATGCCGATGACATTGTCGGCGCGACGGTCGGCGGGCCTCGAGCCGTATGGCCAGCCGCGCCGTCACGCCGGTGGCGAGGACGGGCGCGGGGCCCCCCGGCGCGGCCGGCGTCCGCGCCAGCGCCGCCACCGTGGTCCCGGCGGACGCCAGCAGGAGGTCGGCGGCCGCCGGCGTCACCGACGCGGACGGCAGGCCCACGCTCACCGCCGTGCGCTCGAGCGGCGGCAGGGTATCGCCCACCACCAGCAGCGCCACCGCGCCCGCGCGCCGCGCGGCCATGAGGCGCTCGAGCCGGGTGGCGCTCCCCTCGAGCACGAGCGCGACCTTCCCGCGCACGGCCTCACCCATGGCCGCATCGCGCGCGCTCGGCCCACCCGCGCCCACGAAGACCAGCTCCGCCTCGACGTCGCCCGACGGCGCGCCGCCATGCGGGGTCCAGTCGCGCGACACCTCCAGCGCCAGCGGCGCGGCGCCGGTGCGGGCCAGCGCATTGCCCGCGCCGAGCCGGGTCCCCGGCCGCAGCACGAAGGATTGCCGCCAGCCACCGGCATCGCCGCCCGGGCGGAGCCCCGCGGCGGCCAGGCGCTCCTCGATATAACGCGCGGCGAGCGCGCCGCCGGGCGTGCCGGAGCCGCGGCCCTCCATCTCGGGCGCGGTGAGGGCCAGCGCATGGGCGGCCAGCTCCTCGGCACCCGGTGGAACCGGCGCGATCGGAGTCGGCGCGGTCTGAGCGGGCCCGACCCCCGACGTCAGCAGCAGCGCGAGCAGGACGACCCCGGAGATACCGGCGAGGCGGCGGATCACGCTGACATTCTATACTGCGTGGCATGACCTCGCAGAGGGGCGGCGGGCGGACCCGCGTCGTGGTGATCGCGGTGGCCGTGGGCGCGCTGCTCCTCCTGGCGTATCTGCTCGACGCCCGGGCATGGCTCGCGAGCGCGCTCGAGTGGATGCGCGGCCTCGGGCCCTGGGGGCCGGTGGCTTTCTGCGTGCTCTACGTGGTGGCCTGCGTGCTGCTCCTGCCCGGCTCGGTGCTCTCGCTGGGCGCGGGCGTGGTATTCGGCCTTGCCACGGGCGTCGTGGTGGTCTCGATCTCCGCCACCCTGGGCGCCACCGCCGCGTTTCTCGTGGGGCGCTACCTCGCGCGCGGCTGGGTCGAGCGCACCATCGCCGCCGCTCCACGCTTCCAGGCCATCGATGCCGCGGTGGCGCGCGAGGGCTGGAAGATCGTCGGGCTGCTGCGCCTCTCCCCGGTGGTCCCCTTCAACCTGCTGAACTACGCCTTCGGCGTCACGCGCGTGCGCCTGCGCGACTATGTCCTCGCCTCGTGGGCGGGCATGCTGCCGGGGGTGGTGCTCTATGTGTACCTGGGCTCGCTGGCGGGCGATCTCGCCGTCGGCGCCGCGGCCGGGCGCACGCGGTCCCCGGCCGAGTGGGCCTTGTACGGCGTGGGCCTCCTGGCCACCCTGGCGGTGACGATCTATGTGACGCGGGTGGCGCGCGCCGCGCTCGCGAAGCGGGTGCCCGTGTGAGCGCCGTCGAGCCCGCGCGGCCGCCGGCCGCGGTCGCGGAGCCCGTGCGCGTCGAGCCCTGGGACGCGCACAACCAGGCGCTGGTCGGCAATGTCCACCCGCCGGGCTGGGTGAACCCGACGCCGGCGCCGCCGCTACAACCTCGTGGTGCTCGGCGCGGGCACCGCGGGCCTGGTCACCGCGGCCGGCGCGGCGGGGCTGGGGGCGCAGGGTGGCGCTGGTCGAGCGCGATCTCATGGGCGGCGATTGCCTCAACGTGGGCTGCGTGCCGTCCAAGGCCCTGATCCGCGCGGCGCGGGCCCTGGCCGACGTGCGCGGCGCGGCGGCCTTCGGCGTCCGGCTCACCGGCGAGGCCACGGTGGACTTCGCGGCGGTGATGGAGCGGATGCGGCGGATTCGCGCGGGGCTCAGCCCCATCGACTCCGCCGCGCGCTTCCGCGGCCTCGGCGTGGACGTCTTCCTCGGCGCGGGCGCCTTCACGGGACGGGACACGGTCGCGGTGGGCGGGGCGACCCTGCGCTTCAAGAAGGCGGTGATCGCCACCGGCGCGCGCGCGGCGGCGCCCGCCATCCCGGGCCTGGCCGAGACGGGCTATCTCACCAATGAGACCGTCTTCTCGCTCACCGCGCTGCCGCGCCGGCTCGCGGTGATCGGCGGCGGGCCCATCGGCTGCGAGCTGGCCCAGGCCTTCGCGCGCTTCGGCGCGCAGGTCACCCTGCTTCGAGGCGAGCGGGCAGCTCCTGGGCCGCGAGGACCCGGACGCCGCCAGGCTCGTGAGCGCCGCGCTGGCGCGGGACGGCGTGCGCCTCACGCTCGGCGCAACCGTCCGCCGGGTAGACCGGGGCGCGGGCGGCCCCACGCTGCACGTGGACACCGGCGGCAGCGTCGAGACCATCGAGGTGGACGCGATCCTGGTGGGTGTGGGACGCAAGCCCAATGTCGAGGGCCTGGGGCTCGAGGCGGCGGGCGTGGCGTACGACGCCACCGCGGGCGTGCGGGTGGACGATCGGCTGCGCACGAGCAATTCGCGCATCTACGCCGCGGGCGACGTGTGCACGGCGCAGAAGTTCACCCACCACTCGGACTTCCAGGCGCGCCTCGTCATCCAGAACGCGCTCTTCCTCGGACGCGCCCGCGCCAGCGCTCTGATAGTCCCGCGCTGCACCTATACCGATCCCGAGGTGGCCTCGGTGGGGATGGACGCGCGCGCGGCCGCTGGAGCGCGGGATCCTCGTCAAGACCTTCACCCAGCCCCTGGCGGAAGTCGATCGCGCCGTGCTCGACGGCGAGACCGAGGGCTTCGTGAAGGTGCACGTGCGCGCGGGCAGCGACCGGATCGTGGGCGCCACCATCGTGGCGCGGCACGCGGGCGAGATGCTGCCCGAGCTGACCATGGCGCTCACGCGGGGCATCGGGCTCGGCCGCCTGGCCGGCGTCATCCACACGTATCCGACCCAGGCGGACGCCATCCGCAAGCTCGGCGACGCCTATAACCGCACCCGCCTCACGCCGAGAGTGAAGCGGCTCTTCGACGCCTGGCTGCGCTGGACCCGTTGACCTTGCCCACCACGCACCTGGAGTCCTGCGAACTGGAGTCCTCCGATGACGCGCTACTTCTGCCACGAGCAGTCCCGCTATCCTGATTCTCGAGACGCGCGTGGTGAATGCCCGGCCGGGGCGGTGCTCCTCGCGCAGAGCCCGTTCCATCCCGGCGGCGGCGGCCAGCTCGCCGATCGCGGCATCCTGCGCTGGAGCGGGGGCGAGGTGGCGGTGACGGGCATCGAGGCCACGCCCGAGGGCTTCTGGCATCTCCTCGCCGATCCGGTGGAGCTGCCGGGGCCGTGGAGACCGTGGTGGATCCGGGCTTCCGCTCCATGATGGCCCAGCTCCACACCGATACGCATATTCTGAACGCGCTCGTCTTCCGGGATTTCTCCGGCGCGCTCGTCACCGGCGCCCAGCTCAATGCCGACGGCACCGCGCGCATGGACTTCGACCTGCCCGAGGCCGACAACGAGCGGCTCCGCGCGCTGGAGCCCGAGATCAACGACGTCATTCGGCAGGATCTGCCCGTGCGCTACGCCTATGTGACCGAGGCGGAGGCGCTCGGCGAGCGCGGGCTCGTCCGCAATCGCTCGGTGGCGCCGCCGCCCGCCGCCGACGGGACCGTCCGGATCGTCGAGATCGTGGGGCTCGACCGGCAGGCCTGCGGCGGGACGCATCTGGCGTCCACGCGGGGCTCGCGGCCGCTCCGCATCCTCAAGATCGACAACAAGGGCCGCCACAACCGGCGCGTCAAGATCGGCCTCGCGGACTGAGCCGGGGGGCGTGCTCTCCATCATCGTGCCCGCGCTCCGCGAGGCGGAGAACCTCGCGCGCCTGCTCCCGGCGCTACGGCTGGAAGCACCCGGCGCGGAGATCATCGTGGCCGACGCGGGCAGCGACGACGGCAGCCGCGAGGTCGCCGCGCGGGTGCCCGGCGTCACCGTGCTCGCCTGCGAGCGCGGGCGGGCGCGCCAGATGAACGCAGGCGCGCGCGCGGCGCGGGGCAACGTGCTCCTCTTCCTCCACGCCGACACCATCCTGCCCGCGGGCTTCGAGGGCGCGATCGCGCGCGCCCTGGCCGATCCCGGTGTCGTGGCCGGGCGCTTCGACGTGCGCCTGGACAATCCCGCGCTGGCCCTTTCGCTTGATCGGCGGGCTCATGAATCTCCGCTCGCGTCTCTCCGGCATCTCCACCGGGGATCAGGCGCTCTTCGTGCGGCGGGAGGTCTTCGAGGCGCTGGGCGGCTTCCCGGACATCCCGCTCATGGAGGACGTGGCGATCACGCGGCGGCTCAAGCGCCGCGGCCGGCAGGCGGCGCTCCGCGAGCGTGTCACCACTTCCGCGCGCAAGTGGGAGCGGGAGGGCGTGGCGCGCACGGTTGGCCTCATGTGGACCTTGCGCCTGCTCTATGCCTGCGGCGTGAGCCCGGCGCGGCTGCACCGCTGGTACTACCGCAACCTGGCGCTGGCCGTCACCGCCCTGCTGCTGGCGCTCGGCGCCTCGATCGCGGGCGCGCAGACGCCGGCCGGCTCCCCTTCGGGCGCGCCGGCGGCGGCAGCGACCCCGCTGGACCTGCTCCGCCTCGCCGCGCCCGCGCGCCCCGACGCGCTGCCGCCGGGCTGGCAGCCTCTGACTTTCCGGCGCGTCACGCGCCATACGCGCTACGCCGTGGTGGCCGAGGACGCGGGCTGGGCGCTCCGCGCGGACAGCGAGGCCGCCGCCTCGGCGCTCTATCGCCCGCTGGACCTGGACCCGCGCGTCTACCAGGTGATCGCCTGGCGCTGGAAGGTCTCCCGCGTGCTGGAGAAGAGCAATCCCTTCCGCAAGTCCGGCGACGACTATGCCGCGCGCGTCTACGTGGCATTCAAATACGATCCGGAGCGTGCGGGGATCTGGGAGCGCACCCGGTTCGAGTTCTACCGCGCCTTCTACGGCGAATACCCGCCCGGCGCCGTCATCAACTATATCTGGGACAGCCGGCTGCCGAAGGGCACCGCGCTGCCGAACGCCTACACGGACCGCGCGCGCATGCTGGTGCTCGAGAGCGGGGCGGGAGAGGTCGGCCGCTGGGTGGCGGAGACGCGCAACCTCTACGACGACTACAAGCGGCTCTTCGGCGGGGAGCCCACGCGGCTCGTGGGCGTGGCGGTGATGACGGACACCGACGACACCGGCGAGAGCGCCACCGCCTGGTACGACGCCATCACCCTCCGGCCCCGCGAGTAGCGCCGGAGCACGGGCCCCAGGGCGGCGCAGAAGCGCTCGATCTCGTCCTCGCTGTTGTAGTAGTGCACGGAAGCGCGGACCACCCCGGGCACCTTGCGGTCCTCCTTGTCGAGCCGGGGCCGCGACATGGACACCGAGACATTGATGGCCTGGGACAGGAGCACCTGCTTGATCAGGGCGGCCCCGCAGCCCGCGGCCGTGAACGTCACGATGCCGCAGCGCTCGGCGCCCTTGTCCCGCACGGCGACGCCCGGCAGCGCCGCCAGCCGCTCGCGGAGGCCCGCGCCCAGCGCGTAGACGCGCTCGCGGATCGCCGGCAGGCCCCAGTCGAGCGCATAGTCCACCGCCACGCCCAGCGCGATCTTCCCCGCGTAGTAGGTTTCCCAGTTCTCGAAGCGCCGCGCGTCCGGCCGCAGCTCGTAGCGGTCGCGCGACACCAGGGTGGCGGCGTGCAGATCGAGGAAGGGCGGCTCCAGCCGATCGAGAAAATCCCGCTTGACCCAGAGGAAGCCGGTGGCGCGCGGCCCGCGGAGATACTTGCGGCCGGTGCCGGAGAGCATGTCGCAGCCGAGCTCGGTCACGTCCACCGGCATCTGGCCCACCGACTGGCAGGCGTCGAGGAGATAGGGCACGCCGGCCTCCCGCGCCACCCGGCCCACCGCGGCGGCCGGATTCACCAGCCCGCCGTTGGTCGGCACATGGGTGATGGCGATGAGCTTCACGCGCGCGTCGAGCATGCCGCGGAGCGCCTCCACCGACACCTGGCCGTGCTCGTCGTCGGGGATCACCTCGACCACGGCGCCCGTGCGCGCGGCCACCTGGAGATAGGCGATGTAGTTGCTCGAGTACTCCGCGATGGCGGTGAGGATGCGGTCGCCGGGCCCGAAGCGGAGGGAGTAGAACGCCATGTCCCAGGCGCGGGTGGCGTTCTCGATCACCGCGATCTCCTCGCGGCGGCCGCCGAGGAGGCGCGCGAGGCTGTCGTAGACGCGCTCCACGGCGGCGTGCTCGCGCTCCGCCGCCTCGTAGCCGCCGATGGTGGCCTCGAGCTCGAGATGGCGCTGCAGCGCGTCCAGCACCGGCGCCGGCATGAGGGCGGCGCCGGCATTGTTGAAGTGGAGCACATTGGCGCAGCCCGGCGTCTCGCGCCGGGCACGCTGGAGGTCGAGCGTCACCGCTTCAGGCGCTCCGCAGCGCCTCGCGCACCCGCGCGAGCCGCTCGAGCGAGCCCAGCACCTCTCCCTGCTCGTCGGTGAGGTGCCGCACGATGACGTCGGTATAGCCCATGGCGGCCAGCGCGCGGAACTTCTCCGTCACCTGCTCCACCGAACCCCAGACCAGCGCGGCAGGGTCGAAGCCGCGATAGCCCCGCTTCACGATGGGGCCGGCGACGGCCTCCGCCGCGGCGGGCGTGGCGCCCACGAAGATGTCCCGCCGGATGGCGACGGCCGCGGGCGCGCGGCCGTGCTTGGCGCAACGGTCGCGGTAGAGCTCCACCTGGCGGCGCGCCATCTCCGGCGTCTGCCCCGGCGAGGCCAGCCAGCCATCGGCGATGCGCGCGGCGCGGTCGATGGACACGTCCGCGCTGGCGCCGATCCAGTACTCCACCGGCTCGGCGGGCCGCAGCGCCACGCGCGCCTGCTCGAGTCGGAATCGGCCCGACGCGCTCACCGTCTCGCCGCGGAGCAGGCGCTGCACCAGGTCGAAGGACTCCTCGAAGGCCGACGGCCGATAGCGGATGTCCGCGCCCATGGCCGCGAACTGCTTCCCGTCATCGCCGAGCCCGCACTGGAAGATGAAGCGCCCCTGGGCGATGGCCGCCAGCGTGCCCACCTGCTCCGCGATCAGCACGGGATTCCACAGCGGCAGGAGGAAGAGGCAGCCCGCGGGCGCCGCGCCCCACTCGGCGAGCAGCCGTCCCATGATGGGCACGTTCTGGTAGTAGGCGCCGGGCGTGGCGTGATGATCGCCCACGAAGAGCGAGTCCAGCCCCGCCTGCCGCGCCGCCGCCGTGCGCTCCACCATCCAGCGCGCGCCCGCGCGCGGATCCGACACCGTGCGCCCGCTCGTGAGTGAGATCCCGATTCGCATGCGCGCCTCCTCGCCGGATGCTAGGCGGCGGGGTCGGCCGAGTCAAGCGTGCTAAGGTCGAAGGATAGTGCGGCAGCCCGCCCACGCATTCCCCTGGTACCTCACCGGCGTCGCGTCCTGGTTCTCGAGCTTCGGGATGCAGAACATCGTCTTCCCCTGGCTCGTCACCGTGGTGCTGCACGAGCCGGCCTCGCGCGTGGGCGTGGCGCTGATGTCGCTGATGGCGCCCTCCATCCTCTTCATGCTCCTGGGCGGCGCGGTGGCGGACCGTGCCGACTGCCGGCGCCTGCTCGTGCGCGGGCATTTCCTGGTGGCGCTTCTCCCGCTGGGCCTGGCCCTCGCCATTGCCGGCGGGCGGCTCTCGTATAGCGCCCTCATCGTCTACGCGCTCGGCGTCGGCACCGTGGGCGCCTTCGTCCTGCCCGCGCGCGACGCCATGCTCACGCGCGTGGCCGCGGGCAATCTCGGCCGCGCGGTGGCCATCATGACCGCGACGCAGTTCGGCGCGCAGCTCATGGGCATCGCCTCCGGCGGGGCAGCGGAGAGGGTGGGCGCCCCCGCGCTGCTCCTGCTCCAGGCGGGGATGCTGGCGCTGGGCGGCCTGGCCGCGATGCGATTGCCCCCCGGCCCGCCCGCGGCGGCGCCGGTCGTCGAGAGCCGGCTCGCCGCCATGCTGGACGGCCTGCGTGAAGGCGCGCGCTCGGCCGTGATCGCGCCGGTGCTGGTGGCCCAGCTCGCGGTGGGCGTGCTCTTCGTGGGCGCTTTCTTCGTGATCCTGCCGCTCATGGTCCGCGACGACTACCACGGCGGCTCCGCGGAGCTCTCGCTGGTGTCCATCTGCTTCTGGGGCGGCACCATCGCCGCCACCCTCGCGCAGATCAAGCTGGGCGCGCTCCGCCGGCCGGGCCGCGCCATGATCGTCGCGCTGACCTTCGGGGCGGTGATCCTGGCCGCGATGTCGATCGGGCTCCCCTTTCGCGGCCTCCTGCTGCTCTGCCTGCTCTGGGGGCTGGGCGCGGGCGTGGTGATGACCCAGGGCCGCACCATCGTGCAGATCGCCGCGCCCGAGACGCACCGCGCGCGGATTCTCTCCATGTTCCAGCTCGGCTTGATGGGCGGGGCGCCGGTGGGCTCGCTCCTGATCGGCTATCTCGCCCACTTCACCGGGCCGCGCCAGGCCGCCGTCTACCCCGCCGCCTGCATGCTGGTGGTGCTCGCCGCGCTCCTCACCCGCTCGCGCCTCTGGCGCCACCTCGCGGCGTGAGGGCGCCCGCTCAGGCGAAGCGCCAGCCGTCGAGCGCCTTCGGCGCCGCGGGAATGATGCGCAGCGGGAGGTCGCGGGGCGCGACGAGGCCGTGGGCGGCGAGCAGCGCCAGCGCGCCCGCCGCGGCGGCACCCGCACGCCCGGCCACCAGGGCATCACCGCGAGCCGGCGCGCAAGCGGAAGCGCGGCGGCGGGGAGCGCGATGGCGCCGCCGGGCACGCGCAGCGTGAAGACCCGCGCGCCCGGGCGCAGCGGCGCCGCCAGCGCGGGCGCCTGAGCCCAGAGCCGGTCGCGGCGCGCGGGCGGCACGCGATCGGCACGGCCCGCCGCCACGTCCCAGTCCAGCAGCGCCGCGGGCTCGGGCCGAGCGCGGCGCGTGGGTCGCTTCCAGGTCAGCGACAGCGCGAGCGAGCGGCCGTGATAGATCACCCGATGCGGGGTGCGCGGCGGCAGGTAGAGGAGGGTCCCGGGCGCCAGCGTCCCCGACCACCAGCCGCCGGAGGGCCGAGGACCCGCGGCGCGGCGCGCCGGGATCAGCCGCGGGTCCAGATCCTCGGGAGTGCCGCGCGCCACGGGCGGGCCGATGGTGAGGTGGCGCCGGCCCTCGAGCTGGAGCCAGAAGGCGTCCGTCTCGCCGTCGTGGTGGAGGCCCATGGCCTCACGCCCGCGCCCTTCGGCCAGGAAGAGAAAGGAGGTTTCTTCCCGCCCGCCGCCGAGAAAGGTCGCGCGCAGCGCCACCATGAGCCGCATGAGGCGCGGCAACACCTGATGCACCTGGGGGAAGAACACCGACTCGCCCGCGGCCAGCGCGCGCGGCAGGCGGCGGCGGTCGGCCGAGCGGTCATACCGCCGCTCGATCGCGGTCTGGAAGGGCGAGCCCGCCTCGGCCAGCGCGAGGCAGTCGGCGAAGGCGGGCACGATCGCGCGCCAGGCGCGGTCGCGGGGGGAGAGCAGCGCGGGCCGCACGCCGAGCCGGCGCCGCCGGAAGGTATTCTCCGCGGCGGCGCCGGCGAACCAGGAGGCGAGCGGCGAGCGCGGGGCTACGGCTTGTCCGCGAGGCGGATGGCGGCCGAGCCGCCGTTCACGTTGATGCGCTCGCCATTGTCCTTGAGCGAGACATCGTCCCAGCGCAGCACCTGGACGTTCCGCTCGACCATATTGCCCACCAGGATCACCTTGTTGTCGGGCGAGAAGACCACCCCCTGCGACCAGTGGCCGATCCACGCCGCGCCCAGCCCGATGAGGCGGGTGCCGTCGAGGCGATAGAGCAGGAGCTTGCCGGAGTCGTTGTAGAAGGGCGACTCCTTGGGCTTGTTGCTCCCGTTCATCACGACCACGCCCACCAGAGTCCCGTCCGGCGAGAGCTTGATCCCCTCGGGCGTCTGGCCCACCGAGATGGTCTCGACCACGCGCGGGGGATTGGCCCTGAGGTCGATGACGCTGATGCTGTCGTTGTCGCCGAGAGCCGCGGCCGATATTGGCGACCACCGCCGTGGCGCCGTTCTTGGCGATGTCGAGGCCATAGGGCCGCATCCCCGCGGAGAGGTCCCGCTTGGTGTACTCGACCTTGGTGCCGTCGATGGAGAGCACGGAGATGAAGTTGTCTCCGTCCCGCGTGACCAGCGCCATCCGGCCGTCCGGCGTGATGGCCACGTGGCTGGGGCCGCCATTGGCCGGTCCCACCGCGAGCTTGCTCACGGGCGTCACCGTCTTGCCGGAGATCGTGAACACCGACACCGTGCCCTCGCCGCGATTGGCCACCAGGGCGAGATTGCCCTGCCGGTTGATCGAAACGCCGGCGGGCGAAGCGCCCGTCTCCAGGGTCGCGATCACCCGGGGCGGAGTCGACGTGAGGTCCACCACCGACATGCGGTTGTCGTTGATGGTCTTGGTCTTGTCGGCGGGATCCACTTTCATGGCGGAGGTGACCAGGGCCAGGCCCTCGTCCGGCGTGATGGCCACCGACACCGGGGGCCCCACCACGCTCGCCGGCACCGGGATCTCGGCGATCACCTTTGGCATGCCGCCCTTGAGGTCGATCACGGTCATGGTGTCGGGGGCGGGGTTCTGCACCACCTGGACCGCGCCGTTGACCAGCGCGACCTTGTTGTCGTTCACCGAGATCGCGATCTGGGCCTCGGCGGCGGTGGCCAGTCCGAGTATCAGCAGCAGGCTCCACATTGAGCGCATGGCGCACCTCCCTGGGTGCGGTCGGGCGGGGCGTGAGGGTTCGCGCATCGGGTAAGATAGCAGAATCCGTATGGCCAGCGAAACCGCCGCCACCCAGTATGCCTACCTGGAGAGCCCCATCGGCCGGCTGCTCCTGGCCGGCCGCGCGGGCGCGCTCTCGCTCATCTACTTCATGAGCGGGCCGGGTCGCATGTCGCCGGATCCGGCCTGGGAGGAGAATCCGCGCCCCTTCGCGGAGGCGCGGCGCCAGCTCGACGCCTACTTCGCGGGCCGCCTCGAGGTCTTCGACCTGCCGCTGGCGCTGGACGGCACGCCCTTCCAGGTGAAGGTATGGCGCGCGGTGGCGGAGATCCCGTACGGCCAAACGCGCGCGCTACGGCGACGTCGCGCGGCGCATCCGCCGGCCGAACGCGGTGCGCGCGGTGGGCGCCGCCAATGGCCAGAACCCGCTGCCCATCATCATTCCCTGCCACCGCGTCATCGGCAGCAACGGCAGCCTCACCGGCTACGGCGGCGGGCTTCCCATCAAGCGGGCGCTCCTCGCCCTCGAATCGCGCCAGCGCCCGCTCCTTCCGTGACCGAGCCGATTCCCGCGCCCTTCGATCGCTATCGCACCCGTGTGCGCCCGGACTGGATCGACAACAACGGGCACATGAACATGGGCTACTACGTCGTGGTGTTCGACCTCGCCACGGACGCGTGGCTCAGACTGGGTGGGGCTCGATGCCGCGCACCGCGAGGCCGCATAGAAGGTGACCACCTTCTGTCTCGAGGCGCACGTGACCTATCACCGGGAAGTCCGCGAGGGCGATCCGCTGCGCTTCACCACCCGGCTCCTCGGTCATGACGCCAAGCGCATCCACTATATCCACGAGATGTTCCACGCGGACGCGGGCTATCTCGCCGCCACCAACGAGCTGATGTCGCTGCACGTGAGCCAGGCCACCCGGCGGGGCGCGCCGATGGCGCCGGCCATCCTCGGCGCGGCTCGCGCGGATCCAGGCCGCGCACGACGCGCTGCCGAGGCTGCCCCAGGTGGGCCGCGTCATGGGCCTCGCGGCGCGGCCGACCACGAAGTAGCGCGCGAGGGCGCCCCCGCGACCGCGGCGCGGGTCAGCCGCGGGCTGCGCGCGCCACCACCTCGAACAGCGCCTGGTCACCACGCGGCGCCGTGACCTCGCCGATCAGGGCGGCGGCGCCATCGCCGCTTGCGCGCAGATCGGCCAGCGCCGCCTCCGCGCGCTCGGCGGGCACCGCGAAGAGCAGCCCGCCCGAGGTCTGCGGGTCGAAGAGGATATCCAGCGCCGGATGCGCCTGCGCGCTCGCGTCTATACGGAGCGCGCGTCGCGCCTTGGCGTTCTCCGGGTGAAGGTGCTGCGATCGCCGCGGGCGAGCAGCGCGCCGGCGCCGGGCAGGAGCGGCAGCGCGGTCCAGGTCCAGCACCGCCGCGCACTTGCTGGCCCGGAGCATCTCGCCCAGGTGGCCGGCGAGGCCGAAGCCGCTCACGTCCGTGCAGGCGGTGGCGCCATGCGCCCGCGCCACGCGCGCGGCGGCGGCATTGCTGCGCAGCATGGACGCCACCGCGGCCTCCATCCAGTCGCCGCGCGCGCGGCCGCGCATGTCGGCGAAGAAGAGCACGCCGGTGCCGAGCGCCTTGGTGAGGATGAGCCGCTCGCCGGGCGAGACACCGCCCTTGCGCATGAGCGCGTCGGCGGAGGCGCGCGGTTCCCTGCACCGCGAAGCCCACGTGGAGATCCGCGCCGCTCGTCGTGTGCCCGCCGACCAAAGTGATACCGTCCGCGTCCAGCGCGGCGCGCGCCCCCGCCAGCGTCTGGTAGAGGGTCTCCTCCGCGCGCGCGGGCTCGAGGTCCGGGATCTCCACCGAGGCCAGCGCCCAGCGCGGCGTGGCGCCCTTGGCCCAGAGATCGCTGGCGGCGTTCACCGCCGCCACGCGGCCGACGAGATACGGATCGTCGGTGAAGGCGCGGAAGCCGTCCACGCTCGCGACCACGATCTCGCCGCGCTCGGTGGCGACGGCGGCGACGTCGTCGGGCACGCGCCAGCCCCAGCACCACGCTGGGATCGCTGGCCACGCCCAGCCGCTCCAGCGCGCGGCTGAGGGTGGACTCGCCCACCTTGGCCGCGCAGCCGCCGCAGACCATGTCGGCGCCGCCCATGGCGGGCGCCGTCGCGAAGGTCGGGGCGAGGCGCGCCGTCGTCCGCAGCACCTGGAAGCGCTCCACGAAGCGCCGGTCGATCCGGTCCTTCAAGTCGAACACCGAGCGGCCCTCGACGCTCACGCCCCACTTGCTGCCGATGGCGCGGCCGTCACCCAGGTTGAGGAGCGAGAGGAAGTCGCGCTGGGGGCGATAGGGCTCCAGCGGCTGTCCCATGAGGCGCGCGCGGAGATTGGCGGTGAGCACGGGCCCCTGGCGCACGGCGTAGACGCCGGCCTTGGCCAGATCCGCGGCGCCCTCGAAGCTCGCGCAATCTCCCACGGCAAAAATGTCCTCGTGCTCGACGAGCTGGAGCGTCCGCCGCACGCGCACGAAGCCGCGCTCGTCCAGCGCCACGCCCGCGCCGTGGAAGAGCGGCAGGCTGGCCGCCCCCGCCACCCACACCAGTGAATCGAACGGGATGCGCTCGCCGTCCGCCAGCACCAGCTCCGTCGCGCGCGCCTCCGCCACGCTCGCGCCCAGGCGGATCTCGATGCCGCGCGCGCGGGCATTGGCCTCCACCCGGCGCGCGGCGCCGGCGGGATAGCCAGGCAGCACGCGCGGCCCCGATTCCAGCAGCAGCACGGAGGCCTCGCGCACGCCTTCGCGCTCGAGCCGCGCGCGGAAGGCGAAGGCCAGCTCCACCCCGCCCGCGCCCGCGCCCACCGCCACCAGGCGGCAGCGCCCGCGCTCGCGCGCCCGCGCGATCAAAGCATCCACATGCTCCACGAAGCGGCCGATGGGCCGCGTGGCCAGCGCGTGCTCGCGCACGCCGGGGAGCGCGAGGCCCGCCACCGTCGAGCCCACGTCGAAGGCGGCCGTGTCATAGCGCAGCGGAGGTCGCCCCTCCAGATGGATGAGCCGCTCGCGCGGGTCCAGACCCACCGCCGGCGTCACGACGAAGCGGGCGCCGGCGCGGAGGGCCAGCGGGCGAACGTCGATCTCGAGCTCGTCCCGCCGGTACTGGCCGGCCACGAAGCCGGGCACCATCCCCGAGTAGACGGCCGTGGGCCGGTCCACCACCACGGTGAGCCGGACCCCCGGCATGGGGCGCATGGCCCAGGCGCGCAGCACCTGGACATGGGCATGACCGCCCCCCACCAGCACGAGATCGTGGCGAATTTCGCCGCCAGCCTTCATCATGGCGTGATGACCGAGCGTATCATGGCGCTGCTGCTGGTCCTGTCGGTGGGCCTCGCCGGCTGCGGCAACGGGGAGACCAATTTTTCCCAGGAGCCGGGCTTCGCGGAGTACTTCGCGAAGTACCCGCCGGCCTCCACGCCCGCCGGCCCCGCCGAGCAGGCCTTGCTCCGGAAGCACCGGCCGCACTTCCTGCTGCCGCCGGGCCATCCCGGCATGATCGACTTCTACGCGGACTATGTCCCGGAAGGCCATCTCACCGACGGCGCGGGCCAACGGGTAGCGGGGCCGCTGGACCGCCGCGCGCTGAATGCTCACAAGGGCGATCCCCTGGCGGTCTTCGTCCACGAGCCCTCGGGCCGGCCGGGCACGGCGACGGTGTACGGGCGCGTGGACCAGGAAGACGTCACCTTCGAGACGGAGGGCGGCCGCGTGGTCGAGCCCTTCACCTTCCTCACCTATCACGCGGTGTTCCGCGTCTCGGGGCTGCCGGCGGGCATGCTGGACTGGCAGGAGTGGCTGATCGGGCTCGTCGCCTCGCCGGATGATTGGCATCAGCTCGACCACTACACCGCCGCGATTCTGGCCCTGGACCGAGGGGCAAGCCGGTGGCTGTCATCCTCCATCAGCACAATCACATGCGCACCTATCTCATCGGCCGCGACATCCTCCTGCCCGGCGACGGGCGCATGGTGCTGGACGTGGCCATCCGCTCCAACGAGCTCTACCCGCATCAGCCCGGGCGCGGGCCCCATCGCATGATGGCGACGCCCGGCGCCTCCTCGCTCCGCTACCTGATCTCCGGGGAGAAGCGCCCGCTGCTGGGCGCCGACGACATCACCGAGGGCCGGATGGACCGGGACTATCGCCTGCAATTCCTGCCGCCCGACGACGCCTTCTATCTCTTCCAGGGCTTTCTCGGCGAGCGCCGGCGGATTCCGGGGCGCAGCGGGCCGCCGGGCGCATCCTACAACATCGCGCCCGCGCTGAAGCCGCGCGGCGTTCAGCTCACGGCGTTCTACTGGCGAGAAGGCGATGCGGGCGATCTGGAGCGGCTGGACGCGGTGCTGGCCCAGGACCGCGGGCTCGTGGAGTTCGCGCGCGTGCAGTCGGGCGATCTTCTACCGCGACTGGCGGCGGATCAGCCCGGCAGGCCGCTGAAAAAGGCCCATCTGCGTCGTTGGCGCCCTCGAGCGCGCACGCTCAACGTAGAGAGCGACCTACGCTAGCGCGCGGCGGGGAAGCGGTCGGCGCGGAACGGCTTGAGGTCCAGCGCGGGAGCGCGGCCCAGCACGAGCTCGATAACCAGCGCCGCGCTATAGGGTCCGAGCGTGAGGCCGGAGGGCCCGTGGCCGGTGACGACATAGGCGCCCGCCACGCCGGGGACGGGGCCGACCACCGGCAGGCCGTCGGCCGACAGCGGGCGCAAGCCCACGCGCGTCTCGAGCATGCCCGCGCCCGCGAGGCCCGGGGCCACGCGCAGCGCCTCGCCGAGCACCTCGTGGACACCGGCGGCGGTGATGCGCGGATCGAAGCCCGAGCCGGTTTCTCGCGTGGCGCCGGCCACCACCCGGCCCCCGGCCCACGAAACTATGTAATGGTCTCGGAAGGCGTGCACGACGGGCCACTCGCCGGTCGCTCGATCCGTTACTTGAAGATGGATGATCTGCCCGCGCTGCGGCGCGACGGCGATGGCGACGCCCAGCGGCCCGGCCAGCGCCGGCGTCCACGCGCCCCCGGCGATGATGACGCTGCCCGCGCGATGGACCTCGGCGCCCGCGGCCACGCCGGCGACCCGGCCGCTCTCGACTATCAAGCGGTCCGCGCCCGCCCGGACCAACGTGACCTTGCGGCTGGGCGGCCGCCTTGAGCAGCGCCTGGTTGAGCAGCCGGCCGTCCACGCGCGCCGCCGTCCGGTCATGCAGCGCCCGGAGCGGGCGGGCCAGCGGCGGAAAGAGCGCTCGCGCCTCATCCGGTGAGATCTCGCGAACCTCCTCGGCGGTGGGGTAGCCGTGCCGCGCGCGACGTTCGCCCAGGATGGCGACGAGCGCGCCGAAATGCTCGAGCTCGTCTTCCGTCACGGCGACGCGCAGGTCGCCGCACCGCGCATAGCCCGTGTCGCCGCCGCCATCCTCCTCGAGATAGCCGAGCAGGGTCGGGTAGAACTCGCCCGAGCGCAGGCCGAGCTCGAACAGGACCTCGCTGCGCGTGCTGGTGCGCGGCGCGATGATGCCCGCGCCCGCGTCGGTGGCCCGTCCCGTGTCGGCGCGATCGAGGAGGAGGGTGCGCAGCCCCCCGCGCGCGCAGAGATAGGCCGCGGTGGCCCCGACCACCCCGCCTCCCGCGACGATGACGTCGTACATCGCGGCTCAGCCCCCCAGCTCGGCCACGACGCCGTAGCCACAAGGCGAACGCCTCCATGATGGGGGCCGCGGGCTCTTTGAACACGGCAGTCTGTACCATGACGAGGCGGCTCGACGGATCGACGAAGATCGCCTGGCCGTGCGCGCCCAGAAGAGCAAACATCCGCCGCTCTCCCGGAAGGATCCACACTTGATAGCCATAGCCCAGGTACCGGCGGGCGGTTCCCGGCCGGAGATGCGGCTGATCGTCGCGCACCCGGGTGGCCTCGTTGATCCACGCGGCGGGAATGAGCTGCCGGCCGCGCCAGTTCCCATCGTGCGCGAGCAGCAAGCCGAGCCGCGCGTAGTCGCGCAGCACCGCGTTCATACAGCAGTAGGTCGCTTCCTGGCCCGAGCGGTCGATGAGCCAGCTCGCGTCCGCCTCCGCCCCCATGGGCTCCCAGATCTTCTCCTGGAGGTACTCGGCGACCGGACGTCCGACCGCGCCGCGGAGGACCAGGCCCAGCACCTGGGTCTCCACCGAGGCGTAGGAGAAGATGGTGCCGCTCGGCCAGCCCCGCTCGTTGTACGGCTTCACCGCCTCCGCCCCGCCCGCGCTCTCCTGGAAAACCGTCTCGACGAAGAGCCGCGCCACATCGTCACGGCCCGAGTAGGTCTCGGAGAAGCGGACGCCCGAGGACATCTGCAGCAGGTGGCGGAGCGACGTGCGCCCGTACTCGGTGTCGGCGAGCGCGGGCACGTACGCCGCGGCGAGATCGTCCACCGAGCGGATATGGCCCTCGGCGATCGCGACGCCGATCAGCATCGCCGTGACCGTCTTGGCCATCGAGAACGAGGCGAGGCGATGCCGGTCGTTCCGCGCGTACTGATAGCGCTCCACCAGGATGGTGTCGCCGCGCGCGATGAGAAGTCCGGTGGCGGGGTTGCGCGCCAGGTAATCGTCGAGCGTGTAGATATTGACCCCGAACCTGTAGCGCAGGGGCGGCTCGGCGGAGGCGCGGGTGAGCCGCGACGGCGTGGCGGCGCGACGGACCACCCGACTTTCGAAGAGCTGATCGGAGTAGCTGAACGCGCCGACAAAGAACGAGGCGCGATTGATGACCTTGACCGGATAGCCCTCGCCGCGCGCCGTAGTCCTCGGCGCTCGGGCCGTCCGCGGCGAACCGGGGCCCCGAGGTTGGGCCGGTCGTCGCCGCGCAACCTACGAGCGTGGCGACGACGATGCCGAAGGCGAGCTCACGCACGGCAGCGACCTCTCCTTCGGGCGCGGGCGGCCTCGCCCGGGATCAGAGAGTGAGCTTCGTCTTCCCGTCGGTGTCGACCAGCATCGAGTCCGGGACGTACCCGACGTTGATCGACCGCATGAAGGCGAGCTGGGACGCGAAGGCCTCCTTGGCGAGGGGGTCCTTCTTGGCCCACTTGAACCACATGGGGATGGCGTGCCGCCGGAACTTCTGGATGTCTTCCTCGGAGAGCCGGATGATCTGAACCCCTTGCGCCTTGAACTTGTCCCAGGCGGCGAGGTTCTCCTTCTGGATGTACGCGTACTGGTCCCACGAATGCTGGCGGGTCGCGGCGATCACGATCTCCTGCAGATGCTTCGACAGCGCGGTCCACTTCGCCATGTTCACGGTGAGATCCATCAGGTCCACCGGCTGGTGGAGGCACGGCGTCGAGGGCGGCCCCATGATGATGTACTTGGCGACCTCGCCGAAGCCCGAGATCGTAGTTCACCGCCGGGCCGGTGTAGTCGGAGGCGTCGAGGAGTCCCCGTATCCAGGGCCTGGTACACCTCCCCTCCGGGGAGGATCACGGTGGAGACCCCGGCGTGGGCGAAGATCTCCGAGATCATCCCGCCCGGATAGCGGATCTTCTTCCCCTTGAAGTCCTCGAAGGAGCGGATGGGAACCTTGGAGTGGATCAGGTTCAGGTCGTGCTGGATCGGGCCCACGAAGAACATGTTGTGCTCTCGGTACGCCTTCCGGGCGATCTGCAGTCCCCCCAGCTCGTAGTACCAGGTCTCCCATTGGTCCGGCCGATCCAGCCCCAGGGGATACGAGGAGAGGAAGGCGGAAACCGGCATCTGCCCCGACCAGTAGTTCGAGAAGCAGTGCATGGCGTCGAGCACGCCCCCCTTCACGGCATTGAACATCTCGAAGGTCCCGACGATCCCGCTCCGCCGGAAAGGGCTGGAACTGCAGCTTTCCCTCCGAGATCTCCTTCACGTTCGCGCAGTACTTCTGGAACGCCCTGTAGCCCGCCGTCCCCGGCTGCCAGGCGGTCTGGACGCGCCACTTGATCGGGGTCTGGGCGCGGGCCACCGCCGGGAACCCCAGCGCAGCGCTGCTACCGGCAAGGGCGGCGGCTTTGAACAGTCCGCGTCGCGAGGTGGGGGTCTCGGCGTTCGGGCCGCCTTTGGTTCCCATGCCTGTTCTATAGGCTCCGGCGGCGGGACTGTCAAGGACAGTGCCGAACTTGCGGTGCATTGACCAGCCCGGGGCACCCTGATAGCATCCCGCCGGGCCGCAGACGCCCCCCGAATGTCCCCTTACGACATCGAAGGCCCCGTCGATTCAGCCAGGGAAGCGAAGCCGGGCATGGGCGAGAGGATCGCGCGCCTTCTCCTGGCCTACTCGCCCCTGGGACCGCTCGTCCGGCGCGTCGCGCGCATTCGCGCGTCGGTCCACACCAAGCTCCTTGGCGCGTTCCTCCTGATCGCGCTGCTCCTGATCGCGATGGGGGCCATGAGCCTCCAGGCGATCGCGAGTGTGGCCCGGCAGAGCCGGCTCCTGGATCAGGCGCGCGAGCGGGTGGATGCCTCCCGCCAGATCGAGCACGCCCTGGGGCTCCAGATGACCTTCACGCGGAACGCGCTGCTCGTGCGCGACGACGCCACCATCGAGAGCATCTTCCGCGAGAACAACCGCTTTCACGACACCTTCAATCGCCTCGAGGCGGCGGCCCCGCCCGACCAGCGTGCGACCATCCAGCAGCTTCGCAGCACGCAGGACAAGGTCATGGCGACGGTGGCCCGCATCGCGGAGCTCATCCGCGACGACAAGACCGACGACGCGATGGCGCTCCACCTGAACGAGGGCTATCCGCTGTATCGGGAGATCGCCACTCTCGTCACCCGGGCCGTCCGGAACGAGGAGGCGGGAATGGGCCGGCTGCGGGAGGGCGTGGAGGCCACCTACCGTCGAGCCCTCCTGCTCACCGGCGGCTTCGCCGCCGCGTCCATCGTCCTCGCCCTCGGGCTCGGGTTCGTGATCTCCTGGTCCTTCATCCTCCCCGTCCGCGAGGCCGAGGGGTTCCTCGGCCAGGTCGCCAAGGGCGACTTCAGCGCCAGCATCGACGTGCCGAACCGCGACGAGTTCGGCGCCCTCGCCCGCCGCATGAACGAGATGAGCCGCGAGCTCCATCAGCTCTACGAGGATCAGCGGCGGGCGGCGCATCAGCTCCGCGCGCTCAACGGCGAGCTCGAGCGGGCCAGCCGGGCCAAGTCCGACTTCCTCGCCAGCATGAGCCACGAGCTGCGGACGCCCATGAACGCGATCCTCGGCTTCACCGAGATGATCCGCGACGAGGTGTACGGGGAGATCCCCGCCGAGATCCGGGAGCCGGTGACGGACATCCACACCTGCGGCAAGCAGCTCCTCGGCCTGATCAACAACGTCCTCGATCTGGCCAAGATCGAGGCCGGGCACATGGAGCTTGCCCTCGGCGAGTACGTGGTGGACGACCTCGTCAACACCGTCAAGCTCTCGCTGCGCTCGCTGGCGGCGACCAAGGGGCTGGATCTCGTCACCACGGTACCCGCCGACCTGCCGCTCTGCGTGGGCGACGGCAAGCGGATCACGCAGTGCCTGATGAACCTGGCCGGCAATGCGCTCAAGTTCACGGCGGCAGGGCGCGTCGAGATCCGGGTCGAGGGCCAGGGGGACACGGTGCTCTTCGCGGTGTCCGATACCGGCATCGGCATTCCCGCCGACCAGATCGAGGGCATCTTCGAGGAGTTCCGCCAGGCGGACGTCACCGTGAGCCGGGACTTCGGGGGCACCGGGCTCGGGCTCTCGATCACCCGCAAGCTGGTCGAGCTCCACGGCGGGCGCATCTGGGTGGAGAGCGAGGCGGGCAAGGGCTCGACGTTCTTCTTCTCGCTCCCGACGCGGGTGGAGAAGGCGGCGGCCGCGTGAAGACCATCCTCTACGTCGAGGACAACGAGTTCAACCGCAAGATCGTCCGGCACCTGCTCGGCCGCACGTCCTACCGCCTGATCGAGGCCACCGACGGGGACGCAGGGGTGACGACCACGCGCGAGGCGCTTCCGGACCTCGTCATCATGGACATCCAGCTGCCGAAGCGGTCCGGGCTCGAAGCCACCCGCGAGCTGCGCGCCGATCCGGCGACCGCGCACATCCCCATCATCGTCATCACCTCGTTCGCGCTCGCGGGCGACGAGGAGAAGGCGCGGGAGGCGGGCGCCGCCGCGTACCTGGCGAAGCCGTACAGCCCCCGCGAGCTGCTCCAGATGATCCGGAATCTCGCCCCGGAGAGCTGACGGGCGCGCGCGCCCCTCTCGGAGACTCGCCGAGTACCGGCGGGGGGGCCACGAGCTCTTGTTTTGCGCTTACCCCCGACCGGCAGAGGGTCGGCCGCCGCGAACGGTCTCGCCCGAGCCAGGGCTCGAGGTGCACGAGGCGATCGCCTGCTCGTACACGCCAAGGCTCGCGCTCCCCAGAGCGCCGGGCAGCGGCGGCGGCGGCGCCGGCGGCGGCGCCGGCGGCGGGGTCAGCGGGTGGAGCAGCACCCCGTTGAAGAAGATCCGGTCGGGCACGGTTAGCGGGAAGTGAAGAGTGGTGTCGCCGGTCGTGCCGTTGATCTGGATGGAGTCGCCCGCCTGCACGCCGCCGGCATTCACGTTGGCGAGGCCGGTCACCGCGATGTCGAGCGGATCGGCGGCGCTCCCGATCACGCCACCGGCCTGAAGCGCGGCGGTGGTGCCCGTGGTGACATTGACCGCGCCGCCATTGCCGTCAAGGAGCGAGCCGCCCGTCGACGTCGCCGCCACCGCGGCGCCGCTCGTCAGTCCGCTGAGGGTGACGTCACCGGCTCCCTGGTATGTGATGTTCCCCCCCGCCGTGCTCTGCGCACCGCCGGCCATCGTGAGAGGCCGGCCGTCGCCGTCACCGTGATGGGCCCGCCCGTGGTCAGGTTCGCGTTCTGGGCGACCGTCGGGCCGCTGAGCGAGATCGGCCCGGTGCCGGTGCTGGTGGCGCCCGCGAGCGTGAGCGTGCCGGCAGTGCTCGCGAGGCTGATCGGCCCCGCCCCCGTCGCCGTCGCGGTGAAGCTCGCCCCGTCGGTCTCCGTGACGAACACTCCCCCTGAGCCGGCGGTGGCGGTGATGGTGTTCGCCGTCGTCCGGATAGGGACGCCCGCCGTGCCGATGCCGCTCGCCCCCGCTGTTGGCGCCGCCAGGATGACCGAGCCCGTTCCGGTGACGAGAAGCCCACCGGCGCTGTGGTCGATCGAGCCGCCGGTGGCGTTGCCGCCGGTGTTCGTGGCCACGGTGATCCGGCCGCCCGATCCGGTCGTGACGTTGCCGAGCGAGGCCCCGCCCGTTCCGCCCGCGGCCGCGTTCACGTTCACCCGCACCGCATTCTCGGAGGCGTTGGTCGTCGTGATATTTGCGGCCCCGCTCTGCGTAAGCCCCCGAGCCCACCCCGTCCGTGTTGGCGTTGACCGTGATCGTCCCCGAGCCGCCGCCGACATTCGCGTTCACCGCCACCGCGTCCCCGCTGGCGAGGGTGATCGCGCCGCTCCCGGTGCTGGTCGGCCCCGCGATCGTGAGCGTGCCCGTCGTGCTGGCGAGATTGACCTGCCCGGCGCCCGCGGCGGTGGCCTGGAAGCTCGCGCCGTCCGCCTCGGTGATGAAGATGCCGCCGGTCCCGGCGGTGGCGGTGATCGACCCCGACCTGGTCTGGATGCGGGCGCCGGCCGTGCCGACGCTGCTCGCCCCCGTCGTGGGCGCGGTCAGCACCACCGACCCGGCGCCGGTATCGAGGGTGCCGGCCACGCGGGTGATCGAGCCGCCCGTCGCGTTCCCCCCGGTGTTCGTCGCCACCGTGATGGTACCGCCCGACCCAGTGGTGATGCCCCCGAGCGCCGCCCCGCCGGTGCCGCCGGCGGCGGTGTTCACGTTGATCGCCACCGCGCCCGCGGACGCGTTGGTGGTGGTGATGGTGCTCGCCGCCGCCATCGTGAAGGCCTGGTTGCCGGCCCCATCGGTGTTCGCCTGGATGGCAACCGGCGCAGGCCCGGCATTGACGGCGCCGTTCAGCGTGACGGCGTTCGCGGAGCTTAGCAGCACGCCGCCGGCGAGCGTCGTCCCGGCGACGTTGGAGATGGTCCCACCGGTCGCGTTGCCGCCAGTGTTCGTCGCCACCGTGATGAGGCCGCCCGGGCCTGTGTTGATGTCGCGCAGCGAGGCGGTTCCGGTGCCGCCGGCGGCCGCGTTCACGTCGATCGTCACCGCGTTGGCCGCCGTGCTCGTCGTCACGATGGAGCTTCCCGCGTTCATCAGGAAGCTCTGGTTAGCCAGGCCGTCTGTGTTCGCCCGGATCGTCACCGGATCCGCGCCGGCATTCAGCACGCCGTTCAGCGTGACGGCATTCGGCGAGGTCAACAGAATCGGTCCGGACGACACCGTGCCGGACGATTGCGTGATCGAGCCGCCGGTGAGATTCCCTCCGGTGTCGGTCCGCACCGTGACGCCGCCCCCCGGCCCCGTGCTGATGTCCCGGAACGCCGCGGTGCCGGTGCCCCCGGCGGCGGCGTTGACGTTGATCGCCACCGCGCCGGCCCCGGTATTCGTCGTGGCGATGGAGCTGCCGGCATTCATCGCGAAGCCCTGGGCGCCCACCCCGTCCGTGTTGGCGTTGAGGGCGACGGCGGCCGGCCCGGCATTGATCGCCCCGTTCAGGGTGATGGTGCTCGGGGTGGTCATCAGCACGCCGCCGCCGAGCGTGGTCGCGGCCACCTGGGTGATGGTCCCGCCCGTGACGTTCCCGCCCGTGTCCGTGGCCACGGTGATGATGCCGCCCGGGCCCGTGCTGATATCCCGGACGGTGGCGGCGCCGGTGCCCCCGGCGGCGGCATTGACGTTGATCGCCACCGCGTTCGCCGCCGGCTCGTCGTGGTGATCGAGCTGCCCACGGCCATGTTGAAGGCCTCGCCGCCCGCCCCGTCCGTGTTGGCCTGGATGGCGACGGGCCCGGACCGGCATTGACCACCCCGCTCAGCGACACCGCGTTGGCCGAGCTCAGCAGGGCCCCGCCGCTGAGGTCGTGGCCGCCGACTGCGTGATCGTCCCGCCGGTGGTGTTCCGCCGGTTTCGTGTGACCGTGACGATGCCGCCCGCCCCGGTGCTGATGTCCCGGAACGTGGCGGCCCCGGTGCCCCCGGGGCGGCGTTCACCTTGATCGCGACCGCATTCGCCGCCGCGTTGGTCGTCGTGATCGAGCTGCCCGCGTTCATCAGGAAGCCTGGTTGCCCGCTCCGTCCGTGTTCGTCTGGACGGTGACGGGTCCCGCTCCGGCATTCACGGCGCCGCTCAGGGTGACGGTGTTCGGCGTGCTCAGCAGGATGCCGCCGGCGGTGTTCGTCAGGTCCCGGCCGTGATATTGCCGGGGTTGCCTCCCACGAGGCCGCCGACGGTCAGGCTGATCGGCTGGCTCCCGGCGTTGATGGTGGTGCCGACGGCCATGGTGATGCCCCTGCGCCCGCGGCGCGGTCGGCGAGGAAGGCGCCCGGGAGGTTCGCGGTCAGCGACATGGGCCCGTTGTTCGTGGCCACGTTGGCGTTGACGTCGATGCTGCGCCCGGCCT
This sequence comes from uncultured Candidatus Rokubacteria bacterium, assembly GCA_963733725.1. GTDB lineage: Bacteria > Methylomirabilota > Methylomirabilia > Rokubacteriales > CSP1-6 > DASRWT01. Next base: position 277,856 of record CAVTFC010000014.1, on the reverse strand, counting down.
GCATCGTCAGCCGATCCCCGCGGTCGTCATCGCGATGGGCTCGGTCACCGTGATGTCGGTATTGGCCTGGAGGACGACGTTCGCCGCCGCCGCGTTGATGCTCGCGGGCGTGATGATGGTGGTGGCGCCCAGTTGTTGCCGAAGAGGTTGTTGACGCCGGGGTTGTAGGCGACGCCGCTCGGGGTCCGGACGGTGATGTTCCGCGGGTCCAGGAGGAGCGTGCCGGCCGCGCCGGCCGGCGCCCGGGCGACCGCCGCGTCGAAGCTCAGGCCCTCGCCGGCGGAGACCTCCACGAAGCCGCCGTGGCCTCCCCGCTCCCCGCCGCGCGCCACGATTGTGGCGCCGGTGGCGGCGGTGGTCTCCCCATCGGACCAGACGGTGACGCGTCCCGCGCTCGCTTCGCCCACGCCGCTCACGTCGATGGCGCTGCCGGGCAAGCAGGACGCTCGCTCGGTGGCGGCGATCGCCACCTCGCCGCCGCGGCCGCATCTGCGCCGCGGGCGTCGATCGTGCCCCCGTGGCCGACGCGCTCGCCCACCAGCAGCACCCGGCCCGGCGCCGCGCCCGCCTCCCGGGCCGAGACGTCGATGGCCCCGGTGTTGCTCACGACGCCGCGCACCTCGCCCGCGGGTCGGAGGGCGCCGCTCGCGGTCGCCGTCGCGACGCCATCGTCGCCGCCGATCAGCCGCACCACGCCGCCCCGGTTCACCAGCGAGCGGGCCTCGATGAGGCCGCTGTTGTTGACGACGCCCGTCAGCACGTCACCCGCGGTCTTCGCCGTCAGCTCCACGCGGCCGCCATCGGCGAGGATGCGCCCCTCGTTCCGGACGGCCGGGGAGCCGGCCCTGGCCTCCGTGCCCGCGGCGCGCTCGAGCGCCCCGTCGACGGCGAAGCGGACGAGCCCGTCGCCCGCGAAGTCCACGATGAGCCGCCGGCCGGAGGCGAGATGGACGCTGCCTAGCTCCGCGGTGATCGTGCCCTGGTTGATGACGCCGGGCGCCACCAGCACCACCGCGCCGCCCGGGGTCACGGCGATCGTGCCCTGGTTCAGGATCGTCGCGAGCCCGCCCGGCCCCTGCTCGAGGTGCAGGCGCCCGGCCCGGAGGTCGGCATCCCGAAGCTCGAGCGTCGTCGCGACCAGCCCCGCGACCTTGACGAGCCCGCCCGCACCCACCGTGATCCCCGCGGGGGAAGAGCACGATCCGCCCGTTGGCGAGCAGCTGGCCCAGGATCACCGATGCGCTCCCGCCGGCGACGCGGTTCACCGCGAGCGAGGCCGGCCCCGGCTGGAGGAAGCGGACGAGCTCGCCGTGCCGACGCTGAAGCTGCGCCACTGGATGACCACGGGGCCGCCGAGCTGGACGATCTGCAGCGTGCGCGGGCCCGTCTGGGAGACCTTCGCGTTCCCGGAGATCACCACGCGCCCTGCGGCAGGCCCACGCGGGCCCCGCGGCGAAGAGAACGGCGAGGAGGCCCGCGAGCCACCGCGGGACGCGTCGAGGTCGGCGCATGTGCCGTCCGCGATCTTACCCTAGAAGAAGCTGAAGTACTTGAGGGCCGAAAGTAGACGACGTTGTCGCGACCGTCGGACGGATCGCGGCCCCACCGGCCGCGCGTACTCGACGTTGAGCAGGAAGTTCTGGCGACGCTCACGCTCAGCCCCGCGCCGACCCGGTTAGGAATTGCTCCGGCGCTCGCCCGGCTGCGGCTGCTTGAGCCAGGCCCCCCGTGATCGACGAAGGCATAGAGCTGGAGGATCTCGCCCCAGGTCTTGCCGAGGAACGCGGGGACGTCGGAGAAGCCCGGCGCGGCGAGGCGCACCTCGCCGGTGACCGCGTAGCCGTTGTCCCCCGCGAACTGGGCGAGCGCGTAGCCGCGCACCGTGCCGACGCCCCCGATGAAGAACTGCTCGGCGGCGACGAGGTCGGTGCTCGCCACTGCCCCGCGGCCTTGGCGTAGACGGAGACGGGGCCCCACACCCGCTGGAGGCGGGACACCTGGCCGACGAGCTTGAAGAAGCTGCCGCCCGCGCCGGGACGGCTGGCCTCGGGATCGTCGTCGCTGTCGAGCCCGCCGAGCACGCCCCCGAGGCCCTGATAGAGGGTGAGAGACAGCGCGGAGGCGCCCCGCCAGGTGTCCACCGTGGTGAGGGTGGCCCGCGCTCAGCACGCGGAGCCGATCGTGCGTGGTCACCGATGTCGCCGGCCGTCTCGCTCTGGTTCTCGAGGTTCGAGATGTCGAAGCCGCCATGACGTAGAGGCTCCAGGCGCGGCCCCGCCAGATCGGGTGGAGGAAGGCCACGCTCCCGATGTCGCCGCTGCCGGTGACACCGACGGCCCGATCACCTCCACCACGTCGGCCGCCGCGTTGATGTGCGTGTAGGCGAAGGAGAGCCGGGTGCCCCAGTGGCCGATCGCCACGCCATAGGTCCCGCGGGCAAACCAGAGGGCATCGCCTTCCCGCGAGACGAGCCCGCGGATCCCGAAGGTGTCGTTCCACCCGAACGGGTTGTTGAGGTTCAGCCCGAGGCCGAAGCGCTCGTAGCCCGTCTCCTTCGAGCCGTAGTTGTTGGCCTCGACGTCTCCGGTGATCAGACGCTCGTTTTCCACGTCGAGCAGGACGTCGGTGGTGCCGGGGATGACCCCCGGCTTCAAGGTGCTCTTCACCTCGAGCCCTGGGAGGTCGTTGAGCACGAGGAGGCTGCGCTCGAAGTCCTGCGCCTGGAAGACCGGCCGATTGCGGTCGAGCAGCACGTGAGCCCGAAGGAATCCGGGGTCGTATCGCTGCGCGCCCGTGACCTCCACGGCGCCGATCCGGCCCTCGGACACCGCGATCTCGACCACCCCGTCCGCGATCTCCTGCGCGGGCACGTGCGCGCGGGCCAGGACATACCCGCGCTCCCGGTACCAGGCGGTGACGCGCGCGGCGAGCGCCTCGATCTGGGCGAGCGTCAGGTCGCGACCCACACTTTCCGAGACCAATGCCTGGAGCCCGTCCGAGCCCGGCACCGTATTGCCGGTGAAACGGAAGGCCGAGACCCGCACGGCGCCGGACCGGTGCGGGAGCGGGGCCGGCGACGGCAGTGGCTGGGCGGCACACAGTAGGGGCATGGCGGCCAGCAGCGAAACCAGGACGCCGAGGGGGGCGCTCTTCAGCAGGCCCGGTTATGCTTATTAATCACTAAGTTTAGATATTCAGGTCCGCGCTCATCACCTGGGATCGCGGCAGGTTAACACGATCCTTGCCCAAACCCGTCAGTCTGGTCGGGCCCCCGGGATGGTGCCGGCGATGGTGCCGCCCGGCGGATTCCGAGGCGATCAGCCCCTCTTCGGGTAGCCCAGCGCCTTCAGGTAGCCCGTGATCTCGTCGAGGATCGCGGGGTCGTCGATCGTGGCCGGCACCGTGTAGGCCACGCCGTCGGCGATGCGCTTCATGGTCCCGCGCAGGATCTTTCCCGAGCGGGTCTTGGGCAGGCGCTCGACCACCATCGCCGTCTTGAACGCGGCGACCGGCCCGATGTCGCTCGCGCACCATGCTCGACCAGCTCGCGCACGATCTCCGCCTCGGCGCGCGTCACGCCGGCCTTGGTGACGACGAAGCCCGACGGGCACCTCGCCCTTGAGCTCGTCGGCCACGCCCGACCACCGCGCACTCGGCGACGTCCGGGTGCGCCGGCGAGCACTTCCTCCATCGCGCCCGTCGAGAGCCGGTGGCCGGCGACGTTGATGATGTCGTCGACGCGACTCATGATGTAGACGTATCCGTCCTCGTCCTTGTAGCCGGCGTCGCCCGTGAGGTAGTAGCCGGGATAGCCGCTCGAGATACGACTTCTCGAAGCCGGCGTCGTTGTTCCACAGCGTGGGCAGCCATCCCGGCGGCAGCGGCAGCGGATCACGATCGCCCCGATCTCGCCGGCCGGCACCTCCGTGCCCGTCCTCGTCGAGCACGCGCACGTCGTAGCCGGGCACGGGCTTGGTCGGCGAGCCCGGCTTGACCGGCAGCATGCCGAGCCCCACGCAGTTGGCGGCCATGGGCCAGCCCGTCTCCGTCTGCCACCAGTGGTCGATCACGGGCACGCGCAGCGCGCTCTCCGCCCAGTGCAGCGTGTCCGGATCGCAGCGCTCGCCCGGCGAGGAAGAGCGTGCGGAAGCGCGAGAGATCGTGGCGGCGCGATGTGCGCGCCGTCCGGGTCTTCCTTCTTGATGGCGCGAAACGCCGTGGGCGCGGTGAAGAGCGCGTTGACGCCGTGCTGGGCGCAGACGCGCCAGAACGCGCCGGGATCCGGCGTGCCGACCGGCTTGCCCTCGTAGAGGATGGTCGTGCACCCGTGGAGCAGCGGCGCGTACACGATGTACGAGTGGCCCACGACCCAGCCGATGTCGGACGCCGCCCAGAACGTCTCGCCCGCGCCCATCCCGTAGACGTCCCCCATGCTCCACTTCAGCGCGACGGCGTGGCCGCCGTTGTCGCGCACCACGCCCTTGGGGATGCCCGTGGTGCCCGAGGTGTAGAGGATGTAGAGCGGGTCGGTCGCCGCGACCGGGACGCAGTCGGCCGGGCGCGGCGCGCCGCCACCGCCTCGTGCCAGTCGCAGTCGCGGCCGGGCACGAGCGCGCGCCGTCTCCTGCGGCCGCTGCAGGATCACGCAGCGCCGCGGCTTGTGCTGCGCCATCTCGATCGCCTGCGTCGAGCAGCGGCTTGTACGGGATCACCCGGTTGACCTCGATGCCGCACGAGGCGGAGACGATCACCTTGGGCCTGGCGTCGTCGATGCGCGTCGCCAGCTCCTTGGGCGCGAACCCGCCGAAGACGACGGAGTGGATGGCGCCGATGCGCGCGCAGGCCAGCATGGCCATCGACCGCCTCCGGCACCATCGGCATGTAGATGATGACGCGGTCGCCGCTTGCCGACGCCCAGCGCGCGCAGCGCGCCGGCGAAGCGCGCGACCTCGTCGCGCAGCTCGCGATAGGTGAAGCGTCCGCACGGTGCCGGTGACGGGGCTGTCGTAGATCAGCGCCGGCCTGCTTGCCGCGCCCGCGGTCGACGTGCAGGTCGAGGGCGTTGTAGCAGGTGTTGAGCACGCCGCCCGCGAACCAGCGGTAGAACGGCGGGCGCGAGTCGTCGAGCACCCGGTCCCAGCGCCGCTCCCAGTGGAGATCCTCGGCCGCCTCGCCCAGAATGCCCTCCGGGTCCTGCATGCGAGCGGCGCATACACCTCGTCGTAGACACTGCGCATCGCTCGTCTCCCGGAGTGGGGTAGGTTAGGCAGCTGCCGATCATACCCCCGAGCGGGCGCATGTCGCCGAGCGGCTGGAGACAAGCCCGGCCCGGCGACGTGCTGCCGCCGAGCCATCGAGCCTCGGATCCACCACGCGTGTCGCGTCTACGCGTGCTTCGCCTGCTCCACCCGCGAGCCGTATGGCGGATCTGCCCGGCATGCTCGCGGTAGTGCCCGGTGGCGACGCCCGATACGAGATCGCCCGCAGCGCCATTCGGGGTATACTTCGCCTTTTCCTCCCGCCAGCCGCGGATCTGCCCGGCATGCTCGCGGTAGTGCCCGGTGGTGATGCCCGATACCAGATCGCCCGCACCGCCATTCGGGGTATAGGCTTCCTCCGGCAGGGCCGCCGCGGCGGCCACGAAGGCCGCGTGGTTGGCGGCCAGCTCGGCCAGGATTCCCGCGCTATTGGCGCCCAGCCGCGCCTCGACGAAGCGCGCGTTCCAGCCATCACCATCGTCATAGGCGCCGGGCGCATAGGGCGCCTCGCCGCGGCCCACCCGCTGGAGCGCGGGAATCATCTCCCGGTCCCAGGCGGCGATATGAATGAGGATCTCCCGCGCGCCCCAGGTGCCGAGCCAGACCCGGCTCATCTCGAGATCGCTGAGGCCGGCCACGGCCTCCATCAGCTCGGTATAGGCCTCGTCCGCGTCCTTGAGCAGCTTCCGCTTGTCCGCCATATGTCCTCCCCTGGCTCGCCTGAGCCGTCATCGTTGGTCTCATCGGCTAAGACCCCGGCCGGGGTCCGGCGTGAAACGGCCCCATGCTGATCGACGAATATCTCCCCCGGTTCGACAAGGTGGAGCGGCATGGCCTGGTCATCCGGGCCACACCGGCGCGGGTTTGGACGGCACTCCGGACCGCCGACTTCGGCCGCTCGCCGCTCATGGCCGCCCTTCTGGGCCTCCGGGCCCTGCCCTCGCTGCTCACCGCCCCCCGGCGCACCCTTCGCCGCCTCCGCGAGCGTCGCGCGGGCCGCATCACGCTGGACACCTTCTTTGCGCGCGGCTTCGTGCTCCTGGAGGAACACCCGGATCGCGAGATGGTGATCGGCCTCGAGGGGCGCTTCTGGACGGCGGCCGCCGATCTCCGCCCCACCGACGCGCAGCGGTTCCGGGAGGCGCTGGCGCCGGGCCTGGCGCGCGCGGCCTGGGATTTCCGCGCGGAGCCCCTGCCGGACGGCCGCGTGCGCCTCACCACCGAAACGCGCGTGCTGTGCGCGGATGCGGCCACGCGGCGGCGCTTCCGCGCCTACTGGCTCCTCGTGCGGCCGGGCAGCGGCCTCATCCGGCGCGCCATGCTGCGCGCGATCCGCCGCGCGGCCGAGGCGCCGGAACACACATAGGTAGCAGATAGCGCGTGCCCGGAAGGCGGGGACCCCGTGCTAGACTTTTGGCTTGGCGGCGAAGCCGTCGACGCATATGCGAACTCCGTATAGTCCGACAAACACTCGCAATATTCTCTGCGTGTTCCCGCGCTATACGCGCGTCCTTCGGGACCTTCCATCACTCATACAGCCTCCTCGGCGGCGTGCGCGCGTTCATGCCGCCGCAGGGGCTCCTCCTCATCGCCGCCTATCTGCCCTGGTCATGGAAGGTCCGCTTCGTCGACGAGAACTCCGCGCCCGGCGACCGACGAGGACTTCCGCTGGGCGGACGCGGTGCTCGTGTCCGGGATGCACGTCCAGCGGCGGCACATCGACGACATCACGCGCCGCGCGCACGCGCGCGGGAAGGCCGGTCGCCCTCGGCGGGCCCTCGGTCTCCGGCTGCCCCGAGCATGTATCCCGACGTCGACTTCCTGCACGTGGGCGAGCTGGGCGACGCCACCGATCAGCTCATCGAGCCCTCGACGGCCTGGACGCGCGCCCGGACGCGCCGCAGCAGCTTCGTACACCACCAGTCGACCGCCTGCCGCTGACCGAGTTCCCGACGCCCGCCTACGAGCTGATCGCCGTCCGCCGAGTACTTCCTCGGCCAGCGTCCAGTTCTCCAGCGGCTGTCCCTTCACCTGCGAGTTCTGCGACATCCCCGCGCTCTACGGGCGGAACCCGCGGCTCAAGACGCCCGCAGCAGGTGCTGGCCGAGCTCGACCGGCTCGCCGGCGGCGGCGACGCCAGTCGCGTCTACTTCGTGGACGACAACTTCATCGGCAACCGAAGGCGGCGGCTGGATCTCCTCCCGCATCTCGTCGACCTGGCAGAAGCGCCACCGCTACCCGCTCCGCTTCGCCTGCGAGGCCACGCTGAACATCGCCAAGAACGAGAAGATCCTCGAGCTCATGCGCGAGGCCGGCTTCGTGACGGTCTTCTGCGGCATCGAGACGCCGGAGCCGGACGCCCTGCGAGCGCATGTCGAAGACGCAGAACCTGCGCATGCCCATCCTCGACGCGGTGGAGACGCATCAACAGCTACGGGATGGAGGTCGTCTCCGGCATCATCATCGGGCTGGACACCGACACCCCCGACACCGCCGACCGCATCATCGAGTTCATCGAGGCCTCGCAGATCCCCATCCTCACCATCAACATGCTCTACGCGCTGCCGCAAGACGCCGCTCTGGCGACCGGCTCGAGCGGACGGGGCGGCATCCGGCACGAGGAGGGGCGCGAGTCCAACGTGGACTTCCTTCTGCCCTACGACACCGTGCTGGGCATGTGGCGGAAGTGCATCGAGGCCGCCTATGAGCCGAGCGCGATCTACGGGCGCTACGCGTATCAGCAGCGGCATACCTTCCGGAACCGGCCCTGGTATCCGATGGATCTGCGCCGCCTCGCGCCGCACAATGTCCGGCGCGGGATGGGCATCTTCGCGCGGCTCTTCTGGCGGCTGGGCGTGCGCAGCAGCTACCGCGGGGACTTCTGGCGCATGGCCGCGCGCACGCTGGGGCGCGGCCGCTTCGAGGAGTTCGTGCAGAGCGCGGTGGTGAGCCACCACCTGATCGAGTTCGCGCGGCAATGCCTGGCGGGCATGCCGGAGCCGTCATTCTACGCCCCCTCGAGGACGCTGGCGCCCGTGCCCGCTGCCGAAGCGTAAGTGTTCGACGCCTGGGGCCGCTTCGTCTACCGGAACCGTCTTCCCGTCCTGCTCCTCTCCCTGCTGTCCCTCCTCCCCGCCGCGTGGCTCATCCTCCGCGGCGGCGAGTTCGACAACAATCCCATCCCCCGCTCCACGGAGTCGGGCCGCGCCGCCGGCCTCATCGAGCGCGAGCTGCCGAAGAAGCCGCCGACCTTCAACCTGATCTTCAGCCACGCCACCCTGCGCGCCGAGGACCCCGCCTTCCGCGCCGAGGTCGAGCGGGCGCTGGCGCCGCTGCGCGCGGATCCGCGCGTGGCCCGGGTGAAGACGCCTTACGATCCCCTCACGCCCATCGAGGTGCCGCAGATCTCGCGCGACGGACACCGGGTGATGGTCACCGTGGAGCTCAAGGGCGGGCCGTCGGAGTTCGCCGCGCTCAATCTCGGCCAGAGCGAGAGCGGCGCGTTCAAGACGCTGCGTCCGCTGGTGCGCTCGGACTCGCTCGAGATCGTGTCGGCGGGGCCGATCGCGCTCAACCACGACTTCACCGAGACGGCCACGCGGGCCATCCGGCGCGCCGAGCGCGTGATCTGGCCGGTGGTCCCGGTGCTCCTGATCCTCGTCTTCGGCTCGCTGATCGCGGCGGTCCTGCCGCTGGGCGTGGGCGTGCTCGGCGTGGCCACCGGGCTCGGCTTCACCTATCTGCTCTCGTCGGTGCTGCCCGTCTCCGTCTACGCCGTCAACGTGGTCTCCATGGTCGGCTTCAGCGTGGCGGTGGACTATTCCCTCTTCGTGATCAGCCGCTTCCGCGACGAGCTGGCGGAGCGGCCGGCGGAGGACGCGATGGCGCGCACCATGGAGACCGCCGGGCGCGCCGTGCTCTTCTCCGGCCTCACCGTGGCCATCGGCCTCCTCGGCATGCTCTGCCTGCGCCTGCAGAACCTCGCCTCCATGGGCCTGGCCGGCACCGCGGTGGTGCTGCTCGCGGTGCTCTTCTCGCTCACCTTCCTGCCCGCGCTGCTGGCCATCCTCGGCCCGCGGGTGGACGCGCTGCGCCTGCCCTTCCTCTCCCCCGTGCAGTCGGTGCGGAGCCGGCGCGCCTGGCGGCGGCTCGCCGCCGGGGTGATGGCCCATCCCTGGCGCGTCCTCATCCCGGTGGTGGCGGTGCTCCTCCTCGTGGGCTCGCCCTTCCTGCGCCTCCGCCTGGGCGCCAGCGACGCCAGCGTGCTCCCGCCCACCGCGGAGTCGCGGCGCGGCGAGGAATTGCGGCGCGAGTTCCCATCCGGCGACGCCAATCAGGTGGTGGTCGTGCTGTATGACGCGCAGGGCCGCCTGCGCTCGCCGGAGTCGGTGGGCCGCGCCTTCGACTTCGCGCGCTGGCTCGCGAGCGTGCCCGGGGTGAGCCGGGTGCAAGGGCCGGTGGCCCTGCATCCCGACATCACCCGCGCGCAGTACCAGCAGATCTTCACCGCGGCGCCGGCCGAGCTGCCGCCCTACATCCGCGACGCGGTGGCCCTGACCGCCAGCGAGCGCCTGATGGTGCTGGTGGCCTCCACCCCGCTGCGCGCCGGCTCCCCCGAGGCCCACGACCTCGTGCGCGCGATCCGGCGCTCCCATCCGCCGGTGGGCGGCGAGGTGCTCGTCACCGGCCAGACCGCGCTCGACCTGGACTTCGCCCACGCCATCGGCACGCACGCGCCCCTCACCGTGGCCGTCATCATGGTGGCCACCTACCTCGTGCTCTTCCTGCTGCTGGGCTCGCTGCTCTTGCCGCTCAAGGCGGTGTTGATGAACGTGCTCTCCATCAGCGCGTCCTACGGGGCGCTGGTGTGGATCTTCCAGGACGGACACCTCCGCGACTGGCTGGGCTTCACGCCGAGCCCCATCGAGACCTCCACGCCCATCATCATGTTCTGCGTGATGTTCGGGCTCTCGATGGACTACGAGGTGCTGCTGCTCAGCCGCGTGCGGGAGGAATACGAGCGCACGGGGGACAATGCGCGGGCGGTGGCGGGCGCGCTGGAGCGCACCGGGCGCCTCATCACCGGCGCCGCCGCCATCATGGCCGCGGTGTTCTTCGCCTTCGGCACCGCCGACATGGTGCCCATCCAGGCCATCGGCATCGGCATGGGCATCGCGGTGGTGGTGGACGCCACCATCGTCCGCGCCCTGCTGGTCCCCGCCACCATGCGGCTGATGGGCGAGTGGAACTGGTGGGCCCCCGCCCCGCTCGCGCGGCTTCACCGGCGCCTGGGCGCCGGCGCCCCGCACTAGCCCCTCAGGGCGCGCCGCACACGACGGAGCCGCAGCCCCGGAGCGCGTCCATCTCCTCGCGGTCGAGTATGATGGCGGCATGCCCGAGCCATACGAGATCGTCATCGTGGGCGGCGGCGCCGCCGGCTATACCGCCGGCATCTTCGCCGCGCGGGACCGCTGCCGCGCGCTCGCTGCTCGAGCGCTTCTCCTCGGGCGGTCAGGTGCTCAACTGCGAGCATATCGAGAACTTCCCCGGCTTCCCCGACGGCATCGCCGGCTACACGCTGGGCCCGGTGCTCCAGCAGCAGGCCACCGCGGCGGGGCTGGAAGTGCAGATGGGCGAGGTGTCCTCGGTGCGGCGAGAGGGCGACGTGACGGTGCTGGAGACCGACAGCGGCGTCGTGCGAGCGCAAGCACTGGTAATAGCCGCGGGCTCGAGCTTCGCGACGCTCGGCATTCCCGGCGAGGAAGAGTTCGTGGGCAAGGGCCTCTCCCACTGCGCCTCCTGCGACGGCTCCTTCTTCATGAATCAGTCGGTGGCGGTGGTGGGCGGGGGCGACGCGGCCATCGACGAGGCGGTGCACCTGACCCAGTACGCGTCGCAGGTCACCGTGATCCACCGGCGCGACACGCTCCGCGCCTCCGCCGTGCTCCAGGAGCGCGCGCGCGGCCATGCCAAGATCAAGTTCCGCTGGAACGCGGCGGTGCGCGCCATCGAGGGCGCGGAGGGCGTGCAGCGCCTCGCGGTGGAGGACCTCGGCTCCGGCGAGCGCGCGCCGCTCGCGGTGAGCGGGGTCTTCATCTATGTCGGCCTCCGCCCCAATACCGAGTTCCTGGGCGACCTGGTCCCGCTGACGCCAGCGGCCACATCGTGACCGATCTCTGGATGCGCACCGCGGTGCCGGGAATCACGGCGGCCGGCGACATCCGCGCCCAGTCCGCCCGCCAGCTCGTGACGGCGGCGGGCGACGGCGCCACCGCGGCGCTGGCCGCCGTCCGCTACCTGCGCACCGGGGAGTGGGCGGGCTAGAGCGCGTTCACCGCCGCGAGCACCTCGGCGGCGTGATCGTCCACCTTCACATTGTCCCAGCGGCGCGCGACCTTGCCGTCGGGCCCGATGAGGAAGGTGGTGCGCACGAGCCCCATGAACTGGCGCCCGTAGAGCGCCTTCTTCTTCCACACCCCGTACCGGTCGGCCACCTCATGGTCGGCATCGGCCAGCAGCGGGAAGGTGAGGCCGTGCTTCTTGGCGAACTTGGCCTTGCTGACGGTGTCCAGGATGCTCACGCCGAGCGACCACCGCCTTGGACTTGCCGAACTTCGGTAGCGAGTCCTGGAAGGCGCAGGCTTCCCGGGTGCACCCGGGCGTGTCGTCTTTTGGATAGAAATAGAGGACTATCGGCTTGCCCGCATAGTCCTTGAGGCGGTGGAGGACGCCGTCCTGGTCGGGCAGCGAGAACGAGGGGGCCTTGTCGCCGGCGGCGAGGGTCGCCATAGCCCCTATAATGCCACGGTGAGCGCGCTCCGGCAGTTCCTCGAGCAGAGCCGCGCCGTCCAGGTTCTCCTCCTCAACGAGCTGACGATCTTCCTCTCCTTCTACATGCTCTTCCCCTACCTCGCCGTCTACTTCCGCGAGCACCTGGGTTTCTCGGTCTGGATGGTGGGCCTCATCCTCGGCATCCGCACGCTGTGCCAGCAGGGGCTCACCGTCATCGGCGGCACGCTCGCCGACCGGCTCGGCTACAAGCCCCTCATCATCGCGGGGCTCGGGCTCCGCGCGGCGGGCTTCGCCCTCTTCGGCTTCGTGGACTCGCTGGCCGGCACGCTCACCGCCGCCATCCTCAGCGGCCTGGCCGGCGCGATGTTCGGTCCCGCGCTGCGCGCCTATCTGGCGGCGGAGGCGCCGGCACGCCGCACCGAGGTGTTCGCGCTGGCCAATCTCGCCGCCCAGGTCGGCACCTTGCTGGGGCCGCCGGTGGGCGTGGCGCTGCTGGCCTTTTCCTTCCGCGTCACCTGCGTGGTGGCAGGAATCATCTTCTTCGGCCTCATGCTGCTGCAGTTCCGCTATCTGCCGCGCCGCATCGACCACGTGCCCGAGGGCCCGCAGCCGGTCCTGCGCGAGTGGGGCGAGGTGCTGGGCAATCGCGGCTTCCTTCTCTTCGCGGGCTCCATGCTGGCCTACTCCGTTCTGGTGAGCCAGATGTACCTCGCGCTCCCGCTCGAGGTGCGCCGCGTGAGCGGCAGCGACGCGGGCATCGGCGCGCTCTTCGTGATGTCGTCCATCATGACGCTCGTGGGGCAAATCCATGTGACCGAGTGGTGCCGCCGCCACTACCGGCCGGCGGAGGCCATCGCGCTGGGGCTCGCGCTGATGGGCCTGGCCTTCCTGGGGCCGCTGGCCGCCGCGCTGGGCCCGTCGTCTGTAGCGTCCGCGGAGGGCACGTACGGCGGGGCGGGCGTCATGACCGCGCTCGGCCGCCTCGGCCCCACCATGTTCGCGATGGCGCTGCTCTCCGTGGGCATGATGGTGGTGAGCCCGTTCTCCATGGCCATGGTGCCGCGCTTCGCGCGCGATCGCCTCATCGCGACCTACTACGGCTTCTACTCCATGGCCGGCGGCCTCGGCACCATGACGGGCAATGCGCTGCTGGGCGCCGCGCTGGACGCGCAGAGCCATCCGGCGCTGGCCGCGCTGCCCTGGGCCATCATGGTGGCCATCGGCGCCGGCGCCGCGCTGGCCATTCGCGGCCTCGACCGGCGCCGGCTCCTGGCATGAGCGCGCGAGCGCGGGCGTGGCTGGCCGCCGCCGCGGCGGCGCTTGCGCGCAAGGGCCGTGCGGTCTACCATTCGGCACACGCGCGGCCGCTCGACGGCCGCCGCGGAGAGCACGCCATTCAAAAGCGCCGCCGCCCGACCGCCACGCTCATCCTGCTCGTCCGCCACGGGCGGACGCCGACCACGGGAAGCATCCTCCCCGGTCGCGCGCCGGGGCTCCATCTGGCGGAGGACGGCCGCAAGGAAGCCGAGGCGACGGCCGAGCGCATCGCCACGCTCAAGGCGGTGGCCGCGGTCTATAGCTCCCCGCTGGAGCGCGCCCGCGAGACGGCGACCCCGATCGCGCAAAAGCGCGGGCTCGAGATCCGGATCGAGCCGGGCCTGATCGAGTGCGAGATCGGCGAGTGGACCGGCCTGGAGCTGGCGAAGGCGGCCAAGCTCCCGGAGTGGACCGTGGTCCAGCGGCACCCCAGCGGCTTCCGCTTCCCCGGCGGGGAGTCCTTCATGGAGATCCAGACGCGCATGGTCGATACGTTGCAGGCCCTCGTGGCTCGTCATCCCGGCGAGACCATCGTCGCCGTCTCGCACGCCGATCCCATCAAGACCGCGGTGGCGCATGCGCTGGGCACGCCGCTGGATCTCTTCCAGCGCATCGCCATCGGCACCGCGTCCGTCTCCGCCATCGCGTATGGCCGCACCGGCCCCACCGTGCTCACCGTCAACTCCACCGGCGGCGATCTCACCGCGTTCTCCGCCTGATGGCGCGCCTCCTTCGACTTCGAGTCGCCGGATTTCTTCACCACCGGCACGGTGGGCGTGCCCGGCCGGCGCACCTTCTATCTCCAGGCGCGCGAGACCGGCAGCGTCGTCACGCTCAAGCTCGAGAAGGAGCAGATCCGCGCCCTGGCGGAGTACCTCGCCAAGCTCCTCAACGATCTCCCCAAGCCGGAGGCGCTGCCGCGCGACATGGCGCTGCTCGAGCCGGTCAACGAGGCCTGGGTGGTGGGCTCGCTGGGCGTGGCCTATGACGAGGCCGCCGACCGCATCCTCATCGTGGCCGAGGAGCTGACCGAGGAAGCGGACGACGACGAGGAGGAGGACGACGACGACGAGCCGGCCGAGGAGGCGGCCGCGCAGGAACGACCCCGCGCCGCGCGCGCAACGGCGGAGCCGCAGGAGCCGCCCGAGCCGGCCGAGGCCCCCGAGCCGCCGGACACGGCGAAGGCGCGCTTCCGCCTCACGCGCCCGCAGGCCGCCGCCTTCGTGGAGCGCGCGCGTAGCCTCGTCCAGGCGGGGCGGCCCTCGTGCCGGCTCTGCGGGCTGCCCATGGATCCCGACGGCCACACCTGCCCGGGTACGAACGGGCACGTTCACCACTGAGTGCCCACGGCGCTCGACCTCCTCACCCGCGGCGCCATCGAGGTCAAGGGCCGCATGCCCGCCTCGTCCAACGTCACGCTGCTCGTGGAGTGCGCGCTGGGCAAGGCCAGCGCCCTGGCCGTCTACAAGCCGCGAAAGGGCGAGCGGCGGCTCTGGGATTTCCCGCCGGGATTGTGGAAGCGCGAGGTGGCCGCCTATCTCCTCTCGGAGGCGCTGGGCTGGGGGCTGGTGCCGCTCACGGTGCCGCGCGAGGGGCCGCATGGCGAGGGCTCGCTCCAGCTCTTCATCCACGCGGACTTCGAGCAGCACTACTTCACCTTGCTCGACGACGCCGCGCACCACGACGCGCTCCGGCGCATCTGCCTCTTCGATCTCTTGACCAATAACGCGGACCGGAAGAGCGGGCACTGCCTCCTCGGGCCCGAGGGACAGATCTTCGCCATCGACAATGGGCTGATGCTCAACACGGACGAGAAGCTCCGCACCGTGATCTGGGACTTCGCGGGCGAGCCCATCCCCGCTCCACTGCTCGCCGACATCCGGCGTCTTCTCAAGACGGGCTTCCCCGACGGCCTCGGCGATCTGGTGGCGCCGCCCGAATGCGCCGCCCTGCGCGAGCGCGCCGCCGCGCTGCTGGAGGAGGCGGTGTTCCCCACCGATCCCTCCGGCATGCGCTATCCCTGGCCGCTGGTCTAGCTCGCTCCCACCCGCGCTTGGCCGATTCCCGCCTGCTGGTCCCGCTGCTGCTCCTCGCCGACAGCCTGTACTACGTCTTCGCGCGCTTGCTGCTGCCGCACCTCCCGCCCGCCGCCGGCGCCTTCTACATGATGGCGGTGGGCGCGACGACCATCCTCGTGATCCTGCGCGGCCGGCTTCGCTGGTCCACCCTGCGTCGGCACCCATGGTTCTTCCTCGCCATCGGGCTCCTGGTCGGCGTGAACACCAATATGGGCTTCGTCGCCGTCCGCTACGTGGATCCGGGCACCGCCTCGCTCCTCTCGCGCACGTCCATCATCTTCAGCCTGGCGCTGGGCTTTCTCTGGCTGCGCGAGCGCCTGACCCGGCTCGAGCTGGGCGGCGCGGCGCTGGCCGTGGTGGGCGTGGTGGTGATCAGCTTCCAGCCCGGCGACTATCTCCGCGCGGGCGCACTGATCGTCATCGCGTCCACGTTTCTCTACGCGCTCCACTCGGCGGTGGTGAAGCGCTTCGGCGGAGACATCCCCTTCGGCGAGTTCCTCTTCTACCGGGTGACGGCGGTGGCCGCGGTGCTGTTCGTGCTGGCCGCCGCCCAGGGCGCGCTGGTCTGGCCGACCGCCGTGGGCTGGGGCTGGCTGGTCCTGGCCGGCACCGTGAACGTGGTGGTGAGCCGGGGGCTTTACTACCTCGCGCTGCGCCGGATGGACATGAGCGTCCTGACCATCATCCTGACCCTCACGCCGGTGGTCACCTGGGCCTGGTCCATGGCCATTTTCGGCGGGCGGCCGGGCGGGGTGGAGATCGCGGGCGGCGTGGCCACGCTGGCCGGCGTGCTCATCGTCACCGCGAGCCGGGCGGGGCTGCTCGGCCGCGCGGCGCGTCCTACGCGGCCGGCTTCCGCGCGATCACCAGCCGCGTGAGGCCGGGAATCACGCCGCGCACCGTGACGTCCTTGAACCCGCTCGCCTCGAGCGTCGCGGTCACGCCGCCGGGAGTGAGCGACACCGCGTCGGGATTGAAGAGAAAGGTCATGAACCAGAGCGCGGCGCCGCGCGGGCCCCGCTGGTCGTCGTCCACGAAGAAGTCGTGGACCAGAAGCTGGCCGCCGGGCCGAAGCGCGTCGTAGGCCAGCCGGCCGAGCCGCGGAATGGCCTCGCCCGACACCGCGCTCAGCAGATAGGACAGGAGCACCGCGTCCTGGCCTCCCGGCCACGCGGACTGGAGGGCGTCCCCCGGGAGCACGCCGATGCGGTCCGCCAACCCCGCCTCGGCGATATAGCGCTGCGCCACCGGCGTCACGGTGGGGAAATCCAGGACGGTGGCGCGCAGCGTGGGGAAGCGGCGGCAGAGCGTGATGCTGAAGGCCCCGCTGCCGCCCGCCACGTCGAGCAGCCGCGCCGCGCCCGCGAGATCCACCTGCTTGGCCACCACCGCCGCCGGCCCCAGCGAGCCCGCGTGCTGGGCGCGGGTGAAGAAGTCCGCTTCCTCCGCATTCGCCATGAGGCCGTAGAGCGAGGCCGGCGCCCGGCCCTTCAGCGCCTCGTCGAGATTTTCCAGCAGCGGATAGATCTGGCGGTCGATCTGGAAGCGGAAGTAGTCCCCGAAGTACATGGGCGAGGCGGCGACCAGGTACTGCTGGCTGGCGGGCGCATTGCGATAGCCGTCCGCGCCCGCGCTCGATCAGGCCCAGGCTGGCGCAGGCGGTGAGGAGCGTCTCCAGCCGGTTGCGGGCGATGCCCGTCTCGCGCTCGAGCTCCGCGAGCGGCCGCGGGCCCGGGGCGAGCAGCTCGAAGACGCGCGCGTTGAGCGCCGCGAAGAGCACCTTGGAGCCGATGAAGCCATAGGCGAGATTCGAGATCTCGCGCACATCCGTGATCGGGGGCATGGGGCCTCCTACCCCACTATCCATCCGTTTCGCCTAGACCCGGGAGAAGAAGAGCGGGACGAACCAGACGAACCCTCCATACGCGCTCACCGCCACCTCCATGGTGGCGGCCGCGAGGAACGCCAGGCGCGGGAAGCGGTACGGCGCGAGGAGAGTGCACACGAGACACGTACAGCGCGAGAAGCGGCGCGACCAGGATCCTGAGCACGGAGAGCCCCGCCCATGTGGCAAGAGGCGAGGAGCCGGCACATGCCGGCCGATGGCGAAGAGGGCTACGGCCGCCAGCCCCGAGACCGCTACCGCGAGGCCGACGGCCGAGAACACCGCCCAGAACCTGCGATAGGGCCTGAGAAAGACGAGCGCCACGCCCGTGGGCACGAGCGCGACGATGCCGAACACGGCGCCGAACAGCATCGCGTCGCCAGCCGCGTACATGCCGCTCTCGGCCTGCGCGTCGGGGCCGCTCGTGTTCGCGACGCGGATGGCGACCACGGCGGACGCGAGGAAAAAGGCCGCCACGTAGCCGGCCGCGACGATGCCGACCTTAGCGTGCGACGTCAAGGAACGGCGTGTCCGGATCGCTCACGTAGAAGAGCACGACCCGCACGGGCTCGGTGCCGCTGCGGTTGTAGCCCGTCATCTTCACGTGGGGCGGTTCCACCATCGCTTGACCGGCCTTCACGATGACCGGCGCGTGGCCGTCCATCTCCAAGGTAAATGCGCCTTCCAGGACGTAGACGGTCACGGGGAACCGGTGGCTATGAAACGGGGTCTTGTCGCCAGGCTTGACGGTGGCCACGAACACGCGCACCTCTTGGCGTTCGCCCCGGGGCATGCCCTGGACGATCTCTCTCAGGAGGGGCGGAGGAGGCGCCAGAGGCCTCTGCTCTTGGGCGATCGACGGCAAGCCGATGACCACGGTCACGAGCGCAACAGCGACACTCAGCGATTTACGCACCTTGGATTCTCCTTTTGGCCGCGACGATGCCGACCGTGAAGAGTGGCCCGCAACGCCGGCGGCGTCGGGGCCGCTCCTGAATCTCGATGCGGCTGTCGAAACGGGCAATTGTGCTCTGCGCGCTGTCAAGCCGCCTAGGTGGCGAGGAACGCGCGGGTGTGCTCCAGGAACTGGCCAAAGGCCGGCTCGGTCTCGAGGAAGAGGTGGTTGCGGCCCGTCAAGGTGACGAAGCGGGCGCCCGGGATGCCGGCCGCCATGCGGCGACCACGCTCGAAGCCGACCAGGGCATCCTCACGCGCGTGCAGCACGAGCGTCGGCATGCTCACCCGCGGGAGCAGCGCGGTGACATCGATCTCACCGGTGGCCTCGAAATTCCGGACGGCCATCTCCGGCGAGACCGAGATACGCTCCAGCTCGTTGAACCAGTCGGCCTGCTCCTTGGTCCCGCCGGGGATGAACAGGGAAGTGAACATCTGGCGGAAGGCCGCGTTCGCCTTGCCCCAGCCCGCGCGCATCAGCGTCAGCATAGCGGCGTACGCCTCCTTCTGGGCCGCGGTCCGCGCGCGCTTGCCCAGCCCAGCGCGAACCCGCCGTAGAGGACGAGATGCGACACTCGCTCGGGGTGTCGCACCGCGTAGGCGATCGAGATCGCGCAGCCCTGGGAGATGCCGAACAGCGCGAACCGCGGGAGCCCCGCGGCGTCGACGACCGCCTCCAGATCGCTCACGTAGGCGTCGAACGAGATCTCGTCGACGGTCCGGTCCGAGAGTCCGTTGCCGCGGGCGTCGTAGCGGATGAGCGTATGGTCCTTCACGAGCTCCCGATACAGGTGTCGCCAGATCGGGCTCTCGAGGTCGTATTCCAGATGGGTCATCCAGTTGCCGGTCTTCATCAGCGGCGGCCCCTGGCCGATCACCGAGTAGGCGAGCTGGACTCCGTCGGGCGCGGCGCAGAAGCGAATCTCCTGCCGGAGGTCGACGGCGTTGGGGGCCGTCACGCCCGCTCCGGCGCCCCCATCCGCGGGCGCGATGGCGAAGACGTCCACCGGATGCGCGATGTTCTTCAATGTGCGCGGGCCGAGCGCCTGGAAGTCGGCCTTGATCGAGCGGCTCACCTGGTCG
Organism: uncultured Candidatus Rokubacteria bacterium; assembly: GCA_963733725.1. Taxonomy (GTDB): domain Bacteria; phylum Methylomirabilota; class Methylomirabilia; order Rokubacteriales; family CSP1-6; genus DASRWT01. Next base: position 258,489 of record CAVTFC010000014.1, on the reverse strand, counting down.
AACACCTGGCGGGAGATGCAGATGCCGCCGGGCTCCGCGATCCCTTCGAGCCGCGCCGCGACGTTGATGCCGTCGCCATAGATCCGGGTCTCGTCGTGGATGACGTCACCCAGGTTGATGCCGATACGGAACCGCATGCGGCGCGACTCGGGCACCGCCTCGTTGCGCGTCGCCATGATGGTCTGGAGCTCGACCGCGCACTCGGTCGCATTGATCACGCTCGGAAACTCGGCCAGGATGCCGTCGCCGGCGGTGTCGATGATGCGACCGCCGTAGCGGCCGACCAGCGGCAGGACCACCGCTTGGTGCGCCTTCAGGTCGCGGACCGTCGCGGCCTCGTCCTCGCCCATGAGGCGGCTGTAGCCCGCGATGTCGGCGGCAAGAATGGCGGCGAGCCGCCGATTCGTCGAGGAGTGGTCACTCATCATCTGTTCTCCTGCGCGGCTGTGGACGCATGAATCACTCGATGATCTGATCCGCGCGCAGCAGCAGTGATGACGGTATCGTAAGTCCGAAGGCTCTGGCCGTCTTCATGTTGATCACCAACTCGAACTTCGTGGGCTGCTCGACGGGCAGATCGCCAGGGTTTGTCCCCTTCAGAATCCTGTCAACGTACCCCGCCGCACGCTTCCCCTGGTCGCCGTAATCCGGCGCGTAAGCGAGCAGAGCTCCATCCGCAGCGTATTGCTTCGTCTGGAACATCGTGGGTAGGCGCAACCGATTGGCCGCGGACAGGATTCGGGTCCGATGAACAAAGAACAGAGGGTAATTGAGTCCCAGGAGGGCCTCCGGCCGTCGAACCGCCATGGCACCAAGCGCCCCGTCGAGTTGTTCGACCGTGCCCTGAATCTGGAATCGCTGGAGCCTCACGTGGAGGAGGCCAGCCCCCTGCTCCAGCGAACTCCACACAGCTCGTTGGAGTGGCTGCTCCGGATCACCCCCTGCCAGCACAGCGATGCTCGAAGCCGCCGGGACGGCCAGCTTGAGGAACTCCAGGTTCTTTGCTGCCAGCTCCGGCCCGACGAAAGAGAATCCAGTGAGTCTGCCCGCGGGTCGGGCGAGACTGTCTGCGAAACCGGAGCCAACCGGGTCACCGACGCCGATGAACACAATCGGCACCGTCGGTGCCGCGTTCTTGGCCGCCACCGTCGCCGGCGTGCCAAAGGTCACGATCACCGCCGGCTGGAGCTTGAACAACTCCAGAGCCAAGGCCGGAAGGAGATCGCTATTCCCGTCGGCAAACCGATACTCAAGCACAAGATTCTCACCGTCCCGGTACCCGAGATCCCTGAATCCTTGGCGGATGACGTCAAGCATTGTCGCGGCCGTCCCCGAGTGGGGATTGAGCGTCAGGAATGCTACACGGTGCGGCTGCCTCTGCTGCGCCTCACCGGCGTGCGGCGACGCCAAGAGGCAGCCAAGACCGGTGACGAAGTGGCGTCGATCCATTAACGGCCCCGCATACTCACGTGATCTGTGTGCGTCGAACGTCGGCGCTCAGCGGCCGGCGAAGCCGGTCCGCGGAAACGGCTTGTTGGGCGTCTTCTACGCCGGCACGAGCTTGGCAACGCGAAGTTGCTTCCGACGCCGCTCGGCGTGCCAGAGGTCGTATTGCGTTTGCTGGTTGAGCCAACTCTCGGAAGACGTGCCAAAGGCAATGGAAAGACGGACCGCCATCTCGGGACTGATCCCGGCCCGGCCATTCAGGATGGCGGAAAGGGTCTTGCGGCTTACGCCCAGAGCGTCCGCGGCTTGCGTGACGGTGACGCCAAGTGGCTCAAGGCAAAGAGCCTTGATGATCTCTCCAGGGTGAGGCGGATTGTGCATACGCATGGCTACTCCCTCAGTGATGATCCTCGTAGTCGACAGCGTCAGCATCCTTACCAACGAAACTGAACGTCACCCGCCAGCAGTCACCGTTCACCGATACTGCCGACGTACCCTGGCGGCCGCCTTTTAAGTCGCATCCAGACTCAACCCTCGGGCCGCCACCTCCGCGCGGGCGGTGGCGGCGCTCAAGCGGCCAGGATCAGGCGCCGCCGGTCGGCGTGTTGTGCTTGCACCCCCGCTTTTGAGCCGCGCTCGAATAACTTCGCCTATCCCTTGTGACCGAACCGCGATCACCTCGGTGAGTGTAACCCAGAACGTTACAGATCACAACAGTCCCGTGAGATTTCCCCCGGGCGCGCGAGGGTCTGAACGAGTCCAAACGCGACCGGGTCCGTCGGCGTGGCCATCACGATGGGGATCTGCGTAGTCGCGTTCTTGGCCGCCAGCGCATCGGCATCCACCGAGGTGACGATGACGTCGACCTTGAGGCGGACGAGCTCCGCGGCGAGGTCGGGGAGGCGGTCCCGTCGCCCATCGGCATAGCGATACTCGAGACCGATGTTCTTGCCCTCGACCCATCCGAGGTCGCGGAGGCCGTGCCGGAACACCTGGAGCCAGGGGGCGATCGTCGAGGACGAGTACGCGGAGAGAATTCCAACCCGGGGAGCGCCCGCGGCCGGCTGCGCCTCGGGCCCGGGCGCCCACGCGAGAAGGCACACACATGCCGCCATGACCAGCGCCGGGACGGTGAGCCTCACCCGAGGATCCATGGCCACCCCGTACCCCTCAGGCGCGGAATCGCGTAAGTGCCTTCGGGTCCAGCTCGACGCCGATACCCGGGCGCTCGGGCACGAGCACGCAGCCGTCGGCGATGCGGAGCGGCTCGGTGAAGAGTCGCCTGCCACCAGTCCATGTGCTCGAGGATGAGCGCGTTCGGCGCCGCCGCCAGCACGTGGCAGGAGGCCTCCATGAAGAGGTGGGACGAGACGGGCTGGCCGTAGGCGCGGCAGAGCTCGCCGGCGCGGCGATACTCCGTGATCCCGCCCATGCGCTGGAGATCGGGCATGAGCACATCCGCGGCGCGGGCGTCGAGATGGCGCTTCATGCCGAGGCTCCCGTAGTCGGATTCGCCGGTGGCGATGCGCATGGTGAGCGCCGCGGCCACGCGCGCGCAGCCCTCGAGGTCCTCATAGGGCAGCGGCTCCTCCAGCCAGTAGAGATCGGCGGCGGCCTCCAGCTCGCGGCCCCAGCGGATGGCCGTGGGCTCGTCCCAGCCCTGGTTCACGTCGGCGAGGAGCTTCACGTCGGGGCCGATGGCCTCGCGCAGGAGCCGCGCGCGCTCCACATCCACGCGGGGGTCGGGGCCGCCCACGCGCATCTTCATGGCGCGGTGGCCCTGGGCCTGGAACTTCTCCGCCTCGGCGAGGAGCTGGCCGACCGAGTAGTCGATCCAGAGGCCGGAGGAGGCGTACGTCGGCACGCGCGTCCGCGCGCCGCCGAGATAGCGGAAGAGCGGCAGGTTCGCCGCGCCGCGCGGCCAGATCCCAGCACGCCGTGTCGAGCGCGGAGAGCGCGAGCATCGCCAGGCCCGAGTGGCCGATGAAGTTGATGGAGCGCCACGCCGCCTCGAAGTGCGCCACCACCGCCGCCGCGTCCTGGCCCTCGTAGAGCGGCGCCAGGTCTTCCACCAGCGCGGCCAGCGCGGCAGCGCGCTTGGCGCCGAAGGCGAAGCAGTAGCCGGAGCCGACGGCGCCGGCGTCGCCCCGCAGCTCGACGACCACGGTATCGGCGTGGGCGTGGTTGTGGATGGCGGTGCGCACGGGGCGCGGCAGCGGCACGGTGAGGCGGTGGACCACCACCGAGCTGATCTTCATGGGCGGGACGATGCCACAGGGAGCGCCGGGGAACAAGGGCGGCGCGGGGCCCGCGGGTTGCCCCGCCGCGCGCGCCGGACGATAATGCGCGCCGGAGGTGCGCCCGTGAAGATCACCCGCGTCGAGTCCACCATCGTGAAGCTACCCTTCACCCAGCCCGGCCCGCCCACCGGCTTCTTCGGCCGCGTCTTCACCACCGTGGACATCCTCCTCGTCCGCGTGGACACGGACGCCGGGCCTCACCGGCTGGGGCGAGGCCTTCGGCTACGCGGTGAACGAATCCACCAAGGCCGCGCTCGACACCTTCATCGGGCCCGCCTGCGTGGGCCGCGACGCCACGCAGATCAGCGCGCTCCGCGCCGATCTCCAGAAGCGCTTCCACAATCTCGGCCGCGGCGGCCCGTCGATCTTCGGCCTCTCCGGGATCGACATCGCCCTCTGGGATCTCGCCGGCAAGGCGGCGGGCCTGCCGCTGCATCGCCTGCTGGGCGGCGGCGCGCGGACGGAGATCACCGCCTACGCGAGCTTCTTCCGCTACGGCGACGCCGCGGTGGTGGCCCGCATCGCCGAGGGCGCGGTGAAGGAGGGCTACCGCTACCTGAAGCTCCACGAGATCACCGAGCCCGCGGTGCGCGCGGCGCGCCAGGGCGGCGGGGCGGAGATGAAGCTGACGGTGGACACCAACTGCCCGTGGACGCCCGTCGAGGCGCTCGAGATGGCGCGGCGCTTCCGCCCGCACGACCTCCTGTGGCTCGAGGAGCCGGTGTGGCCGCCGGAGGACTGGGCCGGGCTGGCGCGCGTGCGGCAGGAGGGCGGCATCGCGCTCGCCGCGGGCGAGAACACGAGCAACCCCATCGACTTCAAGCACATGTTCGACGCGGGCGCCGTCACCTACGCCCAGCCGAGCGTGACCAAGATCGGCGGGGTGTCCGCCCTCCGCGAAGTCGCGGTGCTGGCCGAGGCCGCCGGCGTCACGCTGGTGCCGCACTCGCCCTACTTCGGCCCCGGCCTCCTCGCCACGCTCCACTTCCTGGCCGCGCAGCCGCGCGAGCCGCTGGTCGAGCGCATCTACGCCACGCTCGAGCCCGATCTCTTTGGCGGCGCCACCAACGCGAAGAACGGCATGCTGGCCGTGCCGCAGGGGCCCGGGCTCGGCGTGGATCCCGATCCCGCCGTGATCGCGCGCTACCGGACCGCGTAGCGCGGTGGCGCCCCCACGCATCGGCGTCGCCATCAGCGGCGGGCTCACCGCGCCCGAGATCGTGGACTGCGTGCGCCTGGCGGAAGACCTCGGCTACGAATCCGCCTGGGTGGCGGAGGGTCACGGCGGCGATCAGTTCGCTATCCTCGCCGCCTGCGCCACGGCCACGAAGCGCATCCGCCTCGGCACCGCCATCAGCAGCGTGTTCGTGCGCAGCGTGCCCACCATCGCCATGGCCGCGGCCACGGTGGACGCGCTCTCGGGCGGCCGCTTCGTGCTGGGCCTGGGCTCGAGCCACCGCGTGCAAGTGGAGGGCGAGCACGGCCTGCCCTACGCCAAGCCCATCCCGCGCGTGCGCGAGAGCGTGGAGGCCATCCGCGCGCTGCTGCGCGACGGCGAAGTCGCCTATCGGGGCGAGACGGTGCGCATCGACCGCTTCGACCTCTGGTTCACGCCCCACCGCCGCGTCATCCCCATCTATCTCTCCGCCCTCTTCCCGCCCATGCTGGAAGCGTGCGGCGAGATCGCCGACGGGCTCATCCTCACCTGGGCACGCTGGAGGCGCCGGCCCGCGCCGCCGCCCACGTGGCGACGGGCGCCCGCCGAGCCGGACGCCGGCCCGAGGACGTGGAGATCACCTCGCTGCTTCCCTGCGTGATCGCGGAGCGCCGCGCGGAGGCGCTGGAGCGCATGCGCCCCGCGGTGGCCATGTACGCGGGCTTCTTCCCGCGCTACAACCGCCTGCTCGCGGAGGCCGGCTTCCCCGACGCGGCGCGCGCGATCCAGGCCGCCTGGCAGGCGGGTGATCGCGAGGGCGCCGCCCGCGCGGTGCCCGACGCCATGGCCGCCGCGGTGGGCCTGGTCGGCACGCCGGCGGAGTGCCGCGCGCGCATCGAGGACTACCGCGCGGCGGGCCTGGCGCTGCCCATCATCAGCCCGCGGGCGCGGGGCGCGGGAGCCCGCGCCGCCTTCGAGGACGCGATCCGCGCCTGCGCGCCGTAGCGCCCCGCCACCTCCCGTTTGGTGTACTCTCTTTCTCTGCGCGCGCTCATGCGTCGGCGCGTTCACCCCGGTGACCAGGAGGCTGCCCCCGACGTGTGCGTGAATGATGGAGAGTAGCGCCGCCGGCTCGACGGTCTCCGAGGCCCTCGCCGGCTGGGCCTCCGCGCTCACGTGGAAGCGCCTGCCCGCCGAGGTGGTGGCCATGGCGCGGCGCGTGCTCCTCGACACGCTGGGCTGCGCGCTCCAGGGCAGCACCACGCCCGAGGCGCGCCACCTCGCCCGCGCGCGGGCCGATCTGGGCGCCGCCGGGCCCTGCACCGTCTGGGGCACGAAGGGCGGCGCGCCGCCCCAGGCCGCCGCGCTCTTCAACGGCGCGCATGCCCATATGCGCGAGCTGGACGATATCGGCGGCGGCGGGCATGCGGGCGCCTGCCAGGTGCCGGCGGTGCTGGCCGCCGCGGAGCTGTCGGAGGGCGACGGCCGCGACGTGCTGCTGGGGCTGGTCGCGGGCCACGAGATCACCTCGCGGCTCACGGATGCCGCGAGCTACGACGTGATGACCCTGCGCGGCTGGCATACCACCGGCGTCTACGGCAGCATCGGCGCGGGCGTGGCGGCGGCGCGCGTGCTCTGCCTCGACGCGGAGCGCACGGCGCACGCGCTGGGGCTGGCCGGCTCGTACACCGGCGGCACCTGGGCCTTCATGGCCGACGGCGCCATGAGCAAGCGCCTGCATCCCGGCCGCTCCGCGGAGATCGGCCTCACCGCCGCGGTGCTGGCGCGGCGCGGGGTCACCGGCCCGCGCGAGGTGCTGGACGCGCCCTGGGGCGGCCTCTTCGCCACCTTCGCGCCGGGCGAGTCCAATCCGGTGGCGCCGCTCGCCGGGCTCGGCGAGGGCTATCGCATCCTGCGCAAGGGCTTCAAGCCCTATCCCGTGTGCTGGGGCATCAATAGCGCGGCGGACGCCATGCTGGAGCTGCGCGCCAAGCACGAGATCGCCGCCGAGGACGTCAAGCACGTGCGCGTGGTGCTGTCCGAGATGAGCCGGCGCATGATCGGCGGCGTGCATCTGGACTCGGTGCTCGAGGCCCAGATGAGCGTGACCTACGCGCTGGCCTGCATCCTCCGCTTCGGGCGCCTGACGCTCCGCGAGTTCACCCGCGCCGCGGTGGCGGACAAGGCCACGCGCGCCTTGATGCACCGGATCACGCTGGTGGTGGATCCCGAGGCCCACGGCGAGCGCCAGACGCTGGAGGTGGAGACGCGCGACGGCCGCCGCCTCTCCTGCCGCATCGAGGTGCCGCTGGGCCACTGGGACAATCCCCAGTCGGACGAGGCGCTCCACGCGAAGTTCCTCCGCCTGGCCGGCGCCGCGCTGGGCGCCGCGCGCGCGGCCAAGGTCGCCGACCTCGTCGCGCGGATCGACAAGCCGGGCGCGCTGCCGCGCCTCTTCGCCCTCCTCCGCCCGGCCTGATCGGTGGCCCCGCAGGTCACGCGCCGGCGATGACGGGCGAGCGGCGCGGCCGCATCTTCTACGGCTGGTGGGTGGTGGCCGCGGGCTTCGGCCTCGAGGCGCTGATCGGCTCGCTCTTCTTCTACGCCTACGGCGCCTACGTCGTCCTGCTGCGCGAGGAGTTCGGCTGGAGCCGCACGCTCCTCTCGGCCGCCTTCGCGCTGGCGCGCGCGGAGAGCGCGGTGCTGGGCCCTATCCAGGGCTGGCTCACCGACCGCTTCGGACCGCGCGTGCTCATCCGCACCGGCATGATCGTGCTCGGCGTGGGCTTCATGCTCTTCAGCCGCATCAACTCGCCCGTCACCTTCTTCCTCACCTTCTTCGTGATGGCGGTGGGCGCCGGGCTCGGCGGCTATCTCCCCATCACGGTGGCCATCGTGAACTGGTTCCGCCGGCGGCGCGCGCAGGCGTTGAGTTACTCCTCGGTGGGCATGGCCATGGGCGGGCTCATGACGCCGCTGGTGGCCGCGGTGATGCTGCAGGTGGGCTGGCGCTGGACGGCCTTTCTCTCCGGCGTGCTCATCATCCTGGCGGGGCTGCCGCTCTCCCAGCTCATCCGCCACCGGCCCGAGACCTATGGCTGGCGCGTGGACGGCGATGCCGTCGACGCCCTACCCGCGGCGGCCGCCGCGCGCGTGCCGACCGACGTGGACTTCACCGCGCGCCAGGCCATGCGCACGCGTGCCTTCTGGCTCATCTCCGCCGGCCACGGCTCGGCGCTGCTCGTCGTCTCCGCGGTGATGGTGCACATGGTGGTGCACGTCACCGAGCGCCTGGGCATCTCGCTGGCCCAGGCCGCGGGCGTGGTGTCCCTCATCACCGTCGCCCAGATCGCGGGGCAGCTCTCCGGCGGCTGGGCGGGCGACCGCTTCAGCAAGCGCGCCATCGTGGTGGGCTGCATGGTGGGGCATGCCGCCGCGCTGCTGCTGCTGGCGCATGCCAGCGCCTACTGGATGGTGGTGGTGTTCGCCATGGTCCATGGATTGGCCTGGGGCATGCGCGGGCCGCTCATGGCCGCCATCCGCGCCGACTACTTCGGCAGCGGGTCCTTCGGCATGATCTCCGGCATCTCGTCCATGGTGGTGATGCTGGGAATGATCGCGGGCCCGCTCGTCGCCGGCATCCTCGCCGACCGCACCGGGAGCTACGTGACGGGCTTCACCGTGCTGGCGACGCTGGCCGCGCTGGGCTCGATCTTCTTCCTGCTCGCCCGGCGGCCGGACCCGCCGGACCCCGCTCAGCGCCGCGTGCCGCTGCCCAGCGCCGCCGCCACCGCGCCCACGTCGTAGACGCAGCCGCCCCAGGTCCCGCCCCCGGCCTGCTGGAGCACGGCCCAGAGCCGCGTGTCGTCGGGCAGATCGGGATCGGGGGCCAGGTCCGGCCGCGGCGCGCGCGCGGCCAGCACGCGGGCGCCTTCCTCGGGGCCGTACTCGCGGCCGTCGTGACCGATGAGGTCGAGGCTGCCTTCCAAGCGGTTGCGATCCACGATGATGCGGATGCGATCGCCCTCGCGCACCTTGCCCATCGGCCCGCCCGCCAGCGCCTCGGGACCCACATGCCCGATGCACGCGCCGGTGGAGACGCCGGAGAAGCGCGCGTCGGTGATGACGGCCACCTGCTTGCCCCAGGAGAGATGCTTGAGCGCGGCGGTGATCTGGTAGATCTCCTCCATCCCCGCGCCCAGCGGCCCGCGGCAGATCAGCACCAGGATGTCGCCGGGCTTGAGGCGCTCCGGCCCCTGGCTCTTGATGGCGGCGATGGCCGCCTTCTCGGTGGTGAAGACGCGCGCGGGGCCGATCTTGCGATAGACGCCGTCCGCGTCCACCACGCTGGGATCGATGGCGGTGCTCTTGATCACCGAGCCCTCCGGGGCGAGATTGCCGCGCGGAAACGTCACCGTGCTGGTGAGCCCGCGTTCGCGCGCCCGCGCGGGGGCCATGATCACGTCGTCGGGGTCCACGCCATCGGCGGCGCGGAGCCGCTCGCGCAGCGCGGTGCGGCGCTCGGAGCCCTCCCACCAGTCGAGGCTCTTGCCCAGCGGCTCGCCGCTCACGGTGAGGCAGCGCTCGTCCAGCAGCCCCGCGCGGCGCAGGTGCAGCATCACCTCGGGCACGCCGCCGGCCAGAAAGACGCGCACCGTCGGGTGATTGCGCGGGCCGTTCGGCAGCACGTCCACCAGGCGCGGCACGCGGCGATTGACGTCTGACCAGTCCTCCACCGTGGGGCGGCGAAGGCCCGCCGCATGCGCGATGGCGGTGAGGTGCAGGAGCAGGTTGGTCGAGCCGCCCACCGCCGCGTGCACCATCATGGCGTTCCGGATGGCGGCGTCGGTGACGATGTCGCGGACGCGGATGCCGCGCGCCTCCAGCGCCACCAGGGCGCGCGCCGAGCGCCGCGCCATGTCGAGCCAGAGCGGCTGGCCCGAGGGCGCCAGCGCCGAGTGCGGCAGCGAGAGGCCCAGCGCCTCGCCGACCACCTGCGACGTCGCCGCGGTGCCGAGGAACTGGCAGCCGCCGCCGGGCGAGCCGCAGGCGCGGCAGCCGAGGTCCTGCGCCTGCTCCAGCGAGAGCTCGCCGTGCGCGAAGCGCGCGCCGATGGACTGCACGGTGCCCGCGTCCTCGCCGCGCTCGGGCGGCAGCGTCACGCCGCCCGGCACCAGCACGCAGGTGAGATCGCGCAGCGCGGCCAGCGCCATCATCATGGCGGGCAGGCCCTTGTCGCAGGTGGCCACGCCGAGCACGCCCTTGCGGGTAGGAAGCGACCGAGCGAGCCGGCGCAGCACGATGGCGGCGTCGTTCCGATAGGCGAGGCTATCCATCATGCCCGTCGTTCCCTGGGTGCGGCCGTCGCAGGGATCGGAGCAGAAGCCCGCGAAGGGGATGGCGCCCAGCTCCTTCAGCTCCGCCGCCGCGGCCTGGAGGAGCAGGCCGATCTCCCAGTGGCCGGTGTGATAGCCGAGCGCGATGGGCGTGCCGTCGGATGCGCGAATGCCGCCCTGGGTGGAGAGCATGAGGTATTGCGGCCGCCCAAGCTCGCGCGGGTCCCAGCCCATGCCGGCGTTCTGGGTGAGGCCGAAGATGTCGCCGCTGGGCCGCTCGAGGAGCATCTCCGCGGTGAGCGGCAGCTTGCCCGCCGGCCCCGCGCCCGCGGTGCGCACCTCCCACGTGCCCTCCTTGCTGCCCTCCTTCGTCGAAACCCCGCCCACGATCTCCTCGAAGCCGATGCGGCGTGCCGGCGCGGCCATGGGGTCTCCTACTTTCCGGAGAGGCGGCGATTGATGCGCTTCTCGATCACGTGGGTGACGGCGGAGAAATCTTCCTTGCCCCAGCCGCTGTCCAGCGCCTCGTCGTAGGTGCGCTTGGTCTCCTCCAGCATGGGTGTGGGCACCTGCACCGCGTGCGCGAGGGCCAGCGCCAGGGTCGCGTCCTTCCGCATGTGCTCCAGCATGAAGGTGGGCGAGAAGTCGCCGTCGAAGATGCGCTTGGCACGCCGGTCGAAGTAGGTGCCGAAGGCCATGCCGCCGCCCTGGCGCACCACGTCGTAGAAGGTGCCGCGGTCCACGCCGGACTGCACGCACATGGCCAGCGCCTCCGCTACCGCCACCGAGGTCACCGCGGCCAGGCCGTTGTGGATGAGCTTCACGCGATTGGCCATGCCGGTCCCGCCCACGTACATGTTGAGCTTGCCCATGATCTCCAGATAGGGCTTGATGCGCGCCAGCTTGGTCTCGTCCCCGCCCACGATGAAGAAGATGTCGCCGGAGACGGCCTGCGGCTTGGAGCCGAGCATGGGCGTGTCCATGTGGGTGATGCCTTTGGCCTTGAGCGCGGCCGCCACCTTCGCCGTCACCTCCGGGCCCACCGTGGAGCAATCGCAGGTGATGAGCCCGGGCCGGCCGCCCATCGCGACCCCGCCCGCTTCCAGATAGGCGCCCAGCACGATGTCGTTGTTGGGGAGACAGGAGAACAGCACGTCGGCGCGCGCGGCCACTTCCGCCGGCGAGTCCACCACGGTGACGCCGGGCAGCCCGCTGGCCGCCGCGGCCGCCGCCGGGCTCGCGTCGTGCACCGCGAGCGCGATGCCCTTGTGCGCCAGGTTCGACAGCATCGGCAGCCCCATGGTGCCCAGCCCGATGAATCCCACCGTCTCGCTCATGCCATTCCCCTTTGGTCGGGCCCGTCGTCGGGCGCGCGATAAAGACTTATCATAGGCCCACTCTCAAGGAGGACGCGATGACGCCAGCCCTGCCCGACCTCTTGCCCGACACCATCGAGCGCCTCAAGGCCATCTCCACCGCCACGCTCTGCACCCAGCTCTTCAAGGCCGGGTTCAAGAACGTCTATCTGGCCGGCGTGCACCCGGTGGTGCCGGGCGCGCGCATGGCGGGTGAGGCGGTGACGGTGCGCTACGTTCCCGCCCGCGAGGACCTCGCCACCTTCGAGAGCTTGGGCGATCCGGATCATCCGCAGCGGCGCACCATCGAGGAGTTCCCGGCGGGCAAGGTGCTGGTGCTCGACTGCCGGCGCGTGGGCGCGGCAGCCGGCGTGGGCGACATCCTCGTGGCGCGGCTCAAGGTGCGTGGCGCGGCGGGCGCGGTGATGGACGGCGGCGTGCGCGACTATGCGGGGGTGGCCGCCATGGGCCTGCCCGTCTTCGCCCAGGGCCCGGCGGCGCCGGCCAATGTCCATCGCCACCACGCCGTGGAAGCCAATGTGCCCATCGGCTGCGGCGAGGTGCTGGTGATGCCGGGCGACATCATGGTGGGCGACGGCGACGGCGTGGTCTGCGTGCCGCGCGCGGTGGCGGACAAGATCGCCGCCGCGGGGACGGAGCAGGAGGAGCTGGAGGCCTTCGTGCTCGCGAAGATCCAGGCGGGGGCGTCGCTGCGCGGCACCTATCCGCCGGGGCCGGAGACGCGCGCCGAGTTCGAGGCCGCGAAGCGCGCCAAGCGCTGAGCGCCCTCGGCCGCCCCGTCAGGGCAGAGAGAAGCGCTGGGCATTCCCCATATGCGGCCAGGCCAGCGCCTGCACATTGGCCATGATCTGCTTGAGGTGATTGCGGTCGTGGTACACCCACTCCTGGACCACATTACCCACCGTGAGGCGGCCCACTTTCGGATGCTGGCCGCCGCGGCTCAGCGCGGCCGGCGCCAGGCTCTCCACCAGCTTCACGCTGTCCGCGCGTAGCGCCGCGAGCTCGTGGACCAGGCCGCCCAGCGGCCGCCCGCAGTCCTTCCGCTCGCGCGCCACGACCTCCTGATCCCAGGGCACGCAGGCGGGCTCGTCTTTGGCGAGGAACTCGCGCACCCGGCCCGCGAAGCCGCGCCGCTCGGCCTCGATGATGTGGCCCAGCACTTCCTTGACGCACCACTCGCCGGGCGCGGGATGCCAGGACGCGGCGCCGTCGCCGAGCGCGGCGGACTCCGCGCGCAGGGCCTCCATGGAGGCGCGGAGCAGCGCGGCCATTTCTTTCGGGGTCAAGGCGGGCGGGATGGTCAACGCGGGCAGGGTGGGCGCGGGCGTGGGCTCAGCGGGCATGGACTCCTCCGTCTATCCGCGCGTCGCGGATGGGATGCCGGGCGCCGGCCATGAGCAGCGCGGGGGCGCCGGCCGACTCGTCGAGATAGGGCGCGAGCTGCTGCATGGCCACGCGCCCGAAGCGCGCGCGAAAGGCGCCGCGGCGCACGCGGGCGTAGAGGTGGCCGGCTTCGGTCTCGAGCCCGGCGGGGTCGAGCGCCTCCGTGAGCTCGCCGGCGAGAATCACCCCCGCCCCGCGCAGCCCGCCGTCGGCCGCATCGAGGCGCAGCCGCTGGATCACGAAGGGCGTGTCGGCGGCCGCGAACCAGTTCTGCTCGCCCTGGCACGGCACGAGCCAGCGCCCGTCGGGCTCCTGCCGCATGCCGAGGAGAAAGAAGCGCAGGGTGGGCGCGTCCACGATCTCCGTCCCGTCGTGGAAGACGCGCCCGTCGCCGTCCACGCGGTACTGATACTCGCGCATCGTCAGGCCGCGCGCGCGGGCCACTCCGGCGGATGCGTGCCGAGCGGCACCGAGGGCCGCGCCCAGTAGCCCGGCGTGGCCGAGAGCTTCGCCGCCGGCGCCACCGCCAGCAGGCTGCCCCACGGCGTCTCGGTCGTCTCCATCAGGTCGGCGACGTCCTCCGGCTTGAGATCCGGCGTGGCGAGCCCATCCACGCGGCCGAGGCGGTCGATCCAGCGCCCGGTCTGGGCCAGCGACACGCGCACCATCCAGCTCCCGCCCTGCGTCGCGCGCTTGGCCAGGGCCACCATGGTGCCGAAGGCCGCGAGATAACCGCTGGCGTGGTCGAGCGCCTGGCAGGGCAAGGGCCGCGGCTGGTCCACGCCCATGGCGCGGCCGCCCTCGCCGGCGATGCCGGTCACCGTCTGCACCAGGCTGTCGAAGCCGCGGCGCCCGCTCCACGGCCCGGAGTGGCCGAAGGCCGAGAGCGTCACGTAGACGATGCCGGGGCGAAGCTTGGCCACCGACTCCGGAGAGAAGCCGTGTCCGGCTATGGCGCCGGGGCGATAGCCCTGGCTGAAGACGTCGGCCTGACGGATGAGCCCGCGCAGCAGCTCCGCGTCGGATTCGAAGCGAAGGTCGAGCGAGGCGGAGAGCTTGCCGCGACCCATGTCCTGGACGAGCACCCCGATGCTGGGCAGATGCGCGGCGGTGACCTGCATCACGTCGGCGCCGTGCTCGGCCAGCGTGCGCCCGCACACGGGCCCCGCGATCACGCGGGTGAGATCCAGCGCGCGAATGCCGGCGAGCGGCCGGGCGCCCGCGGGCAAGGGCTCGGCCGGCGCGTCGCCGATGCGGATGATCTCCAGCGGCAGGAGCATGGCCAGCGCCTGGGCATGCGGATGCGCCTGCCATTCCTCCGGCATGCGCAGCATGCCCGCGCACATCTCGGCGCCGGCGAGCGCATCCTCCAGCTCGGCCGCCTTCCAGTCCTTGATGGCGGCGGCCACCGCCTCGCGCTTCTCCTCCACGCCGAGCAGGCGCAGCACGCCCTCGCGATGGTGGGGGAAATTGCAGTGGAGCTGGATCCAGCGGCTGTCGGCGGTGCGGTAGTAGCCGGAGATGGGGCTCCAGGGATCGGGGGGCTTCTCGCCATTGACCCGGAGATAGCGCTCGCTGCGGAAGGTGGCGGCCGCCGCGCGCGCGTCCACGCTCACGGTCTGGGCGCCGGCGCCGCGCAGCTGGGCCAGCTCGGCCGCGGCCAGCCCGGCCGCCGCGATGGAGGTCATGGACGCGGTGCCGACCTGGAAGACGCCCGGCAGGATGGGATCACCGCCGGTGAAGCGGACTCGCTCGAGGGCGAAGGGAGGGCAGCCGGCCCAGCGCCAGAGCTGGGCGAGGGCGATGGCAGGCGTGGTCATCGGGCGCGCCCGATGCCGCGCTCAGTCGCTCTCGGAGCCGCCGGAAGCGCCGGGCGCGACCGTGGCGCCGCAGCGGCAGCGGCACACGAGCTGGCCGTCGACGCGGACCAGACTGAAGAGCGCGGCGCCGCAGGCGTCGCAGGACTGCGGCAGCACTTCCAGGACCGCGGCCTCGCCCTCGTCGACCGCCTCGCTCTCCCCGGCTTCGGTGCTGATCTCGAGCGTCTCCGACTCACGCTCGAGGATTTCCTCGAGGTCGGGGTGGATCCAGGAATGGCCGCAGGTGCGGCAGTGGTGCTGCTCGTCACGGAAGACGCGCTGGGTGCACCCGGGGCAGATGAAGACGTCGCCGTAGAGCTCGGGCTGGCAGCGCAGCGGCTTGGTGCCGCAGGCGGGGCACTCGACCACCGGTGAGGAGCCGAGGTAGATGATGTCCGACGTCTCCGCCATGTACGCTCCCGAGCAGGTGCTCTCGACGTCGCGCGAGCTGCAAGCTATGCACGCAGGCATCGGTCCCCTCCTGGCCATCCACTTTACCCGCGTGACCCGCGCGACGCAAATCCCGCGGCTGGCTGCGCGACCCCGCTGAGAAGCGCGAGGAGGTCAGCGTGACGTCGGCGCGGGCCCAGGCGCGGCGGCAGCGCGCGTCGGTGGTGGTGGCCTCGGCGGTCTTGCCCTGGGCGCGGAGCGCCTGCGCGAGGCCGAAGAGGGACCAGCCGTTCTCCGGATTGCGACGCAGGTCCTCGCGATACACCGCCTCCGCCTCCGCGGGACGGCCGGCGGAGAGCAGGATGGCGCCGAGGGACTGGCGCACCGGGAAATACCAGGGCGGCGGCTCGGTGAACCAGTGGCCGTCCTGGATGCGCGCGGCCTCGGCGAGGTGGCGCACGGCGGCGTCCCACTCGCCGCGGCGCGCGGCCAGCTCGCCCGAGAGGACCTCGACGGCGAGGGTGAGCATCTCGCGCGTCTTGAAGAAGCCGGCCAGGGTGCGCGCCTCCGGCACCGCGTCGCGTACGGTCTGGAGCGCCGCCAGCTCGCGCTGGGCCTCGGCGAGGCGGCCGGTGCCCGCGAAGGCGAGCCCGCGGGCGTAATGCCAGACGCCTCGCCAGTAGGGGAGATCAGCGGGCGGCGCCGGCTCGCGCAGGATCTCCTCCCAGCGGCCGAAGCGGGCCAGGGCGAAGATGGGCGCCACGGGCACCGTCTCCATGTCCGACATCTGGCGCACCATCTCGAGCGGCGCCTCGCCGGCAAAATCCCGGGCCGCCTTCAGCGTCTCCGCGCTTCGCCCGTCCATGCTGGCGGCATGCCAGATGAAGTCGAGATTGTGCGGGTAGTACATGCCCCGATAGGTGGGGCTGGGCATGCCTTCCTTGAAATAGGCGCGGTCCGCCTCCGCGGCGCGGACGTTCACCGTCACCGAGTCCTCGTAGCGCCCTACCCGGAGATAGATATGCGACGGCATGTGCACGAGATGCCCCGCGCCGGGCATGAGGTTTCGCAGCCGGTCGGCGGCGCCGGTCGCGCGGCCCGGGTTCTGGCTGGCCTCCACCGCGTGGATATAGAGGTGCAGCGCGCCGGGGTGATTCGGGTTCTTTGCCAGGACGCCTTCCAGCGTGCGGACGATCTCATCCGTCCCCGGCTGCGGCTGGCCTTCAGGAGTCCAGAGATTCCATGGCCGGAGATTCATCATGGCGTCCGCGAAGAAGGTGGCCGCCTCGAGATCGTCCGGGTAGCGCTGAGCGGCGTCCCGCATGGCGTCGGCATAGGCCCGGTCGAGCGCGGCGCGCTCGCCGCCGGGTTGATGCCGCTTGACCAGCGCGTCGATGATGGCGCGCTCGGCCGGGCGTGGCCTTGGCCGCGAGGGCCTGCGCCTTCTGCGCCGCGGCCAGCGCCCCCTGCTCGCGCTCCGGATTGGTCGGGTCGTTGTAGTTGGAGCCGTAGGTGATGGCGATCCCCCACTGGCACATCGCGCACGACGGATCCACGCGCGCGGCCTCGCGGAAGGCCCGCTGGGCCTCTCCGTGATTGAACCCGTAGGTCAGCCGCAGGCCCTGGTCGAAATAGGCCTGCGACCGAGGGGAGGCGGTGGTGATCGGGTGCGAGTACGTCCCGAGATTCTTCCAGAGGGGCGGCGGGCCCCCCGGCGCGGTGGGCGCCTGCGCGCTGGGATGCGTGTGCTCGGGCTGGCCGGCGCAGCCCGCGGCGAAAGACCACGAGAACAGAACGAGCAGTGAGCGCCGGGTCATGGCAGCCCTCCTTTGCGGGTCATGATCCACTACACCTACGGCGTGAGCCGGAAGAAGTGATGCGCCGCGGCTCATCGCCGGGCAAGGACGTCCACCTGGCTGAAGCCGGCCGCGCGCGCATACACGGTGTCGACGAGAGCATCCGCCTTCGCGCCGCCGCCACCAGCACGGTGCCGCCGGGGCTGGCGAGCTGGCGCATGCGGCGGAGCGCGCGCAGCGAGTGCGCGATGTCGTCGTGATCCTCCAGCGATGCCACCAGGTCATATGGACCGGTGAGCGGCGCGTCCTCGGGCGGCGCGACATGAAAGACCAGGCGGCCGCTCACGCCGGCCCGCCCCGCCGCCCAGCTCGCCTGTCTCGACGGCGGCCTGGTCCGTGTCCACCGCGTCCACGCGGGCGCGGGGGAATTCCTGCGCGAGCTCGATGCCCGACTTCCACGCCCCCGCAGCCGATATCGGCCACGCCGGCCACCGGCGCGGAGCCGGGCGGCCACATCGGGCATGAGCTGCTCGATCGTCTGCTCAACCATTTCCTTTTCTCCTCCTACTGTCTATAGCGGTCAGCCATTCGCCGCGGCACCACCGCCCGCCGGGCACAGGGGGACAAGGACATGCAGGAGGTGTGCCATGGGCATCCTATGCATGATTTCGCGGGCGGTTGGGTCGCACTGCCCTTACGTTCTGAGGCAGGCCACCCGAGCGGGCGACCCGGCCTTCGGGCGGAGCGCCGCCGGTGCGGGACGGCACGCGCGTCGATCAGCGTGGCTTGTCGCCCCCGAGGGTGATCCGGTGCATGAGTCGCCGGTGGCCCTGGTAATCGTTCACCGCATTGTGCTGCACGCAGCGATTGTCCCAGAAGGCGATGGAGCGGGGCCGCCACCGAAACCGGCAAGTGAGCTCCGGCTTGATCTGGTGGCGGAAGAGATAGTCCAGGATGGGCGCGCTCTCCTCGCGGGTCAGCCCCTCGATGCCCACGGTGTGCGCGACATTCACGTAGAGCGCCTTGCGCCCCGTCTCGGGATGCGTGCGCACCATGGGATGGTGGGCGACGTATTCCTTGCGCGCGTCTTCCCGCGCGCTGTCCTTCATCCGGTCCTCGCGTGTCTTGGACACGTCCGCGCTCGCCGAGCTATTGATCCCCATCAACCCCGAGAGGAGGCGCTTCATGCCGTCGGACAGCGTCTCGTAGGCCAGATACATGCTGGCGAAGAGGGTGTCGCCACCCGCGGGCGGGACCTCACGGGCGATGAGCATGGAGGCCATGGGCGGGAGGTCGAGGTAGGCGGTGTCGGAGTGCCAGATGCCGCCGAAGTTGATCCGCTCGGTCGCCTCCTTGAGCACGGGAATGATCTCGGGCTGCTCGGCCAGGCCCTTCACGAAGGGATACTCGATCGGCTCGCCGAAGTGCCGCGCGAACGTGAGGAACGCGGCCGGCGGCAAATCCTGCTCGCGGAAGAAGATCACGCCGTGCTCGAGCCAGGCGCGGCGGATGGCCGCCACCGTGTCGGCCGCGAGCGGCTTGGCCAGGTCCACGCCGGACAGCTCGGCGCCCAGCGCGCCGGCCACCGGCTCGACCACCAGGGACGGGGCACGACGCAGGGCTCATGCGGGGGTGAAGGCCGGCAGCGGCGGCCCGCCCTCGGTGGGTTTCCACACCACGCGCACCTTCTGGCCGATGCGGATGCCGTCGAGGTCGCAGTCCACGAGATTGGTCATCATGGTCACGCCCTCGTCGAGCGTGACATAGGCGATGGCATAGGGCGTCTCCGCCCGCCGCATCACGCTCCAGGAATAGACGGTGCCGCGGCCGGACACCGGCTGCCAGTCGGTGCGGTCGCTCCCGCAGAAGGGACAGAGCGCGCGCGGATAGTAGTGGATCTCGCCGCAGGCCAGGCACTTCTTCACGAGGAGCTGGCCCTGCGCGGCCGCCTCCCAGAAGCGCCTGGTCTCGGGATTGGGCTCGGGGGCGGGATACTTACGCTCCTTGGGTATCGTGGGGGGGGCCATGGCTCACTCCCGCTCCAGGATGACGGTGGCGCTGCCGTGTCGCGTGCCGAGCGAGCCGCCGGTGCCGTGCGCCAGGGCGAGGCCGCAATTCGACACCTGCACCTTCGGGTGCGCCTCGCCGCGGAGCTGGCGCACCGCCTCGATCACCTTGGTCATGCCGCCGCGATTGGCGGGATGGTTATTGCAGAGGCCGCCGCCGTCGGTATTGAAGGGCAGCCGGCCCCGGCCGGCGATGAGATTGCCGTCTTCCACGAAGCGCCCGCCCCCGCCCCGGGGGCAGAAGCCCAGATCCTCGAGGCAGATCAGCACCGTGATGGTGAAGCTGTCGTAGATCGACACGTACTTGATGTCCGCGGGCGTGACCCCCGCCTCCGCGAAGGCGGTGGCGCCCGAGCGCGCGGCGCCGGTATAGGTGAGGTCGATCTTGCCGCCCATCTGGTGCTTGGTGCGCCTCGCCCGCGCCGAGCAGCCGCACGCGCGGCCGCTTGAGCCGCTTCGCGATTTCGGGCGCCACCACCACGAGGGCGCCGCCGCCGTCGGTGATCACGCAGCAGTCCAGGCGGTGCAGCGGGTCGGCGATCATCGGCGAGTTGACCACGTCGTCCACCGTGACCACCTCGCGCAGGAGCGCGTGGGGATTGTGCTGGGCGTGATGCGACGCCGCCACCTTGATCCACGCGAGCTGGGCGCTGGTGGTGCCGAACTCGTGCATGTGGCGCTGGGCGGCCATGGCGTACATGTTCACCACGGTGGGCCCCCACGGATACTCGAACTGCACGTCCGGCGCGGCCGATCCGTAGTTCCGCGGCGCGGTGCCGGTGGCCATGCCCTCCGCGCGCGGCCGGCCCGCCAGCGTGATGAGCGCCACGCTGCATTTGCCGGCGGCGATGGCCTCGGCGGCATGGGCCACGTGGATCACATAGGACGAGCCGCCCGTCTCGGTGGTGTCCATGTGGCGGACCTTGAGGCCCATGTAGTCCACCAGGGACAGCGGGCCCAGGCCGGGCGCGTCGCCCGCGCAGAAGAAGCCGTCCACGTCGGCGCGGGTGAGCCCCGCGTCCTCCAGCGCGCCCTTGGCCACCTCGGCATGGAGCTGGGCCAGGGACTTGTCGTCCGCCTTGCGGGTGGGATGCTCGTAGATGCCGGCGATATAGGCCTTGCCCTTGATGGTCATGGCGGCAATTCTACGCGAGGGAGGCCCGCGTGCGCACCATGGGTCCCGGACAATGGCACATGCGGACGACATTGCCGAAACGCATCGGAGATGGACCGTCATGACATCCCGGGTCACCGTCGCCGTCATTCCCCGCGAGCGCTTCAGCATGGCGGCGCGGGCGCTTGACGTCCTCTACGAGCGCACCGACTTTCCCGTTCTCGCTCGTCTACGTGGATGCCGGCTCGCCGCGCCATGTCCGCCGCGCGATCGAGGAGCGCCAGCGGGAAAAGGGCTTCCATCTCATCCGCATCGAGGATTGCCTCGCGACCAACGAGTCGCGGAACCTGGCGCTCGCCCACGTGAAGACGCCGTACGTGGTCTTCATCGACAACGACGTCCTCGTGCAGCCCGGATGGCTGGAGGCGCTGGTCCGCTGCGCCGACGAGACGGGCGCCGACCTGGTGGGGCCGCTCTACTGCATCGGCCCCCCGGAGGTCGAGACGGTGCACATGGCGGGCGGCACCGCCGGCCTCGTGGTGGAGAACGGCCGGCGGCGCTTCCGCGAGCGGCATGCGCAGCCCGGCCGGCCCTTCGCCACGCTCCGGCCGACGCTCCGGCGCGCGACCACCGAGCTGGTGGAATTCCACTGCATGCTGGCGCGGCGCGACGTCTTCGATCGCCTGGGCCCGCTCGACGAGGGCCTCCTCACCGCCAACGAGCATCCGGACCTCTGCGCGTCGGTGCGGCAGGCCGGCGGCGCCGTCTACCTCGAGCCCGCCGCGGTGGTGACCTGGATGGCGCCGCCGCCGGTGGCCTGGTCGGATCTCGGCTTCTTCCTGCTCCGCTGGAGCGACGCGTGGAACCTCTCCACCCTCTGCCACTTCCGCGAGAAATGGCAGCTCGACGCGGACCCGCGGCTGTCCTGGCAGCTACGACTGGCTCCGCGAATACCGGCACCGGGGCCTCGGCCTCGATCGGCTGCGCGCGGGGATCCGTCGCGTGCTGGGCTGGCGGCTCGGCTCCTGGGTCTGGGCCCGCCTCGACGTGGTGGTGCGCGGCGTCGAGCGGCTGCTCGATCCGGCTGCTGGCGCGCGACGGCCGGCGGGCCCGGCGACGCCTCGACTACCGCCGCGAGGACCTCACCCGGTCGCGCGCCGCGGCGCCGGTGGCTTGATGGCCCGCGTCCTCACCATCGGCGCCGCCCAGCTCGGGCCCATCGCGCGGAGCGAGTCGCGCGCCGACGTGGTCAAGCGCCTCCTCGGCCTGCTGGGCCAGGCGCACGCGCGCGGCTGCGAGCTGATGGTGTTTCCCGAGCTGGCGCTCACCACCTTCTTCCCCCGCTGGTGGATGGAGGATCAGCGGGAGATCGACGCCTTCTTCGAGCGCGAGATGCCCGGGACCGGAGACGCGCCCGCTCTTCGACGAGGCGCGGCGGCTCGGCATCGGCTTCTGCCTCGGCTACGCCGAGCTGGCGCAGGAAGGCGGGCCGGACCCGACGCTACAACACCTCCATCCTGGTGGACCGCCGCGGGTCCGTGGTGGGCAAGTACCGCAAGGTCCATCTGCCGGGGCACGCGGAGCACGAGCCCTACCGCGCCTTCCAGCATCTCGAGAAGCGCTACTTCGACGTGGGCAACCTGGGCTTCCCGGTGTGGCGCGCCTTCGACGGCATCGTGGGCATGTGCATCTGCAATGACCGGCGCTGGCCGGAAACGTATCGGGTGATGGGCCTCCAGGGGGTGGAGCTGATCTGCCTCGGCTACAACACGCCCGCGCACAATCCGCCCGCGCCGGAGCACGACCTCCTCGGCCCCTTCCACAATCACCTGGTGATGCAGGCGGGCGCCTACCAGAACGCGACCTGGGTGGTGGGCGTGGCCAAGTGCGGGCGCGAGGAGGGCTGCGACATGATCGGCCAGAGCGCCATCATCGCGCCCTCGGGCGAGATCGTGGCGATGTGCGCGACCCTGGGGGACGAGCTCGCCACCGCGCGCTGCGATCTCGACGCCGCCCGCTCCTACAAGGAGACGGTGTTCAACTTCGCGCGGCACCGCCGCCCCGAGCACTACCGGCTGATCGTCGACCGCACCGGCGCCGAGCCGCCGGCGTAGCAGACTCCGGCATACTCTCTCCTTACGATGCTACAACGGGTACCGGCGATTCGCCCGGAGCCTGCGGCTGCCCACAATGAACCCGGCCCCGAGGGTCCGGCATCTCAAGCGTGGAGGCGAGACCCATGACTGATCCGAGTGTGCTGCACCTCGACGACAAGACCTTCGACGAGACGTTCTCGACCGCCGAGGGCGTCCTGATGGTGGATTTCTGGGCCGAGTGGTGCGGGCCCTGCCGCGCCGTGGGGCCCGTGCTCGAGGACCTGGCGCGGACGTCCGGCGGCAAGGTCACGCTGGCCAAGGTGAACGTGGACACGTATCCCGCGCTGGCCGCGCGCTTCGGGGTCCGCTCGATCCCGACCATTCTCTTCGTGAAGGACGGCAAGGTGCGCGACACGGTGATCGGCGCGGTGCCGAAGCCGGAGATCCAGAAGAAGCTCACCGCCCTCGCTTAGCGCGACGCGGATTCCGCGGGAGCGGCCGGGCCTCCGGCCGCTCCCGTCACGCCCCTCCAGTACCCACCAGCCCCGAGCGCGGCGCCCGCCGCGGCGATCAGCGCCACGACCATCCAGGGCGGCTTCCCCCACACCGCGAGCAGCACGAAGGCCACCAGCGCGAGGGCGAAGTCCGGCGGTCCCAGCACGGCGCTGGTCCAGACCGGGCTGTAGAGAGCGGCGAGGAGAATTCCCACCACCGCGGCATTGACCCCTCGCATGGCCGACTGCGCCCAGCGTCTGCCGCCGGAACGCGTTCCAGAACGGCAGCGCGCCCGTCACGACCAGGAGCCCGGGCAGAAAGATCGCGACGAGGCAGAGGACGGCGCCCGTCACACCGTTCGGCGACGGCCCCTTCACCGCGCCCAGATACGCGGCGAAGGTGAAGAGCGGACCCGGCACCGCCTGGGCGGCGCCGTAGCCGGCGAGAAACGCGCTCTCGCTCACCCAGCCCGGCGACACCACCGCCGCCTGCAGGAGCGGGAGCACGACATGACCGCCCCCGAAGACGAGCGCGCCCGCACGATAGAACGCCTCGAACACCGCGGCGGCATGCCCCGCCCCGAGTCGGACCGCGAGCGGGAGTCCGACCAACAGCAGGAAGAACGCGGCGAGACAGGTCCGAGGCGATTCCGCGCGACACCGTCACCGGCAGCGCGCCCGTGGACGTCCCGCTGCGTCGCGGCACCGCCAGAGGCCGAGCACGCCGCCCAGCGCGATGGCACCGATCTGGCCCACCGCCGTCGCGGCGAAGAAAACGACGCAGCGTGGCCAGCACCGCGATGCCGGCTCGCGCACGATCGGGACAGAGAGCCCGCGCCATCCCCCACACCGCCTGGGCGACGACGGCGACAGCCACCACCTTGAGCCCATGGAGCGCGCCCAGGCCGGCGGGGACCTGTGATGCGCGCCCGCTCCCAGGGCGAAGAGCCGTGAGCGCGATGGCCGAGGGCAAGGTGAACCCCGCCCAGGCGGCGAGGCCGCCGGCCACACCGCCGCGCGACAGTCCCACCGCGAAGCCCACCTGGCGAGGACGCGGGCCCGGGCAGGAACTGGCAGAGCGCGACGAGATCCGCGTAGGCCGACTCGCTGAGCCACCGCCGCCGCTCCACGAACTCGCGGCGATAGTAGCCGAGGTGCGCGATGGGCCCGCCGAACGAGGTGAGGCCGAGCCGGAGGAAGACGCGGAAGATCGCGCCGGCGGAGTCGGGCACCGCGCGCCTAGTACCGGTTGGCGATGGGCAGCGTATCCGCGGGGAAGAGCGTGATGATCTGGGCGCCCTTCGGCGTCACGATGACCTCTTCCTCGATGCGCGCGGCGGAGATCCCGTCCGTGGCGGGGCAATAGGTCTCCACCGCGAAGACCATGCCGGCCTGGAGCTCCATCGGGTCATCAAGTGAGTTGAGGCGCGAGATGATGGGACGCTCGTGGAGACCCAGACCCGAGGCCGTGGCAGAAGTTGAGCCCGAAGGCCGCCATCTCGCTCTCGAAGCCGATCTCCTGCGCCCGCGGGAAGCACTTCGCGATACGGTCGGTTTCCACGCCCGGTTTGATGAGCGCGATGGCGCTGTCCATCCATTCGCGCGCCTTCTTGTAGGCCGACTGCTGGGGCGCGGTGGCGCGTCCCACGCTGAAGGTGCGGTAGTAGCAGGTGCGATAGCCCATGAAGGACTGGATGATGTCGAAGAAGGCCTGATCGCCGGGCCGGATGAGGCGGTCGGTGAAGTTGTGCGGGTGCGGCGAGCAGCGCTCGCCGGAGATCGCGTTGATGGCCTCCACGCAGTCCGAGCCCATCTCGTAGAGGCGCTTGTTGGCCAGGGCGACGATCTCGACCTCGCGGACGCCGGGCTTGAGCGCCTCGAAGATGTCCTGGTAGACGCCGTCGCCCATGGCCGCCGCCATGTTCAGGAGCGTCAGCTCGTCCGCGCTCTTGATGACGCGCGCCTCCAGCATCACCTGCTGCCCGTCGCGCACCTCGATGCCTTCCTTCTGGAGCGCGAAGAGGAAGGGCGGCTCCACCACGTCGATGCCCACCGGCATCTTCGCCACGCCCTCCTGCACCAGGATGTCCTTGATCTCCCGCGCCGCGCGCTCGAAGAGCCCCGCCTTGGGCGACACCGCCCCGCGCATGCCCACCATGCCGGCGATGCAGTGGGTGGGATCGAGCCAGGGGGCGTGAAGCCGATGGTGGCGCGCGGCCGAGCCGAAATCCCACACCCAGGGCTCGCCGTTGCCGGTGAGGAGACAGTAGCGGATGAGCTTGTCGCGCGCCCACTCGCCGATCACCGTGCTGGAGATGTAGCGGATATTGTGCTGGTCGAAGGTGAGCAGCGCGCCCAGCCCGGAGCGGGCCAGCGCCTGCCGCGTGCGGCCCAGGCGATAGGCGTGGAGCCGCCGGAAATCCACGCGCTCCTCGAAATCAACCTGCATGTGGCCCGGCGCCTGGATGGGCCGGTCCCAGCGGTGCTTGGGGTCCACGGCGTCGGGGGTGACGTTCCGCGGGGACACGGAGGCGGCCTTGCCCGCTCGCGCCATGGCGCTAGCCCCTCCCCTTCCCTGAGGTGAGGAAGCGGATATAGCCCACGATGAAGAGCCCCACCCCCACGATCACCGGTATCCACTCGCGCGGCACGCGCAGCTCGCGCACGAGGATGATGCCCAGGCCCACCACGGCCACGATGACGCCGGCCATCATGAGATGCCGCCCCGATCGATCCCCCACGGCCGAGCCTCCCCTTGCGAGATGGTGAGACGGGCGCATCTTAGCCCCACCCACGACGCATCGCCAGACGCACGCCGCGCGCGCGCCCTGTCGTATGCTGGAGTGGTGACGATCGCCGCGCCCGCGCGCCCGCTACGCTACCACTTCTCCGGCATTGCCGGGGCGGGCATGAATCCCCTCGCGCGGCTCATGCGCGCGCGCGGACATACCGTGCAGGGCTCCGACCGCGCGCTCGATCAGGGCAAGAGCGGCGAGCTGGCCGCCCTCCTGCGCGGGCTGGGCATCACGCTGCTGCCCCAGGACGGCGCCGCGGTGACGCCCGGACTCGACCGCTTCGTCTACTCCACCGCGGTCGAGGCGGACACGCCGGAGATGCGCGCGGCGCGCGCGCTGGGCATCGAGCGCGTGGCGCGCCCGGCGCTCCTCGCGGAAGTGGTGAATGCCGGCCGGCCCGGGGTGGCCATCGCGGGCACCAGCGGGAAGAGCACCATCACCGGCATGGTGACCTGGCTCACCCGCGAGGCGGGGCTCGCGGCCACCGCGCTGGGCGGCGCCGCGCTCGTGGGCGAGGGCGTGAGCGGATGCTTCCTGGCGGGCCCCGACGCGGCCCCGGTGGCCGCCGAGGCCTGCGAATCCGACGGCACGCTCACCGGATACGCGCCCGCGCTGGGTGTCATCCACAATATCAGCCGCGATCACGGTGAGGTCGCGGCGCTGCGGCCGCAGTTCGAGGCCTTCGCCCGCAATGCGCGGCGGCTGCTCGTGAACGCCGCCTGTCCCGAGGCCCTCGCGGTGGGGCGGGCGGTCGGCGCCGGGACCTATGGCCCGACACCCGACGCGGAGGCGCAGGCTCGAGATTCTCAGCGTGGGCCCGCACCGGGGCACCGGCGTGCTGCACGCGCCGGCGGGGCGCGTTCCGCTCGATATCCCGCAGCCCGGGGCCCACAATCTCGAGAATGCGGCCGCCGCCGTGCTGGTCGCCCTCACCCTCGGGCTCGAACCGGCTGCCATCGCCGCCGCGCTGGCGCGCTTTCCCGGCGTGGCGCGCCGCTTCGAGGTGCTGGGCACGACGCCGAACGGGATCCGCGTGGTGGATGACTACGCGCACAACGGCGAGAAGATCCGCGCCGCGCTCACCACGGCGCAGTCAGGGGCGGCGCGGGTGGTGGCGGTGTTCCAGCCGCATGGCTATGGCCCCGCGCGCTTCCTGCGCCCGGAGCTGCGCGAGCTCTTGCCGCGCGTCCTGCGTCCCGCGGACCGTTTCTGCTACGCGGAGGTGTACTACGCGGGCGGCACCGTGACCCGGGACGTGACGGGCCGCGTGCTCGCCGACGATCTCCCCCCGCGCTGCTTTGCGGGCATGCCAAGGACCATGCGGCGGTGATGCGCTGGGTCGCGACCGAAGCGCGCGGGGGCGACACCGTGCTCCTCATGGGCGCGCGCGACCCCGATCTGCCGCGGCTGGCGCAGGTGATCTACGCGGCGCTCGCGGGCCGCGCGGGGGCCTGAGCCGCGCTGCGCGAGAGGGCTGTCTACTTCACCTTTTCATAGGTCGAGGCGGTTCCCGTCCGCAGGGAGCGCACGAAGAGCTTCACCCGGGCGGGCTCGAAGGTGAGCGTGATGGGAATCTGCCGGCCGGCGAGCGCATAGACGATCCGGACCTCGCCCTCGCCCACCGTGTACTCGCCGGGGACGCGGCGGCCGCTCGGCGCGATACTGAACGCGCGGCCATCGGCGTGGAACTCGAGCCAATCCTTCGCGTTCCCCTCGGGATCGTGCGTGAGCTCCCACCGCCCGAGCAGCCAGTCATGCTCGGCGGAGACGGCAGGACCGGCGAGGAGCGCGAGCGTGACGAGCGCCCCCATCATCCAGTGAAACGTGCGAGCAGGCCACCCGCGGGACGGCAACGCGGCGCTCAGACCCCGAGACCGGCGCCGCCCTCGCGGACGAGGCGCAGCGTGCGCGCGGCCCCGTCCAGCGCGCCGCGGACCTGGGAGAGGGCGAGCAGCGGGAAGTAGTTCCGGTAGAGCGTGTACCGGAGATAGAAGACGCCCGGGAAGCCCGTGCCGGTGGCGAGCGTCTCGTCCCAGGTGCCGTCGGCGCGCTGGGTGTCCAGAAGATAGCGCGCACCGCGCGTGAGACTCTCGCTCTCGGCCTGACCGGCCGCGATCAATCCCAGCAATCCCCACGCGGTCTGGGACGGCGTGCTCGGGGCGACGACGAAGCGGCCCTCGCCATAGCTGGCGCAGCTCTCGCCCCAGCCGCCGTCGGCGTTCTGCACCGAGGCGATCCAGCGCCCGGCCTTCCAGATGGCGCGCGAGGCGCTGCGATCGTGGGAGGCGCGCAGGCCGCGGAGCGCGAGGAAGCTCCCGTAGAGATAGTTGACGCCCCAGCGGCCGTACCAGGAGCCGTCCGCCTCCTGGGTCTGGAGGAGATAGGCGACGCCGCGATCCACCGGAAGATCGGTGAGCTTGAGCCCACGCCGGCACAGCGCCTCCAGCACGCGCCCGGTGATGTCCGGGCAGGTGGGATCCAGCATGGCGTTGTGGTCGGCGAAGGGCACACGGTTGAGCAGCGCCCAGTTATTGTCCACGTCGAACGCCGCCCAGCCGCCGTCGCTGGACTGCATCTGCGCGAGCCAGTGCTGCGCGCGACGCTCGCAGCGCGCCTGGGCCTGCCGGGTCGGAGGCGCGCGCGTGCTGCAAGGCCAGCAACACCATGGCGGTGTCGTCGATGTCGGGATAATGCTCGTTGCTGAACTCGAAGGCCCAGCCGGAGGGCTCGAGGTCCGGCCGCTTCACCGACCAGTCGCCCCGGCGCCGGACTTCCCGCTCGATGAGCCAGTCCGCGGCGCGGCGCTGGGCGTCCGGCGCCTCCACGCCTGCCTCGCCCAGCGCGAACATGGCGATGGCGGTGTCCCAGACCGGCGAGAAGCAAGGCTGGAAGTAGAGGTGGTCGTCGGTCTCGGTCAGCAATCCCTCGAAGACCCGGATGGCCTCCACGAGATCGGGGTGGTCCCGCGGATACCCCAGGCACTCGAGCGCCATGATGAGATACATCATCGACGGATAGATGCCACCGAGCCCGTCGCTGTGGCGGGTGCGATCGAGCATCCACTTCTCCGCCTCGCGCAGCGCCGACTTGCGGATCATCTCCGGCGCGCCCTTTTCCCAGACCTTGAGCGCGGTGTCGAGCTGGCTGAACACGGCGGAGAGCCGGTCGCGGCGCGGGAGGCGGAAGCTCTTGCCCGGCGCGGCCAGCTCGTCCAGGTCGAATCCGGCGGGGACGGGGCGCCGCCCCGCGCGCGACTGAACGATGGATAGCGGAACCACGATGGCGCGGGTCCACGACGACATCTCGTAGATCAGCCCGCCCGGCAGCAGGACCAGCTCGGGGGGAATGGTCGGCACGTGCCGGCGCGGGTAGAGGCCGAAGAGGCTCAGATTGATGCGGACGTAGCTGTTCGTCTCCTGGATGCCGCCCAGGCGGAGGATGCACTCCCGCGCCTGCGTCAGGGGCTCGCTCTCGGCGGCAAGCCCGGCCAGCTTGAGCGCGGCATAGGCTTTCACGGTGGCGTTCAGCTCGGCGGGACCCTCGGGATAGATATTGAAGCCGCCGTCGGGGAGCTGCCGCGCCAGGATGGCCCGGCGGGTCTTCTCGATGCGCCCCCCGGTGGGCGGCCGCCACACGCCTCCCTCGGGTGGATAGAGCCAGAGCTGGAGCAGCACGAAGTCCGACTCGAGCGTGGTGTCGGCGAGGAGCTCGCCGCACCAGTACCCGTCGGGCTTCTGGAGCGCCAGCACCGCCTCGCCCGCTCGGAGCGCGGCGGCGCCGGCGGCCTCGGCCAGCGCTGCGCGGTGCTCGGCGGCGGTCGCGGACAGTCGCGCGGCGGCGCGGCCATCGGTGGGCTCGATCCAGGACGTTGACATCGGCCTTCAGTGTAATCGAGGGAGGCCCACTCCCCGAAACTCCAGTGGCGGCTCGTGTGGTACCATTCCGCCTGCAGCACGCGAGGCGTCTTCGACTCACCATCCCGTCTCAATCCCAGCAACGAGGAGGATATCCATGGCGATCAAGGTTGGCGACAAGCTGCCCGGCGGCTCCCTCACCGAGATGATCGAGACCGAGCAGCCCGGCTGCAGCATCGGTCCTAATAACTTCAACGTGGCCGATCTCACCAAGGGCAAGAAGGTCGTGATCTTCGGCCTCCCCGGCGCCTTCACCCCCACCTGCTCGGCCAAGCACGTGCCCGGTTACGTGAACAATATCGACAAGCTGAAGGCCAAGAAGGTGGACGAGGTCTGGTGCGTGTCCGTGAACGACGCCTTCGTGATGGGCGCCTGGGCCAAGGATCAGAAGTCCGGCGGCAAGGTGCGCATGATGGCGGATGGCAGCGCCGTCTTCACCAAGGCGCTGGGCCTCGAGATGGATCTCACCGCGCGCGGCATGGGCGTCCGCTCCCAGCGCTACTCGATGCTGGTCGACGACGGCACCGTGAAGGCGATCAACGTCGAGGCCCCCGGCAAGTTCGAGGTGAGCGACGCCGACAGCATGCTGAAGGCGCTGTAAGGCGCGTCCCCCCGCCGTGGCCCGGCTGCGGGTCGGCGTTCTCGGGCTCAGCCACGATCACGTCTGGGCGAATCTCGCGGCCGTCGCCGCGGGCGAGCCCGGCGTGCTCGTGGCCGCCGCGGAGCCAGACACGAGGCTCCGCGAGCGGCTGGGCCGCGAGCACGGCGGCGTGGCCGCTCTTCCCACCTACGAAGCGCTCCTCGAGCGCTCCGATCTCGACGCCATCCTCTGCTTCACCGACAACCGCGCTTCCGCCGAGTGGGGCGTCCGCGCGCTCGAGCGCGGCCTGCCCACCATGATCGAGAAGCCCATGGCCGCGGATCTCGCCGGCGCGGAGGCGCTGATCGCCGCCGCGCGCAAGTCCGGCCAGCCCCTCATGGTGAACTGGCCCACCGCGTGGCGGCCCGCGCTCCGGCACGGCCTCACCCTCGTGGGCGAGGGCGCGGTGGGCGAGCCCGTGCAGCTCTCGCACCGCGGCGGCCACGCGGGCCCCCGCGAGTACGGCTGCTCGGAGCAGTTCTGCGAGTGGCTCTACGATCCCGCGCGGAACGGCGGCGGCGCGCTGGTGGACTACTGCGGCTACGGCGGAATCCTCGCCCGCACCCTGCTGGGTCGGCCCGCCGCGGTCACCGCGGTGGCCGCGCACCTCCGCAAGAAGGACCTGCCCGCCGAGGACAACGCGGTGGTGATCCTGCGCTATCCGCGCGCGCTGGCGGTGCTGGAGGGCTCCTGGACCCAGATCGGCGGGGAGCCGGGCTTCGCCTTCATCGTGTACGGGGACGCGGGCACCCTGATCGTGCATCAGCCCCGTGCCACTCGCGAGGGGCAGAAGGTGGTGGGCCAGGGCCGCGTGCAGCTCGTCCGCGGCGACGGGAGCGAGACGATCGAGCCGCCCGAGCTCCCGGCGGGCGAGCGCGACGGCGTATCCTACTTCCTCGCGCGCCTCCGGGACGGCCGTCCCATCACCGGCCTCTGCGCCCCCGCGATCGGCCGCGACGTGCAGGAGATCCTCGCCGCCGCGCTGGAGTCGAGCGCGACGGGCCGCGCCGTCTCGCTCGCGACCGCCTCCAGCTAGGCTCCGCCTACTTCTCCGCCTCGAAGTCGCCCAGCGGCCAGCTCCGGTCGAAGTAAGTAGCCGTTCGCGAAGTCGTGGGTCGGCGGCGGATCTTCCGAGTCGTTATGGCCTTGTCACCTCACCGGCGTGATCGGCGGCGGTGCCCATTCGCCGCGCTTCACCGCGTCCTTCGGCACATAGGTCCGGAACGCCATCGAGAAAGTCTTCCCTTCCGGAGACGGCAACCAGTTCGCTTCCGAAACACCGGTGACCACCTTGGGCCCGACGGCGAGCTTCAGCGAGCCGTCCGGCTCGCTCCGGAGCGGCGAGTAGCTGTTTAGATTGAAGCGGATGAGCGGGTTGGGGACGACCCGATAGTCGGGGACACCGACCAGGATCACCGACCAGTAGGAATTGACCACGCCGCTGGGCAGGCGATCGGCCGGGAAATGGATGACGTAGCTGGTCCCGCCGTTCAGCGGTGCGCCGGTCGCGTCACGCGTCGCGCCGAAGTAGATCACCTCGTCGGTGGAATTGGCCCAGATCCCCGCGAAGTTCGCGGTCGTACGCAGCCGGAAGTCCTTGCCGTAGTTGCCGGTCTGGGCGCCCCCCACCCAGTGATTGCGGTACGGCGCGCTCTTGGTGAACACGTATTCCTGAAACTCGGGAATGACCCGGTTGCGCAGCAGCTTGTCGACGGCCGCTCGAGCGGCCGAGCCGCTCGCGACGTATGCGGCGACGGCGCGAACCTTTTGCTGCAATGGGGCGGCGATCGGCGACACGTCCAGCGCGCTCGAGAGACGGGCATCCACGTCGCCGAAAATCTCGGCGCCGATCAGCTCCTTGTTGTCGAAGTCCGGAATGGCCGGGGACGGGGCGATGGTGGGGGTGCCGAGGGAGGCCAGCGTGAACTGCTTCTGGAGCTCGACGGCGCGCCGGGAATCGTCCTTCAGCTCCACGCGCGCCAGCATCTTGGCCTTCCTCGAATGCAGCTCGACGCGCGCGGCGCCCCGCGGGATGGGCGCGGTGGAACCGGGGGCTACCAGGGCGAACGACCCGAAGGGCTGCGACGGGAAGGTGCGCTCGTTGATATTGGCGATGACCTCGCCCCACTCGTCGAGAATCTGGGCGGTGTAGTACCGGCCCGTGATTTCCGGGACCTTCAGGAGAGCCGGCGCGCGGTCGTCCACGGCGATCCAGGCCTCGAGGTAGGCCACGTCGAAGTTGGGATTGACGAAATCGGCCGAGCCGAGCGGATTGTACTTGATGACGTTGTAGGCGGTCCCCGGCAGCTTGAAGTCGGATCGCTCCTGGCGAATCACGAGCATGCGTGCGAGCAGGTAGATATACGCGTCCGCGATCGTCTCGTCACCCGGCGTGGGCATGTCAGCCCTCCTCCGGTCCAGCATCGCCGACCCCAGGCGGCAGGCAAATAGGACCTTGGTCGTACACGCGCGGTCGCCCGCACGTCCCGAGCTAGCGGCCGCTCGCGTCCAGCGCCTCCACCACGCCCTTGGTCGTGGTGAGATCCTCGCCGCTCGCCGCCTGATAGTGCTTGATGGCGTCGATCTTCTTCCCGGCCTTCACCCGCGCCGCGATCTCGGACCGGAGGGGATCCGGAAGTCCTTCCGCCAGCGCTTTCACGCGCGCCTCCTGGGCGGCGTTCGCCTTCTTTGCGGCGCGAAAGGCGACGAGACCTTCCGCGGTGGGACAGGGCATGACCTGGAGCCAGGCGCCCGCGCTCTGCGTCACCTGGAGCAGGATGGTCACGAACCGGTAGGGCCGGTCTGCACGTCGATCTGGATCTGATGCGTGGGGGGCAGCGGATCGATCACCATGCTGCGCCGGCACCATGGGCGGTGCATTCGGCCGGAAGCGTCCGCACGCTGATGAGCCGGTAGGTGTCGGGCAGCGTGCGGCGGAAGGCCCGCGCCACCCAGTCGTCGTAGAAGTCGCGATTGGCGTCGGTGATGCAGGCGAGCGACTTCGGATGCACGAGGCGTCCGAATCGCTCGGCGTCACGGGCATTCACCGCGGCCACGTATTCCGCGACGAAGATGCGATGGCTCGCGTGGATGGGGACCTCGCTGCCCTGGGCCCAGGCGAATACCGCCGTCACGGGGACGAGGCTGACGACGAGGCCGAGCGCGAGCCGCCGCAGGTTGGCGCGCACGCGCCCCACCTTAGACCTCCGCCCCGCGCGGCCGAAGCAATTCGCGCTACCATCCCGCCGTGAGCGAGTCGATCGAGACCGTCATCGTGGGCGGGGGCCAGGCCGGCCTCGCGCTGAGCTATCACCTCCGCGCGCTCGGCCGCGAGCACCTCATCCTCGAGCGCGGGCGCGTGGCCGAGCGCTGGCGCAGCGAGCGCTGGGACTCGCTGACCTTCCAGTTCCCCTCCTGGAGCATCGAGTTGCCCGGGCATGCGTATCGCGGAAGCGATCCCGAGGGCTTCGCCCCGCGGGACGAGGTGGTGCGCTTTCTCGACGAGTACCGCGACTTGATCAGGGCGCCGATCCGGACCGGCGTGACGGTGCGCGCGGTGCGGCGGAAGCCGGGCTCGCCGCGGCTCCTCGTCGAGACCGATGACGGGGCCTACGACGGCCGCGCACGTGGTCGCCGCCACCGGCCCCTATCAGGAGCCTGTGCGGCCGCCGGCCGCCGCCGCGCTGCCGGCCGACCTCGTCCAGGTCCACTCGAGCCGCTACCGGAATCCCGGCGCGCTGCCGCCGGGCGCGGTGCTCGTGGTCGGCTCGGGCGCCTCCGGCTGCCAGATCGTCGAGGATTTGCTCGGCGCCGGCCGGACTGTCTACCTCTCCGTGGGGCGGCACCGGCGCGTGCCGCGGCGCTACCGCGGCCGCGACGTCTTCTGGTGGATACGCGAGATGGGCGCGCTGGATCAGACCATCGCCGAGCGGCCCGACGCGCGCCAGACGCCCAACCCGCTCGTCACCGGAGCCGGCGGCGGCCACGACATCGACCTCCGCGACTATGCCGATCGCGGCGTGGTCCTGCTGGGGCATCTGCGCGGCGCCCGCGACGGGCGCCTGCACTTCGACGACGATCTGGACGCGCAGCTCGCGAAGGGCGACGAAGGCATGGCGGCGTTCTGGAAGTCCGCGGACGAGCACGCCCGCCGCGCGGGGCTCGAGCCGCCGCCCGCGGGGACGGACGTTGCGGCGCCCCCGCGCCGTGGCCACTTCACCTCACCGCCCGCGCTCGACCTGCGCGCGGCCGGCGTCACCAGCGTGGTCTGGGCCACGGGCTTTCGCGCGGACTTCGGCTGGATCCGCCTGCCCGCCTTCGACGCCGGCGGCGAGCCGCTCCACCGGCGTGGAGTGTCTCCGTGCCCGGGCCTGTACTTCCTCGGGCTGCCGTGGCTACACAAGCTCAAGTCGTCCGTGCTCTGCGGCGTGGGCGAGGACGCCCAGCATCTGGCGGAGCGCATCGCCTCGCGCTAAGATCGCTTCATGCCCATCGAGCTCATCGGCATGATCGGCGTGCGGCCGGAAGGCGCCGACGGCGCCGCCGTCCACGTCATCGGCGGTGAGATCGACGCCGCCTGGGTGCGGGACTTCTCGCGCGCCCACGAGCGCGCGGGCTTCGACAAGGTGCTGGTGGGCTATACCTCCACCGCCGCCGATGGCTTCCTCGTGGCCAGCCACGCCGCCGCCCACACCGAGCGCCTGGGCTATCTCATCGCCCACCGGCCCGGCTTCGTGACGCCCACGCTGGCCGCGCGCAAGGCGGCCACGCTGGACCAGTTCACCGGGGGGCGCGTCTCGCTGCACATCATCACCGGCGGCAGCGACGCCGACCAGGCCAAGGACGGCGACTGGCTCGACCACGACACGCGCTATCGCCGCACCGACGAGTATCTCGTCCTGCTGCGCCGGACCTGGACCGAGGAGCGGCCCTTCGACTTCGAGGGCGAGTTCTATCACGTGGCCAAGGCCTTCTCGGAGATCAAGCCCGTCCAGAAGCCGCATATCCCGCTCTACTTCGGCGGCGCCTCGGAAGCCGCGCATGCCATCGGCGCCAAGCACTGCGACGTCTACATGCTGTGGGGCGAGCCGCTGGCCGCCATCCGCCAGCGCATCGCGGAGGTGCGCGCGGCGGGCGCGCGCGTGGGGCGCGAGCCGCGGGTGAGCGTCTCGCTGCGCCCCATCATCGCGCGCCACCGAGGACGCCGCCTGGGACAAGGCGCATCGCATCCTCGCCACCGTGCAGGCCAAGCAGGGCGACCGCACCCTGCCCCTGCCGGAGGCGGTGGGCGCGCAGCGGCTGGTGGAGTTCGCGCGCCAGGGCGAGCTGCACGACAAGCGGCTCTGGACTCCCATCGCGGCGGCGGTGGGCGGCGCGGGCAATACCACCGCCCTGGTGGGCACGCCCGAGCAGGTGGCCGAATCGCTCCTCGACTACTACGACCTCGGCGTCACCACCCTCCTGATTCGCGGCTTCGATCCCCTCAAGGACGCGGAGGAGTACGGCCGCGAGCTGATCCCGCTCGTGCGCGCCGGGGTGGCGCGCCGCGACCGCGACCGCGCGGCGGCCTGAGCCGATGCCCCGGCTCGTGGCGGTGGTGGGCGCGGTGACGCCGCCCGGGCGGCTGAATGCCGCCATCCAGGCGGCCGTGGATCTGGCCTCGGCGCGGGCCGGCGTCTCCGCCTCCCTGCTGAGCCTGGCCGACTTTCGGCTCGGCTTCGCCGACGGCCGGCCGCCGGAGCGCCTCGACGACGACACCGCGAAGCTCGTCGCCGCGCTCGCCGAGGCCGACTGCGTGCTGCTCGCGAGCCCCGTGTATCGCGCCTCCTTCACCGGCGCGCTCAAGAATCTCCTCGACCTCACGCCCCTGGAGACGCTCCGCGCCAAGCCCGTCGGCATCGTGGCCATGGGCGCCTCGTCGCATCACTATCTGGGCGTGGACGGGCACCTCCGCGCGGTGCTCGCCTGGTTCGGCGCGCTGGTCGCGCCCACCAGCGTCTATCTCGAGTCCGCCCACTTCAAGGACGGCCGCCTGGCCGATCCCGGCGCGGTCGCCGCCCTCGGTGAGCTCGTGGGGACCGTGCTGGTCATGGCCGGCTGGCCGCGCGAGCGCCTCGGCCCTCCGCCGCTGGCCGCCGGCCGCGGGTGAGCGCGTGAAGGCCCTCGCCCTCATGGGGCCGCGCGTGCTCGAGATGATCGCCGCGCCCGACGCGCGCGAGCCCGGGCCGGGTGAAGCCCTCGTGCGCGTCACCGCGGTGGGCGTCTGCGGCACCGACCTCCACTACTATCGGGGCGAGACCGGCGGGACGGACCCGCTCGAGCGCGGCTTCGTGATGGGCCACGAGTTCGCCGGCGTGGTGGAGGCGGTGGGCGCGGGGGTGACCCGCGTGCGCGCGGGCGATCGTGTGGCCGTCGATCCCGCCATCGCCTGCGGGGAGTGCGAGCTCTGCGTCGACGGCCATCCCCATGTCTGCCCGCGCGTCCGTTTCGTGGGCTCGCCGGGCATTCCCGGCGCGCTGCGCGAGCGGCTGATCCATCCCGCGCCGCTCCTCCATTCGCTGCCCCCGAGCGTGAGCGACACGGCAGGCGCGCTGCTCGAGCCGCTCGGCGTGGCGCTGCACGCGGTGGATCTGGCGGCGCCGCGCATCGCGGACGTGGTCGCCGTGCTGGGCTGCGGGCCCATCGGCCTCCTGCTCGTCCAGCTCGCGCGTCTCGCCGGCGCCCAGGCGGTGCTCGCCACCGATCTCCACGAGTACCGGCTGCGCCTGGCCAAGACCGCGGGCGCCACCGCCACCGTTCAACGCCGCCCGCGAGGATCCGGTCGCCGCCATCCTCGACGCCACCGGCGGACGCGGCGCCGACGTCGTCTTCGAGACCGCCGGCGCGCCGGAGACACCGGATCAGGCGGCGCAGGTCGCCGCCGCGCTGGGCACCGTGGTGGTGGTGGGTATCTGCGCCGACAACCGGACCGCCTTCACCGCCACGCCGGCGCGGCGCAAGGGCCTCACCATCAAGATCTCGCGCCGGATGAAGCCCGTCTATCCCCGTACCATCGCGCTCGCGGCTCACGGCATGGTGGATCTCGAGTCCTTCGTCTCCCATCGAGTCCCTCTCGAAGCGGGGCCGCGGGCCTTCCGGGCGCTCGCCGACTACCACGAGGACGCGGCCAAGGTCGTGATCTCTCCCGCCTGATGCGGCTCTGGTGCATCGCGGTCAATGCGGCGATCGACAAGACCTATGTCGTGCCCGGCTTCCGCGCCTCCGCCGAGTACCGGCTCGGGCGCGCGGTGGCGGTGGCGGGCGGCAAGCCGCTCAACGTGGCCAAGACCGCGCGCCTGCTCGGCGTCGAGGACGTGGTGTGCACGGGCTTCGTGGGCGGCCGCACCGGCGCGTGGATTCGCCGGGATCTCGCCGACCGCGGCATCGCCACCGACTTCGTCGAGGTGCCGGGCGAGTCGCGCGAGAACGTGCTCATCGCCGATCCCACCGGCGCCTCCGAGACCCGATTGCTCGAGCCCGGTGACCCGGTCGCCGCCGACGCCGCCGACCGGCTGGTCGCGCATGTGAGCAGTCGCGTGAGCCCGGATGACCTCGTGGTGGTGGCGGGCAGCCTGCGCCCGGGCCTGGTCGCCTGCGCTCTATGGCCGGCTGGTGAGCGCGGCGCGCGATGCCGGCGCCCGCGTCTTCCTCGACGCGGAAGGCGACGCCCTGCGCGCCGGCGTCGCCGAGAAGCCGGAGCTGGTGGCGCCCAACGAGGATGAGTTCGTCGAGTGGACGGATTGTCGCACCGATGCGCTCCGCACCCTCGCCGGCCGGGCCCGGGAAGCCGGCGACGGCACCGCGGTGGTGGTCAAGCTGGGCCCGCGGGGCGCGCTGCTGAGCGGCCCCGGCCGCGCCTGGTTCGCCGCCGCGCCCGCCGTCCGCGCGCTCAGCACGGTGGGCAGCGGCGATGCGCTGCTGGGCGGCTATGTGGCGGCGATCGCCAGGGGCGAGTCGCCCCCGGACGCGCTCGCGCTGGGCGTGGCGGCGGGGGCGGCAAACACGCTCACGCCGGGGCCGGGCGTGGTGGATCCCCCCACCGTCTGGGGGCTGCGGGCGCAGGTGGTCGTGCGCGCGGTGGAAGACTAGCGCCGCGGGGGCGCGGCTACTCCATCAACCGGAAGTGCTGGCGCAGATGCCGCGCGCACTCCGCGCAAAGCCCGTGGCTGAACTCGGCCTCGGAGTGGTCGCGGACATAGACCTCCACGGGCCACCAGGTGCCCTCCGCGTCGCGGATCTTCTTGCAGGACGCGCAGATGGAGAGGATGCCGCTCAGCGTCCGGCCGGCGCCGCCGCTCGGTGATGTCCACGAAGGACATGACCACGCCGTGGGGCGCGATCTCGCCGGTGCGGATCAGCGGGTGCGCGCGCACCGAGATCCAGATGGGCCCGTCGGCCTCGCGCGAGATGCCCATGACCACGCGCGACGAGGGCAACCCGCTGCGCAGCGCCAGCGCGTCCGGCTGCTCCTCCGGCGCGAAGGGGGAGCCGTCTTCGTGGATGGCGTCGGCCCCCAGTCGCTCGAGCGCGGACCCGAGAATGCGCTGCGCGCTGGGGTTCCAGCCCGAGACGGCGCCGTCCGCGCTCTTGAAGAGCACGCCTTCCTCGAGGCCCTCGATGACGGTGCGATAGCGCTCCTCGCTGTCCCGCAGCAACGCCTCCACGTGGACGCGCTCGGTGATGTCCACCGCATGGCCGATCACGTAGGGCTCGCGATCGGGCAGGCGGAAGAGCGCGTTGCGATACGCCCAGAGCCGTTCCTCGCCGTCGCGGCTCACCAGGCGGAGCAGGCCCCGGTCCGCCTCCTTCTCGCGGATGCGCGCGAGATAGCCCTCGAAGAATGGGCGCACCGACGGGGCCAGGAACTCCCGCAGGTTCCGGCCCACGCCCTCCTCCGGCGCATAGCCGAGCTCCCAGGCGGAGGCGGGACTCACGTAGAGGAGATTGCCCTCGAGATCGTGGCTGCAGACCAGACCCTGGCTGTTCTCGACGAGCTGGCGGAACAGCTCCAGGCGGTCACGGAGCCGCTCATGCTCGCGCTGATGCGCCGCGGTGAGCTGCTCCAGCGCATCCAGCCGCTCGCGCACCTCGGCAAGATTGCCCACCAGCGGCCGTCGGCCTTCCACGCGCTCGCCCACGCCTACCTCCCCATCGCTTTCTTCTTCCAGAGCTCCCAGGGCCGCGGAATCGTGCCTGCGATCGAGGCTTCCGCCCGCTTCGCCTCTTCCGGATCAAGATAGATCACCGGGCCCCCCAGCGCCATGGCCTGCGCCTGGAGCCGCGCGTTGACTTCGGTATACACGCTGCGGAACACCGCCGCGGGGAGACTGGCGCCCACCACGACGGCCCCATGGCCGCGCATCAACACCACCGGCGCCGGGCCGAGGACACGCGCCAGGGACTGGCCCAGCGGCGCGGTGCGGACCAGCATGTCCGTCATGGCGCCGCTGGCCTGGCGGATGTCGTAGACGGGCACGCCGCCCGCGAGGAACGCGCTCATGTGGTAGAGGGGGCGGAGGGCGGCACCCGTCACGCCGAAGGGAATCACCGACGGAGAGTGGCTGTGCACCACCGCCCGCACGTCGGGACGGAGGCGATAGATCTCCCCGTGGATGAAGCGCTCGAGATAGGTGGCGCGGCCCCGCGCGTCCACGGGCACGCTGTCGAGGTCGTACTCCATGATGTCGGCGGCCGTGACGAGCTCGGGGGCCACGGAGCGCGCCATGAGATACCGATCCGGCGCGCGGTCGTGGCGCACGCTCACGTGGCCGTAGCCGTCGAGCACGCCCTGATCGACGAGGATGCGGTTGGCGGCGACCAGATCCTCGATCAGCGCGAGGTCAGCGGGTCCCGCCGTCGTGGGCGGAGCCTGTCCCGCGATCGGCCGGACGGCGCCGAGCGCGGCCACGGTGGTCGCCACACCCAGCAGGACATGGCGACGGGTGAAGTGCTCCATGCGGCGCCTCCTCTCGACGCACGATAGCATATGCGATCATGGCGACATTTGGATCACGAGGAGGACCGCAATGGATCTCGAGTTCCTGATGGCCGCGGGCGCCCCGCCCCCGCCGCCCACCGCCGCCTATAGCCATGCCGTCCGCGCGGGTGAGTACCTCTTCGTCACCGGCCAGCTCGGGGTGGATCCGGCCAGCCAACCAGCTCGTGCCCGGGGGCATCGTGGCCCAGACCCGTCAGGTGATGCAAAACCTCCAGACCGTGCTCCGCGGCGCGGGCACGAGCCTCGACCGGGCGGTGATGGCGCGGGTGTATCTCACGAACTTCGGAGACTACGCGACGATGAACGCGGAGTACGCCCGCCACTTCGCCCCCGGCCGGCTGCCGGCCCGGACCACGGTGGGCGTGACCGGCCTCGCCCTGGGCGGCGCGGTGGAGATCGACCTCATCGTCCGACCTTGAAGGAGAGCGTCCAATGCCGTGGCTCGTCCTGCTCGCTCTGGTCGCGACCTTGATCCTGTCCGGCGACACCCCGGCCCAGCAATGTCCGGAGCTGCCCTTCTACGTGCTGGTGCCGTTCAACTATCCCTGCTATATCCACCCGCGCTCCTGCCGCACGGACTACGGCCTGTGCCGAATCGACGCGGCGGCGAATCCCGGCGCACCCTGCGCCTGCCAGGCAGCGAACGGCGCATGGATACGCGGCGTCTGTATCCACTAGGTCGGACGCGAGGCGACGGGGACGGACGCCCGGAGGGCGCGGTCAGCTACGACGCAGATGACGAGTGGAGCGGTAGCCGGGGGCCGCGACGGTGCGATCCACGACGTTCATCTCCACGAGCCGCTTCGCCCCTTGAGCCACGGCGGTCGCGATGGTCGGAAAGACCTGATGCGACTCCTCGACGATGTCACCGGAGTAGCTCACGATGCGCCAGCGCCAGGAGGTGTTCGCGGGAGTGCAGAAGGCCAGGACTTGCATGGCGACATCATGACACATCCCGCGCCTGCACTGCCGGATGGTTTCGGCGGAGTGATCCGGACGGTGCTGGGGAGAACGGCTCAGTCGTCGGACTTGAGGAGGGCGCAGAGCGCGGCGACACCCGCCTCGACGAGGCCGCCGGCCAGTCGCCCGGAGGCCCCGCCGGACCAGCCGCCTGACAGCCCGGCGGAGATATCGAGCTGGAGCGCCCCCGGCTCCATCTTCCGGAACTCGCGGCTCACCGAGACGCGGTCCTGCATGAGCCGCACCGCCAGCGTGCCATCCAGCCCGCGCCGCTCCGCCTCGTCACGCTCCGCTTCCTCGCGCTTGAGCGCGGCCACCACCCGATCGAGCTGCTTGGCGTCCAGCATGGAGAGCGGCGCCCGGCAGAACGGGCACGCGGCACCGGTATTGAGGTCCACCGGCGCCCCGCAGCTCGAGCAGGTGACGGTGCGGACGTTCTGCTTCAGGTCCTCGATCTCGACGGGGCTGAGCGGGCGGACGAAGTCCTTCTCCCGCAGGAACTCGAAGAAGGTGATGAAGTGCCCGTGCTCGCCGGGACAGCGCCAGTAGCTGAAGCGCGTGTTTCGCTGCATGTTGGCGGTGCGCACGAGCCGCTTGCGGCAGCGCGGGCACGCGAGGTTGTCGCCGAGCGGATGGCGCGAGGCGGCGCGGTGATCGTTCATCTCCACGAGGAGCTCGAGGACCGAGCCCGGCGACAGCCCGAGGCTTTCGAGCCCGTCGAACCAGAGCGCGGAGCAGCCGTGGCACAGATCAAGAGTGATGGCGCCGGCGTACTTGCCTTCGTATTGCTTCTGCGACAGCTCCCCGCTGCAGCCGGGACAGTTCATGCGGTGGCGGCGGTGGCGAGCCGATGGGCTAGCCCTGCGGGGCGCCGCACTCGGGGCAGAACTTGCTGGGCTTGTCGAGTCCGGTCTGGCAGCGCGGGCAGATACTGCCCGCCGTGCCGGGCGCGGCCGGTATGGTGCCGCCGCCGCCCGGCACCGCCGCCGCCCCCGCGGGCGGCTCACCGGGCCGGGCCTGCGCCTGGCCAATGCCCTGGGCCATGGCCTGGCCCATGGCGATGCCCGCGCCCAGTCCCACGCCGGCGCCCGCCGCTCCACCCGGCGCCGCCGCCGCGGTGGGAATGGACTGGGCCACCTGGAACTGCGTATAGCGCGCCAGATCGCCCACGATGCCCATGCCGATCCGCTCGTCGAGGCGCTTCTGCAGCTCCTCCGGCAACGACACGTTCTGGATCTGGAACTCCTCGAGCCCCAGCCCCAGGGCCGCGAAGGCCGGCCGCGCCTTCTGCAGCACCGCGCGCCCGAGCGCCTCGCCGTTGGCGGCCATGTCGAGGAAGGGCACCTGGCTCTCGCCGAGATGGGTGGAAAGCGTGGTGATCAGCGTGCTGCGGAGCTGGCCCTCGAGCTCGGCCACCGCGTAGGTCTCGCGCGTGCCGGAGATGTTCCGGAAGAACACGGAGGCGTCGTTGATGCGATAGCCGTACACGCCGAAGCCCCGCACGCGCACCGCGCCGAACTCGCGGTCGCGGATGGTGAGCGGGTTGGCGGTGCCCCAGGTCTGGTTGAGCCGGAGCCGCGTGGAGAAGAAGTACACCTCGCTCTTGAACGGCGACTCGAAGAGCTTGTCCCAGTGCCGGAGGTCGGTGAGCACGGGCAGGTTCACGGTCTTGATGGTATGGGTGCCGGGGCCGAAGACGTCGGCCACGTGCCCCTGATCCACGAACACCGCCTTCTGCGTCTCGCGCACCACGAGCCGCGCGCCCTGCTGGATCTCGAGATCGGCGGTGGGGAAGCGCCAGGCCAGGAGGTCGTCGCTGCCCTCGGTCCACTGCAGGATGTCGATGAACTGCTTTTTCGCGAAGCTCAGGATGCCCATGGTCTCCTCCGGGGCCGATGGCGTACACTGCCCCCGGCTCTCTGACAGCAAGCGACGTGCCAAGGAAGTCGGCAATGGCCATCGATAGTTAGACGCCACTCCGTCAGCACGACGGCCACGGAGTGTAAGCAGAGTGTAGAGGAGCGACAAGCGTCGGCATGGACCTCTCGGCCAGTATCCATCTCCTCGGCACGCTGCTCGGCGAGGTGATCGCCGAGCAGGAGAGCCCCGCGCTGTTCGAGGTGGAGGAGCGCATCCGCGCGCAGGCCAAGGACCGGCGGGCGGGCGCGGCGGGCGCGGCGGAGCGGCTCGCCGCCGAGGTGGCGGCGCTGTCGCCGCCGGCCGCGCGGGGCGTGGCCGCCGCCTTCACGCTCTACTTCGACCTCGTCAACCTGGCCGAGGAGGCGCAGCGCGTGGCCGCGCTCCGCGAGCGGGAGCGCGCGCAGCATCCAGCAGCCCCGCCCGAGAGCGTGGCCGACGCGGTGGGCCGGCTCAAGGCGCGCGGCGTGGACGACTCGGCGATGCGCGCGCTTGCTCGAACGGCTCACCGTCGAGCTGGTGCTCACCGCGCATCCCACCGAGGCCAAGCGGCGCACCGTGCTGGCCAAGCTCCGGCGCGTCGGCGAGGCGCTCCACGCGCTCCACCGCGCCGATGTGCTCCCGCGCGAACGGGAAGAGCACGTGGGCGTCATCCGCAGCGAGATCACCGCGCTCTGGCTCACCGGCCGCGCGCGGACCATCCGCCCCGCCGTCACCGACGAGGTCCGCACGGGGCTCTACTTCGTGGAGGACATCTTCTGGGAGGCGCTGCCGCGGCTGTACCAGGACCTCGAGGACGCGCTGCGCCGGCACTATCCGGGCCTCGCCGCGCCGCCGCGCTGGCTCACGCTGGCCTCCTGGATCGGCGGCGATCGCGACGGCAATCCCGGCGTCACC
Source organism: uncultured Candidatus Rokubacteria bacterium (assembly GCA_963733725.1). Lineage (GTDB taxonomy): Bacteria > Methylomirabilota > Methylomirabilia > Rokubacteriales > CSP1-6 > DASRWT01. Next base: position 214,518 of record CAVTFC010000014.1, on the reverse strand, counting down.
GCCCCCATCACCGCGGAGACGCTGCGGCTGCACCGCGGGCTCGCGCTGGAGCGGCATCGCCGGTCGCTGCAGGATCTCGCGCGTCGCCTCTCGCTCAGCGCGCCGGCGGGTGCCGCCGCCGCCCGCCCTCGAGGCCTGGCTGGCCGCGCGCCGGCCCCTGCCCGCGCGCGCCGCCTATCTCGACGCGCGCTACACGGACGAGCCCTACCGCCTCGTTCTCGCGCTGCTCGCCGCCGACCTGGAGGCGGCCGCGCGCGACGACATGACCGCGCGCCTCCTCGAGGCGACGCCCCACGCCGCTCGCGTCAGTCTCGCCGATCTCGCCCGGCCGCTGGATCTCGTCGCCTCCGCGCTGCCGCCCGCGCTGGCCCATGACCGGCTGTGGACCGTTCGCCGGCAGATCGAGGTGTTCGGCCTCCACGCGGCTCGGCTCGACGTCCGGGAAGAATCCTCGCGCCTGGCCGCGGCGCTCGGCGAATTGCTGAGCGCGCTCGGGCTCGGCGCCGGATTCGCCGAGCACGACGATCGCGCCCGCACCGAGACCTTGCGCCGGCTCCTCGCCAAGCCCGTGCCGGACGATTTCCGCGAACCTGGCGCTCTCGCCCGAAGACGGCGGAGACCTGGGCGCTGTTCCGGCTCCTCGCCCGCGCGCGCGCCGTCTACGGGCCCGAGCTCCTGGGCCCCTTCATCATCTCGATGACCCGCGGGCCCGCCGATCTCCTCACGGTGCTCCTCCTCGCTCGCTGGGCGGGCGGCGAGGCGGGACTCGAGATCGTGCCGCTCTTCGAGACCCTGGGCGACCTGGAGGCCGCCCCGCGCATCCTGGACGATCTCTTCGGCTTTCCCCTCTATCGCGAGCACCTCGCCGCGCGCGGGCGGGCAGCAGACGGTGATGATCGGGTACTCGGACAGCAACAAGGACGGCGGCTACCTCGCCGCGAACTGGGCCTCTACCGCGCCCAGGAAGAGATCGTCCGGGTCTGCGCGCGCGCGGGGCGTGCCGCTCACCCTCTTCCACGGGCGCGGCGGGACGGTGGCCCGGGGCGGCGGCCCCGCGGGGCGGGCCATCCGCGCGCAGCCGCCGGGCACCGTCGGCGGGCGCTTCCGGCTCACCGAGCAGGGCGAGGTGCTCGCGGCCCGCTACGGTGACCCCGCGCTGGCGCACCGCCATCTCGAGCAGATCGTGAGCGCGGTGCTGGAGGCGTCGTCGCCTGCCGGGGCCGGGCCCTCCGTGACCGGCGGGGAGGAGCCCGGCGCGTTCCCCGGCGCTCCAGAGGAGTGGCGCCGGGCCATGGAGGCGATGTCGGAAGCGGCGCGAACGTCCTACCGGTCCCTGGTCGAGACGCCGGGCTTCGTGGAATTCTGGCGCGCGGTCACGCCCATCGACGAGATCAGCCGGCTGCGCCTGGGCTCACGGCCTGCCACGCGCCGGGGCGCCACCCTGGAGATCGCGCAGGTACGCGCCATCCCGTGGGTGTTTTCCTGGATGCAGAGCCGCTTCAATCTCCCCGGTTGGTTCGGGCTGGGCGCCGCGCTGGCGGAGGGCGGGGCCCCGCCCGATCTCCTGCGCGAGATGCACCGCCGCTGGCCCTTCTTCCGGGCCCTCCTCGACAATGCGGAGATGTCGCTGCTCAAGGCCGATCTCGGTATTGCCACGCTCTACGTCGGCCTCGATCCCGAGCGCCCCCGCGCGGCGGCACTCTTCGCCCGCATCGAGGCGGAGCACCGGCGCGCCCGCGAGGCCATCCTCGCCATCACCGGGCATCGCGCGCTGATGGACGGTGAGCCCGTCATCCAGCGGTCCATCGAGCTGCGGAATCCCTACGTGGATCCGCTCAACTATCTCCAGGTCGAGATGCTGCGCCGGTTGCGCGCCCTCCCGGACCCGGAAGGTCCCGAGGGGGAGGCGCTGCGCGAGGTGATCGTCCTCACCGTCAACGGGATCGCGGCGGGACTCCGGAACACCGGCTGAGGCGGACGCCGAGGGGACTGCCTACCAGCGGCCGCCGCTGCTACCGCTGCCGCCGCTCCCGCCGCGGCTCCGATACCGCCGCCCCCCGCCGCCGCTCCGGCCGCCGCCCGCCCCGGCGGAATTGGCCATCTCCACTTTCAGCGTGCGGCCGTCCACTTCCTTGCCATTGAGCAGCTTGACCGCCTCGGCCGCCTCTTCCGCCGACGCCATCTCGACGAAGCCGAAGCCGCGCGAATTACCGGTGTCACGGTCGGTGACGACCGCCGCCGACTCGACGACGCCGGCCTGGGCGAACACCTCGCGCAGACGTTCGGTGGAGGTGGAGAAGGCGAGACCTCCGATGAAGAGCTTGTGAGCCATGATTGCCTCCGGATCGATCTCCCGCGATTGAGGGACACGCCCCGGAACGCGGAAGACGGCTCTGGAGTCGTGATCTGGGGAGGTGGGGGTCCACGAGGAACCGGCGGCCGGTCCAGACGGGCCATCATGACACATCCGCCTCGCGTAAGATGCGGAACGTGACCTACGGGTGCGCGTTCTGCGGGGAGGAGAACGACCTGGCGGTGGACCCGAGCGCGGGCCGCCGGCAGACCTTCACCGAGGATTGCACGGTATGCTGCCGGCCCAACCTCATCACCTTGGCCCTCGACGACGATGGCGACGTCTCGATCGAGGTTACCCAAGAGTACGAGGCATGAAACGGCCGGAGGCAGGAGCCGGGAAGACGGAGGAATCCGGCTCCCGGAAGCGCACCAGCGGGTCCGCGATCACCCAGAGGCTCAGCGCCGTGTAGACCACCATCAGCGCGGTGAGGGGAAGCGACGCGCGCCGCGCCTGCCCGCGGCGGGCTCCACTCGCGCAACGCGATCCGATGGGCCAGCCATACCGAGATCGCATGCCCCGCGACGATGGCGCCCACCGCGGCATACCAGGCGAAGCGCGAGCCCACCAGCGTGACGTCGGGGCTCCACGTCGCGGTGCCGAGAAGATTCCAGCCGCGCCCGAGGGGATCGGAGAGTAGCGGGATCAGCTCCTGCCCCTGCAAGAGCAGGTACGAAATATTGTGGGCGACGTTGTAGGCGGTCGCGATGGGGACCAGGCTCGGCGCCACGAGCCGCGCGGTGGCGGCGGCCGACCGCGCGCCGGCGATCCGGGACGTGAGCCAGGCGGTGGCCAGATAGGCGCCGAGAAAGACCAGCCACACCGCGAGCAGCCCGACCGTGGCCAGGACATACCCTTCACGATCCGCCACGCGCGCGAGCCCGTCGCTGAGCGCGCGATCGAGCGCCCGCCACGCCCGCGTGCCGAGCAGGCCGTCGAAGAGCACGGTCGCCAGCATGGCGATGACGAACCCAACCAGACCCGGAGCCATGGGCGCCGGCGCCACGAGCCCGCGGCCCGGGGGCCGCAGCACCAGGCTGCGCCCATCGGGGCCGGCGGCGAGCGGCGCGAAGCGGCCCAGCGTCGCGAAGTACACGGCGAAGACGTCCGCGTTCCGCTGCCAGGTGTCCGCGCCGAAGCGTCACCATCCCCGCGAGCGTCACTCCCGTCCAGATGAGCGCGAGGGCGGCAATGCTCGACGGGACCGACGCGTCCGGAAAGATGACCTCGAGCCAGATGAAGAGGAGCAGGAGCGCGGCGGCCGGCCACACACCCACGCGCGCCGGATACGGCACGCCAAGCGCGAGACCCCGGCCGCCCCGCAGGCGGCGCGCCAGCGCGTCGGCCCCGTCGAAGAGGGTGCGCCAGGGGTCGAGCACCGGCCACAGATTGCCCGCGCAGGCCGCCACCAGGGAGAGCCCCACCCACCAGATGATCCAGACGAAGGTGGGCGCGAGATTCTTCATGGGATGCGGATCGCCGAGGAACCCGGCCGCGATCAGCAGGACGAAGAGCGCGAGCCCGAGGAGCCGGGCGGCGGCACCGAGGAGCGGCCGGAGGGGGCCCAGCGGGATCACGAGCCCGGCGCCGGGCGCCGCGCGCGGCGCCGCCCGGGCGGCGAGCGCGGCGGCGGCAAAGGACAGCGCCACCGTGAGCGCCGCGCCGGCCACGAAATAGACCAGCGGCAGCGGGAGATCGTAGCGCTCGCCCGCGCCATGCGCCTCCGCCGGCTCGCGCGGCCAGTGAGATCGCGATGGCGGCGGGGAGCGCAAGCGCCCACGCCCTTATCGCTTGGGCACCTCGTAGGGCTCCTCTTCGGGGGGCTTGTCCCACGGAACGGTGGCGGGATGATGTCACCGGCATGACTTCTTGGTCAAGCCATGGGATCGCGTCCTATAATCCGGGAAAGACGGCGCGCTTCGCGCGCGAGAGAGGGGGTGAGTCCATGGCCAAGGGCACGGGAATGCGGAAGGAGAAGAAGAAGCCGAAGAAGGAGAAGAAGTAGGGCGCCCGGGGGCGCCGGCGCGTCCCCCGGCGCCCCCTGCTATTCTTCCCTTCGCGCTGGCCTACGCACTGGCTGCCGCATCGGCGGCGGCGAAGCGCTCCAGATGATGCTCGGCGTCGCCGAAAGTCTGGGCGATCATGGTGAGCCGACGGAAGGTGTGGCTGACCTTGAGCTCCTCGGTCATGCCCATGCCGCCGTGCATCTGCACCGACTCCTGGCTGACGTGGCGGCAGGCGTCGGCAACCTTGATCTTCGCCGCCGAGATCACGCGTCGCCGCTCGGCGGCGCCCGCCGCATCCACCTTCACGCAGGCGAGGCAGGCCATGGAGCGGGCCTGCTCGTAGCTGATGACCATCTCCACCATGCGGTGCTGCAGCGCCTGGAAGGTCCCGATGGGCACGCCGAACTGGCGCCGGGTCTTCAGGTAGTCCAGCGTGGTGTCGTTGGCGTAGCGGATGCCGCCCACCGCCTCCGCGCAGAGGAGCGCGGTGGCATAGTCCGCCGCCTCCTCGAGGAGGCCGAGGGCCTGCCCCTCGCCGCCCAGCATCGCGTCCGCGGGCACGCTCACGTCGTTGAGCCAGAGGTCCGCCGCGCGCAGCTCGTCGATGGTCCGGTACTCCTTCAGCGTCAACCCGCGCGCGCCGCGGTCCACCAGGAAGAGGCTGATGCCGCTCGGGTCCGTGTCCCCACCCGACGTCCGCGCGGAGACGATGAGGGTATCCGCGGAGGCTGCGTGCAGCACCGCCCGTTTCTCGGCTTCCAGGGTGAAGCCGCCGCTGGTCCGCTTGGCCCTTGCGCCAACGTACCGTAGATCGTAGCGGCTGGCCGCCTCGGTGTGGGCGAAGGCCAGCCGCTGCTTGCCCTGGATGAGCGCGGGCAGGATACGCTTGCGCTGCGCCTCCGAGCCTCCGCGGGCGACGAGCCGTCCCGCCACGCCCACATTGGTCCAGTAGGGCTCGACGACCAGCGACTCGCCGAGCACCTCCATCACCGACATGAGGTCCACCGCATTGCCGCCGAAGCCGCCGTGCTCCTCGGCGAAGGGAATCCCGAGGAGACCCATCTCGGCGAAGGCCGCCCAGGTCTTCTCGCTATATCCGGTAGGGGAGGCCACGATCTTCGTGCGGGCGTCGAAGGAATAGTCGTTGGTCAGGTATTTCCGGAGGCTGTCGGCCAGGAGCTGCTGCTCGTCGCTGAGCTCGAAGTTCATAGGCCCAGCGTCGCCTTGGCGATGATGTTCCGCTGGATCTCGTTGGAGCCGGCGTAGATCGTCGCCTTGCGCATATTGCAGTAGCGTGGGGCCAGCCGCGCGGTGAAGTGGTCGAAGTCCATGGCGTCCACGGGGCGATAGGCCTGCGCCAGGGGGCCCGCCGCCTGCATCATCAGCTCGGTGATGGCCTGCTGGATCTCGGTGCCCTTGATCTTGAGCATGGAGACGTCCGCGCCCGGGGGCTTGCCGCTGCGGCGCATCTGGTCGAGGAAGCGCAGGTTGGTGATCTCGAGCGCCATCAGCTCCACCTCCACGCGGGTGAGCCGGTCGCGGAAGCGCGGGTCGTCGAGGATGGGCTTGCCGTTCTTGGTGTGGTGCGCGGCCAGCTCCTTGAGCCGCGCCAGCTCGCGCTTGGAGGCGCCGATGCGGCCGGTGCCCATGCGCTCGTAGCCGAGGAGGTACTTGGCCACCGTCCAGCCCTTGCCTTCTTCGTGGACGAGATTCTCCGCCGGCACCCTCACGTCGTCGAAGAACACCTCGTTGGTCTCGTGCCCGCCGTCCATCAATATGATTGGTCTCACCGTGATGCCGGGGGTCTTCATGTCGATGAGGAGGAAGGAGATGCCGTCCTGCCGCTTCTCCTTGGAGGCGTCGGTGCGCACCAGGCAGAAGATCCAGTCGGCGTAGTGCGCGAGCGTGGTCCAGATCTTCTGGCCGGTCACCACGTAGTGGCCGTTGTCCTTCACTGCCTTGGTCTTGAGCGAGGCGAGGTCGGAGCCGGAGCCGGGCTCGGAATAGCCCTGGCACCAGAAGTCCTCTCCCTTGTAGATGCGGGGCAGGAAGCGCTGTTTCTGGGCATCGGTGCCGAAGCGCAGCAGCACCGGCGCGCACATGCGGAGGGAAAACGCCACCAGCGGCGGGGTGGCCGCGAAGCCGCATTCCTCCTCGAAGATGTAGCGCTGGGTCACCGTCCAGTCGGTGCCCCCCCATTCCTTCGGCCAGTCGGGCGCCACCCAGCCCTTGTCGGCGAGGATGCGGTGCCAGCGGAGAAGGTCCTCCTTGGAGAGCTCCTGGTAGCTCTCCACCTTCTGGCGGAGCTCGGCGGGAAGATTGCTGCGCAGCCAGCCCCGCACCTCGTCGCGGAAGGCCAGCTCCTCGGTGTTGTAGCTCAGGTCCATTGCGGCGCTCCTCCCCTCCGGCTGTCAAACATGGTGGCGCAGGAAGCCCTCGATCATCCCGTTCACCTGGGCGGGGGCTTCCAGCATGTTGGTGGCGGCGATGTGCAGCGAGGGGGCCTTGCCGCGTGCGGCGGACTTGGTGCCCTCGATCCGGGGCTTGAAGAACGACCGGTTACAGGTCCAGCCGTGGACGAAGACGAAGGCAGGACTCCCGCTTCCCCGCTCCTCGTAGGCCAGCGTGGTCCCGTCGCGGACGATGGTCGGCATGGCGGCCCTCCCTTCCCGCCCGCGGCGGCGACCCCATCGCCGCGGCGCCCCGGGGAGGGCCACACCATATCATTTTTGGCTGGAGCGCAAGGCCTCGGACAGGGACGGCGCCGGCGCCTTTTGGGCGGCCCTCGCGGTGGGATTCGGCGGCGCCTTCCGGTAGCCCGTCCGGAGGTGGATCAGCTGCTCCACCAGGAGCCACAGGGGAAGCGAGAGCAACAGCACATACGAGGCGAGCTCGATCAGCGTCATATCGGATCTCCCATGGTTCGAGTGCTATGCGGATGTCATGCCACTCGAACGCGACGAGAGAATGACGATGCGATGAGGACTTGGCGACGGGGTCCTTTCCACCTTACCACCCGTGCACCACTGCTGCGCACGGATAGCGCCCGAGAATTGGTGGGAGCCTGACCAGGCCCGTTCGCAATGGCGAACACGTTGACCCCGCCTCGACTTCTCGGGTAGGGTCACGGCGGGAGGACTCATCCATGACCGGCGACCGGGCGTTCGGCGGCGTCATCCCCGCGATGGCCATTCCCTTTCTCGACGACTACAAGCTGGACGCCGACGGGCTCGCCCGTTTTGCCCGCTGGCTGGCCGGCTGCCCCGGCGTCACCGCCGTCATGACCAATGGCCACACCGGCGAGGTAGGCTCGCTGCTCCCCGAGGAGCGCGCCGAGGTCACCCGCGTGGTGGCCGACGCGGTGCGGGGGCGGGTGCGCGTGGTCTCTGCGGTGTGCTCGGAGGGCACCTTCGAGGCCATCGAGCATGCCAGGGCCGCCGCCCATGCCGGTGCGGACACCGTGGACGTGATGCCGTGTCACATGTGGCTGCGCTTCGGCGTGAAGGAAGACGCGGTCTACGAGTACTTCAAGGCCATCGGCGCGGAGAGTGGGCTGGACATCATCGTCCACGTCTATCCCGCCAACACCAAGGTGTCCTACTCCACCAAGCTGATGACACGGCTGGCGGGCCTACCCCAGGTGAAGGGCTTCAAGATGGGCGAGCGCGACCTCGGCAAGTACGAACGCGACATCCGTGCGCTCCGCGCGGAGGCACCGCATGTCTCGCTGCTGAACTGTATGGACGAGTACCTCTTCCCCACCTTCGTGCACCGGCTGGACGGCACCCTGGTGGGCTGCGCGAGCCTCATCCCGGAGCTGACCAACGCGCTCCTCGAGGCGATGCAGGCGGACGACCTGACGCGGGCCCGCGAGCTCAACGACCTCATCTGGCCCGTCAAGGAAGCGGTGTACGGGGCCGGCGAGCCCTCCGGCGACGCGCATGCGCGGATGAAGGTGGGCATGGCCCTGCGCGGCCTCTTCCGGAGCGCCCTGGTGCGGCCGCCGGTGCTGCCGCCCTCGGCCGAGGAGATCGCCATCATGAAGGCCGCGCTCGAGTCGAGCGGCGTGCCCCGGGTCGACCTCTACTCGTAGAGGTGGCAGGCGACGAGCCGGCCGTCTTCGGGTCGTAACGCCGGTTCTTCCTTCGCGCAGCGGTCCATCGCGTGCGAGCAGCGCGGGTGGAAGCGGCAGCCGCTCGGGGGCGCGAGGGGGCTCGGCACCTCTCCGGAGAGCACGATCTCCTCGCGCGTCTCGTCCACGTCGATGGGCAGCGCCGCCGCGAAGAGCGCCTGGGTGTAGGGGTGCTTGGGCGCCAGGGCCACCGTCGCCGCCGCGCCCCATTCCACGATCTGGCCGAGATACATCACCGCGATGGTGTGGCTCATGTGCGCCACCGCGGCGAGGTCGTGGGCGATGAAGAGATAGGCCACGTCGAGGCGCTTCTGGAGATCCCGCAGCAGGTTGAGGATCTGCGCGCGGATCGACACGTCGAGCGCGGAGACGGGCTCGTCGAGCACGATGAGCCGGGGGGACAGCGCCAGCGCGCGGGCGATGGCGATGCGCTGGCGCTGCCCGCCCGAGAACTCGTGCGGGTAGAGGTCGGCGGAGCGCTCGGGGAGGCCGACGAGATCCAGCAGCTCCTGCACGCGGCGGCGGCGCGTGGCCGCGTCCGGCCGCTCGTTGATGTCGAGTGGCTCGGCGATGATGGAGCCCACGCGCATGCGCGGATCGAGCGACGCGTACGGATCCTGGAACACCGCCTGGACTGACCGCCGGTAGCGCCGGCGCGCGGCGCCGTCGAGGGTGGAGACGTCCGCGCCGTCGAAGCGGATGGTGCCGGCGGTGGGCCGCTCGAGGCCGAGAACGAGCTTGGACGTGGTGGTCTTGCCGCATCCCGACTCGCCGACGAGCCCCAGCGTGGTGCCCACGTCGACGCGAAACGAGATCGAGTCCACCGCGCGCACGAGCCCGGTGGACCGGCCGAGGAGCCCGCGCCGTACCGCGAAGTGCTTGGTGAGGCTGGAGGCCTCGAGGAGCGGGGCGCGAGGGCTCGTGGCCGTGGTCATCCCGGACCGTGCAGCCAGCAGGCGCTCGCCTGCCCCGGCGCCACCGTGAACTGGGGCGGCGCCTCCGCGCGGCAACGCTCCATCACGTGCGGGCACCGCGGCGCGAACGAGCAACCACTTGGAAGTCGGGCGAGATCGGGCGGCTGGCCCTCGATGGCGGTGAGCCGTTCGCGCCGGTCCCCCAGCCGGGGGATGGACTCCAGGAGCGCCTGGGTATAGGGATGCGCGGGCGACTTGAAGATCTGCCGCACCGGGCCCGTCTCGACGATGCGTCCCGCGTACATGACGGCCACCCGATCGCAGATCCTGGAAACGATACCCAGGTTGTGGGTGATGAAGATCATGGCGAGCCGGTGCCGGTTCTGGAGCTCCTCGAGGAGGGCGAGATACTGCGCCTGGATGGTGAGGTCGAGGCTGGTCGTCGGCTCGTCGGCGAGGAGCAGGCGCGGCGGCGCCGCGATGGCCATGGCGCCCACCACGCGCTGGCGCATCCCGCCCGACATCTGGAAGGGGAAGGCGCGGAGCCGGGCCTCCGGCGAGGGAATGCGCACGGAGCCGAGCAGGGCGACCGCCCGCGCGGTGAGGCGGCTTCCGCGGAGCCCGTGGTACATGGCCACCGGCTCGCGCACCTGCATCCCCACCGAGAAGACGGGATTGAGCGAGCTCATCGGGTCCTGCAGGATCATCGCGATCTTCCGACCGCGGATCTGCTGCATCTCCCTCTCGCTCTTCGGGACGAGATCGTCCCCATCCAGGAGCACCGCGCCACCGGTGATCCGCGCCGCCGGGCGCGGGATCAAGCGCACCAGGCTGAGACAGGTCATGCTCTTGCCGGAGCCCGACTCGCCGACGAGCCCGAGCGTCTCGCCCTCCCCCACGCTGAACGACACGCCGTCGACGGCCCGGATCGTTCCCCAGCGGGTGACGATGTGGGTGCGGAGGTCGCGAACCTCGATGACGGGAGTAGGCACGGGCGGGGCCGGGGTCAGAGCTGACGCAGCTTCGGATCGAGGGTGTCGCGGAGCCAGTCCCCGAGCAGGTTGAAGGCCAGGACTACCAACAGGATAGCGAGGCCTGGCAAGCCCGACACCCACCATGCGCTCGTCACGAACTCCCGCCCTTCGGCGATCATCGAGCCCCAGGCGGGGGTCGGCGGGGGGATGCCCGCGCCCAGAAAGGACAGCGACGCCTCCACGATGATCACGTAGCCGACCTGGAGCGTCACCAGCACCACGAGGGTGTTCAGGGTGTTGGGGAGGAGATGCCGGGTGATGATACGCCAGGCGCCGGCCCCTGCGATGCGCGCCTGGGCGATGAAGTCGAGCCCCATCAACGTGAGCACCTGACCGCGGATCACCCGCGCGTAGCGGGCCCAGAGGATCACCGCGATGGCCACCACCACGTTGGTGAAGCTCGGGCCCACCGTCACCGCGAGGATCAGCGCGAGGAGGATCACCGGGAACGACATGGTGGCGTCGGTGATCCGCATGAGCGTGGCGTCCGTCCGACCGCCGTAGTATCCGGCGACGAGACCCACGGCGGCGCCGAAGGCGCTGGCGAGAAGCACGGTGACCACGCCCGCCGCCAGCGACACGCGCGAGCCCCAGACGATGCGCGAGAGCATGTCGCGGCCCAGCCGGTCGGTGCCGAGCAGGTGGCTCGTGGTGCCCCCCTCCATCCACACGGGAGGCTTGAACCGGTTTCGCAGCGTCTGGTTGTGGGGGTCCGCGGGGCTCAGCACGGGAGCAAGGATCGCCATCAGGACGAATACCCCGATGATCCCCAGGGGAATGACGGGGAGCCGACGGCGCCGGGGCTCGGCGCCGGCCGCCGTCCCGATCTCCGGCAGGCCGAGCGCGCCGGCAGCGCGCTCGGCGGACATGGGATCAATCGCCACGGGGATCACCCGGCATGGCGGATGCGGGGGTCGATGAGGGCGTAGAGGCAGTCCACGCCGAGGTTGACCACCGCCACGATGGCGGCCGTCGTCAAGACTACCGCCTGGATCACCGGGAAGTCGCGCGAGCTGATGCCATCGTAGGCGAGCCGCCCGAGCCCGGGCCAGGCGAAGACGGTTTCCACCACGATCGCCGTCGTCACCAGGATGGCGAAGTAGATGCCCGCGAAGGTCACCACCGGGATGAGGGCGTTCCTGAGCGCGTGAATCCAGATGACGCGGTGCTCGACCACGCCCTTGACGCGGGCGAGCTTGACGTACTCCGAGTCGAGCACTTCCAGCATGCCGGACCGGAGCAGGCGCATCAGCCCCGCCACCACGAACCAGCCGAGCGTGAAGCCCGGCAGGATATAGCTCGAGAAGCCGCTGATGCCGCCGGCGGGAAGCCATTGCCACCGGCCGGACACGAACTCCACGAGCACGATGGCCACCCAGAAGGTCGGGAGCGACTGGCCGAGCACCGAGATCACCTGGGCGGCTCGGTCGAGCCCCGTGCCCTTCTTCACCGCGGCGAGGATTCCCAGGGGAAAGGCGATGGCCAGGGACACCCCCATCGCGAAGACGCCGAGGCGGAGCGAGTTGGGCAGCCGTTCCTGGATCAGCTCCATCACCGGCCGGCGGGCGCGGATGGACATCCCGAAGTCGCCAGTCACCGCCTTGCCGATGAAGGAGAAGTACTGCTCGATGTACGGCCGGTCGAGCCCGAGGTACCGCCGGGCGTAGGCGTAGTCCTCCTCGGTGGCAGACATGGGGAGGATCAGGTGCAGGGGATCGCCGGTGGTCCGGGCCAGGGCGAACACCACCACGGACAGGATGGCGAGCGCCGCGAGCGACTGGAGCAGCCGGGAGACGACGAAGCGAATCACGCGGGCGGCCGGATCACGCGCGCGGCGGCGACGGCACGTTGATTGCTATCGGCGGGCGCGGCGACCTCAAGTTGATTGGTATCGGCGGGCGCGGCGACCTCAAGTTGATTTGGATGGGGGGGAGCGGCGCCGCTCCTCCCCCATGCCCCCCCCACCACACGATTCATACGGTTGGCGCCAACCTTTGCGCTCAGGCGGTCGCTTATTTCGACGAGGCGAGCTCGTCGATGTAGAGGTCGTACATGACGTTGCCGGGGTTCCACTTGCCGAGCTTCTTCGAGGCGGCATACGGCGAGTGCATGTAGACCACCGGCACTCCGTAGTGCTCGCTGCGCAGGCGCGTGAAGATGTTCCGCATGAGCGAGTTGATCTTCTGCTGGTCGGTCTGGCGCATGACCTGGGCGATCATGCCGTCGACCTCGGAGTCGTTGACGGTGTCGTTGAGCTTGGACGGCGTGTACGCCTGCTTCTCGAGGAGCGCGTAGGTGCCGATCCAGTCCCGATTGGCGATATTGTAGTAGCCGACCGCGCCGGGCGCCTTGCGGTCCACCCACAGCTTGCGGAAGGCGGGATAGTCCACCGGGATCAGCTTGGGCTTGACGCCGACCTTCTCCCAGTACCCCGACACCGCCTCCGCGAACGCCTTCCCCTCGGGGAAGCCGGGGAGCTGGAAGGCGTACATGTCGAGCGCGAACCCGTTCGGGTGGCCGGCGTCGGCGAGCAGCTTCTTGGCCCGGGCGGGATCGTACGGGTACGCCATCTCCGGCGTCACCTTGAAGCCGACATCCTTGAAGGACCACGACAGCCCGAACGGAACCGCCGCCGGCTCGGCCCGCCCTCCGAAGATCGACTGGGCGATCTCGTTGCGGTCGATGGCGAGGTTGAGGGCCTCGCGGACGCGCTTGTCCTTCATCGGCGCCACCCAGCCATCGGGACCCAGCACGAACCACATGTGCACGAGCGCCTCGTCCTTGCGGAGATGGATGGGGAACCCCTCCTTCTCCAGCTCCTTCACGCGCTCTCGGCTCACGTCGGTCACATCGACCTCACCGCGGCGGAGCAGCGCGATGCGGGTGGTCTCCTCGGGCACGAGCTTGAAGGTGATGTTCTTGTACTTGGGCACGCCGATCCGCCAGTGGCTGTCGACGGCGGTCAGCTTGATGTGCGAGCCGACGACCTGCTCCACGAACTTGTAGGGGCCGGTGCCGACCGGCTTCCGGGCGAAAACGTCGTCACCGTTGGCCTCGAGGTACTTCTTGGGCAGCACCATGCCTTCCGTCGACAGCGCGCGGGAGAGGTAGATCGGGATGATGAGGGTCGACTCCTTGGTCACGATGACGACGCGATCGGGCGCGGGGGTCTCGATGTCCTGGATCAGCGTGCGGAGCGGCCCCGCGTAGCCGGTGGTGGAGCGCTTGCTCATCGCGCGCTGGAGGCTGAACTTCACGTCCTCCGACGTCATCTCCTCGCCGGTATGGAACTTCACGCCCTTGCGGAGATGGAAGGTCCAGCGCTTGTGGTCGGCCGAGTTCTCCCACTTCGTGGCGAGGCCGCCCTGCTGGGTCGGCTGGCCGTCGGGCGTCGTGCCGACGAGATAGTCGAACATGAGGGAGAGGTAGTACTTGACGTTGTGACCCTGCAGCGCGGGGTCGAGCGTCTCCGCCGAGAAGCTCGAGAGCGCGACGGTCAGCTCGCCTTTCGCCTGGGCCCCGGCGGCTCCGGGCAGGGCCAGGACCATCAGGGTCAGGAACACCAACACCGCGGGGACGATGCGATTCGCTCGGGTCATGGCGTACTCCTCTGTTGGATCGTGGGGACGGGACCGTCTGGCACAACGGGTCCCACGTGGGGTCCCTAGCCGTCCCGAACCTAACCCGGGACGCCCTTGGACGGCAAGTCCCCCCGATTCGCCCGTGTGCTATGGTCGTCTGGGTCGAATACGCACCCGGCGTGGGAGAGAACGCAGCCAACGAGGAGACTTGGGCATGACACCGATCGGCAGGGGACGTCAGGGGATCGCGGGATCGTCGTTCGACCTCTTGCTGGGAGCGCTCCTGGTCGGCGCGCTGCTGCTCCCGCTCGGGTGCTCCTTCTCTGCCAGCTCGCAGAGCTCGTCAGAGTCGTCGGCGAGCAGCTCGGCCAGCTCCTCGCCGGCCTCGCGTGAGGAGCAGTACCGCAGCGACGTGCGCGACTACACCGCCTCCTACGTCAAGTCCGGCGGGCGGATGGAAGACTTCAAGAAGCGGCTCGGCGAGCTGGCCAAGGAGCGGGACATCACGAACTGGGAAGAGAACATGGTCACCTATGAGGGGATCGGCCGCGGGCTGGGCAAGGCCAAGGCGAGCCCGGTGGAGCTGCAGACCTATACGCAGAACCTCGCGGGCTCGGATCCGAAGAAGGCCGAGGCCGTGAAGAAGGGCTACGAGGCCGAGAAGGCATAGGCTCCCTGTGGGCGCGGCCCGCGCCGGTCTCCTGCTGGCGAGTCTCCTCGCCGCGGGACCGGCGTGGGCGGCGCCCCCTCTGGCGGTCGACTTCGTCTACGCCGACGCCAATGAAGGCGGGGCGAGCGGCGGGCATTCCGCCGTCCGCTTCGACGACCAGGTCTTTCACTTCGAGTACTCCCCGCCGGTGGTCCGGCTCCGACGTGACTACTTCGACGGCCTCCAGTACCGCTATACGGTGCTCGACAACCGCAGCCTGGAGATCCGTCGCGTCCCGGTGACGCCGGACACCTATCAGCTACTGCTCGACGAGTTCACTCGCCGCTACTTCGATCAGGCCCGGGATCTGCGCACGCACGCGACGCTGGTGGCCGACCGGCGACTCCTGGAGGCGATGCAGGCGCATCGGTGGGGTCACGCGACGGCCGCGCCACTGTTCCTGGATGGCGTGGGATTCTTCTTCGACGAGGCCCGGCTGAGCGCGGCGCCCTCCGATGCGGAGCGGGCCCCCGCCGCGCCCATCCTCACGAACTCCGGACCGCGTGGTCCAGACGTACGGTCCTGGGTTCGTGCCACAGGCGCTGGATCAGATCCTGCGCGAGCTGCTCGAGCTGGACCCCGCGGCCCGGGGGTTCTCCGACCGCTATCGCGATGGGATCACCACGCTCCTGGCCCTCGAGGTCCTCCGGGACGCCCGCCCCCTCCGTGCGGATGGCTATGCGGGGGGCGGCGCTGGGGGGACCCCTCCTGGATTCCACCGAGCTGGAGACGATCACCGCGCTCTCCAGCGCCCTCGAGGCCAGCCTGGTCCGGCTGGTCTCACTCGAGCCGGCCCGACCGGGGCTTCCCGCTCCTCGTGGGCATGGCCCGGCTCGCCGCGCTCGACCAGGCCCGCCAGACCGGCCGCTGGACCTTCCTCGACAGCTTCTCCAGAGACGCGGTCGTGATTTCGCCGGCGGAGGTCGCCCGCCGTCCCGCCGTGACGCGCGAGCTGCTCGAGGAAGCCGCCGCGGACTTCGCGATCACCCGGGCGCGTCTGAGCGCTGGCGCCCTCGACGACGGGGGCTTCCCGGAAGCCACCTTCGCGGGCTTCGAAGCCGCCGGCAATCGGATGCTGGAGATCACGGGCGCCCTCAACGGTCGGCGTCCGATGCGCATGCCGTTCGGTCTGGGTGTGCCGTCCCGGAGCGCCCCCTTCCCGGCGCTTCTGGTCCCCGCCGTCGACGACCGAGGCGCTCGCCGCGGCCGCCGCCCTGGCGAAGGAGCGCGAGACGGCGCACGACGCCAAGCTCCGGCGGCTCTACGGCTACAACGTGGTGACGCGAAACTGCGTGACGGAGATCTTCCGGACCATCGACGCCGCCCTGGTGGCGGGAGCGCCTCCAGGCGCCGATGCGCGTGAAGCGTCGATCCGTCGCCTCGGCGGGCATGTGGACGTGGACGGGACGCTCAATTTCATTCCGGCGGCGGCGGACGAAGCGGTCCGATCCGCCTATGCCGTCTCGGAGACCATCGAGCTCCCGTCCTACCGCCTCGCGCGGCTCGCGCAGATGTACCGCCGGGAGAACCCTCTCCGTGTTTACCTGCGGGAATCCAACACCATCACCTCCACGCTCTATCAGCGGAATCCCGACGACTCGGCCTTCCTCTTCTTCACCGACGATGCGCTCCCCGTTCGCCCCATCCTGGGCGCGCTCAACTTCGTGACGGGGTTCGGCGTGAGCGCCGCCGGCCTCTTCATGGTGGGAGTGGACCGGGGCGACACCCTCTGGGCGGGGCTGCGGGGCATGCTCTTCAGCCTGCCGGAGCTGGTGTTCTTCAATATCCGCAAGGGCTCGGTCCCGTACGCGCCGCGCCGCCTGGGTCCCGCACCCGACTCCGCCCGGCGATGAGGCTCGCGGGGAAAGTCGCGCTGATCAGCGGGGGCGCGCGCGGAATCGGCGCCGCCACCGCGCGGCTCTTCGCTCGCGAGGGCGCGCGGGTGGTGATCGGTGATCTCCTCGAGGCTGAGGGGCGCCGGGTCGAGGCCGAGCTCACCGCGCCGGACGGCCCGGCGCTCTACGTTCCCCTCGACGTCACCAACGAGAGCGACTGGGCGCGCGCGGTGGCGGCCGCCGGCAGCCGCTTCGGACGGCTCGATATCCTGGTCAACAATGCCGGCATCGGCGGGGCCGGCCGGCTCGAGGACACCCGCGTCGAGGACTGGAACCGCGTGATGGACGTCAATGCCAAGGGCGTCTTCCTCGGCACCAAGGCCGCGATCCCCGCGCTCCGGGGGGCCGGCGGCGGGTCGATCGTGAACATCTCCTCGCAGCTCGGCCTGGTGGGGATGGACGACAGCAGCCCCCAGTACCAGGCCTCCAAGGGCGCGGTGCGGCTCCTCACCAAGCTCACCGCGCTCCAGTACGCGAAGGAGCGCATCCGCGCCAATTCGGTGCACCCTGGGCCCATCATCACCCCCATGACGGAGGGGCGCCGCGCCGATCCCACCATCCTGGCGCGCATGACGTCGCGCATCCCCCTCGGCCGCTACGGCGAGGCCGAGGAGGTCGCGTACGGCGTGCTCTATCTGGCTTCCGACGAGTCACGCTTCGTGACGGGCAGCGAGCTGGTCATCGACGGAGGCTGGACGGCGCAATGAGCGCGCCGCGCCAGACAGGAGGAGCCTTCATGTACTTCATCGTCTCGCTGCTGGCCATCGTACTCGTGGCGCCAGCCCACGCCCAGGTCCAGATCGACATCGGCATCCATCTCCCCGCGCCGCCTCAGCTCGTCGTGATCCCCGAGGTGCGAGCCGTCCAGTACGTGCCGGCCGCCCCCGCCAATCTCTTCCTCTATGACGGCCAGTACTGGGCCTTCGTGAACAACGGCTGGCACGTGAGCGTGCGCTACAACGGCCCGTGGATCGTCGTCTCGCCGATCTTCGTGCCCCGGCCCGTCCTCCTCGTACCCGTGAGCTACTACCGCGCGCCCCCCGGACACTGGAAGCAGTGGCACAAGCATGCACCGCCGCGATGGGGGCACGAGTGGGGACGGGAGTGGTCGGAGAAGCGCCAGTGGAAGACCGCGGACGACGACCGGGACAAGGGTCACGGCAAGGGCGAGGGGCGCGGCAAGGGCGACGGCCACGGCAAGGGCGAGGGCGCGGGCGACGGCAGCAAGGGCGACGGCCACGACAAGGGCGAGGGGCGCGGCAAGGGCGACGGCCAAGGCCGCGGGAAAGGCCGCTAGGACGGCCCCGGCGGCGCGGGAACGACCGGCTCCTCGGCGCCGATCATGCGCACGAAGTTCGCCACCAGCGCCGGGTGATGGAAGGTGCCCACGCGCTCCCGGATGATGCCCAGCGCGACGGCGCGCGCGCGGGCCTTGTGGTACGGACGCACGGTGCAGATGGCGTCGAAGACGTCGGAGATCGCGATCATCTGACTGGCCAGGATCGGCTTCCGCGGCACCTTGGTCACCGGATAGTTCGGCTTCCCGCCAGCAGCTCGCCGAGCACGGCGGTCTGCCCGATCCGCTCCATCCCCTCGCCCGCGATCTTCGCGGCCAGCCAGACGAGGACCAGCCCCAGCAGCAGCCCGTGAGATCCCAAGGCTGCGCTACCGCCGCCGCGCGGTCATCGGGTCGTCTCCAGCGCCGCGCACGCGGTCTTGACCTCGGCCACCGAGCGGCACGCCTTGACGTACTCCACGAAGGCTCCCAGGGGCGTCGCCTCCACACTGCCCTGCCGGGCGTCTCGTGTGAGCCGAGTGAGCGCGGCCCTTCCCATGCTCGCTATCGAGGTCGCAAGCGAAGATGCGGTCGGAGCTCAGGCCGAGGAACTTCGGGACCTCGATGGTCAGGTGTCCCCCCTTGAAGCCGCCCTTGTCGTGGTTGATGACGATCTTCTCTCCGCTGTCGAGCGTGATCTGACAGTACGAGCCTGCTCGCGGATCGACGACGAACCGTCCAACCTTGGCCATGGATTCCTCCTCGAGACGGAGCGCGCCAGCACGAGGACCCGGCTCCTCGCGCCGCCGATTCTACCGCGTTCCGCGTCCCGCGTTGACGGCAGGTCCCGCCGGGCCCGTCGGAGAGGTTCTGGCGTCCAGACCCGACTTCTGGAATAGTCGCAGCGAACTCCAAGGAGGACACACCGATGGCAACGGAGCGGAAGGCCGCGATCGTGACCGGCGCGGCGAGCGGATTGGGACGGGCGATGGCGCTCGGCCTCGCCGGAAGCGGCATGGATGTCGTGGCCGTCGATCGCAACGCCACCGCGCTGTCGGCGCTGGGACCCGGGGCAAGCAGCGCCGCGGGCACGATCCTGCCCGTGGCGGCCGACCTCACCCAGCCGGACGCATTCGACCGGATCGCGACGGCCGCGCTGGAGAAGTTCGGGCGGATCGACGTGCTGATCAACAATGCCGGCATCGGCCAGGCATCGGTGCGCGCGGATCCTCGACGCAACCCGATCCGGTTCTGGGAGGTGACTCCCGATCAGTGGAGCCGTTTCCTCGCCGTCAACGCCACCGGCCCGATCTTGATGGCCCGCGCAGTGGTGCCGCACATGCTGCGCGCCAAGCGGGGGCGCATCATCACCGTGACCACCAGCCTCGGCACCATGGTGCGCGCGGGCTATCTGCTCTACGGCTCGAGCAAGGCCGCCGCCGAATCCGCCACCGCCATCATGGCGGCCGATCTGGCCGGCACCGGCGTCACCGCGAACGTGCTCGTCCCCGGCGGCCTGACGAATACTCCCCTCGTGGGCGACGACGCGGGAGACCGCGCCAAGATGCTCCAGCCGGAGATCATGGTGCCGCCGCTGCTCTGGCTGGTATCGGACGCCGCCGCGGGTGTCACGGCCCGGCGCTTCATCGCCGCCGACTGGGATCGCGCGCTCCCGCCCGCGCAGGCGGCCGAGAAGGCGGGGGCGCCCATCGCCTGGCTGGGGATCGCGCGGATGCCCATCGAGCCGAGCTGACGCGTTACATCACGGGATCACCTGATCCGCCCGCACCAGCGCGGACGGCGGGGACGTGCCGTGCCTCGCCCGAAAACGCGCGGTCGCTGCCCCCTACTTGATCCCGCACGAGCCGCCAGAGCGTCAAGGGCCAGGGAAACCGATGGTAGTATGACGGCTCGGGGCCGGAGTGGAGAAATGGCAGACTCGCGGCGCTCAAAACGCCGTGCTCGCAAGGGCGTGCGGGTTCGACTCCCGCCTCCGGCACCAGCCCCCTTCCTGGCCCTCCTGTAAACACCCGCCCGTCCCCCGTCGTCTCACTCCCTGACCGGCCGGCATCGTCGAGATACCAATAAACCCGACGACAAGGAGACCGACGATGAAGACGTGGAGCCTGACCCTCGCCGCGGCGGCCGCGCTGAGCCTCGGCGCCGCGCACCCGCACTCGCCGACAGCTACGAGCAGATCATTGATCGGCGCCAGGGCAATCAGGAGCAGCGCATCGACCAGGGCATCCAATCGGGCGAGCTCAACCGACGCGAGGCCGCGCGCCTCGAGCGGGGGCAGGAGCGGGTGAACCGGATGGAGGATCGCGCGCTCGCCGACGGCAAGATCGGCAAGGGCGAGTTCCGTCGCATCGAGAACGCGCAGAACGCGCAGAGCCAGCGCATCTATCGCCAGAAGCACGACCGCCAGAGCCGCTAGTCGCGCTCAGCCCCACAACCTCGCGCAAATAGCGGCCATTCTTGACAGAACGGGCCACGAAAAGTATCCTGGGCGCCACAGTGGGGCTGTAGCTCAGTTGGGAGAGCACAAGGCTGGCAGTCTTGGGGTCAGGGGTTCGAGCCCCCTCAGCTCCACCATTTTATCTCGCGGGGTTAGGAGCGACGTGACCCCGCGCCTGCGCAGCACTCTCGTTGGTGCCGCGGGGGTGCCGTCCGGTTGCGCGGGGGTTGCGGAGGCGTTGCGCCATCCGCAGGCGCTCCGCAGTCTGCTCCAGCCGGTCCACGGCCGCCTTGTTCGCGCCCGGGACCAGCTTGCCGTAGATGTCCACCGTCACCTTGATCGAGTGGTGGCCGATCTGGTCCTTCACGTAGGCTAGCGACTCCCCGTTCTGGATGAGCCGCGAGGCGAAGGTGTGCCGGAGATCATGGAAGCGGATCCGCCGGAGATCCGCCTTGCTGAGCGCCTGTGGAAGACGCGCCGCTCGAAGTTGGACTTCCAGATGGGGCGGCCCGTCCTGGTTGCAGAAGACCCACTCCGGGACTGGTTCCAGCCCTTGGCGAGTGTTTCCTTCTCGCGCGCCACGCGGAGGCGCTCGAGCGTCCTCCGCCAGGCCCAGGGAGATGTCCACGCGCCGGATCTTCCCGCTCTTCGGTCGCTCGATCCGCCCGCCGTCCTCGAGGCTCCGGCGCACCTCGATGAAGCGGTCCTGGTAGTCGAGGTCGCCCCACTGGAGGCCGCGGAACTCGCCGAGACGGAGCCCGGTCCGCAGGGCGCAGAGAAACATCGGGTAGTGCCGCGGGTAGTGGTTCCGCGCCGTTGCGAGGAACCAGGCCTCTTCCTCGGCCGTCAGCGGGTCGATTCGCCGCCGGAGGTCGTCTCGGTCCCGGAGGTATCGCCCGATGCGCGCGGCGGGGTTCGGCAGCCGGAGGCCGGCCTCGATCGCCTCGTTGAATGTTCCCCGGATCGGCGCCACCACATTTCGGATGAGATCGCGGCTCCGACCGGCCGTCACCATCTCGGCGACGAGCTGGCGGATATCTTCGCGGCTCACCTCGATGAAGAACTTGTCCCCGAACCTCGGATACGCGTAGAGCTTGAGCGCCCGCTCGTACCCTTCGACGCGTGCTCTACGGAGCCCCGCGAGCGCCGGGTAGGTCGCGAGCCACTGCTCGGCCGCCTGGCGGAACGTCGGCAGGGAAGGCATCGTCGCGGGGCCCGGTGGCTCCGGGAACGGCAACCGGCCCTCCGCGAGCGCCACCTGCACCTTCGCGGCGATCAGCTCGGCGGTAGCCTTGCTGACGCCCACGCGCTTCACTTTCCGCGTACCGCCGTGGTGGACGACGACCCACCAAGCGCCGCGGCCGTACCGGACCTTCACGCCCATCGGCAGGAAACCCCTGACGCTTCAAGTCGCACGTTGCTGGTGACGATGACGATCTCTCCGCGGCAGGTCAGAAGGCCCAACTGCGGGGCACGGTACCGGCGCCCCGGTGCCCCCGACCTTGCCTATCCGGCCGGCACCTTGTCAAGCGAAGTCGCGGGCGAACCGGCATGCCCCTGCACCTCACGCAGCACATCGGCAACGAGCCGATCGACATCACGACGCCGCGCTGCCGGAACGCCGCCATCCACCCGTCGAACTCCGACCGCCGGACGAGAATCTTCCCGCCCACCCGATAGCAGGGCAATCGGTGGGTCACGTCGTTAGAGATGGGCCCTGAGCTTCCGGACGCTGAAGCCCCCGTATCTCGCAAGGGCGGCGAGCGACAGGTAAGGGTCGAGCGTCACCTGGAGAGCGACGCGGTCAACCACGTTGCCTTGGCCCGTTGATCGCAGCCGGATCGTCAACAGCTCGCTCTCTCGATTCCTCGCACGTAGCCGTGGTGGGCAAGAGCCATGCCGCTGGACTGGCCCCATCTCCGCCCGTCCTATGCCCGCATGGTTTCAGGCGCTCGAAGGCCGCCGCGCCGGACGCCACGCCCGGTGACCGCCTACGTCTGATCTTTCGTTGCGCTTTCCTGCCGATCGGCCGAAGGCGCCGCATCCTCGGTGTATCCGTAGTTAACCCCAATCCAAAATAGCTCAGGCGGTCAGGCGGCGATAGCATCCCGCCAGATGGGGATGGCGAATTGGTGGCCGCAGAAGCTGCAGAAGAGCGTCCACCTCGCTGAGGGTCACGGCGCGGGGAAACGGCCACTTTCATCGAAGCCGTACGCCGCCCGGGCCTTCCAGCCCCGCCCGACGCACATTTCCGTCATATGCTGCCGCCTCCTGGGCACCTCGCCCAGCACGCGAGATGGCGGGGCCGGCCTCTGGAAGCGTCGATGCGGGCGTCCGCCGCAGGCCCACTACTTTCATACCTTCCTGAGTGTGGAAATGACGCAGGACGTCCTTCCAGAAGAATCCTTTGACACGCGATGGCAACAGAGTAGATTGTTGGCACTCGCGTCCTCGACTGTTCACGGAGGTGCCCATGGCGACTGCGACGAAAGCCCGTTGGCAGATGAGCGGCCAAGGGTACGAATTCTGCAACTCCGACTTCGGCTGTGGCTGCAGACTTCGGCGGCTTCCCGAACTCAAGGACGGCAACTGCCGCGCTGCTCGTAGGGCTTCTCGGTGACGAAGGGGCGTTGCGGGGCGACACTGACCTCGCCGGAGCATGAAGGCAGAGGGGGAAGTCTCCTCTGGCCCAAGGCCATCCACGAGGCAACGGCAAGGCGGCTTTGATCGTCGAGCCCCACCACCGACAAGCAGTCTGAGAGGTGCTACTGTCCCAGATCTTCACACACGGCCAACTCGGCGGACTGCCGTGGGGAAACTCTTGGACCACCACCTTCCAGGGTCGCAGGTCTCATGAAGGCGAAGATCGCCATCGAGCATAGGACGCGAGAGCGCGCGTCCGCATGCGGACCAGGTGGTGTGAGCAAGGGCAGCGAAGCTGCGGCAAACTGAACCGGTGGCAGAATGGCCAGGAGCCACATCGTCAAACGTGAGACCTACCCACCAGCTCTGAGATATCTGAAGAAGGGCGAGGCGAGGCACCACTGTATCGTTCCGCTCGCCTGGGCGGCAGCCGGCCTCTCCGATTCAGTTCAAACAGACGAGTTCATCTACTCCGGTAGCGACTAATCAAAGTGGCCTGACGCTGCCGGCGCATTCCGCCTCGTCCCGATGGAGCGACGCCGGGCGCTCGAATGCTGCTCCGCCGCGATCGTGGGATCGTCTGAGTACGGGCGCTGGCCGTCGATCACGTCGCCGGCCTGGCTCTATCTCCTTCATCAGGCCTCCGCGGGATGTTAGGACATGGCGATGCCCGACGTGCCGAATGCCGGGCATGGCTATGGCCATGCCCTGATGATTCCTGGAGCTGGGTAGAGGGAGGCGTGCTCGTCGTGATGTGGACAGTGATGATGATCGCCATGATGACGCCCGCCGCTGCGCCGATGATTCTCATGTTCTCGGCCATCCACCGGCGCCGCACAGCGGAAGGTCGCCCGGCGGTGCCGACAGCGATCTTCATCCTCGGCTACCTCGTGGTCTGGATGATCTACAGCGTTGTCGCGGCGCTCGGCAAGCTGGTCTTCACGCCGCCGCTCTCCTGTCGCCGGCGATGGCGGCCACGAGCCCGCTGCTCGCCGGCGGTCTGCTGGTCGCTGCCGGCATGTTCCAGTGGACGCCGCTCAAGCGCGCGTGCTCGCCGCCTGTCGCTCACCGTTATCCTTCCTCATGACCGGCTGGCGCGAGGGCCGCGCAGAGGCGTTTGTGATGGGCTTGCGCCACGGCCTCTATTGCCTCGGTTGCGTTTTGCTCTCATGGCGCTCCTGTTCGTGGCTGCCGTCATGAATCTTCTTTGGGTCGCCGTCATCGCGGTCGCCCTTCTCGTTGAGAAGGTCGTGCCGCGCGGCGACTTGGTGGGCCGTCTCGCGGGCGTGGTACTCATCGCCGCTGGCGTGCTGCTCGTGGCCGGCGGCGTCATAGGCTGACCGCTACGTTCGCGATTCCCGCAGCCCGTCGCCGGAATGTGGAACCGTGGTCAAGGTGAAATTGCTCTACAAGCGAGGCGCCAGTAGTTCTCAGAACAATGAGTTCTAAGCACAACTTAGCTGGCGATTCATCAATCCACTACGCGGGGGCTTCAGGCTGGTTTGCTTTCGCCTAATACCGCCAACCGTACGCTTCGGCGGCAGATCGACGAGAGAGAAGTCCTCTTCGTCGGTTTTAACGCCGTCTCCGGTGCGAACATCTCCACGAGCAGGGGCGTAGGCAAGTTGGTGCCTCGGCAAGCCAACCTCCGTAGCGAGCGAGGCGGATGATCCACTCATGGAACCTTCCGCTATCGATGGCTATACACCTCCGCGGACGTCCACGTCCGGCCGGCTTCCGTCACGCCCTCAAAAGGGTGAGTCCGACGACGTTGAACGCGGTCACCGGCTTCGCGAACCCTTTCAAGGTCAACTCGCCGACAGCCTTCGTCTCGATCAGCGTCTCGAGAGTGCTCATCAGCCGCTGCGAGATTAGAATCTCGCCCTGGCTTGGCCTCCCCGCAGAGGCGCGCGGCGAGATTGGTCACGGTGCCGATCGCCCCGTAGTCCTAGCGGCCCTCGAAGCCGATCGCGCCGATGCGTGGCGTAGCCCTGCGCGATGCCGACGCCGAAGCTCGAGCTCGTGGCCGCGCTTGCGCCACTTCGCCGTCAGCTCCGCCGACGCGGTCGCGCATCGCCAGCGCCATGCGCACGGCGCGCTCGGCCGGGTCGGGCACCGGCACCGGATCGTTGAAGAAAATCATCATGCCGTCGCCGGTGAAGCGCTCCAGCGTGCCCTCGTGCGCTAGGATCAGCTTGCCGATCGCGGCGTGGAACTCGCGCAGCACGCCCATCACCTCCTCCGGCTCGGCCGTCTCGGCGAAGGCGGTGAAGCCGCGCAGGTCGAGGAACACGACGGTGATCTCGCGGCGGTGGCTCTTCAGCGGATCTCGGCGCCGCCGGCGACGATGGTCTCGGCGAGCTGCGGCGAGAAAAAGCGCTTCAGCCGGCTGAGCCGCTCGAGCTGCGGCCACCTGCTCCTGCACGCGCCGCTCGAGGTCCGGTTCAGTCCGCGAGCTCCGCGCCTGAGCTCGACGTGTCGTGGAGTGCTTGATGCGCAGCAGCGACCGCACGCGCGCGAGCAGCTCCGGCTGGTTGATCGGCTTGGTGAGGAAGTCGTCGGCGCCGGCCTCCAGCCCCTTGATGCGCTCCTCCGCCGGGTCGAGCGCCGTCACCATCACCACCGGCAGCATGGGGTGGCCGGGTCGGCGCGGATCTGCTGGCAGACCTCGTAGCCGTTCATCCCCGGCATCACCACGTCGAGCAGGACCAGATCGGGCGGTCGCTTCGCGACCTTCGCCAGCGCCTCGCGCGCCGGATGGCGGCGGTGACAACCTCGTAGCCCTGTGGCGCCAGCAGATCGGCCAGGAGCTTGACGTTCAGCGGCGTGTCGTCGACCACGAGGATCGTGGCGGTCGGTCACTCATCGCGACGCGCTCCAGCATGCGTCCGCGGACGCAGCCTGCCAGGAACTCCTTCACGTTGATCGGCTTGGTCTGGTAGCCGTCGAAGCCCGCGGCCATGATCTTCTGGCGGTCCTGGGTCATCGCCGAGGCGGTCACCGCGATGACCGGGATGGCGCGCGTCGCCGGGTCGGCGCGCAGCGCCCGAGCGCGTCGATCCCGTTCATGCCGGGCAGCTGGATGTCCATCAGGATCAGCGCCGGGCGCTGCTCGCGCGGCCATGCGCGAGACCCTCCTCGCCGCTGTCGGTCTCCAGCGTCTGGTAGCCCTCGATCTGCAGGACGTCGCGGACGAGCCTGCCGGTTGTTTCTCGTTGTCCTCGATGATGAGGATCAGCTCGTCCGGCCATGGCTTCTCCGGCAACGTGAAGGTGAACGTCGAGCCCTTGCCCGGCTCGCTCTCCACCGCAGATGCGCCGCCGTGCAGCTCGACGAACCGGCGGGTGAGCGCCAGCCCGAGGCCCGTGCCCTCCGCTTGCGCACGTAGTCGCTGCCGACCTGACGGAACTCCTCGAAGATCAGCGCCTGGTCCTCGGGCGCGATGCCGACGCCCGTGTCGCTCACCGCGATCTCGACGCCCCCGTCGATGCGGCCCGCGCCGCACGCCGACGCGCCCGCCGTCGGGCGTGAACTTCACCGCGTTGGAGAGCAGGTTCAGGAGGATCTGCTTGATCTTGCGCTCGTCGCCCACGAACGTCTCCGATGCCGGGCTCGACCTCGACGGCCAGCGCCATGGCCGTGGCGGGTCGGCGCGCTCGCGCACGAGCGTGAGCGTGTTGTCGAGGGCCGCCGGGACGTCGAACGCGGTCAGCTCGAGCTCCATGCGCCCGGCCTCGATCTTGGAGAGGTCGAGGATGTCGTTGATGAGGGAGAGCAGATGGCGTCCCGAGCCGAGGATGATCGCCGACGTACTGCGCCTGCTTGTCGTTCAGCTCGCCGAACATGCGCTCCAGCAGCACTTCCGAGAACCCGATGACCGCGTTGAGCGGCGTGCGCAGCTCGTGCGACATGTTGGCGAGGAACTCCGACTTGTGGCGGTTGGCGGCCTCGAGCTGGTCGTAGAGCCGGCCGAGCTCGTCGCTCATGCGGTTGAGGTTGGCGGCCAGCGTCCCCAGCTCGTCGCGGTTCGCGACCGTCACGTGCCGGGAGAAATCGCCGGCGGCGATCTCGCGCAGCCGCGCGTCCATCCGGCGTGACGGGATCGATCAGCGACCACGAGATCGCGTACCCGAGGACCAGCGCGAGCCCGATGCTGCCGACCACGAAGCCGATGACGATCCAGCGGGAGCGTGCGTAGGCGGCGTCGCCCGCCTCGATGCTGGCCACCATGTCGGCCTCGGCCTTGTTGACGAGCTCGTTGGTGAGGCGCTCCAGGCGATCGGCGAGCGGCCCCGCCTGCTTGAGCTGCAGCTCCCGCCCCTCGGCGCCCCGGCCGCCGCGGATGAGCTCGATGACCCGCGTCACCACGCCGATGAACTTCTCGTAGTCCTCGCGTACCTGGCCGAGCAGCTCGACCTCGTCCTTGGCCACGAACTGCAGGCGGTCGAGGTCGTAGCCGAACTGGTTGAGCTGGCGCAGCGTCGCCTCGAGCGTCCGCTCCTCGGGCACGAGCAGCGCCGAGGCGACGCTGTAGAGCTGGGCTGTGGTGTCGTGCTGGAGCTGCCGGTACGCGGCGATCTTGCGCTGGAGCTTCACGAGGTCCTCGGCGCGGCGTTGACGTCGCTCAGCTCCTCGAGGCCCGACCGCGCCGACGACGACGAGCAACGCCACGATCACGAGGAACGCCGCGAGCAGCTTGGCGTGCACGCGGACGGGGATGCGGGCGACGCGATCGATGAGCCATTGCCTCATCGCGGGGCCGCCTCGCCGAGCAGCGCCCGGACGTCGTCGTAGAGCTCGTGGGATCGAAGCGGACGCCCATGTACTGCACGCGCAGCATGCCCTGGCGGGTCGATCACGGAGGTGAGGAACGTGTGATCGACGTCGCCCCGCGCCGTCTTCTTCGCGTAGACGCCGTAGCGCCGGGACGACCGTCGCGGATCTCGTCGGGCGCGCCGGTGAGGAAGGCCCAGCCGTCGAACCGGGCCCCGTGCGCGAGGCCGTAGCCCTTCAGGCGCTCGGGCGTGTCGCGCTCGGGATCGACGGTGACGGCGACGAAGAAGACGCGCCGCCCGAAGTCCGCGCCGAGCCGCGGCTGCAGCGGAGACGAGCTTGCCGGTGAGGAGCGGGCAGGTGTCCGTGCAGGTCGTGTAGATGAACGTCAGCACGACCACCTTGCCGCGGAGGTCGGCGAGCGAGATCCGCCGCTCGTCCTGGGCGGTGAGCGTGAAGGGCGCGGCCGCGCCGATCGTGGGCAGCGCCTCGCGCCGGGGGGTGGCGTGCGGCCGGGCCTGACACGAGGGCGGCGCAGGGCCCCGAGCAGGATCGTTCGCCGGATCACGCTACCCCTTGAGCTCCTTCTTGAGCTCGTTCAGAAAACGCCAGTCCGTGCCCTGGAGGATCTTCTGCGGGCTCGTCTTGATCATGCCCGCCTCGTGCAGCCGCAGGGCGTAGAAGCGGAGCGTGTCCTCCGGGCTGTACTCGCGCCACCGGCCGTACGGGATGTCCTTCATGGTCTGCAGGGCATACTCGTAGGAGCTCGTGAATCCACGGTTGACCATGGTGCGGGCCGCCTTCTCGGGCTCGGTCGCGCAGATCCGGTCGCGCCTTCAGGATGGCGCGGATCGCCCGCTTGGTGGCGACGGGCTTGCTCCGCACGAACTCGCGGTTGCTGAAGGCCATGCAGCAGAAGTACTGCGACCACGGCTTGTCCGTGGCCGTGCTGACGATGACATGGCCGATCTTCTTGGCCCGCATCTCCTGCGGCTCCGGCGGAAAACCCAGGTAGGCGTCGATCTTGCCCTCGGCGAGCAGCCGGATGGCTTCCTCGCCCGACTTCGTCACCCACTTGATGTCCTTGCGCGGATCGAGACCGACCTGGATCGCCATGCTGGCCACGAACCCCTGGCGGCCCGGATCCGCCACCGCCACGACCTTGCCTTTCAGATCCGGGATCCGGCGCACGCGATCGGTCCCGATCAGCTCGAAGCAACCCACGTGGATTCCGGCGAGCGCCACGAGCGGCGCCCCGGCGTCCTGCTCGATGATGATCGACGGTGCGGTGTCGGCGCTGAGGTCGATCTCGCCGGCCGAGATGGCCTTGACGATCTTGGGCAGCTCGATCTGGACGTACTGCACGTCGGTGAACCCTTCGCCGCGCAGCAGCTCCTCGGCGACGTACTGGGCGGCCATGCAGATGGCCGGCACCTGGGCGATCCGGATCCGCTTCGTCTCGAGCGGCGGCTCGGCGCCCGCCGCGTGCGGGCGCGGGCCGACCAGGCCCGCCGTGGCGGCGGCCGTCACTCCCCGCAGAAAATTCCGTCGGCTGCTCATCCCCTCAGCTCCTTCTTCAGCTCGGTCAAGATGCGCCAGTCGCTCGCTTGTGCGATCAGCTTCTGCGGGCTCGACTTGACCATGCCCGCCTCGTGCAGGCGCAGGGCGTAGAACCGGATCGTGTCCTCGGGATCGTACTCGCGCCACTTGCCGTACGGCAGCTCCTTGAGCACCTGGACGAGATAGTCGTAGCGCGCCGTGTACTTCCGGTCGCACCAGCATGCGCGCCACGCGCTCGGGCTCGGCGGCGCACAGGTCGGCGCCCTTGAGGATCGCCCGCAGCGCGCGCTTGGTCGCGACCGGATGCTTCGCACGAACTCCCGGCTTCCGGTGACGCAGGCAGCAGAAATACTGCGACCAGGGCCGGTCGACGCGCTGTTGACGATGACCCGCCCGATCTTCCGGGCGCGCAGCTCCTGCGGCCGCGGCGGAAAGCCGAGGTACGCGTCGATCTTGCCGTCGACGAAGAGCTTCGGCCGCCTCGTCGGCCGGCTGGGTCGACCCACTGGATGTCCTTGCGCGGGATCGAGCCCGACGTGGGCCACGATGCTCGCGAGGAAGATGTGTGCGGCGCCGTTCAGCGACCGTCACCGCGACGGTCTTGCCCTTGAGGTCGCTGATCGTCCGGCACGGTCCGCCGAACAGCTCGAAGCAGCCGACGTGGATGCCGGCCAGGAAGACGACGGATCGCCGCGGTCGACGCGCGATGAGATTGGGCCCGACGAAGTTCATGCTGAGGTCGGCCGTCTCCGGCGGTCAGCGCCGTGGAGACCGGGCGCCCCGATCTGGCATCGTCGACGTACTCGACGTCCGTGAACCCCTCGGCCTTCAGCAGGTCCTCGGCCACGTACTGGGGCGCCCAGCACATGGTCGGCGGCTCCGATGAGCCGGAGCCGCGTCGTCTCCGGCGGCGGCTCGGCCGCCGGCGGGGCGGCGCGCAGCCCGAGGAGCGCGGCGGCCCCGGCGCCGGATGCCGTGCGAGGAAGATCGCGCCGCCGGATCATCCCTTCAGCTCCTTCTTCAGCTCGTTCAGGAACCGCCAGTCGGTGCCCTGGGCGATGATCTTCTGCGGGCTCGCTCTTGATCATCCCCGCCTCGTGCAGGCGCAGCGCATAGAACCGGATGCGTGTCCTCGGGGTCGTACTCGCGCCACCGGCCGTAGGGCAGCGTCCTTCATCATCTGGAGCGCGAGCTCGTAGTCGCTGGGCGACGCCCTGCTCGACCACCATGCGCGCCGCGCGCTCGGGCTCCGCGCGCACAGACGTCCGCGGCCTTCAGGATCGCGCGCAGCGCGCGCTTGGTCGCCACCGGATGCTTCCGCACGAACTCCCGGTTTGCCGGCGAGCAGGCAGCAGAAGTACTGGGACCAGGGCCGGTCCGTCGCGCTGTTGACGACGACGCGGCCCGATCTTCCTGGCGCGCAGCTCCTGCGGCCGCGGGGGGAAGCCGATGAACACGTCGATCTTGCCGTTCGCGAAGCGCTTGAGCGACTCGGCCGCGGGCTGGGTCGACCCAGTGGATGTCCTTGCGCGGGTCCAGCCCGACGTACGCCAGCATGCTCGCGAGGAACGTGTGGTCCGAACCGCCGACGCTCGCTCACCGCGACGGTCTTCCCCTTCAGGTCACGGATCGTCCGGATCCGTTCACCGCCGAACAGCTCGAAGCAGCCGACGTGGATCCCGGCCAGGATGACGACCGGGTCGCCGGCGTCGATCGCGGGATGAGGTTCGGTCCACGAACGTCATGCTCGAGGTCCGTGGCGTCCGACGCGAGTCCTGCGACCGGAGCCGGACGTCCCTCGCCAGGTCTGGACTGTACTGACGTCGGTGAACCCCTCGGCTCTCAGCAGGGCTTCCGCGACGTACTGCGGCGCCCAGCACGATGCCTGGGTTCGGATCGTAGTCCGGAGCCGCGTGGTCTCCGGCGGCGGCTCGGCCCCGCGGCCGGGCCGCGCGCCGAGCCCGACGCGAGCGACGGCCCGGCCGCGCAGATGCCCGTGAGGAACGCCGTCGCGCCGATCATCCCTTCAGCTCCTTCTTCAGCTCGTTCAGGAAGCGCCAGTCGGTGCCCTGGGCGATGATCTTCTGGGGGTCGATCTTGATCATGCCCGCCTCGTTGAGGCGCAGCGCCTAGAAGCGCACGGTGTCCTCGGGGTCGAACGTCGCGCCACCGGTCGTAGGGGAGCTCCTTGATCGCCTGCGCGCATCATCGTAGCCCTGCGTCCGTGCCGCTGTCGACGAGTAGCGCGCCGCGCGCTCCGGCTCCGCCGCGCAGACCTCGGTGGCCTTCAGGATGGCTCGCAGCGCGCGCTTGGTCGCCACGGGATGCTTTCGCACGAACTCCCGGTTGGCCACGACCATGCAGCAGAAGTACTGCGACCACGGACGGTCCACGGCGCTGTCGACGACCACGTGCCCGATCTTCCGCGCGCGCAGCTCCTGGGGCTCGGGGGGGAAGCCCATGAACGCGTCGATCTTTCCCTCGCGCGAGCAGGCGCGATCGATCGCTCGGCGGCGTGCTTCACCCATGATGTCCTTTCGCGGGTCGAGGCCGACGTAGGCGAGCATGCTCGCGAGAAAGATGTGCTCCGGCCGCCTCGAGCTCCGGGATGCCGACCGTCTTGCCCCTTGAGGTCGCGCAGGGTCCGGACGCGCTCGGCGCGAACAGCTCGTAGCAGCCGGCATGCTCGCCGCCCAGGACCACGACCGGGTCACCGGCCTCGAGCCGCAGGATCAGCGGTGCGGCGAAGTGGACGTCGATGTTCGCCTCGCCCGACGCGAGCGCGTCGCGATCGACGCGGGGTGCCGTCCATCTTCATGTACTGGACGTCGGTGAAGCCCTCGGCGCGCAGAGATCCCCCGCGAGCTACTGCGGCTCCGGCACATGCTCGCAATCTGGGGGAGCCGCGAGCCGGGTCGTCTCCGGCGGTCCCTCGGCCTCGGTCCGTCCTGGACCTCGCCGGCCAGGCCGCCCCGGCGGCGGCCGCTCGCGACGAGGCCCGGAGGAACTCGCGTCGGCATCATCCCTTCAGCTCCTTCTTCAGCTCGTTGAAGTATCGCCAGTCCGTGCCTTGGCGATGATCTTCTTGCGGCGTGCCCTTGATCATGCCGGCCTCGTGCAGGCGCAACGACTAGAAGCGCACGGTGTCCTCCGGATCGTACTCGCGCCACCGGTCGTAGGGCAGATCCTTCATCGTCTGGAGCGCGTACTCGTAGCTCTGCGCGATGTCTCCGTCGACGAGGGGGCGGGCGACCCGCTCCGGCTCCATCGCACAGAGCTTGGCGGCCTTCGAGGATGGCGCGCAACGCTCGCTTGGTCGCCACGGGATGCTTGCGGACGAAATCCTTGTTGCCCACCGACCATGCAGCAGAAGTACTGCGACCAGGGACGGTCAACAGCGCTATTCACGATCTCGTGGCCGATTCTTCTTCGCTCGAAGCTCCTGCGGCCCCATGGAGGAGTCGCCAGGAACGCGTCGATCTTGGCCTCGGCGAGGAGTCGAACCGACTCGGCGGGAGAATGCGTCGTGAAAGTCAGGTCCTTGCGGTGATCGAGGCCCACGTAGGCCAACATCGCGGCCAGGATCGACTGCGCTGGACTTCCGACCGCCACCGCGAGGGTCTTCCCTTTGAGGTCACGGATCGTACGGATCCGTTCCGTCGCGAACAGCTCGGTACAGCCGATGTGGACCCCGGCCAGAAAGACGATGGGGCGTCCCTTGTCAATCTCTTCGATGAATGGCACGCCGTACCACTGGGTGAAGTCCACGGCTGACGATGCCACTCGATCGAAGACGCCGACAGCACCCTCCGGGAAGTCGAGATACTGCACGTCCGTGAACCCCTCGGCTTGCAGGAGATCCTCCGCGATGTACTGAGGCGCGAGGCAGAGTCCCGGGAACTTGAAGAGGCGAAGTCTCGTCGTCTCAGGGGGCGCCTCCGCTGCGGCTCGCGCGCGGGATGTCGTGAACAGCGCTCCGGTGCCTGCCGCCATGGCGCCTTTCAGGAGCGCGCGTCGTCTAATCATCCCTTGAGCTCCTTCTTCAACTCCTTGAGGGACCGCCAGTCGGTGCCCTGGGCGATGATCTTCTGCGGGCTCGACTTGATCATCCCGGCCTCGTGCAGGCGCAGGGCGTAGAAGCGGATCGTGTCTTCGGGGTCGTAGTTCCGCCACTTGGTGTAGGGGACGTCCTTCATGGTCTGGAGTGCGTAGTCGTAGCGCTTCGCCATGCCCTGGGCCGTGAGGGCCTTCGCAGCCCGATCCGGCTCGAGGGCACAGATGTCCGTTGCCTTCAGGATCGCGCGGAGTGCCCGCTTCGTGGCCACCGGATACTTTCGGGCGAAGTCCCGATTGGCGACGGACATGCAACAGAAATACTGAGACCACGGCCGGTCCACGGCGCTGTTGACCACAACGTGGCCGATGCCCTTCGCGCGGAGTTCTTGTGGTTCCGGAGGGAACCCGATGAACGCATCGATCTCTCCCCGGCCCAGGAGTCGCATCGACTCGTCCGACGGATGCGTGACCCAGGTGATGTCCCGGCGAGGATCCAAGCCGACGTAGGCCGCCATGGTGGAAAGAAAGATGTGCGGGGGCGTATCCAGTCCGCGCACGCCGACGGTCTTTCCTTTCAGGTCGCGGATCGTCCGGACCCGCTCGGTGCCGAACAGCTCGAAGCAGCCGACGTGGATCCCTCCCAGGACCACGATCGGTGTCCCTTTGTCCAGTTGAATGATGATCTGCGTTGCGAAATCGCCGCCGATGTCGGCCTCGCCGGAGCCGAGCGTCTCGTAGAACCCCTTTGGCCCGTGAGGCACGTACTGCACCTCGGTGAAGCCCTCGCCTCGCAACAGATCTTCCGCGACATATTGAGGGGCCTGACAGAGGCTCAGACTGTGATGCACCCGGAGCCTCGTGGTCTCCGGCGGTGGCTCGGCGGCGGCCGACTCAGGTCGGAGTCCGAGGAGGCCCGCTGCGCCCCCAACGGTCATCTCGCGGATGAACGCCCGTCGACCAATTGGGTCACCGCGCTTGTGCCTCATGCAGATACTCCTTTACTTGTCCCTGAGCAACGCGTCGCCTGAACATCCCCCATGCCAGCGGCCACTCCTTGGCCGCACTGCAGGTAGATGCGGGCCTGCTGGCATCGGGGACAATTCATGCCGGGGGACCTCCCATTTGGGGAGCCGGGCCGTCTTCCTTCGTTGGGCCGAGTGGACCGACCTTATCCGGAGACTGTCTGGGGGTCAAGGATCGCCGAACCGACGTGGGGAGACGGCGATTCATCGGATTGGTGTAAGGGATCCCTCAAGACTCGAACGACGGGGCCTTCGTTATGTCACAACTCCAGGCCCCTCCCGCCGTAACGCCGACGCCGCGGGCGCATGGTGTCTTATCCGCATGAGGGAGGTTGTCCGCCGGGCATGCCCGGTCGGCGGATCCCTCTCTCACAACCAGGCCCCGCGAAGGCTTGCTACACCGAGCAGGCCACGCCGGCCGACAGACCCCCGGCCCGGCTCATGTGTGATCTTGAGTGATCCGATGCGCTCCGGAGGGCGACATAGGCTGGTCTGGCGTCGGGAGACGGCGCTCGTGTCGTGAATGACGCGCGCAGAGGAGCGAGCGTTCGGAGAGAATTTCTGGTGTCGCCGGGGTGGCGTCCGGTGCTACTTCTTGCTGCGTTTTGCCGAGGGGCGCTTCTTATCTTTCCGTAACTTATGATCTTCCGCTCGCTCTGGCAGTCTTGGGGTCAGGGGTTCGAGCCCCCTCAGCTCCACCAAATCTCCAGATTCACCGACACGAGGCAGGCGGTGCCAGCAGAGACCGCCTGCCTCGTGGTCTTTTCAACCCTGATTTCCTGGCCGGGTCGAGGCCTCCGGCTACTTGACCGGTTCGTACTTGTACTTCTGCCCTGCAATCGTGGCGGCGTACATCAGGCCGCCCTTGGCCATCGTGAAGACCGCGACCCCGTCCTGGTAGTTCGCGTTGGCGGTCTTCTTGTCGGCGGTCTTGGAGGCACTGGCGCCGGCGCCGGTCCCTTCGGTGCTGGCGCTCGCGCCGGCCGTGGACTGCACGGCAATGGCCGAGGCGGAGGCGCCGAACGCGAACTCGCCGGTGGTGAACCTCTTCAAGGCCTCGGCGTTCTGGAAGAAGACGACCTGGCTGTAGGCCTGCCCGCCCGCCTGGAGTCCGACCGAGACGTCGCTCGTCGAGCTGAACCCGATCACCTTGCCGCCGCGATAGATCTGCCCCTTGCCGTGCGAGCCGCCGATCCCGAGGCCGCCCTTGCCGATGGTCGGAAAGATCGCGTAGGCGTGGGCATTGCCGAAGAACTTCGCCACGACGGGGATCTTCTTGAACTCCTTGATCGTCTCCGAATAGTCCTCGACCTTGCGCTCGTCTGCCAGGGCCGGCAGGGCGAAGAGCAAGGGCAGGAACAGCGCAATCAACGCCAGGGTCGCGGTCGAAATGCCAACCTGAAGACGGACATTCCATTTCATACGGCCTCCTTGTTGAACGGTATGACGGACATCGTAGAAAGAGTCTGTGTCGGCGGACAATTGGACTTTGGGCTTACATACCGTTGAGCAGGTGTCTAGGGGGTGCGGAAGCGGGTGCTCGCACCGAGGACCCCCATGAGCCCCCGCTACACCCCCCTGTCAGAGCCCTCTTGATCGGCCGCCTCAATTCTCTTCCGCCCTTGGAAACCTTCTTAACGACGCCCACGAGCGGAGGACGGCAACTCCAGAAACTCGTCTTCTGTAGTATTTACGAGCAACTTGTCAAGTTCGACACGCCTCAGCTCCACCAAATCTTCACGCGGGGTCACGGCGCGATCCGTGGCCCCGCGCTGCTTTCCGGCGCGTCTCTGGTCGCGCGGGGCTCGCTACGGCGCGCCATTGAAGTTCGAGATGACGGCCTGCACCGTCACACGATAGGCCGGGCCCGGCGTCTGGGGGCGCGCCTCCCAGTAGACGCGGCCGCCGGCGAAGTCCTGGTCCACGAAGACGACCTGTTGCGCGATGGGCTTGCCCGCGGCGTCGAGCGTCTCCACCAGCAACCGCGGGCGGCCCCCGCCCCCACCGCGGACATATCCCCAGACGATGGGCCGCCCCTTCCGATCCGTGCCCGGCGTCGCGTCCACGCGGAAATACCCCTCGGTCGTGACGGTGGTCGGGCCGGTCTGGGTGGGAGGCTCGACGGTGGCGCAGCCGGCGGCGAGAAGGGTCGCCAGGGCGCCCAGGAGCGAGCGGCGCGTCATCGCCTAGTTGCCCCCCATCTTGCCCCAGTCGGCCGAGTAGACGGTCACGCGGTAGGCCGGGCCGGCCGTGCCGGGTCGCACCTCGAAGTAGGCGCGGTTGTAGAGCGGCACCTCGCTGTCCACGTACACGATCTCGCGGGCGATGGGCGTGCCCGCGGCATCGAGGGTCTCGAGCAGGAGACGCACGCGGGCGCTGCCCAGACCCTTGTTGTGGAGATAGACATAGCCCCAGACGATGGCGCGCCCCTTGGCGTCGGTACCGGGCTGGGACTCCACGCGGAAGAACTTCGGGGCGGTCTCGGCGGTGACGCTCTGGGCGCGAGCGGGACCGGCCCAGCAGGCGAGTAGCGCGACCGGGAACAGGCCCAGGAGGCTCCGACGGGTGACGGGGCGCATGTGATCCGGGCTCGGGCTAGGTGCCGCGGGTCCAGTCGCCCGAGTGGACAGTGACCCGATAGCCCGGGCCCGGCGTCTTCGGACGCACCTCGAAGTAGCCGCGGCCGAAGAGGATGACCTCGCTGTCTACGTAGTCGATCTCCTGGGCAATGGCCTTGCCCGAGTCATCGAGCGTCTCGACCAGGATCCGCACGCGCGCATTGCCCAGGCCCCGCTCGTTGTGGATGTAGCCCCACACGGTAGGCTGGCCATCCCGGCCGGGGCCGCTCTGGGCCTCGACGCGGAAGTATTTGTAGGCGTTGGTCGGCGTGATGCTCTGGGCCCAAGCCGGGCCGGCCAGGAGGCCCAGGCCAAGTGGACCCAGGAGAAGCGTCAGGACC
The DNA here is from genome assembly GCA_963733725.1 of uncultured Candidatus Rokubacteria bacterium. Lineage (GTDB taxonomy): Bacteria > Methylomirabilota > Methylomirabilia > Rokubacteriales > CSP1-6 > DASRWT01. The sequence continues at coordinate 177,147 of CAVTFC010000014.1, read as the reverse complement.
GAGCGCCGGGACACCATAGAATCCTCCCCATTCACTAAGACACGCGAGAGGCTGCGACCGTTCCCCAAGGCTGCACCTGACAAGAAGTATGGGCTCGCAGGGTCGGAGCCGCCCGTTATTCGCGGCTCCTCTGGCAACCACTCGGTGGGTAATCCTTACCGCGTTCTACCGACTCGCACGCCTTATCTCACCGGGCTTACGATCCTCCAGTTGCTCTGGCAGTCTTGGGGTCAGGGGTTCGCACCGACACGGGGCAGGCACCCGGCCGGGACCGCCTGCCCCGCGGTCCGTTCAGCGGCAGGGGTCCACTATACTGGCCCGGTGGAGGGTCCCTACCACCTCGATACGGTCATCCTGCTGCTGGTCGCGGTTCTGGTCCTCACCGCGCTCGCCCGCCGCATCCTGATTCCGTATCCGATCTTCCTCGTGCTGGGCGGGCTCGCGCTCAGCTTCATCCCCAGGATTCCCGTCGTGCGGCTCGACCCGGAAGTCGTGTTCTTGATCTTCCTGCCGCCCATCCTGTGGTCGGCCGCCTACTTCACGTCACTCCGCGATTTCCGCCTCAACCTCCGCCCCATCACCTTTCTCGCGGTGGGGCTGGTCGTGGTCACCACCGCGGCGGTGGCGGCGGTGGCGCGGGCCGTCGTCCCCGGCATGAGCTGGCCCGTCGCCTTCGCCCTGGGCGCCATCGTTTCTCCGCCGGACGCGGTGGCCGCCACCAGCATCGCCCGGAAGCTTCGCATCCCCTATCGACTCGTCACCATTCTCGAGGGCGAGAGTCTGGTCAACGACGCCTCGGCGCTGATCCTCTACCGCGTGGCGATCGCCGCGGCGGTGACGGGCGGCTTCCTCGCCACGGACACCGTGTGGCAGTTCGTCCTCGCCGCGGTGGGGGGGACCATCATCGGCCTCGGGGTGGGCTTTCTCGGGGCCCGCGCGGTGCGATTGGTCGGCGAGAGCCTGCCCCAGATCGCGATCACGCTCCTGGCCCCCTACGTAGCCTGGATCCTGGCCGAGCGATTTCATACCTCGGCGGTGCTCGCCTGCGTGGCGGGCGGGCTCTATGTCCGGCAGGGGTTCAGCGCGCAGATCTCGCCCATCACTCGCGTGCAGGCGCGGGCGGTCTGGGACTTGCTCATGTTCGTTCTCAACGGGCTCATCTTCATCCTCATCGGGCTTCAGCTCGGCGCGATCCGCGAGGCAGGGCTGCCGGGCTCGCCGCGCACCTTGCTCTGGCAGGGCGCCCTCGTCAGCGCCGCTGCCATCGGGGTCCGGCTGATCTGGGTGCCGCTCATCACGGTGATCCCGCGGCTCCTGATTCCCGCATTGCGGCGCCGCGATCCCATTCCCCCGTGGTCGCATATCCTGCTCGTCTCGTGGATCGGGATGCGCGGCGTCGTCTCGCTGGCGGCCGCCCTCGCGCTCCCGCTGACGATCGCGGGCGGCGCGCCCTTCCCCTTCCGCGACGAGATCATCCTCTTCACCTTCGCGGTGATTCTCTCGACCCTGGTGCTGCAGGGCTTGACCCTGACCCCGCTCATCCGCCGGCTGCGGCTGGCCGAGGACGAGACGCTTGATCTGGAGGAAGCCTGGGCGCGCGAAGCGGCGGCGCGGGCCGCGCTGACGCGGCTGGAGAAGCTGGCGCGGCGACACGCGGTCGCGCCGGGAGGATGTCGACCGCCTCCGGGCTCTCTACGGGCAGCGGCTTCAGCGCGCTTCTTCTCTTTCCATGGACGATGGCAACGCCGTCGGTCGCGCCGCCTACCGCCGGGCTGCGACACGAGACCCTGAGCGCCGAGCGCCGGGCGCTGATCGCGCTCCGCGACGCGGGCGTCGTGAGCGACGAGGTCCTGCACAGGCTGGAGCAGGAGCTGGACGTGGAGGCCATCCGCATCGGCCTCGGAGAGATTCCCCTGGACGATTGATCGCCGTCGCGACGTCGCCTCGCCGCGAGCGCCTTGACACGGCCGCGGCCGGGATGGTATCGGGTCGCGTGGACGTACATCCCTCTCCCCGCCAGCAGGAGCTCATCGCGCTCGCCCGGGGGCTGGCCCGGGAGCGTTTCGCGCCCCGCGCCGACCGGCACGACCGCGAGGCGTCCTTCCCCTTCGACGACTACGCGGATCTCGCGCGCGGCGGGCCTCCTCGGCCTCTGTGTGCCCGAGCGTTTCGGCGGGCTCGGGCGCGTCCTACGAGACCTATTGCCTGGTGGCCGAGCAGATCGCCCAGGGCAATGCCTCGACGGCGCTGACCTTCAACATGCACTGCCTGACCATGCTGATGATGGGCGTCATCGCCGACACCATGCCCATGCCCGAGCGGATCCGGGAGCGTCACGAGAAGCTCCGCGCCGAGAAGTTCCGGGAAGTGGTCCAGGACGGCGTCTTCTACGGCCAGCCGCATAGTGAGCCGGTCGAGCAGGGGCAAACCGACACCGCGCTGACCATGGGCGGGCGCCGCTTCGGCACCACGGCCCGCAAGGTGGACGGCGGCTACGTGGTCAACGGCCGGAAATTCTTCGTCTCGCTCGCGGGCGCCGCGCCCTATTTCGCGACGCCGGCCATTCGCCTGGGCGACGAGCCCTGGATCGAGCGCACGCTCTATCTCAAGGTGCCGAAGGACGCGCCCGGCGTCAGCTTTCCCGGCGACTGGGATCCCATGGGGATGCGGGGCACGGTGAGCCGGGACATGGTCCTCAAGGACGTCTTCGTCCCCGACGAGGGCGAGGTGCTGCCGCCCGGCCTCTTCGGCGCCATGTACAATGCCTTCCCGCATCTCTCCCCGCTGACCTTCTCCGCGACCTTTCTCGGGATCATGCAGGCCTCGTGGGACTTCACGCTCGCGTATCTCACGGGCCAGGTTCCCGGGGCGCCGGGACTCCAGACCGAGGCCGCCACCAAGGGGCAGGCGGTGGCGGAGATGCTCTTCAGCCTCGAGGCCGCGCGGGCGCTGTACTACCGCGCCATCGCCGAGGCTCAGGTCGACGCGCCGGTGGCGGCGGTGCAGCGCGCCCGCGCCGCGCACGTCACCGTGCAGCGCTCGGTGGTCACCCTGACCCAGGAGGCCATCCGCGTCTGCGGCGGGCGCGCGCTGCTCAAGCGCTATCCGCTGGAGCGGCTCGCGCGCGACGCGCGGGCCGGCGCCGTCATGCGCCCGTGGACCCAGGACATCGCCACTCAGCAGGCCTGGGAAGTGGCGCTCGGCGTCGGCGGCGCCGCGCCGTCCCGGCACCGGCGGCCGCGGTTCGGGACACCCCGCCCACGCGCGAAGGCCACTAGACAGAGTACGAGAGGAGACGCTCATGCCCGGACGGCTCGCGGACAAGGTCGCGCTCATCACCGGCGGCGCCAGCGGCATCGGACGCGCCTGCGCGGTGCGATTCGCCCAGGAAGGCGCCAAGGTCTGCGTGGCCGATCGCGACCTTGCCTCGGCCACCGATGCCGCGCGAAAGATCGACGGAGACGGCCGGCGCGCGATCGCGGTGGATGTCGACACCACCGACGAGGCCGCCAATGACGCCATGGTCCGTCGCTGCGTCGAGGCGCTCGGCGCGGTGGACATCCTGGTGGCGGCGGCCGGCGTCGGCAGCCCGCGTCCCGATCCCGACCTCCGCCCGGCCCCATAACGTGCTGACCATCCCCACCGGCGATTTTCGCACCGTGCTGGACGTCAATCTCTGGGGCGTGCTCCACTCCAACCGCGCGGTGGCGCGCTGGATGGTGGCGCAGAAGCGGCGCGGCGGCAGCCTCATCAATCTCGCCTCCATCATGTCGCGCATGCCGTCCTCCGGCGCCGCGTACAGCGTGAGCAAGGCGGGCGTGTGGATGCTCACCAAGTGCCTGGCCCAGGACCTGGCGCCGCATGGCATCCGGGTCAACGCCATCGGGCCCGGCTTCATCGAGACGCCCATGACGGCGGCGCTGCGCGGCGACGCCGCGCGCTCGGACTGGGCCATGAAGCTCACGCCCATGGGCCGTTACGGGACACCGGACGAGGTCGCGGCCACCGCGCTGTTCCTGGCCTCGGACGACGCGTCCTTCTTCACCGGCGAGCTCCTGCATCCATCGGGCGGCGTCTTCGTCGGCTGAGCGCCGCGGAGCGAGCGAGGAGGCTTACATGACCGACATCCCCATGTACCACGAGGGCTCGCGCGGCCTTCAGGACCGCTTCGCCACCCGCCGCCTCGCCGATCGCCTGGTGGAGGTGGTGGCGCATGCGACCTTCACCGACAAGGATCGCGAGTTCATCGAGAGCCGGCCGATGTTCTTCCTGGCCACCGCGGACGCCGAGGGCCGGCCCGACTGCTCCTACAAGGGCGGCCGGCCCGGCTTCGTCCGCGTGCTGGATCCGCACACCCTGGCCTTTCCGAGCTATGACGGCAACGGCATGTTCAAGAGCCTGGGCAATCTCGTGGTGAATCCGCAGGTCGGCATGCTCTTCATCGACTTCGAGCGTCCGAACCGGCTGCGGGTGAACGGCCGCGCGGAGTGGCGCGAGGACGATCCCCTCCTCGCCGACTTCGTGGGCGCGCAGCTCATCGTGCGCGTGCGCGCGGAGGCGATCTTCCCCAACTGCCCGCGCTACATCCACAAGATGCAGCAGGTCGAGACCTCGGAGTACGCGCCCTGCGCGGGCCATACGCCGCCCATTCCCGGAGTGGAAGACGCGCCCTGTCTTCAACGAGGTACTGCCGCCGGGCGATCCGGCCCGCGGCTAGAGCTGGCCGCGGGAGGCGAGGTACTCGGCCACCAGGAGAGCGCCGCGGGCGGCGCCCATCTTGGTGTTGTGGCTCACCAGCACGTACTTGATCCCATTGGGCAGCGCCGGATCCACGCGCACGCGGCCCACCGAGGTCAGCATGCCCTGCTCGCGGTCGCGGTCCAGCCGCGGCTGCGGGCGAAACGGGTCCTCGCTCACGTCGATGAGGGCGGGCGGAGCCGAGTGCAGCCCCAGCGCGAGGAAGTCCCGCCCGTGATCGCGGAAGGCGCGCTTCACGTCATCCACGGCGGCCGCGCGGTCGAGCGATACGTTCACCGCCTCCGTATGCCCCTCCAGCACGGGCACGCGGGTGCAGGTGGCGGACACGCGAAAGGCGGCCGGGCGCACCGTGTCGCCGTCCACCACGCCCAGGATCTTCCGGGTCTCGGCCTCGACCTTCTCCTCCTCCTTGGGGATATACGGGATCACGTTGTCCATGACGTCGAGCGTCAGCACGCCCGGCGAGCGGCCCGCGCCGGAGACGGACTGCAAGGACGTCATGATCACCTGGCGTATCCCGAAGGCGTCGTGGAGCGGCTTCAGCGTCATGGCCAGGCCCATGGTGGTGCAGTTGGGCACCGGCGTGACGAAACCCGTCCAGCCGCGGCGCCGCTTCTGCGCCGCGATGAGCCGGTCATGGTCCAGGTTCACGCCGGGAATGAAGATGGGCACGTCGTCCTCGTAGCGGAAGGCGGAGGCGGTGGAGATCACGGGGGTGGTCTTGGCGTAGCGCGGCTCCAGCTCCTTCGCCGCGTCCGACTCCACCGCGGTGAAGACCACGTCCACGGACGTCGCGTCGAGCTTGGCGGCGTCCTGGACCCTGAGCGCCGGCGAAGGCCGGGTCGAGCGGCTCCGCGCAGTACCAGCGGAAGGCGCCGCTCGCATCCGTGATGGCGTCGCGATAGGCCTTGCCCGCCGAGCGCTCGGAGGCTGCCAGCGCCGTCACCTCGAACAGGGGATGGCCCGCGAGCGCGGCCAGGAACTGCTGGCCCGCGATCCCCGTCGCGCCGATCACCGCCGCTCTCTTCCGTGCCATGGCTGACAACTAGCGTAGCACAGCGGCGGTGGTACACTGCGACGGCAGCCCCGACATGAGCGAGCCCGACGGCGAGAGCCTCACCCCCGGAATCCCCGAGCGCGGCGGCCCCCGGTCCGCCGACGCGCCGGAGCCCACCGCCCCCGAGCGGGTCATGTCCATCCACGCCCATCCGGACGACCAGGAGTTCACCGTCGGCGGCACCCTGGCCAAGTGGGCGAAGGCGGGCAGCCGGATCGTCACCGTGTGCCTCACCAACGGCAGCGCCGGCTCGAACCAGTGGACGCCCAAGGACATGACGCGGACCGCCCTCGGCGTGATCCGAGAAGAGGAGCAGCGCCAGGCCTGCCGCGTGCTCGGGATCCCCGAGGTGCTCTTCCTCGGGTACGAGGACGGCATGCTCGAGCCGTCCATCGGGCTTCGCCGCGCGCTCACGCGGCTGATCCGCATCCACAAGCCGACGGTGGTGGTGTGCGGCGACCCCACCGTGCGCTACTACGGCAATGTCTATCTCAATCACCCGGACCACCGCGCCGCGTCGGATGCGGCCCTGGACGCGGTGTTCCCCTCCGCGCAGACCCGCCTCATCTTTCCCGAGCTGCTCGACGAGGGGCTGGAGCCGCATCACGTGGAGTCGGTGTGGATCCACGGGGCGGACCGGCCGGACACCTGGGTGGACATCCGCGAGACCCTGGCCACCAAGCTCGCCGCGCTGCGCGAGCACAAGACGCAGATGGGCGAGTGGGATCCCGCGGAGATGATCACCGAGTGGGCGCGCGAGCAGGGCCGGAAGCGCAAGCTCGACGCCGCCGAGACCTACCGCGTGATGCGCCTCATGGAGATGTGAGCGCGGCGGGCTAGCCGCCGAAGCTCTTCAGGAAGGCGGCGTTGGTCGGGGTCAGCTTGAGGCGGTCCAGCAGCATCTCCATGGCCTCGACCGGCTTGCGGCCGGAGAGAGCCCGCCGCAGGAGATGGATCTTCTTGAGCTCGTCGGCGGTGAAGAGCAGCTCCTCGCGCCGGGTACCAGAGCGCATCATGTCGAAGGAGGGGAAGATCCGCCGGTCGGCCAGCTCGCGCTCGAGGTAGAGCTCCATGTTGCCGGTGCCCTTGAACTCCTCGAAGATGATCTGGTCCATCCGCGAGCCGGTGTCCACCAGCGCGGTACCGATGATGGTGAGCGACCCGCCCTCCTCCAGCGCGCGCGCGGCGCCGAAGAAGGCGCGCGGCATCTGGAAGGCGCGGCTGTCGATGCCGCCCGACATGGTGCGGCCGCGCGAGGTGAGCTGGTTGTTGTAGGCGCGCGTCATCCGCGTCAGCGAGTCGAAGAGGATGAGCACGTCCTTCTTCTGCTCGGCCATGCGCTTGGCCCGGTCCAGCGTCTGCTCGGTGACCTCGATGTGGCGGGCATAGGGATTGTCGTTGCTCGAGGCCACCACTTCCGCGCCGGTCTTGGCCAGGGTCATGCGGAAGTCGGTGACCTCCTCCGGCCGCTCGTCCACCAGGAGGATGATCACGTGCACTTCCGGATGGTTGGTGAGGACGGCCTTGGCGATCTGCTGGAGGAGGACGGTCTTGCCCGTCCGGGGCGGCGCCACGATCAGCCCGCGCTGCCCCTTGCCGATGGGGCAGATGATATCCATCACCCGCATGCTGATCTCGTCCGTGGTGGTCTCGAGCCGCAACCGCTCCTTGGCGTGGATGGCGGTGAGGCTCTCGAACAGCGACGGCGGAGGCGGAGCGGGAGCGGGAAGTCGCGGGCCCTGGCCGGACTGCGGACGTCGGCCGTGGCCGTGCGGACGTCGGGAACGCCTACTCAAGCGTGAACACGCTCATGAGCATCAAGTACTTGCACATAACGTAGCGCGTCCCATGCCTCGCTGTCCACTCCTGTCTGGAGGGGGTCCGACCTCACTCGCGGAGCGCGCCGGCCACCAGCCCGCGCACGAGATAGCGCTGGAGGCCCACCACCACCGCGATGGGCGGCAGGCTGGCCAGGATCGAGGCCGCCGCGATGTCGCCCCAGGGCACCTCGAAGACGCCGGGGAACAGCGCCAGCGCCACCGGGGCGGTGCGGCTGGCCTCGGTGGCGGTGAAGGTATAGGCGAAGAGGAACTCGTTCCACGAGAAGAGAAAGGTCAGGAGCGCGGCCGAGGCCAGCCCCGGCGCCACGAGCGGGAGCACCACCCATCGGAAGGCCTGGAGACGGCCGGCGCCGTCCACGGCGGCCGCTTCCTCGAGGGCCACCGGCAGGTCCCGGATGAATCCCGCCAGCAGCCAGACCACCAGCGGCAGGGCGAAGGAGGTATTGGCGAGGATGAGGCCCAGCCAGGTGTCGCGGAGCCCGAGGGCCCGCATGAGGAGATAGAGCGGGCTCACGATGGCGATCTGGGGAAAGGCCGTGCCGGCGACGATGGCGAGTAGCAGCGGACCCTTGCCGGGAACGGGAAAGCGCGCGAAGCCATAGGCGGCGGCGAGGCCCGAGGGTCAGCGCCAGGCCGGTGGTGAGGAGCCCCACTCCGAGGCTGTTCACGAGGGCCCGGAGCATGAGGCTCCGCTCCAGCACCACTTGATAGTGCTCCCAGCTGAGCCGGCTCGGCAGGAGCGGCGGCAGCCGCATCAGCTCCGCCTCGGGCTTGAGCGAGGTGAGCACCTGCCAGAAGAACGGCAGGGCGTAGACGGCGAGCCCCAGGAGCACGGCGGCGTCGCGCAGCGCCGGGCGCGGCCGGCCTCTCATGCGGTGAGCCCCTCGCGCCGGAGCGCCCGCAGATAGCCCCAGGCCACCGTCATGACGAGGCCGAAGACCACCACCGCGATGGCCGAGCCGAGTCCCAGGTGGAGCGTCTGGAAGAGGCTCCGGTAGGCGTAGACGGTGAGCGTCTCCGTGGTGCCGGCGGGCCCGCCGCCGGTGAGGATGAACATGAGATCGAAGGCGCGCAGCGCGTCCAGCGTGCGGAAGAGCAACGCGATGAGCAGGATGGAGCGGCAGAGCGGCAGCGTGATCCGCAGGAAGGCGGCGACGCCACCCGCCCCGTCCACGCGTGCGGCCTCGTAGATCTCGGCGGGGATGGTCAGGAGGCGCGCGTAGCAGAGCAGCGCCACCAGCGGCATGGTCCGCCAGACATCGGCCGCGATGAGGCCCGGCAGCGCGAGCGCGGGGTCGCCCAACCAGTTGAGCTGCGCGCCCAGGAGCAGATAGTTCACCAGCCCCGCGACCGGATTGTAGAGCCACTCGAAGACCTTGGCCGTCACCACGCCGGGCAGCGCCCAGGCCAACAATAGCAGCGAGAGCGCGAGGCGCCGCCCGCGCCGCTGCCCCGCCAAAGCCAGCGCCACGAGGAGGCCCAGCACGAGCTCGAGCAGCACGGAGATCACGGTGAAGCTCAGCGTGATGCGGGCCGCGCTCCAGAAGCGCGGGTCGGAGGCGAGGAAGAGATAGTTGCCGGCGCCCTCGAACTGCGCGATGCCGAAGATGGGCACGCGGCGCTGCAGCGAGAGCCACAGCACCCAGAGCGCGGGATATGCGGTGACGGCGCCGAGGAGGACGAGCGCGGGGGCCACCAGGAGCAGGCCCGTCCGCCGCGCGTCGCGACGCTTCACCCGCCCAGACCCTCGAGGAGGAATTCCAGGCGGCGCCGCGCATGCGCCACCGCTTCGGCCGGGGTCTTGACCCCCACCAGCGCCGCGGACAGCTCCGGCTGCAGCGTGGTGGAGAAGATCACGTAGGCGGGCGTCACCGGACGCGGCCGTCCGGCAAGGGTCAGGTCGTGGATGCGGGGCAGGCTGGGAAAGGCGCGCACGAGGGCGGGATCGTGATAGAGCGCGGGGCGCGTGGGCTTCACCGCGCCCGACTCCGCCATCACCCGCTGCGCGCGCTCGCTGGTGAGGAAGCGCGCCAGGACGAGCGCGGCTTCCGGATGCCGCGTGGCGCGCGCCACCGCGAGATGCGCGCCGCCGGTGGAGCCCGCCCCCGCGGTTCCGGTGGCGTGGCGCGGCAGCGGGGCCAGCCCGACCTTCCCGCGCACCGGCGAATCGCGGAGCTCGAAGAGGTCGGCGGCATAAGGCCAGGAGCGCAGGAAGATGGCCTCGCCCTGGCCGAAGGCCCGCCGCGTGATCTCCTCGTCGGCGGCGGTGGTCCAGGCCGGGCTCAGCCCCTCGGCGATGAGGCCGCGAAGAAATCGCAGCGCGGCCTCCGCGCGCTCCGGCTCCGGGAACACGCGACCGTCGTCGCCGAGCGCGGCCGTGCCCGACGCCCACAGCGCCTCCAGCACATTGACCACCAGTCCCTCGTACTGCTTGCCCTGCCAGAGATAGCCCTCGAGCCGCGGGTTCCCCTCGGCGGCGCGGATCCGACGGATGGCGGCCACCAATTCGTCGTAGGTGTCCGGCGGGCGCAGCCCGTGACGGGCGAGGAGATCGGCGCGGTAATAGAGGAGGCCCACGTTCATGATCCACGGCAGGGCCCAGTCGCGGCCGCGATAGCGCGCGGCCGCGGCGGCGGAGGGAAAGTGGGCGGCCAGCTCGCCGGGAGGCAGGGACGGCGTCAGGTCGAGGAGCCAGCCCGCACGCGCGAACTCCGGCACCCAGATGCAGTCGAGCATCATGACGTCGAAGCCCGGATTGCCGCCCTCGAGGTTGATGACGAGGAACTGGCGCTGCTCGTCGCTGGACCATGGTAAAGCCTCAGCGCGCACACGGATCTTGGGATGGAGCCGCACGAACTCGGCGAGCACCGGGGCGAGGGGATCCACCGGCCCCAGCAGCTTGGCGTGCTTGAACACCACGGTCACGGACCCCCCCGTGCCGTCGCGCGTGGGCGAATCGGCGCAGCCGCCCAGCGCGAGGGCACCGGCGAGGCAGACGGCGAGGAGGGCGCGCGTCATGGGCTCTTGACGGGCAGGTATAGCACACGTAGCGTGGCCCCCGGCATGAGTCGCGTGGCCATTCATCCCCTCACTCCATCACGGTGGAGCGATCTCGCGCGACTGTTCGGGCCGCGCGGCGCGGTGGAGGGTTGCTGGTGCATGTGGCCCCGGCTCGTGGCGAGCGAGTATCGGCGCCGGCGCGGCGCGCCCAACCGGCGCGCCTTCCGTGGGCTCGTCGAGGCCGGCCCGCCGCCGGGCGTGCTCGCCTACGTGGACGGCGAGCCCGCGGGCTGGTGCGCCATCGCCCCTCGCCACCGCCTGGCGCGCCTCGAGCGCTCGCGCGTCATGGCGGCGGTGGACGATAAGCCCGTCTGGTCGGTGACGTGCTTCTTCATCGGTCGCGGGCATCGCGGACGCGGGCTCTCGGTGCGGCTGCTGCGCGCCGCGATGAAGCTGGCCGCGGCCCATGGCGGCCGGCTCGTCGAGGGCTATCCCACGGATCCGCGCGGGAAGCGGCCGCCCGGAGCCTTCGTCTGGACGGGGCTCAGTCCCACCTTCACGCGCGCGGGCTTCCGCGAGGTGGCGCGCCGCTCACCCACCCGCCCCGTCATGCGCCGCGCCGTCCGGGGCGGCGCGCGCGACGGGTGATCGCCCGACGGCGGTGAGCGCCCGCGCCGGGCCTGTGCTAGGATTCCCCCCGCGTGGCGCCGATCGGGCACCACGCGCAGGGAGATCCGCCACGAACCCGCATTCTCCGACCATTCCGAACCCCGCCGCGAGGCCCCCCGCGCGCGCCGGCGCCGTCGTGCTCGCGGTGCTCCTCGGCGGCGTGGCGTTGTCGTCGAGCGGCGCGGGAGCGCAGACCTCCAGCATCGGCACCGGATTTCTCGTGCGCCATGACGGCTGGATCCTCACCGTGGCCCAGGTCGTGGTGGGCGCCCGCCAGCTCGCGGTGAGTTGCCCGGGGCGTCCCACCGTGGCTGCGGTGGTCGATCAGGTGGTGCCCCGGCTCGACCTCGCGATGATCCGGGTGCCGCTGGATGGCCTACCGTTCCTCTCGCTCAATCTCTCCATCAGCGTGAGCGAGGCCGTGCTGGTGGGCGATACCGTGGACACGGTGGCCTTTGTCGCCGCCGACGGCCGGAAGCCGGAGGCGGTGGTCAGCGAGGCAACCGTGGTGGGGCTCGCAGGGCCCGGTGACGCATTCGAGTTCTTCCAGATCAACGTGCCCAAGGAGCGCCGCGGCGCGGGCGGCCCGGTGGTGAGCGTGCGCGGCGACGCCATCGGCGTCCTCACCACGCTCGACGTGATGCGCGGTCCCGCGACCCTGGTGACGGCGCCGACCGACGGGCCCACGTGGACGATCAAGGCCCAGGTGGCGCGCCCGCTCTTCGTCGCGCCGCCGCCGCAGCAAGCGGCCAAGTCGCGCGAGGACGCCATCGCGCGCGCGCGTAGCGCCACCTGCCTCATCGAGGTCACCCGCTAGGCGTCGCTCACCGCATACACCGCGCTGTCTCTGTTTCTGGGCATTCCGCCCGCGCCGGTCCTGCCCGCATCCTCAGGGCATGAACGGACAGGTGAAGTTCTACGACGAACCGACCGCGTGGGGCCTCATCGTGGGCGACGACGGCGCGCTCTACGTGCTGCGCGGCGGGCAATTGTCGGGGCCGCCGCCCCGCGTAGGCGAGCCCGTGATCTTCGAGCCGCAGCCGGCTCCCGGGGGCCTTCGCGCCTCCGGGGTCCGGCGCCTCGCCCCCGGCGGCTAGCAGGCGGCGGAGAAACTCGCAGGCGGCCGCCTGCTAGCGGGCGGCGTCCTCCACGACCATGACGCGCTGGCCGGTGGCCGCCATCCGCTGCGCGGCCTCCTCGGCCTCGCGGCGCGTCGGGTAGCGGCCCACGCGCACCCGCCACACCGGCCGGCCCGCGACCTCGCCCTTCTGCACGTACGCGCCGGGCCAGCCCCGGGCCACGTCCATGGCGCGGGCTTCGGTGGAGTAGGCGCCGAGCTGCACGCTCCAACCCTCGCGCGGAATCGCGGCGGCCTCGCGTGGGCGCGCGGCCGTCTCCCGCGGCGTCGCCGCCGCCTCGCGTGGGGGCGCAACTGTCTCACGCGGTGCTGCGGCGGCCTCGCGTGGGGGCGCAACTGTCTCACGCGGTGCTGCGGCGGCCTCGCGTGGCGCCGCAGTCGCCGCGCGTGGCGCCGGGCTTTCTCCGGTCGACGAGTCCTTGGCGCTGGCCACCGGCGTCGCGGACGGCGAGATGGGCGGCGAGGATTCGGGTGCCGGCGCAGGACCGGGCGGGGGCAGGGGCGCGGCCACACTCGGCGGAGCGGCGGAAGCGGGCGCGGGCGCACTCGACGGAGCCGCGGGAGCGGGCGCGGCCGCGCTCGGCGGGGCCGTGGAGGCCGGCGCGGCGGGCGACGGAGTCGCCGGCGGCGGCGAGGTCGGCGTGGACCGCGCCGCGCCCGGCAGCGACACGACGCGTATGCGCACCGGGATGACACCGGGCCCCAGCACGCCCAGTAGCCGCGCCGCCGCGTAGGACACGTCGATGATGCGCCGCTCGGGATCCTTGAACGGGCCGCGATCGTTGATGCGCAGCTCGACCCCGCTCCCGTCCACCAGGCTCTCCACCCAGACGCGGGTGTCGAAGGGCAAGGTGCGATGCGCGGCCGTCATCTGGTTCATATCGTAGATCTCGCCGCTGGCGGCACGCCGCCCATGATAGGGACTGCCGTACCACGAGGCCTCCCCCTTCTCCTCGTAGCCTGTCGTCAGAGGCGCAGGGGGCGGGGGCGCGCCAGGCGAAGTCCTCGGCGCGGGCGCGGCGGGTCTCGCGGCCGGTGGCCCGGCGGGGCCTTCGGACGGCTCGCGGGACGGCGTGGCGGCCGGGCCGGCGGGCGCGCTCGCGATCCGCTGACCCGCGCAGGCGGAGGACAGCAACAGCACGCCGAGGACGAGGACGAGCCGGGCGTATCCCATGGTGGCCACTCCCCAGCATACCGCGCGAAACGCGCGGCGCCCTCGTTCCGAGACGGTAGGATAGGGGTCGTGCGTCAGCCGGCCGTGCGCGCGCTGCTGCTACTTGCCATCGCCGAGCTCCTGGCGATGACCCTATGGTTCTCGGCCACGGCGGTCATGCCCGCGCTCGTGGCCGCCTGGGCGCTATCACCCACGGGCGCGGCCTGGCTCACCGCCGCGGTGCAGGCCGGCTTCGTGGTGGGAGCGCTGGGCTCGGCGGTGCTCAACCTGCCGGACGTGCTGCCTCCGCGCCGCATGTTCGCCCTCGCCGCGGTGGCGGGCGCGCTGGTGAACCTGCTTCTCGCCTGGGTGGCCGACGGCATCGGCGCCGCGCTGGTTCTGCGCTTTCTCACCGGCGTGGCGTTGGCCGGCGTCTATCCGCCCGGGATGAAGATCGCCGCCGGGCACGTGAGCGGGCGGGGCCGCGGGCTCGCCATCGGCGCGCTCGTCGGCTCGCTCACCCTCGGGAGCGCCACGCCGCATCTGGTGGCGGGACTGCTCGACGCGCGCGGGCTCTCGCATGTCGCCGTGCTCACCGTCTCCAGCGCGCTGGCTCTCGTCGGCGCCCTCATCGTCGCCACGCTGGTCACGGACGGCCCTTATGCGCCGGGCCGCGCGCCCTTCGATCCGCGCCAGCTCGGCCGCGTGCTGCGCGACCGCGCCGTGCTCCTCGCCAATCTCGGCTACTTCGGCCACATGTGGGAGCTCTATGCGGTATGGACCTGGCTGGCGGTCTTCCTGGCCGAGGCGCTGCCGCCGGACGATCCCGGGGCGCCGAGGCTGGCCGCCTTCGCCATCATCGGCGTGGCCGGCGCCGCGGGGGCCTTCGCGGGCGGCTGGCTCGCCGATCGCATCGGGCGCACCACGGTCACCATCGCCGCCATGGCGATCTCGGGCGCCTGCTGTCTCGCGAGCGCGTGGGCGTATGCGGGGCCCGCCTGGCTGCTGGTGGCCTTCGGCCTCGTCTGGGGCGCCAGCGTGATTGCGGACTCCGCGCAGTTCTCCGCGTCGGTGACCGAGCTTTCCGAGCCCGCCTATATGGGCACGGCGCTCACGCTCCAGACCAGCCTGGGCTTCGCCCTCACTCTGGTGACGATCTGGGGCCTGCCGTTGCTCGCCCAGCACGTGGGCTGGCGCTACGCCTTCCTGGTGCTGGCGCCGGGGCCCTTTCTCGGCTGCTGGGCCATGGCGGCGCTGCGGCGCCGTCCCGAAGCGTTGCGTCTCGCCGCCGGCCGTCGATGAATCCGCCGGCGCCCGCTCGCGCGTAGTACCAAACCGCCTGCCTCGCGCCGCCCTGCCCGCACTTTTCCCCCGCCAATCCGCGCGTCCCTCGGGCGCGTAGCAGAGGGTGGAAAGGAGGCAGCCCCATGACACGGCTCACGAGCTGGGCCCTCTCGGCCCTGATGGTGGCGGGATTCGCGCTGGCGGCCGTCACGCAACTGCTCCCCGCGCGAGCGGCGGCGGCGGCCGACGGCGAGGTCGCCATCCGTCTCTTCGCGTTCACCCCCACGCCGCTGACGGTCAAGCCCGGCGCCACGGTGACGTGGACCAATGCCGACGACATCACCCACACGGTGACGTCGGGCGCGCCCGCCGGCAAGGACGGCCGCTTCGAGTCCCGCCTCGCGGGCAAGCAGGCCAGCTTTCGTCGCACCTTCGCCGAGGTCGGAACCTATCCGTACTTCTGCGAGCGACATCCGAACATGATCGGCGAGGTCTTCGTCCGTTGAGGCCCTCGCCACGCACCGCACCCCACAGGAGGCAGAATATGCAACGCATCGCCTGGATGCTGATCGCCTTGCTCGGCTTCACCGCGGCCCCCGCGCTCGCCGCCCACGGCAGCAAGAGCGCGTCCGATCTGCGCACCGGTTACAACGCGCTCCTCGCGGAGCATGTCTTCCTGGCCGGCGCCGCCACCGGCGCCGCGCTGGGCGGCCGCCCGCCGGAGTTCGAGGCCGCGGCGGCGGCGCTCGACGCCAACTCGCAGGACCTCGCCACCTCCATCGGCTCCGTGTACGGGCCGGAGGCCGAGAAGGCGTTCCTGCCGCTGTGGAGAAAGCATATCGGCATGGTGGTGGACTACACGGTGGGCCTGGCCACCCGGGACAAGATGAAGCAGGACAAGGCGGTGGCCGACCTCATCGGCTATACGCAGGACTTCGGCGCCTTTCTCTCCACCGCCAACCCGAACCTCCCCAAGGAGGTGGTGGCGGATCTCGTGAAGCATCACGTCCTGACGCTCAAGAGCGTGATCGATCCCCAGGCCGCCGGCAATCAGGCCGAAGCGTACCGCGCGCTCCGCGCGGCCGCCGGCCACATGGCCATGATCGGCGATCCCCTGTCGGGCGCCATCGCCAAGCAGTTCCCCGCGAAGTATCCGGGCGACGGCGCCGCGCCGGGCTCGGCGCTTCGCGCGACGCTGAACCTCCTCCTCCGCGAGCACGTCTATCTGGCCGCCGACGCCACCGGGGCGGCGCTGGGAGGCCGCAAGGCCGAGTTCGAGGCCGCCGCGGCGGCGCTGGACGGCAACTCGCAGGACATCGCGCGCGCCATCGGGTCCGTGTACGGCGCGGACGCGGAGAAGGCGTTCCTGCCGCTCTGGAGACGCCATATCGGCTTCGTGGTGGACTACACGGTGGGCGCGGGCTCCCGGGACAAGGCCAAGCAGGACAAGGCGGTGGCCGATCTCGTGGCCTACACGGACGACTTCGGCGCCTTCCTGGCCTCGGCCAATCCGAACCTGCCCAAGGCGGCCGTGGCCGATCTGGTGAAGCACCACGTGCTGACGCTCAAGGACGTGATCGACGCGCAGGCGGCCGGCAATCAGGCCCAGGCCTGGAAGAGCGCGCGCACCGCGGCGGGGCATATGGCGAAGGTCGCCGACCCGCTGGCCGCCGCCATCGCGAAGCAGTTCCCGCAGCGCTTCGCGACCGGCTACTAGTCCCTCAGACGGGCTCGCCGGCGTGCAGCCGGGAACGGCGCACGTCGGCTTGCACGTCGCGGACGAGGTCCCCGGCCAGCTCGATGGTGACCACGTGCTCCTCCACCTCGACGTGCCGGACGGTGAAGAACCAGCCGAAGACGCGGCCCGCGGAGGGGCGGGTCCGCTTGCCGCGATAGACCAGGGTCCGGCGCCGCTCCGGCGCGAAGCGATCGTGCTGCTCCGGGTCGGGTCCGCACAGGGCGAGCACCTCGGCCAGCGTGGTCTTGCCGGGGATGATCTGGGCGACCTTCTCCGGCGGAACTATGGTCCCGCTCTCGCGCCCGGCGGGGGCACGATTCCATCCGCCCATCCGCACATTGGCCACCAGCCGGCCGCCCACGAAGCCGCCCACGCGGGCCAGCGCGGGGCCCACCGCATAGCCCAGGGCGAGGAAGATCGCGGGCAGCGCCACCAAGGCCGCCGCCTGCACCTTCGAGAAGTAGCCGTACTGCACGGCCACCTGCTGGGGCGAGATGCCTTCCGAGGTGTCGAGGAAGAGCGATACCACCTCCGTGCTCTCGAGCGTCTCCGAGATCCGCCGGATGGTATTGCGCGGGAATACCTCGTCGATCTTCAGCTCGTCGGAGTGGGAGAAGTTCACCGCGAGCTCGGCGGGCGCGTCGGCCAGCCGCGCCGCGCGGTCGCGGTGGGCGAAGTACATCTGGAACATCGGGCGGTCGCGCACCTCGTTGAAGCTGATCGAGACGATGTACTTCTCGCCGAGCACCAGCGCCTCCACCCAGGAGGCCTTCTTGGGCTTGACCAGCGAGGGGCTGCGGAAACGCAGATCCATGAGCCAGCGCGGGTCCGGCAAGCGGGGAGACCAGGGAATACGGATCCAGGTGGCGGGCGGGGACAGCCCCAGCGCCCCGCCGTACTGGACGAAGGTGACGTAGGGCACACCGCCGGGCACCGGCTCCGCCTTGGTCGCCGCGTCGGGATCGGCCAGGCTCTGCGCGTAGAGCGGGAGCCGTCCCTCGCCGATCACGTCGAACCCCAGCGCGGTCACCATCTTCGCCAGCTCGGCGTCCGGCTTGCCCGGCGCGGCGCCGCTGGTCACCTCGCCGGGCCAGAGGAGATAGAAGTCCTGCGCCACCGCCCCCGCCGTCCGCGTGGACGGGGGCACCACGCTCCACAGCACGTTGACATGCGCCGTCGGATCGCCCGGGTTCACATTGGCGCGCACGATGAGCGGGCCCACGCGGAAGCCGGAATGGGGCTGGGTGGAGAAGAAGAGCTGGGCGGACGCCGGCGCCGGGACGAGGAGGAGGGCGACGACCGCGGCGCCGGTCGCGAGAACCCGTGGCAGCGAGAGCACCATGCGAGGCCGATGATACCGCGGGGGCGCGGCATTGACCACGGCACGCCCGGAGGCTACCCTCGTAGCCACCATGACCGACTCCGCCGCCATCGTCGGGACCCGCGCCACCGCCAGCGTCGCCGAGTTCCTCGTCAAGAGCCGCTGGGAGGACTGCCCGCCGGAGGCGGTGGACGCGGCGCGGCGCGCCATCCTCGACTGCCTCGGCGTCATGCTTGCCGGCTCCGTGGAGCCGCCCGCGCGCATCATCCAGCGGATCGCGGAGGCGGAAGGGGGCGCGCCCCTGGCCACCGTGGTGGGCGCCGGCCGGCGCACCGGCGCTACGTGGGCCGCGCTCGCCAACGGCACCGCCGCCCACGCGCTCGACTACGACGACACCAACTTCGCCATGATGGGCCACCCGTCGGCGCCCGTGCTCTCCGCCGCGCTCGCCGCCGGCGAGCTGGTCCTGGCCGACGGGCGCAGCCTCGTCCACGCCTTTCTCCTCGGCTTCGAGGTGGAGACCACCCTGGCCGAAGTGGTGAATCCCCCGCACTACTACCGCGGCTGGCACGCCACCTGTACCCTCGGCACGCTCGGCGCGGCGGCGGCGGCGGCGCGCCTCCTCGGACTGGACGCGGCGCAGACGCGGGTGGCCCTCGCCGTCGCCGCCTCGCAGGCTTCCGGGCTCAAGGAAAACTTCGGCACCATGACCAAGCCCTTCCATGCCGGCCACGCCGCGCGGAGCGGCGTGCTGGCGGCATTGATGGCGCGCGAGGGCTGGACGGCGTCGGAGCAGGCGCTCGAGGGCCCGCAGGGCTTCTTCGCCGTGCTCGGCGCGGGCGACCTCCGCCTCGCGCACCTGGCCACGCTGGGCCGCCCGTGGAAGATCCTCACCACCGGCGTGGCGGTGAAGCCCTATCCGTCGTGCGCGTGCACGCACTCCATCATCGACGGAGCGCGCGAGCTGCGCGAGCGGCATCACCTGCGTCCCGACGATATCCGCGAGGTCACCGTCGGCGTGCACGCCTCGGTGCCGAACATCCTCATCCACGACGCGCCCCGCACCGGGCTGGAGGCGAAGTTCTCCGGCGTCTACGCGGCGGCGGCGGCGCTGGTGGAGGAGCGCCTCGGCATCCAGACCTTCACCGACGCCAAGGTGCAGGACCCGGCCATCCGCGCGCTCATGCCGCGGGTGAAGATGGTGGTGGACCCGTCGATCGACGGCGACCACGAGCGCCACATGTGGACGCGCGTGCGGGTGCGGCTCGCCGACGGCCAGACGCTGGAGATCGGGCCGCGCCCGGTGCCCGGACATCCCGCCCATCCGCTGAGCGCGGCCGCGCTGCGCGAGAAGTTCGAGGAGTGCGCGGCCATCGCGCTGCCGCCCGAGCGCGTGTCGGTGGTGCGCGAGATGGTCGAGGGGCTGGACACTTGCCCCGACCTGCGCAGCTTCACCGCGATCCTCTGATCCGCTAGCTCACGGGATCGCGGAGGGCGGCGCCCGCCGCCTCGAGGAAGCGGGCGATGTGGCTCTCGTCGTGGGCCAGCGAGAGATAGAACTTGGTGGACATCGGGTTGAGGAAGATTCCCCGCCGGAAGAGCCCGAGCAGGAAGGCGCGCGCCCGCTTCCGGTCCGACGCGAACCCGCTGCGGTAGTCCACCACCTCGCGATCCGTGAACACCACCGCGGCGAGCGGGCCGTCGCCCTGGACATGGCCCACCACGCCCGCCTCCGCGAGCGCCCGGCGCAATCCAGTCCGCAGCGTCTCGCCGAGGGAAAAGAGCCGCGGGTAGACCCCGGGCTTCCGGAGCTCGCCCAGCGTGGCCACGCCCGCCGCGCTGGACACGGGATTGCCTCCCAGGCTCGACGCCCACCAGACATAGCGCCCGTCGCCCAGGCGGTCCTCGCGGACGAGATCCATCACGTCGCGCCGGCCCGCCACCGCGCCGATGGGATAGCCGCCGCCGAGCGCCTTGCCGAGGCAAGCCAGGTCCGGCCGGACGCCGTAGTACTCCTGCGCGCCGCCATAGGCGAGCCGGAAGCCGGTGACGGTCTCGTCGAAGATGAGGACCGTGCCGACCTCCGCCGTCAGCTCCCGCAGTCCCTGGAGAAAACCCGGTCGGGGCGGCGTGCAGCGATGGAGGGGCTCCACGATGATGCCCGCGAGCTCGTCCCGATGACTCTCCACGATCCGGATCGTGGCGGCCAGATCGTTGTACGGCGCCACCAGGATGTCCGCCACCGCGCCCGGCGTCACTCCCGCCGAGGTCGGCTCGCCCGCGGGAAAATCCAGCAGCCGTGACGGGAAGAGGCTCACCGTGCCCACCTCGTTCGCTCCGTGATACGCCCCCTCGAACTTGAGCACCCGCGGCCGCCCCGTGAACGCCCGCGCCAGCCGCACCGCATACGCCGTCGCCTCCGTCCCCGATGCGCAAAACCGCACCCGCTCCGCGCATCGCACCGCCCGCGCGATCTCCTCCGCAAGCTCAAGGGCGGGCGCGCTGACATACGCGAAGTTCGCCCCCCGCGCCGCCTGCACCACCGCCGCCGCGGTCACCGCCGGATTCGCATGCCCCAACAGCACCGACCCCCACCCCATGGTGAAGTCGGTGAACGACACGTCCGCCGGTGTCCCAGACCGTAGCGCCGTCTCCGCGCGCGAGGACGACGGAAAGCTCCGGAGGAAGATTGTATTCACCTAGGGAACCAGCAGGAAAGACCGCTTGCGCCCGCTCAGCCGGAGTGGAAGGAACAGGCGAAGGAGTCCGGTCAGGCGGGGTGGACATCAAAAACGTGCTCGTGACAGCTAGGCTGAAATCTACTCGCGGGGCGACGCGACCAGGCTAGACCACGGTCAACATGCGAAAAGCATGTTGAAATCCAATAGACTTGATAAATTTAATGATGGCAGGTCACGCACTCGAGCGGGGCGTCGAACTTCTCCTTGGCGAGCTTCGGCATGGGCTTGGGCAGCCAGGTGAGGCTGGCGATCTGACCGCCGTTGGCGGCGCGATGGCACTCCACGCACCAGCCCATGGAGAGCGGGTTGGGCGCGAGGTTCGGCGCCAGCGCGAGGTTCAGCACGTCATTGGTGAGGCTTTGCCCGGTCACCGGCGCCGCCACCTGCTCCATCGCCTCGATGCGGCCGTGGCAGGTCTGGCAGGGCAGTCCGGCCTGGATGTGGTTCTTGTGCACGAACCGGGCGTGCTCGGGCACCTTGAACACCCGCACCCACGGGATGGGCTCCTTGCGCTCCCAGTAGCCGTGCAGCTTCTGGACCTCGGGATTGCCCTGGGCGGCCACGATCTTGTGACAACCCATGCAGCGCTCCACCGACGGCAGCCCCGCCGTGCTCGAGCGCCGCGCGCCCGAGTGGCAGTACTGGCAGTCGATCTTGAACGCGCCCGCGTGAATGACGTGGCTGAAGAAGATGGGCTGCACCGGCCCGTCGCGCTTGAGCGGCACCGGCAGCACCTGCGCGGGATCGAAGGCGGGCTCGGCGAGCGTGCGGATA
Organism: uncultured Candidatus Rokubacteria bacterium; assembly: GCA_963733725.1. Classification (GTDB taxonomy): domain Bacteria; phylum Methylomirabilota; class Methylomirabilia; order Rokubacteriales; family CSP1-6; genus DASRWT01. Next base: position 155,673 of record CAVTFC010000014.1, on the reverse strand, counting down.
TAGGCCACGACGTCCGAGATCTGGGCGTCGGACAGGGTCGGCTTGAAGGGCGGCATCAAGTTGGAGAGGCCAATGGACTGCGGCCCCTCCGCGACGGCGCGGATCAGCATATGGTCGGGCAGCGCGTTGAGGATGCGCCCGTCGGTGAGGTTCTGCGGCTTGATGGCGAGGTTCGCGCCGCCGGGGCCGTCGCCCAGCCCCTTGTCGCCGTGGCAGGTGGCGCAGTACTGCACGTAGACCCGCTGCCCGGATACGAGGTGGACGTTGGGCCTCGCGGGCGCGTGACCACCCTTCGCGGGCTCGGACTCCGTCTTGGCCGTCGAGCTCTGGGACCAGCCGAGGAATGCGAGCGCGATTCCGGCGGCAACGACGGCAGCGGCGAGAGCGGGGCGGGCCAGGCGCATGGGGCGGATTGTACTTTAATTCACCCGCCGAGGTAAAGGCGCTTGACCTCGGGGTCATTGAGCAAGGTCTGGCCGGACCCCTCCATACGGTTCCGGCCCAGCTCGAGGACATAGCCCCGGTCGGCCACCGACAGGGCCTTGGCCGCGTTCTGCTCCACGAGCATGAGGGTATAGCCGGCCCGCTTCATCTCCACGAGCTTCTCGAAGATGAGCGACACGTACTTCGGCGACAGCCCCAGCGAGGGCTCGTCCAGGAGCACCAGCTTGGGGATGGTCATGAGCGCCCGGCCGATGGCCACCATCTGCTGCTCGCCCCCCGACATGGTGCCGGCCTTCTGGTGCCGCCGCTCGGCCAGGATCGGAAAGAGCGAGTAGACGCGCTCCAGCGCCTCGCGAATGCGGACCGGGTTGCGCTCGATATAGCCGCCCATCTCGAGGTTCTCGAGGACGGTCATCTGGGGAAAGACGATGCGCCCCTGGGGGACATAGGCCAGGCCGCGGCGGAGCACCTGATCGGGCCGGAGGCCGGTGATGTCGTCGCCGTCGAAGAGCACCCGCCCTTCCGTCGGCCTGAGAAAGCCCACGATGACCTTGAAGGCAGTGGACTTGCCGGCGCCGTTGGGCCCGATCACCGCCACCAGCTCGCCCGGGGCGACGATGAGGCTCACGTCGTGGAGAATGGCCATCTTGCCGTAGCCGGCCGTCATCGCCTCGGCGCGGAGAAGGGTCGAGATCACGGCAGCCGCTCGGCGATGTAGAGGATGTGCGGATACGGGAGGAAGTCCACCATGAGGTGGCGGTGGACGCGGAAGCCCACGTCTTCCAGGAGGTCGCTCAGCTCTTCCGCGGGCCAGTAGTGCACCGGCGTGCGCGGGTCCATGGCGAGATCCAGCGCATGGGTGAACCAGCGCTTCCACGCGGGGCGGCTGTCCACGTCCTTGACGAGGAGCCGGCCGCCCGCGGGCAATGCCTTGGCGAGCTGCTCGAGCAGCGGTCTCACCGTATCGGGCGGGATGTGATGGACGATGTCGAGCATGTAGGCAGCGTCGTAGATGGCGCCGCCCCGGAAGTGCCGGGCGTCGTCTACCTCGTAGCGCACATTGGCCAGTCCGAGCCGCGCCGCCGCCGACCGCGCCATCTCGATCCGCCGGGCATTCCGGTCCAGGCCCTCGAGGACGAGACCCGGCCGGGTGGTGGCGTAGTAGAGCGAGAAGAGCCCGAAGCCGCAGCCCACGTCGAGCACCCGGCCCCGCGCGGGCAGGTACTGGCCGATCTCGTCCAGGAAGCGCTGGCGCAAGATGCCGAAGCGCCCCCAGCAGTACGCCCGGACGATCCGGTCGTCGTAGGCGCGGATGACGCTATGAACCGCTTCGCTTCGCATAGATCCGGTAGTCGTCGCCCTGCACGGCCAGCGCATAGTCGCGCGCGAGCAGATCGCTCAGCTCGGGGAACCGGGCGAGCCGATCATAGCCCCGCTCGAGCCACGAATCACGCAGCACCACCACCGCGGCGGGCCGGCCCCGCTCCAGCCCCCGCACCAGCTCCGCGCGGAGCGCCTGGATTCGCGGGGCGGCCTCGTCGTGAAAGAAGTGGAAGTCGTAGAGGAAGCGGGTGGGCTGGCGCAGCTCGAGCCGGAAGAGCGCGTGGATGCCGCCCTCCGTCACGTCCAGCACCTGGGCGGTGCCGCCGGCGGGAACCAGGGGCCCGAGGTCGCGCGCGATGGCGGCCACGCGCCGGGCCTTGGCGTCGATCCACTCCGCGTCCATCGCCTCCACGCCCTTGGCGCCGAGGACCATGGCGGTGGCGGCGAAGAGGACGATGGCGGCGGCGCGGGCCAGCTCGCGCGCGCGCGGCGCGCCGGCCGCCACCACGGCCTCCCCCGCGGGCGCGGCGAGGGCGCAGAGGAAGAAGGTGAGGGGGTAGAGGTGATACTCCCAGCCCTTGCCCTGGAGCACGAAGTGCAGCGCGCCGGCAACCACGCCCAGGGCCGCCAGACGCCGCCGTATTCCGAACGCCGGCGCCGTGGGGACGAGCAGGCCCCAGAGCGCGAGCGCTCCCAGGAGGGCCAGGAGGGTGCGCCCATGCGCATGCCAGCCCAGCGCGGTCCACAGGGGCTCTTGACCGAGGCGGCCATAGAACGGGATGACATAGCCCACGAGGATGTCCCGGAAGGCGCCGAGGCCGCCCCGCCAAGCAATCCAGCCGAATACCAGCGCGGGCGCGGCGAGCCCGGCGCCCAGCACCGCGACCGCGCCCGGCAGCGCCCCGCGGCCGGCCCGCCGTGCGACCGCCGCGCCCGCCGCCGCGCTCCCCAGCCAGAAGATTCCCGCCGCATAGGGCTTCACCGTGAGTCCCGCGCCGAGCGCGGCGCCGCCCCAGAGCAGCGCCAACCGCGAGCCACCCCCCTCCCAGGCGCGCGCGATCCCGCAGGCGCCGGCGGCGAGGAAGAAGCAGAGGAGAAAATCCCGCTGGCCGACATGCCAGGCGCCTCCCGCGAGGTGATACAGGACGAAGAGCAGCGACGCGCCGGCCGCGCCCACGACGCCCCCCAGGGGCCGGCAGAACACGTAGAGGAGAATCGCGGTGGCGGCGAGCCAGCCGAGGTCGAAGAGGCGCCACGCCAGATCGCCCCCGCCCGCCGTCGCCAGGAGCGCCCAGTGCAGCAGATACACGCCGGGGAGATTCATGTCGAAGATGTCGCGATAGGGGACCAGCCCCTGGCCCAGCAGCCAGGCGGCGTAGTGGAACAGCGGCGCGTCGTGAATGAGCGGCCAGCCGAGCGAGCGCCCGGCGAGGAAGCCCGCGAGCAGCGCGCTAGCGGCCAAAGTAGGCTTCAATTACCCGCTCGTCGGCCTGGATGACGCCGGGCGGCCCTTCCGCGAGCTTCTCCCCGTGGTCGAGCACGAACACGGTTTCGCAGAGGCCCATCACCACCTTCATGTCGTGCTCCACGAGGAAGATGGTCTTGCCCCGGTCGCGCAGCGCCTTCACCGCCTCCAGCAGCTCGTTGAGCAGAGTCCGGTTCACGCCCGCCGCCGGCTCGTCGAGCAGGATGAGCTCCGGATCGGTCATGAGCACGCGGATGAACTCCACCAGCTTCTGCTGGCCGAAGGAGAGATTGCCCGCGTACTCGTCGGCCAGCGTCTCGAGCTTCACGAAGCGGAGCAGCTCCTCGGCCCGCTTGCGCGCCGGCCCGAGATCGCCGCCGGTCACCACGAGGAGGTTCTCCAGCGCGGTCAGCTCGGGAAAGACCCGGATGATCTGGAAGGTGCGCCCGAGGCCGCGGTGGAAGATCTGGTGCGGCTTGAGCCCGTCGATCCGCCGGCCCTTGAACCCCACCGCCCCCGAGTCGCGCCGCACGATCCCCGTGATGCAGTTGAAGAGCGTGGTCTTGCCCGAGCCATTGGGCCCGATCAATCCGTAGATCTTGCCCGCCTCCAGCGAGAGCGAGACCCCATTGACGGCAGAGACGCCGCCGAACCGCTTCACGAGGTTCCGGACCTGCAGGATGGCGGCCACGGCTCACACCGTTCGCGGGAGATTGTATCTCTGCTGGAGCACGCCCAGGATGCCGCGCGGCATCACCAGCACCACCGTCACGATGATGGCGCCCAGGAGGAATTGATGGGCGTGGGGAAAGTGCGCCCATACCAGCTCCTGGAAGGTGAAGAGGATGACGGCGCCCAGCACCGGCCCCCAGATGGTCCCCTTCCCGCCGAACAGCACCATCACGATCATGGTGATGGTGGTCACGAGCGGGAAGACGGAGATGGGCTCGATATAGCCCATGTCGCGCGCGAGCAGCCCGCCCACGATGCCGGGCGCGGGGGCGGAGAGGAGGAACGCATAGATCTTATACCGGAACGTATCGATGCCCATGGCCTCGGCCGCCACCTCGTCCTCGCGGATGGTCATGAGCCGGAGCCCGAAGCGCGAGGTCACGATGAGGTAAGTGAGCGCGGTGACCGCCACCGCCACCAGCCCCATGGCGTAGTAGATGCGCACGCTCGCGTCGAGCGTGGGCAGGGACAGCCCGAGCCCGCCCCCGGTGAGCCCCTCGAAGTAGGAGGCCATCACCCGGAGCACCTCGTTGAGCCCGAGCATGGCAATGGCGAAGTAGGGGCCCTTGAGCCGGAGGCAGGGCCAGCCGATCACGAAGGCCAGGACCACCGCCATGGCGCCGCCGGCCACCGCGGCCAGGGGCCAGGCCACGCCCTGCACCACGAGAATGGCCGTGGTGTAGGAGCCCATGCCGAAGAACGCCACGTGCCCGAAGGACACGTACCCGGTGAGCCCGGAGATGAGGTTCCAGGACTGGGCCAGGGCGATCCACATGAAGAGCTGCAGCATCACCCTGACCCCATAGCCGGTGGCCCAGAGGGGGTACACGGACAGCACGAGGAGGGTCAGCGCGAGCGCGGGAAGGAACCAGCGGGTCCAGCGCTTCACGTCGACCGCCCGCCCAGGAGCCCGGTGGGGCGCAGCAGGAGGATGAGCACCAGCAGTACGTAGGCCACCGCCTCGTTGACCTGGGTGGTGAGGAAGAGGGAGGCGAGCTGCTCCACCAGCCCCAGGAGGAGCCCCCCGAGCAGCGCGCCCGGATAGTTCCCCGCCCCGCCCAGCACGATGACGAGGAAAGACTTGAAGGTGTAGACGGCTCCCATCTCCGGCTGGATGGCGACCATCACCGTCACGAGGGTTCCGCCGGCGGCGGCCAGCGCGGAGGCGAGCCCGAAGGCCAGCATGTGGATGCGGTGGACATTGATGCCGCAGACCTGAGCCACTTCCCGGCTCTGGGACACCGCACGGATGGCCTTGCCGAGTCGCGTCTTCTGCAGGAACAGAAAGGCCAGCGCGGTGATCGCCGCCGCGAACAGGCACGCGATGACGCGCGACTTCGAGAAGGCGAAGGGACCGATGAGGAAGGAGCCGGTGATGAACTCCACCGAGCGCAGGTCGGAGGTGAAGGCGAGCTGCGCGACGTTCACCAGGGCGATGGAGATGCCGAAGGTCAGGAGCAGCGAGGACAGCTCGGGGGCATCCACCACCCGCCGCACGAGGAAGTGCTGCAGCGCGACGCCGATCACGAACACGATCGGCATCGAGACGAGGAGCGACAGATACGGGTTGAGCCCGGCGGTGATGAAGAGGAAGTACGTGATGTAGGCCCCGAGCATGAGGAGCGGCCCATGCGCCACGTTGAGGACGCGCATGACCCCGAAGATGAGCCCGAGCCCGAGCGCGACCATGGCGTACAGCGCGCCGGCGAGGAGACCGGACACGATCACCTGGCCCAGCATGACCGGGGTGATATGAGGCGTCATGTCGGGCGGGTGGGAGCGCACGCGCGCCCGCCGGAAGGCCGGCGGGCGCCTGCTGCGACTCGGGTCACGGGCACCCGGTTACCGCTGGTTCCACGGCGGCGTCGGGAACCGCACCTTGCCGTTGGCGAGCTCGTCGGGCCAGATGGTCACCTTCTTACCGTCCTGCCACTGGAACATCACCATCTTGTGGGCGGTCTGGAAGCCGTCCGCGTCCACCTTGTACTCGCCGAACATCGTCTTGGTCTCCATCTTGAGCAGGGTCTCCCGCACCTTGTCCGCGTCGAGCGTCCCCGCCCGTTTTACCGCCTCGAGATAGACCACGCAGCCGGCGTAGCCTGCCGCCGAGTGGTAGGCGGGCTCCCGGTTGAACTTGCTCTTGTAGGCGGCGAAGAATTCCTTCTGCCCCGGATAGGGCAGCGTGTGCTCCCACTGGGTGGCGCCGTAGACGTACTCGGCGTTCTGCTTGAGCAGATCGTAGAACTCCGGCAGGTCCCCGCCCACGGTGACCCCGTACATCTTCGGGGTGACGTTCAGCTCCTTCATCTGGCGCGTGAGCGCGATGGCGTCGTCGAAGTAGGTGGAGGCGGCGACGACGTCGGGATTGGCCGCCTTGATCTTGGTGAGAAGGGCGGAGAAGTCGGTGTTCCCCTTGGGATAGGCTTCCTGGAGCACGATCTGGAGGCCGCGCTTCTTCGCGAGGTCCGCGACCCCGTTGGCGGAGGACTTGGCGAACAGGGTGTCCTCGTTGACGATGGCGATGGTCTTGAGCCCGCGCCGGGCGGCGATGTCCACCAGACCTTCGAGATAGACCTCGGCGGGGGAGATCACCATGAAGATGTACTTCCGCCCCTTCTTGAAGATGGACGTGGTCGCGGCCAGCGGCGAGACCATCACCTTCTTGTACTTCTCGCTCACGTTGGCCACCGCCTCGGTGATGGGCGAGGAGTAGGGCCCCATCACCGCGTCCACCTTGTCCTCGGTGAGGAGCTTCTCGTAGAGCCGCACGCCGGTGGCGGGCGTGGACTGATCGTCGTAGATCACGAACTCCACCTTTCGGCCGAGGAGCCCGCCCTTGTCGTTCGCCTCCTGGGCGCAGAGCTCGTAGCCCTCCTTCTGGTAGGCGCCGGGCTTGGCATACGTCCCCGTGAGGGAGATCGACGCGCCGAGCTTGATCGGCGCTTGGGCGGCGGCGGGCAGCGCCACCGCCAAGACGGCCGCGGCCACCGCGGCCGCAGCCATAGATTTCCAGGACGACCTTGTCATGGTGAACCTCCCCCGGGAGTTTGGGACGAATGGCGGATCATCACGAATTAACGCTTTCTTCTAGCAGGCTTACGAAGAGGTGTCAAGAATCAGTATCCGTTGCCGACGAGCAGCATCCGCCGGCCGGCCACGGTGCCGGAGGCCATTTCCCGCCATGACGGATCCGCGCCGGCCTGCAGCGCGGTCCAGCGCTCCTCGCGGATGAGGAGAACGCCCTTCGGCGACCGGCGTCCCACCAGCGCCTGCACCTCCTCGGTCCCGGGCATTTCCCGGATGGCGCCGCGCAGGTAGAAGTCGAAGGCGAGGTTGGCGTCGGGATGCGCGAGCACCACGCCCCCGGCGGGGCGTTCCCTCCGCACGCGCTCCACGAAGCTCCGCACGTCGTACCAATGAGCGTAGCGGGCCGGGTAGGTCGCCGCCTCCACCGCGAGCACGGCGAGCAACGCGACCGCCACCCGCAGGGTCACCGCGAGCCCGCCGGCGCCGCGCAGGGCCGCGACGAGCGCGGTCCCGGCGCCCAGCAGGGCGAGGGCGGTCACCAGCCAGCGCTCAGGGCCCGGCGCGGGCAGGTAGATGAGGGTATGTCCGGGGCCCGTGAGATCGGGCACCAGCAGCAGCAGCAGGGCGGCGCCCAGCGCGGTGCCCGCCGCGAGGACCGCCACCACGATGGTCAGGGCGCGACGGCCGCGCGCGCCGATCCGGACGGATGCGGGGGCGCGGACGAGGAACTCGGCGACGAGCAGCGCGAGCACGGGAAGGACGGGCAGGAAGTAGCGGGAGCGCTGCGACCCCGAGATGGCGACCGCCACCACGAACACCGCGCCCCAGGCGAGCAGGCGCCGCCGGCCGCGGTCGGGGGCGACGCGCCACCACCACGCGGCCGGAATCAGGAAGAGCGTCCACGGGAGAAAGCCGCCGAGATAGTTCCCCAAGCCGACCAGGCGCGAGTCGCCGCCGGAGCGGAAGTACCAGGCCAGGTAGTCGGTGACGAGGACGGAGCGCGCATAGCTCTTCTCCGTCTGGAAGATATAGGGCAGGAGCCAGGGCAAGGCGGTGAGCCCGATGAGGCCGATCCCCGCGGGCAGCCGCAGCGCGCGCAGGCCGGCGCGGCCGTCGGCGGCCAGCGTGGCCACGACGGCAGCGAGCAGGCCCAGCAGCGCTACCGGGCCCTTGCTCCCGAGGGCGGCCGCCACGCAGAGATAGAAGCCGAGCCACGCGCCCACGCGCGCATCCGGCGCGGTGCCGCGCAGGTAGAAGTACAGCGCCCAGGTCAGGCAGGCGGTCAGCATCATGTCGGTGAGGACCTGATGCGCCATGAAGAAGTAGAAGGGCGCGGTGGCCAGAATGAGCGCCGCCGCGAAGCCGGCGGAAAAACCCCAGAGCCGGCGCCCGATCGCGAGCACGCCGAGCAATCCCGCGAGGGCGGACGCCACCGAGACCAGCGGGGCGGTGGTGTCCGTCACCGCGCCCGCGGGCAGCGAGACCAGGGCCACCGCCCAGAAGAACAGCGGCGGCTTGTTGAGATACACTTCGCCGCGCACGTGGGGCAGGATCCAGCGCGAGTGGTCCACCACCTCGCGCGCGAGCATGGCGTAGCGGACCTCATCCTGATTGAAGAGGGGACGGCGACCCACCGGGAGGACGAACACCACCGCGGCCGCGAGCACGAGGGCGACGACCGCGGCGGCGCGGCGTCCGGTCACTCAGATCACTCCGGCATGGCGCGCGCGCTCCACGATCTTCCGCGCGCGCGTGAGGTGCGGCATGTCCATCATCTGCCCCTTCCAGGCGAAGGCCCCCGCCCCGCGGCGCGCGTGCTCCTCGAAGGCCGCGATCAGCGCCACCGCTTCCTCGGCGTCCGCCTGGGAGGGTGTAAACACGGAGTTTATCACCTCGATCTGGCCGGGATGGATGGAGATCTTCCCCGAAAAGCCCATCCACACGCCTTCCTGGCACTCGCGGCGCAGCCCCTCGAGGTCGGCGATGTCGGTGTAGACGGTATCGAGCGACTCCACTCCCGCCGCCGCCGCCGCCACCGCGCACATCACGCGCGCGTGACGCGCGATGTCCAGATAGCGGCCCTCCGCGTCCCGCGTGCGCGGCAGCCCCATGGCCGCGGAGAGGTCCTCGATGCCCCAGGACACGGCGGCGATGCGGGGGCTCGCCGCCGCCACCTCCCGGATATTGAGGAGGCCTTCGGGCGTCTCGGTGGCGATGAGCACCAGCCGCGTCGAGCCCCACGGCAGCCCATGGCGCTGCTCGAGCCGTTCCAGCACCGCCGCGATACGGCGAATGTCGCCGGCATGCCGCGGCTTGGGCACCACGTAGCCGTGGGGCCGGCCCGCGATGGTCTCCTCCAGGTCGCTCTCGCCGTACTCCGAGTAGATCGGGTTCATGCGCACCCAGCGCTCGCGGGGCCCGAAGTCGCGGGTCTCCAGCCACTGGCGCACGATGGGCCGGGTGGCCGCTTTCTTCTCCGGCGTCACGGCGTCCTCGAGGTCGAGGATGAGCCCGTCGGCGGGCAAGGTGAGGGCCTTGGCCAGCATCCGCTCATTGCCGCCCGGCACGAAATGGAGCGAGCGCCGCATCGGTCCGCGCCGCCCTCAGGCGCCGCGCCGCCGCATCATGGCCGCCCGGCGACAGCGCATGACGAGGTCGCCATGCTGGTTCCGGGCGCGGTGCTCGAAAATCACGATGCCCCAGGTCGGGCGCGACTTCGACTCGCGCTTCTCCATCACTTCGGTCTCGGAGTAGATGGTGTCGCCGTGGAAGACCGGCTTGGGAAACTCCACCTTTTCGAAGCCGAGATTGCCCACCGTGGTGCCGAGCGTGGTGTCGCCCACGCTGAGCCCCACCGCCACTCCGAGGGTGAAGAGGCTATTGACCAGCGGCTTGCCGAACTCCGCCTGCTGGGCGGCGTGGAAGTCCACGTGCAGCGGCTGCGGGTTCATGGTGAGGCACGAGAAGAAGACATTGTCCGCCTCGGTGACGGTACGCCCGGGCTGGTGCTGGAAGACCTGCCCCAGCGCGAGCTCCTCGAACAGCTTGCCGGCCATTGGGTGCCTCCTCTCGTGTTCCGCCGAGCGCGATGGATCAACTAGAAAACGATCAACTAGAAAGAGGGCGAGCGGGGGGGGGCGGCGAGCTCGGCGAGGACGGTGGCGCTCGACGCCACCCGCCCGAGCAGGCGCTGGAAGTTTTCGCAGGTGGCCTCGTGAAGTCGCGCGCTGGCCGCCCCGCAGCCGTCCTCGACGAGCAGCGCCTGGAAGCCGCGGTCGACGGCGTCCCGCGCGGTGCCCTCCACGCAGGAGTTGGTGGAGACGCCGGTGAAGCAGAGCTGCGAAACTCCCCAGGCCCGCATCAGGCGCTCGAAGCCCGAGGAATGGAAGGCGCTCATGGTGGTCTTGTTGAGCACCGCCTCGCCGGGGCGCGGGGCGAGATCGTCGAGGATCTCGTGCTCGCGCCGGCCTTCGGTATTGCCGATGCTCTCCGCGAAACCCCGCATGTGCGGGAGGAGATCGCTGAAGTCGGGCAGCGCCGAGCCCACGGTGAGATAGACCACGCGCAGGCCGCGCGCGCGGAAGCCCGCGAGCAGACGCTGGATGCTCGGCACCACTACCTGCTCGATCCGGTCGAAGCGGTAGGCGCCCAGCGGCTCTTGCCCGCGGTCCTTGAGGAGGCGGCCCAGCCCCTCGCGACGCGAGGCGCTGGCGTACTGCATGTCCACCACCACCAGCGCCGCTCGCGCCGGATCCAGCGTCCACGGCGGGTTGAACTGATGCGCATAGTCCACCTTTGGAGAGCTGACCGTGTTTGGCGAGCCGCTGCCGGAGGCGAGGCGAGCGGATGACGAGTCTGGCGAGCCGCTGCCGGAGGCGAGGCGAGCGGATACGGAAGACGAGCCGGTAGCACCTTCCTCCCAACCTCTTGTCATGCCCCGGATTCTAGTACGGAATGCCCGGGGCCGGGGCCGGCCGGATTCCTCCGGGTTCGGCATTGCGGCCGGCCCGCGGCTGGGTCACTCTCGGAGCATGACGATAGAAATCGCCGTGCTGATCTACGACGGGCTCACCGCGCTGGACGCGGTGGGGCCCATGCAGGTCCTGTCCGCCCTGCCCGGCGCCACCGTGAAGTGGGTGGCCGCCGAGCCGGGCCCGAAGCGGTCCGACGCGGGCGTCGCGCTCGTCGCCGATCACGCGCTCGGCTCGGTGCCGCGGCCCGACATCGTGGTGGTGCCGGGCGCCATGGATGTGCGGCCGGCGGCCGGAGACCCGCGCGTGCTCGAGTGGCTGGTAGCCACGCATCGGACCACGACCTGGACCACGTCCGTGTGCACGGGGGCGCTCATCCTGGGCGCGGCGGGCATCCTGCGCGGCCTCCAGGCCACCACGCACTGGGGCGCGCTGGACGCGCTGGCGAAGTTCGGCGCCAAGCCCGTTTCCGAGCGCGTGGTCCGCGACGGCCGCGTGATCACCGCCGCGGGCGTGTCGGCGGGCATCGACATGGCGCTGCGCCTGGCCGCGCTGGTCGCCGGCGAGCAAGTCGCGCAAACCATCCAGCTCATGATCGAATACGATCCGGACCCGCCCTACCGGGCCGGCTCCCCCACAACGGCGCCGGCGGACGTGGTCGCCCGCGCGCGCCGCGCGCTCACGCGCTCCGCCGCCCCCACGACCTGACCCCGCGATCGGAGAAGGAGCTCCCATGACCGAGACTTCCGCGATTCAACGCGTGGCGGCGGTACTCTTCGATGGCTTCACGGTGCTGGACATGTACGGGCCCGTGCAGGCCTTCGGCTCCTGCCGCCTGACGCGGCCCGATGGCACCGTGCGGCAATTCTTCGAGGTGTTCACGGTCGCGGAGCGCAAGGGGCCCATCAAGGGCGCCCAGGGCCCGTCCACCCACGCCGATTTTTCTTTCGGGGACGTTCCGCCGTTCGACATCCTCCTCGTGCCCGGCGGTCCCGGCACCCGCGACGAGGTGAAGAACGAAGCCTTCCTCGACCGCCTCCGTGCGGCGAGCGAAAGGGCTTCAGTCACCGCCACCGTCTGCACGGGCTCCGCCCTCCTCGCGCGCACCGGGCTCTTGGACGGTCGCCCCGCCACCAGCAACAAGATCGCCTGGGACTGGGTGGTGCAGCAGGGACCCAAGGTGTTGTGGAAGCGCAAGGCGCGCTGGGTGGACGACGGCAATCTCGTCACGTCCTCCGGCGTGTCGGCGGGCACCGACATGGCGCTGGCCCTCATCGCGCGCCTGCACGGCCGCGACATGGCCCTCACCACCGCGCGCAACATGGAGTACCTCTGGCACGAGAAGGCGGACGACGACCCGTTCGCCTAGCGGGCTCGGCGAGGTCCTTTCAGCCGGTGCCTCCGAGCGCAATCACGAGACGCTCGACGTTGGCGACGATGCGGTCGCGGGCCGCCTGGTAGCCGTCACTCACCGCCGGTACCTCCCACTGCTCGATCGGCTGCCCGTGGGTCGGCGTGACCTCGCAGCCGAAGCTCACCACCCGGATGGCGCGGTCCAGGTCGTGAAGGGTGACCGGTCGCGGTCGCGCCGGCGCGACGCGAAGTCCGTCTCCGGTTAGCCCTTGCACCGCGCCCGGCGCGAGCTCCGCGTCCGGCTCCACACCCGCGGCCACCGCGTCGATGGCAAGACCGCGCGCGGCCGCCAGCCGGCGGAAGTGCGCGGCCGCGATCACGCTCTTGGCGGCGCCGTGCAGGCACATGAACAGCACCCGCGACCGGGGCGGCACCTCGGGGGTTTCCCGGCGGGCAAACTCGTAGAGCGCGTCATACATGGGGAACTGGCGCGCCATATTGTCCTCGTCGTCCCGGCTGATCGCCTGGAACCCGGTGGCCGCCGCGTAGAGCCCCGCGGACTCCGGGGTGAGGCCGCGATCGTCGGTGTCGGCGCCCCGCACGATCGTGGCCAGCCTCGTGAGCGCGGCATCGGTCAGCTCGTAGCGCGCGATGAACGCGTCGAACGAGCACCGCGGGCCCTGATGGCCGAGCTCGACGTTGGGAACATCATAGGGAATCGCGTTCTCCGCCGCGGCAATCTCCATGACCCGGCTCGCCGGAACGAAGAGGAACTCCGGCTTGGGGTCGATGAAGCGGCTGATGAGCCACGGGCAGGCGATGCGGTCGACACGGGCGCGTTCACGGGTGATCCATTTCATGGTGATTCTCCTCAGCGAAGGGAAAAGATGGTGACGCCGGCCACGGCGCCGGCCGCGATGAGCAGGGGTTCGGGAATCTTGAAGCGGAGCGACAGGCCGAGGGCCGCCAGCGCGATGAGCAGCGTCGGCACGTCGATGATGGCCCGCCGCGCGAGCACGAAGCAGGCGCCGGCGATGGTGCCGGAGGCCGCTGCCGTCACCCCGGCCACGAACGCCCCCACCTTCGGGTTGGCGCTGATGCGGTCGAAGTAGGGAAACGGGATGACCACGAAGAGATAGACGGGGAGGAAGACGCCGATCGACGCGGCGACGGCCCCGGGGAAGCTCGCCACCAGGTAACCGATGAACGCCACCGTGATGACGATGGGGCCGGGGGTCAGCATCGCGACGGCGACGGCGTCGAGGAACTGCCGGTCGTTCAGCCAGCCCAGCTCCTGCACGACCCCCGCGTGGAGGAAGGGCACGATGGCGAGTCCGCTGCCGAACACGAACGCCCCCGCCTTGGTGAAGAACCACAGGATCTGCGCGAGCAGCTCGGGCGTCACCGCCACCGCCAGGCAGGCGGGCGCCGAGCGCTTGAGCCAGGCCGGAGGGGCCTGGGCCACCATGGTCACGACGCCGGAGAGCAGGAAGAGCAGGAGGAACTCCGACTCCGTCCACGCGGTGACGACCGCCATCGCCGCAAAGATCGCCCACTGGAGCCTGGCTTTGGCCAGGGTGAGCCGCGCGAGCTTGCCCGCGGCCACCACGATGATCCCGATCACGACCGCGCCCACCCCGTAAAAGGCCGCCTGCATCCACGGGAGCCCGCCGAAGCGGACATAGAGCCAGCTGATGGCCACCGTCATGACGAATGAGGGGAGGATGAACGCGAGCGACACCCAGGTAGCGCCGGCCACGCGCGAGTGAATGTAGCCGAGGCAGATCGCGAGCTGCGCCGCCAGCGGGCCCGGCGCGAGCTGCGAGAGAGCCAGCGACTTCATGTACTCCTCCTTGGTGAACCACTGCCGCCGCTCCACGAGGTCGCGCTGCATGTACCCGATCAATGCCACCGGGCCTCCGAACCCGAGGCTCCCCAGATAGAGGAAGTACTTCAGCAGCGCCAGCGTGGTCGGGCGCGTCATCACCGTGCCCCCGGGGCGCCGAGCACGTCCGCGTCGAGCGTCACATCCGTTCCCCGGCCGATGGCGCGCGCGTTCTCGTATAGCGCGATCGCGGCGGCGACGTCCTCGAGCGCGGTGCCGCTGCTGTCGAACACGGTGATCTCGTCCGCGCGCGTGCGTCCCGGAGATCGCCCCGTCACCACGTCCGCGAGCTCCGCGTGGACCCCCGCCCGCGTGATGAGCCCGGCGGCGAGCGCGTGCTGGAGCTCGCCGATCTCGGCGCATTGCTCCAGGACGTCCACCACCAGCGTCGCGGTGGCGACGAGCTTGGGGTCGAGCTCCTGCTTGCCCTGGCTGTCGGCCCCCACCGCGGCGACGAAGGTCCCCGGCCCGACGTCGGCGGCGGCCACCAGCGGGACGCGCGAGGGCGTGCACGTCACGCAGACGTCGCTCTCTCGCAGCGCCATCCGCAGATCCCGGGCCGCTTCCACGGGGAAGCCCAGACGGCCCTCCGCACGCGCGGCGAAGCGCTCCGCGCGCGCGGGGTCGATGTCCAGCACCCAGGCCCGCCGCAGCGGCAGCACCTCCGCGAGCGCGGCGAGCTGAAACTCGCCCTGCACGCCGGCGCCCACCAGCGTGACCGTCTGCGAGTCCCGGCGCGCGAGGAATCTGGCCGCCACCGCGGTCGCCGCTCCCGTCCGCAGCGCCGTCACCGAGCCCGAGTCCATCAGGGCCAGAGGGGCGCCGGTGCTCGCGTCGGCGAGCACGACCGTGCCCTGAATGGACGGAAGCCCGAGCGCGGCGCGGGTTGTCGGGGAAGTTGGCGTTGATCTTGGCCGCGAAATAGCTGCGCTCGCCGACGAGCCCGGCGGCCTTGATGTGAAAGCCTCCGTCGCCGGCGCGTATTCCGAGCACGCCGGGCCCAGGCTGCCGCCGGCGGCGTGGAGCCGGAACGCGCGCTCCACCGCGTCGATGCAGTCGCGCGGGGAGAGCAGCTCGAGCACGTCCCGCCGGGAGAGGATGAGCATCCTAGGCCTTCCTTGAGGTGGTGGCGTAGAGGCCTTCGAACAGGGCCATGCCCTGGGCGAGGACCTGATGGTCGTCGGGAGACGCGGCCAGCAGCGCGCGGCTGGCGGCATCGATCCCGCGCGCCTCCTCGTGCGGGAACTTCCCGTCACGCAGGTCCGCCTCGTGGACCAGCTCGGCGAGCCGGGCCAGGCGGCGGTCGCGCAGCTTGGCCCGCCGCACCAGCGTCTCGAAGGTGCAGTCCTCGCCCTGGTGGCTGAGCTCCACCCCGGGGGCGTCGTACGGGATCGCGTCCTTGGGGAACTCCGCGGGCGGCGCGAAGAGGAACTCCGCCTCGGGATCGATGAATCGCTTGATCAGCCACGCCGAGGCGATGCGATCCACGTGCGGGCGGGGCCGCGTGACCCAGCGCCGGCCGCGGAGCTTGCTGAGATCGAGCGTGGGCGGCGCTTCGCGCCGGGCGGATTCGGGACGTCGCGTGCGCATGGCGATGGCCTCCTCGAGACGCCGGACTTCCGCGCCCCCGGGGGCCTCGAAGAAGTCGATGTCACGAATGCGTTGATGTTCCTTGGACAGCCGGGCCACCTCGTCCCGCACCCGGGGACTGGCGGCCGCGGACTTGCGCTCGAGACTCTGGAGCAGCTTGCGGGAGCGCGTCGCGAGCGTCCGGTACTCCTGGTCGCGCGGCTCGTGAAACAGCCGCCGGATCGTCGTCCGGCGCCATGTTCTCGATTTGCTGGACCCGGACGAGGGTCGCGTCCCCGCCCTCCCGCTGGATCTCCTGGGCGAGCCACTGGAAATCCTCATACCGGTCCGGCGTGTCCGGTAGCAAGTAGGCCGACCGCTTCAGCGGCACCGCGCCCAGCGATCGCAGACGCCGCCACACGCGCACGCGCAGGCTCGACGGCGTGGGTGGGAGCCCGACCAGGAGGAGCAGGAGTTGGGGGTTCATGTTCCGCAATGTAACACTAGTTGACATGGTAGTGCAACTAGTGTTTCATCTAACAACATAAACGCACCACCCACCCGGAAAGGACACCCCCATGACCCAGCCGATCGCCCCCATCCCCGTACGCCCCTGGACCCTGAACGGACTGTCGGAGCGCCTCATCGTCAGCCACTACGAGAACAACTACGGCGGCGCCGTGCGAACCTTGAACGCCGTCCGGAGCGATCTGGCGGGGCTGGGGGCGGACGCCCCGGGCCATCGCCTCCGCGCGCTCAAGCGGGAAGAGCTGGCCGCCATGGGGTCCGTCGCCCTGCACGAGCTCTACTTCGGGAACCTGGGCGGCGAGGGCCACAAGGTCCCCGCCCCCGTGGGCGCCGTCCTCGAGGAGCACTTCGGCAGCGTCGCGGGCTGGCGTCGAGAGTTCGTGGGGGCCGCGCAATCCCTGGCCGGCGGCTCGGGCTGGGCTCTCCTCACCTACTCCCGGCGAGAGCGGCGGTTGTCGAACCAGATCGGCTCCGATCACTCGCAGGGGGCGGTGGACGCCGCTCCTCTTCTCGTGCTCGACATGTACGAGCACGCGTACCACCTGGACTTCGGCGCGAACGCCACCGCCTACATCGACGCCTTCATGCGGAACATCGACTGGGCGGCGGTGACCGAGCGAATGGACACCGTCCGCGCCGAGCGCCCGGTGCCGTCGGAAGACCCATCCGACGCGAGCCTACCGTCGCTCTCCGTCGAGGAGCTCTCCGCGCAGCTCGCCAAGGGCGAGCGGGTCCAGGTCCTGGATGCCCGGCCCCGGCACCACATCTCGCGGACGGTGGACGTCATGGAGGGCGCGACCTGGCGGGATCCGGATCGCGTGGAGGAGTGGGTCGGCGAGCTTTCGCCCGACCAGCCGATCGCGGTCTACTGCGCCTACGGTTTCCACGTCGGATGCAATGTCACGCGAGCGCTCAGGGAGCGCGGATTCGACGCGCGCTACATCCGGGGCGGCGTGTCCGCCTGGTATGCGGCCGGCGGCAGCCGGGCGCTGCGCTCGCCCGGCGGATAGCCCGCCGAGCCCAAGCCTAGCAGGCCGGCCGGCCGAGCACCGCGTTGTCGATCTTGCGGGTGAGCAAGCGCCCGTCGCTGGTGGAGCCCAGCAGCTTGCCCCGCTCGGCGATGACCTTGCCGCGCAGGAGAGTCAGCACCGGCCAGCCGGTGATGGGCCAGCCCTCCCAGGGGCTGTAGTCCGACACGTGGAAGTCGTCCCTGGTCAACACCTTGCGAATCGTCGGATCGATGAGGACGATGTCGGCATCGCTGCCGGGCGCGATCACGCCCTTCTTCGGGTAGAGCCCGAGGATGCGCGCGGCATTGGTGGCGGTGATATCGGCGAAGCGCGTCAGCGACATCCCGCGCCGGCCCACGCCCTCCGTCCACGCGATGCCCATGCGCGCCTCCGCGCCGAGGTTGCCGCCGGTGACGTCCTCGATGGTCTTGCCCTTGAGCTTGAGCTCCAGGTTGGTCGGGTACTCGTCGGTGGCCAGCGCGGAGATGCCACCGTGCACGAGCCCGTCCCAGAGTGCGGCCTGGTCCTCGGGCAGCTTGAGCGACGGATAGGTATGCGAGCAGAACCCGCGCGGGGTCTTGTAGTACTCCGCGTTGAAGCACGCGTACTGGTGCAGGGTCTCCGCGTAGATGGGCAGGCCCTGGCCGCGCGCCTCCGCCACCGCCTCCACGCCCTCCCGGGCCGAGGTGTGGACGAAGTAGACGGCCGCTCCCGAGGCGCGCGCGAGCGCGATCGTGCGCCGGAAGGCGAGCGACTCGGAGAGCTTGGTGTGGACGAGGTGGAGGTTCGAGCCCTCCATGCGCTTCTCCTCGCGGAAGCGCTCGTAGTTGAACTGGACCAGGTCCTCGTCCTCGCCGTGCACCACCATGAGCCCGCCCGCCGGCGCCACCTTCTCCATCGCGTAGTGGATGCGGCCGAAGTCGATGCGGTTGCCCGCGCGCTTGGGATGCGGCGGCAGCACATTGGTGGTGAAGACCTTGAAGGTGGGGAACCCCGCCGCGATGGCCTCCGGGATCTGCTCGAAGATGCGCAGCGGCAGCGCGCCCGCCAGCGTGATGTGGAAGGTGTAGTCCACGTAGGACTGGCCCTTCCACCGCGCGGCCCGCCGCTCGATCACGGGCTGGATGTCGCCCGACGTCCGGCCGCACGTAGGCGAAGTCCACGTGGGTGGTGGTGCCGCCGCAGGCCATGCCCTTGGTGTCCTCCTCGGGGCCCAGGGTCTCGGCGGGCTGGTCCGGATGCGACATGATCGAGTGCGCGAGGTGCGCGTGCGGCTCCACGCCGCCCGGCGTGACGATCTTGCCGGTGGCGTCGATGACGCGCGCCGACTCCGTGGGCAAGGTCCCCGGCGCCGCCACCGCGACGATGCGCTCCCCCTCCACCCCGATGTCCCACGCCCCCACGCCGCCGGGGGTGATCACCTGTCCGCCGCGAATCACGAGATCGAGCATGGCCGTCTCCTCTCCGCCTGGTTTCTTCGCCTACATTCCCAGATATGCGCGCTTGACGTGCTCGTTGCCGAGCAGCTCGCGAGCCGGGGCCCACCAGCACCACCCGCCCGTTCTCGAGCACGTAGCCGCGCGCGGCCAGGGCCAGCGCCTGGCGCGTGTTCTGCTCCACCAGCATCACCGTGGTCCCCGCACGGTTGATCTCCGCCACGGTGCGGAAGATCTCCTGCACCACCATGGGCGCCAGCCCCAGCGACGGTTCATCGAGCATCAGGAGGCGTGGACGGGCCATCAAGGCTCGGCCGATGGCGAGCATCTGCTGCTGGCCGCCCGACATGGTGCCGGCCGCCTGGCTCCCGCGCTCGGCGAGAATGGGGAAGAGCGCGAAGACGCGCGCCAGGCTCTCCGCGCGGTGGGGACGGGCCGGGCGCGAGTAGGCGCCCAGCTCGAGATTCTCCCGCACGGTGAGGCTCGGGAAGATCTTCCGCCCCTCCGGCACCTGCACCACGCCGCCCTCCACCACCGCGTGACTGGGCAGCCGGTCGATCCGCCGGCCGTCGAAGAGGATCTCGCCCCCGCGCGGCCGGAGGAGGCCCGAGATGGTGCGCAGCATGGTGGTCTTGCCGGCGCCGTTGGCGCCCACCACGGAGAGGATCTCGCCTTCCGCCACCGTCAAGGAGACGCCGCGCAGCGCGGGGAGATCCCCGTAGGCCACGTCCACGTCGCGCAGCTCGAGCAGGCTCATGGCCGACCATCGTCAGGCCGGATGATGGCCTCGATCTCGGTGGGGTTCAACCCCGCTCGGGGCCTGGCGCCGATCGTCCGTCGCCACGAGCGGAGACATGCGCCGGACAATAGTGTGGCGACCCTGGACCCGCTGGCGATTCATCCCCAGGTTACCCACCGGTTGTGGATAGATCTTTCTACCCACCCACAGGATATGGTGCACGGTCCACCGGGCAAGCCAGAAACGCAAACGTTGACAAGGGTTTAAGCTTCAGTTACAGTTATCCCCGAACGCCGACCCCGCAGGGCATAGTTGCCTCCACGCAGGTAGGAGGGCCAAATGATCACGGTTCCCGCGCACCGGGTGAAGCAATTCGGGGTGGAGTTCTTCCAGGCCTCCTTCTCCGCCAAGGACATCGACCGGCTGGTGAAGTTCGAGGTCCTCGGCTACGCCGGCAAGGAAGTCCCCGACGCCAAGGCGAAGCGCGCCAACCGGGCCCGCGTGAACTGGGAAATGCTCGAGAAGCGGATCGGCGAGAGCGAGGCGGCCTACCAGCGCCCGGTGATCCGCCGGAAGATCGACGAGCTGGTCGCCTACTACCGCGACTGCAAGGAGGCGGGGACGCTGCCCGCCATTCCCGGCGCCGTCATCATCACCTCGGAGAAGCGCTTCACCTTCACCCCGATGGCGAGCCAGCACGACCTGGGGCTCTTGCAGATTCCCGAGGAGCACGGCGTGCTCCGCGTGCTGGACGGCCAGCACCGGCTCCTGGCGCTCCACGCGGTGACCCAGGCGGGCGAGAACCTCGGCATCGAGGTGCCCGCGGTGCTCTTCGACCGGCTGGACGCGCGCCAGATCGTCGAGCTCTTCGTGACCATCAATGCCAAGCACACGCGGCTCAATCCCTCGCACATCGTGAGCCTGTCCGGGCGCAAGCTCTACCCCGACCCCAACCAGGCCCTCGCCCACGACGTGATCCGCTCGCTCAACGAGGACGAGACCTCGCCGCTGGTGGGCGAGATCAAGATGCTCGGCACCGGGCGCGGGCGCGTGTCGCAGGCGCCGCTGGCCGAGGAGATCGTGGACTTCCTCGAGACGGTGGAGAAGATCGGGGGCGGCGCACGGATGAACGAGCTGCGGCACGGGGCCAAGCGCTTCTTCCTCAACTACATGAAGGCCATAGCGGGCGTGTTTCCCACCGCCTGGGTGGGGCGCAAGTATTCGATCAAGACCGGCGCCGCGCTCCGCGCCTTCATCCGCGTGGCGCCCGACGTGATGGCCCGCGCCCGCGAGCTGCGCAAGGACGCCTACGACTTCCACGCCATCCGCGACGCGGTGAAGCCGTGGGGCGACCGCCTGCGCGACCGCCGCTTCGAGACCGAGGGCGAGTGGAAGACCAAGCTCGCGGGCGGCACCCGCGGCACCGTGGAAGCTCTCACCCGCGAGCTGCGCGAGGCGCTGCGGGCCTAGTCCCCCGCCGGGGCGGCCAGGCGGTAGCCCACGCCCGGCTCGGTCAGGAGATGGCGCGGTCGCGCCGGGTCCGGCTCGATCTTCCGTCTGAGCTGGTTCATGAAGACGTGGAGATAGTGCGGCTGTTCGTCGTAGGGTCGCCCCCACACCAGCTTGAGTAGCTGCTAGCGAGGGCGGCGCTCAAGATTCGCTCAAGAATCGAGAGCGGGGGGAGGAGAGCGCTAAGTGCTCTCCGGCCAGGGGAAATTGGCCGCGAGGATCTCGAAGGTCTTCTTGCCGGCGGGAAGCTGCGCGGTCACGATTTCGCCGACCTTCTTGCCGATGAGGGTCCGGGCCAGCGGGGCCAGGATGGAGATGCGCCCGCGGGTGGGCTCCGATTCCTCCGAGCCGACGATCTGATAGCTGATTTCCTTGCCGGTCTCGTCCTCGAGCCGGACCGTGGAGCCAAAAGTGATCCGGTCTCCCGAGGTGGGCGGCTCGATGACCTCCGCGGTGCCGAGCATGGCCTCGAGGTCCTTGATGCGCGCCTCGGTCATGCCCTGCTTCTCACGGGCCGCGTGATACTCCGCATTTTCTGAGAGGTCGCCATGGGCGCGTGCCTCCGCGATCGCCTTCGTGATCGCGGGGCGTTCGGTACGCTTGAGCCGCTCGAGCTCAGCCTGTAGGCGCGCATGGCCGGGACGCGTCATCGGAGTTCGCTGAATCGCCATAGGGGCAGTATGTTACGACACCGTCGGCCTCCGGTCGAGCGCTCGCGGGAGGATGCGACCTGGGGTAAACTTGGGTCCTTATGCGCTCCCGCCTGGCCGTGGTCATGATCGTGGCACTCGCCATTGGCGCCGCCACGGCCTGCAGCAAGTCCGACGCGCAGGCACCCACCCCGCCGAAGGGTGCCGTAGCCATCAAGCCGCTGCCGGTCACGGTGGCCAAGGCCGAATCGCGACCGGTGCAGCGCACCGTGGAGACGGTGGGCAGCCTGGTGGCGTGGCAGGAGACCGTGGTCAAGACGGAGCAGCCCGGCACCATCTCCAAGCTGCTGGTGGATCTCGGCGACGCGGTCACCGCGGGCACGATCCTGGCCGAGTACGACGCCCGCGAGTTTCAGTTCTCGGTGGACCAGGCCGACGCCGATCTGCTCTCCGCGCGCCAGTCGTATGCGCGCGCGCAGGCCACGCGGAGCTCCAGCGAGGCGGCGCTCCGGCGCTCGCGCGACGGGCTCTCCGCGCTGGACGCGGAGGTAGCGCGCAACCAGTCGCAGGCGGAGTGGGCCAAGTCCGAGCTCGACCGCACCCAGGAGCTGTTCCGCAGGGAGTTCATCGCGCAGCGCGACGTGGACAGTGCGCGCAACGGCTACAACACCGCCATGGCCTCGCTCCAGGTGGCGGTGAACGTGCGCAGCCTCCACCCCGACCAGGTGCGCATCGCCGAGGCCCAGCTCGATTCCGATCGCGCCGCCCTCCGGGTGGCGGAGGCCGAGGTATCGCGCCGCGAGGCGATGCTCGGCATCATGCGCAAGCGGCTCGGTGACACGACGATTCGCGCGCCCTTCGCGGGGCAAATCGCCAAGCGGCACGTGAATCCGGGTGAGTACGTGAAGGACAACACGCCGGTCTTCTCCCTGGTGGCGCTGGACCCGCTGAAGTACACCGGGACGGTGTCCGAGCGCTTCGCGCCCGAGCTCAAGGCGGCCCAGCGCTTCGAGCTCTCCGTCGAGGCCTATCCGGGCCAGACCTTCGCCGGCCAGGTCACGCGCATCTCGCCTTCCGTCGAGGTGCAGACGCGGAGCCTCGCGCTGGAGGGCCGGGTCGGCAATGCGGACAACCGGCTACGTCCCGGCTTCTTCGCCAAGGGGCTGGTGCTGACGCGCAAGGACACCGCCGCCGCCTTCGTGCCCGCCGAGGCCGTCGTCTACTTCGTGGGGATCAGCAAGGTCTTCGTGGTGACCGACGGAAAGGTGGAGGAGCGCATCGTCAAGGCCGGGTCGCGCCAGGGCGCCCTCGTGGAGATCCTGGAGGGCGTGAAGACGGGCGAGACGGTGGCGGTGCTCGAACCTCTCCCAGCTCTTCAACGGCGCGCCGGTGACCCTGGCGAACGGCCGGACCTCCACGCCACCGCCCGCTCGCTGATGGGCTTCCTCGAGGTCTTCGTCCGCCGTCCCGTCTTCACCACCATGCTCATCGCCACCCTGGTGGTGCTGGGACTGGCTTCCTTCTTTCAGCTCGGAGTCGACATCTTCCCCAAGGTGGATCTCCCCACCATCACCATCACCACCCGGCTCCCCGGCGCCTCCCCCGAGGAGATCGAGAGCCAGATCACCAAGCCCATCGAGGAGGTCGTCAACACCATCAGCGGCCTCGACGAGCTCCGCTCCTCCACCATCGAGGGGCAGAGCCAGGTCTTCGCGACCTTCGTGCTCGAGCGCAACGTCCAGGAGGCGGCCAACGACGTCCGCGAGAAGGTGGGGACGGTGCTCTCCCGGCTGCCCGCGGGCACCGAGTCGCCCATCGTCGAGAAGGTGGATCCCGACTCCGCGCCCATTCTCGCCCTCGTCGTCTCCGGCCAGCGCTCCGCGCGTGAGATCACCGAGATCGCGGACAAGCGGATCAAGCGGGCGCTCGAGACCGTCAAGGACGTGGGCGCCATCACGCTCGTCGGGCGACCGCAAGCGCGAGATCCAGATCCTCGTCAACCCGGACAAGCTGACCGCCTTCAACCTGTCCATCCAGCAGATCAAGGACGCGCTCACTCCGCCAGAACGTCGAGATCCCGGGCGGGCGCCTCACCGCGGGCGGCAACGAGGAGGGTCTGCGCACGCTCGGCCGCATCGAGTCGGTCGAGGCCTTCAACGACCTCATCGTCGCCGACGCCAAGGGGAGCCCCGTTCGCGTGCGCGACGTCGCGACGGTGGCCGACGCCGAGGAGGAGCCGCGCACGCTCTCGCGGCTCAACGGCGCCAACGCGGTGTCCCTCCTCATCCGCAAGCAGTCCGGCACCAATACGGTGGCGGTGGTGGACCGGGTGAAGGCCCGCCTCGCCGAGGTGCAGAAGGGACTGCCCCAGGACATCCGTTCGAGATCGTCCGCGACCTGTCGCGCTTCATCAAGCGCTCCTTCCACGAGGTCCAGGACCATCTCCTGCTCGGCGGGCTCCTCGCCAGCCTCATCGTCGCCGCCTTCATCGGGCGGCTCTTGTGGTACGAGAGCCTGGTCCTCCTCGCCATCCTTGCCGCAGTGGCGGCGCGCCTTCCTCCAGGGCGACCCCGAATTTCTCCTCAAGGTGACCGCGGCGTGCATCGTGGTCACCATGGTCTTCTTCCTTTCCGTGAAGAAGCTGCGGCCCGCGTTCGTGGCCGCCCTGGCGATCCCGGTGTCGATCATCGCGACCTTCACCGCCATGCGCATGGCCGGCTTCACGCTGAACAATCTGACCATGCTCGGCCTGTCGCTCTCCACCGGCATCGTGATCGACGACGCCATCATCGTGCTGGAGAACATCTTCCGGCACACGGAGGAGGAGGGGCGGCCGCCCTTCGAGGCCGCCGTCACCGGCACCCGGGAGATCTCGCTGGCGGTCACCGCCACCACCGTCTCGCTGGTGGTGATCTTCCTGCCCGTCGCCTTCATGGGCGGGCTGGTCGGGAAGTTCTGGAACTCCTTCGGGCTCACCGCGACCTTCGCGATCATGGTCTCGCTCGTGGTCGCCTTCACCCTGACCCCGATGCTCGCCGCGCGCATCCTCTCCGCCCCGACGCCCGGCACGGGCGGGGCCCACGGCCACGGCCCGCCGGGACCGGCCTCGAAGGCGGCCGGGTTCTACCGTCGGCTGGAGACGGCCTACGAGGTGGCGCTGGCCTGGTGCCTCCGGCACCGCGCGATCTGCTTCATCGGCATCGCCGCCATCCTCGGCGCCGGCTACTACCTCCTCACCACCTCCCGGCTCGAGTTCGTCGTGGACGACGACATGAGCGAGTTCGAGCTGGTGGCCGAGGCTCCGCCCGGCTCGTCGGTAGACCGGAGCGCGCTGCTCAGCCGGGCCATGGAGGAGGAGATCCGGAAAGTGCCGGAGGTGTTGACCCTCTTCACCACCATCGGCGTGCGCGGGCAATACCAGTCCAATGTCACCGACATCGCGATCTACATCGGGCTCAAGCACCTCTCGCAGCGCAAGCGGAGCCAGGCGGAGCTGATGCAGGACGTGCGCGGGCGCATGGCCGCCTTCCCGGGGATGCGCGTGAGCGTGCAGAACATCAGCCTCATCGGCGGCGGCGGCTTCCGGCAGACCCCGTTCAACCTCATCCTGCGCGGCCCCGAGCTCACCCAGCTCGAGCGCTACGCGCAGGGGGTGATCGGCGTGCTGAAGACCAAGACCGGCTTCGTGGATCTCGACACCGCTCAGGCCCTCCGGCAGCCCGAAGTGCAGGTGCGAATCGACCGGCAGAAGGCCTCCGACCTCGGCGTCCGCGTCGACACGGTGGCGGCGGCGCTCCGGACCCTGGTGGGCGGGGAGAAGGTCGGCTTCTATCGGGAAGCCGGCGAGCAGTACGACATCCGGCTGCGCCTGGACGAGGGCTATCGCAGAGACGCCTCCGGGCTGCCCGCGCTCATGGTGCCGGGGGCGAACGGCTCGCTCGTGAAGCTCTCCAACGTCACCTCGTTCGGCGCCGGCATGAGCCCCGGCCAGATCGAGCGCTACGCGCAGGAGCGCTCCATGACCATCATCTCCAACCTCTACCAGAAGCCCCTCGCCGAGGCCTTCCGCGAGGCCTTCGCGGCGGTGGCCGCCCAGCGCCTGCCTCCCGAGTACGGCATCCTCGCCACCGGCCGCGGCAAGCTCCTCCAGGAGGCGCTCGCGAACTTCCTCATCGCCTTCGTGCTGTCGCTCGCCTTCATCTACATCGTGCTCGCAGCGCAGTTCGAGTCCTTCGTGCACCCGCTGACCATCATGGTCTCCATGTTCATCGCCATTCCCTTCGGGCTGCTCACGCTCGTGCTCTGGACAGTCCACCCTCAACATCTACTCGATCATGGGGTTCTTCCTGCTCATGGGCGTGGTGAAGAAGAACGCCATCCTGCAGGTGGACTACACCAATGTCCTGCGCGAGCGGGGCATGCCGCGGACGGAGGCGCAGATGGAGGCGGACCGCGCCCGGCTCCGGCCCATTCTCATGACCACGCTTGCCATCATCGCGGGCATGCTGCCGGTGGCGCTCGGCTCCGGGGATGGCTCGGCCTCCCGCGCCTCCCTCGCCAAGGTCGTGGTGGGTGGCCAGGCGATGTGCCTCGTCGTGACGCTCCTCATGACGCCGGTGATCTACTCGACCTTCGATGACATGCGCGGGCTGCGCGCCTTCGCCGGCATCCGCTTCCCGCGCTGGAAGCGCGCCCTCGCCGGGCGGCTGGCCTGGGGCGGCAGCCGCTTCAGCGCGCCTCCGGCCCCCTACGGCGAGTACGCCGGGCGGCGAGACGGGTCCAGCGGCGAGGCGCCGCCCGAGGACCGGGCGCGAGGCGTACTCCCCGTACGTTGAGTGCCCGGTCGAGGGCGGCAACGAAGCCGATGGGCCCTTATCGGCGGCCAGTACGCCGGGCGGCGAGAAGGGTCCAGCGGCGAGGCGCCGCCCGAGGACCGGGCGCGAGGCGTACTCTCCGTACGTTGAGTGCCCGGTCGAGGGCGGCAACGAAGCCGATGGGCCCTTATCGGCGGCCGGCGAACCCCGCCACGAAGGCCCGCTGCCCCGCCGTCTCCACCGTGTCGCGCCGGTAGATCGCCCGCGTCAGGGCGACCGGATCTCCCTCGGCCCCGGCCAGCGCCAGGAGGCAGGCCAGCGCGGTGCCGGTGCGCCCGCGGCCCATGGCGCAATGGAGATAGATCCCCTCGCCGGCGCGCAGCCCCGCCAGCGCCTGCTCCAGGAAGGACCGGAACGCCGCGGCGTCCGCGGGGATGCCGAAGTCGTCGATGGGAAAGCGGCGAAGGGCAAGCCCCGCGTCACCGTACGCGCGCGCGAGGGCGGGGGGCAGCTCCCCCTCCCCGAGCAGCGAGATCACGGTGGTGACGCCCCCCGCGCGCAGCGCCGCCATCGCGGCGGGATAGGGCGGATCCGGGCGCGGGCCGGCGAAGAGCCGGCCGGGCGCAGGCAATACAGGATGAACGATCTCGATCACGGCACCGCCGGTCTCCCGCCCGGCCCCGCGCTCAGCCCCGCTTTGAATCCGGCTTTGAGCCCTGCTCTGAGCTAATGACGTCCGCGCTCGACCGAACCTCGGCAAGAAACCCGTTGAGACTGCCGAGGTGGGTGCGATGGACGACGTCGTGGGGAATGACTACCCCGTCCGGCCCCTTGACGTCCATCGCCGCGGTGGCGTCCGACAGCATGGTGACCGCGAATCCGCGATGCGCCGCCTCGCGCGCGGTGGTGTCACAGCACATCTGGGTCATGAAGCCGGAGACGATGACCCGCTCGATCCCGCGCTCGCGCAGCGCAGCCTCGAGCCGCGTATTGGTGAAGGAGCCCGGGAGATGTTTCTGGATCACGGGCTCCCCCTCCCGGGGCGCCGCGTCCGGGTGCACCGCCAGCGCCGGCGAGCCCGGGGCGAAGATCTGCGCGCCCGGCTTGCGGCTCTCGTGGACCACGTGGAAGACGGGCACGCGCGTGGCCCGGGCCCACTCCAGCAGGCGCGCGATGCGCGCCACCGCGGCCGGCCCGCCCGGCAGCACCACCTTGCCGAGGGGCGCGAAGTATTCCTGCTGCGCGTCGATGACGAGGAGCGCGGCGCGGTCCATGGCGCCGGGGCTAGCGCCCCGCTCCCGCCACCTGGCCGCTCATCTCGATCTTGGCCGTCTGGCTGAGCGCGCGGATCCAGGCCTCCCACGCCTGATTGCGCTTCTGCTCCAGCACCTGCTTGGCCAGCTCCTCGCGCTCGAGGTCGAAGGCCCGGGGATCGGCGGACTGGCGCTCCAGGGACTTCACCACATAGAAGCCCGCCGGCGTCTTGACCGGATCGGCCACCTGGCCGGTGGGAGTCTGGAGCGCGGCCACCAGCACCGTCCCCGGAAGCGTGGTCTTATCGCGGGGCGGCTCCGCGCGCGAGAAGAAGCCGGTCTCGCCGCTGTTGACGCCTTCCTTCCTCGCCACCGCGGCGAGATCGCCCTCGCGCGCCGCCGCCGCCAGGGCCTTGGCCTTGTCCAGCGCGAGGGCGTCCGCCCGCTCGCGCTTGATGGCTTCGGTCACCTCGTTGCGGATGTCGGCCAGGGGCGGGACGCCCGCCGGCAGCACCTCCTGGGCCTTGACCATCGCGTAGCCGGAGGGCGTCTTGAGCGCCCCCGACACGCCGCCCGGGGCGAGGAGGAATACCGCCTCCTCGAGCGCGGCGTCGCGGCCGATGCCCTCGAGCCCGTCGCCGCGGGCCATGGTGGCCTCGCGCACCTCGACGCCGAGCTTGCGCGCCTCGGCGGGGAAGTCCTTGGCCGCCTGCAGCGGCGCCTTGATCTCCTCGGCCTTCGCGGCGGCCGCGCGCTCGCTGCGCTCCGCGAGGAGCTTCTCCTTGATCTTGGGCGCGACCTCCTTGAACGGCTGACGGCCGCCCTCCTGCACGTCCACCACCTTGATGGCGTGGTAGCCGAAGGGGGTGCGTACCGGCGCCGCGGTGAGCTCGCCCTTCTTCAAGGCGAACACCGCCTGCTCGAATTGCGGCACCATCTCGCCCGGGCCCACGAAGCCGAGATCCCCGCCCTGGGCCGCGGTGGCGGTATCCTCGGAATTCTCGCGCGCCAGCTTGGCGAAGTCCTCGCCGCCCTTGGCACGCCGGATCACGTCCTCGGCCTTGGCCCGCGACTTGTCCTCCGCCTCGCTGCCACCCACCGGCGGCACGCGGACGAGCACGTGCGAGGCGCGGAGGCGCCGCGGCTTCTCGAACTCCGCGGGATGCTCGGTGTAGTACTTCTCCGCCACCGCGTCGGACACCGGCTCGGCGAACGTCCTGGTGTGGACGAGCGCGTACTGGACCTTGCGCCGCTCCGGGCGGGTGAACTGCGCCTGATGTGACTTGAGATAGGGCTCGAGGTCCCCGTCGGCCACGGTGACCCGCGCCATCAGCGGAGCCGCTTCCACCCCCGCCCAGGCCACGCGCACCCGATCGCGCCGGAACGCATAGGCCTGCTGCAGCTCGTCCGGCGTCACCTTCACCCCCTCGCGCACCAGGCCTTCCATCTTCCGGCGCACGAGGTCACGCCGCTGGTCGGCCTCGAAGTCGGCAGGGTCGATGCGCACCTGCTTCAGCACGCTGAGATAGCGGTCGCGCGAGAAGCGCCCACCGTCCTGGAAGGCGCGCACCTGCTGGATGCGGGCGCGCACCTCCTCGTCCGTCACCCTCACCCCCTCCCGCTTGGCCTGCTGCACGATGAGGGCGTCCTGGACCAGCTCGTTGATCACCTGCTGGGTGATGCCGAGGCGTTCCGCCATCTCCGGGGTCAGGCGGTCCTTGTAGATCTGGCGGTAGAACTCGATGTAGCTGGAATAGGCCCGGCGGAAGCGGTCCACCGGGATCTCCTCGCCGTTCACGGTGGCCACCGCATGGTCGCTCACCCCGCCGCTCATGGAGCCGGCGCCGAAATAGACCACCGAGGTGGCGATGAAGGCGACGATGACGAGCAGGAGGACGAACTTCAACCCCCTGAAGTATTCGCGCATGGTGCTGATCACGACCTAACCTCCCAGGAGAAACAAGCGGTTAGACACCGAGAAGCCCGCGGAGGCCGGGCAGGACGAAATAGATCACGAAGGCGGCGGTGGCCACCCACATCATCGGGTGCACGGCGGCGGCCTTGCCCCGCACCAGCTTGATGAAGCCGTAGGCCACGAAGCCCGCGCCGATCCCGTTGGTGATGGAGTAGGTGAAGGGCATCACGGTCAGGGTGAGGAGAGCGGGAAACCCATCCTCGATGTCCGCGAAGCGGATCTCGCGCACGATGCGCGTCATGAGATAGCCCACGACGAGGAGCGCGGGCGCGGTGGCCTGAGCCGGCACCACGCCGGCCAGCGGCGAGAAGAAGAGCGCGAGGAGGAAGCAGAGCCCGGTCACCACCGAGGCCAGTCCCGTACGCGCGCCCGCGGAGACCCCCGCCGCCGACTCGATATAGGTGGTGGCCGACGAGGCGCCCGCGGCGCCGCCCGCCGCCGCCGCCAGCGAGTCGACCAGGAGCACGCGGTTGAGTCGCGGGAGCCGGCCGTTCCGGTCCAGCCAGCCCGCCTCCCCCCCGATGCCGATCACCGTGCCCATGGTGTCGAAGAAGTCCGAGAGCATGATCGAGAAGATGGTCACCACCGCGGTGATCGCGCCCACGCGCGCGAAGACCTCGAAGTTCACGCCGGCGCCGAGGCTCGAGAGATCGGGCCAGGCCCAGAGCGCGCGGGGAATGACGGCCTGACCGGGAAGGGGAAACGCGCGGCCGCCGGTGGCGGCGTTGACGGCGACGGCGATGACCGTGGTCACGAGGATGCCCACCAGCAAGGCGCCGCCGGTGCCGCGGGCCTGGAGCCAGAGCGTGATGAGGAGGCCGACCACCGCCACCGCCACCGGAGCCGCGGTGAGCTCGCCCAGGGTGACGGGCACGCCGGGGGGCCCCGGCTTCACGATGCCCGCCGTCACCAGCCCGATGAAGAGGATGAAAAAGCCGATGCCGACGCCGATCGCCTGCTTCAGCGCCAGGGGAATGGCGTTCATGATCGCCTCGCGGAATCCGGTGAGGACCAGCCCCGTGATCACCAGCCCCTCGATGAACACCACGCCCATCGCCGCCGGCCACGGCAGCTGGAGCCCGGCGATGAGCTGGAACGCCACCACCGCGTTGAGCCCCATGCCCGAGGCCAGCGCGAGCGGATAGTTGGCCACGAGCCCCATGGCGATGGTCATCACCCCCGCCACCAGGCAGGTCGCCGCCTGGGCGGCGGGGAACGGGACCCCCTTGCCCTCCAGCGCCGCGATGCCGGCGAAGGACAGGATGGCCGGGTTCACGAAGATGATGTAGGCCATCACCATGAAGGTGGTGAAGCCGGCGCGGGTCTCCCGCGCGGCGGTGGTGCTCCGCGCGGTGAGCCCGAACCAGCGCTCGAGCATGCCTCAGTTCACCTCGGGCAGGCTGATGCGTGGCTGGAAGGGCGAGTCCTCGGGCACCACGCGCCGGGCCACCGTGATGAAGCCCGTATGCGCGACCATCCGGTGAAATGGGCGTACCGACGTGTTCTCGATATTCCAGGGACGGAACAGCGTCTCGAAGGTCTCGATCAGCGTATAGCCCGGATGGCGGCGCAGGGTCTCGGTGAGCTGATGCGACTGGATGATGGTGGGCAGATAGGACAGGAGGATGCCGCCCGCGCGGAGCACGGCCGCCACGCCCTCCACGAGATGCCAGGGCTCGGGGAGATCGAGCACCACCCGGTCCACCGGCTCCTCCTCGGCCAGTCCGTCCTGCACGGGGCGCAGCCGCACCGCCAGCGTGGTCACCTCGCCCATGCGCAGGCGGATATTGGCCAGCGCGCGGCGGGCGAAGTCCTCGCGCTGCTCATAGCTGATCACCTTGCCCTCGGGCCCCACCGCGCGGAGGAGCGCCAGGGTGAGGGCGCCCGAGCCCATGCCCGCCTCGAGCACCCGCGCGCCCGGGTAGATGTCGGCCCAGAACATCACCATGGCGAGGTCCTTGGGATAGATCACCTGGGCGCCGCGCGGCATGTCGAGGACGAACTCGGCCAGCGTGGGCCGGAGCGCCACGTAGCGCGTGCCCTTGGACGTGCGAACCCAGGAGCCGTCGGGCTGGCCGATGATGGTGTCGTGCTGCACCCATCCCCGGTCGGAGTGGAAGGTCTCGCCCTTGCGCAGCATGAACAGGTGGCGCCGGCCGCGCTGGTCGATCAGCAACACCTGCTCGCCGTCCTGGAGCTTGTCCGGCGTCACCGCGACCGAGGCTCCGGGAGGAAGAGGGCGGTGACGAAGCCGGCCAGTGGCATGAGGGCCGAGATCCACAGCGCGCTCGCGAGGCCCCAGTGGTCGGCGACCCAGCCGAGCGCGCTGGCGCCGATGCCGCCCGCGCCGATGGCGAAGCCCACGATGAGGCCGGAGGCGAGACCCGGATTCTTCGGCAGGTACGCCTGTCCCAGCACCACCGACACCGTGAAGGTGGAGACGAGGACGAAGCCGAGAACTCCCAGCAGCACGAACACGAGCCAGCCCTCCGCGAAGAGAAAGCCCACCGCCACCGGGGTGGCGAGAAGGAAGACCACCACCACGTAGCGGCGCACGCCGATGCGGTCGGCCACCGGCCCCGCCGCCAGGGTGCCCACCACGCCCGCGCCGAGGAAGACCGCGAGAAGCGTCCCCACGTGCCGCGGGTCGCCGTGCAGCACTTCCTTCCAGTAGAACGGCATGAAGGTCGTGAAGCCGAGCTGGGTCCAGGAGCGGATGGCCACTACCAGGATGAGCAGGCTCATCGCGCCCACCATGGTCTGGGCGCCGCTGGCGCTGGCCTGCGCGCGCCCGACGGAGGGTGGCGGCGCGGACAGGCTCGGCAGGACCGCGGTGAGGAGGAGCGCCATCACCACGCCCGGCACCAGCATGCCGAGGGTGCCGGGCATCCCGAAGCCGGTGAGGAGCGCGGTGGCCAGCGGCGGGCCGAGCGCGATCCCGATATTGCCGCCGGTGGAGAAGATGGAAACGCCGGTGGCCTTGCGGTCGCCCGCCACCGCGGTGGCGGTGCGATAGCCCTCGGGGTGATAGGAGGCCACCCCGAAGCCGGTGACCATCACCAGCGCCAGCACCGCCCAGTACGACGGCGCCAGCCCGAGAAAGCCCAGGCCCAGCGACGAGAGCAGCACCGACAGCGGCAGGATCCAGCGGCGCGCCGTCTTGTCCGCGAGATAACCGAAGAGCGGCTGGATGAGCGACGAGGTGATGTTCGCCATCAGCACGATGAAGCCGGTGGCGGTGTAGGAGATCTTCAGCGCGTCCTTGAGGAAGGGCAGGATCGCGGCCAGGGAGCCCTGGTTGATGTCGATCACCATGTGCCCCAGCGCGAGCAGCCCCAGCAGGCGCATGTCCGGGCGGACGCGCGCGTCCCCGCCGGCGGCGACGGCGGCAGGCATGCGAACGGCGGGGGCGGCGGTCTCGGGCGGCGTCATGCGCCTATGCTACACCGTCTCAGATACCGAACGCGTCGAGGCCCGTGACGTCACGTCCCACGATGAGCACGTGGATGTCGTGCGTGCCCTCGTAGGTGTTGACCGTCTCGAGATTCATCATGTGGCGCATGATGGGGTGCTCGTCCACGATGCCGGCCGCGCCCAGGATGTCGCGCGCCAGGCGCGCGCTGTCGAGCGCCATCTGGACATTGTTCATCTTGGCCAGCGATATCTGCTGGGGGCGTACCCGGCCCGCGTCCTTGAGCCGGCCGAGCTGGAGGCACAGGAGCTGCGCCTTGGTGATCTCGTTGAGCATCCAGACGAGCTTCTGCTGGACGAGCTGGAAGGAGCCGATGGGCTTGCCGAACTGGATGCGCTGCTGCGCGTACTGGAGCGCCCAGTCATAGCAGCCCATGGCGGCGCCGATGACGCCCCAGGCGATGCCGTAGCGCGCCTGCGAGAGACAGGAGAGCGGGCCCTTGATCCCCTTCACGCCCGGCAGCTTGTTCTCGAGCGGGATGCGGCAGTCCTGGAAAGCCAGCTCCGAGGTGATGGAGGCGCGCATGGAGAACTTCCCGTGGATGTCCAGGGTGCTGAAGCCCGGGGTGCCCTTCTCGACGAGGTAACCGCCGATCTCGCCGTCGTCGCCCTTGGCCCACACCACCGCCACCTCCGCCACCGAGCCGTTGGTGATCCACAGCTTGGTCCCGTTGAGCACGTACTCGTTGCCCTTCTTCAGGGCGCGCGTCTTCATCGAGCCGGGATCGGAGCCGTGGTCGGGCTCGGTGAGGCCGAAGCACCCCATGGCCGCGCCCGACTGCAGCCGTGGCAGCCACCGGTCCTTCTGCGCCTCCGACCCGTAGGAATAGATGGGATACATCACGAGCCCGCTCTGCACGGAGGCGAAGGAGCGGAGACCGGAGTCGCCCCGCTCCAGCTCCTGCATGATGAGGCCGTAGGCGATATGGTCGAGGCCCAGGCAGCCGTAGCCCTTCAGCGTGGCCCCGAACACGCCCATCTCCCCCAGCTCGGCGGCCAGCTCCAGGGGGAAGGTGGCGTGGCGATGGTGCTCGGTGACGATGGGGAGGAAGCGCGACTCCACCCAGTCGCGCACGGAGTCGCGGATCATGCGCTGCTCGTCGCTGAGCTGCTCCTCGAATCCGAAGTAGTCGACGCCTCTGAATTTCTCCATGGCTCTGCCCTCTCCTGGGGTGTGCTACAGAGTCCCGCCCCGGACGCTCAGCCGCCCGTGAGGAGGGCGAAGATGCGGCGGATCAGCTCCTCGTGGTCGGCCACATTGTGCGCGAAAATCCCCATCTCTTCCACCTCGGAGACATCGAGGGTCTGGCAGGGGCTGCCCGGCGCCCATGCCGCGAGATGGAAGGCCTGGAAGCAGGACCGGCCCGGCTCGGGCTTGTCGCTCACGAGCACGAAGTACAGCTCTGGCCACTGCCGCCGCGCCATCTGGAAGAGCGACCGCTCTCCGCGCTGAGCCTCCACGGACAGGAACTGACCGATGTGCGGGTGGTACTTCACCTCGATGAGGAAGTCCTTCGAGCCCCCGCTGCCGCCGGGGCCGCCCTCGCCGGAGGGCTTCACCCAGAAGTCGGGGGAGAAATCGTCCCGCCCCACGCGCAGTCCCGCCGCGGGCGAGCGGCGATAGGGCGTGATGTCGTAACGGGCCCGCCGGAAAATGGACTCGACGAGCGCCTCCGCCACACGATTCTTGGCTTCGAGCAGGTCCATATTCCCTCGCTAGAGATTGGTGGGGTGCGCGGGACGCTCCTCGTTGAGCGCGGCCTCGAGCGCGGTGGCGAGCACGTGATCGTACTCGTGATTGGTGGAGAAGATGCGGCACTGGGCGACCTTGCCCGGGAGGTACTTGAGCAGCTCCTTGAGCGGCTCCGCCGACACCGTCTTGGAGGCGGAGTCGTAGATGTAGATCTGCCGGTCGCTCATCTTGAGCGGGTTGAGCGGCCGCGGGTCCTGGAGCGCCATGTCCACCTTGAAGGCGACGTGCCGGAGCGCGGGGGGCAGATGCTCGAACACGCGCTTCTCGACGTCCTCGGCGGCCATGAACGCCTGCCCCCGGCGCGGCTCGAAGAGATCGAGCACCACCTCGTGCGCCATGCGCCAGCGCAGCCGGCGGTCGAGGATCTGGCGCCACTCCCGCGCGAGCTCGCGGCGCTCGGGCTTCTCGGAATCAGTCCAGCGCGCCACCTCCTCGAGGAGCGTCCACTCGGTGAGGTGGAGGTAGGGACTCAGGTCTTTCCGCAGATCATGCGGGAACACTTCCAGCATGGTGGCCCGGAAGATCTCCTTGAGGTGCAGGTCGATGCCGCGCGTGGTCCGGTGGTAGTACACGTTGGTGTACATGTAGAAGCGCGCGTTGAGGAACATGATGAAGGCCTGGATGCCGCCGCGGTCGAGGGTGAGTCCCTTGTCGCTGAAGAACGAGTAGTACATGATCCGCTCGACGTCGATCGGCCCCACCGCCACTCCGCACATGTACGAGTCGCGGAGCACGTAGTCCATGTTGTCGGCGGTGTAGATTCCCGACAGCAAGGGCTTGAGGTGGGCCAGCCAGCGCGGGTGTCCCGGCTCCGGCCGCGTGCGGTCCTTGCCCATCAGGTAGCAGATCCAGTCGGGATCGATGGCTTCGCCGGGCGCGAACGGCCCCTCCGGGCTCCGGCGGAGCCCGCGGATGAGGTCGGCGAGCTCCTCGCGGATGATGCGCTGGCCCAGGATCTCGTGGGTGAGCTCGTAGTCGGCGAGGAAGTTCTCGTCGAAGAAGTGCCCGAAGGGGCCGTGCCCGATATCGTGCAGCAGCCCGGCCATGCGCATCAGCTCCTCGAAGAGGGGCGCGGACGGCGCATCGGTGAACTCGGCCCGCAGCGAAGGATGCAGCTGCTGAGCGAAGCGGCCGGCCAGGTGCATGGCGCCGAGCGAATGCTGGAACCGGCTGTGCTCGGCGGCGGGGAACACCCAGCGCGCCGACTGAAGCTGCGGCACCCGCCGCAGCCGCTGCATCCACGGGGAGTCGATCAGGTCCTGCTCGGTGGCCTCGCTGGGCCTCCCATCCGGGCGGGTGTAGAGGATGTAGCGGTGAATGGGATCCGCGATCAGGCCGCGACCCTGGTAGGTGTCGATGCCCTGCATGGCTAGAGGCTACCCCACTTGGGACCCGTCCGCCTATCTCTGCGAGCCCGCGCGCTAATTTGCTCTCCCGCCTTCGGTGGTCCGGTACACGCGGTAGCGATCCGCCGGGCGCACCGTGAGCGCGGCGCGCCCCGACTCGCGCTGCACCAGCACCTCGAGAGGCTCGCCGATCCGGGTTTCCCAGAGACGCGCGTAGAACTCCTCCTGGCTCGCCACCGAGCGGCCGGCGATGGTGAGGATGACGTCGCCGCGGCGGAAGCCCGCCGGCCCGGCGGGTCCGACCGGATTGACGCCAGTCACCACCACCCCGCGCCCGGCGACGGTGTCCGTGTAGAGCCCGAGCCAGGGCCGGATCCCGCGGCTCGCCACGCGGCCCTTGGCGAGCAGCTCGTCCCGGCCGGCGAGGAATTTCTCGATGGGGATGGCGAGGTTGGCGAAGGGGCGCTCGCCCAGACGCAGCGAGGTGACGCCGACCACGGCGCCGGTGGCGTCGACGAGGACGCCGCCGCCGAAGGCCGGGTTGGCAGGGGCCACCACGAAGGCGCGATCGAGCATGTACTCCCACGGCGCGGTATAGCGCTGCACCGCCCGCACCCGCGCCTCGACGGCCACGAGATCTCCGCCGTCCCCGACGCCCAAGGTCCCCACCCCGTCGCCGACACTGACCCGACTGGAGTCACCAAGGGGCGCGGCGGGCCAGGGCCCAGCCCAGTTGAGCTTGATCACGCCCACCCCGGTCTCGAGGTCGAGGCCCACCAGCCGGGCGGGCACGGTCAGGCCGTCGCGCATGGTCACCTCGATGCGCTCGGCATCCAGGAGGAGATAGCTGACGCTGAGCGCGTAGCCGGCGGGATCGAAGATCACCGCCGAGCCGGCGCGCTCCGCGCCCAGGTTCGCGGAGGACGGAGCGTCCGGCAAAGCCTCCACCCGGAGCCCGACCATGGCCGGCGCCACGCGCCGGGCGAAGGCGGGGATGCCGTCCGCGGACGGCGTGTCGGGACGGGGCGCGATGCCGCGCGGCGCGGCGGCGAGGCCCACCGGGACGAGCAGGAGAAGCAGCAGGAGGAAAGAACGAGAGACGGGGGCGCGCCGCGGCATGCTGGTCATCGCGCGGCGTACTGGCGCTCGTAGTAGGCGCGGAACTCGCCGGACTTGATGGGCCGCCACCAGGCCTCATGGGTCTGGTACCACTTCACCGTCTTCTCCAGCGCGGCGGGAAACGGATGGGCGGGCTTCCAGCCCAGCGCCTTGGTCTTCCCGCTGTCGAGCGCATAGCGCCGGTCGTGCCCGGGCCGGTCCGCCACCGGCGTGATCAGGGTCTCCGGCTTGCCGGTCAGGCGCAGGATCTGGCGGGTGAGCACGATGTTCTCCACCTCGTTGCTCCCGCCGATATTGTAGATCTCCCCGTCCTTGCCCTTGCGGAGCACGAGATCCACCGCCGCGCAGTTGTCCGCCACGTAGAGCCAGTCGCGCACGTTCTTGCCGTCGCCGTACAGCGGCAGCGGCTTGCCCTCGAGCGCATTGGTGACGAAGAGCGGGATCATCTTCTCCGGATACTGGTAGGGCCCGAAGTTATTGCTGCTCCGGGTCACCACCACCGGCAGGCGATGGGTGGTCCAGTACGCGCGGGCGAGGAGGTCCGCCGCCGCCTTCGAGGCCGAGTAGGGATTGGACGGATTCAGCGGATCCACCTCGCGCGAGGCGCCGCGCGTCACGCTGCCGTACACCTCGTCGGTGCCGATGGCCACGAAGCGGCCGATCTTCCGCTCGCGGGCGGCCTCCAGCAAGGTGTAGGTCCCGGTGACATTGGTGCGGAGGAACTCGGCGGGATCCGCGTTGGAGCGGTCCACGTGGGTCTCCGCCGCGAAGTGCACCACCGCGTCCACCCCCGCCATGAGGTCCCGCACCAGCGCGCCGTCGCCGATATCGCCCTTGACAAATTGATAGCGAGAATCGTCCTTCAGATCGGCGAGGTTCTCGGGATTGCCGGCGTAGGTGAGCTTGTCGAGGTTGACCACGGAATCGTCTGGATGGGTGGTGAGCACGTGGCGTACGAAGTTGCAACCGATGAATCCGGCGCCGCCCGTCACGAGGATCCGCATGCGGCCCGGTCCGCGGCGGCGTCAGCCGCGCGCGGGCTCCCAGATGTCGGCGCCGGCGTGGTCCCAGGGCAGGCGGCCCTCGTCGGAGGTGTCGGGATCGGGCGAGAACTGCGTATCCACGAAGTAGATGATGCGGCCACGCGAGGTCGCGAGATTGCGCACCCCGTGGGCCACGCCGGGCGGGATGCGCACCAGCCGGGATGAGGCGTCGCCGAGGATGAGGCGGCGCGCCGCGTTCTCGGTGGGAGAGCCGGCGCGGGCGTCCAGCAGCACCAGCAGCATGCGGTCGCCGGGAGGCACGAACCAGACGTCGGTTTGCCGGCGATGGAGATGGAAGGCCTTGATCACGCCGGGGTCGATCTCGGTATAGTTGACCTGCTTCACCTCGAAGCCGCGGAAGGCCGCGTGCGCCCCCGCGGTGAGCCGGCCCAGCTCGATGAGCGCCCCGCTGTCATCGGCGAAGCGCTTGAGCTCCACGATCTCGACGCCGGCGATGGCCGTCTGCGGCGAGTAATCCTGGAGTCCGTACGCGCGCTTGGCGGCGTCGCCGAGATTCATCAGACCAGCCCCACCTCGCTGCGGTCACCCAGCATGAAGGTGAACGAGCGCGGCTTGGTCTGGGTGCGGTAGATGGCGGCGTTGCGCCCGATGAGGCTGGACTCGATGCGCCCGCCCACGTCCACGATGCGCGAGCCCTCGAGGAGGATGGAGTGTTCGACCTCGCTCTCGCGCACGATCACGCCGTCCCCGATGGAGGTGAACGGCCCCACGTAGGCGTTCTCGATCACCGCGCCCTTGCCCACGATGGCGGGCCCGCGCACGGTGCTGTGGACGATGCGGGCGCCCGCCTCCACCACCACCTTGCCGAGCAGCTCGGAGTCCGTCACCGTGCCGTCGTTCCGCGGCACCAGGGTGTCCAGGATGATGCGGTTGGCCTCCAGCATGTCCTCCAGCTTTCCGGTGTCCTTCCACCAGCCGCTGATGATGTGCGGCAGCACGGTGTGGCCGGTGTCGATGAGCCACTGGATGGCGTCCGTGATCTCGAGCTCGCCGCGCCCGGAGGGCTTGATGGCCTTGGCGGCCTCGAAGATGCTGGCGTCGAACATGTACACGCCGACGAGCGCGAGGTCCGAGGGCGGCACCTTCGGTTTCTCGAGCAGGCGCACCACCTTGTCGCCCTTGAGCTCGGCCACCCCGAACTGCGTGGGATCGGGCACGTGGGCGAGCAGGATCTGGCTATTGGGCTTGTCGGCGCGGAACCGTTCCACCAGGGGCGCGAGCTTCTCGCGAATGAGGTTGTCGCCGAGATACATGCAGAAGGAGTCGGTCCCGATGAAGGGCTCGGCGGTGAGGACGGCATGCGCGAGGCCGAGGGGCGCCTCCTGCTGGATATAGGCGACGCGCACGCCCCAGCGGCTCCCGTCGCCCACCGCGTCCCGGATCTCCTGATGGGTATCGCCCACCACGATGCCGATCTCGATGATCCCGGAAGCGGCCAGGGCCTCGATGCCGTAGAAGAGGATGGGCTTGTTGGCCACCGGGACGAGCTGCTTGGCGGAGGTGAAGGTGATGGGGCGGAGCCGCGTCCCGCGACCCCCGGAGAGGATTAACCCTTTCATTTCGCAGCCGATTATAGCAGTCTTGGCCCCCTGGAGAGAACAGACGGGACTGGGTTTCACATGCATCCGACCGGGAATAGCGGTAATCTCAATAGAGCCTGGATCGTGAGGCGCGGGGTACTCTCTCCCAATCCAATGAAACGAGGGAGTTAGCGATGAGAACACTGAAGGAGATGCTGGCGGAGGCGCGCCAGGTCGTCCCCGAGCAGGGACCGGCCGATCTGAAGCGCCGGCTCGATGCGGGGGAGCCGGTGGTGGTCGTGGACGTGCGCGATCCCGACGAGTACCGCGACGGCCACATCGAGGACGCGGCGAATATCAGCCGCGGCTTCCTCGAGTTCCGCATCGGCACCGTGGCCCCCGAGCCCACCACGCCGCTCGTGCTCTATTGCCAGACCGGCCTCCGCTCCATGCTCGCCGCGCGCCAGCTCAAGGAGCTCGGCTTCGAGAACGTGACCAACCTGCAGGGGGGGTTCCAGAAGTGGGCGCAGTCCGGTTTGCCGGTGGCCAAGGATCGGCCGCTCACCACGGAGCAGATCCAGCGCTATAGCCGCCACTTCCTCCTCCCGCAGGTCGGCGAGAAGGGCCAGCGCAAGCTGCTGCGCTCCAAGGTGCTGCTCATCGGCGCGGGCGGGCTCGGCTCGCCCACCGCGCTCTACCTCGCCGCCGCCGGCGTCGGCACCCTCGGGCTCATGGACGGCGACGTGGTGGACGTGTCCAATCTCCAGCGCCAGATCCTCCATTCCACCAAGGACGTCGGGCGCCCCAAGGTGGAATCCGGCACGGAGACCATCCGCGCGCTCAATCCCGACGTGAACGTCATCTCGCTGCCCACTCGCATCGACGTGGACAACGTGATGGACATCATCAAGGACTACGACCTGGTGGTGGACGGCTCGGACAACTTCGACACGCGCTATCTCATGAACGACGCCTGCTATCTGGCGGGCAAGACCAATATCCACGGCTCGATCTTCCAGTTCGAGGGCATGGCCAGCGTCTTCGCCCCCAATGAGGGCCCGTGCTATCGCTGCCTCTATCCGACCCCGCCGCCGCCGGGGCTGGTGCCGTCCTGAAGCGAGGCCGGCGTCCTGGGCGTGCTCCCAGGCATCATCGGAGTAGTACAGGCCACCGAGGCCATCAAGGTCCTGCTGGGGATCGGCGAGCCGCTGATCGGCCGGCTGATGACCTACGACGCGCTCGGCATGCGCTTCCGCGAGGTGAAGCTGCGGCGCGATCCGAATTGCCCGCTGTGCGGGACGAACCCGACCATCAAGGATCTGTCCATCCACCGTGCGGGCCACGCGGACGCGTGCGCCACCGGCGAGTCGGGCAACGGGCAGCCGGCCAAGGAAGGCGTGCCCGCCGCCAAGGCCGGAGGCTAGTCCCCCGGCCTTGGCGGCGAAGCGATCACGGCTGCGTCGCCCCGCTACTTCTGCTTGGCGACGATGTGGTCCTTGATCTTGTCGTAGGTGGCCTGCGGCACGACCTTCTTCGCGACCAGCTCGTCCTTCCGCTTGTACGGCCGGTTGTCGATGATCTTCTTCGAGTAGGCGTCCCCGATACCGGGCACCGACTTCAGCTCGGTCCGCCGACGCCGTGTTGATGTCGATGGGCTCGTGCTTGCCCATGTCCTTCTTGGCTTCGGCGGCCGGCTTGGCCGCGGGCTTGGCCTCGCTCTTGGCGGGCGGCGTCTGGGCGAGCCCGTCCGTCAACCCGGCGAAGCCCGTGAGAAACGTCAGCGCGACGAGTATGGCGAGCATCCGCTTCATGTAGTCCTCCCCCCTGGAGTGTTGACGCGGGCGCCCATCCGAGGGCGCCTCCTGGGGCAAATTACAGCACAGGCCCGAGCCCGCTCATGCAGTTAAATCTCGGGGTTGGCCGGGGTCGGGTGCTACGGTCGTCCCGTGCCACCGCTCGCCGCGACGTTGCGGGAGATACTCGGCGCCGCCCTACGAATCCTCACCGGGGCGTTCCTGGCCATCTTCTTCGTCGGCTATGCCCTCGGCGCCGTCATTCTCCTGCCGCTGGTGGCGCTGGTGCTCGCGGTGGCCGCGCTCCCCGGCCGGC
Source organism: uncultured Candidatus Rokubacteria bacterium (assembly GCA_963733725.1). GTDB lineage: Bacteria > Methylomirabilota > Methylomirabilia > Rokubacteriales > CSP1-6 > DASRWT01. The sequence continues at coordinate 113,608 of CAVTFC010000014.1, read as the reverse complement.
TCCGCGCCGCGGGACGTCAGATCCGTGTGGCGGCCCGATCATTGCGCCGCGCCGCCCTGACCACGGCGGTGCACGCGCGCGCGGCGCTCGGTTGGTGGATCTCGCTCGGCCGCTGACCCGCCGTCAACGAAATCGAGGTGCTCGGAGGGGCACATCGAGCAGGCACGTCGCGCCAAGCAGACTCGAACGGCTCCGATTTTCCATTCTTTCCTTCCTCCTCTTCACCTGCGTCCTACGACCGCGGCCCATGCCGACTGCGCGTGGATACTGTGGGACATCTGGAAGAGTGGCGCCAAGGCCCCGCTGGGCTCGTTCGAAATCAGAGTCAATGCGAAGAGTCGGCGGGGCGCTACGAGGCCCGGGCGCTGCGAGACAACAAGGACAAGGACGTGCAGTACGTCTGCTTCCCCGACAGCGTGGACCCTCGCGCGCCGAAGAAGCAGTAAGTCCGCCCGCGCCCGCCGTCCCGTCAACAAGTGGCACGCCTGGAGGGATTCGAACCCCCGCCCCCCCGGCTTAGATTCACGAAGCCTACTCACCCTTCCAGTCGCTACCAACCGGACGGTTGGTAACCGGTTCTTCCTACTCTCCCAAACACGTTTCGGACGCTCATCGTCGGCCGGCCAAGTTCGCTGGTTCAGATCAGGGGCTCGATTTGCAGAATGCTACACGCAGCCGGAGACTTTCTTGATTGATCTTACTAATGACTCGTGGATTATGGTAATGGTCACGTTAGAGGGTGAGACCGGCATGTCGGAGAAAGCTGAATCCGAGATCTGGATGTCGGCGAATCCGCGCGAAGCCTCCGTGCAGGGGCCGGCGCAACGCCAGGATCTCGGTGGGGCACAGGTTGGCCAGCTCCTCCCCTTTGACATTGCCTGTGCCGTCGGCTCCTGGGGCGGCCAGCGTCCGGGTCTGGCAGGTTAAGTCACGGTGACGGGATCCAGGCACGGTGACGGGACCCAAGCCAGGGGCGCCCGCCGCCGGAGGGCGTTCGTGTTGCCTATCCTCACGACTATCTCGGGCTCATGGCGTTTGACGAGCGCCGGCGTCTCAGCTTCCCGTTCGCGGACCGGCCGAAGATCTGGGGCGGCAGCATGATCGTCCGCCGCTCGACGGTGGACCAGGTGGGCCGCTTCAACGTGGGGCTGGGGCGAACGGCGACGCGGCTCCACAGCGGTGACGAGGCCGATCTCGTCCGGCGGGCGCTCCAGGCCGGCCTCGTGGTCGTCTACGACCCGGCTGTCCTCGTCCACCACCATGTGCCGCGCGAGCGGATGCGCCGTTCGTACTTCTGGCGGTGGATCTATGGCTATGGCGAGGGTAGGGTCCATACCCTGTCCCGTCCCACGGGCCGGCCGCTGTTCGGGCTGCCGCGTTGGATGTATCCGAGACTCCTCCGGCAAGGGCTGCGCCTCGCGGCGGCCCCATTTTCACTCCGGCGACAGATCGACTTCTTTTGGGAGCTGGGGCTGTTCGTGGGATGGTACAAACGGTTCAAAGCCTGAGCGGAGCGCGGGACGGTGATCTCCGTTCTGATCGCGACCCGGAACCGCGGGCCCGAGCTCGAGAGCCTGCTGCGATCTCTTCAGGCGCTCGAGCCGCCCGACGGCGGATGGGAACTCCTCGTGATCGACAACGGCTCGTCGGATGAGACCCCTGCCGTCCTCCGTCGCCTCGCCACGGAGGGCGCGCTGCCCCTCCGCCCCCTGTTCGAGCCCCGCCCCGGAAAGTCACGGGCGCTCAACCTCGGCGTGCCGGTGGCGCAGGGCGACCTGCTTGCCTTTACCGACGACGACGCTCTCGCCCAGCCGCAGTGGCTACGCGCCTTCGAGCGCGCAGCCGCCGGCCACCCGGAGGCCATCGGCTTCGCCGGGCGCGCGCCCGCGCTGGGCGGCCCTACCCCGCGCGGGCATGGGATCGTCAACTACGAGCATGGCGATGTCGACTTCGAGATCAAGCCCTTCGAGACGCCGCCGCTCGGGGTCAATTTCGCGTTCCGGCGTCGGGCCTTCGAGCGCTACGGCCTCTTCCGCGAGGACCTGGGCCCCGGCAGCCCCGTCAACTTCGCCGAGGACACCGAGTTCGTCCGGCGGCTCTGGCTGGGGGGTGAGCGGCTCTGCTACGTCGCCGACGCCCTCGTGCAGCACCCAGTCCGCAAGGAGAGACTCTCCCGACAGTTCTCGCTCCGGCGCCGATTCCTGGTCGGCCGGGGCAATGCCCGGATGACCGGACGTCACTCCGGCGTTGCCACGGTGGGCGGCGTGCCGAGGCATCTCTACGGATCGATCCTGCGCGGGGCCGCCCACGTCGCCCTGTCGGCGGTCCTCCTGCGCTGGGGGCGCGACTTCGCGCGCGCGCAGCGGCTGGCCTACGATGTCGGCCTCGCCTACGAGTTCTGGCGCCTCCCGCGGGACTTCGATCCCACCGCGCTCGTGCCCGGCTGGCGGCCGGCGCGGGACGGCGACGCGCCGGTCGCGGGGGTGCGCGCGTGAGCCCCCTGGTGAGTGTGATCGTGACCTTTCACAACCAGGCCCGCTTCGTGGCCCCCACTCTCGACAGCGTACTCGCGCAGACCTACCCGCGGATGGAGGTCATCGTCGGGGACGATGACGTCCGCCCTGAGGATGGACTGCTGTGCGGTCGGCTCCTGGGGCGGCCAGCGTCCGGGTCTGGCCCTTATGTCACGGGGACGGGGCCCAGCACGGTGACGGGACCCAAGCCAGGGGCGCCCGCCGCCGGAGGGCGTTCACGTTGCTTATCCTCTGTAGTAGGCGATCGCGCGGGTCGGCTCGCCGTGACACTGGTAGATCTACCCGAGCACGATCAGCGGCACCGCGAGGTGATCGAGCTGTCCGCGGCGCCGGTCGAGATCGATCGCGGCGCTTGCGGCGCCGACGCCCTGTTCGTCGCAGCGGTTGGTGAGCGCGCAGTAGGCCATCGCGAGATTCGCGTAGAGGCGCGACTGGAACCCGAGGTCGCCGATCCTCTTGGCCATCTAAAGGTCGGCCGCGCATAACCTCGTGTCTCGGAATCGATCCGCTCTTGGCACGCGGATTGCGGTAAGCTCTGAGGACGCTATCGGGTGGGCAATGGGCCCGCCCGGGGCCATGTTCGCCGGTAATCGGGGCAGGACGTGAGATGAAACATCACATCAGGAGGAGGACAGAAATGGAGATGCGGACAGCGAGAACAATTCTTGGCTTTACGTTGATGTTCGTCGTGTTCGCCGCGGCGTACGTCTCGGCGCAACAAGATGTCAAGAGCCTAGCCGGCAAGTGGGTCGGCTATGCGTCACCCACGAGGGGCTCACAGGTCACTATCCAGGCCGAAGTCAAGCCCGACGGTTCGTATACGAGCCAGTGGGGCAGCGTCACGGGGAAGGGCGTCATTAAGAAGGAGGGTGACAAACTCATAGCCGAGGGCAACATCGTCACTGGTGGCAGCACGGCGATCGCCGGCGTCGGAAAGGCCGAGCTAACGGTCACCATGAAAGACGGGAAGCCTCAGAAAATTTCCGGCATCGGACGCGATAAGGAAGGTCCTTACAATTTCGAACTGACGAAGCAGTAAGGGCAAGCGCCGATGCCAGGCGAGCCGCCAGCGGGCGGCGGCGGCCGCTGGTGTCGGCGCGTTTTCCCTCTCTCCCGGTGCTCGACGCCGGCCTGCACAAGCGGAAGCGCGCGAGGTGGAGCGAGGGATCGTTCGCGACACCTACACGGAAGCGGCGCCGAACGAGCTATCCCCCCCCAGGCGCCGCAGGTGAGCAAGCTCGGCGCTGAAGTCATCCTTGTCGATTTCGAGCGCGAAATGATGCAGTGAGGTCCCTCCAGGTGAACCGGTTCTCGCGCATCCTTCGGGAACGGCGCCGCCAGAGACTCGTGGAAGAGGCCGACGATCTGCGTGTGACCTCCGTACCCATCCGACACCTTGAGGAACGCCATCCCGTCGAACTCGCGCAAAACGTCGAGCCCGATCACGTCGGCATAGAATCGCTTGACGCGCTCGAGGTCCTTCACCCGGAGCACTGTCTCGCCCAACGCTCGTATGCGAGGATTCATCGCCGCGGATCAGGTGTCACGCATACGCGCGCGCCCAACGTTGCTGAGCTTGCTTGCCGAGGGCCGGGTACACGACGAGACGGCGAAACGGATCGATCAGGCTCATGTAGAACGTCGTGAAACGACTCACCGGCTTTACGTAGACTGCCAGGTACAGAGTGTACCCCCCGGACCTTTGAGTGAGAGCGAGCGCCAGGAAGGCATGCACCGTCGCATTGCGCAGCTCGCTGAGCGCTTCGTCACCGAAGACGTAGAGCACTCGAAACCGGCCGTCGCGAGTGCCCGGAGCAACCTGGGACTCCGAGCGATCGGCTTCAGAGAGGCGATGGACGTAGGACGCGCCGGGCACATCATGGCGCTCGTCATCCCAACCGAAGGTTCTGCCGAGGGCCCATCGCAGCGCGAACAGTCCTCGAACCGCGAAGTTATTGGTTGGCTGCCGGTCACCAAACAGGATCGCACTTGCGTCCCGGATGCTGCGACCGGGTCCCCCGCCGTCGAGTGGAATCGCCCAGACATCGTGGAGAGGCACGCCGCTGAGAAGCGTGTGGCAGCGCAGGTTGAGTTTATGAAAGTCGGCCGGCTTCACGCGCATGCTCACGAGCATCCCTCCCACTCAGCGACCCCGCTGCGGCGCGATGTTGGGTGCGCGCGGGTCACTCGATGACCTGATTCGCCAGCTGCACGAGCGACGGTGGCAACGCGAGGCCGAGGTTTCTCCCGGTCTTGAGGTTGATCACCAGCTCGAACTTGGTGGGCTGCTCGACGGGAAGGTCGGCAGGCTTTGCGCCCCCGAGGATCTTGTCGACGTAGACTGACGCGCGCCGCGGTGGCGGAAACGGGCACCGACGGCCGGCTCATGGTCAGGTTCCTGCCGTGGGCCATGCGCGACGTCAGGACGCCGCCCTATCCGGAGCGGCGCGCGTACCTCGCGGCGTTCCGCGTCCTGTGCGCTCGGACCCCCGAATCCGGCGGACCTGCGCCTGATCGTCGTGCGCTTGCGCCCGCCGGTCGCGTCGGCGCGTCCCGCTCCCGAGCTCCTCACCTGCCGGCGGTAGCGCCGGCGCCTCGCCGGGCGACGCCGACGATGTAGTCCACGAAGTCCACTGTCGGGTCGAAGCCCAGCACCGCCGGCGCATTGGCGACGAAGTTCGACGTGGCGTTCACGTCGTAATAGTAGGTCGTCCCGTCGGCCTTGCTCACCAGGTACTCCACGCCGCCCACGTCGATCGAGGCCGCCCGCGTGAGGCGAATCACCGTCTCGATGGCTTCGGCGGGCGCATCGAAGCGGCTCACCTCGAGCCCCGGCTTGGCCTCCACCGGGCACGCGCCGAGATCGGGCGCCGGCGGTGCCGGTGCGGTCTGGCAGATGTCGGCGGGGCAGAGGTTGAAGCCCGCGTCCGCACGGCGCACGATGCGAATGGCGTAGAGGTACCGACCGTCCAGCACCTCCACGCGCACGACGGCCCCCTCCTCGGACTCGACGAACTCCTGCACCAGCGCCGTCCCGTCGGGGCCGAACTCGAGCGTGTCGAGACGATCCGCGAGCTCTTCGCGCGTCTCGAACCGGACGATGCCGGCGCCCGAGCCGCCGACGTTGGGCTTGACCACGAGCGGGAAGCGCACGGCGTCGAGCGCCTTGAGGACCTGGTCGCGATGGTTCACGACGACGGCGCGCGGGTAATGGACGCCGAGCTGCTCGAAGAGGCCGAGCTGCAGGGCCTTCGACTTCTCGAACCGGTACGCGGCCACCGGGTTGATCACCGGGATGCCCAGCGACTCGGCATGGGCCAGAAACGCCTCCGCGTAGAAGAGCACGCCCCCGTGCCCGCGCGTGTGCGAGGAGGGGCTCGAGCGGTTGACGATCACCGAGTAGGCGGGCCGCCGGTCGCGCGGGTCGAAGGCGTGGTTGGAGTGATCGATCTTCTCCCAGGGCAGGCCCCGCCGCGTCAGCTCCGCAATCAGGCGGGCAGACCAGTCCGGATGCTCGTCGAGGATGCCGATCGGTGCCTCAAGCCTTGGATTCATTGACGTTTTCCTTTCAGACAGTTCTTGACCGGAATATGCAGTAAATACACCAAGGGGAAAGCAAGGTCAAGACGCCGGGCAGCGCTATATCCTGCTCCGCCGTGGACGAGTCCAGGCTGGAGGAGATCCGACGATGACGTGACTTCTCGACGGTATCCGCGTGATCGACGCGGTCAACTTCATCGCGGGCCCCGTGTCGGCGGAAACTCGAGAGAAAGAGACCAATGGCTCAGCCTTCATCGGCTCCACACCGATTGGTGTGACACGAGCCAACGGACCTAGCTGGAGTCAGATGGGACGCGTCAGCTCTGGGCCGTGTACGATGAGCCCCTCACTCCGACTACCGAGGAGGTGAAACTGCTTGACGATCTCGAACCGGCCGGGAACAGCAAGTCCGGTCAAGGGCAAGTTGCAACAGCACCTCACGCTCTTGCCCGAAGCCCTGCTCCTCGCCGTACCGATGCTCCTCGGTGCGGCATGCGCGGCGATCCAACAAGATACGGAGCGGATGCTCGTGGCGGCGGGGTTTCACATGCGCCCCGCGGATACCACTGAGCTGCAGGAGGATCTTCGGTCGATACCGCCGCATCGGCTCGTGAGCCGAACCAAGGACGGCAACGTCGTGTACATGTACGCAGATCCCGACAATTGCCACTGTGTCTATGTCGGCGGCAGCAAGGAGTATTCCGAGTACGAGCGTCGCAGGCTGGAGAGGGAATTCAAGCCGCCGGCAGGAGCAGCAGGAGGGGCGCCGTGAACACCCTGGCGATACTTCGGAGGACCTTCGACAGAGGATAGGCAACATGAACGCCCTCCGGCGGCGCAAGCGTCCATATAGCTCCGTTGTCCGTGGACTTCTTCCACTCCTTCGGCTGTGGGGTCGTGCAGTGTAACCACCCGTCAACAAGTGGCGCGCCTGGAGGGATTCGAACCCCCGACCCCCGGCTTAGAAGGCCGGTGCTCTATCCAACTGAGCTACAGGCGCGTATTGGGCATTTTGCGGGGTCACACCGCGGGAAGCAAGGCTCTCGGCGCGCGATGCGCCCGAACCGCTCCCTGTCATCTGATGACCCGGTCCGCTCTTGCCAGTACATTGGGCGGGATCGTCACGCCGAGCTGCTTCGCCGTCTTGAGATTTATGACCAGCTCGAACTTCGACGCTTGCTCGATGGGCAGGTCGGCAGGCTTGGCGCCCTTCAGAATCTTGTCCACGTACGTCGCCGCGCGCCTCCACAATTCGTGGAAGTTCGCTCCGTAGGACATCAGACCGCCGGCGTCAGGACTTTCGCTCACGGTGTAGATAGCCGGTAGCCGGCTCTTTGCCGCCAGGTCCAGAATCTGTCGCCGGTGAACGCCGATCAGCGGGCTCCCGAGAACCATGAGCCCCGCGGCGCGCTCTTTTCGAATCGCGTCAAAGGCACGGCCGAAATCGTCGGGCCCTGTCACGGGCACGGAAAGCACCGTCACGCGGAATGCTGGAGCCATATCCTGGATGTCCTTCAATTGGCGCTCGAGAGCTGGATTGGCCGCATGGAAGAAGACGGCAATCCGCGACGCCGAAGGGACGACCTCTTTCAGAAGCTCGAGCCGTTTGGTGGCGAGGACGGAGTGAAGGTCCGACAGCCCCGTAACGTTTCCACCCGGACGCGCAAGGTTGGCAACTATCCCGTCCCCGACAGGATCGGGATGGACCGTCATGACGATGGGGATGGTGCTGGTGGCATTCTTGGCCGCCAGAATAGCGGCATCGCCGTATACCACCAGGACATCGACTTTGAGACGGATAAGCTCTGCGGGCAGCTCCGGAATCCTTTCCGGTTGCCCGCCCGCATATCGCTGCTCGATGACGATGTTCTTCCCCTCGATATACCCCAGCTCCTGCATCCCTCGCTGAAAATGAGCGAAGCGGTTCTTATCGGTTTCGGCCGACGATGCCGACAGATAGCCTATCCGATGAACTTGGGCTGGCTGCTGCGCCTCTGCCCCATAGCCAGGAGCCACGAGCGCAATGCCGAGCGCGAATCCGATGACGTTCTTTGGATCCATTTTGCGTTTTGCCTTCTTCAGGTTTTGGACGGTGCCGGTATTCTACGGCAGCGCGAAGGGCGCGGGATCCAGGAAGCGGCGCAGGACGTTCCGCGTGAGGCGGGCGATATTGTTCTTGTAGCCCTCGTGCGCCAGGCTCCCGACATAGGAGATGGAGCCGGTGGAGAAGACCGCCCCGCCGCCGGGATGCTCGAAGAAGACCATGTCCGCGCGCACCGCGGCGGAAAACCGCCCGTCCGAGCCCGCGAAGGACACGTTCATCTCCTCGTTGACGAGCTGGAAGGCGTTCGAGTGGTCCTCGGAGGAGGCCACCACGAGGGCATGCGTGGGCGATCCCAGGCCCGCGTTGAAGGCGTCGAGCTCGAGCCCGGCGGCGCCGCGGCCGGAGGTGCCGAAGTCGCCGAGGATCTCGTCCGTGACGCCCTCGAAGATGAAGCGCGCCCGCGGGTCGCGGCTCGCGGCGGTGCGGCGGTAGTAGGACGAGCGGTCGAAGCCCTGGGCGACGAAGCCGATGCCGGCGAGCGCATTCGGCGCGCGGCCCTTGCCGCCGCCACATCCCGCCATACTCGCCGGTGGAGCTGTGATAGTACTCGCCGACTGACTCGACCCAGGCGCGGGTGCCGTCCTCCGCTCGCCGCATCTCGATCAGCCCACGATGCGCGGCCGGATACGAGACGCGCCAGTAGAAGCCGTTGCCGCCCATGTACATGAGCCGCCCGCCGCGGCCGAGATGCGCCTCCAGCGCGTCCAGCATCTCGCGGGAATAGTACTCGGGGTGGCAGCCGGTCAGGATCAGCGCGTAGCCCTCGAGCAGCGCCGTGCCCTCGGCGTGGAGATCGTCGTCGGTGATGACGTCGAACGGCTCCCCCTCGGCCTCGAGCCAGTCGAGGAGACACAGGTCGAGGAAGAAGTTCCAGAGCCACCCGGTTGGCCGCGTATTGACAATGGGGCGCAGCCGCGAGACGTGGCAGATCCCCGAGCCGTCCGAGTGCGTGTCGTAGGTGGAGCCGCCCAGCTCGGGGTGATGCATGAGCAGGAGATCGGTGGGGTCCACGATCGGCAGCGCGCCGATAAAGAGCTCCGCCGGGCCCGGCCGCATGCGCGCGCGGTAGTTCGAGTAGGCGAGATAGGTCGCGGTGGAAGCGAGGAAAGCCATGCGCGCCCGCGGCCCCCGGCGCGGCGGCCGCACGTAGAACACCACCCAGAACTCCGGGCCCCCGGCCGCCTCGAGCCGCAGCGCATAGGCGCCGCTGCGCGTGCCGGCGGGAATGGTCAGCGTCAGGCTGGGCGTCCAGCCCGCGTCGTGGAGGTCGTCGTCGTGAAAGTGGATGGCGCCGTACTGCTCGGGCGCGCGGCGCCAGTCCATCGCGCTGCCATCCCAGTTGTGCCCCGTCACCGCGCGCTTCGGCGCGTTCACCGTCCGGCCGTGAAGACGATTCGGCGACCGATCGGTCACCTGGTCCGTCGCGATGTCGGCGGCGAGGTCCCAGATGGCGATCGCGTCGGCGTCGGCTGCTCGCCCGCTCCGCTCCGCCGCCGCCGTCTCGAGCTCGGCGGAGGTCAGGGCGCGGCCCGAGACGCGCGGACGGTCGATCTTGCCGTTGAAGTGCCAGCAGGTCCGGAGGCGGCCTTGCTCGACGCCGCGGCGCGCGGCGGCCAGGAAGAGCTCGCCCGGTGGCGGGGCCGTCGCGGACACGGGCGCCGTCACCGCCACCGGCCGCTCGAGGCTCGGCGTATGGTCGGCGAGCGGCGTCTGGCGCAGCGATACCGTCCCTGCCGCGAGGTCCACGGAGGCCGCGACGTGATACCACCGGCGCGCCGAGAGCGGCACGCGCGTGGAGACCAGCGCGACCGCGGGCCCGCTCCCGACGAGCAGGGCGAGCGCGCCCGTCTCGTCGAGCATCAGCGCGAAGCCGCCGGCGCGGTCCTCGGCCCAGGTGCCCATGATGACCTGCCGCCCCGGCTCGGGCCGGATGGGCACGCGGGTGGGCTGGATGAAGGCCTGGAGCGTGAAGCGCGTAAGGCCGGCGAACGCCTCCGGACGCTCGACGATGGCGTAGGAGCCGGCATCGATGTGCTGCGGGACGCCCTGGTGCTCGCCTTCGATCGGCGTAGGGAGACGCACGGTCTTGGGTCCCGCGCCGGCGGGTCCCGTGTCGCCGCAGACGAGGCGGACCACCTCCGCGCGATAGCGCCGGGGCCCGTCGAGCGTCCCGACCATGAAGCGGATGGTCTCCCCCGGCGCCGCGCTGAGCGGATCCGCATAGCCCAGCACGCGCGGCATCGGGACGCTCACGGGTCGGGCAGCGCCGCGCCGGTGACCGCTTCCCACCGCATCCGGAACGCATGCCACTCCGCGGCCTCGGGGCTGTCGAAGGTGAATTCCGGCAGGAGCCGCGGCGGCAGGTCATGGGGTTGCTTCTCGGCCAGCGTCCACTCGGCATGCGGTCGGGTACAGACGAGCAGGAGATTCTGGCAGTGGATCGAGCTCCGCAGGACGTTCAGCACCGCCTGGAGCTCGGGGCTATGCGGGCCGAAGGGGCAACGCTTGAACTCCTGCGCCAGGTCGGTCCGGCGCGGATCGATGGCGAACATGCGGCGGCCTTATTCGCCGGCGGCGTGGGCGCCGGCAATGCGGCCGAACACCGCCCCCGACATCAGCCCGGTGCCTCCCGGGTAGTTGCCGTGGAAGAGGCCGCCCACCATCTCGCCGCACGCGTAGAGCCCGGGGATGGGCGCCCACGAGGTGCCGACCACCTGGGCGCGCTCGTTGATGCGCACGCCGCCGAAGGTGAAGGTGATGCCGCCGGTCACCGGATACGCCACGAACGGCGCCGTATCCAGACGCTGCGCCCAGTTGGATTTGGGCAGCTCGAGCCCCTTGGTGGCGAGGCCGTCGCGCACGGTGGGATCGAAGGCGCCCGCGCTCACCGCCGCGTTGTAGTCGTCGAGCGTGCGCCGGCAGACCGCGCGGTCCACCGGCAAGCGGTCCACCAGGGCGGCGAGCGTGTCGGCCACCAGCGGCGCCCCCGTCTTGTAGCGGCCCTCGAGGAGGTGCTCCACCTTGGCGTCGAAGATCTGGTAGCCGACCCCGCCGGCCTCGTTCAGGATGATGCCGCCGAGCTTGGCGTAGGTGTAGAACTGGAAGTCCTCGCCCTCGTCGAAGAAGCGCCGCCCGCGATTGTTGACGAGCACGCCGTACGGGTACGAGAGGCGATTGGTCTTGTCGGTGAGCTTGCGATCGCCGTAGGGCGGCGCATCCGCGTCGATGGGCGTGGAGTGACAGCCCGTCCACTGGCCGAAGGGGAGCGCGCGGATCTCCACGGCCATGCGCAGCCCGTCGCCCGTGTTGTAGCGGGTGCCCCGCACCTTCGCGTGATCCCAGGGCCGGCCGAGATAGCGCGCGCGCCAGGCGGGATTGGCCTCGAAGCCGCCGCAGCCCAGCACCACCGCGCTCGCGGTGACGTCCTCGAAGCCCCGCGCGCTCTCCGTCGTCACGCCGGTGACACGGCCGGCGCGATCCTGAATCAGACGGATGGCGCTGGTCGCGTAGCGAATCTCCACGCCCGCGCGCTCGGCGATCGCGAACCACTCGCGCGAGAGCCCCACGCCCTCGTGCTCGGCGCGGATCACCGCCCCCGGCGACCACTTGATCTTGTTCCCCACCCGCACGCCGCTCAGCGAGAGCGCGGGCTCCAGCGGAATCCCCTTCCGTGCCATCCAGGCCACCGTCTCGAACGACCGTCCGATGAGGATCTCGCCCAGCTCGGGGTCGGCGCGACCCTCGGTGACGCGGAGCAGATCCTCCCAGAACCGCTTCTTCGGATAGGGCTCCACGTCGGAGAGGAAACCCGGAATGCGCCGCTCGGCGTCGGGGACGAGCGGACGCAGATCCTCGCCCGTATCGAAGGCGAAGCGGAAGAGGCCGCCGCTATAGTGCGTATTGCCGCCGCGAAGCTCCTCGGGCGCCTTCTCGAGGACCAGCACCCGCCGGGCCCCCTGCTCCCGCGCGGAGACGGCGGCGGCGAGCGCCGCATTCCCCGCGCCGACCACGAGAACGTCGTGCTCAGGCATGCGCGCCGCCGCCGGCGCCTTCCTTGCCGCGCACCTCCACGCCCGCCCACTCCTCGTAGAGCCGCGTCACCGCCGCCATGTCCTGGTTGGCCAGGCCCTGCGCGGCCGCCGCCTCGTAGACCTGGCGCACCGCCGAGGCCACCAGCATGGGCAGGCCGAGGCCGGCGGCCAGCCCCAGCGCCAGCGACACGTCCTTCTTGGACAGCGCGATGCTGAAGTTCGGCGTGAAGTCGCCCGCGAGCACATTGGGCATGCGCTTGAGAAAGTGATGCGAGCGCCCGCCGCTGGTGGACAGGATCTCGAAGAGGCGGCGCGGGTCGATGCCCGCCTTCACGCCCAGCACCATGGCCTCCGCCGCCACCGCCATATTGCCCATGGACATCACATTGTTCACGAGCTTGACGACGAGGCCCGAGCCCAGCGGCCCCACGTGGTGGATCTCGGTGCCCAGCGTCATCAGCACGGGCCGGCAGCGCTCGAGCACTGCCGCCTCGCCGCCCACGATGAAGACCAGCTTGCCGCTTCCCGCCTCGAGGGGGCCGCCGCTCACCGGCGCGTCCAGGCAATCGATCCCCGCGGTAGCGGCCTTCGCCGCCACCTCACGGCAGGTCTCGGGATCGATGGTGCTGAGATCGATCCAGGTCATGCCGGCATGGGCGCCGGCCAGCACCCCGGACTCGCCGAGATACGCGGCGCGGACCGCGGCGGGATCCGGCAGGCTCGACAGGACTACGTCGGAGGCAGCGGCCACATGTCCAGGCGAGGACTCGAGGATCACGCCGGCGGCTTTGGCCTGAGCCGTGCGCTCGGCGCTCAGGTCATAGCCCCGCACGGTATAGCCCTGCGACACGAGCCGCCGCGCCATCTGGCCGCCCATGGTGCCGAGCCCGATGAAGCCGATCCGTGGCTTGCGGTGGCCGGCGCATGGTCAGGGGGTAGCGATGGCGGCCGCGGACTCGGCCTGCGCCTGCGCCGCTTTCGCCTTCCACATCGCGTTGGCGTGCTCGGCCTTGGTGCGCGCGCTCGTGTGGTGCTCCTTGGCCTCGGCCACCAGCTTCTTGGCCTTGTCGATCAGGTCACGGCCCTCCGGCGTCAGCTTCATCGCCTCCGCCTTCTTGATGGTGTCCTCCGCGGCCTTGATCTGGACGGGGCAGTTCCAGGCGGAGGCGGGCGAGGCGGCGAGCGCGGTCGCAAGCGCGACCGCGAGAGCCAGCGCGAAGGCCAGGATCCGTTGGTTCATGGAGGTAAGTGGTCGGGGTGAGAGGATTTGAACCTCCGACCCCCTGCTCCCAAAGCAGGTGCGCTACCAGGCTGCGCTACACCCCGAAACCCGCAGGAATATTATCACGATGCGCGTGCGCCCCGCGCCGCCCGCGCCTCAACCGTCGCGCGGCTCCTCGCGGATGAAGTGGCCCGTGCGGAGGTCCTGCAGCGCCTGCTCGATCTCGGCGCGCGTGTTCATCACGAAGGGCCCGTGGCGGGCGATGGGCTCGCCGATCGGCCGCGCCGCCGCGAGGAGAAAGCGGCCCCCGCCCGGACCGGCCGCGGCCTCCACCGTGTCACCGTCGTCGAAGATCACGAGCGCGGGCGCGCGCGCCGCCTGCTGCTCGGGGCCGAAGCGCACCTCACCCTGGTCCACGTAGGCGAACGCGGTATGACCCGGCGGCACCGCCTCGCGGAACGTCGCGCCGGCCGGCAGGGTGACGTCGATGAACTTGGGGGCGACGGCCAGACCTTCCACCGGCCCGATCACCTTGCCGCCCGCCGCCTCCCCCGCGATCACGCGGGCGCGCGCCCCGCCGTCCAGCGCGGTCTCGACGAGCCGCGCGCCCGAGAGGTCGCGATACTTCGGTCGGCTCATCTTCTCGCGCGCCGGCACATTGAGCCAGAGCTGCAGCCCGCCGATGCCCTCCGGGCGGACCTGCGGCATCTCCTCGTGGAGGATGCCGCTGCCGGAGGTCATCCACTGGATGTCGCCGCCCCCGATCGAGCCGCTGTGGCCGAGCGAATCGCGGTGCTGGATCTCACCCTTCCGGACGAAGGTGACCGTCTCGATCCCGCGATGCGGGTGATAGGGAAAGCCGGCCTCGTAGTCCGCCGGGCTTGCCGACTCGAAGTGATCGAGCAGCAGGAACGGGTCAAGGTGGTCGAGCCGGCGGGTGCCGAGGCTCCGCCGGAGATGCACGCCGGCGCCTTCGATCACGGGCTCGGGCGTCACAACCTGCGCCACGCGCCGCGAGGACTGACTCATGGTTCGGGCCTCCTTGTCGCGGTCACGCGACCGTCAGGAGGATCGTACCACCCGCGTCCACTCGCGCCGGCGGTCGGGCTAGGACGCGGGGCCGGCGCGGCGCCAGCTCTGCAGCAGCGCGCGGGCGCGCGCCATCGCGATGCCCCGATGGCTCACCGCGTGCTTCTCCTCCGCGGAGAGCTGGGCGAAGGTGGCGTCCAGCGGCGGATAGTAGAAGAGCGGATCGTAGCCGAAGCCGCCGGTGCCCATGCGCTGGTCGAGCAGGATGCCCGTCGACCTCTCCTTCGGCGGTCGCCTCGCGGCCGCCGGGCTCGGCGATGGCGATGACGCAGCGATAGCGCGCGGAGCGCTTGAGCGGCAGGACACCCTTGAGCGCCTCGAGCATCTTCGCGCACCGCTCCGCGTCCGACAGGCCCTCGCCCCCGAAGCGCGCGGAGAGCACCCCGGGCGCGCCGCCGAGGGCGTCCACCTCGATGCCGGAATCGTCGGCCAGCGCGAGCATGCCCGTCGCCGCCGCCGCCGCCCGCGCCTTGCCGAGCGCGTTTGCCACGTAGGAGTCGGCGCCCTCGGGCGGCAGGGTCACGCCGGGGAATTCGGCGACAGAGCGCAGGCGATACGGGATGCCCGTCAGCAATGCCGCCAGCTCACGAGCCTTGGCGGCATTGGTGGTGGCCAGCACCAGCGCGGCCTCAGAGGGCGAAGGACTTCTCCCCACGCGTGGCCACCGCGCGACGCTGCAGCCCCACCAGCGCGTCGATGCCGCGCTCGGCCAGGGCCAGGAGCTCGGCGAGCTTGTCCTTGCCGAAGGGCGTCTGCTCCGCCGTCCCCTGCACTTCCACGAAGGCGCCGGAGCCCGTCATCACCACGTTCATGTCCACCTCGGCGGTGGAGTCCTCCGCATAGTCCAGATCGAGGAGCGCCCGCCCGCCCACGACACCGACGCTGATCGCGGCCACGTTCTCCCGGAGCGGCGAGCCGGGAAGCGTGCCCGCCTGGACGAGCCGGTCCAGCGCGTCGGAGAGCGCTACCCACGAGCCGGTGATGGCGGCGGTGCGCGTGCCGCCGTCGGCCTGGATCACGTCGCAGTCCATCCACACCGTGCGCTCGCCGAGCTTGGCCATGTCCACGACTGATCGGAGAGAGCGTCCGACGAGTCGCTGGATCTCCTGCGAGCGCCCGCTGGGGCCGCCGCGCTCGCGATTCATCCGGGTATTGGTGGAGCGCGGGAGCATGCCGTACTCGGCGGTAACCCAGCCCTTGGCCTGCCCCTTGAGGAAGGGGGGGACCTTCTCCTCCAGCGAGGCGGTGCAGATCACCTTGGTGTCGCCGAACTCCACCAGCACCGAGCCTTCCGGATGCCGGAGATAGTCGCGGGTGAGGAGGACGCGACGGAGCTGGTCCGGCGCTCGGCCGTCGTGACGCGGAGCGGAGAGCGAGGTCATCGGGTGGCGGCCCCTCCGGGGCGGGTGAGCGCGGTGCGCATGCGCTGGTCGTAGCGGCGCTTGTACTCGCTGAGCCCGGTGAAGATGGCCCGCGCCGTCGCCTCGCGATACTCGGGCGTGGCCAGCTTCCTCTCTTCCTTCGGATTCGTGAGGAAGCCGATCTCGATGAGGATGGCGGGCATCGCCGCGCCGCCCAGCACGAAGAAGCCCGCTTGCTTGACCCCGCGATTGACGAGGCGCAGGGAGCGGGTCATCGAGTCCAGCACGGTCTCGGCCAGGAAGCTCGACTCCTGCTGGAACTCGGACTGGGCGAGATCCCAGAGGATGCTCTTGATGGCGTCGGTTTTCTGCCGCGCGGCCGGGGACTCGAGCTGGACCACGCCGTTCTCGAAGGCCGCCGTCTGGCGCGCCTCGGTGTCGCTGGCCTCGGAGGAGAGGAAGTAGGTCTCCACGCCCTCCGACACCGACCGGGGGTGGGCGTTCGCGTGAATGGACACGAAGAGATCGGCGCGCTGTTTGTTGGCAAAGTTCGTGCGGTCGCGCAGCGGCACGAAGGCATCCGTGGTGCGGCTCAGCACCACCTTGATGCCGAGCCCGCTCTCCTCCATCATCCGCGCCACGCGCCGGGTGACGTCGAGCACCACTTCCTTTTCCTGGACCCCGGTGGGACCGGTGGCGCCCGGGTCGTGCCCGCCATGCCCGGCGTCGAGCACGACGAGGCGAAGCGGCTGCGCGGCGGCCCCGCCCGGCGCGCCCTCCGGACCCGCCGCATCCTTCGGTCGGTAGAGATCGAGCACGATGCGCGCGGGATCCTGGAGCGCGAAGTCCTTCACCTGCCCGGCGGGGGCCTCGAGGAGTATGCGGAGCACGGCGCCGCCGCTGGCGGGCTCGAGCCGCAGCTCCTTCACCAACCCGTCGTCGATCTGTTGGAGCTGCGGCCCGGCGAGCCGGAGCCCAGGGAGCCGCATGCGGATCTCGCTGCGCTCCGCGCTCTGGTCCACGATGGCGTAGCCCACCGGCGCGCCCGTCTCCAGCACGATGCGCGTGAAGGACGGGTAGGAGCGCAGCCGCAGATCCTCGAACGGCACCGTGGGCGCCGCGGCGGCCACCGGCTTGGTGGTGGCCTTCGCGGCAGGTCCCGGCGCGGCCACCACCTTCATGGTCATCCCGGGGGCGAGGCGCGCCAGCCCCTTGGCCAGGAAGTCCTCGGGGATGAGCCAGCCCGAGGTCCCCGCGCGGGCGGGCGAATCGAGGGTCAGCGCATTCCCGGCGACGAGGACGCGCGCCTGGTTCCGGGTGAATTGGGCCGATCGGGAGCCCACGGTGAGCGTGCCGCGCGTTCCCTTCACCGACCAGGTGCCCTTGAGCACCGCGGCGAGGCGCTCGGCGGCGAGATAAGAGCCGCCTTCGTCGAGACTTACGGGGGTAAGCGAGCCCAGGGACCCGCTCTTCCCCCGGATCTCTATGGTTCCCGAACGAGCGGCGTCGCCCGTGCCCGGGAGGGCTCCCAGGAGGGCGAGACCGAGCGCGATTCGACGGAGCCAGGCTGCCATTCGTATTGCCGGGGCGGCACCGGCCATTCTAGCAACCGGCCGGAGGGCCCGCGAAGCTTTGTTGACTATGCGCGGGAGCCGAACAATGTCCGGTTCAAGGACGCGAATACCGGCAAGGAGATGACGATACCGACCGCCGACGTCCGGTCGATCTCAGCCGAGGAGTACGACGCCCGACCCAAATAGCCCCTCGCCCTACTGACGATTGACGAAATCGAGAATCGCTCCCCGATGCTCCGCGACCAGTTTGCGGGCGGCGGTCGCGAGAAGCTGCTGGTCGCACTCGGAAGCGATCGCGAGCCGCGTCGGGATCTCGGCGATACGCTCCACCACCTCCTCTGGGGTCTTGAGCGGTTCCGGCTCGGCCTTGCAGGCGGGCGGCAGGTCGCTCATATCGGCCGCCCACTTGGCATCGGTATGCCGGAGGGCCACGACCCCGAGGGTCTTGCTGTCGGGGAATACCCCCTCCAGCTGGAGAGACCGGAAGAAGAGCGCCTGATAGGTCGCGGCCCGTTCCTCCATGATGCTCGGGATGCGGGAGAAGTCGAAGTTGAGGATGGAGAAAGGCAAGGATCGGAGGCCGAGCCGCCGTTCACCGACCGCGAAGGGAAACGAGCTGTCGAACGCGATGAGCAGCGCGCGCTTGGTCCGCTTCGCCTGTAGCTGCTTGAGATACATCAGGAGGAGCGTCTCGGCACCGCTGTTCTCGTAGAGCCCGCCGTCGCCGGCATGCCAGTAGGTCTTTTCCCCGCCCACCTGCATGGTGATGGGCCCGACGAGCGGCGGGAAGGATGCCGATGCGGTGGCCACGCCGAACAGCCGGAGCGGGCACGGATCCATTTGTATCTCGAGCGGGGTCATCGGCCGGAGCAGGGCCCAGCGCTTCTGGATATAGGGCGCCGGCTCCATCTCGCGCCCGCGGGCCCGGAGGGACTTCTCCAGGTCCGCGAAGAAATCATAGTCGAAGGCTTCGGTCGGCAGGACGGTGGCGGCGAAGCGGCGGCCATTGTTGTAGAGCGTGCTGTTGACGATGAGGCCGGGGCTATCTCCCCTCGCCTCGCGCTCGCTGATGTCGCCCAGGGTCGCTTGGCCGAAGAGGCGATCGCGCAGGACCTCCGCGAGCGTTACCGCCGCCAGGGCGGGATTGATCCATCGGAACGACAGGAGCTGGTTCCAGATGAGGGGCGTTTCGAAATCCTGGCTCAGGTCGGCTCGGTACTGGGTGAAGAAGGCCCGGTATGCGTCGGACAGCGAGCCATCCGGATTGAGGATGGCGACGTCTCGCCCCGGCTTCTTGAGGGCATAGTAGCTCGCGGCCAGGCTACCCCCGGAGACGCTCGACAGGTGCGAGACCTTTCCGAGCACGGATGCGCCGTCCGCCCCCCTCAACTCGGCCAAGCCTCCAGGCCGGCCAGCCCGAACAGCGCCGCGCGACTGCCCCCGCCGGACAGCGCGACGCCGACCAGCAGGTCCTGCTCAGGGACTGGCCGCATGCACGGCACGTCCGCCGTGGCCCGCTTCACCGTGACCACGTGCGCGCTGGCGCAGCCGGACAGGAGTGCCACGCCGATGAGCCAGAGCGCTACACCGAACTTCGTCATTGAGCCACCTCGAGGGGTTGGGTGCGTTGCCTCGACTTCACGTACGGAGGGTCAGGATCGCGGCGGGCGCGGTCATCGCGACACCAAGATGGCGTGTCGCCGTGGCCAGCGCAAGCACACTCCGACGGGGCCTCAGCGGGCCCGATGAGCGAGGCGCTCCCGCATCCCCTTCAACCGGAACCCCAGCCCGATGGTGAGCACGCCGAACGCGATGGCCATGGCGCCGATGGCCCAGAGCAATGCGAGGGCCCCCGCCCCCGGAGAGGCGAAGAGAAATAGCCCGAGCAAGATGGAGAGGACGCCGCCCGCCGCCAGCAGCCATTCATGCTCGATCTCGCGCCGCAGGTGCACGGCGGCGATGACCTCGAAGACGCCCCGGATCACGGCCCACGCCGCGATCAGGTAGAGCAGGGCGATCGCGGTGATTGCCGGCCAGAGAAACGCCATGACGCCCATGGCGATGCCGGCCAGTCCTGCCAGGAGCATGCTCCAGGGAAATGCGCCCGGACGCCGGCGCGCGATCGCCCCGATCACCGCCAGGATCCCGTCGACGAGGGCATAGGCCCCGTAGAGCAAAATCAGGAGCGCCAGCGTGAGTCCGGGCCAGGCGAGGGCGATGAGCCCGAAGAGAACCGCGCTCACCCCGCGCAACACGATCGCCCACCAGTTCTGAGCCAGTGTCAGAAGCATTGCCGTGTCCTCCTCAGGCCTTGCTCAGGCCGCGGATCTCTCCGGTGCGCTCGTCGGGAACGTGATACCCCTGAACGTCGGTGTGTGCCATGGGACCTTGGTCCCACAGCGCCCCGACGGCCGAGAACCGCTTCCCCCGCCTGGCGGATCCCGGTCCGATCCTCGGGCGCATCATCAACCGCTTCTTCCCGGACCTGGCCACCTCGCCCGAGCCGCTCAAGACCCAGGACAATACCTGGGCCGTCTACTACAATTTCGACCAGTTCGTCTGGAGCCCGGCCGCCGACCCGACACGCGGCATCGGCGTCTTCTTCCGCGCGGGCGTTTCCGACGGCAAGGTGAATCCCATCAAGCGCCACTTCAATGTCGGCGTCTCGGGCAAGGGCATCGTGCCGGGCCGGCCGAACGACACCTTCGGGGTCGGCTGGTCCCGGGTCAACCTGAGCGATGACCTCGTCCCCGCGCTCCGGAGCGGCTCGGCATCGGGCTGGAGCGCGAGGACGCCGTCGAGCTGTACTACAACTTCGCGGTCACGAAGTGGCTGGGGGTGAGCCTCGACCTCCAGATCGTCGAGCCCGCCATCAAGAAGACGACCACCTCGTCGGGCGGATTCACGAACGTGGACACCGTCGGTGGTCGGCGGGCTCCGCGCCTACGCGCGGTTCTGACTCCAAGCCGACTCCTCTCGCCGGCCGGCTATCAGACCCGGTTGTACTTGACTGGCCGGCCGTCTTCTCCGATCCTCTTCCCCGGGAGGGCCCAAAAATGAGCCTGAGAGCACTTGTATTCCGGACGACGGTGGCGAGCGTACTGGCGGTGGCGACCCTGAGCGTGGCCCAGGACGGGCCGCCTTCGGGCAAGGTGTGGGTGGAGAGCAAGTCCGTGGCGCTGGGCGTCGGCGTGAACTGGGGCGACGGCAAGCTGACCTATCAGGGCAAGGAGTATCCGTTCAAGGTGGACGGCCTCAGCGTCGTCGACCTCGGAGTCGCCAAGGTCACCGCCACCGGCGAGGTCTTCAGTCTCAAGAAGCTCTCGGATTTCGACGGGAACTATGTTGCCGGCCAGGCCGGAGCCGCCGTCGGCGGTGGGGCGGGGGCGACCATCATGAAGAATCAGCACGGGGTGGTCATGAAGCTGACCTCAACGGCAACGGGCGTGAAGCTCACGGCCGGGGCCAAGGGCGTGGAGGTCAAGCTGAAGAAATAGGAGCCGTCTCAGCTTCGCGCCAGCGCCGCCGGCCGAGCAGCACAAGGACTGCGATGACTCCGGCGGCTGCTGTCGCGGCCGCCGTCACCGCCCAGGACATATTGCCGGACAGCGCGCGCAGGATGGAGTCCAGTCCCAGGACGAAGAGCGCGTTCATCGGGATCATGCCCACCTCGGACCAGGCGAGATAGCGCCAGAACTCGATGCGGGTGAGCCCCAGGCCATAGTTGCTGAGCACGAAGGGGAACGGGACCACCCGGATGAACGGGATCGCGATCCACGCATGCGCGTCCAGCAGCCGGTCGAGCTGATTGAACCGCGGGTGGGTGCGCAGCCGCCGCGTCAGGGCGTCGCGGGCCAGATGACGGGAAATCAGGAACGCGCCCGACGCCGAGATCGTGCTCGCCACCACCATGGTGAGAAAGGCGACGGGCCCCCCGAACAGCAGCGGCGCCGCCAGCGTGAACGGTGTCCCCGGCACGCCCACCATGGTGGCGGGAACGTAGACGGCCACGAGAACCACCGGGCCCCAGGGCCCGAACGTGTCGATCCAGGCGCGGAGCCGCGGCAATACGCTCGCGACGTCCACGCTCAGCATCAGCGCGGCAAGACCGACGACCAGCGCCGCTAGAGCGGCAACCCTCCAGCGGAACACCGACTAGCGGGAACGCGCGCGCAGAGCCGGACTCAAGCGGCCGCGACCTCGTCGGGCACCCACTCCACGCGGGCGCAGCGCTCGATCACATGGCCACACGGCTCGAGCTCGAGCACGAGATTGTCACGATGCTCACGCCAGTCTTTCACTCCCTGGAGCTTCGCACAGCGCGGGCAATAGATCGTCCGGATCACATGACATGGGGCACCTCCCTTTCCCCTCGTACTAAGCAACATCCGTGCCTCCGCAGGCGGGTAGTCGCTCCCCCGTAACTCCTCCCCGCTCCGGTGGCATGACTCTGGCAGTACCACTCCCGCAGGGGACAAGGAGGCTCCGCTCATGCGCTCGAGAAACTTTCTGCTGGAGGGTGCCGGCGCCGGAATCATGGGTGCTGCCATGGTTGCGGTGTGGTTCCTCGCCTATGACCTCATGAGGGACACGCCGTTCTGGACGCCGAGCCTGCTCGGCGCGGCGCTGTTCGATGGATGGAGCCAGGTCGCTCCGGTCGAGATCAGTGCGCGCCTCGTGCTCAAGTACACGATCGTGCACGGGCTTTCCTTCATCGTGTTCGGCTGCGCGCTGGCGGGGCTGTTCGCGATCGCCGATCGGGATTTCCGGTTCCTGTTCGCCATCTTCATGCTGCTGTGCTGTTTCCAGGTCGCGTTCCTGGCCCTCCTCGTGGTGCTGGCGGAGTGGCTCCTGGATCCAGTTCCGTGGTGGACGATCGTGATCGGCAACGTCTTCGCGACGATCGGCATGCTCGGCGTGCTGATTCCCCGGCACAAGCCGGCAGTTCGCCGCTACGCGCGGACCGGGCTGGCGGAGCCCGCCTAGAAGCTGCTAACCCTCATCACAACCCGACGCCAAGGAGAACGTCATGAAACTCGATCTCTTCAGCCGCAAGAGGCAGGAGGGCCGGGCACTCACCTACGTGATTCTCTGGATGCTCGGTGTTCCCGCGAGCCTCCTCTTCCTGTTCTTCATCCTCGGTATCGGACGCTAGTGACCGGGTAGTTTCGACCCGGCTCAAGGGGGCCCCCATGGAAAAGAAGAAGCAGTCGAAACCGGACAGCGATCGCGACCCCAAGGATGCCCGCTCTCCCGAGCCGGAGCGGCGCTATCCAGATATGGAAGAAAAGGACTCCCGGCCCGCCCGCCCGCCCGGCCTCGACGAAGAGACCGGCATTCCCGGGGAGCGCTAAGTGGGCGCCCGCATGGCTTGCGTCGTCTCCGGCACCCGAGAGGTGACGGGACGGCTCGCTCGGGTGGATAATGCCGCCATGACGCTCACCCTTGATGACGGGCAAGTTTTCGTCTTCTCGCCCAGCGTGAAGGTGGACCGGGCCGAGCTCAAGCCCGGCACGGCCATCCGCGTCAGCGTTCAGCGGCGCGGGAATGCCGACCACGTGACCGGGGTGCGCATCGCGGAGGGCCCACCGCGGTAGCGCCGGGCGACACCGGCGCTGCCCCCTGATGCCAGTCGATGACATTGCCCTCTTCCTGCAGCGAGGCCTCGACCGGCTGATCCGTCGCGCGCGGATCGGCCGGTCGCCGGAGCCGACCCACCGGCGCTTGGTCATCGTGCAGATCGACGGCCTCTCGGCCGAGGTGCTGGATCGCGCGCTGCTCTCGGGCCGCATGCCCTTCCTCCGGCAACTCCTGGCGCGTCACGGCCACCGGCGCCGACCCATGTCGGTGGGCATGCCGACCTCCACGCCCGCCTTCCAGATGGCGGCGATGTACGGCGTGCGGCCGGACATTCCGGGCTTTCACTATCACGACAAGCGGCGCCGGATGGACATCCACTTCCCGCGGGCCGGCCATGCCGCGCTGGTGGAAGAGGACCATGCCAAGGATCGCGCGGGCGTGCTCGCCGGCGGAAGCGTGTACGGGTGCGTGTTCTCCGGCGGCGCCGACGATGCGCTGTTCAGCTTCGCGCGGCTGAGCCGGCCGACGCGCCGAGGTGTCCTCAGCGTTCCTCTCCGGGCGGCATCGTGGTCGGCTGGGTAGCCGTCAAGAGTCTGGCTCTTGACCCTGCGCGAGATCGCCCTGGTGATTCCGCGGGTAATTCGCGAGCCCGGCGCGGCGAAGCTCCACTGGCAGTGGCTACAGCTCCAGGTCGGCATCTCGGTATGGATCCGGCAGTTCTTCACCCTCGCGGTGTCGCGCGACGTCTATGCGGGGCTGCCCGCGATCTACGTCAACTTCCTGGACTACGACGTGTCGGCCCATGCGTTCGGCCCGCGGAGTCGTCACGCGGTGGACTCCCTCCGCGGCGTCGATAGCGCCATCCGCCAGATCTGGCGGGTGATCCGGCGCGTTCCCGAGCACCGCCACGATCTCTTCGTGCTCTCCGATCACGGCCAGGCCCACTGCGTCGATTTCCGCTCGCTGAGCGGGGGTCTCCCGTTCGAGCGCGTGCTGATCGAGGAGCTGGTCGGCCGCCCCACCGCGGCGGCGGCGGGCCGCGGACGCGAGCTGTCCTATCGTCACGGGCTCCAGACCTATCGCATCGGGCGGCCCCGGCCGGACCCCCTTCCCGCTGATCCCGCCCCGGACTCGATACACGCGGAGGGCGCAGGCCGTGAAGCGTATCAGCGCGACGGCATCCGCGTAATATCGGCCGGCCCGAACGCCTTCATCTACTTCCTCGACAGCCCCGAGCCGCTCGACGCCGACGAGATCGAGCGCCGGCGACCGGGATTCGCCCCGGCGGTGGCCAGAGTCCCGGGGGTGGGCTTCGTCCTCGCGCGCTCCGCCGAGGGGCCCGTCATCTACTGGCGCGAGGAAGTGCATCGGCTGGGCAGGGGCGAGGCGGGGCCGTTCGCCGACCGGCCCGACCGCGACGCGGTGCTGCGCGGGATCGCGGACCTCATGGGGATGCGGAGCGCGGGCGATCTCGTCGTCTACGGGATCGGCGCGCGGGAGGGCCATGTCTCCTACGTGCCGGAGGTGGGCGCGCATGCCGGCCCCTCGCCCGAGGAGCTGCATACCTTCCTCATCCAGCCCGCCGGCGTGGAAGACCGAGGCCCGGTGGCGCATCCGCTGGAGCTCTACGATCTCTTCGCCGGCTATCAGAGCGAGCGCGCGCCGCTCGACGCCGGCCAAACAAGACCGCCCGCCCGACCCCGGGGTGAGCCCGGGAGCGGGCGGGCGGCTCGTGAATGGTGGAGGCGGTGGGCATCGAACCCACGTCCGGAAATCCTCGGCGGCAGGCTTCTACATCTTTAGCCGGTTTTCTTCAGCTCTCGCCGCTCTTGCCGCCAACCGGCGGGCTTCTCGAGCAGCCAGCTCCGAAAGGTCTCGCCCCGCACCCCGGAGCAGGGATTGGGGCCAGTCACCAGAATATGACGCCGGTTCCCGGTCCCTGATGACTCGATCCGGCCGACGCTAGCGGGTGTTAGGCCGCCAGGGCTAGCTGATTGTTGGCAGCTAGTACGGTGCCCTCGGATTAACGAGGAGAGAGCAACCTCGAGATGCCGCCTGCGCTTCACTGATCCCCGTCGAAACCAGTCGCCCCCTTGTCACGGGCCCGGCCGCTCACGACCGTTCCCGCGCTCTGGACTCCTTGGCGAGCTCACGCCGTTCGTCGCGCTCGCGGATGGAGGCCCGTTTGTCGTAGGTCTTCTTGCCGCGCGCCAGCCCCAGCTCGAGCTTGGCGCGTCCCTCCTTGAAGTATAGACGAAGGGGGACGATGGTCAACCCACGCTCGGCCACCTTGCCCAGCAGGCGCTCGATCTCCCGGCGATGGAGGAGAAGCTTCCGCGAGCGGTCCGGAGCGTGGTTGGCGTCGGTGCCGTGGTGATAGGGCGCGATGTGGCAGCCCACCAGCCACGCCTCGCCCCGATCGATGGAGGCGTACGAGTCCTTGAAGTTGACCTGGCCTTCACGTAGCGACTTCACCTCGGTCCCGCGGAGGACCAGGCCCGCCTCGTAGGTTTCCAGGATCTCGAAGTCGTGGCGAGCCTTGCGGTTGGTCGAGATGACCTTCTCGCCCTCGCCTGACGCCATCGGGCCCCCTTGACTTCACTCGCTTCGTCGGTATCCTAGTGAGGCTGTTCGGGCCGAAGTGGCGGAATTGGCAGACGCGCATGATTCAGGGTCATGTGCCCGCAAGGGTGTGGGGGTTCGAGTCCCCCCTTCGGCACCACTGATCTGTAAGGCATCGACCGTTCGAGTCTAACCGGAAGCGCTCGTCCTCAACGGGAGTATTTCGGGAGTACGGCAGAGCCCGCAGGCTCGATCGCGTTCGGGTCCTTCCCCTCAGTCATCCGGCTCAGCAGCGCACTGACGAGACCGAGGACGATGACTAGTTCCGACGGGACCTGGTAGTGGGTCCGCCGCATCCTCTCGATTGGGCTGGTCTAATGTGTACTTAGCAGAAGACTCCCGTCTTCCGGCGGTGCCGCAAGATTGCCTCTCAAGGGGCATGAGACTCCGCCCAAAACTACTCGAAAGGAGGACACCATGACCGTCTCCTCTATACCTGCGCTCTCGGCCTCGCCGCGCGGCGTTCCGATAGCTCCGTTGACGGTGTGAGGAGGCGGGCGCACGGTGCGCCCGCCTCCCTCGATACCATCGCGCAACAGGCCAACGCGAGAGAAGATCGATGCCGGAAGGGATCGACCGCGTGGCCGGGCGGCTTACTTGAACCAAGTGGAGGATATCCAATGACTGAGGAACGCGCTGTTCTTGCCGGCGGTTGCTTCTGGGGCGTGCAGGATCTCGTTCGCCGCTACGACGGCGTTCTGTCGACACGGGCCGGCTACACCGGCGGCAGCGTGTCCCACGCCACGTATCGCAATCACGGCTCACATGCCGAAGCAGTCGAGGTCATCTTTGATCCTGCCCGGATCAGCTATCGGCAGATTCTCGAATTCTTCTTCCAGATTCACGACCCAAGCACGCGCAATCGCCAGGGCAACGACGTCGGGACTAGCTACCGATCTGCGATCTTCTACACCAGTGACGAGCAGAAGAGAATTGCCGAAGACACCATCGCCGACGTCGATGCTTCAGGCCTGTGGCCGGGCAAGGTCGTTACGGAAGTCGTCCCGGCAGGCGACTTCTGGGAGGCCGAACCCGAGCATCAGGATTATCTCCAACGATATCCCGACGGCTACTCCTGCCATTTTGTCCGGCCCCACTGGAGACTGCCGATTCGCACCGGCAAGGTTGCAACGCAGGCGTAACAGTAGATCGTCGAGTGAATCGCAACGTTAGAAGGTCCTTGTTTGCCGCTGGCCGGATTCCGTGGGTCACGTCCAAGAGGAGCATGCAATGCCTGAAGGCATTATTGGTGCGGTGTGGGCCTTCTGCTGGGGGTTAGCGCCGGCGTCCGGCGCGCTTGTCGGGACAGTTCTGGGGCTAACAACGCACCTCCAGCACCGAGCCATCGCCGCTTTCATGTCGCTCGGGGCGGGCGTGCTGCTGTCAGCTGCCTCGTTCAAGGTCGCATCCGAGGCGCTCATGCTGGCCGGGGCGGCATCCACTGTGGGCGGAATTGTTGCCGGTGCCGGCACGTTCAGCATCGCGAACGCAGCTCTCGCAATCGCCAACGACCGCAAGCGCTGCGGGGAATGCAAGCCGCAGCCGTCGGAAGCCGAGGCGCCCGGCAGCGGCACCTCCGTTGCGCTCGGAACCGCGCTGGATGCTGTGCCCGAGGCGCTAGTCCTTGGCGTCACCCTGAGGGCTGGGGGACCCGATCTGGCACTGGTCATCGCGCTTTCGCTCGCGAACGTGCCGGAGGCACTTTCCGGGACGGCCGGTATGCGTGTCGCGTCCCGCTCATCTACTTACGTGCTGATCCTATGGAGCGGTACTGCGCTTGTTACTACGGCGATCACGGCTCTTGCCTTCTACCTCCTGAGTGACGTTGGCCCTCACGCGACGGCAATCCTCAAGGCATACGGAGCCGGGGCGCTTATCGCCATGACGGCGGAAACGATGATCCCGGAGGCCTTCCACAATGGGCCCCGCTACTCCGGCGTTCTCGCCGCCGCGGGGTTCGCAGCCCTCATCCTTTTCGGCGAACTCGCCCGGTTAGCCTAGTGCGGCGGAATAGCTTCTACACCGGAGTTAGCAGTGTCATTTTTCAGCCAGCGTTCGAGTCTCCGGTACTGACGAACAATGGAGGGCGGTGAGCACGATGGAAAAGGATGTGCCACACGATGAAGAGTGCCTTGACGGTTGGCCAACGGGTAGCGATCTGCTTCGCCGCGGGGGTCGTAGGCGCACTGGCCCTCGTCCTTTTCAGCCACGTACTGTCTCTGTTGGGGCTCGGGGTAGAGGGTCCGATACACTTTCCGGTCGCCTTGAAATCTCCGGGCATATACCTGCCGCTCTTTTGGGGCGGGCTATGGGGCATCCCATTCGGTCTCCTCATAAAGGCCGCCTGGAATCGGCTCTACCTCTTTGGTTTCCTTTATTTCATCGCTCCAATGCTGGCGACGTTTCTGTTCTTCCTGCCGATGGGCGGCGCGGGTTTTTTCGGACTCAAGCAGGCCGGGCCGATGTTCCCGCTCTACGTGGCGCTGGTCAATCTGCCGTTCGGGATAGTCACCGCCCTCACCGCCAGGGCCATCATCGGAACGAAGCCCTAGGTGTCGCAGGGCTGGAGGGCGTCGGAGGGAGCATGGCAACCGTGGCAAGGCTGTTGCGGAACGCACATAGTTGAAGTACAAGGAGGAAAGCAATGACCAAGGTGCTGATCGCATTATGCCTGGCGGCGGCTACGGCTACCGCGGCGGCTCAAGAGGCCAAGGTGACGCCGCTAATGACGCAGGAACTGGCGGGAAGAGACGGCAAAGAGGGCACGATGGTCATGGTGGAGTACGCGCCGGGCGGGTCGGACGCTGAGCACCGGCACAATGCTTCTGTGTTTGTCTATGTGCTGGAAGGGGCAGTGGTGATGCAGGTGAAGGGTGGGAAGGAAGTGACACTGGGGCCGGGCCAGACATTCTATGAGTCGCCGGAAGACGTGCACACGGTTTCCCGGAATGCCAGCACTACAAAGCCTGCCAAGTTCCTGGTGTTCTTTGTGAAGCAGAAGGGGGCTCCGCTTACCGTGCCGGCAAAGTGATCGGTTGGATGACCGCCGGGAGCGCTGCCTGGTGTGACGCCGACAGAGCTGTCCGTGGTATCCCACCACTCAAACCAGGGACTACCGATCAGTCTTGACAGTCTAGATCGGCGCCTTGGCATCCCACTTGGCGCGTTCGTCATCCGTGGACCGCACTTATGCTCAGGATTAGCACCGGCGCGAGCGTCTGCGCCTAGAAGGGCACCTCGTAGGCGAGGGGATCGATGAGGAGTGGCCTGCGCCCGCCTATCGTAGGGCGAAGTCGGTGAGGTCTATCGACACCATCAGAGGGTCGAGCTTCGGGCGCATGTCGGCGCCGCGCTGGTAGGCACGCCGTCGAGTGGGAAAGCGTAGTCCCTGTACCTCGACGAATTCGGAGACCAACTGCGCTGCGGCAAAACCCCCGGCCACGTCCACATGGTAGTCGTGGCGGCGGAGCAGTCCGTCGGGCGCGAAGTAAAAGTCCTGCTCGCGGCTGTGCGTGGCGATGTTGTCCGGGAACGTTGCCCGCAGACCGCGCCAAGCCTCATCGCCCTCTTGAACTGGAGCGATCTCTGCGACCTTGCACTCCGGCTCGGCGAGCAGGAAGGGCGTGGCCATGTAGGTCCACAGCGCATAGCCGTTGAAGTAGGCGCGGTGAAGCGGGTCCCAGGGCGTCGTCAGAGTGTGGCCCGTAAAGGCCGCCCGCGGGTCGAACCGTTCGGCGATCGTCGCCCCGTCGCGGGCCACGATCGCGATGCGATCGGGCGTGAAGTCCGTAAGCCAATCGGGATCGCCGAACGGATCAACAGAGCCCCATTCACGGTGCAGGTCGATGGTCATCCGGCGGGGATGGGCATCCTGGACGAGGCCTTTGAAGCCCCAAAGTTCGCCAGCTGTGACGATGGTCGCCGACAGGGTGGTAAACTTGCGCCAGCGCTCAAGGCCACCATACGCCTCCAGGACTTCGGAAAGCAGTGGATTCATTGGAATGTCCTTTCAAGCTGCGGATTGGCCGTCGACGCGGTCAGGTTTCTACATCTCCCGGTTTGTGAAAGCCACGCTCAAATAGCATTCGAATTCGGGCTTGGGCTGCGGGGCGAACGATTGACGTAGCCGATATAGGCGTCCCTAAGTCTCCGCCGATATCGTCCGCTCCGAGCAGGACTTCCAAGGCACGTCCCCGTCCGATTAACCGCGGCAGCCGTACCATGGGGCCGCCACCGGGTACCAGTCCCGCGCCCACCTCCCACTGCGACAAGATCGCCTTCTCGCGGCGCCTTTACGTCAGCAACCGCTCCACCGGACGGGAACGACGAAGGTGACGACCCCCTTGTCGAGCGTCTGGTGGTTCGCGTTCACGAGCTCGATCAGGACCTTGCGCGGCCCCGGGAGAAGACAGTTGATGATGAGCGGCTCGCCGCTGGCGTCTGCCCAGCGCCATGGCGAGTCATCCACGGTCACATGGATGTGTCCGATGCGCGGCGACACATCGAGCGCGTTTGGACCGAAGACCGGCACAATGCGCAAGTTCTCGGTGCGATACTGGATGACGACGCGTCCCTGCGCGAGCCACTCCGCAAGCGGAGGATCGATGACGATCCTCGGCGCGGGCTCACTGGCGAGTGGCACGACGGGAGCAGGTCCACGGATGTCTCTGGCGGTCTGCGCGATCGAGCTCGATGCGTACAGGACGGCTGCTGCTCCGATCACGCCAATGAATGCCTTCCTCATGACACTCCTCCTGTGCAGCGCTCGATCGTGACGATTCTTGAGCCGTCGGGAAACGGCTCGCCGTTGCCGGGTATGCCTTCCGTATATGCCTTGATCATCACGGGGTTTCCGAACCACCGCTTCCAGATCGGCAACGGTCGTGGCCGCGGCGACCGCGCGGTGCATGTCTCTCGCTCCAGCTTCTATGGCTAGGCAACCGTGGTGAGCCGCTCCTCCGAGCTTTGCGCGGCGGCTGACTTGGGGTGCACGGCGCGTTCGTGGACGTGCGCGGTGGGCGTGCGGTCGATCAGGAGACTGAGCAGCTCGGGCCGGCTGTAGTGGCCGCGCGAGTCCATCAGCTGCTTGCGCTTGTCGATCAGCGCGAAGTCGAGGTCGGCGACGACGACGCCTTCGCCCGAGCGGAGAGGCTCGCCCAGCAGGGTTCCGTCGGGTGCCACGATCGCGGTGAAGCAGCCGCCGGAGATCGGGCCGATGCTGCAGCCGGTGTCCTTCATGATTTGCGCCTGCTGATCGGGATCCAGCCAGGCGGTCGCGCTGACGACGAAGCACGCAGACTCCAGCGCATGCTGCCGGATGTTGACCTCGGTCTGCTCGGAAAACAGGTCGCCGAAGATGGAGCCCGGATACATGGCGGAGTGGATCTGCTCGCCGTCGGCCATCATCGCGTACCGCGCCAAAGGATTGTAATGCTCCCAGCATGCCAGCTGACCGATGCGGCCGACCTTGCTATCGACGGCGCGCAGGCCCGAGCCGTCTCCCTGGCCCCAGATCATTCGCTCGTGATAGGTGGGCGAGATCTTGCGGCGCCTCTGGATCAAGGTGCCGTCGGCATCGAAGAGAAGCTGGGTGTTGTACAGGGTTCCGCCGTCACGCTCGTTCACGCCGATGGACACGACGACTCCCGCCTGGCTGGCGGCTTCGCTGATGGCGTCCGTGGCAGGGGACGGCACCGCCACTGCCTGGTCGAGCAGCTTCCGCTGCTCGGGTCCGGCGATGTTCTGCCAGGGGGGCTGGACGAAGGAAAAGTACGGGTAGTACGGGACCACGGTCTCCGGGAACGTGGCGAACTGCACCCCCTGCTGGCCAAGTTCGTGGATCCTCCGCACGACCTTTTCGACCGTTGCCTCGCGGCTATAGAGCACGGGGCTCAGTTGGACCGCGGCGGCTCTGACGACTCTCATCGACGTCTCCTTTGTTGGTGCAAAGACAGCTTTCAGAGTGCGGATCACGCGCTCGGCACGCCTCACTTCACGATCTCGACGAGCGGCTTCCCCTTTTCGACGACATACGTGGCGAGCTCCGCCCCGTTGCCGCTGCCGACGTTCCTCGCCGAGTGGATCGTTCCGGCCGGAATGAACGGGACGTCGCCGGCCCTGAGCGTCATCGGCGGCTTGCCCTCGACCTGATACTCCAGCGAGCCGTCGAGGACGTGGATGATAGTCGAGCTCGGAAAGTCCTGCCGGCGCGGTCCCGCCGCCGGCGAGCGCCGCACCTACGTCGGGCGGTACCGTCGCCGGCAAGTTGGTGTGGATTCCGAGCAATCCCGCCGGTGCCTGCCGCCGCTGGCACCCGGAAGACTGCATGCAGACACCTCTCGGCTCGTGTGAACCAGCAGCGGTCGGACAGGTGACGAGAGCTTATTCTGGCGGTGGAGCGCGGTCAACGCCCGGGACTGCGAGCGATGGCCATCTTCCTCCCCACCGCAAGTTCCGTCCTGCGGCACCGCCGAAAGGCGGGAGTCTTCTGCTAAGTACGCATTGGACCAGATCAATCGAGTAGATAGTAGGTGCCGTGTAGAATTCTGAAAATCCAGCCCCTCAACAACCGAAATCGCACTCCACACACTTACGAACGACCGAATAACACCTCAGCCGTGATCGGTGACAGCAGCTCCGAGACAACTCTCTGTCAGAACCGCCCCAGGGATTGGAAGTCCTGTGCTCTCCACTGAGCCTGCTCAAAACGGATACGAACAAATCATCCGTCCGAGCCGGGAGATGGAGGCGGGTCTGAAAATCCTCGTGCGCATTCCAGCGCATTCCTGATCAGTCCAGCACACTCCCGGCTACCTCCAGCATAGGCGTTCGCGCGGTACAGCAAGGACTTACCGGACGTCCTCGGATCCTGTCCTGGAGACGGTTTGCCGCCAAGCCGACGGCTGGCGGGAGGAGCGCAGGAGTTTTAGTCCTCGACGTCCTTGCGTGTAAGTGCGCACCGCACTGGAGCTTGCAGGCTAGGACCAGACTTGACCCGGTCCGTCCCCACGACTAAGCTCGCGGCACCTGTCTGATCTGTCCCCGCTCCGACTTGTTGGGAGGCTCCGGCATGAAGTGCTCTCGGTGTCAGCACGAGAACCCCGCCGGTATGAAATTCTGCGGTGAGTGTGCCGCATTGCTGGCCTCGACCTGCCCGTCCTGTGGCACGGCCAACCCGCCCGAGAACAAGTTCTGTGGACATTGCGCCGCGCCGCTCCGCGCTCCCTCGACCAAGTTCGCCGCCCCAGACTCGTATACGCCGAAGCACTTGGCCGAGAAGATCTTGACGTCCAGGAGCGCGCTCGAGGGCGAGCGCAAGCAGGTGACGGTGCTTTTCGCCGACGTCTCGGGGTTCACCTCATTGTCCGAGCGATTGGATCCCGAGGATGTCCACACCCTCATGAACCGCGCCTTCGAGCTAATGCTGGGGGAGGTCCACCGTTACGAGGGGACGGTCAACCAGTTTCTCGGCGACGGGATCATGGCGCTGTTCGGCGCACCGATCGCCCACGAGGACCACGCGCAGCGGGCGGCCCACGCGGCGCTCGGAATCCGGCGCCGGCTCGAGGAGCTCCGTGACGACCTCCAGCGTCGACGCGGCATCGTTTTCGAGGTCCGCCAGGGGCTCAACACGGGCCTCGTGGTAGTGGGGAGCATCGGCACCGACCTCCGGATGGACTACACGGCGGTGGGCGACACGACCAACGTCGCCGCACGGCTTCAGCAGGCCGCCGACCCGGGACGGGTCGTAATTTCGGCGACGACTCATCGGCTCATCGACGGCTACTTCTACACGCGGCCACTGGGTGAGCTGTCGCTCAAGGGCAAAGCTGAGCCGGTGCTACCGTGGGAGCTCATTTCCACGCGTGCGGCCCGCACGCGCCTCGAGGTGGAGGCCGAGCGCGGCCTCACGGCCTTCGTGGGACGCGATCGCGACCTGGCGCACCTGCGCGACGCCTTCGAGCGGGCTCGTACGGGGCAAGGACAAATCGTTTTCATGGCTGGGGAACCGGGGATCGGAAAGTCGCGCCTTCTCCTGGAGTTTCGCCGACAGCTCGGCGCGGACGCGACGTGGGTCGAAGGCCACTGCATGTCCTTCGGGCGGTCGATCGCGTTCCATCCGCTGATCGATCTCCTCAAGCGCAGCTTCCGGATCGAAGAGGGTGACGGCGAGGCGGCGATCGTCAGGAAGATCGAGCGAGCCGTCCTCGTGCTCGGCGAGGATCTACGTCCGATCATCTCGCACTTCCGCTATTTGCTCTCGGTCGACCCCGGCGATTCGACTCTCTCGGCGATGGATCCCCAGCAGCGGCGCGGGGAGATCTTCGACGCAGTCCGGCAGCTTACGGTGCGGGCGGCCGAGATCCATCCCCAGGTGTGTGTTTTCGAGGACCTCCACTGGATGGACCGGGCGACCGAGGAGTACCTCTTGTCGATCGCCGACAGCGTCGCGGCGAGCCGCGTACTCCTAATCCTCACCTACCGGCCCGGCTATGTGCATCCCTTCGGCGAGCGGACCTACCACATCAGGCTCGCTCTCAATGCGCTCTCGAGCGAGGACAGCGTCCAGATGGCCCAGAGTGTTCTGGCCGCGGAGTCACTCCCCACCGACCTGCGCGCCCTGATCGTGCGCAAGGCCGAGGGGAATCCCTTCTTCATCGAGGAGGTCGTTAAGTCACTCCAGGAAACCGGGGCGATTCGGAAGGCCGGAGACCGGTACGTCCTAGCCCGACCGCTCGACGAGGTCGTCGTCCCCGACACGATCCAGGACGTCATCATGGCGCGGATCGACCGGCTGGAGGACGCCTCGAAGAAGACGCTCCAGCTCGCCGCGGTCATCGGGCGCGAGTTTACCCGACGCCTGCTCGACCGGATCGCCGACATCCGCGAGCGGCCCGAGGAGTTCCTCCGCGAGCTGAAGGCCATCGAGATGATCTACGAGAAGCGCGCCTTTCCCGAGCTCGCTTACATGTTCAAGCACGCGCTTACCCACGACGTGGCCTACAATTCATTGCTGGTCCAGCGCCGGAAGGAGCTGCACCGGCTCATCGGGCTAGCTATCGAGGACCTTTACGCCGACCGGCTGGCCGAGCAGCACGAGATGCTCGCCTATCATTTCGTGCGCGGCGAGCAGTGGGAGAAGGCGCTCTACTACCTCCGTGAGGCCGGTGCCAAGGCGGCAGCGCGCTCTGCGCATCCGGAGGCGATTGCCCATCTTGAGCAGGCCCTCGGCGTGCTCGAGCACCTGCCGGAGAGCCGTGAACGGGCGGAGCGCGCGATCGACCTCCGCCTGGCGCTTCGGAACTCGTTCGCTCCCGCCCGGTGACTACGGCCGGATCTTCGAGGTGCTCACCGAGGCCGAGACGCTCGCGCAGCGCCTTGGCGATCGGCGCCGCCTGGGCCGGGTCCTCGCGTACTTGGCCCACCATGCCTGGGCGACGGTCGACTACCGGCAAGCCATCGAGCAGGGTCGGCGCGCGTTAGCCATCGCCACCGAGCTCGGCGAGGTCCCGCTTCAGGTCGTGGCCAACCAGGTCGTGGCCCAGACGTACCATGACCTGGCCGAGTACACGCCGGCGATCGAACTGTTCCAGCAGAACGTAACGCTCCTGAGCGGCAACTTGGTCAGCGAGCGCTTCGGCCTGCCCACGTTCCCGTCCGTTGTCTCCCGGAACGTGAACGCTTGGTGCCTGGCCTGGCAGGGCCGTTTCGACGAGGCGCTTCGCCTCGTGACTGAAGCGGTGAGCATCGCGCAGGCCGCGGAGCATCCCGCGAGCCTCGCCTCCGCAAACCTGGGGCTAGGATTCACATATCTACTTCGGGGTGATCTCGCCACGGCAGTCCCGACGCTCGAGCGGAGCGTCGACCTATACCGATCGCTCCACCACAAGAACCCAGCCGCGCTATCATTCCTGGGGTTCGCCTATGCGCTGACCGGACGGGTCGACGAGTCGCTCCCGCTCTTCGAGCAGTCGCTCGACATGGCCGCCGCCATAAAGTTCCTGCCGTGCAACTCGATCTGGATCGTCTGGTGGGGCGAGGCTTGCCTGTTGGGAAGCCGCCCTGAGGAGGCGCAGGATCACGCCGTCCGCGCCCTCGAGCTTGCCCGCAGTGCAGAAGGAGCCAGCCTACGAGGCGTACGCGCTCCACCTGTTCGCCATGATCGGCACCCGCTACGAGCCGCCCGATCTCAAGCGCGCCGAGAGCCGCTATCGAGAGGCAATGGCGATGGCCGAGCGACTGGGCCTGCGGCCGCTCGTCGCGCGCTGCCACTTGGGCCTCGCTACACTCCACCGGCGATCGGGCAACCGAGCGCATGCGACCCAGCACCTCACTAGCGCGACGGAGATGCTCCGGGCCATGGATATGCGGGTTTGGCTGGAACAGGCGGAAGCGGAGCTAAGGCTGCTGGCCTAAGCCGAGGACCATAGACTGTGCCCAAATTGTGCCTAACTCGGGCGCACTCTAGCGCATTCCAGCGCACTCCAGCGCACGTCGCCGTCGGAAGCTTCTCATTCCACATCAAACATTTACGCGGACTTCCACACTCCGAGGCACAGGACTGAAAATCCTGGTGTCGGCGGTTCAAACCCGTCCCAGCCCACCATTCATTTCAAACAGTTGCCCATGTGTCGCTCGCCCTTTGCTCGGAACCCGGAGCAGGTTCTGGTGGTCTGGATACACCGGGAACGGCAGTTCTCAGATTGTTGAGTTCTAGCGGCTCCACAAGCCCAGGCGCTTTACCGCGCCGCCGCCACCTTGGCACGGCGGGAGCCCGAGCGCCGCTTCCTGCTGCGCCGGCTGACCGAAGTGGGCGGCTGAAAGTTTTTTCGCGCCGCCTGTCGAAAGCCGTCGAAGCCGTTCGACTAAATGAGACCATGCCGGCACACGAAAACCATCCACCTTCATCCCAGGAGCCCTACATGCCCACCACCGTGACCCCTTACCTGAGCTTCGGCGGCAACACCCGCGAGGCCTTCGCCTTTTACGAGAAGGCGCTCGGCGCCAGGATCGAAACCATGCTGAGCTACGCCGACATGCCCGCGTCAGCAGCCGCCGACGCCGGTTGCGGCGACGGCCCGGCACCCAGCGGCGACGGCATCATGCATGCCTGCCTGGTGCTGCCCGGCGGCGCGATGCTGTTTGCCGGCGACACCCCGCCGGGTGTGCCTTACGAGGGCGTGAAAGGCGTGATGCTCGCGATCCAGTACGACACCATCGACCAGGCCCATGGCACCTTCCACGCGCTGTCGCAAGGCGGCCAGGTGACGATGCCACTGGCGCCCGCGTTCTGGGCCAAGACCTTCGGCATGCTCACCGATCGCTTCGGCGTGAGCTGGGCCGTCAACGGCGAACCCATCGCTTTCCAGTAAGCCATTCCAGGAGCCCCCATATCGGCGAAGGTGGTGAGGGCTCGGCGCAGCCGCTTATTGCAGGCCCAGCGGAAGACCACGGCGTGATGTTTGCCGGACACGTGCGTGACGGGAGCCAAGCCGCCCTCGGCGGCGAACTGCTCGGCGGTGGGGAAGCGCGCGCGGTCGTCCCCGAGCTCGGCGAGGATCTGCGCGGCGTTGACGGCGCCGCTGCGCGGCAAGCTCTGCACCAGCGGCCCGTCGGGATGCTGGGGCAGCGCCGCCGTGATGGCCGCGGAGAGTTGCTGGAGGTGCGCCCCGAGCGGGGTGAGGACGGCGACGAGCGCGCGGACGACGTCGCCGCTGGCCTCGGCTTCTGCCGCGCCGACCTGGCTCGCGGGGGCCGCGCGGAGGCGGGCGAGCAGGTCGGCCGCCGGCCGCCGGCCACAGTAGGCGTGTTGGCCGAGGAACTGGGCGAGGCGTTTTTCACCCAGGCGCGCGGCGCTGTGGGGGGTGGGATAGCGACTGAGGAAGGCCAGGGCGATGGGCGAGTCGACGTCGGCGAAGATGGCGGCGGCCCCGGGCCAGAACCGCTCGAGCAAGGCGCGGAGCTGATTGGCGAGGGCGACGCGCTGGGCGACGAGATCGTCCCGACCGCGTACGAGGGCGCGCAGGGCACGCGTGTCGTCCGAGGGCGGCCGCCGCGGCCGGAAGCGATGGCCATCGGTCCGCAGCAGATCGGCGAGGATGAACGCATCGCCGGGGTCACTCTTGCCGCCGGCGGCGGAGTAGCGTGGGCGGCTGGCCTTGAGCGCGTTGGGGTGGATCGGTACGACCTCCACCCCGGCCTCGACGAGGGTATCGACGAGCAGGCCGGAGGGGCGTTCGAGCGCGACCCGAAGGGGGCCGCGGTGGAACAAGCGCCGCAGGCGGCCGAGCAGCTCCGTGAGCCCCTCGGCGGTGTGGGGGACGGAGCCCTGCCACTGGATGCGGCCCGCGTCGTCAAGGACGCAGACCGCGTGGGCCTGACTCGCCCAGTCGATCCCGACCATGAGCACCGACCGCGACCTGGACCACGCCGCATGCCGAGACCGACGTGCGCGCGGGCGGTGCCAGCCTGGTGGTGATGCGC
The DNA here is from genome assembly GCA_963733725.1 of uncultured Candidatus Rokubacteria bacterium. Classification (GTDB taxonomy): domain Bacteria; phylum Methylomirabilota; class Methylomirabilia; order Rokubacteriales; family CSP1-6; genus DASRWT01. The sequence continues at coordinate 75,468 of CAVTFC010000014.1, read as the reverse complement.
GGGCCCGACGGCCAGGAGTTCCCCAACCACGGCGTCTACCTGGAAGTGGTGCCCAACGAGCGCATCGTCGCCACCGACGCTTACACCCACGCCTGGGAGCCCTCTGCCAAGCCTTTCATGACCGTGATCCTGACGTTCGAGGATCTGGGTGGCGGTAAGACGCGCTACACCGCCTGCGCGCGCCGCTGGACCGAGGCCGACCGCGAGACGCACGAGAAGATGGGCTTCACCGAAGGCTGGGGCCTGTGCACCAGCCAACTGGCCGAACTGGCGGCCACGCTGAAAATCCCAAGCTAGCGGAGAGCGCCGGCGGGAGTAAATCGGGAGTACAGCTGGTCTCGAACCGGGTCATCCCATGTCACTCAGTGCCAACAGCCTGGTCCGCGCAAGTGCTTGACGCACCGAGGAGAATCCACGAGAATCCCGCGCATGGCTGAGTACCCGAAGAGGGGCCCGAGCGAGTCCCCCCTTCGGCACCAAGAACACGCGACTCCTACCTCGAACCCCTCGCCGAGACCCTACGGTAGCAGACCTGCGCGACGTCGCGGGTGTGGAGGCTGACTGATGTCGCGTGACGAAGACCGCGCCCCGCTACCGCCGCACCGGCCGCTGGACCGCTACTATGCGGACCAGACGGGGCAGCGCGAGTTCCTCGACTCCATGTTCGAGGCCACCGCGCCCCACTACGGCCGGCTGGACGGCCTGGTGTCGTTCGGATCCGGCCCGTACTACCGTCGCCGCGCCCTGGATCACGCCGGCCTCAAGCCGGGGATGGTCGTGCTCGACGTGGCCACCGGGACCGGGCTGGTGGCGCAGGCGGCGCGCGCCCTCGTCGGCCCCTCCGGGCGCGTGACGGGACTGGACCGGAACACCGGCATGCTCGCCGAGGCGCGCCGCACGCTCGGCCGCGGCTTCGTCCAGGGCATGGCCGAGCACCTGCCCTTTCGGAGTGGCTTGTTCGATTTCCTCAGCATGGGCTACGCCCTCCGCCACGTGACGGATCTCGACGTGACCTTCCAGGAATACTTCCGGGTGCTCAAGCCGGGCGGCACCGTGCTCATCCTGGAGTTCTCTCGGCCGCGGTCACGCGTGGGGCTCGCGGTGGGCCGTCTCTACCTCAAGCGCATCGTGCCCTGGCTCGCCCGGTGGCGCGCGGGCTCCCGCGAGGCGGAGATCCTCATGAGCTATTGCTGGGACACCGTGGAGTATTGCGTGCCGGGCGAGCTCATCCTGGATGCGCTGACGCGCTCCGGCTTCGAGGCCGTGCAGCGCTCGGGCTGGTTCGGCGTCTTCGTGGAGTATGCCGCGCGGAAGCCCGGCCCGCCACGGCCCGATCCGGGACCGTAGGGTTCATGATCTGCAGATCCCAAGGGAGCTAGGCCTAAGGTCCAATATCGGCCCCATTGTCGCCATTAGTACCGTTCTCGCCAATGGTGCTTCCCGATCCCAACGGCCCCATGTTCACACCATGGAAATGGAGAGCGGACGGATGAGACTCTTGCGTCGGTGTAGCTCGGCCCTAGCGGTGGCGCTGCTTGCATTCGCGCTGCCCGCGGCTGCGCAGCAGACGAAGCCCAACATTCTCGTCATCTTCGGCGATGACATCGGCTACTGGAACATCAGCGCCAACAGCCGCGGCATGATGGGCTATCGCACGCCCAACATCGACCGCATCGCCAAGGAGGGCGCGGTCTTCACCGATCTCTACGCCCAGCAGTCCTGCACGGCAGGACGCGCCGCATTTATCACTGGCCAGTCGACCTTCCGTACCGGTCTGCTCAAGGTCGGCTTGCCGGGTGCCAAGGAGGGGTTGTCCGAGAAGGACCCGACACTCGCCGAACTGCTCAAGCCTCAGGGCTATGCCACCGGCCAGTTCGGCAAGAACCACCTCGGCGACCGCAACGAGTTCCTGCCGACGGTCCACGGTTTCGACGAATTCTTCGGGAACCTCTACCACCTCAATGCCGAATCGGAGCCGGAGAACGAGGACTACCCGAAGAACCCCCAGTTCCGCGCGACCTTCGGGCCGCGCGGCGTGCTCAAGTGCGTCGCGACCGCCACGGACGATTCCACGGTGGACCCGCGCTTTGGGCGGATGGGCAAGCAACAGTGCCAGGACACGGGCGCGCTGACCAAGAAGCGCATGGAGACGGTGGACGAGGAATTCCTCGGCGCCGCGATGAACTTCATCGATCGCCAGCACAAGGCCGGGAAGCCCTTCTTCGTCTGGTTCAACTCCACTCGCATGCACATTTACACTCACCTCAAGCCGGCGTCGAAGGGCAAGACGGGTCTGGGCCTCGAGGCCGACGGCATGGTCGAGCACGATGGCATGGTCGGGCAGCTCCTGAAGCAGCTAGACGATCTCGGCATCGCCAAGGACACCATCGTCGTGTGGACCACCGACAACGGGGCCGAGGTCTTCTCTTGGCCCGATGGCGGCACCACGCCGTTCCATGGCGAGAAGAACACCAGCTGGGAAGGCGGCTACCGCGTCCCCGGCGTGATGCGCTGGCCGGGCGTCATCAAGCCGGGGACCGAGATCAACGACATTGTCTCGCACGAAGACTGGGTGCCGACCTTGGTGGCGGCAGCGGGCGAGCCGAAGGTCGGCGAAAAGCTGCTGACCGGCTATCAGGCGGCGGGCAAGACCTTCAAGGTTCACCTCGACGGGTACGATCAGCGCGACCTGCTGGCCGGCGCCGGGCCGGGCAAGCGGAAGGAGTTCTTCTACTGGACCGACGACGGCAACCTCGCCGCCCTGCGCTATGACCGCTGGAAGATGCTCTTCATGGAGCAGCGGGCAAAGGGCCTGAATGTGTGGCAGGACCCGCTGGTGACCATGCGGTTCCCGAAGCTCATCGACCTGCGCGCCGATCCCTTCGAGATCGCCCCGCGCGAGGCGGGCGACTACGACAAGTGGCGCGTCGAGCGTGCATTCCTAGTCCTGCCCGCGGTGGCCGTAGTGAGCCAGCACTTGAAGACCTACGTCGAGTTTCCGCCACGTCAGAAACCCGGCAGCTTCAACCTCGACCATGTTCTGGAGAAGCTTCAGGAAGGCACCGCCGGCAAGCACTGACGCGGCAGCCGAACACCGGAGTCCTTTACCGGGCCGCACCTGTCACACCGGCGGGTGCGGCCCGCGCTTTTGCCCGCGGCGGGCCGCTACGGCTTGTCGGCGGGCATCGGGGTGCCTGGGCGGGCATCTGGCGCCCGGTCACCCTGGGCGACCCACGCCACGAGCAAAGTGTAGGTCACCGCGAGCACGACGGGGCCGACGAAGAGACCGATGATGCCGAACGCGAACAGGCCTCCGATTACGCCGGCGAAGATCAGGACCAGCGGCAGGTCCGCGCCCCTCTTGATGAGCATCGGGCGCAGGACATTGTCGAGACTGACGGTGACGATCGACCACACGAGCATCACCACGGCCCAGAGCGTCTCGTCCTTCCAGTAGAGCCAGATCACCGCGCCGAAAAGGACCGGCCCCGCGCCGATCTGCGCCACCGCGAGCAGGAACATCACGGCGCGTCAATAGCACTGCATAGGGGACTCCGGTGACGGCGAGGCCAATGGCGCCGATCCCCGACTGAACCAGCGCGGTAACGACGATGCCCAGCGCGACCGCGCGGATGGCCTGCGCGGAAAGCACGACGACATTGTCGCCCGACTCCCCGGCCAGCCGGCGCGCGAACGCTCGCACTCCGGTCGCGACCGCCTCGCCCCGGGAGTACAGCAGCGCGGAGAGCACCACGGTCAGGGCGAGCTGGATCAGGAGGAGGCCGAGGCTGCCCGCCTGGCCGACGATCCACCGGCCAACGTCGGGGAGATATGGACTGGCGCGGGCGGCGAGGTCCTCCGGCCGCTCGGAGGCAATCGTCTGCCACTCCGCGGCGAGCCGCTTGCCCACCAGCGGAAGCGCACTCAGCCAGGCCGGCGGTCCCGCGGCGGCGCTGGCGACCATCGCCTTCGACCACCGGACCATGTCCTCGGCATGCTCGACCACGACCACGACGCCGACCATGATCGGCGCGACCACGATGACGACCATCACCGCCGTCATCACGGCCACCGCGAGGCCCCGCCGGCCCCCCAGGCGGGCCTGTACCGCCCGCATCACGGGCCACGTGGCCACCACGATCATCGTGGCCCAGATCAGCGCGGGCAGAAACGGCAGGAGCACCCAGAACGTCGCGGCGATCAGCCCGCCGATCGCCACCACCGCGAGGAGAACGCGGGTGACATCCCACGGCCTGGGCGCGGCGTTCTCCTGTGTCACGGGCATGGGCGTACCCTCCGAGCTACGGCTTGGCAGCGGGGGCCCGCCGGCGGGCCCTCCAGAGCTCGACCACCACCGGGACCATGGACAGCACGATCACCACCACCACCACGATGTGGATGTAGCGCGAGATGTCGGGGATCAGGGTCCCCAGCAGATAGCCCGCCCACGTGAGGCTGGTCACCCACAGGACCCCGCCGAAGACGTTGTAGAAGAGGAAGCGCCGGTACTCCATCTGGCCGATCCCCGCCACCACCGGCGCGAAGGTGCGGATGAGCGGGATGAACCGGGCCAGCACGATGGTCTTCCCCCCGTACCGCTCGTAGAACTCCCGCGTCCGAAGAAGATGCTTGCGGCTGAAGAGCAGCGATTCTTCCTTGGTGAACAGGCGGGGGCCGGCGCGATAGCCGATGGCGTAGCCCACGCTGTCGCCGATGATGGCGGCGGGAATGAGCAGGAGATTCAGCAGCCAGATGTCGAGGGTGCCGGTGGCGGCCACCAGGCCGGCGGTGATCAGGAGCGAGTCGCCGGGCAGGAAGAATCCCACCAGGAGGCCCGTCTCGCAGAACACGATGGCCACCAGCACCACGTAGCCGCCCCAGCGGATGAGATCCGCCAGCGAGACGCTGCCGTCCAGGAGCCCGTAGAGGAGCTCCACGCGCGCGGGCCTAGCCCAGCTCCGCGAGGGTCACGCGACGGCCGAGCGCGGACGACCGCTGGGCGGCCTCGACCACGCGCAGCGCGGCGAGCCCCGCCGCCACGTCCACCGGCGGCGCGCCGCCGTCGCGCGCGGCGGCCAGGAAGAGCTCGAGCTCGCGACGCAGGGGCTCGGGGCCGGTGGCCTTGAACGTCTCGACCTTGCCCTCGGACGCCTGCCAGCCGTCCGCTCCCGGCACGTGGCGATTGTCGTGGACGGCCACCTCCGCGGAGCCGAAATCGGCCGCGAGCGTCGCGCGCTCGCCCACCATCACGCAATCGCGATAAGTCCCCGGCGCGAAGTAGCCGGCCTCGATGACGGCGGGCACCGTGCCGTATTCCACCGTGCAGAAGGACAGGTCGTCCATGCCGCGGCCGAGCTGGTCCCGCAGCGTGGCCGTCACCGCGGTGGCTTCCGTCCCGAGCAGATGGGCGAAGAGATCGAAGAAGTGGATGGCATCGGTCTGGGTGACGCCCACGTCGGTGCGCGGCCGCTTGAAGCCGGTGAAGCGCCCGGTGCAGTACCGCACGGGTCCCACGCTCCCCGAGGCCAGCCGCTCGCGCAGCGCGGAGGCCACCGGGTGGAACCGGAAGATATGGCCCACCTGCAGCACGCGCCCGGTCGAGCGCACCAGCGCCGCCAGCTCGCGGCCTTCCGCCACCGTGAGGGTGAGCGGCTTCTCAACGAAGCAATGCCGCCCTGCCCGCAGGCAGTCTCCCGCCACGTTGAGGTGGCTGTCCGCCGGCGTGACCAGATCCACCGCCTCCACGTGCGGCAACGCCTCACGGTAGTCGGCCACCGCGCGCTCGCGCGCCACGCCCGCCTTGATCGCGAAGGCGCGGCGCTCCTCGGCGACGTCGGCCACCCACAGCTCGGCTCCGAGCTCGGTGAGCACGCGCAGATGCTTCTCGCCCCAGCGCCCCAGCCCGATCAGGAGCACTTTCACCGGCGCGGCTCCCCGCTGCCGCCGACGTCCTCGGCCACCTCGTAGCGGAGCAGCCGGTCCTTCATCCAGCGCACCACCAAGAGGTCGCCGAAAGCCTTGAACACGCGGTTGCCGATGCCGTACTTCGACTCGCCGAAGCGACGCGGCCGGTGATTCACCGGCACCTCGAGCACGCGGAACCCGCGCATCTTGAGAAGGGTGGGAATGAACCGGTGAAATCCATTGTAGAGAACGAGATCTTTGAGGCACTCGCGGCGGAAGGCGCGGAAGGTACACCCGCTGTCCTGGATGGTCTCCTCGCTGAGCGCATTGCGCACCCGATTGGCCACCCGTGAGGAGATCCGGCGCACCCGCGAGTCGCCGTCGCCGCGGTTCACGCGCCAGCCGGTGACGGCATCCCACTGCTCGAGGTGCTTGAGCATGCCGGGAATATCGTGCGGGTCGTTCTGGAGATCCGCGTCCATGGACACGACCAGCCGCCCGCGCACGGCTCTTGAATCCGGCGTCGGTGGCCGCGGTCTCGCCCGCATTGACCTTGAGCCGCACCAGCCGCACGCGCGGGTCCGCCTCGCGGAAGCCCCGGACGATCTCGGCGCTCTGGTCCCGGCTGCCGTCGTCCACGAAGATGATCTCGTAGTGGAGACCCGTGGGCGCCAGCACCTCACGGATCTCCGGCCAGAGGAGCGGCAGGTTCTCCGCCTCGTTGTAGACGGGGATCACGATGGACAGGTCGACCGGATTGCTCATCGCGGGGGGATCGGGCTCACGTCGGGGCGCCCGACGGCGGGAGGCTCACGCCGTGGTCGGCGGCCCGCTCGCGGTCGGGGGCGCGGGCGGCTGGCCTCCCCACTCCGGCACGAGAGCCTGCGGCAGCCGGAGGCGGTCGAGCACTCGCGCGAGGGTATGGTCCACGATCTCATCGATTTGCTTGGGCCGGTTATAGAACGCCGGCATCGGGGGCAGGATCACCGCCCCCATCTCGGCGAGCTGGGTGAGGACGCGGAGATGGCCCAGGTGCAGCGGCGTCTCCCGCACGCAGAGGATGAGCGGCCGCCCTTCCTTCAGCGTGACGTCCGCGGCGCGCGCGATCAGCGTGTCGGCGAGACAGGCCGCCACCGCGCCCGCCGACTTGATGCTGCACGGGACGATCACCATCCCGTCCGTCTTGAACGAGCCGGAGGCGAGCGCGGCGCCGATGTCCCGGTCGGAGTAGCGCCGCGTGGCGAGCGCCTCCACGTCGCGCAGGGCCCAGTCGGTTTCCTCGGCGATGGTGCGCCGGGCCGCGTCGGAGATCACCAGGTGGCTCTCGACGCCGGGAATCGCGCGCAGCAGCTCGAGGAAGCGGATCCCGTAGATGGCGCCGGAGGCGCCGCTGATCCCCACCACGATGCGGGTCATAGCCGGAACCGCCGCCGGAACACCTCGTCGCGGGTCTTCTTGTAGAGCAGCTCCCATTCCCCGCTGCCTTCGGGGGCGGGGCGGGAATAGGTGGACAGCGTGCGGCGCACTTCCTGGTCGATGGACTCTTCCAGCTTGGTCTCGTCCTCCAGCACCCGGAACACCTCGGTGCGGAGCTGACCCTGGACCTTGTCCTCGGCCAGCCCCCGTCCGGTGACCGCCTCGGTGGCGGTGAGGTCCGCCACGATGCGGTCGGCGAGAGCGAAGAGGCGCTCGCGGCTCATGCGCATCATCACAGGACGAACCCCCGCTCCTTGGCCAGCTTGCCCTTCACGAGGGCGAAGACCCGCTTGTAGTCGGAAGCCGAGTCCCGGATCTCCTTGGCATGGTCCATCAGGAGGGCGCGCGCGTCGGCTTCGATCTTCTCCTCGGCAAGGAAGTTCTCCGAGAGGATGCGGCGGGTCACCTCGAGCGCCCGGTTCTCGTCCCGGACCTCGACAAGCTTGCGCGTCACGAGGCGCTTCACCACCGCCTCCGCCATACGTCCCGCCAGCTCGTCCCGCCTCGCCATCGCCGGGCTCCAGAGTACACGCGGCCGGGCGAGGGTGTCAACTCAAATGGCCGGAAAATCGGGTAAAAGTGGCGATCAGGCAGGCAAGATCACGCGAAAGACACTCCCCTTTCCAGGCTCGCTCTCCACGTCGATTCGCCCGCCATGCGCTTCCACCAGCGCGCGGACCAGGCTGAGGCCCAGCCCCAACCCCCGAACCGAACTCGTTTCCTGATTGGCGATCCGCACGTACTTGTCGAAGATGCGCGGGAGCTCGGTGGTCGGTATTCCCACCCCCTCGTCCTCCACCCGCAGCTCCACGAGCCCGTCGGCCGTGGGGCGCGCGGCGACCCGGACCTCCCCGCCCCTCGGCGAGTACTTCACCGCATTGGACAGGAGATTCTGTAGCACCCGGTCCAATGCGTCACGATCTGCGCGCAGCGCCGGCAGCACACCCTCGGCCTTCCAGGAAAATCGATGCGCGGGATGCACGCCCGCGAAAAGCTCGAGCTGGCGCTCCACGTGGGTGGCCAGCTCGAGCGGCTCCCGCTTGAGGTCGGGCGCCACCCCCACCTCGAGCCGTGAAAGATCCAGCAGCTCGGCGACGATGCGGCCGAGCCGCCGCGCCTCCACGTGAATGTGGCGGAGGAATCGCGCCGCGCGCTCGGGTGGCACCGCGCGCGTGAGGAGCAGCTCGGCGAATCCCTCCAGGGCGGTCAGCGGCGTGCGGAGCTCGTGCGACACCACGGAGAGGAACTCCGACTTCGCCTGGTCGATCTCGCGGAGCCGGCGGGTGGCGGCGGCCACTTTCTCCTCCAGCTCCTCGGTGAAGCGCCGCTGGCGCAAGGTGAGGCGCGCGTTCTCGATGCCCAGCGCCAGGTGCAGCGCGATCTCGGCCGCGGCCGCGTCGGTGCCCGCCGCCACCTCGCCCCGCCACTCCAGCGCGAGCGCGCCGACCGGCCCCGCGCCCGCGTCCATGGGCAGGATGAGGCCGCGCCGAGGCGCCGGCGCGGGCGATCCGGCGAGCGTGAACCGGCCATCCATGGCGAGATCCGGGCTCCGCACGGACCGGCCGGTCGAAAGCGACCAGGCGGCCGCCGAGCCCGGCGTCAGCGTCGCGCCCGGCGGCGCGCTGCCCAGCGCCGGCATTTCCGCGCTCGTGCCCACGAGAACCCCGACGCGCGTGGCGTTCAGGCCGCGGCGCACCACGGCCGCCACCGCGTCGAGCCGAAGGGGGAGCGGGGCCTCGCGCGCGAGGCATCGCTCGATCTCGATGAGGGCTTCGAGGCGGCGCGCCCGGGCACGGCTCTCGTCGCGGAGCAATCCCGCGAGCACGCCGACGGCCGACGGCAGGGCCAGCGAGACCAGCCCCTCGACCGCGGCGCCGGTCAATCCCGCGCGCTCGATGGCGGGCAGCACGAGCGGCATCTGGAAGAAGGCGGCCATGAGTCCCAGGAGGCCGCCGGCGCGCGCGCCTCCGCGCAGCGCCGCCCAGGCCACGGGGACCAGGTAGAGATGCCGGAGCGGGGACATGGGGACGACGCCTTGCCAGGCCATGGCCGCGGTGATGGCGAGCAGCACCCCCAGCGCGGCCGTTACCACACGACGAGGGCCCGGTAGGCGGCGAAGAAGGCCACCGAGGCGAGATAGCCCGGCACGAGGCTGCCGCTCCAGGCGCGCAGCCCCGCCGCGCCGAGCGCCAGGGCCGCCAGATAGACGATGGCGCCGGCCCGCGCCTCCGGCGCCTCCGGCAGCGCGGGGTCGAGGAGGTAGCGGACGAGGGTGAGCGCCGTGGAGACGGCGGCCGCGCCCCAGAAGCCCCAGTGCCGCCACCAGTGCGAGAAGAGCGCGCCCCGGAACAAGAACTCGGCGGAGAGCGCATTGGCGCCGACATCGTAGGCGACGGCCGAGAGATAGCCGGCGACGGTCACCACGCTGATCGCGTAGCCGAAGGTGAGCGACGACGTGATGAGGAGATGGCCGCCGAGAAACGCGCCGACCGCGAATCCCACCAGCAGGCTGGCGGGCCGCGCCGGGGCGAGAAACCCGATGCGCCGCAGCGTGGGGTGGCCGCGGCATTCGTGCACGAGGAGCAGGGGGATCAGGAGGAAGGCCAGGCTACCCCAGGGCGAGAGGTGGCCGAGGAGAAAGACGGCGAGGAGCGCCCCCGCCATCCGCAGGGCGATGGTGGCGCCCGCCGACCGGCCGGCCAGGGTGATGATGAGGCCCTGGGCGATGAAGCCGCCATGGACGGCCGCGCCCTCCACGGCGAGGCCGAGCTCGCGACCGAGGCCGCCCTGACGCTCCAGCCATTGGCCTCCCGCGACGCCGCCCAGCATGAGCGCGCCCACCACGCAGAGCGCGCCCACCACCGGCGTGGCCCGGCGGCGGCGATCGACCTCAAACGGCGCGGTCAGGAGGTCCATCGGGGTAGGTGTCGGCGAACAGGACGACCAGCTCGCCGTCCAGCGTGCGCCCGGCCTCGCCAGTGGAGCCGCTCCAGCGCGAGGGCATGGGGGAGACGCCCGCGATACGGGCGGTCGGAGGTGAGCGCGTCGTAGACGTCGGCCACCGCGACGATCCGCGACGCCCAGCGGGATGTCGGCGCCGCGCAGCCCGTCGGGATAGCCGCTGCCGTCGAAGCGCTCGTGATGGTGCCGGACGATGAGGGTCCCGTCGCCGAAGAACTCCAGCGGGGCCAGGATCTGCGCGCCGGTGAGCGGGTGCAGCCGCATGACGGCCCACTCCTCGTCGGTGAGCGGGCCGCACTTGCCCAGCACGCTTTCCGGCACGCCGATCTTGCCGAGATCGTGCAGGCGTCCCGCCTGGGCCACCGTCTCCGCGGCCGGCGACGTGAGCCCGGAGGCCAGCGCCAGCCCGCGCGCCGTCGTGGCCACGCGATCCGAGTGGCCGCGCGTGTACCGGTCGCGGGCCTCCAGCGCATTGGCGAGAGCCTGCAGGCTATTGAGGAAGCCGCGCTCCATGCGCCAGTAGGTCTTCTTGAGATCCGCGGCATAGCGCAGCGACTGGCGATGGGAGGCGCGCAGCCGCGCGTTCACGTGCTTGAGCTCTCGCTCGCGCTCCTGCCAGACCTCGCAGACGGCCTTGAGGTCGCGGGCATAGGCGAGCGCCTGGGAAAGCGCTACGTCTGGGGCCATAGTGTCGCCTCCGGGAGCAGCGAGCGGACGAGGGTGAACAGCGCCAGGGGAGAGAAGGGTTTGGTGAGGTACTCGTCGGCGCCGGCGGCGAGGCCGCGCGCGCGATCGGCGTCCTGCCCCGCGGCGGTGAGCATGACGATGCGCGTGCCCGCCAATGCCGCGTCCGCGCGAAGCCGCCGGCAGACCTCGAGGCCGTCGAGGCGCGGCATCTGGACGTCGAGCAGGATCAGATCGGGCCGAGCGGAGCGCGCCGTCTCCAGCGCCTTGACGCCGTCGTCGGCCTCGAGCACACGGATCTGCTCATCCTCGAGCGTGAACCGCACGAGCTCGAGGATGGACGGCTCGTCATCCACCACCAGAATGGTCGGCATGCCGCCGCGTAAGAGCGAAGGGCGTGCCAGGTGAACTCACGCACTAGATCAACTAGTTAGCGTCACTCCGGGCGAGAGCTGCACAGCGAAGCGTGCAGCGACTTGGCGGCGGTGCCCAGTGAGCTGGGCTGAATCTGATCGGTGGAGTTGGTGCGGCGGAGTCGTCAGGCGGCGCGGACGCGGCCGGCCACCATGACCCGGGCGAGGGCGCGGCTGAGGGCGGCAAGGGCGCGGTCGAAGTCGATCTCGCCCTCGTCCTCATTGCCCTGCGGATGGCGACCGGACAGCCGCAGCTCGGCCCGCTGGCGAGCGCGCTCGGCCCGCTCGCGGTCGATCTCCTCGGGCGCCTCGGCTACCTCGGCGAGGATGATCACGCGCTCGGGCTGCACCTCCGCGAACCCGCCCGACACCAGGAGGTGTTGCTCGGTCCGCCCGGAGCGATAGGTCACCTCGCCGCTGCCGAGCGTGGTGAGCAGCGCCGCGTGCCCGGGCAGGACGCCGAAATAGCCCTCCACGCCGGGCGCGACGACCTCGTCCACCTCGGCGGAGACCAGCATCCGCGTCGGCGTGGCGAGCTCGAGCTTCACTACTTCGCCTCGCGCATCTTCTTCGCCTTCTCCTGCGCCTCCTCGATGGCCCCCACCATGTAAAAGGCCTGCTCGGGCAGGTCGTCGTGCTTGCCTTCCACGATCTCCTTGAAGCTCCGGATGGTGTCGGCGAGCTTCACGTAGCGGCCGGGCTGGCCGGTGAACACCTCCGCCACGTTGAACGGCTGGGAGAGGAAGCGCTGGAGTTTGCGGGCCCGCGACACGGTGAGCTTGTCCTCGTCGGAGAGCTCTTCCATGCCGAGAATGGCGATGATGTCCTGAAGGTCCTTGTAGCGCTGGAGAATCCCCTGCACCGCGCGCGCGGTGTTGTAGTGCTCCAGCCCCAGGATGATGGGGTCGAGGATGCGCGAGGTCGAGGCGAGCGGATCCACCGCCGGATAGATGCCCTGCTCGGTGAGCGCCCGCGAGAGCACGGTGGTGGCGTCGAGGTGGGCGAAGGCGGCGGCCGGCGCGGGGTCGGTGATGTCGTCCGCGGGCACGTAGATGGCCTGCACCGACGTGATCGAGCCCTTCTTGGTGGAGCAGATTCGCTCCTGCAGCGCGCCCATCTCGGTGCCCAGCGTGGGCTGATAGCCGACCGCGGAGGGCATGCGGCCGAGGAGCGCCGAGACCTCCGAGCCCGCCTGGGTGAACCGGAAGATATTGTCGATGAACAGGAGCACATCCTGCCCTTCCTCGTCGCGGAAGTACTCCGCCGAGGTCACGCCGGTGAGCGCCACGCGCAGCCGCGACCCCGGCGGCTCCGTCATCTGCCCGAAGATGAGGGCGGTCTTGTCGATGACGCCCGACTCCTTCATCTCGTGGTAGAGGTCGTTCCCCTCCCGCGTCCGCTCGCCCACTCCGGCGAACACCGAGATGCCGCCATGCTGCTTGGCGATATTGTTGATCAGCTCCTGGATGAGCACGGTCTTGCCCACGCCCGCGCCGCCGAAGAGACCCGTCTTGCCGCCCCGGGTATAGGGCTCGAGCAGATCCACTACCTTGATGCCGGTCTCGAACATCTCGACCTTGGTGGACTGCTGATCGAAGGCGGGCGCCGGGCGGTGGATGGGATAGGTCTTGGTGGCCTTGAGGGGTCCGGCCTTGTCCACCGGCTCGCCGGTGATGTTGATGATGCGGCCGAGCGTCTCCTTGCCCACCGGGATGGAGATCGGCTGCCCGGTGTCCTCCACCGGCATGCCGCGGGTGAGCCCGTCGGTGGCGGCCATGGCCACCGCGCGCACCTGGCTCTCGCCGAGATGCTGGGCGACCTCGAGCACCAGCTTGGACGAGTAGGCGAAGACGTCGGTGCTACCGGCCCCTGTCACCTCGAGCGCATTGTAGAGAGCCGGAAGCTTGCCGGGCTCGAACTCCACGTCCACCACCGGTCCGATCACCTGCACGATCTTGCCCGTGTTCATGGCCTCTCCTTACGCTTCGGTCATCTGGCGCAGGGCCTCGGCCCCGCCGACGATGTCGAGCAGCTCTTTGGTGATGCGCTCCTGACGCGCCTTGTTGTACTGGATGGTCAGGACGCCGATCATCTCCTTCGCGTTCTTGGAGGCGGACTCCATCGCCGTCATGCGCGCGCCGTGCTCGCCCGCCACCGACTCCATCAGCGCGCGGTAGACCTGGGTGGTCACGTGGCGCGGGAGGAGCGCGCCGAGGATGGCCTCGGGGCTGGGCTCGTAGATATAGTCGCCGCCGGCGGCCGCCGCGCCCGCCTGAACATCCGCTTGGACAATGGGCAGGAGCTGCTGCCGGGTCACGCGCTGCACCGCCACCGAGCGGAACTCGTTGTAGATCAGGTGCACCTCGTCGGTCTCACCGGCGAGGTAGGACTCCATGAGCGGGGCGGCGATCTCCTGCGCGTGCGAGTACGCGAGCCGGTCGAAGAACCCCAGCATCTCGGCCTTGATCGCCCACTCGCGCCGGCGATAGAAGTCGCGGGCCTTCCGGCCCACGACCACCAGGGTCACGTCGACATTGCTCGTCTCGCGAATAAAGCTCAGCGAGGCGCGGAGGACATTGGAGTTGAAGGCGCCGCAGAGCCCCTTGTCCGCCGTGATCACGACGAGGCGCTTCCGGCCGCCGGTGCGCCGGGCGAGCAGCGGGTGCCCGTCGTCGCCGGCCAGCCCCACCAGGCTCCCGAGGAGCTCGACCATCTTCTGCGCATAGGGACGCGCGCCGAGGACGCGCTCCTGGGCGCGGCGGAGCTTGGCCGCCGCCACCAGCTTCATCGCCTTGGTGATCTTCTGGGTGGACTCGACGGAGCGAATCCGCCGCTTGATGTCCCGGAGGGTGGGCATGGTGGCGCGCGGGTCCTAGGCGGCCTTGATGCCCCGCGACGCCGCGAACTCGGTCCGGGCGTCGTTGATCGCCTTGGCGAGCGTCTCCCGCATCTCGTCGGTCAGCTCCTTCTTGTTCGCGATCTCGGCGAGGAGCGGGGCGTGGCGCCGCTCGAAGAGCGGGTGCAGGAACTCCTCGAAGGCGCGGATCTGATCCGCCGGGAGGTCATCCAGGAGGCCCTGGGTGCCCGCGAAGATGATCACGATCTGCTTCTCGACCGGGAGGGGGGAGTACTGGCCCTGCTTGAGGATCTCGACCATCCGCTGCCCGCGCGCGATCTGATTGAGCGTCGCCTTGTCGAGGTCCGAGCCGAACTGGGCGAAGGCCGCGAGCTCACGGTACTGGGCGAGGTCGAGGCGGAGCTTGCCCGCGATCTGGCGCATGGCCTTGATCTGGGCGGAGCCGCCCACGCGGGAGACGGACAGCCCGACGTTGACCGCGGGCCGGATGCCGGAGAAGAAGAGATCCGACTCCAGGTAGATCTGGCCGTCGGTGATCGAGATCACATTGGTGGGGATATAGGCCGACACGTCGCCGAGCTGGGTCTCGATGATGGGCAGCGCGGTGAGCGACCCGCCGCCCAGCTCGTCGTTCAGCTTGGCCGCGCGCTCGAGCAGCCGCGAGTGGAGGTAGAACACGTCGCCGGGATACGCCTCGCGCCCGGGCGGGCGGCGGAGCAGGAGCGAGAGCTGGCGATAGGCGGTGGCGTGCTTGGAGAGGTCGTCATAGATGCAGAGCGCGTGGCGCTTGGTGTCGCGGAAGTATTCGCCCATCGCGCACCCGGCATAGGGGGCGAGGTATTGCAGCGGCGCCGACTCCGACGCGGAGGCCACCACCACCGTGGTATAGGCCATGGCGCCGGTGTCCTCGAGGATCTTGACCACCTGGGCCACGGTGGAGCGCTTCTGGCCGATGGCGACGTAGAAGCAGAACACCCCCTGCCCCTTCTGATTGATGATCGTATCCACGCCGATGGCGGTCTTGCCGGTGCCGCGATCGCCGATGATCAGCTCGCGCTGGCCGCGGCCGATGGGGATCATGGCGTCGATGGCCTTGATGCCGGTCTGGAGCGGCTCCTTGACGCGCGCGCCGGTCCACCACTCCCGGCGCGTAGCGCTCGACGGTGCGGAACTCCGTGGTGGCGATGGGGCCCTTGCCGTCGATCGGCTGCCCGAGCGCATTGACCACGCGGCCGGTGAGCGCCTCGCCCACCGGCACCTGCGCGATGCGCTTGGTGCGGGTGACGGGATCGCCTTCCTTGATCTTGGCGTCGTCGCCGAGGAGCACCGCGCCCACGTTGTCGGCCTCGAGGTTGAGGACCAGCCCGAATACCCCGCCGGGGAACTCGAGCAGCTCGCCCGCCAGCGCCTTCTCGAGCCCGTAGATGCGCGCGATGCCGTCGCCCACCTCCAGGACTCGGCCCGCTTCCTTGAGGTCGATCTCGGCCTCGAAGCCCTGGATCTGGCGCTTGATGATCTCGCTGATCTCTTCCGCCTTGATCATGTCCCTATCCCCTTGCGAGGCGCTCGCGCACCCGCGCCAGCTGCCCGTCGAGACTGCCGTCCAGTATGAGGCTGCCCACCTGGGCGACGAATCCGCCCAGGAGCGAAGGATCCACGGTTTCCTCGATGATGACCTGCTTGCCCAGCGCCTGGCCGAGCCGGGCGGCGAGCAGTGTCTTTTCGGCCGCGGTGAAAGCCACCGCCGCGCGCACGCCGGCCCGGACGCGGCCCGCGTCGCCATCCACCAGCGCGCGGTACGCCTCCACCAGCTCGGGGAGATGGTCCATGCGGCCGCGCGCGGCGATGAGCCCGATGGTCTTCTGCACCAGCGGGCTGCAGCCGGCGCGCCGGGCCACTTCCGCCGCCACCGCCTGGCGCTCCGCCGGCTTGATCCAGGGGCGCAGGAGCACCACCTCGAGCTCCCGGCTGGCGCGGAGCTCGGCGGCGAACTGCTCCAGCTCCCGCACGAAGGGCTCGGCGGTGCCGGCCTCGCGCGCGATGGAAAAGAGAGCCTTGGCGTAGCGCGCCGCGGTCGCCTGGCGGGACTTCATCTAGTTGACGCGGTCGACGCGCGCGAGGGTTTCCTGCACGATCCGGTGGTGATCCTCGTCGCGCAGGCTCTTCTTGATCAGCCGCTCGGCGACCTGGACCGCGAGGTCGGCCACTTCCGACCGGAGCTGCTGGCGGGCGCGGACGATGTCCTGCGCCGTCTCGGCCTTGGCGGCCTCCACCAGGCGTCCAGCCTCGGCGCGGGCCGCGTCGATGAGGCGCCGCTGCTCGTCGGCGGCTTCCTTGAGCGCGGTGGCCCGGATGGCCTGCGCCTCGGCATACGCCGCCTTGATCTGCGCCGCATGCTCGGTCCGCTGCTTCTCGGCCTCGGCGCGCGCCGCCTGGGCCTCCTCGAGCGACTTCTTGATGGCCTGGGTGCGCTCCTCCATCTTCGCCACCAGCGGCTTGTAGAGGAGCTTCCAGAGGATGAAGAGCAGGACGAGGAAGTTCACCAGCTGGATGGCGAGGGACTTGTCGATGTTGATGAGCCCGCCGCCGCCTTCGGCGGCCAGCGCGGGAGTGGCGAGCAAGAGGACGGCGAGCGCGATCAGCCCGAGTGTGCGGCGCATATGGCGAAGGCTCCGGCGGCAGCGTGTTGTGAAATTAGGGACAAACGCAAGAGAAGTATCACGCGGCGAGGAAAACTGTCAAGCGCCTTCCCGGTCGGCGCGCGCGATGACTCCGCCGCCGACGACCAGATCGCCCTGATAGAACACGACGGACTGCCCGGGGGTGACGGCGCGCTGGGGCGCCGCGAAGCGCACCTCGGCGCGGTGCCCCTGCCCGGCTTCCTCGACAGGTGGAAATAGCGTTGCGGCGACGGGCACTTGGCTGTGGCGGACCTTGGCCTGGACGGCGATCGGCCGCTCGAGCGTGGCCACGGAGATGAGGTTCACGTCCTCGGCCCAGAGCCGATCCGCCTCGAGCTCCTCGGCGGGGCCCACCACCACCGCGTTGCGATCGGGATCCAGGGCCGTCACATAGAGGCTCCGCCCGGTGGCCAGTCCCAGCCCCCGACGCTGGCCGACCGTGAAGTCCGCGATCCCGCCATGGCGGCCGAGCTCCCTCCCCGCCCCGTCCACGATGGGGCCGTCTCGGAAGACCTCGGGAGCGCGGCGCCGGAGGAATCCCCGGTAGTCGTCGTCCGGGATGAAGCAGATCTCCTGGCTCTCCGGCGTCTCGGCGGTGGCCAGGCCGAGCCGGCGGGCCGCCGCGCGCACCTCGTCCTTCACGAGCGCGCCGACGGGAAAGCGGGCCGCGGCCAGCTGCTCCTGGGTGAGCGGCCAGAGGAAGTCCGACTGATCCTTGCGCGCGTCGCGCCCGCGCCAGAGGAGGGAGCGTCCCGTCGCCGCGTCCCGGGTGATGCGCGCGTAGTGGCCGGTGGCCACCGCGACGGCGTCCCAGGCGCGGGCGCGGGCGAGGAGCGAGCCGAACTTGACCTTCCGATTGCACGCCACGCACGGGACCGGCGTGCGGCCCGCCGCGTACTCGCGCGTGAACTCCTCGATGACCGCCGCGTCGAACTCGCGCTCGGTATTGAGCAGGTAGTACGGAATGCCGAGCTGCCGCGCGACGTCCCGCGCGCCCGCCACCGTCTCCGGCGAGCAGCAGGAGCCGAAGCGCTTGGTCCCCTCCTCCGGCGCGCGCCAGGGCCATACGCGCAGGGTCACGCCCACGACGTCATAGCCCTGCTCGACGAGGAGCGCGGCGGCGACGGACGAGTCCACGCCCCCGCTCATGCCCACGATCAGCCGCTCGGCCATGCCCGGTCCTTCGCCTAGCGTCGCGGGACCAGGATATCGGTGATGCGATCCAGGTCCTCGCGCGAGGTGTAGACGATCTCGATGCGCCCGCGGCGCTCATTGCCCACCAGCCGCACCCGCGTCGCGAGCGTCTCGCGGAAGGAGTCCTCGAGCGCCGTCAGCTCGGGCGAGCGCCGCGCGGCCCGGCGGGGCAGCAGGCTTCGCTTCTTCTGCACGCCCTCCTCGGTGGCCCGCACCGACCAGGAGTGCGCGAGAATCTCTTCCCGCAGGCGGAGCTGCTCCAGCTCGGAGGTCAACGAGAGCAACGCGCGCGCATGCCCCATGGTCAGCCGCCCGGCGCGCAGATCCGCGCGGATGAGGTCGGGCAGCTTGAGGAGCCGGAGACAGTTGGAGATCGTGCTCCGATCCTTGCTGACCCGCTCGGCCAGATCTTCCTGGGTCCAGCCGAACTCGGCGAGGAGCCGCTGATAGGCCTCGGCCTCCTCGATGGGATTCAGGTCCTCACGCAGGAGGTTCTCGACGAGCGCGAGCTCGAGGCTCTCGACGTCCGAGACTTCGCGCACGACGGCGGGAATCCGCTCGAGACCCGCGAGCTTGGCCGCCCGCCAGCGCCGCTCCCCGACGATGAGCTGATAGCCGGACCCCAGCTTCCGAACGACGATGGGCTGGATGACGCCGGACTTCTTGAGCGAGCCGGCTAAGTCATTCAAACTATTGATATCAAAGTCTTTTCTTGGCTGCTTCGGATTTGGTGATATGTCCTGGAGGGGAATCTCCAGGACCCCGGCCGCCTCAGCGGCTGCACCGGTCGTTGGAGCGGATGGAAGCAGGGCTCCGAGCCCGCGACCCAGACCATGTCGGCTAGGGCTAGCCATGAGCAAGGACCTCCTTGGTGAGCTCCAGGTAGGCGATGGCGCCCGAGGACTTCAGGTCGTAGAGAAAGACCGGCCGGCCATGGCTCGGCGCCTCCGTCAGCCGGACATTGCGCGGGATCACGGTCGCGAAGGTCTGGCCCCCCAGATGCTGGTGGACCTCGGACTTGACCTGGGCGGCGAGGCTCGTGCGTCCGTCGAACATGGTGAAGAGAATCCCCTCCACCGCCAGGCTGGGGTTGAGGCGCTCCCTGACCATGTTCACGGTCCGGATCAGCTGAGCCAGGCCCTCCATGGCGTAGTACTCGCACTGGAGTGGGATCAGCACCGAGTCCGCCGCGGTGAGCGCGTTCAACGTGAGAAGCCCGAGCGAGGGCGGGCAATCGATCACGATGAAATCGTAGCGTTCCCTGGCCGGGTCTATGGCCGACTTGAGCCGGCGCTCACGCTCCGTCGTCCCGACGAGCTCGATCTCCGCACCAACCAGGTCCATCTCGGATGGGACCAGAGTCAAGGCTGGGAGCTCGGTCGGAACCGTGGCCTGGTCCAGCGGTAGCCCATCGAGGAGGACATTGTAGACGGTGGCCGTCTGGTCCGCCTTGTTCACACCGAGACCGGTGGTGGCATTACCCTGGGGATCGAGATCGATCAGGACCGTCCGGCGCTCGGCCAGAGCCAGGCCCGCAGCCAGATTGACCGCGGTGGTCGTCTTGCCCACGCCGCCCTTCTGATTCACCACCGCAATCACTCTTGCCACGTCGACTCCAAATGTTCCACGTGAAACATCCCGTGCCGCGTTTCACGTGGAACAGTACAGGAACTCGCCCCAGCGAATCAAGATCCGTGCTTCACCACCAGGAAGAGCCGCCGCCTCTTGCCCCCGGGGTAGGGCACGGTCACCCATTCGGCATTGAAGCCCCGAGGGAGCGGAGGGAGCTCGGGGGTAGGTGGAGGGCCCGCGAGAATGACTCGGCCCCCGGGCGCTACATACTCCAGGCACGCGCTGAGAAATCGCGGGGTGGGGGAGACCGCGCGGGCAACGGCAACATCAAATTTCTCTTTTATTTCAGGCTGTTGATTGAATATCTCCTCCGCACGACCCTCGAGAATCCCCATCTGCGGAAGGCCGAGCTCCCGTTTGAGCGCCGAGAGAAAGGACACGCGCTTCCGGCGGGATTCCATGAGCGTGAGCTCGATGCCCGAGTCCACCAGGTGGAGCGGCACCCCTGGAATCCCGGCCCCCGCGCCAATATCCACCAGCCGCACCGGGCGCGCCGGCAGCAACGAGAGAAAGAACAGGGAATCGATGAAGAGCACGCGGACGATATCGAGGGGCTTGTCGAGCCCGACGAGATCGTGGGTGCGGTTCCATTGCGCGAGCAGCTCCAGATAACGGGCGAAGCGCTCGCGCGCGTCGCGCCGTGGCGTGTGGCCGGTGAAGGCGGCGATCGCATCCGTGAGCTCGTCCAGGGGATCGGGCGTGCGCCGCGGTGTCATGGTCGGCTCGTGGCGCGGAGGGACTCGGTGCGGGGGCGCCGGGCGCGGGAGGAGAGCCCGCGGCCCGGCGAGATCACGCCTTCTTCGTCGCCCGCGAGGGAGCCTTCGCCTTGGCTCCGCTGTCCATGTAGTACTGCTGGGCGATCTGGAGCACGTTGGAGAGGGTCCAGTACAGCACGAGACCCGAGGGCAAGTTCAGGAACATGAAGGTGAACACCACCGGCATGAGAAGCATGATCTTCGCCTGGCGCGGATCCCCCATCACCGGCGTCATCTTCTGCTGCACGAACATCGACAGGCCCATGAGCAGGGGGAGGATATAGGTCGGGTCGTAGTCGGCGAGATTGCAGATCCAGAGATCCTTGGCGCCGAGGAGCGGCAGCCACGCGGGCGCGCGCCCGAAGCAGATGAACGGCGCATTCTGAATCTCCACCGCGACGGACAGCGCCACGTAGAGCGCGTAGAACACCGGGATCTGCACGACCATGGGCAGGCAGCCGCCGAGCGGATTCACGCCGTGCTGGCGGTACAGCGCCATCGTCTCCTGCTGGAGCTTGGCGGTATCGTTCTTGAGCTTCGAGCGGAGCTGGTTCACCTGCGGCTGGATGGACTGCATCGCCTTCATCGACTTCATGCTCTTGATGGTGAGCGGGAAGAAGAGCGTCTTCATGATGACGGTGAGCAGGATGATGGCGACGCCATAGTTGTGTGTGTACTGGTAGAACAGGTGCATGAGCCAGAGCAGGGGCACCGTGACCCACTCCATCGGCAGCCCGCCATAGTTCTGTGGCAGCGGGAAGCCGCCGAAGTAGAGGGCCTTCTCGAGCCCGATGCCGAATGCCTTGAGGCGGTCGTACTCCTTCGGCCCGACATAGGTCAGCACGGTGCCTTCCCAGGATTGGCCGGGCTGGAGCCGGGGCAAGGTCACGCGCACGCCCACCTGCGCGGCGCCGTTGACCTTGCTCTCGACCAGCTTGAAGCCCGGGCTCTTGGGAATGAAGGCCGAGACGTACCACTCGCTCTCGAGCGCGATCCAGGTTCCGTCAGCGACGCGCGTCGTCGCGGCGGCGAGATCCTCGCGCCGCAATCCCTCCTGCAAGAGCCCCACGACGCGGATGGGGTGCTGGCCCTGGAACAGCTCCATCTTGTCCTTGGGCCATTCCACCGGCGTCCGCCAGGCAAGCAATAGGTCCGCGGTCTGCGCCGCCGCATTACGGTTCTCGACGCGGATCACGCGCTCGACGGTGTAGTTATCGGCCCGGAAGCGCAGCGTCTCGCTGATGCGGAGCCCGAACCCGTCCTCGCCCGAGAGCCGCAGCTCGCCATCGGGCCGTTCCGGCGTGAGCACCAGCCGGTCCGCGGCGAGCGTGAAGGCCACGGTCTGGGCGGGCGCGCCCGCCCGCTCGACGGTCAGGCCGGTGGGGCCGAGCATGCCGGGAATGACCAGGGGCTTCTGGCCGCGGTAGTTGAGCTCCCACTCCTGCAAATCCCCGCCGCGACTGATGACCTTGCCCCGATAGAGCGGGCTCTCCACCGAGGCGACGTGCTCCGGCACCGCCGGCACCACGGGGACGACCGCCGCCGGCGGCGGCACCGCGGCGGGAGCCGGGGCCCCGGGGGGCGCGACCGGGGTGACACCGGGCGTGGATGGGGCCGTGGAAGGTGCAGCAGAAGTTGGTGATTTTGCTTGAGATTCGGTATTCGGCGGCTTGGGGGTCACCGCCGGCGGCGATAGAAAGAACGTCTGATACACCATCAACAAGCCGGCCATGAGCATGGCGGCCAGGACGACTCGCTTCTCCATCAGTTTCCTTGTCGGTTGGTGTTGGTCAGCCGGGGCGGAGGAGGATCATAACCCCCCGGGTGGAAGGGATGACATCGGCCGATGCGCTTCACCGTGAGCCATACGCCCCGCGAGAACCCGTGCTCGGCCAAAGCCAGCCGCGCGTATTGCGAGCAGCTCGGCTCGAATCGGCAGGCCGCCGGCAGCACGGGGCGGAGCGCGAGCTGATACCCACGCACCACGCCGTCCGCGATTCTCGCGAGCAAGGTCACGTTGCCTCGGGCGGCCGGCCCGGGCGCGAGCCGGGCTCGCGTCCTTGCCGCCGCAGCAGGGTCAGCACGTCGCTCAGGCTCTGGCCCAACACTTCAAACGACACGCTCTGGACCAGGGGCCGCGCGACGAAGACGACCGAAATGTCGGGTGGAAGAGCGGCGCCCAGCCGCCGGAACGCCTCCCGGAGGCGCCGGCGGGCTCGGTTGCGCTGGACGGCGCCACGAACCTGCCGGCTCACGGTGAACCCCGCCTTTCGCCTGCCTGGGGTGGGGATCCACAGGGCGACGAACGCGGGCCGTTCCACCCGCTTGCCCCGCTCGAATACCGCCTGGAATTCGCCGGCGCCGCGGAGCCGCGCCTCGCGCGGCAGCGCGAACGGCTTCGCGCCGGTGGCCGTCACGGTCACGCTATACCGTGAGCCGCTTTCGCCCCTTGGCGCGCCGCCGCTTCAATACCTTGCGGCCGCCTTTGGTTTTCATGCGCTCGCGGAAGCCGTGTGTCTTGGCCCGGCGCCGCCTGTTCGGTTGATACGTCCTCTTCATCGTGAGATCCTTTCAGTCGAATAACCCTCGTAGAGTACGGAACGCCCTCGGTCAAGTCAAGGTAACGGACCCCCTTGCAGCCCGATTTCATCGTGTGGTAGTGTTCGCCACCTCACTCGTCCGAGAGCCCGAGCGCAGCGCCTGGGCAGGAAGGGCTCGTGGCCGTTCAGCGACCAGACTGATGGGAAGAAGTGACCCGGCGGGTCGTGTTTCGTGTCCCAACCCCTTGATCACGAAAGCCCCCTGAGTTATCCACCCCTGTGGATAACCTTGTGCGTAACTCCTCCAACTGACTGTTTCGGGTTGAGTCTCTACCATGCTTGATTCCCTTTGGGCCCGGCTCCTGACCGTCCTCGAGCGCAAGCTCCCGGCCACCACCCTGGACAATTGGGTGCGGCCCTGCCGCGTCTCGGCGCTGAACGGCGACCACCTGCGCATCGCGGCGCCGAGCAAGTTCAACCGCGACTGGATGGCGCAGCACCACACCGATGTCCTCCAGGGTGCGGCACGCGAGGTGCTCGGCGGCAATCCGCGCGTCACCTTCGAGGTGGATCGCGAGGCGCCCGCGCCGGATCGCGCCGGGCCGCAGCCCGCCGCCGATCCCGCCGCCACGCCGACCACCGGGCTCTCGGCGCGCTACACCTTCGAGTCCTTCGTGGTCGGCAACTCGAATCAGTTCGCCCAGGCCGCCTGCCAGGCGGTGGCCGATCTGCCGTCGCGCGCCTATAACCCGCTCTTCATCTACGGTGGGGTGGGTCTCGGCAAGACGCATCTCCTCCACGCGGTGGGCCACCAGGTGGCGAAGGCGTATCCGCACCTGCACGTGCTGTATCTCTCGTCGGAGCGCTTCACCAACGAGCTCATCAACGCCATCCGCTACGATCGGACGGCGGAGTTCCGCGCCAAGTACCGCAATATCGATCTCCTCCTCATCGACGACGTGCAGTTCATCTCGGGGAAGGAGCGGACGCAGGAGGAATTCTTCCACACGTTCAACGACCTCTACGAGGCGCGCAAGCAGATCGTGCTGTCGTCCGACTCCGCCCCCAAGGAGATCCCCGAGCTCGAGGAGCGGCTGCGCTCCCGCTTCGAGTGGGGGCTGATCGCCGACATCCAGCCCCCCGACTTCGAGACGCGGGTGGCCATTCTCAAGAAGAAGGCCGAGGTCGAGCGCGTCCGGCTGCCCGACGACGTGGCCTACCTCATCGCGAGCCGCATCAAGGCCAATATCCGCGAGATCGAGGGCTCCCTGACCCGCATGATCGCCTTCTGCGCGCTCAGCGGGCGCGAGATGACGGTGGAGCTGGCTCAGGAGGTCCTCTCCGACCTGTGGGGTGAGGACGATCGCGTCATCACCATCGACCACATCCTGCGGAAGGTCGCCGAGTTCTACGCCATCAAGCTCTCGGATCTCCGCGCCAAGAATCGCACCAAGGCCATCGCCTTCCCGCGCCAGGTCGCGATGTACGTGGCGCGCCAGCTCACCCACGCGTCGCTCAGCGAAATCGGCCGGTCGTTCGGCGGCAAGGACCACACCACCGTGCTCCACGGCGTCGAGAAGATCCATCTGATGCTCCAGGAAGATCCCAAATTCAAGAAGACCATCGACTCACTTATCCAGAACATCTCGCTATGACCCACATCCCCACCCGCTCTATCCACGCGCGCGTCCACAGGCATCGCGGCCGGCAACCCGCGCCGCCTTCGTCCGTTTTGCGTTCCCGCCGATGTCCACACGTCCTACGCCTACTACTACGACGGTAGTGTCTTTCTTCTTTCTCTGAAACAAGGGAGAACCTAATGGAAGTGCATGTGGACCGCGATGCATTCATCCGAGGTTTGCAGCTCGTGCACAATATCGTGGAGCCGCGGCAGACCCTGCCCATCCTGGCCAATGTCCTGGTCGAAGCCGGGTCGGACGCGGTGCGGCTGACGGCAACCGATCTGGAAGTGGCCGCGCGGGTCTCGGTGCCGGCGAAGGTGACCAAGCCGGGATCCATCACCATGTCGGCCCGGAAGCTCATGGAGATCGTGAAGGAGCTGCCGGCGGCGCCGCTGGCCATTCGCGTCCAGGACAATGCCTGGGTCGGTCTGCGCTGTGGCGGAGCTTCGTACAAGCTGGTCGGCCTGGCGCCGGATGATTTCCCCGCGGTGGGGGTGGGGGAGTCGGCGTCCTGGATCAGCCTCGACGGCAAGGTGCTCCGGGACATGCTGGCCCAGACGAGCTTCGCCGTGTCCCACGACGAGAGCCGCTATGCCCTGAACGGGGTGCTGTTCAGCGTCCAGGGGAAGGAGATCCGGCTGGTGGCGACCGACGGGCATCGACTGGCCCTGGCCACGAGGCCCCTCGTGAACGGGGGCGCGGGAGTGTCCGGCATCGTGCCCCGCAAGGCGGTCCAGGAGATTGCGCGTATCGTGGGCTCGGGCGAGGAGGTCCAGGTCTCGGTGAGTGACAATCAGTTCGTGCTCCAGATGCCGAGCACCCTCCTCATGGCCCGGCTCATCGAGGGGACCTTCCCCAACTACGAGCAGGTGGTCCCGAAGGCGCATCCGCGGCGGATCACCGTGAACAAGGCCGCGCTGAGCGCCGCGCTGCGTCGCGTCGCGGTGCTCTCCGAGGAGCGGACCAAGCCGGTGAAGCTCACGCTCTCCCCGGGGACCTTGAAGCTCGCCGCCTACCACCCGGATTTCGGCGAGGCGGAGGAGAGTCTCGAGGTGGAATACGCCGGCGAGGAGATCACCATCGGGTTCAACTCGCGCTATCTCCTCGAGGCGCTCAATGCCCAGACCGGCGAGCAAATCGTGCTCGAAATGAAGGACGGAATGAGCCCCGGAGTGGTCAGGAGCTTTGAAGAGGAGGGAGCGCTGTGTGTTATAATGCCCATGCGAATTTAGGAGTCAGGGAGGAGCGAATCCCGGGTGCAGATCGAATGGATAGTGCTGTCGGATTTTCGTAACTATCCCTCGCTCTCCTATTCGCCCACCCCGAACCTGAACGTCATCACCGGCCTCAACGGCCAGGGCAAAACCAACCTCCTCGAAGGCCTCGGTCTCCTCCTCGTCGGGCGCTCGTTCCGCGGCAGCCGTCCCGCCGAGCTCGTGCGCTGGGACTCCCCGCACGCCGCGGTTTCCGGCGAGCTGCGACGCAACGACGCCACGCGCACGATCAAGCGAATGATCGCCACGCGGGACGACGGCGCCTGGATCGTCACGGGCGAGGGCTGTCCCTGGGCGCGCGTCATTCCGTTCGGCTGGCAGGATCTGGCCATCGTCAACGGCGGCCCCCAGGCGCGGCGCGGTTTCCTGGACGGCTTCACCGCCAAGCTCTTTCCCGCGCATCTCGCGGCGCATGGGCGCTACCGGCGCGTGGTAGAGCGGCGCAACCATCTGCTCCAGGCCGGGCTCGCGCCGGCCGCCCTCGACGAGGCGCTCGGGCCCTGGGACGAGCAGCTGGCCCGCGTGGGGATCGAGCTCCTGGGCCGCCGGCGGCTCGCGCTGGCCCAGCTCGACACTGAAGTGCGGCGGCTCTACCCGGAGATGGCGGGCGCGGGTGATCTCCGGCTGGGCTATCGCGGCACCCTGCCGGACGGCGTCGACGAGGCGACCTTCGCGGCGGCCCTGCGGCAGCGGCGCGGGGAAGAGGCGCGACGCGGGCAGACTCTGGTGGGCCCGCACCGGGACGATCTCAGCGTGGATCTCGACGGCCGGGACATGCGGAGCTTCGCCTCGCGGGGCCAGCAGCGGCTCCTCGCCCTCGCGCTGCGCCTGGCCGAGGCGGGGCCGGTGGAGCGGGCCATCGGGAGCGCGCCGGTGCTGCTCCTGGACGACGCGCTCTCCGAGCTGGATCCCGCCGTCCAGGCCAATGTGCTGCGGCATATCGAGGGGGCGGGGCAGGTGTTCCTGACCTCGGCGGAAGAGGGCGTGCCCGCGCGCCGCGCCGCCTGGTGGTCGGTGCGCGACGGGCGCGTGCGGGAGCCGGGGCCGCTGGCGGTTTCGGGAGCGGCATGAGCGCCGAGACCTATACCGCGAGCGACATCAAGGTCCTCGAAGGCCTGGAGGCCGTGCGCAAGCGGCCCGCCATGTACATCGGCGACACCGGGGCCTACGGGCTCCACCACATCGTCTACGAGGTCGTGGACAACTCCGTCGACGAGGCGCTCGCCGGCTACTGCGACAGCATCAAGATCATCCTGCACTCGGACGGCTCCTGCTCGGTGGGCGACAACGGCCGCGGCATTCCGGTGGACACTCACAAGGAGAGCGGCAAGTCGGCGGCGGAAGTCGTCCTCACCGTGCTGCACGCCGGCGGCAAGTTCGAGCACTCCGCCTACAAGGTGTCGGGGGGCCTGCACGGCGTGGGCGTGTCCGTGGTCAATGCGCTCAGCGAGTGGCTCGAGCTGGAGATTCGCCGCGACGGCAAGGTGTGGACGCAGCGCTACGAGTACGGCGTGCCCACCGGCGAGCTAACGCCGGGCGAGAAGACCACCAAGCACGGCACCATCGTGAAATTCAAGCCGGACGTGAAGATCTTCGAGGAGACCACGTTCTCCTTCGACACCCTCTCGAACCGGCTCCGCGAGCTGGCCTTCCTCAACAAGGGTCTCAAGATCGTCATCGAGGACGAGCGCGACGAGCGCAGCCACACCTTCCTCTACAAGGGCGGCATCATCGAGTTCATCAAGCATCTCAACCAGAACAAGACGCCCGTCCACCCGAAGGTGCTCTTCTTCGAGGGCAAGCGGGACGGTATCGAGGTCGAGGTCGCGCTTCAGTACAACGACGGCTACCAGGAGAGCGTGTTCTCCTTCGCCAACAATATCAACACCCGCGAGGGCGGCACCCACCTCACCGGGTTCCGCGCCGCGCTGACCGGCACCATCTCGAACTACGCCAAGGCCAACGGCTTCCTCAAGACCTTCAAGGGCGACGTGTCGGGCGACGACGTGCGCGAGGGTCTCACCGCCGTCGTGTCCCTCCGCATTCCCGATCCGCAGTTCGAGGGGCAGACCAAGAGCAAGCTCGGGAACTCCGAGGTCAAGGGCCTCGTCCAGCAAATCGTCAACGACCGGCTCAGCGAGGCCTTCGAGGAGGACCCGACCACCGCGCGGAAGATCGCCGACAAGTCGGTGCGGGCGGCGCAGGCGCGCGAGGCGGCGCGCAAGGCGCGCGACCTCACCCGCAAGGGCGGGCGAGACGACGAGGGGCTGGCGGCCAAGCTGGCCGACTGCTCGGAGCGCGATCCACAGTTCCGCGAGATCTTCCTCGTGGAGGGCGACTCCGCCGGCGGCTCCGCCAAGCAGGGCCGCGACCGGAAGACCCAGGCGGTGCTCCCGCTGCGCGGCAAGATCATCAACGCCGAGAAGGCGCGCTACGACAAGGTCCTGTCCCACAATGAAATCCGGCTGCTGATCTCCGCGCTGGGCACCGGCATCGGCCCCGAGGAATTCGACGTCAGCAAGCTCCGCTACCACAAGGTCGTCCTGATGACGGACGCCGACGTGGACGGCGCCCATATCCGGACGCTCCTGCTGACCTTCTTCTTCCGTCACATGGTGCAGGTGATCGAGGCCGGGCATCTCTTCATCGCGCAGCCGCCGCTCTTCAAGGTGAAGAAGGGCAAGGCGGAGCGGTACCTCATGAGCGAGCGCGAGATGGAGGAGTTCCTCCTCGAGAACTGGGTGGAGAAGGCCGGCGTGAAGGTGCCCGGCAAGACGGCGCCGCTCAAGGAGCAGGCCCTCCTGGAGACCCTCAAGCGCGCGCTGGAGTTCCGGTCGCTGTTCCGCAAGTTCGGCCGCCGCGGGATTCCCGTCGCCATCATCGACGGGCTCCTCCGCCGCAAGTTCAAGGGCACCAAGCGCGGGGTGGGGGACACCGAGATCGTGGCGGCGGTGAAGGAAGTCGTCGCGGAGCTTCCCGACTGGGAGGTCCGCGTGGCCGGCGGGGACAATGGCGACGCGGCCGCCTTGCACGTGAGCGGGCCGCACCCGGCGGTCTTCAGCCCCGATCTCCTCAAGTCGCCCGACTATGCGCAGCTCCTCGAGGCCCACGGCGAGATCGCGGCCCTGCACAAGGGCCCCAGCACCGTGATCGACGCGGGCGGCAAGGAAACCGAGGTCCAGACGCTGGACGCGCTCCTGCGCCTGGTCATGGAGCAGGCCAAGGACGGCGCCACCCTCCAGCGCTACAAGGGCCTCGGCGAGATGAATCCGGAGCAGCTCTGGGAGACCACCATGAACCCAGAGACCCGGACCCTGCTCAAGGTCACCATGGAAGACACCGTCGGC
Organism: uncultured Candidatus Rokubacteria bacterium; assembly: GCA_963733725.1. GTDB lineage: Bacteria > Methylomirabilota > Methylomirabilia > Rokubacteriales > CSP1-6 > DASRWT01. The sequence continues at coordinate 46,068 of CAVTFC010000014.1, read as the reverse complement.
GCCGACGAGATGTTCACCGTCCTCATGGGCGATGCCGTCGAGCCGCGCCGCGAATTCATCGAGAAGAACGCCCTCGACGTCGTCAACCTGGACGTCTAGGGCGGCACCCCTCCGAAGGAGCCTCATGTCCCCCGAACGTCAAACGCCGGTTCCCATCGAAGAGGAGATGCGGAAGTCGTACCTCGACTACGCGATGTCCGTCATCGTCGGGCGCGCGCTGCCCGACATCCGCGATGGGCTCAAGCCCGTGCATCGCCGGGTCCTCCACACCATGAATCTGATCGGCGTCTCGTGGAACCGCCCCTACAAGAAGTCCGCGCGCATCGTGGGGGACTGCATGGGGAAGTTCCACCCGCACGGCGACGCGCCCATCTACGAGGCGCTGGTGCGGATGGTCCAGGAGTTCTCCCTGCGCTACCCCCTCGTGGACGGGCAGGGGAACTTCGGCTCCATCGACGGCGATCCCGCGGCGGCCATGCGCTACACCGAGTCTCGCCTCGCCAAGATCGCCCACGAGATGATCGCCGATCTCGAGAAGGACACCGTCGACTTCGTCCCGAACTACGACGAGAACGAGCGGGAGCCGGTGGTCCTGCCCACGCGAATGCCGAATCTCCTCGTCAACGGCTCCTCCGGCATCGCCGTCGGCATGGCCACCAATATCCCGCCCCATAACCTGAGCGAGGTCGTGGACGGCCTCATCATGCTCGTCGACAATGCCGACACCCCGATCGAGGCCCTGATGAAGGTGATCCCGGGGCCGGATTTCCCCACCGCGGGCTATATCTACGGCCGCAACGGGATCCACGAGGCCTATACCACCGGGCGCGGCATCATCACCCTGCGCGCCAAGGCGCACGTGGAGAAGCTCCGGGGCGGGCGCGAAGCCATCATCGTCACCGAGCTGCCGTACCAGGTGAACAAGGCGACGCTGATCGACAAGATCGGCGAGCTGATGCGCGAGAAGAAGATCGAGGGCATCTCGGAGCGGCGCGACGAGTCCAGCCGCGAAGGCATCCGCGTGGTGCTGGAGCTGGGACGCGGCGAGATCCCGCAGATCGCCATCAACCAGCTCTACAAGCACACGCAGATGCAGACCACGTTCGGGATCATCATGCTCGCCCTCGTGGGGCGCCGGCCCCAGATCGTCAATCTCAAGCAGATGCTCCAGGAGTTCGTCGCCTTCCGCCGCGAGATCGTCACCCGCCGGACCAAGTACGACCTCGCCCGCGCCGAGGAGCGCGCCCACATCCTCGAAGGCCTCCGCAAGGCGGTGGACGCCCTCGACCTCGTCATCGCCATCATCCGCGGGGCGGAGAATCCCGACGCCGCCCGGGACGGCCTCATCCGGCGGCTCCAGCTCTCCGAGATCCAGGCCCGCGCCATCCTCGACATGCGGCTCCAGCGCCTCACCCAGCTGGAGCGGCACAAGATCGTGGAGGAGCACGAGCAGACCCTGGCTCTCATCGCGGACCTCAAGGGCATTCTCGCGTCCGACCAGCGGCTGATGGGAATCATCAAGGACGAGCTGCTCAAGCTGAAGGAGGAGTTCGGCGACGCGCGGCGCACCGAGATCCTGGCCGAGACCACCGACCTCACCATCGAGGACCTCCTCGCCGACGATGACATGGTGGTGACGATCACGCGCTCCGGCTATATCAAGCGGACGCACGTGGAGTCCTACCGCAGTCAGAAGCGCGGCGGCAAGGGCGTGATGGGCATGGAAACCAAGGAAGAGGACATCGTCGACGACCTCTTCGTGGCCTCCACCCACTCCTTCCTCCTCTTCTTCACCACCAAGGGCAAGGTGCACTGGCTCAAGGTGCACGAGATCCCCGAGGGCGGGCGGCAGGCCAAGGGCAAGGCCATGGCCAATGTGCTCGCGCTCGCGGAGGGCGAGTCGGTGGCCACCTGCGTGCCCGTGCGCGACTTCGAGACCGGCGGCTACGTCGTCTTCGCCACCCGCCAGGGCAAGGTGAAGAAGACCGAGCTGTCCGCCTTCTCGCATCCGCGCTCGGGCGGCATCCAGGCCATCACGCTGGAGGACCACGACGAGGTGATGGCCGCCCGCCGCACCGACGGCCGGCGCGAGGTTCTCCTCGCCACCAAGGCGGGCATGATCATCCGCTTCAGCGAGGAGGAGGTGCGCCCCATGGGCCGCACCGCCGCCGGCGTGCGCGGCATCGAGGTGGACGAGGGGGACGCCGTCATCTGCGGCGACGTGGTGCAGGAGGGCGCGAGCATCCTCACCGTCACCGAGCGCGGCTACGGCAAGCGCACCGCGCTGGAGGAATACCGCCTCCAGGGCCGCGCCGGCAAGGGCATCATCGACATCAAGACGGAGGGGCGGAACGGCACCGTGGTGGGCATGCTCCAGGTGCGCGACGACGACGACGTGCTGCTCGTCACCACCAAGGGCAAGATGATCCGCTTCCACGCCACCGACGTGAAGCTCCAGGGCCGCAATACCATGGGCGTGCGCATCGTGGATCTCGACGCCGACGACAAGGTGGGCAGCCTCGCGCGCGTCGAGGCCGAGCAGGCGACCGCCCCCGCCCCCTAGCGGGATTCTCGTCGTGCTCGACCTTCGACTCATCCGCGAGCAGCCCGAGGCCGTCGAGCGCGGGCTCCGCGACCGCGGCGGGGCGGAGCTGGTGCGAGAGGTGGCGGCCGCGGACGCCGAGCGGCGGCGCCTCCTCGCCGAGGCGGAAACCCTCAAGGCCGAGCGCAACCGCGCCTCGGAGGCTATCGGCCAGGCCAAGCGTCGCGGGGAGAATCCCGAAGACGTGATGGCGCGCATGCGCCAGGTGGGCGACCGCATCAAGGAGCTCGACGCCCAGCTCAAGCAGGTGGACGAGCGGATCGAGACCCTCCTCCTCCAGCTCCCCAACCTCCCGCATCCCTCGGTGCCGCCCGGCGCCACGGAAGACGAGAACGTGGAGATCCGGCGCTGGGGCGAGCCGCGCCGGTTCGGCTTCGAGCCCAAGCCGCACGAGGTGCTCGGCGAGGCCCTCGGCATCCTCGACTTCGCCCGCGCGGTCAAGCTCGCCAAGTCGCGCTTCACCGTGATGTGGGGCCCGGCGGCGCGCCTCGAGCGCGCGATCACCCAGTTCATGCTCGACCTGCAAACGCGCGAGCATGGCTATACCGAGGTGTGGGTGCCGCAGCTCGTGAACGCGAGCACCATGCTCCGCACCGGCCAATTGCCCAAGTTCGAGGACGGGCTCTTCAAGACCCAGGAGGCGGACGAGAACCGGCTGCTCTACCTGATCCCCACCGCGGAGGTGCCGCTCACCGCGCTCCACGCGGACGAGACCCTCGCCGAGGCCACCCTCCCGCGCCGCTACACCGCCTTCACGCCCTGCTATCGCCGCGAGGCGGGCACCTACGGCAAGGACATGAAGGGGATGATCCGCCAGCACCAGTTCGACAAGGTGGAGCTGGTGAAGGTGACCACGCCCGACCAGTCCTATGACGAGCTGGAGTCCATGGTGCGCGACGCGGAAGAGGTGCTGAAGCGCCTCGAGCTCCCGTACCGCATGGTGCTGCACTGCGCGGGCGACGCCGGCTTCACGGCGGCCAAGAGCTATGACCTCGAGGTGTGGCTGCCGGGGCAGGGGAAGTACCGCGAGATCTCGTCCTGCTCGAACTGCGAGGCCTTCCAGGCGCGCCGGCTCGACCTCAAGTTCCGCCCCGCGGGCGGCGGCAAGACGGAGTTCTGCCATACCCTGAATGGATCAGGCCTGGCGGTGGGCCGCACCCTCGTCGCCGTCCTCGAAAACTACCAGGAGGCGGACGGCACCGTCACCATCCCCCTGCCTCCGCCCTACATGGGCGGGCTCGAGCGCCTCGATCGGATGCAGAGGGGCCAAGTCGCCCGCGCAGTTTAGCGCGGCGCGGGCACCTCTGCTAGACTCCGCCCAGCAGGCAATATCCGTTGAACCGCCGCGTACCTCAGCGCCGGTTTCGCCCTGTGATGGAGCGGCGCACGTTCCTTGGAGTAGTCGCGGGTGGTCTCCTCGCCGCGCCGCTCGCCGCCGAAGCACAGCAAGCAGGTAAGGTGGCCCGGATCGCTTATCTGTCCTCCGGCACCGCGACGGCAAGTGCCGGGGTGCGCAAGGCGTTCCTCGATGGACTTCGGGATCACGGATGGATCGAAGGGAAGAGTATCGCGGTCGAATTCCGATGGGAGGGCATGGGGAAGACGCTTGACGCCCACGCGGCCGAACTGGCGCGCTTGCCCCTGGACGTCATCGTTGCGGTGAACACGCCCGCGGCCCTCGCGATGAAGCGGACGAGAACCACCCTCCCCGTCGTCTTCGCCACGGTGAGTGAGCCGGTCGTGACCGGGCTGGTGGGTAGTCTGGCGCGGCCCGGCAGTAACTTCACCGGGCTCACAACGATCAATCGGGAACTCATGTCCAAGCGCCTGGAGATACTCAAGCAGGCGATCCCCGGTCTGGCTCGGGTCGGCTACTTGGCCAATCCCGACTATGCGGTCCATCAGACTCAACTCACCGAGATGAATGCCGCCGCCCGCAGCTTGAGACTGACACTTCATCTCGCCGAGGTGCGTATGCCTTCCGAGTTCGCGGGGGCGTTCGCACGCATGGCGGCAGCTCAGGCCGGTGCACTCATCGTGCAGCAGGACGAGCTCTTCAGAAACCATCGGGTGACCATCGCGGATCTCGCCGCGCAGCGACGTTTGCCTGGGATGTACGTGTTCAGCGTCCATCCGCAGTCTGGCGGGCTCATGTCCTACGGAGCCAACGCCGAAGACCTTTACCGACGAGCAGCCAGCTACGTGGATCGAATCCTCAAGGGCGCCAAGCCGTCCGAGCTGCCGGTCGAGCGGCCCTCGAAGTTCGAGCTGGTCATCAACCTCAAGACCGCCAAGGCGCTCGGCCTCACGATCCCGCCGTCACTGCTCTTGCAGGCGGACCAGGTGATCGAGTGATGGATCGGCGGGCGTTCATCTCCGGCGCCACGGTCGGCGTCCTCGCCGCGCCGCTTCGGTCATTTGCCCAGCAACCGCCGCCACGGGTTGCGCGAATCGGATACCTCGGTGTGACGTCCCCTTCCGATAGGCCGCCCCTGCTCGACGCGTTCCGGCAAAGGCTGCGCGAGCTCGGGTGGGTTGAGGGCCAGAATATTGTCATCGACTATCGATATGCGGAGGATCGGGTCGACCGGCTGCCCGACTTGGCGGCCGAACTGGTCCGGCTCAAGGTGGACCTCATCGTATCGATGGGGACGCAAGGAGTGACGGCAGCCAAGAACGCCACCGAAACGATCCCCATCGTCATGATTGCCGTTCGCGATCCTGTTGGCACCGGGCTCATCGCGAGCCTCGCGCGCCCGGGCGGGAACGTCACTGGGATGTCCGGCTACGCCGGCCTGGAAATCGTCGCCAAACAACTGGAGCTGCTCAAGGAGACCGTCCCCAAGATCCGCCGTGTGGCCATCCTCTCGAACCCGGCCAATGCGTACCACCAGCTCGCGATAAGAGAAGTGAACGTTGCGGCCCGGTCGTTGGGAGTGCAGCTTCAACTCCTGGAGGCTCGAGGTCCGACCGAGTTCGACGGCGCATTCGCGGCGATGGCCAAAGAGCGCGTGGGAGCCCTCCTCGTACTGTCAGATTCGATGCTCAACTCCCACCGAACACGGCTCGCAGACCTCGCAGCCAGGAGCCGCCTGCCGGCAGCATACGGCGTCAGGGAGAGTGTGGAGGCCGGGGGTCTCATGTCTTACGGGCCGAGCTTTCTCGATCTCCACCGGCGCAGCGCCGCGTACGTGGACAAGATCCTGAAGGGCGCAAAGCCCGCCGACCTGCCCGTGGAGCAGCCGACCGAGTTCGAGCTGGTGATCAATCTCAAGACCGCGAAGGCTCTCGGGCTGACGATTCCGCAGTCGCTGTTACAGCGCGCCGACGAGGTGATCCAGTAACGGCCCAATGGCGCGCGCCCGTGGCCGGGCAGCAAGAGATCCGCGCTGCAGGCGCTCATGCTGAGGGCGAACCAGGTGATCGAGTAGTCACGACGTCGCTATTTGTCGGCTTCCACCTCGTAGGCTAAGATTCATCGGCTGGTCAGGGCAACGGAGGGGTGGCCGAGTCCGGTTGAAGGCGCCGGTCTTGAAAACCGGAATCCCGCAAGGGATCGGGGGTTCGAATCCCTCCCCCTCCGCCAGCCCCGCTCCCGCCCGGCCGCCGCGCCCGCGCGTGAGCCCCCGTCAGCGGCTGACCACCGTCTCCTCGAGATGCCCCGCGCCGTCCCCGTCCGGCATGACTTCCAGGCGGCGGGTGTGGAACGGGCGCAGCGTGGACCGGTGGCCCACGCTCACGAGCGTGACGCCGGGCAGGCGGGCCCGGAGCAGCGCGTAGAGCCGCTCCTCGGCGCTCTCGTCCACCGCGGAGGTGGCCTCGTCCAGGAATAGCCACTCCGGCTTCTGGAGCAGGGCCCGGGCGAAGGCGATGCGCTGCTGCTCGCCGGGCGAGAGGCGCAGCGCCCAGTTGGCCGACTCGTCCAGCCTCTCGCCGAGCTGCGGCAATCCCACCGCCTCGAGCGCCTCGCGCAGGATGGCGTCCGTGACCCCGGCCGGCGGCGTCGGGTAGCTCACCACCTCGCGCAGGGTGCCCAGAGGGAGATAGGGCTTCTGCGGCAGGAAGAGGACACGGCTCGCCGCCGGCATGGAGATGCGCCCGCGGCCAAAGGGCCAGATCCCCGCGATGGCCCGGAAGAGCGTGCTCTTGCCCGCGCCCGAAGGCCCGCTGATGAGCGCGGTGTCCCCTTGCCGCAGCGTGAGCGAGATGTCCTGGACCAGGGTCCGGCCATCCGGCAGCGCCAGGCTCACGTCGTCGAGACGGAGCCCCTCGCGCGGGCGCCTCGTCGCGCCGGATGCCCTGGATGGCGGCCTCGGTGCGCACCTGGTCGAGCGCCGTGTTGAAGCCCGCCAGCCGCGCCACCACCGCGCGCCACTCGGCGATGTCGGTGTAGGACGAGATGATATAGGACAGCGAGTCCTGCACCTGCCCGAAGGCCGAGGCGGTCTGCATGAGCCCGCCGAGGGCGAACTCGCCGCGGAAGTAGCGCGGGGCCGCGACCACGAAGGGGAAGATGATGGCGGCCTGGCCGTAGCCCGCGGTGAACGAGGTGAGCCGCTTCTGCTGCCGCATGATGCCCCACCAGTTCCGCACCACGTGGCCGAAGCGCTCGCGAAAGCCCCGCAGCTCGTCGGCCTCGCCGTGGTACAGCGCCACGCCCTCCGCGTTCTCACGAAAGCGCACCAGCGAGAAGCGGAAGTCCGCCTCGTAGCGCTGCTGGTCGAAATTGAGCCGGACGAGCGGCCGCCCGATGAGGTTGGTGAGCCAGGTGCCCACGATGGCGTAGGCCAGCGCCGTCCAGACCATATAGCCCGGCACGGTGACATTGACCCCGGGGATGGTGAACGGGCCCGAGAGCGCCCAGAGGATGGCGACGAAGGACACCAGGGTCACGATCGCGCGCAGGAAGCCGAGGGAGAGGCCCAGGGTGGTGGTGACGAAGAGGCGCAGGTCCTCCGCGATGCGCTGGTCGGGGTTGTCGGTCTCGGTGGCGTGAAGCTGCATCCGGTAGTACGCGGTGTTCTTCAGCCAGTCGCCGAGATAGCGGTCGGTGAGCCAGCGCCGCCAGCGGATCTGGAGCATCTGGTTGAGGTAGAGCTGGTACACCGCGGCCACGATATAGGCCCCGGCGAGATAGGTGAACTTGAGGAGCTGGGTGACGAAGGCGGCGTAGTCCTTGTCCTGGAGCGAGTTGTAGAAGGCGTTGTTCCACTTGTTCAGGAGCACGTTGATGAAGACGATGCCGAGATTGAGCGCGATCACCGCGACCAGCAGCCCGCGCCCGGCCCACCGGTCCTCGGAGAACCAGTAGGGCCGGGCGATGGCCCAGGCGTCGCGGAAGAGTTGGCGCATCCGACTCATGGGGTATCCTCCCGCCGGTATAATGCCTTATACTCGGTGGGCTTTACTGTTGGAGAGGTGGCCGAGTCGGCCGAAGGCAGCCGCCTGCTAAGCGGTTACAGGGGCAAAACCTCTGTCCCGGGTTCGAATCCCGGCCTCTCCGCCAGACGCGCCCTTAGCTCAGTTGGATAGAGCGTCGGACTACGAATCCGAAGGCCAGAGGTTCGACTCCTCTAGGGCGCACCATTCGGGAGCAGGGGGGCGGGAAACCGTCCTCCTGCTCACTCGATGCTCCGGCGAGAGTGGAAGATTCGAGAGCCAACGATGAGCGAGCCCGAGGACGATCGGTTCATGGGCCTGGCGCTGGATGAAGCTCGGGCCGCCCTGGCCGCGGGCGAGGTGCCGGTGGGCGCAGTCGTGGTGCTCGACGGCCGCGTGATCGGCCGCGGTCACAACCAACCCATCGGCCTGAAAGATCCCACTGCGCATGCGGAGATCCTCGCGCTGCGCGCGGCCGCGCAGGTGATGGGCAACTATCGGCTCGGCGACGCGGCGCTCTACGCCACCGTGGAGCCCTGCGCCATGTGCTGCGGCGCCGCGGTGCTGGCGCGAGTCGCGCGCGTGGTGTACGGCGCGCCCGATCCCAAGGCGGGCGCGGCGCGCACGCTGTACCGGCTGCTCGAGGACGCGCGGCTGAATCACCAGGCAACGGTGCGCGGGGACGTGCGCGGCGAGGAGAGCGCCGCGCTGCTCCGCGAATTCTTCCAGACCAAGCGGCACTAGCGACCCAGAGGAGAGCCGGCCATGGCGAAGATCAAGCACATCGCGCTCACCACGCAGGATCCGGACGCCACCGCCCGCTTCTACATCGACGTGTTCGGGATGAAGGAGGTCGGCAAGATCGACAACCCCAACACGCGCGGCTTCTTCCTCACCGACGGCGACCTGAACCTCGCCATCCTCAAGTTCAAGAACGACGCGGTGGCCGGCGTCGAGCGCGGCAAGGACTGGACCGGCATCCATCACTTCGGCTTCCAGGTGGAGAGCCTCGAGGAGATCGCCGAGAAGCTCGCCGCGGTCGGGGCGCCGCTGCGCGACGACATCAACACCGCCCTCGGGGTGGGCGGCAGCAACCGCTACGCGAACGTCGAGGTCAAGTACACGGGCCCGGACGGCGTCACGGTGGACGTCTCCGAGACGGGCTGGGTGGGCACGACCACGTTCGATCCCGCCGCCGCGATGCGCAAGCAGCCCTGATCGCGGCTTCCGCCTCGGTCTGGCACGGTAGATGCTCTACGGTGGGTGAGTCGAAACGCCAAGGAGGACACACATGCTGGGACTTCTCGTCGGAGCAATCGTTGGTGGGCTGTTGGTGTGGAAGTACCGTGATTCTCTTCAGGAGTACGTGAAAGGCAACGCGATTCCGGGCCGGGACAAGGTCGACGAGCTGCTCCGGACGGTGCAACAGACGTCCGAGACCTTCCTCGACAAGACCAAGGCGCAGGTCACGTCGGGGCTTGAGCGCACCCGGGAGAAGGTCCGCGCGGGGGCGGCCCAGGTCGATCGAGGAAGACCTACCGAGTAGAACGCGCACCTGCTCGCCCTTTCCGTCCCTCCCGGAGCGGCCGACACCTCCCGTCCAGGCTGCAATGGACAGGAAGCGCTTGGCTAGGGTAACTTGGCATTCCTGTCGGGATACGTCTATGCGGAGGGGTGGCCGAGCCCGGTTGAAGGCGTCCGCCTCGAAAGCGGATAGGGGCGCAAGCCCCTCGGGGGTTCAAATCCTCTCCCCTCCGCCATTTTTGTCCGAGTCGCAGAAGCGTCGTGGTGGCCGGAGTCGTGTGGAGGGGTGGCCGAGTGGCCGAAGGTGCGGCACTGGAAATGCCGTGTACGGGCAACTGTACCGTGGGTTCGAATCCCACCCCCTCCGCCAATTCTTTGACTTGGCCGTGCTAGACGGGGAGGTAGCGGTGCCCTGTAACCCGCAATCCGCTACAGCGGGGTTGAATTCCCCCTTGAGGGGCGCTCGTGTCGAATGAGCCGGATGGGACGGCGTTGAGGGTTGGGCCCCACGCGACGGGAAGTGCCGAACCCCGCCAGGCCCGGAAGGGAGCAACGGTAAGGCATCCCTCCCGAGTGCCGTGGGAGTACCTGACCGGAGCAGGTTTCAGCCGGAGATCGCGGTATGGACGTTTCGATTGGGGGTGCACGGTCTTTTGATGTATCAGGTCCTCGCTCGAAAGTGGCGGCCGCAGGTCTTCGATGCCGTCGTCGGTCAGGAAGCGGTCACCCGCACGCTGCGCAATGCGCTGGCGAGCGGGCGGGTCGCCCACGCCTATCTGTTCACCGGCCCGCGGGGCGTCGGCAAGACCACCACCGCGCGCCTGCTCGCGAAGGCCCTGGCCTGCACCGCGCGCTCCAGCGAGCCCGAGGCCTGCGGCAAGTGCCCCTCCTGCCTCGACTTCGTCTCCGGCGCCCCGGTGGACGTGCTCGAGATCGACGCCGCCAGCAATAACGGCGTCGAGGAGATCCGAACTCTTCGAGAGAACGTGAAGTATTCGCCCGCGCGCGGCCGCTTCAAGGTCTACATCGTGGACGAGGTCCACATGCTCTCGGGCCCGGCCTTCAACGCCTTCCTCAAGACGCTGGAGGAGCCGCCCCCGCACGTGGTCTTCGTCCTGGCCACCACGGATCCGAAGAAGATTCCCGCCACCGTGCTCTCGCGCTGCCAGCGCTTCGACTTCCGCCCCATCCCGGCGGATCTCCTCACGCGCCAGCTCACCGACATCCTCACCCAGGAGGGCGTGGCCTTCGACGCGGCCGCGCTGCCGCTCCTGGTGCGAGCGGCGGAGGGCAGCCTGCGGGATGCGCTCTCGCTGCTGGACGCCGCCATCGCCTATGGCGAGGGCCGGCTCGACGAGGGCAGCGTGGCCCGGCTGCTGGGCGCCTCCTCGCCGGTGCAGGTGCGCGCGCTGGCCGCCGCGCTGCTCGGGCGCGACAGCGCGGCGGCGCTGGAAGCCATCGATCGCGCCGCGAGCCAGGGGGAAGACCTCGAGGGGTATTGCCGCGACGTGGTGGAGATGCTGCGCCGGCTCCTGGTGATGAAGGTGGCGCCGGCCGCTCCGCCCGCCGAGCTCACGCCCGCTGAGGCGCAGGAGCTGGCCACCGTCGCCGAGCCGGCGAGCGTGGACGATCTCGTCTATCTCCTCCGCGTGCTGCTGGAGAGCCAGGCGGAGATGCGCCGCTCGCCCTATCCGCGCGTGGAGCTGGAGGTGGGCGCCGTGCGCGCGGCGCGCCGGCCGCAGACGCAATCGATCGACGCCCTCATCGCCCGTGTCGAAGACGCCGAGCGGCGGCTGCGCGCCGGCGGGGGCGGCGTGGTCCCCGCGCGGCCGCAGTCCACCCAGGGCAACCTGCCCGGCGCGGACACGCGCCCCCCGCTCGCGGGTGGCGGCGGCCCCGCCGCCGCACCTCCGCGTCCGGCGCCGCCGCCGCTGGGGTCGAGCGCGCCCGCTCGGCGAGTGGACAGTGACGAGCCGCCGCCGCGTGAGCTCGCCACCGAGCGGGGCCGCGGGCCCGCCGCCGGGCCGCCCGCCGCGCCCAGCGGCGACCTGGACGAGGCCTGGCAGCGCGTGGTGGCGCGCGGTGCTCGCGCGCAAGGCGCTGCTGGGCTCGGTGCTCCAGCACGCCACGCCCATCGCCGTGCGCGACGGCACGCTGGCCGTGAGCATGGTGGCCAGCGGGTTCCACAAGGAGATGCTCGCCGACCGAGCCAATCGTGATCTCGTCAACCAGGCCATCGAGCAGCACGTGGCCGGCGCGCGGCGCATGGAGCTGAGCGCGGAGGCGACCCCCGGCGCGGGCGCCCTCGCGCATCCCGCGGTGCAGGCCGCGCTCGCCGCGTTCGGCGGCGAGGTGGTGGCGGTGCGGCCGCGGATCCCCGACGAGCCCGCGCCCCAGGAAGGAGACCCTCAGTGAAGGGCTTCGGCAATATCATGAAGGAAGCGCAGAAGCTGCAGGCGCAGATGGAGGCCATGCAGGCGGAGGCGGCCAAGCGGCTGGTCGACGCCACCGCCGGCGGCGGCATGGTCACCGTGGTCGCCAACGGCAAGCAGGAGATCGTGTCCATCAAGATCGACAAGGAAGTCATCAATCCCGAGGACGGCCAGATGCTCGAGGATCTCGTCCTCGCCGCCTGCAACGAGGCGCTGCGCAAGTCGCGGGAGATGATGCAGGCCGAGCTGGGCAAGCTCACGGGCGGGCTCAAGATCCCCGGCCTCGGGATGTGATGGCGTACTACCCCGAGCCGGTGGCCCGCCTCATCGAGGCGCTGCAGAAGCTCCCCGGCGTGGGCCCGAAGAGCGCCCAGCGGATGACCTTCTTTCTCCTCAAGCGGCCGGCCGACGAGGTGGGCGAGCTTTCCGCCGCCCTCACCGCGCTCAAGACCCGCATCGTGCACTGCTCGCGGTGCTTCAACGTCACCGAGGAGGACCCCTGCCGCATCTGCAGCGACCCCGCGCGCGACGCGCGGAGCCTCTGCGTGATCGAGGAGCCCAATGACCTGCTCGCGGTGGAGCGTACCGGCGAGTTCAAGGGCCGCTACCACGTGCTGATGGGCGCGCTCTCGCCGCTCGATGGCATCGGCCCGGAGGACATCCGCGTGCGCGAGCTGCTCCACCGGCTCGACGGCGAGACGGTGGACGAGGTCATCCTCGCCACCAACCCGAGCGTGGAGGGCGAGGCCACCGCGATCTATCTCGCCAAGCTGCTGAAGCCGCTCGGGCTGCGCATCACGCGCATCGCGCGCGGCCTGCCGGTGGGCGGCGATCTCGAGTACGCCGACGAGGTGACGCTGAGCAAGGCCCTCGAGGGCCGGAAGGAGATGGGGTAGCCTGAGGCATGTACACCCAGGTCATTCAGAGCGTGTTCTTCTGGGCGGGGCTGGTGGTGGTGGCCTCCTGGCTCGCCGTCGAGCTGATGAACGCATGGGATCACTACCGGATCCACAGCGCGGCGCGGACCGCGGCTGGGCTTCGACGAGCATCCCGGGCAGTCGGCGTGGGAAGAGCGAGTGAAGCTTCAGGCCGCGGTGGCGGGCGAGGATCCGGACGGCGGGCGCTCGATCTAGCTCACCGGCTTGGCCGGATTGCAAGCCTGTGATATATAAAAGGTCCCGGTTGAATCCGGCGGTCGTCACTCCCCGATAGCTCAATGGTAGAGCATCCGGCTGTTAACCGGAGGGTTGTAGGTTCGAGTCCTACTCGGGGAGCCATTTCTCGAAACGACCTTCTGAGGCGCCCGCGAACGCCCTGCGACGACTGATTTCCCGGAGGTGAGCCATGATCCGAGCCACCTGGCTTTCGATCGTAGTCGCCCTCTCCTCAGCCCTGCTCGCCGCGGCGCCGGCGGACGCCCAGCAACGTCCGCGCTACGGTGGAGAGCTGATCTTCCTGGTCCCCTCCGAGCCGCCCTCCTACGATGGCCACCGGGAGGGGACCTTCGGGTTGGTCCACCCCTTCGCGCCGTTCTACAACACGCTGCTGAGCATGGATCCTACCGATCGCACCGGCACGCGGCCGGTGGCCAGCCTCGCCGAGTCGTGGACGATCTCGCCGGAGGGGACGATCTACACCTTGAAGCTGCGCCCGGGTGTCAAGTTCCACGACGGCACCGTGATGACCTCGCGCGACGTCAAGGCGAGCTACGACAAGATCGTCTTCCCGGGGGCCGCGCTGATCTCCATGCGCAAGGGAGCCTACCAGGCGGTGGAGGCGATCGAGGCGCCCGACCCGCACACGATCGTGTTCCGGCTCAAGTGGCCGGAGTCCTCCTTCCTGATCAACCTCGCCTCGCCGTTCAACTGGATCTTCAAGGCGGACGTCCTCGCCAAGGAGCCCCGCTGGCACGAGACGAACGTGATGGGCACGGGCCCGTTCAAGTTCGTCGAGCACGTGAAGGGCTCGCACGTCGTGGCCAAGAAGAACCCCGACTACTGGGACAAGGGCAAGCCCTATCTCGACGGGTACCGGGCCATCTTCATGGGCTCGTCCTCCGCGCAGGTGGCGGCGATCCGGGCCGAGCGGGCGCACATCCAGTTCCGAAGCTTCACCCCCGCCGACCGTGACGCGCTCGTGCAGGCCCTGGGCCCGCGGGTCACCGTGCAGGAGAGCCCCTGGGACTGCATCTCGCTGGCAGTCTTCAACCACGAGCGCAAGCCCTGGGACGACAAGCGCGTCCGCCGGGCGCTCACCCTGGCGCTCGACCGCTACGAGGGCTCGAAGAACCTGTCGCGCATCGCCGTGGTCAAGGAGGTGGCGGGCATCCAGGTGCCGGGCACGCCCTGGGCCACGCCTCCCGTGGAGCTCGAGAAGCTGGCCGGCTACGGCCGTGACATCGCCGCCAACCGCGCGGAGGCGCGCCGGCTCCTGCGGGAGGCCGGCGTCCCCGACGGCTTCTCCTTCACCTTCAAGAACCGCGGCATCCCCCAGCCCTACGAGCCGGTCGCGATCTGGCTGATCGACCAGTGGCGGCAGATCGGGCTCAACGTGAAGCAGGAGGTGATCGAGGCCTCGGCCCACGTGGCGATGCTGCGGCGCGGAGACTTCGACGTGGCCAGCGACGCCAACTGCGGCTTCGTCGTCGAGCCCGACACCGACCTGCAGAAGTTCCAGTCCACCGGGATCTCGGACAACAACTACGCTCGCTACAAGGATCCCGTCTGGGATGACCTCTTCATCAAACAGACGCGCGCGGTGGATCCGGAGGAGCGCAAGCGGCTGCTGCGGGCGCTGGAGAAGCGCCTGCTCGACGAGGAGGCCCACTACATCTACACGCTGCAATGGCACCGCATCGTCGTGCACAACTCCAAGGTGCGCGGCTGGATCGTTACGCCGAGCCACTTCCTGAACCAGCAACTCGACGTGGTGTGGCTGGCGGAGTAGCCCGATCCCGAGTCGCCATCACCCCTCCGTGGGAGTTATACTCACCGCATGCCCGCTCTGACCGACGCGCGGAAGCAGGCCCTGCGCCGCGAGATGGAGCACCTCCTCGGCAAGGGGGCGGTGCTCTCCGACCCCGAGGAATTGCTGGTCTACGAGTCCGACGGGCTCACCCTCTTCCGCGCCCTCGCCGACTTCGTGGTCTTCCCGCAATCAGCCGAGCACGTCTCCGCCCTCGTCAAGCTGGCCCAGCGGGAGCACATGCCGTTCGTGGCCCGCGGCGCCGGCACCGGGCTCTCCGGCGGCTGTCTCCCCGCCGAGGGCGGCCTCGTCATCTCGCTGATGCGGATGAACCGCGTGCTGGAAGTGGACTACGCGAACCAGCTCGCGGTGGTGGAGCCGGGGCTGGTCAACCTGCACCTCTCCTGGGCGGTGGGCCCGCAGGGCTTTTACTACGCGCCGGATCCCTCCAGCCAGCAGGCCTGCACCATCGGCGGCAATATCGCCAATAACTCGGGCGGGCCTCACACGCTCAAGTACGGTGTCACCACCAACCACGTGCTCGGGCTGGAAGTGGTGCTCCCCGACGGCGAGCTGGTCTGGATCGGCGGCAAGACCCGCGACCCGCAGGGCTATGACCTCACCGGGCTCTTCGTGGGCTCCGAGGGCACCTTCGGCATCGCCACCAAGATCATCGTCCGCATCATGAAGAAGCCCCAGGCGGTGAAGACCGTGCTGGCGGTCTTCGACGAGGTGGACCAGGGCTCGGCCGCGGTGACGGCCATCATCGCGCGCGGGCTCATCCCCGCCGCGATGGAGATGATCGATCAGCCTCACGATCGAGGCGGTCGAGGACGCCTTCGGCTGCGGCTATCCGCGTGACGCCGCCGCCGCGCTCCTCATCGAGGTGGACGGGCTCGCCGCGGGCATGGACGAGCAGGCCGCGCGCATCATGGAGGCCTGCCGCGAGGCCGGCGCGCGCGACGTGCGCGTGGCCCGCGACGCGGCGGAGCGCGAGCTGCTCTGGAAGGGGCGCAAGTCCGCCTTCGGCGCCTTCGGCCGCATCTCCCCCGCCTACATGGTGATGGACGGCGTGATCCCGCGGACCAAGCTGCCCTATGTGCTGCGGCGGGTGAACGAGATCGCGGCCGCGCACGGCCTCCGCGTCGGCAATGTCTTCCACGCCGGCGACGGCAATCTCCACCCGAACCTCCTCTACGATCCCCGCGAGCCGGGCGCGGAGGCGCGGGTGGTGGCGGCGGGCGGCGAGATCCTCAAGGTCTGCGCCGAGGTGGGCGGCTCCATCTCCGGCGAGCACGGCATCGGGCTCGAGAAGGCGGACTACATGCCGCTGATCTTCTCCGAGGCCGACATCGACTGCATGTACCGGCTCCGGCGCGCCTTCAATCCCACCGGGCTCTGCAATCCCGGCAAGATCTTCCCCAGCCGCAAGGCCTGCGGCGAGGCCGGCATCGCGTATCGCCCGCACCCCATCGAAGAGAAAGGCCTCGCCCAGCGCTTCTAGCGCGGGGCGTGGCACATCCCCCTCGTGGATTCCGACCTCGCGCGACGGCTGACCGCCATCGTCGGCGAGCGCCACGTGCTCACCGGCATCGAGTGCTCGCCCTATGTCCTCGAGGGCCGCACGCCCGAGGCGGTGGTCTTCCCCGCCACCAAGGAAGAGGTCGGCGCGCTGCTCGTCCTCGCCGGCGAGGAGGGCATGCCCGTCACGCCCTGGGGCGGCGGCACGCGGATGTCGGTGGGCCTGCCGCCCGCGCGCCCGGGCCTCGTGCTGTCGCTCAAGCGCCTCGACCGGCTGATCGAGCATGAGCCGGGCGACCTCACCGCCACCGCCGAGGCCGGCCTCACGCTGGGCGCCTTCCAGGAGGCGCTCGGCCGGCGCGGTCAGTGGCTGTCGCTGGATCCGCCCAATGCGCGCGAGGGGACGCTGGGCGGCATCGTGGCCAGCAATGCGTCGGGGCCGCGGCGGCACCTCTACGGCACCATGCGCGATCTGCTCATCGGCCTCACCGTGGTCCTGGCCGACGGCTCCGTCGTGCGCGGCGGCGGCAAGGTCGTGAAGAACGTGGCGGGCTACGATCTCCCCAAGCTCGTCATCGGCTCCTACGGCACGCTCGGCGTCGTCGTCGAGGCCACCTTCAAGCTGCGCCCGCGCCCCGACACGGACCGGCTCGTGCTGGCGCGCTTCGAGCGCGTGAAGGACGCCGGGGCCGGCGCGCGGACCTTGATGGCGTCGGACCTCATTCCCTCCGCGCTCGACCTCGTGGATCCGGAGGCGCTCCGCGCGCTCGACCCCGGCGGGCGCGAGGGCGCCGCGCTGCTCATCGGCTTCGACGGCATCGCGGAGCAGGTGGAGTGGCAATGCGTCGAGCTGCCGAAGATGCTGGGCGCGGGCGCCCGCGTGGACACGCGCGTGCTGGACGGCGCCGCGCGCGACGCCCTCTGGCAGGCCGCCGGCGCGCTGCCGCGCACCGCCCTCCCCGAGGTCACCGCGGTGATGAAGTGGGGCGTGCTGCCCACCCAGGTGGCCGAGCTCGTGGAGTCGGGCGGCGACGTGGCGCGGCGCCACGGCCTCGCCGCCGCCTTCAGCGCCCATGCCGGCCTGGGTATCGTGACCGCCGTGCTTGGCTCGAGGAGTGGGGGCTCGAGCAGCGGGGGCCCGGGCGGCGGGGGGCCATCGCGGCCACCTCGGTGGCGGCGGCGCTGGGCGACTGGCGCGCGCTCGTGCACGCGGCGAGCGGGCATGCGATGCTCGAGTGGGCGCCGCTCGCGGTGAAGGAGCGGGTGCCGGTCTGGGACCCGCCCGGCGCCCCGCATCGGATCATGGCCCGGCTCAAGGCCGAGCTGGATCCGCGCGGCACTCTCAATCCGGGGCGTTTCGTGGGAGGGATCTGAGCGCATGGCGCATGGAACGGAGACGGCGCCCGCCGCGGGGCCGCTGCTCCTGCACGGGCACGACGTCGAGGGCGTGAACCAGTGCGTCCACTGCGGCCTCTGCCTCGCCTACTGCCCGACCTTTTCCATTCTCGGCACCGAGATGGATTCGCCGCGCGGACGGATCTTCCTCATCAAGTCCATGGCGGAGGGGCGCATCGGCCTCACCGACTCCACCGTCGCCCATCTGGATCTCTGCCTCGGCTGCCGCGCCTGCGAGACGGTATGCCCCTCCGGCGTGCCCTATGGGCAGCTCATCGAAGCCGCGCGCGCCGACATCGAGCGGCAGCGCCCCGGCGGCCTCCTGCGCCGGCTTTTCCGCTGGGTCAACTTCTCCGTGCTGCTGCCGCATCCCCGCCTTCTGTCGCTCGCGGCGGCGGGGCTGCGGATCTATCAGGTGAGCGGGCTCCAGCGCCTCGTGCGCGCCTCCGGGATCCTGCGCCTCCTGCCGGGGCCCCTGGCGAGCTGGGAGCCGCTACTCCCCGCCATCCCGGCCGCCGCCGCCCGCAGGCCGCTGCCCGTGGTCACGCCGGCCGAGGGCGTCAAGCGCGCGACCGTCGGTCTCCTCACCGGCTGCGTCCAGCAGGTGGCCTTCGGCCCGCACAATCGCGCGACGGCGCGCGTGCTGGCGCGCAACGGCGTGGAGGTCGTCGCGCCGCGTGCGCAGTCCTGCTGTGGCGCGCTTGCATGCGCATGCCGGCGAGCACGACACCGCGCTCGAGCTGGCGAAGAAGACCATCATGGCCTTCGAGTCCGCCGGGGTGGAGCAGGTGGTGGTGAACACCTCGGGCTGCGGCGCCCACATGAAGGCCTACGGGACGCTCCTGGCCGGCCATCCCGTCTGGGCCGAGCGCGCGCGGCGCTTCGCGGAGCGGGTGAGCGACATCTCCGAGTTTCTCGCGCGCGAGCCGCTGCGCGGGCCGCTCCGGCCGCTCGCGCGCACCGTCACCTACCACGATCCCTGCCACGTGGCCCATGGGCAGAAGATCCGCAAGGAGCCGCGCGCGCTGCTCTACCAGATCCCGGGGCTCACCGTGAAGGAGCTGCGCGAGGCCGACTGGTGCTGCGGCTCCGCGGGCACCTATAACCTGACCCAGCCGGAGATGGCCGGGCAGCTGCAGCGCCGCAAGATCGAGAATATCCGCGCCACGGGGGCGGACGCGGTGGTCACCGCCAATCCCGGCTGCATCATCCAGATCCAGCAGGGCCTCGAGGGCGGCGCCCGGCCCATCCAGGTGCTCCACATCGTCGAGCTGCTGGACGAGGCCTATCGCGTCCGATGAAGACCAAAGTCCTCGACGTCGCCGCGCTGCCGCTCCTCACGCCGACCCTCGTCACGGTCAACGGCGAGGACGTGGTCCTCTACCGGCGCAGCGACGAGATCCTCGCCATCGGGAACGAGTGCCCGCATCAGGGGGGCAATCTCTGCGATGGCTGGATCGAGGGCGATATCCTGAGCTGCCCGCTCCACGGCTGGGAGTTCGACCTGCGCTCGGGCGTCTGCATGACCATCCCGGGCGAGGGCGTGCCCCGCTACACGGCCAGCGTGGAGAGCGGCGCCATCTACCTCGAGCGGGTGGAGTGACGGCGCCCCCGGCGAGCCCATGGCGGACGTGAAGCCCGATCAGGTCGCGCAGGAGCATCGCCGCACCGGCGGGAAGACGGCGGGCTGCTTCGTCCTCACCATCTCCGACTCCAAGACGCCCAGGACGACACCAGCGGCAATCTCATTCGCGAGCTGCTCACGGCGGCGGGGCAAGCCGTGGTCGGCCACGCCATCGTGCGCGACGAGCCCGCCCAGGTGGTGGCGGTGATCCGCGAGGGGCTCGCCAAGCCCGATCACCAGGTGTTCATCCTCACCGGCGGCACCGGCATCACCTCGCGCGACTCCACCTTCGAGGCGGTGGAGTCCATCCTGAGCAAGCGCATCACGGGATTCGGCGAGCTCTTCCGCATGCTCTCGTATCAGGAGGTGGGCGCCGCCGCCATGATGTCGCGCGCGCAGGCCGGCGTCGTCCAGGGCCGGCTGGTCTTCTCGCTGCCCGGCTCGCCGCATGCCTGTCGCCTCGCGCTGGAGAAGCTCATCATCCCCGAGTTGGGGCATCTGCTCCGCGAAGTGAACCGCTAGGCGGCGGGCCCGCGCGGTGGCCCTGCGCTGGGAGGACTGGGGCGACGCCGCCTTCGCGCGCGCGCGCGACACCGGCCGGCCGCTGCTGCTCGCCCTCACCGCGCGCTGGTGCGGCGCCTGCCATCGCATGGACGCGGAGACCTGGGACGATCCCGGCGTGGCCGCGCGGGTGGCCGAGGTCGCGGTGCCGGTGCGGGTGGACGCCGATGCGCGGCCCGACGTCTACGGACGCTATCATCTGGGCGGCCTGCCGACCACGGCGCTGCTCACGGCCGAGGGCGACTTCCTTCGCGGCGGGACCTTTCTCTCGCCCACCCAGCTCTTCGGTCTCCTCGACGCGGCGGCCGCCGACTTGCGCGACGGGCGCCGTCCCGCTCCGCGCCCGCGGCCCGCGCCGGCGCCGGGTCGGCCGAGCGCGCCGCCCGCGGCGGCGTCACCCGGCGCCCTCGTGGCCGAGGTCGTCGCGCGTCTCGTTCACCGCGCCGATCGCGAGCACGGCGGCTTCGGCGGCGCGCCCAAGCATCCCGAGCCCGACGCGGTGACCCTCCTCCTGCGCGAGTCGCGGCGGCGGCCCGACGCGGCGCTCGAGTCTATCGCCCGCGCGGCGCTCGACGCCATCGCGCAGCATCTGGTGGATCCCGAGGACGGCGCCTTCTTCCGCTACGGCGCGGCCGAGGACTGGTCCGGCCCCCACACCGAGAAGGTGACGCTCGACCAGGCCGCGCTGATCCGCCTCTTTCTCGAGGCGGCGAGCCACCCTCGGCGAAGCCGAGTATGAGAAGGTCGCGCGGCGCGCGCTGGCGCATGCGCGGGCGCGCCTGGTGGACGCGGCCGGCCGCCCGTACGCGAGCATTGCCGCCCAGCCCGACGCGGAGCTGGACACGCGCCGCTTCGCGGACGCGGGCGCGGCGCTGGCCTCGGCCCGCCTGATGGCCGGCGCGACGGACGGCGCTGGGGCGGCGGCGGGCTCCGCGGGCCCGCCGTCCCTCCCGCCGCTCGAATTCGTCGTCGCCGCGCCGGATGGCGTCGTCCCGCATCGTCTCGACGCCCCCGACGCGGCCGGGCCGCGCGGCCTGCTGCGCGACCAGGCCCTGGCGGTCGTAGCGGCGCTCGACGCGTATCGGGTTGCCGGGGACCCCGCCCTGTACGACTGGGCCGCGCGCGCCGCCGACTGGACCATCGCGCGCCGCTGGGATGCCCGTGCCGGCGCCTTCCTCGACGCCGAGCCCCTCGCTCCCGCCCGGCCGAGCGGGCAGGGGCAGGGCGCGTTCACGCCGATCACGGGCAATGGCGAGATGGCGCTGGCGCTGCTCGCGCTGGCCGAGCAAGCGCCGCCGGGCGACGCGGTGACGAAGCGGGCGCAGAGCTGGCGTGACTGCGCCACCCGCGCCATCGTCTCGCTCTCCGCCCAGGCGGTGCGCTCGCCCGCGGGCGCCACGCTGGCGCTGGCCGCGCAACGGCTGCGCGGCTAGCCGCGCCGACCCCAACTTGCGCCCTGCGGTATACTGATCGGTAGTTGAGGAGGTTCTTCATGGCTCTGTTCCCTCGCCGTGTCCTGCTCGTCCTGCTCGCCTTCGCCCTGCTCGTCGTCCCCGGCCTTTCGGGCCCGGTCGCGGCGCAGCAGCCTTACTTCACGGAGAGCCCGGGCGCCAGCGCGCCGGCGGATATCCAGCGGCTCAATGACTTCATGAACGGCCTCGCCGAGCGGATGAAGCCGGCGCTGGTGCAGGTACGGGTGCGCCGCCCCGCGGATCCTGACTCCGCTCCGGGCGTGCCCATGCCGGGCCAGCCGAATCCCGACGAGCGCCGGGCCTCGGGCTCGGGCTTCATCATTCGCCAGGACGGCTATCTCGTGACCAATGCGCATGTGGTGGAGGAGGCCGAGCGCATCCAGATCCAGCTCTCCGACGGCCGCCGCTTCGCGGGCCGCGTGGTCGGGTTCGACAATCGCGTGGACCTGGCCCTGGTGAAGATCGACGCCACCGGATTGCCCGTGGCGCTGCTCGGCGACTCGAACCGGCTCCGGGTGGGCGAGTTCGTCCTCGCCCTGGGCCATCCCTTCGGCCTCGAGCAAACCGTGTCCTTCGGCATCGTGAGCCGCAAGGGCGCGCCGCTCGACGTGGCCGCCCCCGGCTTCGACTTCATCCAGACCGACGCCGCGGTGAATCCCGGCAATTCCGGCGGGCCGCTGGTGAACATGGCGGGCGAGATCGTCGGCGTGAACAGCATGGCCGCGCGCAACGGGACCATCGGGTTCGCGATCCCCATCAACCTGGTGAAGGGCCTCCTGCCCCAGCTCGCCGAGAAGGGCAAGGTGGAGTGGGGGTGGCTGGGCGTCTCCATCACCGAGGTCGCCGAGGACGAGATGCCGAAGCTCGGCCTCACCGAGACCAAGGGCGTGATGATCCGCCAGGTCGTGGCCGGTCAGCCCGCGGATCAGGGCGGTGTGAAGGCGAATGACGTGGTGCTCGCCATCGACGGCACCACGGTCGATGGCCCGCGCGACCTGCAGCGCATCATCTCGAGCACGCCGGTGGGGCGCACCGTGAAGCTCAAGGTGTGGCGCGAAGGCAAGCCGACGGAGCTGGACGTGGTGGTCGGCGCCTACCAGGCCGCGAACCGCCCGGCGCGTCGCGGGCCGCTGGTGCCGCCCCCCGGACCGCCGCAGCCCCCGAAGTAGGGACGGGGGGTAATTGGCGCCCCGCGCGCTAGTCCGGCGTCGCGCCGCGCGGCGGCTAGCCCTCGTCGCCGGTGCGCTGCTCGCCGTGTCGGCCTGGGCGGGTGTCGGGTCACCTGCCGGGGCCGCCCAGGTCACCGCGGTCTTCCCCAACGACCGCTATACCGTCGCGGATCCCGCCCAGCGCACGGGCCGCCGCGTCGCGCTGCCGGAGCCGAGCTGCCCGGTGGATCCGTCCGGCTGTGACGAGATCGCGCTCCTCAACCAGCTCGACGGCTTCTCCGTGCACCCCCGCATCGCGCTCACCTTCGACGCGCCCATCACGGTCGAGAGCGTCACGCGCGAGGCCGCGTTCATCCTGCCGCTCACTCCCGAGCCCATGGCCTCGCCGATCGGGCTGGGGCAATTCGTCTGGGATGGGGAGCGCAAGGTGCTCTACGCCCGCCCCGAGCGCGCGCTCCTCCAGGGCCGGCTCTATGCCATCGTGGTGACCACGAAAGTGGCGGACGCGGAGCGGCGGCGCCTCCAGGTCTCGGCGGACCTCGTCAAGCCGCGCGAGCAAACCGATCACCCGCATACGGTGGACGCGCGGATCGCCCGCGCGCTGCTGGGCGCGAGGGTGAAGCGCGCCGACGTCGCCGCGCTCGCGCTGTTCACCACGCAGTCGGTGACGGCCGACCTCGAGCGCATGCGTGCGGTGCTGGAGGCGCGGCCGGAGCCCGCGGTGACCTTCGATCTGGCGCCGGGGGGCGGCGCCTCGGTGTATCCGCGCGCCGGGCTCCGGTCGATCGAGCTCCAGCGCCACGTCGCCACCAGCGGCATGCTCCTGGGCGACGTGATTCCCCTCGCGCTGGATCTCCTGCCGCCCACCGAGGTGAAGACCATCGCGTTCGGTCGCTACCGGAGCCCGTCCTTCCTGTCCGCGGACCGGCATATGCCCCCGGTCGCCACGGCGAGGCCGATGCGCGCGCCGGCGACCGAGGAGGACATTCACCTCACGGTCTTTCTCCCCGAGGGGCAGAAGCCCGCGGGCGGCTGGCCGGTGGTGATATTCGGGCATGGCTTCACCAATGACCGCCACGTCATCGCGCCCCTGGTGGCGGGCACGCTGGCGCGCCACGGATTCGCCACGGTCGCGATCAACGTGGTGGGCCACGGCGCGGGGCCCGAGGGCACCCTCACCGTCGCGCGCGCTGACGGGCCCCTGGTGACCTTGCCCTCCGGCGGCCGCGGCATGGACCGCAACGAGGACGGCAAGATCGACCTCGACGAGGGCGTGAGCACGCTCCCGGGCACGCCGCTGGCCATGGTGTCCTCGCGCGACGGGCTCAAGCAGACGGTGGCGGATCTGATGCAGCTCGTCCGCGCGATCCGGCGCGGCATCGACGTGGACGGAGACGGCCGGCCGGACCTGGACCGAGAGCGGCTCCACTACCTCGGGCAGTCCTTCGGCGGCATCTACGGCACCTTGCTCATGGTGGTGGAGCCTCGAATCCGCCTCGGTGTGCTCAATGTGCCGGGCGGGCCCATCGTCGAGATCGCGCGCCAGGCGGGCGCCTTCCGGCCCCGCGTCATCCGGACCTTGACCGCGCGCAATCCCTCGCTCATGAACGGCGAGAAGGACTTCGCCGAGTCCATCCCGACCTTCGCCGAGCCGCCGGTGAAGCAGCCCGCGCCGGGCGCGCTGGAGATCCAGGATTTCTTCGATCGCGTGGAGTGGCTGAACCAGTCGGCGAACCCCGTGGCCTTCGCGCCCTATCTGCTCCAGGCGCCGCTGGGGCCGCCGCGCACCGTGCTGGTGCAGTGGGCCGTCGGCGATCGCACCGTGCCCAACCCGACCACGGATAGCATCCTGCGATCCGGCGATCTCTACCTCTGGAGCAGCGTGTACCACCACGAGCTCGACGCGGGGAAGCTGCCGGAGCGATTCCGCAATCCCCACGGCTTTCTCACCTGGACCATTTTCCCCGACGTCGCCGACATCGCGCGCGCCGCGCAGGAGCAGGCGGCGCGCTTCTTCCTCTCCGATGGCAAGCGGATCGAGCAGGTGGATCAGCGCTTCGAGCCGCAGGCGCCGCGCCGGGTCCCGCCCGCGGCTAGAAGTAGCCCCCTGCGCGCCGTTCTTCTCGGCGCCGGCTCACCGCCGCCCCACTCAGGGCGTGACGTCGATCTGATAGCAGAAGGTCGGCTTCTTCCCGAACGGCAAGTCGTTGGTGCTCGACAGCGCCGTCTCGGCCTTGAGCGCGGCCAGCAGGGGCCGGCGCGGGACCTCGGTCTTGTTCGCCACCTTCCCATGCTTGCCCGGCATGGTCGAGAGCAGCGTCACCAGCCGCTGCGCCCCCGACTTCCCCCGGCGCTTGAAGTCTTCCCACAGGAGCGTCTTGGGCGTGGCATTGAGGCTGCCGTGGTGCCCGACCTTGTACACGTCCACGTCCGCGAGCAGCTCGCGGGTCTTGGCGGCGTCCGGCGCGTCCGCCAGCGCATAGCTCCAGTTCTCGATCTGGGCGTCGCCGGGGAAGAGGAGCTTCTTGCCGAACACCTCGAAGAGGAGGATGAGGCTCGGTATTGTTCATCTGGTCGTCCAGGGTGCGCACGATCTGGAGGAGCTGCTCGGCGCGCAGGCGCTCGAGCCGGTCGCGGAACCAGCGCGCCTCGGGCGGCACGCCGTGGCCCCGGCCGGCGTGGCCATTGCCCAGCCCCTTGGCCAGGGGCTCCGCCGTCTGGAGCGACTTCGGGCCGGCCAGGAGGTGCCAGAACTGGTCCGGATCCGTCTTCCGCATCTTCCGGATCTTCTCGGTCTGGGTGAGATCGGGCGGCCCCAGCACGTGGACCTTCACGCCGGGCAGGAGCTTCTCGAGCCCGGAGTCCGACCCGTGATGCGCCCACACCGCCGTCGTTCCCTTGGCCTGGCCCATGGCGATGAGGTTGTCGACCGCGGACTTGTTCCGGATATTGTCCATGCCGAGGAAGCGGAGCTCTTTCTGCAGCGCGGGGCTCATCCAGGCGGGGCGGCTATCCGCGAGCTGGAAGATGGCCTCGGCGATATTGTGCATGGCGGTGAGGCCCGCGGCGAAGCTCTTGGGCGTGCGCTGCGAGTCCTTGGTGGCCTTGGTGGCGTTCTTGGCCGCCTCCGGGTCCTCCGTCCACGGCTGCATCACGACCTTCGGGTTGCAGCGCCTTGATGATCTCGCCGGACTTGCCCGTTCGTGCCGTCCGTGCCGAAGCCGCTGATGTGGTCGGCGTGGCGATGGGTGGCGATCACGGCGGTGAGGCTGCCGCCGCACACCTTCGCGATATGGCTCGCGACCTGCGGCATGTGCTCGGAGGCCTTGGCCGCCTTGCGCGGCGTCCCGCGCGTCGGCAGCTCCATGGTCCCGAAGTCGATCAGCACGTGCCGCTTGTCCGTGTCCGAGTAGACGAACGACAGCAGAAAGCAGTCCCCGAAGCCCACCTGATAGCCGCGGATCTCCACCGACTTCGGCGACGTGGCCATGGCTACCAGCCCTCCGCGGGCACTCGCCGCGCGTCCAGCGCGCGGAGTCGGTGCAAGGTGGCCAGCCGCGCCGCCTGTAGCCGCGCCTGGCGCAACCCCGGCTCGAGCTGGCCGGTCTCCCAGAGGTATTTCAGCCGCCGCGCCTGGCGCCGCGCATGGAACACGTCGTTGTGGACGTGGAACTTGAGCCGCCCGTACTCGTCGAAGATCAGCACGCCGCCGCCGTAGATCGGGGTGGTGGCCAGGCTCTCGTCGTCGTCCGCGTCACGGCCCCCGCCGCCGCCGGCCGGCGGCGCAGTGTCGTCCCCGGCGCCCTCCCGCGCCTTGGCCTGCCGCTCGGCCGCCGCGCGGCGCGCCTGCCTCGAGGGCCGCCAGGTAGCTCTTCGGCACCGGGATGCCGGCGCGCTCGAGCTCGGCGGGCGTGAGGCGGGCGACCTGATAGTACTCGGCCACCGTCTCGCGGAGCGTGAAGCCGTCCGGGCCCACGCGCACGCAGGGGCGCACCGAGAGCACCTCGGTGAACGCCCCCTTGCGCAGCTCCACCTCGAGCAGCTTGCGGTTTTCCCACAGGAAGCGGAAGACCTCGTCCTTGTCGCTCCGCATCGACTCGAAGCGCACCCGGTCATAGTTGAGCCCGCCGGGCGCATGCGCCCAGATGCCCGTCTCGCGGTCGGCCGATTTCGGCGGCTCGATGCCGTAGGTGAGGAAGGCCTTGCGCATGTGCTCGCGCAGGCCATAGCGCGAGTCGTCGGGGCGCACCTCGGTGTCCGCGGTCAGGGCGGCGCTCAGCGCGTCGCCGAACTCGAGGTGCACCGGCGGCATGTAGTCGAGCGCGCGGATCCACATGGTGGCCAGGGTGTCGGCGATGTCCGCCCCCTGCTCGGCCACGCGCGCCACCGCGAACGAGCGCTGGTCGGGCACGCCCTGGTCCTGGATGCGCGCGGCCCACACATTGATGAAGCCGTTGAGCACCGCGGCCACCAGCACCTCGCCGCGGCGGTGCGGCTCCTGGAATTCCGGCGAGTCGAGGAGCTTGGGGTCGGCGGCGAGCAGCGCGCTCTGGCGGAGCGGGCCGCCCCGCGAGCCCTGGATCTCCTGGCCCATCTGCGCGGCGAGCCCGAAGAGCGCGCTCTGCCGGAGCGCCTCCACGGTGACGTCCTCCTTGTCGATCAGCGCCGCGGCGCCGCCCTTCTTCGTGGGCGGCGCCAGGAGCATGCGCACCATCTCGGGCTGGGAGAACACCGACAGGATCGCGATGACGTCGGCGAAGCCCTCGTGGAAGGCGGCCTGGTCGGGGCTGGACGGGTCGAGGTAGCGCTCGCGGAGCGCGTCGATCAAGGCATGCGTGGTCTCGTGCACCACCACGTCATGCGAGAGACACGTGTACACGGTGTCGCCGCTCGCGCCCGCGAAGTAGCCGAAGACGAGCCCTTCCTCCCGCGGGCTGTAGAACGCGTTGGCGTCCAGCATGCCGTGCGGCGAGACCTTGAGCTGGTGCGTGCGAAACGACCACCCCACGCGCCGGCCCAGCGCGAACTCGAAGCGGGCCAGCGTCTTCATGACCAGCGCGTACACGTTCTGGGCGTGGAAGCGGAAGTCGTCGAGGATCTTCGCGTCGCCCTTCGCCCACGCCGGGCGGCTCGGCGGCGAGATTGTCGGGGAGATCATGCGCCCCGTTGAACCGTCTGGTGGTCGCGTCGTAGTCCACCACCTGCACCCGGTAGCCGATGGGCCCGGGGATGAGATCCTCGGCGGGCACCGCGAGCCTGGCCATGAGGATGGGGCCCTTGGGCCCGTTCTGGCGGACGCTGGGATCCTGCGCGATGACGGTCACGTACCGCTGGGCGGGCAGCGCGGCGACGGCATCCGGACGGCTGGCGTTCTTCATGGCTTCCTCCGCCTCTAGCTTCTCAATGATCCCCTTGACTTGTCGAGACGGGCGCGCGAAAAGGGTCGGGTGGCGAACGTGGTGCTGGCGCACGGCGCGTGGTCGTCGGCCTGGGCCTGGAAGAAGGTGCGGCCGCTGCTGCGCGCGCGCGGCCACGAGCTCCATACGCCGACCCTGACCGGGCTCGGCGAGCGCGGGCACCATGCGAGCCCGGCGGTGGATCTCGAGACCCATGTGAGCGACGTGACCGCGACCCTGGACTACGAGGATCTCCGCGACGTGGTCCTGCTCGGCCACTCCTATGGCGGCATGGTGGCCACCGGCGTGGCCGACCGCGTGCCCGAGCGCCTCCGCCAGCTCATCTACCTCGACGCCTTCGTGCCCACCGAGGGCCGGTGCCTGCTCGACTATCTGCCGGCGGGGATCCGCGAGCAGATGATCACGAACGCGGCCGACGGCTGGCGGGTGCCCGCCAATCCGATCCCGCCCGACACCGCGCCGGCGGACGTGGCCTGGATCGAGCCGCGGCGCATGCCGCAGCCGCTCCGGACCTTTCAACAGCCCCTCCGCCTCAAGCACGGCGAGACGACCCTTCCACGCACCTACATCTACTGCCGGCTCGCGCCGCCCCACGACCCCTTCCGGCAGTTCGCCGAGCGCGCGCGCCGGGAAGGCTGGCGCTATTTCGAGCTGGACGCGAGCCACAGCCCGAACGTGACGGCGCCGGTGGCCCTCGCCGACCTGCTCGCGGAGATCGTCAAGCCGTCCGGGTCTTGAAGTAGGAGTCCTTCAGCGCGATCTTGTCCCCCGCGAAGGTGAACACGTCGCAGCCGTGCACCTCCATCTTCTTGCCGTCGGGGGTGGTGGCGGTGAAGAGCCACTCCGACACGCCGCGGTCCCCCGCCACGAAGTGCTTCGCGCCGCCGAAGTGCGCGTCGGGGAAGCGCTTGAACACGCCGGCGAACGCCTCGCGCACCTGCTCGCGGCCGGTGAAGCGCTTGCCGCAGGCCTCCGGTCCCGCGGTGATCTGGAAGACGCAGTCCGCCGACATGAAGCTCATCAGGTAGTCCACGTCGTGCCGGTTCCAGCCGTCGCCGAATGCCTCGAGGTCCTTGATGGTCACCATGATGTATGTCCTCCGTGAGGGTGAGGATCGCGGCGAAGAAGCAAGCCGTCAAGCGTCGATTTTCAGTGCGCGTTGTATGGTGGCGCCGCGCGCGGCCGACCAGATGTATCGCGGTCAGCTCAGCAGGAGTTTCACGCCGCCCCTCTCTGCCAATATGAGTGAGACAGTGACCCTACTGAAGTTTAATGTCGAGGGCGAGTCAGGATCGGAGGCCCATGGGCACGGGGGAGCGGGCCCTCAGTGAGGCAGCGATCTCGCTGACATCACTAGCGGCTCCGCATCCCCGCTTGCCCACGCGGCGGCCTTCGCTTAGCCTGTCGGCGATTGCAGCGCCGCGGATCGTAGCGCCGTAGGAGGTAAGGAACGCTGATGGATGACCGGGCAAAGCCCCCGAAGGGAAAGGCGGACGCCAAGCGGCCGCTCGCCGGCAACACGCCCAAGGACGAAGGCGCCAAGGTCCGCGATTTTGAGAAGCGCCTGGCGGAGGCGCTGGAGCAGCAGACCGCGACGGGGGAGATCCTGCGCGTCATCAGCCGGTCGCAGAGCGACGTGCAGCCGGTCTTCGACGCGATCGTCAGAAGCGCCGCGAGGTTGTGCGCCGGACTCTTCAGCACGCTCTTCCAGTTCGACGGCGAGCTGCTCCATATCATTGCCGTGCACAACACAACCCCCGAAGCGCTCGAGGCGCTGCATCGCGTCTATCCAGCGCGCCCAACCCGGGCCCTCGTGGCAGGGCGGGCGATCCTCGAGCGCACGGTGGTCCACATCTCCGATGCCGAGCTAGAGCTGGAGTCGGAGCAACGAGCCGTGGCCCGCGCGGTCGGCTGGCGAAGCGCACTCATTGTCCCGATGCTGCGAGAGGGCGCTCCCATTGGCGTGATCACGGTGGGACGCACAGAGGCTGGGCCGTTCTCTGATGGCGAGATCGAGCTGCTGAAGACCTTCGCCGACCAAGCCGTCATCGCAATTAAAAACGTCCGACTCTTCAAGGAGCTGGAGACGCGCAACGCAGAGTTGACCGAGGCCCTGACGCAACAAACCGCCACGAGCGAGGTCCTTGGCGTGATCTCGCGATCCCCGACAGATATCCAGCCCGTGCTTGACACGGTGGTGGAGAGCGCGGCCCGGTTGTGCGAGGCGTACGACGCTAGCATTCTTCTCCGCCGTGACAATCGGCTCGTCATGGCGGCTCATCACGGTCCGATCCACGACGCTTCGGCCATCGCCCGCGCGCTGGGGACCATAGGCGGGTACACCCTTTCGCTTGACCGTGGAACGATCGGCGGCCGCACCGTGCTGGACGCGCGGACCGTTCACATCGCGGACGTCCAGGTTGAGGCCGAGGAGTTCCCCGAGGCCAGCGAGAACGCGCGGCGGCTAGGGTTCCACACGATGCTCAGCGTTCCATTGATGCGCGAGGGCGTCGCGATCGGGGCGATCCAGCTTCCGCGCACGGAAGTCCGCCTCTTCACGGAGCGGCAGGTCGCCCTTCTGAAGACCTTCGCCGACCAGGCCGTGATCGCGATCGAGAACGTGCGGCTGTTCACCGAGCTACAGGAGAAGAATCGTGCGCTAACGCAGGCCCACGCGCAGGTCACCGAGACGTTGGATCAGCAGACCGCGACGAGCGAAGTCCTTAGGGTCATCGCCGGTTCCCCGACAGATCTGCAGCCGGTCCTCGATACGCTGGTCGAGAGCGCCGGCCGGCTATGCCAGGCGGCGGACACCTTTCTCCTGCTCATCGAAGGGGATCAGCTCAGGGTGGCCGCCCTTCACGGCGCCGTGGACGAGGGCGCCAGGCTCTCGAATGCGATCCACCGTGGCTGGGTCGCCGGCCGGGCCGTCGTGGACGCCCGGACGGTTCATGTCGAGGACCTCGCCAACGCCGAGGCCGAGTTCCCCCTCGGGGCGGCGATTGCCGCCCGGTTCGGCCACCGGACTGCGCTCGCGATACCTCTCCTCCGCAAAGGCGTGCCGATCGGAGCGCTCTTCCTTCGCCGCCGGGAGGTACGGCAGTTCTCGGACAAAGAGATCGCGCTATTGAAAACCTTCGCCGACCAGGCCGTGATCGCGATCGAGAACGTGAGGTTGTTCAAGGAGATCGAGGAGAAGAGTCACCAACTCGAAGTCGCCAGCCAGCACAAGTCCGAGTTTCTCGCCAACATGTCCCACGAGTTGCGGACACCGCTCAACGCCATCATCGGTTTCTCCGAGGTGCTCGTGGACCGGATGTTCGGCGAGTTGAATGAGAAGCAGGACGAGTACCTGAAAGACATCTACGCCTCCGGCCAGCACTTGCTGTCCCTGATCAACGACATCCTCGATCTCTCCAAGATCGAAGCCGGGCGGATGGAGCTGGAGGCGACCGACTTCGACCTGCCGAGCGCCATCGACGACGCCCTGATCCTGGTCCGGGAGCGAGCAAGCCGGCGGGGGATCACGCTCGGGCACTCGGTAGATGACCGGTTGGGGTCGATTCGGGGCGACGAGCGCAAGGTCAAGCAGGTGCTCCTGAACCTCCTGTCGAACGCGTTGAAGTTCACGCCTGAGGGCGGGCGGATCGATGTTCGCGCCACCCCCAAGGACGGTGTGGCAGAGATCTCCGTGGCGGACACCGGGGTCGGCATCGCCCCCGAGGATCAGGAGGCGGTCTTCGAGGAGTTCCGGCAGGTGGGAACGGCCGACAAGAAGGTCGAGGGCACGGGCCTCGGGCTAGCGCTCTCCCGGAAGTTCATCGAGCTCCACGGGGGGCGGATCTGGGTGAAGAGCCAGGTGGGGCACGGCTCGACATTCACCTTCACGCTTCCTGTGCGTCGTGAGGACTGACACGACCGCGCTACCGTAAACTCACGAACCCCCTGTATCTCGTTCCTATTGACAGGTTCCGCGCCCGCGACGGCGATCGCGATCAGCGTCAGTGCCAGCGCCCGGCGCGGCAGCCGCGAGGACGGGCAGGGAGGGCTCGGCCACTCAGGCGGCTCGGAGCGCGGCGAGGAGCGCCCGCACCCAGGGCGCGCCCAGATCGGGCGCGGGCGCGTAGGTGATGCCGCTCGTGATGCGCGCCTGGCCCTCGGCTTCGGTCGGCGCGTCCTCCAGCACGTCCTCCACCGCGAGGTCGAAGCGCGCCAGCTCGCCGAAGACGCGCGGCGCCCCGGCCGCCCGGCACTTGAGGTAGACGCTGCGCTCCGGCTCGACCAAGAGGAAGGTCCCCACGCGCTGCCACTGAAGATTAGCCGCGCTGCGGCTCCGCACGGCGATGGCCAGGCGCAACGTGGTGGCGCTCACCGCCAGGAGCTCGAGATAGGAGCAGAGCATGGGATGCGGCCGCCCGTCCGCGCCCAGCGTGACGAGGGGGATCCCGCGCCCCAGCAGCGGCGCCAGGTCGCGCTGGGACAGCAGCGCCAGGAGATCGGCGGGCAGCGCGGATCCCGAGCGAGCGGGACATGGCTCGTGGCGCGCTCGCGCGCTAGCTCCCTTCGCCCTGCATGTCGTCGATCAGCGTGGCGACGAGGTCGTCGATCAGGGCCATGATCTGCTCGCGCGAGCGGCGCCACGGGCCCAGCGCCTGGCGCTCCACCTGCCAGACGATGGCGGGGACAGCGGAGGCGGGCGGCGCGCCGGGGACGATCATCTGCCGCTCCACCGCCAGGCGCACCGTGCCGACGCCGTAGGCGCCGGACATGGGCAGGTAGTAGCCGCGGAGGTCATTGCTCGTCACCTGGCGCACCGAGACCACCAGGCGCAGGCGGTCCGCGCTGCGGGGATCGGGCCTGGGGGCGGCGGGGTTGCCCAGGAGCGCGTCCTCGATGCGCTTCTCCACCACCTCGGGCGCGAGCATCGGATGATCGGGCGCGAAGATCACCTCGACCGCGACGCGCTTGACCCCGCGCAGCCCCGGCCAGGCCGCGTCCACCGGCGCCGCGCCGGCGGCGATCAGGGTCAGAAGGAGGGCGAGAAGCAGCGCCGGGCTCCCGGCCCGATGCCCCGCCCGGCCCAGGCGCCCCGCCCCGCGCATGCTAGTAGCCGCGCGCGCGATCCACCGCGTGAAGGAGGGGCGTGCCCGCCAGGAAGCGCCGCAGGTTCTCCACGAAGAGCTCGGCCACCACGGAGTCGCGCTGCGGATGCAGCCCGCCGATATGCGGCAGCACCGTGATGCCCGCCGTGCCCCAGAAGGGATGCTCGGCGGGCAGGGGCTCCTGGCGGAACACGTCCAGCACCGCGCCCGCGATCACCTTGCGTGTCACCGCGTCCACGAGCGCCCCGTCGTCGATGAGCTCGCCCCGCCCGAAGTTCAGCAGATGCGCGGTGGGCTTCATCTTGGCGAGGAAGCGCGCGTTGACGACATTGCGCGTCTCCGGCGTCACCGGCAGGAGGAGCAGCACGAAGTCGGACTGCGCCAGCACCTCGTCGGTGGCGTCGGCCGCGTACACGCGCTCCACGTGGGGCAGGGGGCCCGCGGCGCGTTTCGTCCCGATCACGCGCATCTCGAGCGCGGCGGCCTTGCGCGCCACCTCCACGCCGATGGCGCCGACGCCGAGGATGCCGAGCGTCTTGCCGGCGAGCGTCTCCGACACGCGCCGCGTCCACTTGTGCTCCTTCTGGTCCGCGACGATGCCGGCATAGGGCTTGGTGATGTGGAAGAGCGCGCCCAGGATATTCTCCGGCATCTGCACGCGATGCGTGCCGCGCGCGCAGGTGAGCGCGACCGCGGGCGGCAGATCCGGCAGCGCCAGCCAGCCCTCGACGCCCGCCGTCAGCGCCTGGATCCAGCGGAGGCGCGGGGCCTTGGGCAGCATGCCCGGCGTGGCGCGAAAGGCCAGGAGCGCCTCGGCGCGCCCCCAGGCGTCCGCCGTGGGCTCGGCATTGCCCGCCACCGCCAGCACCTGCACCTCGCCGGCCAGGCCCGCGTCGGAGATGGCCTCGCGATAGGGCCCGTCGTTACTGTGCCAGAGGAGGACGAGGGGGGCGGCCATGGGGCGAGGGGCAGTGTAAACTGGCGCCTATCATGACGCAAGCGAGCGCGGGCAGCGCCGCGCGGACGCGAGGCCGCCGCTAGTGCGCGCCCTCGTCGTCGGCGCCTCGGGCCAGGTGGGCGGCGCGCTCATGCAGGCGCTGCGCGCGCGCGGGCACGAGGCCACCGGCACCTACACCACGCATGCGGTGCCCGACGCCTGGCCGCTGGACATCCGCAACACGGAAGCCGTCGAGCATTCCGTCCACTTCATCAAGCCCGACTGGATCTTCTGCCCGGCGGCGGTCAGCCACGTGGACTACTGCGAGGCGCACGCGGACGAGGCCTTCGCGCTCAACCGCGACGCCCCGCTCTTCCTCGGGCGCATGGCCCAGCGCGCGGGCGCGGCGTTCGTCTACTACTCGAGCGACTATGTCTTCGACGGGGTCGGCGGGCCCTTCGGCGAGGATGATGCGCCCCGGCCGCTCAACGTCTACGGCCGGAGCAAGCTCGAGGGCGAGGGCGCCATCCTGGGCGCCATCCCCCGCGCGCTCGTGCTCCGCACCAGCGTGGTGTACGGCCCCGAGGCCCAGCAGAAGAACTTCGTCTACCAGCTCATCCGCGCCTGCCGCGAGGGGCGTCCCTTCCGGCCCGCCGTGGACCAGCGCGCCAGCCCCACCTATGGGCCCGACCTGGCCGCGGCCAGCGTGGAGGCCTGCGAGAAGGGGTTGACCGGGCTCTACCACGTGGCCGGCGCCGACACCCTGGACCGCTGGGCGTTCTCGCAGCTGGTGGTGGAGACGTTCAAGCTGGACGGGCGCCCCCTCACGCCCACCAAGACCGCCGAGCTCGGCCAGCAGGCCGCCCGCCCGCTGGACGGGGGGCTCCGGGTGGGGAAGGCCCAGGCCGCGCTCGCGACCCCGCTCCGCGGCGCGGCCGAGGGCCTCCGCGCGTTCTACTTGGGCTTCAGCGCGTAGAGGGAGCACCAGCCCTTCGCGGCGATCTTGCCCTCCACCATCTTGCACTGGTCCGGCGCCACCCAGTGGAGACAGGTGTCGCACTGCTGCTTGTTCTTGGGCGTGAGCTGGTACTGGACCAGGGCGGGCTTGACCTTCGCTGCGCCGCCGCCGGGGGAGGGGCAAGGGCCGGGACGATGATCGCCGCCGCCAGCGCCGCCACGCCCGCCTCCAGCACCGCCCGCCTCGAGACTCCTTCGCGCTCCATGACTGCCTCCCTGGGGTAACTTCGCCTTGGGCTGCTATCAACGTAACCCTACCATGCCGCCCCCGGTTGCTTCCCCCTGGGGCCTACGCTAAGATGGCGTCTCGGCTGTCGTCCGGGGATGGTGACCGTAGCTCAATTGGTTAGAGCACTGGCCTGTGGCGCCAGGGGTTGAGGGTTCGATTCCCTTCGGTCACCCCAATCCCTGGATGGTCTTCCGCTCCCCTTGGGGAGTGGGCACGGTGAGGGTGGGCGCCCATAGCTCAGTTGGATAGAGCGTTAGCCTCCGGAGCTAAAGGCCAGAGGTTCGAATCCTCTTGGGCGCACCAATTCCCGGCCGCCGGGGCAACTCGGCGGCCGATGTTCGCGTGGGGGTTCGTGGTGGCGCGACTGGCGCGCCGCCGGTGGGCGGGTTACGGGCCGTTAGCTCAGTTGGTAGAGCAGCTGACTCTTAATCAGCGGGTCCAAGGTTCGAGTCCTTGACGGCCCACCAATCAAATCGGGCACTTCCGGAGCATCGGAGGTGCCCGATGTTTTGTTTGGTGCTACTCCCGGTGCTAGTCCCCGCATAGATACCCCTTCACGTCTGATCCGGAAGGTCGGGCTACTAGCCGCTCGATAGCTTGTTGACGGTGGCTTGGCGATAGATGGGCGTAGCGCTGCACCATCGACAAGCTCCTCCAACCGCCGGGCTCCTTGATTGTCAGCACGTCCACCCCTGCCATCGCCAAGCGCGAGGCGAAGTGTGTCGGGTGTCATGCAAGCGGAAGTTTCGATCTTGGCGGCTCTCACGGCCTCCGGGAAGGCCTTTTGCGCCCAGTGGCCGTCTGGGTGGCCCACCGTATTCGGAAAGACCAAGCAGCTGCTGTCGAGCGAGCGGAGCCGCTTGGAAAGAATTGACCGCACCTCGGATGTCATGGGCACGTGGCGGGTCTTCCCATTCTTTGATAGAGGAATCGTTATCGACCGCATTCTTGAGGTCGACGTCCCGCCAGCGCTGCCGAGAAACTCTGTCCTGCCTAAGACCCGTCTGAAGAAGAACCGTCAAACGCTCCTGGTCCTCTTCTGTAGCAAGAATTCCGCGCAATGAATTCTTCTACGGCATCGCTCAGAAAGCGCACTCGGCCGCTCGGCTCTCTGAGCATCTTGAGCTTCGCCACGGGATTTCTATCGCCCTGTTCCTGTTCGTCTACTTCGTCAGGTTACGTGTATTGCTACCATGAAAGCGGGAGCCGTCATGACCATCGCCATCTTCCTCGGCTCGCTGCTCGGCGCCATGGCGCTGGGCATGCCGATCGCCTTCGCGCTGCTGGCCTGCGGCGCCGCGCTGATGTGGCACCTGGACATGTTCGACGCGCAGATCCTGGCGCAGAACCTGATCGAAGGCGCCGACAGCTTCCCGCTGCTGGCCGTGCCCTTCTTCATGCTGGCCGGCGAGATCATGAACGCCGGCGGCCTGTCGCGAGCGCATCGTCAACTTCGCGCATGGCGCTGGTCGGCCACGTCCGCGGCGGCCTGGGCTACGTGGCCATCATGGCCGCCGGTCATGATGTCGGCGCTGTCGGGCTCGGCGGTGGCCGATGCCGCGGCGCTGGCCGCGCTGCTGCTGCCGATGATGGTCAAGGCCGGCCACGACAAGGCGCGCTCGGCCGGCCTGATCGCCGCCGCCGGCGTCATCGGCCCGATCATCCCGCCGTCAGCATCGGCTTCGTCGATCTT
Organism: uncultured Candidatus Rokubacteria bacterium; assembly: GCA_963733725.1. GTDB lineage: Bacteria > Methylomirabilota > Methylomirabilia > Rokubacteriales > CSP1-6 > DASRWT01. The sequence goes on along the minus strand of CAVTFC010000014.1, from coordinate 9,030 downwards.
CGGCGTCGCCGCCAACGTGTCGATCTCCAAGCTGTTCATGGCCGGCATCTTCCCCGGCCTGCTGCTCGGCGCCGCGCTGTGGGTCACCTGGTGGATCGCTGGTGCGCAAGGAGAAGATCGATGCCGCCGCCGCGCAAGACCAGCGGCCGAGGTGCTGACGGCGCTGCGCGACGCGACCTTGGCGCTGGTGCTGCCGGTGATCATCCTCGTCGGCCTGAAGTTCGGCGTGTTCACGCCGACCGAGGCGGCGGTGGTGGCCGCGGTCTACGCGCTGTTCGTCTCGACGGTGATCTACCGCGAGCTGAAGCTGTCGCAGCTGTACGGCCGTGTTCCTCAGCCGCGGCCAAGACCACCGCGGTGATCATGTTCCTGGTGGCCGCGGCCATGGTCTCGGCCTGGCTGATCACCGTGGCCGACCTGCCCGGCGAGCTGGTCGCGCTGCTGCAGCCGCTGCTGGACAGCCCGACGCTGCTGATGATCGCGATCATGGTGCTGGTGCATGCTGGTCGGCACGGCGATGGACATGACGCCCACCATCCTGATCCTCACGCCGGTGCTGATGCCGCTGGTCAAGGCCGCCGGCATCGACCCGGTCTACTTCGGCGTGCTGTTCATCATCAACAACTCCATCGGCCTGATCACGCCGCCGGTGGGCACGGTGCTCAACGTGGTGGCCGGCGTCGGCAAGATCAGCATGGACGAGGTCACCCGGGGCGTGCTGCCCTTCATGCTGGCGCAGTTCGCCGTCATGTTCCTGATGGTGCTGTTCCCGCAGCTGGTGATGGTGCCGGCGCGCTGGTTCTACGGCTGATCCGCCATTCCTCGACCTCGAACCCAGGAGACAAACCATGAAACGACTGTTCACTCAAGACCCTGGTGGCCGCCGTCGGCCGTGCGCCGCCTTCGGCGCTCGGCGCAGGACATCAAGGAGCGCACCATCAAGTTCGCCTACCAGAACGCCAAGGGCCACCCGATCGTGCTGGGCATGGAGAAGTTCGCCGAGCTCGTGGACGCCAAGTCGGGCGGCAAGATCAAGGTCAACGTGTTCCCCGGCGGCGCGCTGGGCAGCGACCAGGCCAACGTGTCGGCGCTGCAGGGCGGCACGCTGGAGATGGCGTCGCTGAACTCCGGCATCCTGGCCAGCATGGTCAAGGACTTCGCGATCTACGACTTCCCCTTCCTGTTCGCCAACGCCGAAGGAAGCCGACGCCGTGGTCGACGGCCCGTTCGGCAAGAAGCTGCACGCCAAGCTGGAAGAAAAGGGCATGGTCGGCCTGGCCTACTACGAGCTGGGCTTTCGCAACATCACCAACAGCAAGCGCGCCGATCACCAAGGTGGAAGACATCGCCGGCCTGAAGCTGCGCGTGATCCCGAACCCGATCAACGTCGACTGGGTCAAGCGCGCTGGGCGCCAACCCGACGCCGCTGCCCTTCCCCGAGCTGTACGCGGCGCTGGAGCAGAAGGCCGTCGACGGCCAGGAGAACCCGGTCGCGACGATCCAGGGCGCAACAAGTTCGTCCGAGGTGCAGAAGTACATGACGCTGACCAACCACCAGTACAACCCGCAGTCGGTGATCATCAGCAAGAAGTTCTGGGACACGCTGTCGCCGGCCGAGCAGAAGATCCTGCAGGACGCCGCCGCCGAGGCCGCCAAGTACCAGCGCCAGCAGTCGCGCGCCGCGCTGCAGGCCAGCCTGGACGACCTGAAGAAGGCCGGCATGCAGGTGACCGAGCTGCCCGCCGGCCGAAGCGGCCAAGCTGCGCGACAAGATGAAGCCGGTGATCGCCAAGCACTCGCGCCAGCCGTCGGCGAGGCCACGGTCAGGCGATGAGGCCGAGCTGGCCAAGCTGCGCAAGTGAGCGCGCATGGACGCGCACGCAAGGCCCTGGTCGGGCTGATCGGCGCCGGCATCCAGCGCTCGCTGACGCCGGCGATGCACGAGGAAGAGGCGCGGCACCACGGCCTGCGCCTGCACTACCAGCTGATCGACCTGGACCGCAGCGGCGCCGCCGCGGCCGACCTGCCCGCGCTGATCGCGGCGGCGCGCATCATGGGCTTCGCCGGGCTGAACATCACCTACCCTGCAAGCAGGCGGTGATCCCGCTGCTGGACGAGCTGTCGGACGAAGCGCGGGCCATGGGCGCGGTGAACACCGTGGTGAACCGCGACGGCCGGCTGATCGGCCACAACACCGACGGCTCCGGCTGGCGCTGGGGCTTTCGCGCGCGCGTTGCCGCACGCCGACCTGTCGCGCGTGGTGCTGCTGGGCGCCGGCGGCGCCGGCTCGGCCATCGCGCATGCGGTGCTGCGGCTGGGCGCGGCCGGCTGCGGCTGGTGGACAGCGATGCCGGCCGCGGCCGCCGAGCTGGCGCAGCGGCTGGCCGGGCAGTACCCCGATAGCAATACCGTGGTGGGCGCTGGCGCCGCGCCTGGCTCGTTACGTATTGCTCGATCGTTGCTGTCCCCGACATCCATATACAACCGATTGCGATTCCGCCGAAGGCGCCGCTCCGCCTTGTATCCTTGATTCGTGCTTGCCGTCACCGCCGCCGGCGGCGAAGCCGCGCGAGCCTTCGGTCGGCGATCTGCCGCCCCTATTCACCGAGCAGAGATCTTTCAGGTTCAATCCGCTCTTGTGTACCAGTGCGAGAAGCTGCGTGACCGCATCGCGTTGCTTGACCCTCCGTACTTCGCTTCGCGCGACGACAGTTGGGAGTTGGCGCGGCGCGTCCTTGGCGCGGTCGCTTCGACTCCAAGTATGCAGCGTTCTATACGTGGCTGCGGGTGGTCGATCCCCTCGCTCACCGGGTTCGCTCGCTGCGCAACATCCACCCAGCGGACACGTCGCTGGACAATATGCGCGCACCGACATCGAGGTGGGCGTCCACAAAGCGCCGGCCAACGCGCCGCTTGCCTGGAATCGAGGATGACCGTGAGCATGAACAACGCCATCCACGGAGTTCTCAACCCGGCGGGCATCAATGCGATACGTTCGTTGCCGGGCAGAGGCATCCGCATTTTTGGCGCCAGAACAGTCAGTAGCGATTTCGATTGGCGCTTTGTGAACGTGCGGCGCTTGCTGATGATGATCGGCCTTGCCGCTGCCTTCCTCGTCGACGTATTGCTCCCATGGTCGACGCGATCGTGATCGGTGCGGATGTACTTGCCCTTGGCCGCGGACGGCTTCGCGCGGATGAGCTCCTCGAGCACGGCCTGGTAGTTCTCGAGCAGCTGCTCGTCCGAGAACGAGGTCTTGCCGACGGTCATGTGCACGATCGCGGTGCGGTCGGTGCGGTACTCGACCTTGCCGGCCTTGGACTCCTCGACGGCCTTGGCGACGTCCATCGTCACGGTGCCGACCTTCGGGTTCGGCATCTTGCCCGACGGGCCGAGGATGCGGCCGAGGCGGCCGACGATCGGCATCATGTCCGGCGTCGCGATCGCGACGTCGAAGTCCATGAAGCCGTCCTGGACCTTGGTCGGCGAGGTCCTCGGCGCCGACGACGTCCGCGCCGGCCTCCTCGGCCTCCTTCGCCTTGTCGCCCTTGGCGAAGACGGCGATCTTGACTTCCTTGCCGAGCCCGTGCGGCAGCGCGATCGTGCCGCGCAGCTGCTCGTCCGCGTGGCGGACGTTCAGGCCGGTGCGGAAGTGCACCTCGACGGACTCGTCGAACTTCGCCCGCTTGGCGTCCTTCATCAGCCGGACGGCCTCGTGCGGCGTGTACTCGCGCAGGCGGTCCACCTTCGCGCGCGACTCGACGTAGGTCTTGCCGTGCTTGGCCATTACGCGACGACCTCCACGCCCATCGAGCGGGCCGTGCCCGCGATGATCTTGGCCGCCTGGTCGACGTCGTGCGCGTTCGAGGTCGGCGAGCTTCTTCTCGGCGATCGCGCGCACCTGCTCGTTGGTGATCGTGCCGACCTTGGTGCGGTTCGGCTCACCTGAGCCCTTGTCGATGCCGATCGCCTGGCGGATCAGCACCGCGGCCGGCGGCGTCTTGGTGATGAACGTGAACGAGCGATCCTCGTAGACCGTGATGACGACGGGGATCGTGACCCCCATGTCGCCGGAGGTCTGGGCGTTGAACGCCTTCACGAACTCCATGATGTTGATGCCGTGCTGGCCCAGCGCGGGGCCGACGGGCGGCGCCGGGGAGGCCTGGCCTCCGGGCGCCTGCAGCTTGATTGTCGTAGGACTTTCTTGGCCATGTCAGATCTTCTTCACCTGGTCGTACCCGACCTCGACGGGCGTCTCGCGGCCGAAGATGGATACCAGCACCTTGAGCTTGGACGCGTCCTCGTTGATCTCGGAGATCTCGCCGGAGAAGTCCGAGAGCGGACCGGAGATCACCTTGACGGATTCGCCGATCGAGAACTGCGCCCGGCTCGGGACCTTCTGCGCCACCTCGCGGTGCAGCAGCCGGTCGACCTCGGCCTGGGTCAGCGGGATCGGCTCGTTGGAGGCGCCGACGAAGCCGGTGACGCCCGGCGTGCCCTTGACGACCTGCCAGGAGTCCTCGTTGAGGTCCATGTTCACCAGCACGTAGCCGGGCATGGTCCGCTTCTCGACCGAGATCTTCTGGTTGTCCTTCATCTCCTGAACCGTCTCGGTCGGAACGACGACCTGGCGCACGGCGCGCGACTGGTTCAGGGATGAGACACGGTGCTCGAGGTTCTGCTTGACCTTGTTCTCGTGCCCGGAATAGGTGTTGATGACGTACCAGCGAAACATGTGGCTAGTTGAGGGCGCTGCTACAGAATGGCCTGGATGATGGGGTTCCAGATGGCGTCGAGCAGCCCGAGGTAGGCGCCCGCGACGACCACGAACCCGAGCGTCACCGCCGTGCCCTGGCCGACCTGACGGCGGTCGGGCCACTGGACGCGGCGCAGCTCGGCGAGGAGGCGCGCAGGAAGTCGGCCGCGCGGCCGAAGAGGCCCTTGCGCGTGCGCGCTCGGAGCGCGTGCGTCGGCTCGCCGTCGGATCGCTGCGCTCGTGCGCCGCCGGCGCCTCCGGCGCTGCGTCGCGCGACGGCGCGCGCGACGGTCGGCCGCCGCCGGCCTCGGCGAGATGCGCCTCCGTGACGTCGGGCATCGCCTGCCCGAGCGGGTCGGGCGGCTCGGCTGTCGCCGAAGTCGCGCTCGAAGTCATCGTCGCGGACGCGGTCGTCGTCGCCGAGCATCGGCGTCGGCGTCGTCTTCCGCCGCGGCGCTGGACGATCGGTGGCCATCGTCTGAGTCTCCGCTTCCTAGCGCGTCTCGCGGTGCCCGGTATGACGCCGGCACCACTTGCAGTACTTGCGCAGCGTGATGCGATCCGGGTTGTTGCGCTTGGACTTCTTGGTCTGGTAGTTCCGGCGCTTGCACTCCTCGCACGCGAGGGTCACAGCGATCCGGACGTCTCCGCGGGCCATGGAAGGCGTGCTCCGAGAGTCGTGGGTTCGTGGATGCGCCGGGCGGCAAAGGAAAACCCCGCACCGGCGCGAGGTCGGCAAGGAAGGATAGCGCTTAGCCCGTACGCCGCCCGATACCGGTCGGCGACGATCTTCGGGCGCTCGACCGGAGTGCCCGCTCTCGGCCGACCAGGCGAGCCGGATCGAGCTGTGCGTGCGTCCAGGCCAAAGGGGTCGCCGAGAACGTCCCCTCGCCCGCCGTGAAGCCCGTGCTTGCCGGTCGGTGCGCGGCCGTCCCAGACCTGCTCCGGGAGCATCCCGCCGTCGTTGCCGGCGGCGGCCATCGCCGCCAGCAGCGCGGTCGCCGGGCGGCCCGCGAGCAGCTCGTACTCGCCGCGCTCGCCGGCGAAGATCGGCCACGCCCGGCCGAGCGTCGTGCGCGTGTCGTCGTCGAACAGACGCCACGACTTGCCGTCGCGGCGCTCGCCGTAGCCGTCGAAGCTGAAGCGGTGCCAGAACGCGCCGGCCTTGAGCCGCGGTCGACGACCTGCAGCGTGTTGAGGATCGCGGGGTCGTCGGCGCGCTTGACGCCGAGCCGGACGAGCTCGAGGAAGCCGACGTCGACCACCCGGCGCTGGTCGATCTTCGACGGGCCGGAGTCGCCGATCGCGTACGTCGTGCCCTTGTTCGGCTTGCGGTCCTTGGTCAGGCGCAGGTAGTACGGCTCGGGCGAGTAGGGGCCGTTGCGTCGTCGCCGTCCAGCGCTCGACGTTGCGCTGCCCAGGAGTCGGCCTTGCGCTCGTAGCGCGGCGGCGCGTGGCGCGTCGCCGTTGCGGCGGGCGATGTCGGCCGCGCAGATCAGGCCCGCGATCTCGGCCGCGATCGTCGCCGGCGAGTAGCCCTCCTGGTTCTCCCAGCGCTCCTGCTCGCGACCGGGCCCTTGTCGACGATCAAGTCCGCGGCGCGGCGCACGTGGCGCCAGTCGGCCGTGCTCGTGCGGCCGAGCTGCCAGGCGAGCACGATCGGCAGGCCGACCTGGTCCATCTGCAGCCCCGTCCACTTCGGCCGCCCGTCGACCTGCGTGTTCTGCGGGAACGAGCCGTCGTCGAGCTGCTGCTCGTCGAACAGGAAGTCGAGCGCGCGGTTGGCGCCGGCCGTGTCGCCCGCCGCGAGCAGCGCGGTCGCGACCTGGTAGAGGTCGCGCGCCCAGACGAGGTGGTACGGCGCCGAGCGCGGGTTGTCCTCGTCGATCCTCAGCTCGCCCCAGCCCCACGGCATGCTCGGCGAGGCCACGAACGCGCCCGGGTTGTCCTTGTCCTCGTGCGCCTTGAGCACGAGCAGGATCGTCTCGTAGGCGGCGGCGACCGGCAGCGCGGCGGCGGGGATCGGGAGCAGCGTCGCGCGGTAGTCGATCCAGCCCTCTTGTAGGCGGCGCTGATCGCGTCGAAGCCGTCGTCGAGCGACGCCGTGCGCGGCCTCGAGCGCCGCCGTGCGCGCGCGGCGCGAAGCCGAGCGCGAGCGTCAGGTCGCGCTGCGTCGCCGCGGCCGGTCAGGCGCGTGTGGGCCTGCTGGACGACGTTGCCGGGCCGCAGCGCGTCGTAGGTGTGCTCGAGCAGGTCTCGTCGCGGCCCTTGTAGCCCGAGCTCGTGCGCGTGAGCGCGGGGCGGGCGACGAGCGCGCTGGCGATCTGGCGGTCGTGGGCGAGCAGCGCGTGCCCGCGCGTCCAGCCGACGTCGTCGGTGCCGTCGTTGTAGAGCTGCGGGTCGAACTCGATCTCGACGTCGTGGTCCTCGCCGTCGAGGGACTCGAAGCGGACCTTGATCAGCACCGTCGCCCGCTCGGGGTCGGTGACGTAGGTGCGCGATCAGCCGCCACGTTCGACGTGCTCGACGTCTGCGTGTAGGTCGAGCGTGTCGCTGGCGACCGTGCCGGTCGTCGACGCGGCGGCCGTCGACCATGAACTCCAGCGCGCGCGCCGACGGGTGCGAGAGGTCCGGGTAGTAGACCTCGGTCATCTCGGCGTCGCGGAGCGTGAACCAGACGCGGCTGGCCCGCGTCGCGCGACGTCCCGAAGCCCTGCTTGTCCGCGCTCGCCCAGTCCGCCTTGTCGCCCGGCGCGCCGGGCGCCCGCTCGCGCGCGTGCGCGGGCGCGCACGCGATCAAGACGACGCGACCAGCGCGAGCAGCGCCCGGTCATGCGCGGCAGGGTACCCGCCTACCGTGGCCGGCATGTCGCTGCCCGCTGGCCCGGCGTCGAGCACCGCTACGACGAGCTGTCCACGGCGTGCGCGCGCACGTCGCCGACGCCGGCCCGGAGGACGCGCCGCCGGTGCTCGCCCTGCACGGCTTCCCGCAGCACTGGTACGAGTGGCGGCGGCTGATCGACGAGCTGGCCGGCGATACCGGATCCTCGCGCTGGATCTGCGCGGGCTCGGCTGGTCGGGCCCGCGCCGGACGGCGACTACCGCAAGGCGCGGATGGCCGAGGACGCGATCGCGCTGCTCGACGCGCTGGGGATCGAGCGCGCGCTGCTGCTCGGCCACGACTGGGGCGGCTGGATCGGCTTCCTCGCCGTCGCCCTCGCACCCGGAGCCGTGGACGGGCTTCGTCGCGACCGGCGTCCTGCACCCGTGGAACACGCCGCGCACGTGCTCCGGACGCGCCGCGGTCGCTCTACCAGCCACCGATCGCCGCGCCGATGCTCGGCCCGCTGATGATCCCGCGGTCGTCCCGGTTCCTGCGCGGGGCTGGGGCGACCGCGCGACCTACGACCGTGCCGCCGAGGAGATCTACGCCGAGGCGTACAGAGACCCGGCCCGAGCCGAGGCCGCGAGCCGCTACTACCGTCACTTCCTGACCCGCGAGGTGCTGCGCGGCCCGCCGGGCGGCCCGCGATCCCGACGCGGCTGCTCAGGGCACGCGCGACCCGCTCGGCCCGGCGCCGGGGCCGAGGGCTTCGACGACGTCGAGCTCCTCGAAGGCTGCGGCCACTTCGTGCCCGAGGAGCGCCCGGCCGAGGTCGCCGCGGCCGTGCGATCTCGCTGCCGATGGTCGTCAAGATCAACGCGATCGAGGTCGCCGAGGGCCGCGGGCCCGAGCTCGAGGAGCGCTTCGCCAAGCGCGCCGCGGAGGTCGAGGGCATGCCGGGCTTCCTCGGCTTCGAGCTGCTGCGCCCCGCCAAGGGCGAGACCGCTACTTCGTCTACACGCGCTGGGAGACCGAGGAGGCGTTCCGGGCCTGGGTCGAGAGCCCGTCGTTCACGCGCGGCCACGCGCAGGCGGCCGCCGACAGCCGCGGGCACCGTCGCGCATGGCGCCGCGCTGATGGAGTTCGAGGTCGTCCAGAAGGTCGAGCCGCCGGCCTCAACGCACGCTCGTCATAGGCCAGACCTCCACATTTCTCGGTTTCGGCCAAACCGGTTAGCGTCCCTTCTTTATACGGCCGGGAAGGGGGATCGAGTGAGGATCCTGAGGTCACGTGCAGCGCGCACGGGAGGCGTGCTGCTGCTCTCCGCGCTCGTCGGCATCGGCGGCGCGTCAGTGGCGTGGGCGGTCAACGCCAACAACATGGTTGGCAACCCCAACTACGACGTCGAGTGAGCGATGTTTATGTCGTCTACTGATCGTATTGCTGACTT
>CAVTFC010000013.1:0-217986 GCA_963733725.1 uncultured Candidatus Rokubacteria bacterium | reverse complement strand
GGCCCCAACGGGGTTCGAACCCGTGTTTCAGCCTTGAGAGGGCCGTGTCCTAGACCACTAGACGATGGGGCCGACCGTGCGTCTGCTGCGTCCTGCGTCTACGTGCGCTGCGGGAAACGAAAATGGCTGGGGGAGGAGGGCTCGAACCCCCATTACCAGGGCCAGAACCTGGCGTCCTACCATTAGACGATCCCCCAGTGCGACGGCCATTGTACGCGGCGCCCTTTCAGGGTGTCAAGGCGAGACGCCCGACACGACGGCGCGGCTCTAGAGAACGGCGGCCTTGAGCGTGCGGCTGGGCTTGAAGCGGGGTACTTTGGCGGCGGGGATACGGATGGCCTTGCCGGTGCGGGGATTGCGGCCGTTGCGCTCGACGCGCCGGCTCACCATGAAGGTGCCGAAGCCGCCGATGGTGACGCGCCGGCCCTTCCGCAGCGAGTCGAAGACGCCGAGCATGATCGCGTTGAGCGCCTTCTCGGAGGAGACCTTCGATCCACCGGCCGCCTTGGCCATGACCGCGACCAGATCCGCCTTGATCATGCCCCTAGGTAATCGATCGACCGGACCAAGTCAAGCCTCTCCCGCGCGCACGGTGCTTCCCGGCGCGGTCAGGGGCCGAGTTGCGCGATGGCGGCGCGGAGCGCGTCGGGCGAGAACGGCTTCTCCATCACGGCGGCGTGCGAATCCTGCAGGAACTGCCATGCGATCGGGTTGGCGGTGTCGCCGGTCATGAAGAGAAAGCGGCCTTCCAACTCCGGCTGCGCCGCCACCGCGGCCCGGTAGAACGCCTCGCCGTCGCCGTCGGGCATGCGGAAGTCCGAGACGACGAGAGCGTAGCGGGCGCCCCGCACCCGCTCGAGCCCGGAGCGCCCGCCCTCGGCCACGTCCACCTTCCAGCCATCCCCACGCAGGATGGTCACCACGAGATCCACGATTTCCGGCTCGTCGTCCACCACCAGCGCGGCGCGCCCCGCGCCCTCGGCGCGGCCGATCGCCTCGGGCGTCGCGACGGGCGCCGGCGCGCCGGGCACCCAGCGCGGCAGCTCGAAGACGAACACCGTGCGCCCCGGCCGGCTTTCCACGCTGAGGCGGCCGCCATGCTGCTGGATGATGCCGTACGACACACTGAGGCCGAGCCCGGTCCCCTGCCCGACCGCCTTGGTGGTGAAGAACGGCTCGAAGATTCGCGGCAGCACCTCGGGTGGGATGCCGGGACCGCTGTCCTCCAGCTCCACATGCACCCAGTCGCGCTCGGCGTCCGTCCGCGTGCTCGACCGGATGACGATACGGCAATCCGGGCGCGATTCCACGCCGGGCGGTCCCGTCAGATCCTTGCGCGTCTGGAGCAGGGCCTGCTCCGCGTTGAGGAGCAGATTCAGGATGACTTGCTGGAGCTGGTGCGCGTCCCCGTCGGCCGGCGGCAGCTCCGGGTCATGCTCGATGGTGACGGTGACACCGGAGAGGCGGAGCTGCGCCGCGCGAAGCACCAGCGTCTGCTCGATGATCAGCGGCAAATCCACCGCGCCGCGCGCGGTCGAGCGCTGCCGCGAGAAGAGCAAGAGGCTCTGGACGATCTTGGCCATGCGGTCGCCCTGGGCCACGATGAGCTCGACGGGCCGGCGGATTTCGGGCGGCGGGTTTCGGGTGAGGATGAGCTGGCCATGGCCGATCACGACGGACAGGGGGTTGTTGAGCTCGTGCGCCACCCCCGAGACGAGCTGGCCCACGGCGGACAGTTTGGCCGCCTGGACGAGCTGGACCTGGGTTTCCTGGAGCGCGCGGAGGCGGGCGCGTGTCTGCTCGTACAGGCGGGCGTTGTCGAGCGCCAGCGCCGCCTGGTCCGCGAAGGCTTCGAGCAGCGTGACGTCGGTCGCCGCGAAGACGCGTCCCACTCGATCACCCACGGTGAGGGAGCCGATGATCTCGCCCCGCACGCGCAGCGGCACGCCGAGCACGGAGCGCGCCTCGCTGCGCGCCGCGTAGTCCCGCAGCTGGTCGTTGAGAACGAGCGCGCCATCCTGCGCGAAGTCCGCCGACCACACCGGCCGGCCCTCCAGCACCGCGCGACCGGCCACTCCAGCGCCCGCGGGCAGCGGGTTGTCCGGGCCGACGTGGTCCGGCGCCACCCCGCTCCAGGCGAGCGCCCGGAGCGAGCCATCGGGATCCTTGAGGCGCAGCCGCGAGAAGACCGCGCCGAGCAGCGAGCAGACGCCGTCCACGATGCGGCGGCCCACGTCCACCACGTCGAGGCTTCCGGTGAGGCTGCGCGCGAGGCGCGCCAGCTCCTCGGCCTCGCGGCGCCGGCCGGTGGCCTCGACGTAGAGCCGGGCATTGTCGAGCGTGAGCGCCGCCTGATCGGCCACCGCCTCGGCGAGACGCACGTCGTCCGGCGTGAACACACGGTCCTCGTCATCACCCGCCGACAGGGCGCCGATGGCGGCATCCCGCGCCACCAGCGGCACGGAGAGGACGGCGCGATAAGTGGCCTGCTCGATGCGCGCCCGTACCTCGGGGGTCAGCGTGATGCGCGGGTCGGTCAGGAGGTTGCTGGTGATCACCGGCCGGCGCGCGCGCGCGGCCAGCGCGGCCACTCCGGTCCCCCGGGGAAACACGATCCTGCGATTGAGACCGGGTCCGATGTCGCCGGACGTGGCCACCGACACGATGTCACCGGTGGCCGCATCGAGGCGATAGAGGCCGGAGGTGCGGGAGTGGAGCAGCGCGCGCAGACTGTCCGCGAGCTCCTGGGCCATCGCCTCGGGATCGAGCGTCTGGGCGAGCCGGCGGCCCAGCGCGGCGAGGGCCTCGGCCTCGCGCCGCCGCTTCTGAGCCTCCGAGATGAGCCGCGCGTTTCGGATCGCCAGCGCGGCCTGGGCCGCGAAGGAGACGAGGAGCGCCTGACCGTCCTCGCCCAGCGCGTCGATATCGCGCATGTTCAGGGTCAGCACGCCCGCCAGCTCACCGCCCTCCAGGACGGGCGCGCCCGCGAACGCGTTGAGCCCGTGCTGGACGCACCAGTCCGCGGAGTACATGCGCGGATCGGTCGCCACGTTGCTGATGATGACCGCTTCGCGGTGGCGCGCGATCCAGCCGGTGGCGCCCTGATCGAAGGTGAGCTCGTAAGGCAGGTTGAGCCGCGCGATCGCGGGCTCCATGGTCCAGGCTTGTCGGTGCAGCCGGCGGCTGGCGAGGTCGGTTCCCCAGAGCACCACGCACGGAGCGCCGGTGAGCTGGGCCAGCGTGTCGGTGATCCGGCGCAGGAGGGCGTCGGTCTCGATCTCCTGGGACAGGGCCGCGTTGACGCCGGCGAAGGCGGTGACACGTTGCTCGCGCGCGCCGAGGTCGGCGAGGGCGCGGGTGTGCGCGACCAGGTCGGCCCCCATCCGGCGCCAGAGGAGCCACACGGCGCCGAGTGCGATGAGGGCGAGGCCGCCCGTGGCCACCGCGAGGGTAAGCGGAGTCTACCGGGTGACCCGTGACGACCCCCGCGACCACCAGCGCGAGCACGGCAAGCGCGACAAGGGTCGATCCGATCAAGAACGTCCGTTGCATGTGCTGCTCGGCGCATCGCCGAGCGGGGCCAGTATATCTCACCTGACGTATAATGCGCGCATGCCGCGGACGGGCGTCGACCTCTCCATGCTCATTCTGTTCCTCCTTGCCGCCGCGACCGCCGGCCTCGCGTACTGGAAGGATCCCGGTCTCCCCTGGATCGGCGCGAAGACGGGTCTCTCGCTCCTCTGGTTCATCGTGCCCCGCCTCATCCCCGCCCTCATCCTCGCCGGCATGCTCCAGGTCCTGATTCCCCAGGCGGTGGTGGCGCGTTACTTCGGCCGGCAGTCGGGGCTCTGCCGCGATCTGCGTCGCCTCCGCGGCCGGCGTCATCACCCCGGGCGGGCCCATGGTGAGCGTGCCGCTCCTGGTCGTGCTGGCCAATTCCGGGATGGCGCTGGGGCCGCTCGTCGCCTACATGACGTCGTGGTCGCTCTTCGGCATGCAGCGGATCATCGCCTGGGAGGCGCCGCTCATGGGCTGGCACTTCGTGGGGGTGCGCGTGGCGTCGAGCTTCCTCTTCCCGATCCTTGCGGGCTGGCTGGTGAAGCTCTACTACCACGAGTAGGTCGCGTGGCCTTCGCCGACCTCCGCGAGTTCGTGGCGCACCTCGAGAAGACGGGCCAGCTCCGTCGGGTCAGCGCCCCCGTCTCCCGCGATCTCGAGATCACCGAGATCACCGACCGCGTGTCCAAGGGCCCCGCCGAGGGCAACCAGGCCCTCCTCTTCGAGAACGTCGAGGGCTTCTCGATGCCCGTGCTCATCAACGCCTTCGGCACCGCCCCGCGCATGGCGGCGGCGCTGGGGGTGGAGCGCCTGGACGAGGTGTCCGCCCGCGTGGCCAAGCTCCTCGACCTCCGCATGCCGGGCTCGCTGTTCGAGAAGCTCCGCAAGCTGGGCACCCTCATCGACGTGGCCAAGGCGGGCCCCAAGCGCGTGCGGTCCGCGCCCTGCCAGGAGATCGTGGAGACGGCGAACCCCACCGTGGCCGACCTCCCCGTGCTTCAGTGCTGGCCGGGGGACGCCGGGCGCTACATCACGCTGCCGCTCGTGTTCACGCGAGACCCCGCCTCGGGCGCGCGGAATGTCGGCATGTACCGCCTGCAGGTGTACGACGAGCGGACGCTCGGCATGCACTGGCAGATCCACAAGGGCTCGGCCGAGCATCACCGGGTGGCCGAGGAGCGCGGCGGCGCGCGGATGGAGGTGGCCATCGCGCTCGGGGGCGATCCCGTCTCGATCTACTCGGGCTCGGCGCCGCTGCCGCCCGGCGTGGACGAGATGGTGTTCGCGGGCTGGCTGCGCGGGGCCGGCGTCCCCATGGTGACGTGCAAGACGGTGGATCTCGAGGTGCCCGCCGAGGCCGAGATCGTGCTGGAGGGCTGGGTGGATCCGGCGGAGCGCCGACGCGAGGGGCCATTCGGCGACCACACCGGCTACTACTCCCTGGCGCGCGACTATCCGGTCTTCCATCTCCAGGCGGTGACGCGGCGGAAGAATCCCATCTATCCCACCACCATCGTGGGCCGTCCGCCGCAGGAGGACTACTGGCTGGGCAAGGCCACCGAGCGCATCTTCCTCCCCATCATCCGCTTGCTACTTCCCGAAGTGGTGGACATGAACATGCCCCCCGAAGGGGTCTTCCACAACCTCGTGATCGTCTCCATCCGGAAGCGGTATCCGGGCCACGCGCGCAAGGTCATGTACGCCCTCTGGGGCCTCGGGCTCATGATGCTGGCCAAGAACATCCTGGTGGTCTCCGAGCATGTGGACGTCCAGAACCTGTCCGAGGTCGCGTGGCGGGCCACCGGCAACGTGGACGCCAAGCGCGATCTCGTGATCGTGGACGGCCCCACCGACGATCTCGACCACGCCGCCATCCGCCACCGCTTCGGTGGCAAGCTCGGCATCGACGCCACCGAGAAGACGGACGCGGACGGCATCGGCCAGCCCTGGCCCGACGAGATCGTCATGGACGCCGAGACGCGCGCGCGGGTCACCCGTCGCTGGGCCGAGTACGGCCTCTAGCCCCGTGACCGCGCTCCGCCACTTCCTCGATGCCATCAAGTTCGAGCACACCGTCTTCGCCCTGCCCTTCGCCTACGTGGCCATGGTGCTCGCCGCCAACGGCTGGCCCGACGTCCGCATCGTGGGCTGGGTGACCCTGGCCATGATCAGCGGCCGCACGCTGGCGATGTCGGTGAACCGCCTCGCCGACCGCTGGTTCGACGCGCGCAATCCCCGCACGCGCGGCCGGCACCTGCCCGCGGGCCTGCTCACGCCCGCGCAGGTCACGACGGCCGCGGTGGCGGCGGGCGCCGTGTTCCTGCTCTCGGCGTGGATGCTCAACCCGCTGTGCCTCGCGCTCGCGCCGCTCGCCATCGTGTTCCTGGTCGGCTATTCCTATACCAAGCGCTTCACCTGGCTCTCGCACTGGATCCTCGGCTTCACCGACGGCATCGCGGCGGCGGGCGGCTGGATCGCGGTGCGGGGCGGCTTCGATCCCCCCGTCTTCGTGCTGTGGCTCGCGCTCACGGTGTGGATCGCCGGCTTCGACCTCATCTATGCCTGCCAGGACGTGGAGTTCGACCGCGCGGAGGGACTGCACTCGGTGCCCGCGCGCTTCGGCGTGGCCGCCGCGCTGCACATCGCGAAAGTCTGCCACGTCCTCACCGTCGCCGCCTTCGCCTTGCTCGGCGTCTTCATGGGGCTGGGCGTTCTCTACTGGGCCGGCGTCGCCCTGGTGGCGGGCCTCCTCGTCTACGAGCACTCCCTGGTCTCGCCCACCGATCTCTCGCGTCTCGACGTGGCCTTCTTCAACGTCAACGGCTACATCGCGGTGATCCTCTTCGCGGCGGTGCTGGCGGGGCACTGGATATGAGCGGGCAGAGATGAGCGCGCCGCCGCTGGGCACGGGGCCGGAGAAGGCGCAGTTCGTCGCCACCATGTTCTCGCGCATCGCGGGGCGCTACGACCTCATGAACGGGCTCATGACGCTCGGGATGCATCACGGCTGGCGGCGCGTGGCCGCCCGCCACACCATCGCGTCGCCCGACGGCCCCGCGCTGGACCTCGCCACCGGCACCGGCGATCTCGCGCTCGAGCTGCGCGAGCTCCACGCGCACCGCGAGATCGTCGCCGCGGACTTCGCGCCGGGCATGCTGCGAGAGGCGGCCACCAAGCTGCGCGAGATCGGCGCCGGCGACCGCGTGCGGCTGGTCGCCGCCGACGCCCTCGCGCTCCCGTTCCCGGACCGCACCTTCGCGTGCGTGACCTCGGCCTTCCTCTTGCGGAACCTGGCCGACCTGCGCCAGGGCTTCTCCGAGATGCGGCGGGTGGCCCGGCCGGGCGGCCGCGTGGTGGCGCTCGAGATCACCCAGGCCACCTTGCCCGGCTTCCGGCCGCTCTTTCACTTCTACTTCCACCACGTGGTGCCCCGCGTCGGCGGCATGATCGCGGGCGACCGCGAGGCCTATACCTATCTGCCCCAGTCGGTGGACCGCTTCCTGACACCGGCGGAGCTCTCGGGGCTCATGGGCGAGGTGGGGCTGCGCGCGGTGAAGTATCAGCGGCTGGGCCTCGGCACCGTCACCATTCACGTGGGCGTGGCCTAGCCGACAGACGAAGGGCCCCGGCGCGCGTCGCCCGGGGCCCTCGGGCTGCTAGCGACCGGGAGCGCGGATCACCACTCGGGGCTGGAGTACTCGTCGTAGACGCGGCGGACCACGCGAATCTGGCTGGCGCGGCCGTTCTTCGTCTCGAGCATGATGATGTCGCCCTGGTTCAGGCTGGCGAGGTCATTGGTCTGTCCCTCGTCGCTGATCACGAGGGCGCCGTCACAGCCGAGATCGCTGCACACCTCCGCCTCGCTCTTCACGCGGATGCGGCCGGCCGTCTTGTCCACGGCCACCACGATCAAGCGGTCCTGCTTGAGGGAATCGGTCAGGCTCAGGCTCATTGGTGATCCTCCTTTCCGACGGCCCAGTTATAGCAGGAAAAGCCCTGTACCGGCAAGGGGATGCTGCGGGACGGCCATGCTACCCTCCTTCCAGGACCCATGACGGGACGCGTCGCGGAGGTCTTCTACTCGATACAGGGCGAGGGCGCGACGGCCGGGGTGCCGGCGGTCTTCGCGCGGCTCCAGGGCTGCTCGGTCGGCTGCGGGTGGTGCGACACCAAGTACTCGTGGGATCCCGCCCGGGGCCGGGCGGTCGAGCTGGACGCGTTGCTGGCCGAGATGGAGTCCCACCCCTGCCGGCGCGCCGTGGTCACGGGCGGTGAGCCCCTCGAGTCGCCGCTCTTCGTCCCGCTGCTCACGGCGCTGCACGCGCGCGGCTGGCTGCTCGAGGTCGAGACCTCGGGGATCCTGCCCCCGCCCCCGGCGCTGGCGGACGTCCCCGTCCAGTGGAATGTCTCCGTCAAGCTGGCGGGCTCCGGCGTGGCCGAGGAGCGGCGCATTCAGCCGGGCGCCATCCGCGCCTTCCTGGCCGCGGAGGCGTGGTGGAAGTTCGTGGTCTGCGACGCGGCGGATCTCGCCGAGGTGCTCCGCCTGGCCGAGCGCTTCGCCCTGCCGCGCGGGCGCATTCTCCTGCAACCCGAGGCGGTCCGGACCGAGGATCTGGCGGAGCGCGGCCCCTGGGTGGCCGACGCCTGCACGCGCCACGGGTTCCGCTTCTCGCCGCGGCTGCACGTCCTTCTCTGGGGCGCGCGGCGAGGCGTCTGATGGCCGACCGCGCGGTGATCCTCCTCTCCGGCGGGCTCGACTCCACCACCACGCTCGCGGTGGCCCGGGCGGAGGGCTATGAGTGCTACGCGCTGTCCTTCGACTATGGCCAGCGCCACGCGCGCGAGCTGGAGTCCGCCCGGCGCGTGGCGGCGGCCTTCGAGGTGCGCCGGCATCTCGTGCTGCGGCTCGACCTCCGCGCCATCGGCGGGTCGGCGCTCACCGACGACATCCCGGTGCCCAAGGCGCGCAGTGACGCCGACATCGGCGCGGGCATTCCGGTCACCTATGTCCCGGCGCGGAACACCATCTTCCTCGGCCACGCGCTGGGCTGGGCCGAGGTACTGGACGCGCAGGACCTCTTCCTCGGCGTCAATGCGCTGGACTATTCCGGCTACCCGGATTGCCGCCCCGAGTTCGTGGAAGCCTTCGAGCGGTTGGCGAATCTCGCCACCAAGGCCGGCGTCGAGGGCAAGCGGCGCTTCCGGGTCCATACCCCGTTGATCGCGCTCAGCAAGGCGCAGATCGTGCTGCGCGCCTGGGAGCTCGGGGTGGACTTCGCGCTCACCTGGTCCTGCTACGAGCCCGGCGCGGACGGCCGGCCTTGCGGGGCCTGCGACTCCTGCCTGCTGCGCGCCCGGGGCTTTGCCGAGGCGAATCTCCCGGATCCGGTCGCGGCTCTGTGATCGCCCTCCAGCGTTTCCCCCGCGAGCGCACCTGGCTCCTCCCGGCGCTGCATGCCGTCCAGCACGAGCGGCGCTGGATCTCGCCCGAGGATCTCGCCGCCGTGTCCGAGCATCTTCGCGTGCCGCTGAGCGAGGTCTATGGCGTGGCCACGCACTACCCGGAGTTTCGCCTCGCCCGCCCGGGCGCCGGGTGGCCCGCGTCTGCGTGGGCGTGTCCTGCCGCATCCTGGGCTCACGCGAGCTGCTCGAGGCGCTGGAGCGGCGCCTCGGCGTCACCGCCGGCGGCACGACATCCGATGGCGCCTGGACGCTCGAGCCCTTCGACTGCGCCTTCAATTGCTCGATGGCGCCCGTGGCCGAGGTGGACGGCCGACATCTCGGCCGCCTCGCGCCCGACGACGTGCAACGCGTGCTCGGGGCGCCCGCGCCCCCCGCCGCGCGCGCCGGAGCCCGCCGAGGCCGACCGCGGCAGGCCCGCCGTCATCGCGGTGCCGACGCCGATGCCGTCCCCGCTCCCGGAGGGCGATCCCGGACCCGCCATCGGGCAAACCGCCGATCCCAGCCGCTGGTTCGCCGCCTCCCAGCGGCTCGCGCGTGCGCTCGCGAGCCCGGGCGAGCTGCGGCTTGCGGTGGGGATCGGGAGCTGCGGACTTTCGGTGGGCGCCGCCGCGACGCTCGCGGCGCTCGCCGAGGAGGTGGGCCGGCGCGGGCTGCGCGCGCGCGTGGTCGCGGCGGGCTGCCCGGGCCTCTGCTGGGCCGCGCCCACGGTCACCGTGCTGCGCCCCGATGGCGCCGTCGAGACTGCCGCCCGCGTGGGCCCGGGCGAGATCGGTGCGCTGCTGGACTCGGTCGCCGCCGGCCGGCCCGTGCAGCCCGCCGAGGTGACCGCCTTCCTTGCCGGGCAGCGGCGCCTCCTCACCGACCGCTGCGGGCTCACCGACCCCGGCGACATGGCCGACGCGATACTCAGCGCGGCTCCTACGCGACCTTCGCGGCGGCGCTGGCCGCGGGCGATCCCGTCGCCGTGATCGAGACCGTGAAGGCCGCGCGACTCCAGGGGCGTGGCGGCGCGTACTTTCCCGCCGCCGTGAAGTGGGAAGGGGCGCGACGCGCGGCGGGCGAGCCCAAGTACCTCATCGTGAACGGCGAGGAGGGCGAGCCCGGCATCTTCAAGGACCGCCATCTCCTCGAGGGCGATCCCCATCGGCTGCTCGAGGGCGCGCTGCTCGCCGCCTATGCCGCCGGCGCGAGCCGGATCTACCTCTACATCCACGGCGAGGCGGAACTGGCGGCGCGCCGGATGGAGCGGGCCCTGGACGCGGCCCGGCGCTGGGGCCTCGTGAGCCGGCACGTGCTCGGCAGCGACTTCTCGGTGGAGGTGGAGATCCGGCGCGGCGCCGGAGGCTTCGTGCTGGGCGAGGAGACCGCGCTCATGGAATCGCTGGAGGGCCGGCGCGCCATGCCGCGGGCCAAGCCCCCCTTCCCCGTCGAGGCGGGGCTCTGGGGCCGGCCCACCGTGATCAACAATGTCGAGACCCTCTTCGCGGTGCCGCTCATCGTGGCGCGCGGCGCGGCCTGGTGGACGGGGCTCGGCGGTGGCCACGGGATGAAGTGCTTCGGTCTCTCGGGCCACCTGCGCCGGCCGGGCTTCGTGGAGCTGCCCCTGGGCGCCACCCTGCGGAACCTGCTCGAGGGCCTGGGCGGAGGGCCCGCCGAGGGACACAAGCTTCAGGCCGTCCTGGTCGGCGGCCCGTCGGGTAGCCTCGTGCCCCCACGCCTGCTGGACGAGCCCCTGGTACCGGGTGGCCCCGTGAACCCCGGCACCGGCGGCATCACCGCGCTGGACGAGCGCGCCTCGCTCCGCGACGTCGTGCGCACGTTGCTGGACTTCAATACCCGCGAGTCTTGCGGCAAGTGCACACCCTGTCGCGAGGGCACGGCGCGGCTTCGCGATCTCCTGGATGGCGGGCAGCCGGCGGCGGGGAACGCGGTCACCGAGCTCGCCGAGGTGGTCCGGCTCGCCTCGCTCTGCGGGCTGGGCCAGGCCGCCCCGCTCTCGATTCTCTCGGGTTTTCGGGACTTTCCCTCCGCATTCATGGATCTGAACTTGAAGGCCTGATCGCCTCCCAGACCTGCCTCCACCAGCAGACGACCGTGTATCATAGGGGCGTCGGTCGCGCCCACCGCGCGAGCGGCCGCGCGCCGCGCGGACGGTCGACAATTGGGACCGCGAATGGCCATCACACTTCGCGTAGACAGCTCCGAGATCGAGGTTCCCCAGGGCGCCACGGTGCTGGACGCCGTGAACCGTCTCGGTATCGCCCTGCCCCAGCTTTGCAAGGACCCGGACCGTCCCCCGCTGGGGGCCTGCCGCACCTGCCTCGTCCACGTCGAAGGGCAGCGAGGTCTCCCTGCCGCCTGTCATCTCCCGGCGCGCGACGGGATGGTTGTGGAGACGACGCACCCCGAGGCCCAGCGCGTGCGGAAGGCCGTGCTCGATCTCACGCTCTCCATGCTGACCCCGGCGGCCGAGCGAGACGGCTTCGGCCAGGTGGGCGTGGCCGCCGAGCACCACCGGCTGGCCGGCGCGTCCTGGTCGCCGCACCATCACTTCGCCGTCGACGCCTCGAAGTCGTTCTTCGTGCTGGACCGCGAGGCCTGCATTCTCTGTGGCCGCTGCACCACCGCCTGCGCCGAGGTCCAGCATATCGGGGCCATCTCGCTGATCGGCCGCAATCACGAGGCCCGCGTGGGCGTTTTCGGCGACGGCGCCATGTCGGCCTCCATCTGCACCTCCTGCGGCCAGTGCGTGGCCACCTGCCCGACGGGCGCGCTGCGCCCCAAGGAGGCGCCGGCGCCCATCGTGCGCCGCGTGGACACCACCTGCCCCTATTGCGGCGTGGGCTGCGGCATCCAGATGGCGGTGCGCGAGGACGGTCGCCTCGCCGGCATGACCGACGATGCGCCTGCCAACGCGTCCAGTCACGGCATGCTCTGTGTGAAGGGCCGCTTCGGCACGGGCTTCATCTACTCGCCCGATCGGGTCACCAGCCCGATGCTCAAGCGGGATGGGATCTGGCACGAGGCGACCTGGGACGAGGCGCTGGACGCCGCCGCGGACGGGCTGGCGCGGAACGCGGGGCGCTTCGGCGCCCTCGCCTCGGCGAAGGCCACCAACGAGGACGGCTACGTCATCCAGAAGCTCACGCGAATGGTACTGGGCACGAACAACGTGGACCACTGCACCCGGCTCTGCCACTCTCCCTCGGTGGAGGCCATGCTGGTCTCCATGGGCTCCGGCGCCACATCCAACTCGTACCAGGACTACGCCGAGGCCGGCTGCCTCATGGTGGTGGGCGCGGATGCCTCGGCCAATCACCCGGTCATCGCGGTGCGGTTCCGCCAGGCCGCCGCTCGCGGCGCGCGGCTCATCGTGATCAATCCCAAGCGCGTGGAGCTCTGCGACCAGGCCGATCTCTGGATCCAGGAGCGCCCCGGTACGGACGTGGCGCTCTTCAACACTATGGCCAGGGTCATTCTCGACGAGGGCCTGGCCCGCCTCGACTGGATCGCCGCCCGCACCGAGGGCTTCGAGGCCTGGGTCGAGTCACTGAGCGACTACACGCTCGAGCGGGGCGAAGCGCTGACCGGGGTGCCGGCCGAGGCCATCGCCCAGGCCGCCCGCTGGTATGCGCGGCCACCCTTCGCGGGCTCCTGTCTCATCTGGGGCATGGGCATCACCCAGCACATCAATGGCACCGCCAACGCGCATGCGCTGCTGAACCTCTCCCTGGTCGCGGGCCAGATGGGCTTCGCCGGCTCCGGCATCTCGCCGCTGCGCGGGCAGAACAACGTGCAGGGCTGCGGCGATGCCGGCTGCATCCCCACCAACCTGCCGGGCTATGCCGACTATTCCACGGGCAGCCTCGACCGCTTCGAGCGCGTCTGGGGGCGCCGGCCGCCCGCCGCGCCCGGGCTCGTGGTCACCGAGATGGTGGAAGGGTGCCTCGACGGCCGGGTCCGCGCGATGTACGTGGTGGGCGAGAACCCGCTGCTCTCCGAGCCGGATCTCCATCATGCGGAGAAGGCGCTCGGCCAGCTTGACTGTCTCGTCGTCCAGGACCTCTTCATGCACGAGACGGCGGAGCGCGCCCATGTCTTTCTCCCCGCCGCGGCATTCGCGGAGAAGGACGGGACCTTCACCAACTCGGAGCGGCGCGTCCAGCGCGTCCGCCAGGCCGTTCCGCCGCCGGGCCAGGTCAAGCCCGACTGGTGGATCACCTGCGAGCTCGCGCGGCGCGTGGCCCGTCGGTTGGGCCTCCCCGAGACGGGCTTCGACTACAGCCATCCGAGCGAGATCTGGGATGAGCTGGTCGGGCTCTGGCCGGCGGCCGCGGGCATCACCTACCCGCGCCTCGAGGCGGGCGGGCTCCAGTGGCCTTGCCCCACGCCCGAGCATTCGGGCACTCGCTTCCTCTACGGGGAAAGCTTCCCACGCGGGCGCGCGCGCTTCGTGCCGGTGCTCCAGGGCGCGGAGGCCGACGAGCTGCCCGATCCGGACTTCCCGTTCTCACTGAGCACCGGCCGGCTACTCTACCACTGGCACGGTGGCACCCTGACCCGCCGCGTGGAAGGCTTGCTCGAGCTGGCGCCCCGACTCGAGATCGCGGTCCACCCGGTGGATGCCCGGCGGCTGGGCGTGGAGACGGGGGACCGGCTCCGCATGCTGTCCCGGCGGGGCGAGCTCCAGGGCTATGCGCGGCTGACCGAGGCGGTGCGTCCCGGCGCCGTGTTCGTCCCCTTCGTGAAGCTCGAGGAGTCGGCGGCCAACTTCCTGACCAACTCCGCGCACGATCCCTCCGCCCAGATTCCCGAGTACAAGGTCTGCGCGGTCCGCCTCGAGCGGGCCTGACCTCGCCCCCTCGCAATCCCTAGAGCGACACCGACCCGAGGAAGTCGTCCAGGGCTCGGTTGAACGCCGCCGGCGCGTCCAGGACCAGATGGTGATAGGCACCGGGGATCTCGACGAGCCGCCCGTTGGTCACTCGCTTCAGGATGTCCTGCGCCATGGGGACGGGCAGGATCGGGGAATGCTCGCCGCGCACCACCAAGGTCGGCGCGGTGATGGAGTACAGCAGCGGCCAGGCGTCGACGGGCTGGCGCTCGCCGCTGGTCAAGGGGTCGAAGCGGTAGAGGAAGCGACCCTCGCGCTCCGCGATCCCCTCGCGGCCGAGATGAGCCAGCAGCGCCGCGTCCGCGGTGGTCTCGGCGGGCAGTAGCCGGAAGCTCGCCAAGGCGGAGTCGAACGTCTCGTGCCGGCGCGGGCCACGGTGCCCACGCCGATGCATGGCATTGAGGCGCTCGGGCGGCAGCGAGGGCCGGCTGTCGATGATGGTGAGCGCCGAGATCCGCGCCGCGTGCCAGGCCGAAAAAGCCATCGCGTTGTGCCCGCCCATGGAGTGCCCCGCCAGGGCCATCCGCTCCCAGCCCAGCGCCGCCATCACACCCAGCAGGTCCGAGGCAAAGTGCTCGGTGGCATATTCGCCCGTCGGGGACCACTCGCTCTCTCCGTGGCCGCGCTGGTCGAGCGACAGCAGGTGGTAGCGCCCGACGAAGGCGGGTACCACCGCGTCGAACCAGTGGGCGTGGGCCGAACCGCCATGAAGGAAGCACAGCGCGGGGCGTCCCGGCGCCGGCCACTCGAGCGCGCTCAGCCGGAGCCCGTTCACCGCGAAGGTTCTGCGTACCGCCGAAACACACCCGAAGGCCGGAGGGGTAGTGGTCATGAGCGGCATTCTATACCGCAGGGCGAATGACCTTCCTGTCCAGACTCCGACGCCTTTTGTCAGCGGGGCACCACGAGGCGCGCCGACGTGTTTCATCGTCAGGACGCTATATCGCGGGCTTGGTCGCGGTCGCGTCCCTGGCAAGGATGTTGCTGTCGAAGTGCGTCGGGAGGACTACCTGTGAACGAGTGGTGCGCGCGAGTGAAGAATTTCTTTCGGGCTGAGCAAGCGGACGCTTTACTGTCGTCCCTGCCCATGACGTCCTTGCCCTCGTCCGAAACGCCGCGACGGAGACGCCTCGTGTTCGTGGTGGCGGCTCTGGCGACCGTGGCGCTGTTCGGCGTCACCGGCTATGTCCTCCTCGCCGCGCCGGGCAGCCTCTTCGCCAGCCAGGTGAGCTCGTATGGCCTGGGTGGCCTCCCCGCGCTGGGCGCCGACGGCCAGCCCCTTCCCCTGGGCGCGCTGGTCACCGCCGAAGGGCGCGTGGTGGACCAGGACGGCAAACCGCTCCGCAATGTCTCGGTCCGCTCCGGCGCGAGCGAGTCGCTCACGGACGCGGACGGGCGCTTCTCCATCGGGCTGGTCGGCGTGGACCACTCCGTGCTCGTGAAGCTCCCGGGCTATCAAAAGCGCTGGGTCATGCTCGACCAGAGCAAGCCGACGGTGGCGCTGACGCCGCATACCATCAAAGCGGCCTACCTCACCTACTACGGAGTGGCCGACAAGGGCATCCGCGAGCGGGTCTTCGGCCTCTTCGACCGCACCGAGCTCAACGCGGTGGTGATCGACGTCAAGGGCGATCGCGGCCTCATTCCGTACCGCACCACGGTGCCCGCCGCGCTCGAGGCCGGAGCGCTGGGGCCGGTGATCATGAAGGACTTCGATCAGCTCCTGGCCGAGCTCAAGGGCCGCCACGTCTACACCATCGCTCGCATCGTCGCCTTCAAGGACAATATCCTCGCCGCCGCGCATCCCGAGCTGGCCGTGATCGACACCCGCACCGGCAAGCCGTGGATCGACAACGAGAAGCTCGCCTGGGTGGATCCCACCCGCGAGGAAGTCTGGGACTACCTCATCGCGGTGGCCAAGGAAGCGGCGCTGAAGGGCTTCGACGAGATCCAGTTCGACTACGTGCGCTTCCCCACCGACGGCAAGCTCGCCGCCGCGAAGTACTCGAAGCCGATCACCCCGCAGGTCAGGATCGAGACCATCGCGGGCTTCCTCGCCAAGGCCCGCAAGGAGCTGGGGCCCACCGGGGTCTTCATCGCCGCCGACGTGTTCGGCTATACCGCCTTCAACGAGAACGACACCGACATCGGGCAGCGGATCGAGGACATGGCGCCGCACCTCGACTACTTCTCGCCCATGGTCTATCCCTCCGGCTACCACATGGGGATTCCCGGCTTCCGCAACCCCGTGCACCACTCCTACGAGATCGTCCGCGAGAGCGTGCGGCTGACCCGCAAGCGGACGGAGGGGATGCCGGTCCAGGTCCGGCCGTGGCTGCAGGACTTCAGGGACTACGCCTTCGACAGGCGCATCTTCGGCGTTCCCGAGATCCAGTCCCAGGTGCGCGGCGCCGAGGAAGCGGGCGCCACCGGCTGGATGCTCTGGAACCCCCGCAACGACTACACGGCGGCGGCCCTCCGCCCGTCGCCCTCCCTGGCGAAGAAGACCGCCGCCCAGCCGTGAAGCGCCTGGCGCCGCTCGCCGTCGCCCTGGCCGCGGTCCTCGCGCTCTCGGCCCTGGCCGACGGCACCGGAGATCTGCCCGGCAATGAGCTCGGGCGCGTCATGATCCTCGAGTACCACAAGATCGACCTGCCCGAGGAGCGGTGGACCCGCACGCCGGACAACTTCCGGCGCGACCTCCAGCGCCTCTGGGAGCGCGGCTATCGCCTGGTGGGCCTGAACAACTACCTCGACGGGCGCATCGCGCTGCCGAAGGGCACCACGCCCGTCATCCTCACCTTCGACGACTCCTCCCCCGGCCAGTTCCGCTACCTCGAGAAGAACGGCGACTGGGTGGTGGACCCCGACTGCGCCGTGGGCATCCTCGAGCAGTTCGAGAAGGACCACCCGGGCTTTGGCCGCGCGGCGACCTTCTTCGTGCTGCCGGGGGCGAGCCCGCCCAACCGGCTCTTCAACCAGCCGGACCTGGTCGGGAAGAAGCTCGCCTATCTCAAGAGTCGGGGCTTCGAGATCGGCAACCATACGCTGTGGCACGCCAACCTCGCCAAGTACGACGAGCCGACAGTGCGGAAGCAGCTCCTCGAGGCGCAGGACTGGGTGCAAAAGCACCTGCCCGGCTACCGCTTCCGCACGCTCGCGCTCCCGATGGGCGCCTATCCGAAGGAGCTCGGCTGGGCCATCTCGGGCGGGCTCAATGGCAGCACGTACCGTCACGACGCCATCCTGATGGTGGCGGGCGGCGCCGCGCTGTCGCCGCATGCGCGCGGCCTGGACCCCTATCACCTGCCCCGCATCCAGGCCACCGAGGCCGAGCTGGGGTACTGGATCAGCTACTTCGACAAGCGGGGCGATGAGCGCTACGTGAGCGACGGCGACCCCGCCACGATCACGGTGCCCCGAGGCCAGACCGCGCAGGTCCGGCCGCCGGCCGGCGCCCGCGTCGTCGAGCGCCCATGAGGTCGGCCGCGCTCAGTAGATGAGATACGACGCGCGGCGCTGGAGAAAGCTCGGGCGGTCGGCGTCGGCCCAGCTCCAGATGCGCGTCAGCGGCTCCCTCCGCAGGAGAGCCCAGATGGTCGAGCGGTTGACCAGCAGGTTCTGGATGGCGGCCGGCCGGAAGTTCGACGGATAGCGCTCCATCAGCTCGCGGGCCACCAGGAGCCCCAAGGTCACCGTCCGCAGCGCCTCCCGATCCGTCACCACGAAGCGCACGCCGCCCAGCGGCTGCCCCGCGAACACGCTGCTGGTGGGCGTATAGCTCACCGGCTCGAAGGTCACTCCCGCCAGCCCATGGGCGTTCAGCGCCTCGGCCAGCCCGGCGGGATCACCGATCCAGGGCGCTCCGATCACCTCGAAGGGCCAGTCGGTGCCGCGGCCCACCGAGAGATTGGTAGCCTCCAGCAGCCCGATGCCCGAGTAGAGCAAGGCCTGTAGCGGTGACCGGATATTCGGCGACGGGTTCACCCAGGGCAGGCCGGTCTCGTCGAACCAGCGCCCGCGCTCCCAGCCCTCGAGCGGAATCACCGTGAGCGACACCGCGAGCTTCCGCTCGGCCACCACCATCCGCGCGAACTCCCCCATGGTCAGGCCCGTCCGGACGGGAATGGTGTGCGGGGAGGTAAAGGAGCGCGAGGTCCGCGTCCATGAGCGGACCCTCCACGTACTTCCCGGTGATGGGGTTGGGCCGGTCGAGCACCACCACCGGCAGATTGCGCCGGGCGCCCTCCTCGAGGATGTAGACGAGGGTGGTGAGGTAGGTGTAGTAGCGCGCCCCCACGTCCTGGATGTCGAACACGAAGGTGTCGACGCCGGCCAGCATCGCGGCGGACGGCCGCCGCTCCGAGCCGTACAGGCTCCAGACGGGCAGCCCGGTGGCGGCATCGCGGCCATGCGGCACATTGACGTCGAGCTGGCCGGTCAGCCCATGCTCGGGGGAGAAGATGGTGCGCAGGCGGACGCCGGGCGCTTTCGCCAGCAGGTCGATATTGCGCCGCCCCTGAGCATCCACGCCGGTCTGATTCGTGACGAGCCCCACCGAGCGGCCGACCAGCGGGGCAAAGTCCTGCGCCACGAGCTGATCGAGACCCGTGCGTGTCCCCGGACTGCGCGGGGCCGGGGGGTCCGCGGCGGGAGCGAGGGGCACCGGCGCTTCGGCCTCCGCGACCGCCGCGGGGGGCACCTCGTCCACGCCGAAGAGGGCGGCCCCCACCACCCCGCTCACCCGGCGGCGCAGGTCGACCACATTGCCCTTGCCATAGGGGTGGACGCGGTTGGTGAGGACGATCGCGTACACCCGGCTGGCGGGATCCATCCAGATGGAGGTGCCGGTGAAGCCGGTATGTCCCACCGAGCCGATCGGGAAGAACGAGCCGAGCGCGCGCGAGTAGGCAGAGGACATATCCCAGCCGAGCCCGCGCGTGGTCTCGCCGATCTGATGCGGGACGAGCATGGCGCGGATGGTGGCGTCCTTCAGATAGCGCTTGCCGTTGATCTCCCCGCCCCGGAGGAGCATCCGGCAGAACCGCGCGACGTCGTCGGCCGTGGAGAAGAGCCCCGCGTGGCCCGCCACACCGCCCAGGAGCCGCGCATTGCCATCGTGGACCACGCCGCGGAGCAGACCCGAGCCGAGCACCTCGGTGGGCGCGATGCGCGGCTTCCACTCGGCGGGCGGGCGGAACGTGCTGTCCTTCATCCCCAGCGGCGCGTAGAAGCGCTTGCGCATGAACTGGTCGAGCGGCTCGCCGCTCACCCGCCGCACCAGCTCGCCGAGCAGGATGAAGCCGGTGTCACTGTAGTGGAAGGTGGAGCCGGGGTTGTAGCGCAGGTCGGCGCGGGCCAGCAGGCGGGCGGCTTCGGGAAAGCCGCGGGGAATCGCGGCGGGCGACGGCAGATCGGGAAAGCCCGCGCTGTGGGTGAGCACGCGGCGGACCGTCACCTCTCGGAAAGCGGGCCCGCCGAACTCGTGGAGATAGCGGCCGAGGGGGGCGTCCAGGCTCACCTTGCCGTCCTCCACGAGGGCGAGCACCGCCGGCAGGGTGGCCAGCACCTTGGTGAGCGAGGCGACGTCGTAGACGGTGTCGAGCGTCAAGGGATCCGGGCGGGGCATCAAGCTCCGCATCCCGAAGGCCTTGCGATAGAGCACCCGGTCGCCCTGGCCCACCAGGATCACCGCGCCCGGCACCTCGCCGGCATTGAACGCGTCGCGAGCCGCGTCGTCCAGGCCCGAGAGATCGGGCACCGCCTGGGCGCGCGCCAGGCTGGGGGTCCAGGCCGCGGCAAGGGCAGAGCCGCCCAGAAGCACCGCCAGGACGGCCACGCTCACGCGCATGGTCCCATGATACCGAGGGGCCGGTGCGGAGGCGCCGGGGATTTATCCGTGCTACGATTCCGCGCAGATGCAGCGCATCTTCGTGACCGGCGGCACCGGCTTCGTCGGCAGGTCCGTCATTCGCGCGCTCCTGGCCCACGGCTTCCTGGTCCGGGCCCTCGTCCGCCCCGGATCGGAGCGCGACCTCAAGGGCTTCGAGGCCATCGAGCGCACGCCGGGCGACGTGATGGCGCCCGAGACACTGACCCCCGCGGTGGATGACTGCGCGGCCATCATCCACCTCGTGGGGATCATCCGGGAGCACCGAGCGCGCGGCGTCACCTTCGAGGCCCTCCACACTCGCGCGACGGAAAACATGCTCCGGCTCGCCAAGGCGGCCGGCGTGCCCCGCTTCCTCCACATGAGCGCGCTGGGCGCGCGTCCCGACGCGCGCTCCCGGTATCACCGGACCAAGTGGGCTGCCGAGGAAGCGGTGCGGGCCAGCGGGCTGGACTGGACCATCTTCCGCCCCTCCGTCATCTTCGGTCCCGGCGACGAGCTGGTGTCCATGCTGGCGGGGATGGTGCGGCGCCTGCCCGTGGTGCCGGTCCTGGGTGACGGGCGCTACCGGCTCCAACCCATCACCGTCGACCACGTGGCGGAAGGCTTCGTGCGCGCGCTTCGCGTGCCCGCGAGCGACGGACGGGTGTACGAGGCGGCCGGTCCCATCGCCTACCCGTTCGTGGAGATCCTGGACCATATCGGCGCCGCGCTGGGCCGGCGCGCGGTGCGAAAGGTCCATGTGCCGCTGGGACCGGTGCGCGCCGCGACGCGCATCTTCCAGGCACTGCCGTTCTATCCGATCACCAGCGATCAACTCGCCATGCTCGAGGAGGAAAGCGTCACCGATCCGGCGGCATTCTACGCCGACTTTCACCTGATCCCGCAGTCGTTGGACGAGGGGCTCCGGCGCATGCTCACGAGCGGCCGCCCGGGCAGCTCGCTAGCCATGCCCGCGGGCCCGGGCGCCTTCGGCCATCAGCACGGCGATCCGCGAAACCTCGCCGAACGGATCGACGCCCAGCTCGGGGAGCGCATCGTGGAGGCCGCGGAGATGGCCGCGCTCGAGCTCCTGGTGGGCGTGCGGCAGCAGGCCGGGCGCCCCGCGCCGGAAGAGGACAATGCCCGCGACCGTGCGGAATGGGTAACCCTGTCGGGCGATCTGCTCGCCCATCTCCGCGCCACCCTCCGGAGCGGGCTCGCGGAGGCCGACCGGGCCGCGGTGGACACCGCCGAGGCGGCCGGGACCGACGCGCGCTCGCGGGCCCTGCTGGGCCAGGTGCTCCTGGCCCGGCACCTGCCCGACTACTGGCAGCGATTCGATACCGCGCGCCTGGCCTTTTTCGAGGCGCGGCTGGGCGCCGCCTCTACGGACAAGAGCTGGCTGCGGCGCCTGCTTGGCCCCTAAGCCGCCTGCCGGTCCGGGATCTCGCTCAATTCAGAGGCCCGCAGGCCCGAAACGGCCCAGAGGTCCGCGCACGCCTCCTGGGCCCGCTCCCATTCCTCGTACTCGGCCAGAAGCCGCCCCCGAGCCGCCGACAGCCTGGCCTCGGCTTCCTCTACGCGCGCCCGCGCCTCGGGGTCCATCATCGCCGCCGCGGTGCCGGTGCCCTCGTACGTTGCGATCCGGTCCAGCAGCCGCCCCAGATCCGACCGGAGTAGTTGATCGAGTGTCATTGTGGACACCTCCTTCAGCGTGTCTATACTCAACACCTGAGGAGTTAATCTGTCAAGCGCCTCTTGACGGACCTTGGGCCCTCCCCCACAGTCGGCGCGGATGCCTCTCGATCGCGACGCCCGGCTCGTTTTCGTCGCCAAGACCACGCGCACGTTCTGCTATGGCTCCCTGGGAGTCCTCTTCCCCGTCTACCTGATCGATCTCGGGCTCGATGCGCGGGGCCTGGGGCTCGCGGTGACCCTGGCTCTCCTCTCGAGCGCGGCGCTGACGGTGGCGGTACGGCGGCCCGCGCAGCGCTGGGGCCCGCGGACGGCGCTGCTCGGCCTCGCCACGCTCATCGTGCTCTCGGCCCTCCTGTTCCTCACCGCGAGGAATCCGTGGCTGGTGATCGTGGCCGCCATGCTGGGCAATCTCGCCGTCGGCACGGGCGAGAGCGGGCCATTCCTGGCGCTCGAGCAGGTGGCGGTGACGCGTTCCAGCACGCGCGAGGGGCTCACGCGCGCGCTGAGCCTCTATAACCTCACCGGCTACGTGGCGTCGGCGCTCGGCGCCGCGCTGGTGACCCGCCTCACCGGCTCGCCCACCTGGGTCTTCGCGCTCTTCCTCGCGGGGGGCGTGGTCCAGCTCGCGGCCTATGCGCTGATGCGCCCCACCCCGCCCGTCCCCGCCGCCACGCGGGCGCGGCAGGGGACCCCGTCCCGCGCGCTCGTCCGCCGCATCGCCGCCCTCTTCGCCCTGGACTCTTTTGCCGGGGGCTTCGTCATCCAGAGCCTGGTGACCTACTGGTTCTACACGCGCTTCGACCTCCCGCTGGGCACGCTGGGCTGGATCTTCTTCGGCACCCAGATTCTCTCGGGGCTCTCGCTGCTGCTCGCCGCGCGACTGGCGCCGCGGCTGGGTCTGGTGAACACCATGGTCTTCTCCCATCTCATCTCCAACGTGCTGCTCATTGCCTTGGCGGTGGCCCCGACCCTCTCGGTGGCGGTGGCTCTTCTCCTTGCCCGACACCTCCTCTCCCAGATGGACCTGCCCACGCGGCAGACCTTCCTCATGCTGGCGGTGGAGGACCAGGAGCGCGAGCACGCCGCCACGCTGACCAATACGACCCGCACGGTGGCCCAGTCGGTGAGCCCCGCCGTGACCGGCTGGATCATGCAGACCCTCTCGCTGTCGGCACCGTTCATCCTCGGCGGCGGGCTCAAGATCGTCTACGATCTCCTGCTGTACATCACGATCCGCAATGTCCGGACACGCTAGGAGTCCCGCCATGGCCAGACCCGTCACGAAAACGCGGACGATTCGACAGTCGGTCCGACTTCCCGCCCCGCCCAAGGTCGTCTACGCCGCCCTGTCGGAGTCGAAGCGCCATGCCGAGTTCACGGGCTCGCCGGCGCAGATCCCCCGTTTCGTCGGCGGCCCGATGACCGCCTATGCCGGCTATATCCAGGGAAAGGTGCTCGGCATGTGGCCCGGGCGAGGATGGCTGCAGACCTGGCGGACGACGGAGTGGCCGAGGGAGACGCCCGACTCACGGCTCGAGATTCGCCTGGAGCCGGACGGGAAGGGCACCCGGCTCACCATGTTCCACTCGGACGTCCCGGCGGCGCAGGCAGATCGCTACGCCGCCGGCTGGCTGGCCTTCTACTGGAAGCCGCTCCGCCGCTACCTCGTGAGCACGCGTCCCATCATGCGGTCCAGGAGGCCGGGGCACACGGCGGCGAAGCCGGCAAGGAAGCGCGCCGGGCGGTAGGGATACACCTCGGCGCGCGGGCGCCGGACGCAGCGAAGCATGGCGCGCGCGACCTGCTCCGCGGTCTGCGCCGGACCTCGACGCCGAAGCCGGAAGCGATTGGTCTCCGCGTCGCGGAACTCGGTGACCGTGTAGATGGGGTACACGAGACTCACGTGCACGCCGCTGCCGCGCAGCTCGAGGCGCAGCGATTCGCTCACGGCCACCATGGCGAACTTCGTCGCCCCGTAGGCGGCCCGGCCCGGCAGGCTGCGGCGCCCCACCACCGAGGAGACGTTGAGGATATGGCCCCGCCCCTGCCGTCGCATGAGGGGCAAGACGGCCTGGCTGGCGGTGACCGTCGCGATG
Source organism: uncultured Candidatus Rokubacteria bacterium (assembly GCA_963733725.1). Taxonomy (GTDB): domain Bacteria; phylum Methylomirabilota; class Methylomirabilia; order Rokubacteriales; family CSP1-6; genus DASRWT01. The sequence continues at coordinate 194,405 of CAVTFC010000013.1, read as the reverse complement.
AGATTCAGCTCGAACAGCGCGCGGAATTCCTCGAGCGTGGTGTCCTCGAATCTCGCACCGAGCCCGCGGCCGGCATTGTTGACGAGCACATCCACGGTACCGAAGCGCGCCGCCGCCGCATCCACCATGGCGCGCACCGACGCGACGTCCGTTACGTCTACCGGATAGATGGCGACGTCGGTTCCCTTCGCGCGCAGCTCGCCCGCGAGCCGCTCCAGGCGATCCTTCCGGCGGGCGCAGAGGGCCAGGCGCATGCCCGCCTCCGCGAACACCCGCGCGGTGGCCTCGCCGATGCCGGCCGAGGCCCCGGTGATGAGCGCAACGCGTCCCGCCGTCTCCATGGTCATGGTGGTATCGCCGCCATTGTAGGCGGTCCGGTGCCTCGCGCGGGCGCTAGCGGTACGCGCAGGGCGGCACGGGTGTCTTCCAGACCACCGAGGGCAGATGGCCCCCGTCGGCGAAGAGCGGGCGCTGGAGCGGCGGCTGCTCGCGCGCGAGCCGCCGCCCGCCCAGGGTGAGGAAATAGCCCGCGCGCGCGGTGTCCACGCCGAGGCGGCGCAGATCCCCCGCGCCGCGCAAGACCACCCCCCGGCGCTCGGCCACCAGCCGCTCCGCCGCGCGCGGGCCGATGCCGGGCACGCGCAGCAGCCGCTCGAAGGACGCGCGCCCCACGTCCACCGGGTACTCCGCCGGATGCGCCAGGGCCCAGGCCGTCTTGGGATCGTGCTCGAGCGAGAGATTGCCGTCCGCCTCGAAGACGAGCTCGTCAAAGCGGAAGCGGTACTGGCGCAGCAGGTGCTCGGCCTGATAGAGACGGTACTCGCGCGCGGCGGGAGTGGGAGCGAGGCCCTCCATCGGCGTGCCCGCCACCGGCTGGAAGGCGCTGAAGTGCGCGTGGTGCAGCAGGCCCTGGCCCTCGAGGCGGCCGACGAGACCGAGGATCTCGCGATCCCGCTCGCCCTGCGCGCCGACCACGAACTGGGTCGTGGTCCCCATCGGCGCGGGGCGGTCCGGGCGGCCCTCGAGCCGCCCCTCGCGCGAGAGGCGGCCCGCCAGCTCGAGCTTGGGAATGAGATCGCCGTCGAGGTCCTTTTCCTTCGCGAGGCGCCGCACGACGTCGGCGCGCGGGCCCTCCAGGTTGATCGAGACCCGATCGCAGAGCCGCGTGGCCTCGCGGACCTGATCGGTTTGGGCGCCCGGCAGCATCTTGAGGTGGACGTAGCCGGTGAAGCCCTCACGGCGCCGGAGGATATGCACCGCGTCCAGCATTCGGTCCATCGCGCGCTCGGGCCGGCCCGGCACCCCGGAGGTCAGAAAGAGTCCCTTGGCGAGGCCGGCGCGATTGGCCTCCATGAACGTGCGCGCGACTTCCTCCGGGGCCAGCGCCGTGCGCTTGACCTTGCCGCCGCAGAAGGTCGGGCAATAGCCGCAGGACAGCGAGCAGGCATTGGTCTGCATGACCCGCATCAGCGTGGTGGTGCCGCGGCCGGGCACCCGCACATGGCGGATACCCACCGGGCCCCCGGTGAATCGCATCTTGCCCGGCAGGCCGTGCTCGCGGTCGCCCGTCGCGGATTCGGTCAGGAGCTCGAGTCGCTGGTGTCGGTCCATGGGGAGGCCCTCCGACAAGATACTAAACACAAGACGAGTAGCCAAGCAAGCCCCCGGGCCCGTATGATCCTCACCCATGAAGATCACCGCCATCGAGAGCGCCATCCTCACCCTGCCCTGTGGCCGCCCCATGTCCGTCGAGTTCGCCGACCATCGCATGGTCGCGGCCTTCATCCACACCGATGAGGGCGTGAGCGGGCTGGGCTATACGCTCGCCTTCGGCGGCGGCGGCGCGGAGGCCATCCAGGTCTATCTGGAGACGCGGCTCAAGCCGCTCCTCATCGGCGAGGACCCGCTGATGGTCGAGAAGCACTGGGAGCGGATGTACCGCGCCGATCGCGGCATCAAGCGCCAGGGCATCGCGGCCTATGCGCTGTCCGCCCTGGACATCGGCCTCTGGGATATTGCCGGGAAGGTGGCGCGCCTGCCCCTGTACAAGCTCTGGGGCGGCTACACGGATCGCGCCGAGGCCTACGGCAGCGGGGGCTGGGGCAAGTACGCGATCGAGGATCTCATCCAGGAAGCCAAGAAGTACGTCGGGCGCGGCTGCCGCTACTACAAGATGAAGATCCACCATCCCGATCCGCGGGAGAACCGGCGACGCATCGAGGCGGTGAAGAAGGCGGTGGGCGACGGCGTCCGGCTCATGGTGGACGTGAACCAGAAGCTCGACGTGCTCGGCAATATCCGCCAGGCGCAGATGCTGGAGGACCTCGACCTCGTCTGGTACGAGGAGCCGGTCCTCGCCGACGACATCGCCGCCTGCGCCGAGGTGGCCCGCTCCATCCGCATCCCCGTGGCCACCGGCGAGAACGCCTACTCTCGCTACGAGTTCCGCGAATTGATCGAGCAGCGCGCCGCCCGCTACCTCATGCCCGACGTGGGGCGCGCCAACGGCTACTCGGAGACTCTGCGCATCGGCCATCTGGCCGCCGCCCACGGTATCCCTGTCTCACCACATGTGCTCCACGAGCTCTCGCTCCACGTGGTGGGCGCGCTCAGCAACGGCTTCCTGGTGGAGCTGATGGACTGGGCGCCGTCGGATCTCTTCGAGGAGCTGCCGCGCTGCGAGGGCGGCGTCTTCCGCATCCCCGACCGGCCGGGCCACGGCATGACCCTGGCTCCGGGTGCGCTGGAGAAGTACGGGAGCCGCTAGCGCCGGCGGCTCACGGCCGCTTCAGCCGCAAATCCTCGAAGGGCGCCAGGTAGAAGCCGGGAATGGCCCCGGTCAGGATGTCCTCCACTCGCGGCCCCAGCCCGGTGGGAAAGCCGAGGTGGTAGACCGGCGCCTGGGTGACCTGCTCGTTGAGGATGCGCTGGATCTGGTGGAGCAGCGCCTCGCGCTTCTTCCGGTCCAGCTCCCTTTGCTGCCGCGCGAAGAGGTCGTTCACCTCGGGCAGGGAGCCAAAGGCGAAGGCCCCGCTGGCGGTCACGAAGGACTCCAGCCGCGTGGCCGCGTTTCCGGATACGCCGCTGATGGTCAGCACCACCCCGCGCAGCTTCTTCTCCCGCCACGCGGTCATGAAGGCGGCGCGCTCCATGCTGCGCATCCGCGTCCGGATGCCGACGGCCTGGAGCCATCCCATGATGGCCTCGCCCATGGAGTTGTACGGCGGAAAGGGCGCGATCTCACCGCCGTCGAAGCCCTGCGGTAGCCGGCCTCGGCGAGGAGCTGGCGCGCGCGCCTGGGATCATAGGGATGCGGCTCGAAGGGCAGCGCGAACTCGAAGTCGCGCGGCACGATGCTCCCGGTCGGGCGCGAGAGGCCCAGCGTCTCGGCCTGGTTCAGGGCCTGCCGGTCGACGGCGAGGCTGGCGGCGAGCCGGACGCGCTTGTCCGCCCACGGGGACTTCGGGTCCCATTGGTCCGGGAAATCCAGCCAGAAGATGCCGAGGAGCGGCGCCACCAGTCGCAGCCCGGGCGTCTTCCGGACATCGTCGGCCACGGGGCCGCTCAGGAGAAAGGCCACGTCCACCTCGCCGGCCTTGAGCGCGGCCGCCCGCGTGGTCTCGTCGGGCAGGCTGCGGAACACCAGGCGCTTGATGGAGGGCGACTTGCGCCAGTAGCCCTCGAACGCCTCCAGCACCAGCTCCACGCCCGGCTTGAAGCTCACGAACTTGTAGGGCCCCGCCCCCACGGGGGCCTTGCGGAAGCCCTCCTCGCCCACCTGCTCCACGTACTTCTTCGGCACCACCCAGCCCGCGCTGGCCACGAAGGTGCCGTAGAAGGCGGGAAAGTCCGGCCACGGCTCCTTGAAGACGAAGCGCACGCGCTGGGTCCCGAGGACCTGGATCTCCTTCACGTTGTCCTTGAGGACCTTGGCGGCGCCGCCGCGGTAGCGCTCGAAGGAAAACTTCACGTCCTCCGCGGTCACCGGTTCACCGTGGTGGAACTTGGCGCCCTGGCGGAGGAGGAAGTCTGCGGAGAGCCCGTCCTTGGCCATGGACCAGGACTCGGCCAGGCTCGGCGCCGAGGCGCTTCCCGACATGGGCTTCACCAGCCCGTCGTGGAGCGCGTAGAGCAGGAGATACGGGGTGATGGTGCTCTCGCCCTCGGCCGGATCCAGCCAGCGGTTGACCGGGCTGAAGTGGAGCGCGAAGGTGAGCGTGCCCTCGGGCGCGGCGCCGGCGCCGCTCGGGCCCAGCAGAAGCACGACGAGGACGGCGCCAAGCGCCGGGATCCGAGCGAGAGCGGCACGCATGGGCACTCCCCTACCCTTCCCTCTCCCCCGAGGCGGGGGAGAGGGAGGATGGACTACTTGCCGGTGACGGCCTTGACGGCGTCGCGGGTGATCGAGATCATCCGGTCGAGCTGGGCCTCGGTGATGACCAGCGGCGGCGAGAAGAAGACATTCTCCATGCGCGCCCGCGTGACCAGCCCGCGCTTGGTCATCTCCTGCATGAGCCGCGGCCCGATCTTCTTGTCCGGGTCGAACATCTTCTTGGTGGCCTGGTCCTCCACCAGCTCGACGGCGGCGAGCAGCCCCTTGCCGGAGCGGATGTCGCCCAGGTTCGGGTGACCGTCGAAGGCGGCGTGCAGCCCGTCGTGAAGCCGCTTGCCCATCACCGCCGCGCGCTCCCAGAGCCGCTCCTTCTCCATGATCTCGAGGTTCTTGATCCCCACCGCGCAACACGTGGGATGCCCCGAGTAGGTGTAGGCGTGCATCCAGCGGTCCTCGAGCTTCACTGAATCCATGGTCTCCTTGATGGCCTTGGACACCATGATGCCGCCGAGCGGGAGATAGCCCGACGACACGCCCTTGGCGAAGGAGAGGATGTCGGGGTTCACGCTCCAGTGCTCCATCGCGAACCACTTCCCGGTGCGGCAGAAGCCGGTGATGACCTCGTCCGCGATGAAGAGCACCTGATGCCGGTCGCACACCTGCCGCACCAGCGGGAAGTAGTCGTCGGTGGGATAGATGACGCCGCCGCCGCCGTGGATGGGCTCGGCGATGAAGGCGGCCACCGTGTCCGGTCCCTCGCGCAGGATAGCCTCCTCGAGGAGCCGCGCCGCGGTCTGCCCCGCCGTCTCGCCGGGCTTGGCGCCCTCCTGGCGATAGGGATAGCAGGTCGGGATGTGGACGAAGCCCGGCACCCGCGGCTCGAACATCTTCCAGTACGGCGCCATGCCGGTGGCGCTCATCGCCTGCAGCGTGACCCCATGGTAGGCGTTGAAGCGCGAGATGATCTTGATCTTCTCCCGCCTTGCCCTTGGCCTTCCAGTAAAAGCGCGCCGTCTTGAACGCCGACTCGTTGGACTCGGCGCCGCCCGAGGTGAAGAACACCGCCTGCATGTTCTTGGGCGCGATCTCCATGAGCTTGTCGGCGAGCTGGATGGCCGGCACATTCGACGAGCCCGTGTAGCAGGAGTAGTAGGCCAGCTCGCCCATCTGGTCGGCGGCCGCCTTCCCCAGCTCCTCGCGCCCGTGGCCGACATTGACGTTCCAGAGTCCCGCGAGGCCGTCGATATAGTCGCGCCCCTGGATGTCGGTGACCATGGCGCCCCGCCCGCGCACGTAGACCATCGGCTCGAGATGCTCACTCGGGTGGTGGAGCGGATGGATGAGGTGATCCTGGTCGTCCTTGATGAGCTGCGCGGGCTCGAGCGGCATCGGCTGTCTCCTAGCGTGTGGCGTGACGGTGAATGGAACGCGCGGGCGCATGCGCCCGGTAGTCGCCGCCGGGAATGGGCAGGCCCCGATCGAGTGGCCCGCGATACCAGTAGATGTAGGCCTCGATCGGCCGCCCGTCCGTCATCCGAACAGCGACCCGGCTGCGATGATACTGGGGTCCTTCCGCGGAGTCCAGCGCCGTCCAGTGCTCGGCCGAGCGCAACCGATACACCTCGCCGCGAATTACGGCCCGGTCGTCCGGAATGGCGCCGGGATAGCGGCCCATATCGAGGAGCCGGCCCGCCGCGCTCCCCTCGCCTACCCACTCCGCGCGCTCCGTCATCAAGGCGTGCAGGGCGAAGCCGCGCATGAGGGTGCCGTAGGTGAAGAGGAGATCCCGACGCGGCGCTGGGCGCGTGCGAGGCCGCTAGTCCTTTGCCGCCTCGCCGCTCACGGCCTGCAGCACGGCGGCGAGGAACTGCGACTCGGGCAACGCCCCCTCGAACTGGACGCGATCGTTGATCACGATCTTGGGCACCGCCATCACCTGGTAGCGCTGGGCCATCTCGGGAAACTCGGTCGCCTCGATGCATTCGGCCCGCACCCGACTCGAGGCCACCGCCATGTGCTGCGCCAGGCGCACGGCCCGGGGACAGTGAGGTCACGTCGGCGTGGTGAAGACCTTGATCGTCACGTCCTCGTCGAGGCCGCCCAGCGCGTCCCGGGTGGCGGCGCTGAGCGCGGGCTCACCGGTCGAGGCCACGATGATCGAATCGATGAGGTTGGCGAACTCATAGCCAGCGGGAATGCCGAGGAAGCGGATGCCGTAGTCGGCCGCGCCCTCCACCGCGATGGCCGGCGTCACCTCCACGCCATAGACCTCCGCCTGCTCGCGCTCGATGAGCGGGTTGAGCACCTGCACCGAGAGCTGATCCGACAGCGCCGCGACCTCGCGGACCAGCGCCACCGTCTGCTGATTGTTCTCGCCGCCCAGCTCGGAGGCGAAGACGGTGAGCTTCACCGGCCCCGTCATCTTCTCGAATTCGTGGCGCACCGCCTGCTCGTCAGCCGCGGAGAGGAATGGCATGCGCGAAGTATATCAGGGTTGGCGCGGGGAGACGGCGCCGGCCCCGCGGACGATCTCCAGCGTCTTGAGATAGCCGGAGGCGTCGATGCGCGCGGCGATCAGCGCGGGAGACGCGGAAGCCTGCGCGGCGACGAGCGCATTGCGGAAGGCGTCTTCGTCCTCCGCGACCCAGGCGCGAATGCCGAAAGCGCGCGCCAGCGCGGCCAGGTCCGGCCCCGCGTACTTCATGGACGTGCCCGCGAGGCCGCGCTGCACCTGCTTCACGTCGATGAGCGAGAGCGCCTGGTCGTCGAACACCACGATGACGATGGGCAGACCCAGCCGCGCCACCGTCTCCAGCTCGGCCGCCACCATCATGAGGCCGCCGTCGCCGGTGAAGCAGATCACACGGCGGTCCGGATGCACGAGCTGGGCGGCGATGGCCGCCGGCAGCGCGAAGCCCATGGTGGCCAGCCCGTTGGAGATGAGACATTCGCCCAGCTCGGTGGCATCCCAGTAGGCGGTGGTGGGGAACATGTGGGCGCCCGCGTCGACCGTGGCGATGGTGCCTTCCGGCGTGAGCTCGCGCGCGAGCTGGACCACCCGGTGCGGCGCCAGGCCGGACACCGCCACCTCGAGCGCGGCGCGCCGCTCGCGCCGCCAGCGATCCACCGCGGCCACGTCCCAGTCCGCCGAGGCGGCGCCGGCCAGGCGCGGCGCCAGATCCTCCAGAATGGTCCCGAGGTCGCCCACCACCTCGGCGGCCGGGGTGAAGTAGGCGCCGCCGCCCGGTGCGCGCAGCCCCGCCGCGTCCGACGCGCAGCGGGTGAGGTTGAGCACCGGGGCCGCGTACGGCCAGGCGCGCGGGATCAGCTCCACCGTGTCCAGGCCGAACGCGATGATGAGGTCGGCCTGACGGACGAAGGGCTCCTCCAGCGCGCCCCCGGTGACTACGCCCATCGCGAGCGGATGCGGATCGGCCAGCGCGCCCTTGGCCTTGTACGTGGTCAGCACGGGCGCGGGCAGCGCTTCCGCGAAGGCGCGCAGCCACTTCGAGTCCGCGGCGCGGCAGCCCAGCCCGGCCAGGATCACCGGCCGCTTCGCGCCGCGAATCAGGACCGCCGCGCTCGCCAGCGCGGCGTCATCGGGGCGCGGGAGCGCGGCCGGCGACACCCGCGTCGCCACCGGCGGCACCTCGCGGTCCGCGACGTCGGCGGGCAGATCGAGATGCACGGGCCCGCGCGGCTCCGCGAGGGCCAGCTGCACCGCATGGGCCACCCAGTGGCCCGCCGACTCCGGCGTCACCGTCACGGATCCCTTCGTGACCGCGCCCGCATGGGCCGCGTGATCCACCGTCTGATGCGTGGTGAACCGCAGCGCCTTGTCCGGATGCCGGTCGCTCACATAGATGAGCGGCGAGCGATCGAGCAGCGCATGCGCCAGCCCGGTGGCGCTGGCGGTGACCCCGGGTCCGAGGGTGGAGAGCACGGCGCCCGGCCGGCCCGTCAGCTCGCCGGTCACCGCCGCCATGATGCAGGCCGTCCACTCCTGATGGCAAAGCACGAACGGGAGCCCCTGCACACGCGCCGCCTCGAGCAGCTCGAGATTGGAGCCGCCGCCGGGCACGCCGAAGAGACGCGGGACCCCCGCGCGGACCAGTCCAGAGACGAGGAGCTCGGCGACGGTGGGCATGGCCTCCGCATTCTTCAACAGCCGGTCAGTTTTGTCCAATGCAGGTAGTTCCTACCTGCCGCGCGGGACGTTGCCGTATTGGAACCTCGCGTGTTTTCGAAGGAATGTCTCATCCCGCGCCGGGCATGGAGCTTGCCTTTATACGGCGGCAAGGAGGGCATACACCATGCTCGAAACACTGGCCGTTGTGCTGCTGCTCTTCTGGGCGCTGGGTCTGGTGACGTCGTACACGCTCAGCGGGTTCATCCACATCTTGCTCGTCGCCGCGGTGGTGGTGGTGCTGGTCCGGGTGATCCAGGGCCGCCAACCCATATGAGAAAGCGAGGCCGACATGCCCTATAAGGTCAAGGACGCGCTCAAGCCGCATCGCCTCAAGGGAATCTCGAACGACCAGATCGAACAGCACTGGGAGCTCTATCGAGGCTATGTGAAGAACGTCAACGAGCTCATCGGCGAGATCGCGGGCGCGGAGCCGGGATCCCGCCACTGGGGGGAGCTGAAGCGCCGTGCCGGCTTCGAGCTAGACGGTGTGCTGCTGCACGAGTACTACTTCGAGAATCTCAAGGCCGGCACGACCCTGCGCCCGCAAGGGCACGCTCATCCAGGCGCTGGACTCGACCTGGAAGGATCTCGAGGGCTGGCAGGAGGACTTCGCCCAGACCGGAGAGATCCGCGGCGTGGGCTGGGCCATCCTCTATCACGATCCCGGCACCGGCCACCTCTTCAACTGGTGGGTGGGTGATCACGAGCTGGGGCATCCGGCCGGCTTCACGCCGATCCTGGTGATGGACGTGTGGGAGCACGCCTACATGGTCGACCACGGAGCCGGCGGCCGGAAGGACTACATCGAGGCGTTCATGGAGAACGTGAACTGGGACGCGGTGGAGCAGCGGTTCGAGGAGAGCCGCGCCCGCAAGAGCTAGCCCGCGGGCCACAGGGTTACGAGCCCGAGGATGGAGCCGCCTCGACCGGCGTCGTGCCGGGGGCCGGGCTAGCCGGCCAGCCGGGCGAGCACGGGGCGCATCCGCTCGAGCGCCTTGCGGATATTCGCCTCGGAGTTCGCGTACGAGAGCCGGAGATAGCCCTCGCCGTACTCGCCGAAGGCGGAGCCGCCGAGCACGGCCACGCCCGCCTCGTTGAGCACCGCGGCCGCGATCTCCGTCGAGGGCCGCCCCAGCTTCTTCACGTTGGGGAACACGTAGAAGGCCCCGCGAGGCGAGCGGCAGGTCACGCCGGGCAGCGCGTTGAGCCCGTCCACGATGATGTCGCGGCGGCGCTTGAACTCGGCCACCATGGCGTGCACCGGCTGCTGGTCGCCCTGCAGCGCCGCGATCCCCGCGAGCTGCGTGAAGGACGCGGTGCACGAGTTCGAGTTCACCATCAATCGCGCGACGTGGTCGGCGAGATCGCGCGGCATCACGCCATAGCCCAGCCGCCAGCCCGTCATGGCATAGGACTTCGAGAAGCCGTCCAGGATGATGGTGAGGTCCTTCATGCCCGGGAAACGCGGTGATGGAGGCGAACTCGCCCTCGTAGAGGAAGGACTTGTAGATCTCGTCGGTGAGCACGGGGATGCGGTACTTCTTCGCCGCCTCCGCGATGCGGCCGAGCTGATCCCGGTCCAGCACGCCGCCGGTGGGGTTCTGCGGCGAGTTGATCACGATGAGCTTGGTCTTGGCCGACACCTTCTTCTCGAACAGCTCCATGTCGAAGCCGAAGCCGGACTCCTCGCGCAGCGGGATCGGGACCCCCTTGCCGCCGACGAAATTGATCACCGATTCATAGATGGGAAAGCCGGGATTGGGATAGATCACCTCGTCGCCCGGGTTCACCAGCGCGGTGATGACGAAGTACATGATGGGCTTGGCGCCCGGGGTCACCACGATCTCGTCGAGCTCCACCGGCATCCCCCGGGTGGCGCCCACGTCCTTGGCGATGGCCTCGCGCAGCTCGGGCAGCCCCGCCGCGGGGCCGTAGTGGGTGGCGCCGCCGTCCAGCGCCCGCTTGCCCGCCTCGCGAATATGCGCCGGCGTGTCGAAGTCCGGCTCGCCGATCTCGAGGTGGACGATCTCCTTGCCCTGGCGCTCGAGCGCCTTGGCGCGCGCGAGCACCTCGAACGCCGACTCCGTTCCCAGTCGCGTCATCCGATCCGCGAAGTTCATGGTCCGGCGATTATACTCCGAGCCGTGGAGATGGTGGAGGTCCCGGCGGGCTGGTTCTGGATGGGCTGGGAGGCGGGCCCTCCCGCGGAGCGGCCGCGCCATCGCGTCTGGCTGGATGCCTTCGCGGTGGGCCGCTACCCGGTGACCAACGCCGAGTTCGGCGCTTTCTCGCGGCGGGCGGCCGCCGCGCCGCCACCCTGGTGGACGCATGCCGACTTCGCCGACCCCGAGCAACCAGTCGTCGGCGTCGCCTGGGCCGAGGCCGTCGCGTACGGCGAGTGGCTCTCCGGCGTCGAGGGCCGGCCCGTCCGCCTTCCCACCGAGGCGGAGTGGGAGAAGGCCGCGCGCGGCGGCCTCGAGGATGCGCGCTTCCCGTGGGGCGACGCGCATCCGGGTACCGGGCGCGCCGAGCGCCCCCCGCGCGTCACCGAGGGCAAGCCGAACCCGCTGGGCCTCCACGCGCTGTCTGGCGTCTGCCACGAGTGGTGCCAGGACTGGGACGATGCCGGCTACTACGCGGTCTCGCCGGAGCGCAATCCTGCGGGACCGGCGTCGGGCACCCGACGCGTCTCCCGCGGCGGCGCCTGGCGGCACCAGGACCCCTGGAGCCCGGTGGCCCACCGCTCGTCCCTGCCCCCCGCGCTCCGTTACTCCGACTACGGCTTCCGCGTGGTCTCGCCCGGCCTAAGAGCTAGCCGACCGCGTCCATCGCCGCCAGGAACGCGGCCACGTCGTCCGCATCGTTGTACAGGTGGGCGGAAACGCGGATGCGTCCGTCGCCGCCCCAGACCAATACCTTTCGCGCGGCGAGGCGGTCGGCCAGCCCCCGCGCGTCGTCCGCGAGGAAGCAGACATTGCCCGCCCGCGAGGATGGGCGCCTCGGGCGTGATCACCTTGCGCCCGCGCGCGGTGAGCCCCTCGATGAGGCGCGCGCCCAGGGCCTGGGCATGGCGCTCCACCGCACCCGGATCGAGATCCTCGGTGCGCTCGAGCGCATTGTCGAGCACGAAGAGCGGCAGCAGCGCCGGGTTGCCGGCCTCGAGCCGCGCCGCCGTGGGGCGCAGCGGCATGGCCAGCGGATCCTCGAAGCCGCCGCGATGCTCCACGCTATGCCAGCCGATGGTCGCCGGCGCGAGCTCCCCCACCCGCTCCGCGTTGTAGGCAAAGATGCCGACGCCGTGGGTGGCGAGCAGCCACTTGTAGCAGGAGGACACCACGAAGTCGCAGACCTCGCCCGGCACCGGGACCACGCCGAGCGCATGGGTGGCGTCCACCGCGAGCCAGGCGCCGTGCCGCCGCGCCAGCTCCGCGCAGCGGGCGAGGTCGAGACGCTGCCCGGTGAGAAAGCTCACCTGGCTCACCAGCAGCAGGCGCGTCCGCGTGTCCACCGCGGCGGCCAGCGCGTCCATGGAGAGGTGATGGCCCAGTGTCCGCACCACGCGGGGCTCGACCCCACGATCGGCCAGCGCCGCGGCGGGGAAGATCAGCGAGGGATACTCGAGGTCCGCGAACACCGCATTGTCGCCCGGGCGCCAGTCCACCGCCCGCACCGCCTGGTTCAGGCCCTCGGAGGAATGGGCGAGAAAGGCGATGCGCTCGGGCGGCACGCCGAGCCGGCGCGACACGCGCCCCTTGGCCCGCTCGTAGACGCGGAAGATTTCCTCGCGCCCCGCCATGCCCGCGCTCTTGAGCCGGCCGAAACGCGCACAGGCCTCGTCGTGCGACCGGAGCCAGGGCGCCTCGCCGCCGGTGCAGAGATGCGTCACGCCGTCCAGCCCCACGAACTCCGACTTCGGGACCAGGCTCACCGGATGCGCGGCTCCTCTCACCAGAGGCTGGCCGGCAGCGGCAGGCCGGTGAAGTCGGGCAGCGGGTCGGGGGGATGCAGGCCCAGCCCCTCCGTCACCACGTGGAGCTGGCGGAGATGCTGGGCGGCATGCCAGGTCGTGCGCTCGAGGAGATCGTGCCCGGACTGCGGGCCGTAGTACACCGCGATGGTACGCGCGAACTCTCCCTCGCCCGCGCCCTCGAACCAGCCGGAGAGGCGGCCGCGCACGAGCGCACCGTAGCGCGCGATGGACGGTCCGTCCACGAGGTCGGCGGGCGCTTTTTCCTGGAGCCAGCCTTCGGGGTACTCGCCCATGTCCATCCCGTCGGCAAAGGCCAGCGACAGGCGAAAGACGTGGAAGCCGAGATTGCGCAGATCGCGGTCGCGCTGCGCCGGCTTGTAGGCCAGCGCGGACTCCGGCAGCGACGATACGAGGCGCCCGGTGGCGGCGAGGATATGGTCGAGCCGCGCGGCCAGCTCTCGGGGCGAGAGCTTCACCGGGGGCCGATACTCGACCTCGAGCAGCGCGGCATAAGCGGGCGGATTCCAGCCGTGCGCGGCGCGCCCGTTCCATACCACCGCGGGAACGAGCGGCACCCCGGCGGCGTGCAGCTCCTCGAGCCCGGCGGGATTCCCTTCGACGTTCACCGGGTCGAACTCGACCCCCCAAGACGCGAGCAGCTCCTTCGTCTTGGCGCAGCTGCTTCAGCCCGGACGGTAGAACAGGCGGGGGCGCATGGCGCCTATTCTACGCTGAAGAACACGTAGAGCGCGCGCCGATCCGCGACCACCAGGTCGAGCAGCCCGTCGCTGTCCACGTCGGCGACGAGCAGGTTGGACTCGATGGCGCCGCGGAGATTGATGCTCCACCGCTCCACGAAGCGCGAGCCGTCCAGCTCCAGCGACACCAGGATCTCGCGCGACTGGCGGGGCACGATGACCTCCGGCCGCCCATTGCCGTCGAGGTCGGCGATGAGGGCCTGGTCCTCGTTGCGCGAGCCCGCGGCGTGGGAGGAAAAGCCGGCCACCTGGGCGACCATGGCGAGGGCGGCGCCCCGACGGCGATAGGCCGTCAGCACGCCGCCCAGATGCGGCGCGCGCACCGCCACCAGCTCGGGCGAGCCGTGGCGCGACAGATCGGCCACCCCCACCACGTGAATCCAGCGACTGGCCCCGTCGGCGGGGGAACTTTCCGCCAGCGCCACAAGGGCCCCGTCCCGCCAGCCCAGCGCGCTCACCACCGTGCCCCCCTGGGCCGTGCTCCGCGCGATCACGACCGCGGGGCGGCCGCCCTGGATGAGCGGTGCGAGTACGGGAACGAGATCCTCGAAGACGGCGGTGGGCAGCGCGTAGCGCCCCCGCAGCGACAGGCCGAAGGGCGTGATGCCGATCACGGTGACACTCGCCGCCTCGACGCGGTCGCCCAGCAGGCCATGCGAGTAGCGCTCCGTGGGATCGGTCAGGACCACCGCCTCGGGCATGCCGTCGCCGTCGAGGTCGGCCAGCGTGATGCGGGCGTCCGGCAGCGCTCGGGCCTCGGCGCGGGACACGATGCGGGGCCCTGAGGGCAGGCTGCCGATGAGCACCACGGCGCCGTCCGCCGCCACCGCGAGGAGATCGTCCCAGCGCTGGCCGGTCAGCCGCACCGGCATGGGAAACGTGAGCTGGGACAGCAGCGCGCCCACGTCATAGCTCCGCAGCGCCCCATCGCTCCAGAGCATGAGGCGGCCGTCGCGGCCGACCAGGGCCAGGCCCGCATTGTCCTCGTCCAGCGCCACCACCGCGGGCGGGGTCTCCGGGTTCACGACCTCGCCGTAGCGCGCGGAGACAACGATTCCCGCGCGCGAGGCGTCGAGAATCCACACCGAGCCGTCGCGATCCACGGTGGCGAGTCGGGTTGGGCCCAGCATGACCACCCATCGCATCGGCACGTCGGTCGCGATGCCGAAGGCCTGGAAGCGCGGAAAGCTCCCCCGCCCCGCGGCGACACGATTACCGGAGGATTGGCCGAGGGAAAGCGAACCGGCGAGGGCGGCGGGGGCGACAGGGAGCAGGAGGTGAAAGATGAGGAGGTGCGAGAGCAGGAGCGCGGCGTGCGCCGCGCGGCCGCGTTTCATCAGCCGGCGGCCTCCCCGCGCGCGCCTTCCGAGCGCGCATGGCGCGCCGCCACCGCGCTGGCCAGCGAGCGCAGCTCGTCGAGGAAGGGATCGCGCGGCAGATCGGCCTTCACCGCGCGGCAGGAGGCGCAGGACGTCACGCTATTGTCGAGGCGGCGCCGCTCCGCCAGCGTCGAGCGGGCGCTGAAATGGTCCACCACCAGGAGCAATCCGCGCCGCCGGCCCTCCGCGTGGAAGACGCTCGCGGGCGCACGGCCGCAATAGGCGCAGGTGTAGCCGCCCCGGTCGAACACGATGGCCTCCCAGAGAGCCTCGAGCGTCTCGCGGCCCAGCCGCCGCTTGGCGGCGAGGCCGTCCACGTGGCGCTGCTCGAGCGCGCGGGGGGTATCGGGTAGCACGGCCTCGCCGACCAGGCGCGCCAGCGCGGTCTCGACGTCCGAGGCGGCCTTGGCGCCTCGCGCCTTCATGTCGCGGATCACCTCACGGGAGAGAAGCCCTTGATTGTTCATGACGATCTTGGGCCCGGACCATACGGGAATCTCCCGGTACCGCCGGTAGCCGCGCGCGACGTCTTCCCAGCTCGCCGAGGACAAGCGTCAGCGTCCCCGGAAGCTGACGGTCTGCTTGGCGGCGAAGGCCTTCACGCCCGCCTGGAAGTCTTCAGTATGGCCGGAGGCGGCGATGGCCTGCGCTTCGAGCTCCATCTGGGTCTCGAGACTTTCCTGCGTGGACTGGTGGAAGAGCAGCTTGGCGCGGCCGAAGGCCAGAGTGGGGCCCGCCGCCAGCTCACGGGCCAGCGCGGCCAGCGCGCCCGAAAACTCCGCGTCCGGATGCACGCGATTCACCAGCCCCCAGTCCAGGGCCTCGCGGGCGGTGAGGATCCGGTTGGTGTAGTGCAGCTCCAGCGCCCGGCGCAGCCCGATCAGGCGCGGCAGGAAATAGGAAGACGAACCGTCGGGCGAGGCGGCGATCCTCGAATAGGCCATGGTGAACTTTGCCGACTCCGCCGCCACCACGAGGTCGCCGGACAGCGCGAGGCTCATCCCGCCCCCCGCCGCGATGCCGTTGACGCCCATGATCACCGGCTTGGCGGTCCGCGCCAGCCGCGACACCGCGCCGTGGAGATAGGTCGTCAGCTCCTTGATCACCACCCCCACGCGATCGCCGGCCTCCGCGAAGTCCTTCACGTCCCCGCCCGCGCAGAAGGCCTTCCCCGCCCCCGTTACCACGATGCACCGGACGCGCGGGATCCTCGTCCGCCTCCAGCGCGGCGTGGAAGAGATCGCGCCCGAGCGCCAGGTTGAGCGCGTTGTAGGCGTCGGGACGGTCGAGCGTGAGGGTGGCGACCGCGTCCTTCACCTCGTACCGGAGGGTCTGATAGGCCATCACGGACTCCCTAGCGACGCTCGCCGATGCGGTGGAACTTCAGGAGGTTGGTGGTCCCGGTCACCCACATCGGCGAGCCCGAGATGATGACGAGCACGTCGTTGTTCCGCACCGTGCTGTCGGCGAGGAGGGTGGTCTCGATCTCATCCAGCATCTCGTCGGTGGTCTCGACTTTTCGGATGAGGCGGGAGGTCACTCCCCAGTAGAGACCCAGCCGGCGCTGCACCTCGGGAAACGGGGTCAGCGCCAGGATCGGCACGTCCGGACGCTCCTCCGAGATCAGGCGGGCGGTGAAGCCGGACTGGGTGAAAGCCACGATGGCCTTGGCCTGCAGCACGCGCGCGGCGTGACAGGCGGCCTGCGAGGTGGCCTCCGGGAAGCCATAGGGCTCCGCGCGATCGCCGCGCCGCTGGTCCGCGGGGCTCTTCGAGAGCGCCCGCTCCGCCCGCTGCGCGATGCGTGCCATCACCGCCACCGTCTCCGCGGGGAAGCGTCCGGTCGCAGTCTCCGCCGAGAGCATGGTGGCGTCGGCGCCGTCGAAGATCGCGGTGGCCACGTCGGTCACCTCGGCGCGCGTGGGCCGGATGTGGCGCACCATGGACTCGAGCATCTGGGTGGCCACGATCACCGGCACCTTGGCCTGCCGCGCCTGCCGGATGATCTCCTTCTGGATGACGGGCACGTCCTCCAGCGGCACCTCCACTCCGAGGTCGCCGCGCGCCACCATCACCGCGTCGACCAGCGGGAGGATGCCGGGCAGGTTGCCCATGACCTCGGCCCGCTCGAGCTTGGCGATGATGGGAAGATCCGCGCCGTGGGCGTGGATGAACTTCCGTACCTCCTGGATGTCGGCGGCGGTGCGCACGAAGGAGACCGCCACGTAGTCCACGCCCTGAGCGATGCCGAAGCGGAGATCCTCGCGGTCCTTCTCGGTGAGCGACGCCACCGGCACCGGGATCCGCGGCAGCGAGATGCCCTTGTGGTCCGACACCACCCCGCCCGCCATCACCCGGCACACCGCCTCCTCCGCGCTCGCCGACTCCACCACGAGCTGGATCATCCCGTCGTCCATCCAGACCTGATCGCCCTTCTTGAGCACGGGGAGGAACTCGGGATGCGACAGCGTGGCGCGCGAGTCTGTGCCCGTGATGCTCTTGGCCGACAGCGTGAAGGTCTCGCCGTTGAGCAGGAGCGCCTGGCCGCCCACGAAACGGCCGAGCCGCACCTTGGGGCCCTGGAGGTCCTGGACGATGGTGACCGGGTGACCCCAGGTGGCCTCCCCGTCCCGAATGCTCCGGATCACCTCCGCGTGCTCCTCGTGCGTGCCGTGGGAGAAGTTGAGCCGGGCCACGTCCATCCCGGCGGCCACGAGCCGGTCGAGCATCTCGCGGCTCGAGGAGGCCGGCCCGATGGTGCAGACGATCTTGGTGCGCCTCATGACGCCTCCCGCAGCGTGCGTTTCAGGAACTGACCGGTGTAGGACTTCGCCGACTGGCGCGCCACCTCTTCCGGGGTGCCGATGGCGATGACGCGCCCGCCTTCGTTGCCGCCCTCGGGCCCGAGGTCGATGATCCAGTCCGCGGTCTTGATGACGTCCAGGTTGTGCTCGATGATCACCACGGTATTGCCCTGGTCGACCAGCTGGTTCAGCACCCCGAGCAGGCGCCGGATATCCGCGAAGTGCAGCCCGGTGGTGGGCTCGTCGAGGATGTAGAGCGTCCGCCCGGTGGCGCGCCGGCTGAGCTCGGTGGCGAGCTTGACCCGCTGCGCTTCGCCGCCGGACAAGGTGGTGGCCGCCTGGCCGAGCCGGATATAGTCCAGCCCCACGTCGTGGAGCGTCTTGAGCTTCTGCTTGATCGCGGGCACCGGCTCGAAGAACTCCAGCGCCGTCGCCACCGTCATGTCCAGGATCTCGGCGACGTTCTTCCCCTTGTAGCGTACCTCCAGCGTCTCGCGGTTGTAGCGCTTGCCCTTGCAGACCTCGCAGGTCACGTACACGTCGGGGAGGAAGTGCATCTCGATCTTCACCAGCCCGTCGCCCTGGCAGGCCTCGCAGCGGCCGCCCTTGACGTTGAAGGAGAACCGCCCCGGCTCATAGCCGCGCACCCGGGCATCCGAGGTCCGCGCGATCAGGGTGCGGATGAGGGTGAAGACGCCGGTATAGGTGGCCGGGTTGGAGCGCGGCGTCCGCCCGATGGGCGACTGGTCGATGTCGATGACCTTGTCGAGATGCTGCGCCCCCTCGATGCGATCGTGCGCCCCCGGCCGGTCGCCCGCCCGGTGGAGCATCTGCGCCAGCGCCCGGTAGAGGATGTCGTTGACGAGGGTGGACTTGCCCGAGCCCGACACGCCGGTCACGCAGGTGAAGGTGCCGAGCGGGATGCGGACGTTCATGCCCTTGAGATTGTGCTCGCGCGGGTTGTGAATGACGAGGAATTTCCCCTCCGGGGCACGGCGCCCGGCCGGCGGCGGGATCCGCTCCACTCCGGCGAGGAAGCGCCCGGTCAGGGAGGCCGGATTGCTCACGATCTCGTCGGGCGTTCCCACCGCCACCACGTGGCCGCCGTGCTCCCCCGCCCCCGGGCCCAGGTCCACCACGAAGTCCGCGGACCGGATGGTCTCCTCGTCGTGCTCGACGACCAGCACCGTATTGCCCAGGTCGCGCAGTCGCTTGAGCGTGTCCAGCAGCCGACGATTGTCCCGCTGGTGGAGCCCGATGGACGGCTCGTCCAGGATATAGAGGACACCCACCAGGCTGGAGCCGATCTGGGTGGCCAGGCGGATGCGCTGCCCCTCCCCGCCCGATAGCGTGGCGGCGCCGCGGTCCAGCGTCAGGTAGTCCAGCCCCACGGCGGTGAGGAAGCCGAGCCGTTCGCGCACTTCCTTGAGCACGCGGCGCGCGATGGCGACCTCGCGCTCGGTGAGCTTGAGCGTCTCGAAGAACTCGCCCGCGGCCTTGATGGGCAGCCGCACCAGGTCGGCGATGGAGCGGCGCGCGATCTTCACCGCCAGGGCTTCGGGCCGGAGGCGCGAGCCCTTGCAGTCGGGGCAATCCTGGAGCGTCATGAAGTGCTCGATCTCCCCCCGCGAGTCCTCGGACAGAGTCTCCTTGTACTTGCGGTCGAGGATCTTCAACACGCCCTCGAACCCGTCGCCTTCTTCCCCGTGGAGGACGATGTCCTTCACCTTCTTGGAGAGTTTGCTCCACGGCGTGTCCAGGCTGAACTTGTGCCGGCGCGACAGCACCTGCAGGGTTTGCTTGAAGACGCTGCCCGGCTGACCCGCCCAGGGCGCCAGCGCGCCCTGATTGAGGGTGCGCTTTTCCTCCGGGACCACGCGGGCCGGATCCACCTCGTAGCGGGTCCCGATGCCCCCGCACGCGGGGCAGGCGCCGTGAGGATTGTTGAACGAGAACATGCGTGGCGACACCTCCGGAGAGGAGATCCCGCACTCGGCGCAGGCCAGGCGCTCCGAGAAGGGCATGGCGACGCCGTCCACCACCTCCACCTGCGCGAAGCCGTCGGCCAGGCGCAGCGCGGTCTCCAGCGAGTCCGCCAGCCGCGTCCCCAGGCCCTCGCGGATGATGATGCGGTCCACCACCACCTCGATGGTGTGCTTCTTGGTCTTGGCCAGCTCGATGTCCTCGGTCAGCTCGCGAACCTGGCCATTGACCCGCACGCGCACATACCCCTGGCGCTTGAGGTCGAAGAAGAGCTTGCGGTACTCACCCTTGCGCCCGCGCACCACCGGGGCCAGAACGAGCAGGCGGCTGCCCCCCGGCAACGTCTGCACGCGATCCACCATCTGCTGGACGGTCTGCGCGGAGATCTCCTTGCCGCACTGCGGGCAATGGGGCACGCCCACGCGCGCAAACAGCACGCGGAGGTAGTCGTAGATCTCGGTGACGGTGCCCACGGTGGAGCGCGGGTTCTTCGAGGTGGTCTTCTGCTCGATGGAGATGGCCGGCGAGAGCCCCTCGATGGAGTCCACGTCGGGCTTTTCCATCTGCTCGAGGAACTGTCGCGCGTACGCGGACAAGGACTCGACATAACGGCGCTGCCCTTCGGCATAGATGGTATCGAAGGCGAGCGAGGACTTGCCCGAGCCGGACAGGCCCGTGATCACCACGAGCTGATCGCGGGGGATCTCGAGGTCGATGGCCTTGAGGTTGTGCTCGCGGGCGCCCCGGATGACGATGCGGTCGTTAGCCATGATCCTCGATCATACCCCGGCGGCCGGCCGAGGGTAAGCGGGCGCCCGATCCCGGCGACGCTCGAGCTCGAGAAAGAGCGCGACCGCCGCGCAAGCGCCCGCCGCGCCCGCGCCGAAGCCGGTGCCGAACGAGGCGCGCTCGATGACGGCACCCACCAGCGCCGACCCCAGCACCACGCCCACGTCCCAGGACGCCGACAGAGTGCCCATGGCGAGGCCGCGCTCGCGGTCGGGCGTGCGGTCCACCAGCAGCGCCACCATGGTCGGATAGGTCAGCGAGGCGCCGGTGCCGAGGAGAAAGGCCGCGACGAGCAGCGACGTCCGGCTGGGCGGCATCAGGAGCGCCAGCAGCAGAAAGCCCAGGGCGGTGGCGGTCATGGCGGGCACGAGCACGCGCGGGCGGCCGATCTGATCGGAGAGACCGCGCAGGAGGATCCGGCAGAGGAGAAGCCACCCCGAGTAGATGCCGAAGAACCAGGGCAGCACATTGTCGAGGCCGTGCCGCACGGCATGGAGCGGCACGAATCCCACGATGGAGCTCCAGCCCAGGGTCAGCAGGACCATCACGCCGGCCGGCCCCAGCGCGTGCCGGCTCCAGAACCGGAACCGCGCCGAGGCGGCCGGCGAGGCGGAGGGGCCGCGGGGCGTCATGAGAAGGGTGAGCGCCGCGATGATCAGGGCCAGCGCCGTGACCAGCACATAGGCGGGCCGTATCCCGCCCCAGCGGTAGAGCGCGATGCCGCCGGGGGCCGCCGTCGCCACCGCCAGCGACGTCGCCACGTAGTAGACGCCGAGGGCCTCTCCGCGGCGCGCCGGCACCGTCGCCTGCGCGGCCAGCACGCCCGCGGCGGTGGAGACCAGCCCATTGGAGAGCCCGATGCCGGCCATGAGCGCGATGAGCGCGATCGGCGACGCGGCGACGTGAAAAGCCAGCGAGGTCAGCGCGAGCACGAGGATGCCCGGCACCAGCACCACGCGCACGCCGTAGCGGTCCACCCAGCCACCCACGGCGGGGCGCAGAAACATGGCCACCCCCGCGTTCATCGAGAAGAGAAAGCCCACCTGGGTGCCGGTGGCGCCCAGCGCCGTCGCGTGAAAGGGCAGCACGGCCTGGAGCAAATAGGTCGCCACGTGGATCGCGATGGTGATGGCGAGCGCGGCCACCAGCGCGCGGGTGTACAGCGGTCCCTTCTCGTCCGCGGCGGCGGCCATCGGGTCAGGCGCCCGCGCGCCGCGCCGCGAGCCACAGCACGAGGACACCGGCCGGCAGGGCGATCAGCGCGGGCTGCTCGCATGCCGGGGCCAGCCACGAGCCCGCGCCGAGGCGGCCGGCGAGCAGGAGGACCGCGAAGACGGCCAGGCTCGCGATGCCCGCCGCCGTCGCGACCACCGGCCGCGAGGCGGCGCGGGGCAGCAAGGCGGCCGGCACCAGCACCGCCGCCGCCGCGCCGAGCGCGGCCAGCGCGAGCCGCCACGGATCCACGGCCCAGAGGCTGGCCAGCGCGGCCATGCCGAAGACCATGCTCCAGAGGCCGAGATCGCTGCCGATCTCGCCGCCGCCGGTCGTATCCGCCGCCGACAGCCGCGCGCGGAGCGCCACCGTGGACGCGAAGAAGCCCGCCGCCACCGCGATGACAAGCATCGCCTGCGCCCGCGATGCGCTGGCCCGGCTCACGAGCACGAGTGCCGGCACGTCGAGCAGCCGTTCCAGCGAGAGGCCGCCCAGGAACACCTCCGGCGCGCGAAGCGCCGTGTACACCGCCCAGCCCTGCGCGAGCCAGATCACGCCGACCAGCGCCAGTCCGACGGCCGCGACCGTGGAGCGCGAGGGTCGCCCGACGAGGGGCGGCCCGAGCAGCGCGATGCCGCCGCCCAGCACGGTGACGGCCAGCCCCAGGCCCTGGAGGAATCCGGCTCGGCTGTTGCTCCCCGCGCCGGTGGCCCACGCCACGCCGGTCTCGGGGGCGCCGGGCACGCGACGGCCTGACTCGAATCGCAGGCGCGTGCCGGCCGTCGCCTCGAGCCGGTCGCCGGGACGCGCCGTCAACGACTGGCCCGCCGCCAGCGAGACCTCGCGCTCGGCCGTCTTCCGCCCATCGCGTGTGCCCAGCCGCAGCGTCACCTCGCCCGCCGCAGTGAGTCGGTGCTCCTCCTGGAAGTGCAGCGCCCGGCGGCCCTGGGCGAGCCGGAGATCGCGGCCCTCCGCCACCCACGGGCTCCCCGGGGGAAAGGTGAAGGCCGGGCTCGTGGCCACCACCTGCCAGGCCTCGAGCGGCCCCATGCCCGCGACACGCGCCAGCAGCACCAGCGGCAGGCCCAGGCCGAGGGCTGCGATCACGAGCAACGCCGGGAGCGCACGCCCCGCGCCCCGCCAGGCGGTGAGGAGGAGCCCGCCGCTGGCGGCAAGGGCAATCCCGTGCCAGCGCGGCGCTCCGAGCCGCGACGCCACGTCGCCCGCCACGATGAGTCCCGCCCAGATGAGCGCGACCACGGCGAGAAAGAGCGTGGCCACGTGGATCAGCGGCACCGACGCGCGGAGCCGCGGGTCCGACGGGGCGCGGCGCAGCGACAGCGCGAGCAACGGGGCCGCCACCAGAAGCAGGCCGGCCCACAGCGCGCCCGCGCCCTGCGCCAGGTACAGCGCGGGCAGCGCGACCCAGATCGCGGGCGTGAGCCAGGCGCCGAGAATCCCGCCCGCGCCCGTCATTCGGCGCCGGGCTCGCCCCGGCCAGACGCCGCTGCGAGCGCCGCGAGGGCGGCGGCCAGCGGCCCCAGCACACCGCCCCACCACCAGAGCAGCGAGAGCGGCCCGATCCGGATCTGCGCCACGTCGCCGGGCAGCGCGACGAGGATGGCGAACACCGCGGGGACGGCGAGCAGCAAGAGACTGCTTGATTTCCTCGCCACGGCCCGCATTATAAGGCGGGGAAAGGAGATTCCATGACCGAGCGTATCCAGCGCGTGATGGTGGTGACCGCCCATCCGGACGATTCCGAGTTCGGCGCCGGCGGCACGGTGGCCCGGCTGGCCCGGGAGGGCAAGCAGGTCACCTACTGCATCCTCACCAACGGCGACAAGGGCTCCAGTGACCGCACCATGACGCCCGCGCGCCTCGCCCAGATCCGCGAGGAAGAGCAGCGGAACGCGGCGCGGGTCCTCGGAGTCGAGACGGTGGAGTTTCTCGGCTTTCCGGACTGCGAGCTCGAGAACACGCGCGAGAGCCGCCTGGCCGTCACCGCCCAGATCCGCAAGCATCGACCCGATCTCCTCATCGTCCAGAATCCGCACCGCACCAAGAATCTCGGCGCCTCCCACCGCGACCATCGCGCGGCGGCCGGCATCGCGCTGGACTGCGTCTATCCGCTCGCCCGCGACCACATGGCCTTTCCCGAGCTCCTCGCCCAGGGCCTCGAGCCCCACAAGGTGAAGGAGATCCACCTCATGTGGTGGGACAAGCCGGAGGTCGTGATGGACATCACCGAGACCATGGATCTCAAGCTCAAGGCGCTGGCCTGCCACGCGAGCCAGCTCAAGGACTTCGCCGCCGTCGAGAAGCGCGTGCGCGAGCGGAATGCCGAGCTGGGCAAGCCCCATGGCTATGCCTACGCCGAGACCTTCGACCAGATCGTCATCGAGCGGTGACGCTTTCCGGCAACGCCGCTTTCCGGAGGCGCCCCGATCCGCTACGCGAATCCAGCGGGCCGTCCCCCGGCTCCCCATGATCAAGGCCGGGACTCTCGTGGAGCTGATGGGTCAGCGGGCCACCGCCGACCCCGACAAGGCCTACTTCACCCTCTTCGACACGCCGGTTGCCTACGGCCAGCTCTGGCGCGAGAGCGAGCGCTACGCGGCGGGGCTCCGGCGCTTCGGCATCGAGCGCGGCGACAAGGTCTGCCTCATCTTCCCGACCTGCGCGGAGTTCTTCTACACCTTCTTCGGCGCCCTCCGGCTCGGCGCCGTGCCCGTCCCGCTGTATCCCACCCTCGGCGTGGAAGCCACCGCCAATGTCTTCCGCGACTCCGAAGCCCGGGTCGTGGTCACCATCGGCTGGTTCCGGCCCGGCGTGGACGAGTCCGCGGCGGCGGCGGCGAATATCCGGCACATCCTGGAGCCGTCCGACCTCGAGACCGACGCGCCCGCTCCAAGTATTCCCCGCCATCAGAGAAGACGACGTCGCCTTCATCCAGTACACATCGGGCAGCACGGGGCACCCGCGCGGCGTGGTGCTGAGCCACGCCAACGTGTGCCGCACGGTGGAGTTCATGGCGGAGGCGGCCCAGCTGGCCGCGAGGACACCGTGGTGTCCTGGTTGCCGCTCTATCACGACATGGGGTTGATCGGCTGCGCCTTCACCCCGCCCACCACCGGCGCGCCGCTCTATCTCCTGCCGCCGGACCTCAAGAACCCGCGCGTCTGGCTGGAGCTCGTCACCCGCGTGCGCGCCACCTTCACGGTGTCGCCGGACTTCGGCTACCGGAACTGCGTGCGGAACATCGCCGATACGAGCGGCATCGAGCTCTCCTCGCTCAAGCAGGCGCTGTGCGGCGCCGAGCCCGTACGGGTCAGCACCATTGCGGCGTTCGAGCGGAAGTTCGACATCCACAACATCATCACGCCCTGCTATGGCCTGGCCGAGGCCACCCTGGCGGTGGCGATCTGGCCCCGCTTCACCCCGCTGCGCTTGGACACCTCGGGCAGGTTCCTCTCGGTCGGGCATACCTGTCCGCGGCGTGTCGGTGCGCATCATGCAGGACGACCAGGTGGCGGGTCCGGGCGTAGAAGGCGAGATCGTGGTGCGGAGCCCGGGCATCATGCAGGGCTACTACAACAACCCCGAGGCCACGAGCCGGGTGCTCTCGCCCGACGGCTGGCTCCGGACCGGCGACCTGGGCTTTCTCGACGGCGAGGAGTATCTCTTCATCACGGGGCGGGTCAAGGACCTCATCATCCTGGGCGGCGAGAACGTGATCCCCGCCGACGTGGAAGAAGTGGTCGACCACGTGGGCGGCGTCCGCTACTCGGCGGCGGTGGGTATCGACAGCGAGCGCACCGGCAGCCAGCGCCTGCACATCGTGGCCGAGGTGCGGGGCGACGGCGGCGACCCACGCGAGCAGTCGGCGCTGGTGCGCGAGATCGTGCAGTGCGTGCATCGCGCCAGCGGGCACCGTCCCGCCAAGGTGCTCCTGGTGCGGCCCAGCACCATTCCGAAGACGTCCAGCGGCAAGATCCAGCGCGCCCGGCTCAGTGAGATGATTGCCGGTGGGGAGCTCGCCGACCAGATCGTCTACGCATCAGGCGCGCACGCCCGCTAGCTCCGATGCCGCCCGCTCCGCTGACCTTCGGCTGTCACCTGCCGGTCTTCGGCCCCATCGCCACGCGCGGGAACGTGATCGCCTTCGCGCGGAAGATGGAGGCACTGGGTTATGAGTCCCTCTGGGCGAGCGACCACGTGGTGCTCCCCTACTCGATCAAGTCGAAGTATCCCTACAATCCCAGCGGCGAGTTCCCGCTGCCGCCCACCGCCGCCTTCCTCGAGCCGCTGACCACCCTGGCGCTGGTCGCCGGCGTGACCGAGCGCGCGCAGCTCGGCACCACCATCCTGGTGCTGCCGCACCGCCACCCGGTGCTGACGGCGAAGATGCTGGCCACGCTCGATCACCTGGCCGAGGGCCGCGTCATCCTCGGCGTGGGCGTGGGCTGGATGCGCGAGGAGATCGAGATCCTGGGGGGCAACTACGACAAGCGCGGCGCCTGGTCCGACGAGGCCATCCGCATCATGCGCACCTGCTGGTCGGAGGACAGGCCGCGCCACCAGGGCGACTTCTTCTCGTTCGACGAGATCGGTGTGGTGCCCCAGCCGCCGCGCAAGGCCATCCCCATCTGGGTGGGCGGCCATACCCCGCGGGCCCTGCGCCGCGTGGCCGAGCTGGGCGACGGCTGGCATGCCGCCTTCACCCCGCCGGAGGCCTTCGCGCGCGACATCGCGCGGCTCCGCGCCGAATGCGAGAAGGTCAACCGCCGGCTCGACGGATCTCGCCGTCACGCTCCGCGTGGGGCTCTCGTTCCGCGACACGCCCGGCGGCGCCGACCGCAAGCCGCTGCAGGGCACACCCGACCAGATCATCGCCGACATCCGACGCTACCAGGAGCTCGGCGTCGGCTCCTTCCTGCTCGAAGCCCGCTATCGTGACCTCGACGAGATGGTGGCGATCTTCGAGCGCTTCGCCCGCGAGATCCGCCCCGCCGTCAATGCCCGTCCTCGGAGGACCTGACCATGCCGACCGCCGAAGCCACCATCGAGACCGAGTCCACCGAGCTGCTCCGCACCCTCATCCGCAATGCCTGCGTGAACACCGGCGAGGAATCCTCGGGCGGCGAGTCGCGGAGCTGCGACGCGCTGGAGGCCTTCTTCGCGGGGTCGGGGCTCGCCTGCGAACGCTATACGTCGTCCCCGGGACGCGTGAGCCTCATCACCCGCATCCAGGGCCGCGACCCCAAGGCGCCGACGTTGCTCCTCATGGGGCATACCGACGTGGTCCCGGTGAGCCCGTCGGGCTGGAAGCGCGATCCCTTCGCGGCTGAGCTGGTGGACGGCGTGGTCTGGGGGCGCGGCGCCATCGACATGCTCAACCTCACCTCCACCATGGCGGTGGCCACGCGCCGGCTCCGCACCACCGACTGGAAGCCTCGCGGGACTCTCATCTACCTCGCGGTGGCGGACGAGGAGGCGGGCGGCGTCTACGGCGCCGAGCACCTGGTCGACCACGAGTTCGACGCGGTGAAGTGCGACTACGTGGTGACCGAGAGCGGCGGCGTGCCCATCCCCACGCCCTCCGGCCACAAGTTGCGCGTGTCGGTGGGCGAGAAGGGCACCAACTGGCGCCGCCTGGTCGTGCACGGCACGCCGGGCCATGGCTCGCGCCCGTTCCGCACCGACAATGCGCTGGTCACCGCCGCCATCATCATCCAGCGCATCGCCGACTACCGGCCCGCCGCGCGCATCCTGGACGCGTGGAAGAACTACATCACCGCGCTGGAGCTGGACCCCGACCTCACCGCCGCCCTCGTCGATCCCGACCGGGTCTGGAAGGCCGCGCGCGACATGGACAATGCCACCCTCGCCCGCGAGGCGCATGCCTGCACCCATACCACCTTCTCGCCCAACGTCGTGCGCGGGGGCAGCAAGGTGAACGTGATCCCGGATCGCGTCGAGATCCAGGTGGATATCCGCGCGCTGCCCGGCAGCACGTCGGAGGAAGTTGAGGCCATGCTCAAGGAGGCCATGGGCGACCTGGCCGATCGCGTGACCATCGACACCCCGCCCAACCGGCGGCGCGGCGGGCTCGCTGTCCGCCCTCGACACGCCGCATCATGCGGGCCATGTCGCGCGTGGCCGGCACGCTCATGCCCGGCAGCACGGTGGTGCCGGCCATGACCACCGGCGGCACCGATGCGCGCTTCTTCCGCTGGAAGGGCATCCCCGCCTACGGCTTCGGCCTGCACTCCACGCGCATCCCCTACACCGAGTACCCGGTCATGTTCCACGGACACAACGAGCGCGTGGACACGGAGAGCCTGCGCCTGTCCGCCCTGATGTGGGAGGAGCTGTGCCGGGACTTCCTGCGCTAGTCGTCGTTTGACTTCGGAAGTCGACTCACGAATGCTCTATCGCTTGAAGAGCATCCTGGCTATCGGCGGGCACGTTCTGCCGCACGTTCTGCGACGCGGCTTCGTGCTCGGGCATTGCCCGATTTGCGAGAAGCGGACACTGTTTTTCATCACCGGCTCCCAGCTGAGAGATCACTTCCGGTGTGCGCGGTGCAACAGCATTCCTCGCTGGCGAGCCCTGATCCACCTACTGGGAGAGTTCCTGCCGAACTGGCGGGACCTCACCATACACGAATCATCGCCCGGCGGGGCCGCCTCCTCGAAGCTGAAACGCGAAAGCAGACACTACCTTCCGACGTACTTCTTCCCGGACGTCGTCCCCGGCCAATACAAGAACCGCTTCCGATGCGAGAATCTTGAGCAGCAGACCTTTCCCAGCGAATCGTTCGATGTCGTCATCACGCAGGACGTATTTGAGCATGTGTTGGACCCGGCCTCGGCGTTCAAGGAAGTGGCGCGCACTCTCAAGCCGGGAGGCGTTCACGTGTTCACCCTCCCCTGGTACTACTGGAAACCCACGCTGATCAGAGCGGTGAAGCAGAATGATACGGTTCATCACCTCGTCGAACCCGACTATCACGGCAATCCGATTGATCCAAACGGATCGCTGGTCGTGACCGAATGGGGTCACGAGCTATGCGATTTCATCTATGAGCATTCAGGCGCTACGACAACGCCAGTGCGGGTACTCGACCGCCGCCGGGGACTTGACGGGCAGTTCATCGAAGTCTTCATCAGCCGCAAGCGCGGACAGACATGACTCCGAGCGATGTGAGGCTGATAGCGTTTTACCTCCCCCAGTACCACCCCATCCCGGAGAACGACGAGTGGTGGGGGAAAGGCTTCACGGAATGGACCAATGTGGCGCAGGCGCGTCCGCGCTTTCGAGGCCACTATCAGCCGCGTATTCCCGCCGACCTGGGGTTCTACGACCTGCGCCTACCAGAGGTGCGTGAAGCACAGGCGCAACTGGCGCGGCGGTACGGCATTTCCGGCTTCTGTTACTACCACTATTGGTTCAACGGCCGGCGCCTTCTGGAACGGCCGTTCAACGAAGTGCTCGCCGCTGACCACCCCGATTTCCCGTTCTGTCTCTGCTGGGCAAACGAAAACTGGACCCGGGCGTGGGATGGCGGCGATAGCCGCATCCTGATGGGTCAGAACTACAGCCATGAAGACGACCGCGCGCATATCAGAGCGTTGCTTCCTGCCTTGAGCGACCGCAGGTATATCCGCGTAGCCGGAAAGCCGCTCCTGTTGGTGTACCGCACCGAGCTCCTGCCGGATCCGGCGCGAACCGCGGATATCTGGCGGGAGGAAGCACACAAAGAAGGCATCGGCGACATCTACCTCGGACGCGTTGAGAGCTTCACCGCCAAGGTAGATCCGTCGACGATCGGCTTCGACGCCGCCGTCGAGTTCGCTCCCGATTGGCGAAACATGGGGCAGCGCAAGTTCCAGGATACCTGGCACAGGCTCGGCGTCAAACTGCGTCTGACCGAGCGGGGGTATCTGGAAAACAGCGTCAGGGAGTACGACGCGCTGGTCGCGGGCATGCTGGCAAAGCCAGCGCCCGATTTCCGCAGACTTCGCTGCGTCACGCCGGGGTTCGACAACAGTCCACGCCGAGATCGGGGTGCGGCGATCTTTCTCGGCGCGACGCCGGCCAAGTACGGCGCGTGGCTGAGGCACGCCATCTCGATGACGAAGCAGGCGCTCTCGCTCGCTGATGACGCAATCGTTTTCGTCAACGCCTGGAATGAATGGGGAGAAGGCAACTACCTCGAGCCGGACTTCAAATGGGGGCACGCGTATCTTGAGGCGACCCGGGACGCCTTGGTCTGGCCGTAGCGCCTTGACCCAGCTTGGCTTTAGGCCGATGCTCGACGCCATCCGAACATGAGCGCCGCTATCCCCGTCTCGCCTCCGGCGCCCATCTGGTCGGCAGCGTGCCGCTGGCCAGCCCGGAGGCCGTGTTCCGCGCGGTCGCCGACGAGATCGGGGACCGCCTCCGGCGCATCCCCGACGGCGAGACCGGCCCCCGGTCCGACTGGATCGTGTGGCAGCTTCCCGGTCTTCACCACCCAGCGCCAGCTCGAGGTGGTGCCGCCCGGACCGAACAGCTGGCGGCCGCTGCCGCGCGTCCGCCTGGCCGAGGGGGCGCGCGCGGAGGACGTGACCTTCGGAGCGCTCGGGTACGCGGACGCGGCGCTCGTCCTCCTACCGCGTCTTCGCGCGCCTCAAGCGTGACGGCGTGGTCCCGGTGGCCTGTCGCTTCCAGGTCTGCCTGCCCACCCCGCTCGCCCCCATCAGCGCCTTCGTGGTGCCCGAGCACCAGGAGCTCCTCGAGCCCGTCTACGAGGCGCAGGTGCTCGGCGAGCTGCGGACCATCCTCCGCGAGCTGCCCGCACGATCAGCTCGCCATCCAGTGGGACACCAACTTCGAGTTCGGGATGCTCGAGGGCGTCTTCCCGGTCTGGTTCGGCGACGTCAAGGGCGGCATCCTGGAGCGGCTGCTCCGGATCTCGCGCCACGTGCCCGCCGGATGTCCAGATCGGCTACCACCTCTGCTACGGCGACGTCCAGCACCGCCACTTCAAGGAGCCGGCCGACGCCGGCAAGCTGGTCGAGATCGCCAATGCGCTGGCGGCGAGCCTGGGCCGCCCGCTCAACTGGATCCACCTGCCCGTCCCGCGGGAGCGCGCTCGACGAGGCGTACTATGCGCCGCTGCGGCGATCTCCGCCTGCGCGCCGAGACCGAGCTCTACCTGGGCCTGCTCCACCACACCGACGGCGTCGAGGGCACGCGCCGCCGCATCGAGGTGGCCCACCGCTTCGTGTCCGAGTTCGGGGTCGCCACCGAGTGCGGCTGGGGCCGGCGGCCGGCCGCCACCATCCCCGACCTTCTGCGCATCCACGCCGCCGTCAGCGCCCCCATCCAGCAGGCGCGCGGGCCGCGGCGGCGGTTCCAGTGGCCCGCCGGTTTTGCCCGCATCCCCGACCAGGACTGGGTCCAGCAGCCCATGGACACCTTCGGCCTCCGGTACGACACCGTCGAGAACCACGGCTGGTACCGCAACCTCGATCCGACGGTGGAGGACCTGGCGCGCCACCTCGAGGACGGCCAGCTCCTCATCGACTACTCGGGCGGGACCGGCATCCTCCTCGATCGGCTCAATCTGAGAATCTTCGACCGCCAGGTCGGGACGCTGATCGTGGACAGCTCCCCCAAGTTCCTCCGCGTCGCCCTCGACAAGTTCGGCGGCGAGGAGCGCGTCGGCTTCCGGCTCCTGCGCTGGCTCAAGGAGGAGCGGCGGCTCGAGCTCCTCGAGGAGGTGATGGGGCCGGAGCTGCTCGCACGCAAGGCGGACGTCCTCACCTCCACCAACGCCATCCATCTGTACCGGGACCTCGCCGGACACCCTCGGCTCGTGGGCCCGCGTGCTGCGGCCAGGCGGGCGCGCCTTCGTGCAGTCGGGCAATATCCGCAACCCCCAGGCCGGGCCCAGCGAGTGGATCCTGGACGAGACGGTCTGGGCCATCCACGAGGTCGCGACCGGGCCTGGTCCGCAACGACACGCGCTATGCCGCCTACCGGCCCCTGCTCGACGACGAGCCCCGCATCCAGGCGCACCTCGCCCACCGCGATCAGGTCTTCCTGCCGGTACGCCCGCTGGACTTCTACCTGCGCAGCCTCGAGGAGGCCGGCTTCACGGTGGAGGACGTCCGGGCGCGCTCCATCGAGGCCCAGGTCGCCGACTGGTTCGAATTCCTCAGCGCCTACCACGAAGCGGTGCTGGGCTGGGTGGGCGGCTCCGCCAAGATCGATGGCAAGCCGCCCGGCCAGGACGCCGTCGCCGACCGGCTGGCCCTCATCCGCCACGCGATGGACACGCTGTTCGGCGGCCGGGACGCCTTCCGCTGCTGCTGGACCTACATCAACTGCGTCCGTCCGTAGACACCGAAAACGCGCGGACGCCAACCGCTCGGATAAGGGAGACCGGCCATGGGGCGCACCTACGACATCATCGACGCCGACGGGCACATCCTCGAGCCGCTGGACCTATGGACCAACTACATGGACCCGGCCTACCGCGATCGGGCGCCCCGGCTCGTGATCGACACCGACGGCAAGGAGCGCTTGCTCATCGAGAGCCAGGTGCTCGGCAGCTCGAAGGGCCTGGGGGTGGTCGGGGGCATCGGCGCTCGCCAGGGCGTGGTGGCCGACGACACCATGACGTATCTCCAGGGTCGCAAGGGCGGCTTCGACCCGCACGCCCGCATCCCCGACATGGACCTGGACGGGATCGACGCGGCGTTCCTGTATCCGAGCCTCGGCCTCTTCGCGGGGGCCATCCAGGATCCTGGGCTCGCCGCCGCGGTGTGCCGCGCCTACAACCGCTGGCTGGCCGACTACTGCCGGCCCTATCCCGACCGGCTCTTCGGCGTGGCCATGCTGCCGATGCAGTCCGTGGACGCGGCCATCGCCGAGATGCGCTACGCGCGGCGCGAGCTCGGCATGCGCGGCGGCTTCCTCCGTCCGAACCCGTACGCGGGCCGCGCCCTGCACCACCCGGACAACGAGCCCTTCTGGCGCGAAGCCCAGGAGCTCGACTTCGCCATCGGGCTGCACGAGGGAGCCAGCGGCGGCATGCCCCAGGTCGGCGTCGATCGCTTCGAGACGCGGGGGGCGCGGCACATCATCTCGCACACCATGGAGATGATGCTGGCCGCGATGAGCATGATCTGGGGCGGAGTCTGCGATCGCCATCCCCGGCTGCGCGTCGCCTTCCTGGAGTCGGGCGGCGGCTGGATCGCGCCCTGGCTCGATCGCATGGACCGGCACTTCGACGACGCGGGCTTCAACGACTCCGGCCTCTCCATGCGCCCCAGCGAGCTGTTCCAGCGCAATTGCTGGATCTCGTTCGAGCCGGTGGAGGGCTGCCTGAGCGTGCTCGCCGACTACATCGGCCCGCACAAGATCCTCTGGGCCACCGACTACCCGCACCCCGACGGCTTCTTCCCCGGCGCTCCCGCGATGATCGCCCGGCGGCCTGGCCTGTCGGCGGAAGCGAAGCGCCAGATCCTGGCCGGCGGGGCCATGGGCTTCTACGCGCTGGACGGAGGCGGGCGGTGAGCGGAGCGACGACGCGGTGGCCGGGACGCATTTCGCTGACAGCGCGTCCGGAGGCGTGAAGGTCCTCCGCTGCATCGCATGTGCCATGCCCGGCTCGCCGCCCGCGGCCGGTACTAGCGTAGTGGCCCTGTGATCTCGCTCGTGTTGCTCTGGCTGCGCGCGGCCGGACTCGTGGGCCAGGCACTCTCGCTCGGCGGGGCGGCCTTCGCGCTGGCCGTCTTGCGCCCGGCGCGCACGCGAGACGCGGCCGGCATGTACGATCGCGTGCTCGCGCTCATCACCTTCGGCGCCCTCCTTGCCGCCGCCGCGCAAGCCGGCGTGCTCGTTGCCCTGGCCAAAGCCCTCGGAGACGATGCCGGCTGGCCGCTGGGCGCCCTGCTCGGCTCGACGGTCGGCGTGATCGGCCTCACCCGCATCGCGGTCGCGCTGCTGGGCGCCGCGGCCGCGCACGCGCTGCGTCGCGATCCAGAATCGTCCGCGCGAAGTATCTGGCTCTTGATTTCGGGCGTCTTGCTTGCCGTCACGGGGGCGCTGGCCAGCCATGCGGTGGGCCGTATCGACGGAAGCGTCTGGCTCGTGTCCGTCGGCGCCCTCCACCAGGCGGCCGCCGCCACGTGGACGGGCGGGCTCGCGTGCGCCACCCTGGTGGCACTTCGCTCGGCGCCCGGGGCCCCGGACACGTGGCTCAGGCCGTTCTCGACGCTCGCGCTCGCCGCGGTGGTCGTCCTTGCCCTGACCGGCGGCGCGCTTTCGCTCGCCTACATCGCCACGCCGGCCGCCGCCATCGGCACGTCCTACGGAGCCATGACCCTCACGAAAATCGTCCTCTTCGCCGCGATGCTAACCCTGGGCGTGCTCAACCACCGCGCCCTGCATGGCCGACTCGCTGCGGGAAGCCGGCTCACGTCGCGGGCGACGACGGCTCCTGACCCAGCCCGACCGGGCTCGATGCTGTTGCGTCGACGTCTGGAGGTGGAAGCGGGGCTCGCCATCGTGACGCTCTTCCTCGCCGCGGCGATCGGCTCCGCCCCGCCGGCCGCGGACGTACGAGAGCGGGCAACGCTGTCAGAGATCCGCAGCGTGTTCACGCCCCAATGGCCCCGGCTCCAGGCGCCGAGCCTGGCCGAGCTCTCCGCGGCCACGGCTCTCGGGGACCCTTCCACGCCTCACTCGGCCGAGGAGACGGCCTGGTCAGAGTTCGGCCATCATGTTTCCGGCCTGTTCGTCGTAGCCATGGGAGTGCTCGCCATGCTGGAGCGGACCGGACGGGCTCCGTGGGCCCGGCACTGGCCCCTCCTCCTCATCGGGCTGACCGGCTTCGTCGCGTGGAACATGGACCCGGAGGGCTGGCAAACCGGGCGGATCGGTTTCTGGGAGCACCTGCTGGGTCTCGAGGTGCTGCAGCACCGCATTTTGCTCGCTTTCACTGCGATTCTCGGAGTCGCCGAGTGGCGGGTGCGAAGCGGCCGGCATCCCGAATCCCGCTGGCGCTATGTCTTTCCGTTCGTCTGCATTGGAGCCGGCATCTTGCTACTGTCCCACGCCCATGAGGTATCCAATGCCAAGTCGGCCTTCCTGATCGAGCTCACGCACCTGCCCCTCGGCCTCGTCATTCTGGTGGCCGGCTGGTCGCGCTGGCTCGAGCTGCGCCTGTCGCCGCCGGACGACCGTGCGCCCGGGCGGCTCTGGGGACCTGCCTTGACCGTGTTCGGGCTGCTCCTGCTCTTCTACCGTGAAGCCTGACGCTCCGCCTCACTCCGCGTCGTGGAAGATGACGCCGAGCGTGTAGCGCTCGCCTGATCTGACCTCGCTCACCCCGTGGCGGAGCTGGGCGCGATACCAGCCGCGGGCGCCGCGCGCGGGACGGTGGCGCGTGGCGAAGAGCACGGCCTCCCCCTGGCGCAGCGGCACCACGTGACCGGCGGATTGCGCGCGGGGGCGCTGCTCCACCAGCAGGAACTCCCCGCCCGTGAAGTCCGCCGTCGGGTCGCTCAGCAGCACGGTGGCCTGGAGCGGAAACGCCACCGCCCCGTAGAGATCCTGGTGCAGGCAGTTGTAGCCGCCCGCGGTGTAGTGCAAGAGGAGCGGCGTGGGCCTGGTCTGGCCATGGCGGGCGCAGAGGCGAGCCAGGTCCGCCAGCGCGGCGGGGTAGCGCTCGCGCGCGCCGAGCCGCTCCATCCAGCGATTGGCGATGGGCGCCAGCCACGGGTAGAGGCCCTCGCGGAGCGCCGCCACCGGCTCGGGCAGCGGGGCCGCGAAGTACTTGTACTCGCCGAGGCCGAAACGATAGCGCGCCATGTCTACGCGGCTGCGGAAGCGGCGCTCCTCGCCGTAGACCGCGGCCAGGCCCGCGCACTCCGCCGCGTCGAGCACGGGCCCGGTGGTGGCGAAGCCGCGCGCGTCCAGCTCCGCCCCGATGGCCTCCCAGGGCAAGGCGGCGACACGCGCGGCGAGGTCGCTCATGCCGCGCGCGAGGGCCGGCACACGCGGCACGGCCGGTAACCCACCGAGCGCGCGTCTTCCACCGAGGCAAAGACCACGCGATTGCTCGGCTTGGCCCGCCGGAGATGCGGACACCCCAGGCGGCACACGATATGGGTGCTGGTGCAGCCCTCGAGCACCGGCGTCACCCGCTCGAGCCCGAGGAGCCGCTGCTTCACGCCGGTTCCGAAGATGTAGCCGCCCACTCCGCCGTCGCTCTTGAGCACGCGGTGGCACGGCACGATGAGTGGCACCGGATTCTTCCCCAGCGCGGTGCCCACCGCCCGCACCGCGCGCGGATGACCGATGCGCTGGGCCACCCAGGCATAGGGGCGGGCCTGGCCGAAGGGGATGGCGCCCGCGGCGCGCAGCACCTTGGCCTGGAAGTCGGGCGCCGCCGAGAGATCCACGGGCACCGAGAAGAACGCACGCTGCCCGAGCAGTACTCGTGCAGCTCCTCGCGGGCGCGGTCCACGAGCCGGCGTCCGGCCGCGGTCTCCACCCGCGCCTGGCGGCCGGCGCGGATGAGATTGATGCCCTTCGGCGTCGCCGTGATGGCGAGCCGTTCCACCAGATCCTCGGCCTCGCGTCCGGCCGCGATGGCCTCTTTGAGGACGCGCCGGGCCAGACCCGCCGCGGGCACTCCGGGCTGGAAGTAGTCGACGAGCAGGCGGTCGAGATCGGTCTTCATGCGGGTTCTCCCTCGGCCAGCGCGGCGCGCAGGATGGTCTTGCCGCGCGCGAGCTGGCTCTTGACGGTATTGATCGAGATGCCGCGGATCCGCGCAAGCTCGGCATTGCCGAGCCCATTGACGTAGTGGAGCGCCAGGAGCACGCGCGCCTCGCGGGGCACGCGCGCCAGGGCCCGGGCCACGTCGATGCGCCGGCCGGCATCGCCGGGCGCGTCGAAGAGAAACAGGGTCTCCGCGGGCGGGGCGGCTGCGTAGGCGTGGCGCACCGTGCGGCGGCGCAGCTCGTCCACGCAGATATTGGTGAGGATGCGGTAGAGCCAGGTGGAGACGGCCCACCGCGGCTCGTATCCCTTCGCGCCCTGATAACACTGGAGCAGCGCGCGCTGGACCGCGTCCTCCGCGTCCGCCTGCGACCTCAGCAGCCGCCGGGCCACCGCGAGAAGCTTGGGCGCGTAGCCTTCCACCAGCTCGGTGAAGGCCGCCTCGTCTCCCCTCGCCACCCGCCGCATCAGCCCCCGTTCCCTGTCCATGTCGTGGAGGTATACGGGTCAGGAGGGCTGAACGGGTGGAGCTAGATCTTGGCCGCCGGACTTTTCCCAGTCGTCCAGGAACTTCTTGAGCCCGATGTCCGTGAGGGGGTGCTTCATCAGCATCTCGAGCACGCTGAAGGGCATGGTCGCCACGTGCGCCCCCGCCTTGGCGGCATCGATCACGTGGATCGGGATTGCGGATGGAGGCCGCCAGCACCTGGGTCTTGTAGCCGTAGTTCGAGTAGATCTGGCAGATGTCGCGGATGAGGTCCATGCCGACCGCGCCGATGTCGTCGAGGCGGCCCAGGAAGGGGCTGATATAGGTGGCGCCGGCCTTGGCCGAGAGCAGCGCCTGGGGCGCCGAGAAGCAGAGCGTCTGGTTGACGCGGATGCCCTGGCCGCTCAGATACTTCACCGCCTTGAGCCCATCCTTGGTGAGCGGGCACTTGACGACCACGTTCGGCGCCACCTGGGCCAGCTCCTTGCCCTCCTTCACCATGCCCGTCGAAGTCGGTGGCCACCACCTCCAGGCTCACGTCGCCCGGCACGATCGAGCAGATCTCCTCCACCAGCGGGCGGAAGGGCCGCTTCTCCTTGGCGATGAGCGAGGGATTGGTGGTGCAGCCGTCGACGAGGCCCATGGCCACGCCTTCCTTGCAGCTCGTTGACGTTGGCGGAATCGAGGAAGATCTTCATGCCGCCTCCTGCGCGGCGGCCGGACGGGCCGTCACGCGCGCTCGATGCGAATGGGGGTGCCCGCGCGCACCTTCTTGAAGATGGTCGGATCGCCGGTCACGCGGCCGAAAACATTCACCGGGCTCGCGGGCCGGATCTCCGCGCCGCGGCTGGCCGGCGTGGGCCCGAAGAAGATGCAGAACGCCGAGCCCGGCGGCCAGTAGGCGAGATCGCCCATCTCGACGGTCTCGCGGGATTCTCCGCCTTGGCCTTCACGGGGATGCCGAAGTAGATCTCGTCGCCCCAGGTGTCGCCGGGCACCGAAAGCGGCAGCGCATCCCACACCGCCTGCGCCGTGTTCGACTGGTCGAGCACGGCCTCGGCCGCGATGGTTCCCGCCGTGATCCGGATACGCCGCTCCGTCATGCTTGGCGCCAGTGTACCAAACTCCCGCGACGACTAGCCGCCGCGCCGCTTGCCGGTACGCGGCGAGGCGGGCGCGTGAGGCCGGCGCGATCGGGGACTGCGAAGGCGCCCGGCCCCTCGACGGACGCGGCGCCCGCGCAGGCCGCCACCGCCGCCGCCTCCCAGGGATCTCCGCTGCGGTCGTACTCGATCAGGAGCACCGTGGCGAAGACGTCCCCCGCCCCGGTCTCGTCCACCTCGTGGGCCTGGTCCGGCGGCCACGTGATAGGGCTCGCCGTTGACGAAGAGCTCGGCGCCGCCGCGCCCGGCGGTCAGCGCGCCCAGGGGCACGCGCTGCAGCCACTCCACCGCGTCCTCGCGGAAGCCGGCCACGTCCTCCTCGCTGGCCACCATGAGCTGCGCCCAGGCCAGCACCGCCGGGGCGTCTTCCCAGAGCTGCGGGACGATGAGGCCGCCTTTTTCGCGCCGGCGCATCCAGCCCTGGGGCAGGACGCCGAGCGGAGGCGGCGCCCAGGGACTCCGCGAGGCCCGGATCCACCTCGTTGATCACGGGGCAGAGCAGCGCCAGCGGCGCGCCGTCCCAGCCCGGCGGCAGATCGTCGATCTCCAGATCGTCGGCCCGGGCGGTGAGCGTGAGCGTGCGCCCCTGTCCCGACTCGGCCAGGCGGAACACCGTGGTCTGTGGCGCGGGCACCCGCGCCAGCGCGATGCCGCCGGGCAAGGCATCGGCCGGGAAATCCTCGCCGAAGGAGGTGAGGAGTCCGACGCGCAGGCCCAGCCGGTGGGCGGTGACGGCGGCGTAGTACGCGGCGCCCCCGGGGCGGCGTCCCGCTCGCGGTGACGTCGAGGGTGACATGCCCCACGACGACCAGATCGGGCGGGGCGCCGGCCAAGCCGCTCAGAGCATGGTCAGGCCGCCGGACACGGACAGCGTCTGCCCGGTCACGAAGCCCGACTCATCGGAGGCGAGGAAGACGACGACGGGAGCGAGGTCCTCGGCGGTGCCCAGGCGGCCGAAGGGAATCACGCGCTTGAGGCTCTCGGCGAGCTTGGGATTGCCGGCCGCCACCTCCTGGAAGAGCGGCGTGTCCGACGGTCCCGGGCACACGCAGTTCACGTTGAGGCGGTGGCGCGCCGTCTCGCGGGCGATGGTCTTGGTGAAGGCGATGATGCCGCCCTTGGCGGCGGAGTAGACGGCCTCGCCGGTGGAGCCCACGCGCCCCGCGTCGGAGGCGATATTGACGATCTTGCCGTAGCTCTTCCGGGTCATCTCGTCCAGCACCGCGCGGGTGCAGACGATGGGGCCCTTGAGGTTCACGCGGAGGATCAGGTCCCACTCCGCCTCGCTGGAATTGACGAACGGCCCCACGCGATCGAGCCCGGCATTGTTGACGAGGATGTCCACCGTCCCCCAGCGCGCAATGACCTCGGCCACCACGAGGTCGATGCGCGCCTTGTCGCTGATGTCGGCGCGCCAGACCGCGGCCTGCCCGCCGTCCTTGGCGATGGCGTCCACGGTGTCGCGCGCCCCGGCCTCGTTGAGGTCCACCACCGCCACGCGCGCGCCCTCGCGCGCCAGCGCCAGCGCGATGCCGCGGCCGAGCCCGCTGGCCCCGCCGGTCACGATCGCCACCTTGTCCGGAAGTCGCATGGTCACCTCTGGTTCATTCGTGTCGCAAGGTCACTTGAGAATGGCCGCCAGCTCGTCCCGCACGCGCTCGCGCGCGGCCGTGGTGGCCTCGGCGCTATAGCCCACCGTCGCGCCCTTGCTCCGGCAGCCCACGATCTCCGCCGGATTGAGAATGGGGCCAGTCATGCTCGCGAGCCGCCAGCGGCACGCGGAGCCATTGTCCACGTTCGGCAAGCGCGTGACGGCGCGGCCTACGCTGTCGAAGCTGTGCTGGGCCCCAGGATACACCGTGATGGCCACGTCCTGGCCCGCGGCGCGCAGTGAGGCGGCCAGCGTCTGGCACGGCACGGCCGGCGTCCAGTCGTCCGCCGCGCCGATGTGGATGCGGAGAGGCGCGGAGAGCTCCGCCAGCTCCGGATAGTCCACATTGCAGCCGGGTAGAAGGGCCAGAAGCCACGGAAGCCGGGACGCCCGCGCTCGAGATAGACCTGGCGCGCCCAGCGCGTGGCCGCGCCCAGGGTGGTGCCGCCGCCATGCGAGAAGCCCATGAGCCCGATGCGCGCGGCGTCCATGCGGGGATGGCGCCCGAGCGCCGCCAGCGCGCCGTAGGCGTCGGGCACCCGCTGGGTTCCCACGAGCGTGCGGGCCTGGGTGCACACCTCCCGCAGGCCGCGGCCGGTGAAGCTGTCCACCACGAAGGCGGCATAGCCGCAGGAGACCAGCGCGCCCGCCCACCCGCGCTCGGCCCGGCCCACGCCGGCGCAGCCGTGCATGAGGATCATGGCGGGAAAGGGCCCGAGCCCTCGGGGAGGTGAGAGCTGGCCGCTGAGCCGCACCGTCCCGAGGAGAACTCGATGGCGCCGTCGCGATCCGGCAGCGACGCCGACACGGGGGCGCTGGCGGCGTTGCGGAGCCGGCGGCGCAACCGGCCGCGAGCAGGCCCGCCGCCAGCAGCGCGGCGGGGCGCCCGCTCACAGCCGCATCTGCTTGGCGATGATCTCCTTCATGATCTCGGAGGTCCCGCCGCCGATGGTCATGAGCCGGTAGTCGCGGAAGAAGCGCTCGATGGGATACTCGCGCATGTAGCCGTAGCCGCCGTGGAGCTGAACGCAGTCATAGGCCACCCGTTGCGCCATGTCCGCGGTGAAGAGCTTCACCATGGAGATCTCGCGCACCGCGTCCTCGTGATCCTGGTACTTGAGGCAGGCGGCATAGGTGAGCCAGCGGCCGGCCTCGATGAGGGTGGCCAGCTCGGCCAGCTTGTGGCGCACCACCTGCTTCTCGGACAGCGGCCCGTCGAAGGCATGGCGCCCCTGCACGTAGGCGATGGTGTCCTCGAGCGCGCGCTGGCAGCCCGCCGTCGCGTGCAGCCCCGCCACCAGCCGCTCGCGCTGGAAGATGCGCATGACCTCGTAGAAGCCCCCGCCCTCCTCCCCCAGGAGGTTCTCGGCGGGGACGCGCATGTCCAGGAAGGCCAGCTCGGCGGTGTCGGAGGCGCGCATCCCCATCTTGTCGAGCTTGCGGCTCACCGTGAAGCCGGGCGTGGGGCGCTCCACCAGGAACATGGAGATGCCCTGGTGGCGACGCGTTCTTTCATCTTTTGTATCGCTCGGCTCGCCTTCGGCTGCGCCTCGCCCAGCAATCCTGGCTGCGACGAAGTAGAGGTCGGCCATGGCGCCGTTGGTGATGAACATCTTGGAGCCGTTGAGGACGTAGTGGTCGCCGTCCCGCACCGCGCGAGTCTTGATGGCGGCCACGTCCGATCCGCCGCCGGGCTCGGTCACCGCGATGGCGCAGAGGTACCGGCCCTTGCAGACGCCGGGAAGATATTTCTCCTTCAGCGCCTCGCTCCCCGTCCAGTACAGATGCGGCGAGGCCATGTCGTTCTGCACGCCCACCGCCATCGCCAGCGAGCCCGAGCGCGAGCGCGCCATCTCCTCGTGGAGCACGGCGGAGGTGAGGAAGTCCGCGCCGGCCCCGCCGTACTTCTCGTCGTACTCCACGCCGAGAAAGCCCAGCTCGCCCATGCGCGGCCAGATGGACCGCGGGATCTGGCCCGCTTGCCTCCCACTCCTCGATGTGCGGGGCGACCTCCTTGTCGACGAAGGACCGCACCGCCTGCCGGAACATGTCGTGCTGCTCGTTGAAGACTTTCACGCCGCGCCCTCGCCCCACTTCGCCTTGACCGCGTCTCGGTCCACCGCGCCCTCGGCGGTGCGGGGCAGCGCGTCGGTGAACGCCACCACGTGGGGTCGCTTGAAGCGGGCGATCTTGGACCCGACGAACTCCGTCACCGCCTGGCCGGTCTGGCCGCCCGGCGTCCGCACCTCCACCACCGCCTTGACCGCCTCGCCCCAGCGCGCGTCGGGGATGCCGTAGACGCACACGCCGCTCACGCCCGCCATCTGCATGATCACCGTCTCCACCTCGGCCGGATAGACGTTCTCGCCGCCCGGCTTGATCAGCTCCTTCTCGGGCTTTCGCTTGACGTAGTAGAGATAGCCGTCGGCGTCGAAGCGCCCCACGTCGCCCGTGTGATGCCAGCCGTTCCGCAGCGTGTAGGCGGTGACGTCGGGCTGGCGCGTAGTAGCCCTGGAAGACGAGCGGGCCGCGCACGGTGATCTCGCCGGGCGTGCCCACCGGCGACCTCGCGGTCGTAGTCGTCGACCAGGCGCACCTGGGCCGCCGGCACCGGCTTCCCCGCCGAGCCCGGCTTGTCGAGCACGCGCACGATGGACACGAAGCCGCTCGTCTCGGACTGCCCGAAGCCGGTCCAGAACTTGGCGCCGCGTCTTCTCGTGCAGCCGCTGGATGGTCGGGGGCGCGTCGAGCCCGGACACATGCTTGAGGCTCGGCAGCCGGCTCCCCTGCTTCTCGGCGGCGTCGAGCACGGTGGCCAGCACGGGCGGGAAGTCGGAGAGATGCGTGACCTGGTGGCGATCGATGAGCCGCACCGCCTCCTCGCCCGTCGAAGCGCGGCACCACCACGCTGGCGCCACCGGCGTGGAGCACGGCGAGACTCCAGCCCAGCGCGGTGATGTGGAAGAGCGGCAGCGCGACCAGATAGCGGTCTGACGAGCCGAGACCGGTGGCGGCCATGATGGTGAGGTTAGCCGCGACGACATTGCCGTGGGTGAGCGCGGCTCCGCGCGGGATCACGTCCACCGCCGCGGTGGAGATCACCGCGAACACGTCGTCGTCGCCCACCGCCGGCCGGCTCGGGCGCGCCGCCCTCGCGGTATAGCGCGGCGAAGGCCTTGAAGCCCGCGGCGGGCGTCTCGCCGAGCTGATACCAGTGCGGGATGGCGGGCTTGGCGCCCGGCCAGGCTCCCACCACGCCCAGGGTGGACGCGTCCGCCACCATCATCTTCGGCGCGGCGCGCTCGAGCACGCGCTCGACCTCCTCGCCGGTGAGCCGCCAGTTGATGGGATAGGCGATGATGCCCTGCCGCGCGCAGGCGCCGTAGAGGTCGAGGTAGGCGAGGTCGTTCTGGGCCAGCACGCAGATCCGGTCGCCCTTGGCCAGCCCCAGCGCGGCCAGCCCGCCCGCGAGGGCATCCACCCGCCGCCGGAGCTCGGCGAAGGTCACTTCCGTGTCACCCTGGAAGACCGCGGGCGCCGCGCCCTGCACGACGGCGCCGCGCGCGAACGATGTCGTAGACGGTGAAGGCCTGCGCGGCCACGAGCTAGCTCAGCCAGCGCTTGCGGCGCTTGTAGTGCTTGACGTCGCGGTACGACTTCCGCGCGCCCACCTCGGTGAGGCCGAGATAGAACTCCTTGATGTCGGCGTTCTCGCGCAGAGCGTCGCCGGTGCCCTCGAGCACGATGCGGCCGTTCTCCATGACATAGCCGTGGTCCGCGATGCGGAGCGCCATGGTGGCGTTCTGCTCGACCAGGAGCACGGTGAGCTTCTCCTGCTGGTTGAGGCGCTGGACGATGGCGAAGATCTCCTCGACCAGCATGGGAGCCAGCCCCAGCGAGGGCTCGTCGAGGAGCATGACCTTGGGGGTCGGACATGAGGGCGCGCCCGATCACGAGCATCTGCTGCTCGCCGCCCGAGAGGTAGCCGGACTGGACGTACCGGCGCTCCTTGAGCCGCGGGAAGTACTGGTAGACGCGCTCGACGCCCGCGGCGACCTTGGCGCGGTCGGGCTGGGTGTGGGCGCCCGCCACGAGGTTCTCCTCGGTGGTGAGGTGCTCGAAGACGCGGCGGCCCTCGAAGACCTGGACCACGCCGCGCTGGACCACCTCGTAGGGCGCCAGCCGGTCGATGCGCTGCCCGTTGAGCTCGACCGAGCCCTTGGTCACCTCGCCCCGCTCGGTGCGCAGCACGCCCGAGATGGCCTTGAGGGTCGTCGTCTTCCCCGCGCCATTGGCCCCGAGGAGGGTGGTGATGCGCCCGTCCTCGCACGGCGATGGACACCCCCTTGAGGACGAGGATGACGTTGTCGTAGATGACCTCGACGTTGTTGAGACTCAGCATCGCGATGTCGCGTCGGAGGAGGCGCGGCGCCCCCTCCGACGCTTCTCCGTTCTCTGCGCGGCTACTTCGAGCCCGCGGCCTTGATGTGCTTGGCCACCACGTCGGGGTACGCCGAGAACCAGTCCGTG
The DNA here is from genome assembly GCA_963733725.1 of uncultured Candidatus Rokubacteria bacterium. Taxonomy (GTDB): domain Bacteria; phylum Methylomirabilota; class Methylomirabilia; order Rokubacteriales; family CSP1-6; genus DASRWT01. Next base: position 150,371 of record CAVTFC010000013.1, on the reverse strand, counting down.
GCCTTCTCGAACTTGCCGCCCTTCACCTGCCAGATCTGCACGAGCCCGCCGCCCTCGTGGTCGGTCGGGCGTGATCTTGAGCGGCGGCACCAGCCCGCCCAGGGTGAAGTTGGAGATCTTCTCGAAACCCGCCTTGACGTCCACGCCGGTGATCTTCCCGTCCGGCTTCGCCTTGACGGCGTGGCGGATCGCCTCGACGTGGAGCGCGCGCGATGAGGACGCCGCGGTTGTAGTAGACGGTGGACGCCATCTCCTTCGGCGCCGGCTTCCCCTGCTTCTTGTACATCTCGCGGATCTCGTTCAGCACGGGGTAGTCCTGGCCCACGCCCGCGAACTGCATGGTGTAGTAGCCCTCGGCGGCGGCGAAGCCCGCCCGCCGCCTCGATATTGGCCTCGGCCGAGCCCCACACGAACGACGACCACCTTACGCAGCGGATACCCCACGCGCTTGAGCTCCTTGATCGACACCGCGGGCGCCCCGCCGAACAGATGGGCGATCACGAAGTCCGCGCGGAACCGCTGGGCGATGTCGAGTATCTGAGCGCCCATCTCCACGCCCGGCGGCGGCACCGCGAACGTGCCGAGCTGAAGCCCTCCAGCTGTCGCGAGGTCCTCGAGCACCTCGATCGGCTCCCGCCCGGCGGGATTGTCATAGAAGATGTACGCGATCTTCTTGCCCTTGAGACTGCCGCCCAGCTGCTTCTTCGCGAAGTCCACCGCGGCGGTGCCCTGCGACCAGTAGGTGGCGGCGATGGGGAAGATGTACGGATACCGGATGCCGTCGGCCGCGGCGGCGCTGCCGAAGCCCGGGGAGGTGCCGGGGATGCGGTCCTCGGTCAGCTTGGCGGCGAGCGCGTAGATATGCGGGGTGCCGTACACCGTCGATGGTCACCGCGCCCTCCTTCTTGTGGCGCTCGTACGACTCCACCCCCGGCGGCACCTTGTACTCGTGGTCGATCTCGAGGGCCTTGATCTTGTGGCCCTCGACGCCGCCCTTGCTGTTCACGAGCGCGACGTAGTCGTGGATGCCCGGGCAGAGCACCGTCCCCACGATCTGGGTCGCCCCCGTCCGGTCGCACTGCATGCCGATGACGATCTCGTGGCTCGCCGCCGCTGGCGGACGGCCCCGCCGAATCCCCCGCCAGCACGACGAGGACCGCGTGAGCACAATCAGAGAGTCGCATGATTGTTCTCCTTTCTTCGCGTACCTCAGTACGCGAAAGGCCAGATCCGGAAATAGTTTCGGATGTTCCGCCAGAGCCGGTTCAACCCCTCCGGCTCGACGACGAGAAAAAAGATGATGAGGGCGCCGAACATCATGAGGCGCAGGTTGGGGATGAGGTTCAGCACGGTCTGCGGCTCGAGGAACACCCCGCCGAAGGCCTCCATGGCGAGGCGGATGACGATGGGGAGCAGGGTGACGAACATGGCGCCGAGGACCGAGCCCAGGACCGAGCCGAGCCCGCCGATGATGATCATGGCGAGGTAGTCGATGGAGACGTTGATCTGGAACTGCTCGTAGTTGGCGATGCCGAGGAAGTAGGTGTAGAGCACGCCGGTCACGCCGGCATAGAACGACGAGATCGCGAAGGCGAGGAGCTTGTAGCGGAAGATGTCGATGCCGATGATCTCGGCGGCGATGTCCTGGTCGCGGATGGCGATGAAGGCGCGCCCCACCCGGCTGCGCACGAGATTGAGGGTGGCGATGATGGCGAGCACCACGAAGGCGAGGAGGAAGAAGTAGAGCTGGCGCTGGCTGGCGAGCGGGATGGTGCCCAGGCGCGGGCGCGGCACCTCGATGGAGGCCTGCACCCCCCCGCTGATGAAGGTGACGTGGTTGATGATCCACTCGATGATGAGCTGGCCGGCCAGCGTCGCGATGGCCAGATAGAGCCCCTTGATGCGCAGGGAGGGGATGCCCACCACCACCCCCACCGCCGCCGCCATGAGCCCGCCTGCGAGGATGTTCACCGGCCACGGCGAGTCGAGCCGTGTGGCCAGGTTGGCGGCGGTGTAGGCGCCCACCGACATGAAGGCCCCGTGGCCGATCGAGACCTGCCCGGTATAGCCCACGAGGATGTTGAGGCCCAGCGCGCCGATCACCGCGATCCACACGAGGTTGCCGATGGCGAGGTAGTACTCGTGCAGCGTCAGGGGGAGGACGACGAAGAACAGCACCGCCAGCGCCCCGACCGTCCACCGCGCGATGGGCAGGGGGTACAGCGCCATGTCCGCCTCGTAGCTCGTCTTGAGAACGCCGCACTCGCGATGGATCACGTCAGATCCTCTCGATGATGCGCTTGCCGAAGATGCCGTAGGGCCGGATCATGAGGGCGAGGATCATGAGCACGTACGGCGCGAAGTCCTTGGTGCCCCCGCCCACGTAGGGGTCCACGTAGCCGGCGGCCACGTTCTCCACCAGGCCCACGATGAGCCCGCCCACGATGGCGCCGGGGATGGAGTCCAGGCCCCCGAGGATCACCACCGGGAAGACCTTGAACCCCACCAGCGAGAGGTTCACGTCGACGCCGAGCATATTGCCCCAGATGATGCCCCCCAGCGCGGAGACGACCCCGGTCATGGCCCAGGCCAGGCCGAAGTAGCGCTGGACGTTGATGCCCATCGCCATGGCCACCTGCTGATTGTCGGCGACGGCGCGCATCGCGATGCCCTTGCGGGACTTGAGGAAGAACCAGCCGAAGCCGCCGATGAAGATGCAGGCTCACCGCGGCGCCGAGGACCTGGATGGGGGGGACGAAGAGCGGGCCGAGGATGAAGGGCTCGTCGCTGATGGGGAGGGGGAGGTTCTTGGTGCCCGCTCCGAAGAAGGTCGGCCCGACGCCACGTAGGATGGCGGCCAGGCCAATGGTGGCCATGACCACGGCGATCACAGGGCGCCCGATCAGCTTGCGGAGCACCACCCGCTCCAGCGCGAAGCCGAAGGCGAGCATCCCCGCGATCCCGATGAGGACGGCGACCCAGAGGGGCGCACCGGCGGCGAGCATGCTCAGGGCGACGGCGAGGGCCGCGATCATGACGAACTCGCCCTGGGCGAAGTTGACCGCGTCGGTGGCCTTGTAGACGAGGACGAAGCCCAGCGCGATCAGCGAGTACATCAGGCCGATCATCACGCCGTTGGACATGAGCAGGAAGAAGAAGCTGAGCGCGTCAGACATGGGCGGGCTCTCTCTCCACGTCCTCGATGTGGACGCGCGATCGAACGACGGCCTGCCGGCCGTCCTCGTAGGTGATGCTCGTCGACAGCTCCACCTCGCCGGCGCCGCCGTAGAAGGCCTCGATCACCGGCGCGTACTTCTCGGCCACGAACCGCCGGCGGACCTTCCGGGTCCGGGTCATCTCGGCGTCGTCGGCCTCGAGGTCCTTGGTGAGGAGGAGCAGGCGGCGGATGCGGGTGGACTCCGGCAGCGTCGCGTTGGCCTTGGCGATCTCCTCCACGAGGAGGCGCCGGACCTCGGCCTTCTGGGCAAGGTCCATGTAGCTCGTGTAGGGGACCCCCCGCCGCTCCGCCCAGCTCCCCACCGTGTTCATGTCGATGGCGACCATGGCGACGACGTAGGGCCGCTCGTTGCCGAAGCACACCGCCTCGCGGATGAACGGGCTGTACTTGAGCTTGTTCTCGATGAACTGGGGGGCGAAGGGAGTGCCGTCCTGCATGGCCCCGACATCCTTGGCGCGGTCGATGATGACGAGGTGCCCGCGCGGGTCGATGAAGCCGGCGTCGCCGGTGTGGAACCAGCCCTCACGATCGATGACCTCGCGCGTGGCCTCCTCCGCCTTGAAGTAACCCTTGAAGATCCCCGGGCTCTTGACGAGCACCTCGCCCCGATCGCCGATGCGCACCTCGATCCCCGGGCAGGGCCGGCCCGCGGTATTCGGATCGGCCTCCCCATCCGGCTGCAGCGAGGCCAGCCCGGTGGTCTCGGTGGAGCCATAGATCTGCTTGAGGTTCACGCCGAAGGATCGGAAGAAGCGGAAGGTGTCTGGTCCCAGCGGCGCGCCGCCGGTGAGGCACCACCGGGTGCGAAGCAGGCCGATCTGGTCGCGTACCGGCCGGTAGACGAAGAATTCGCCGAGCGCGTGCTGGAGCCGGAGTCCCGAGCGGCAACGGCTTGCCGTCGGCCCGGAGGATTTCCGCCTCCTCCGCGACCCGTCGGAAGTAGTCGAAGACCCGGCGCTTGAGCGGGGTGGCGTCGGCGGCACGAACCTGGACCCCCGTCAGCATGTTTTCCCAGATGCGCGGCGGGGCCAGGAGCGCGGTGGGGCCGAGCTCGCGCAGGTCGCGCTGCACCGTCTCCGGGCTCTCCGGGCAGTTCATGCAGAAGCCCACCACCAGGCTCAGCACCATGCTGTACAGGGCGTCCCCCACCCACGCCATGGGGAGATAGGCGAGATAGTCGTCGGAGGCGACGATCTTCTCCACGCTCACGAAGGCCCGGGCGACGGCGATCACGTTGTCGTGCGTGAGCATGGCGCCCTTGGGGTTGCCGGTGGTGCCCGAGGTGTAGCAGATCAGGGCCACGTCGTCCCCTCGCCCCCGCTCCACCTCCGCCGCGAAGGCGGCGGGCTCGCGGGCCGCGCGCTCCCGACCCAGGGCCTGCACCTCCGCGAACGACTTCACCCAGTCCGCCTGGTAGTGGACCATCCCGCGCGGATCGTCGTAGACCATGAGCCGGAGCTTCGGGAGCTGGTCCTTGAGCGCGAGGATCTTGTCCACCTGCTCCTGGTCCTCGGCCACCACCACGGTGACCTCGGCGTGATCGAGGACGAAGGCCAGCTCCTTGGCGATGGAGTCCTGGTAGACGGGCACCGAGCGGCCCCCGAGGCACATGGCCGCCATCTGCGCCCAGTACAGCCGGGGCCGATTGTCGCCGATCACGCTGAGCGCGTCGCCGCGGGCAAAGCCGAGCGAGGCCAGGCCGAGCGCGAGGTCGCGCACCTGGTCGTGGTAGTCGCGCCAGGAGTGGGTCTGCCAGATGCCCCGATCCTTCTCGCGCAGCGCCGGGCGGTCAGCGAGCTCGCGCGCATTGCGCTGCATGAGGCGCGGCAGGGTGGATGGGAAGTCGGCCATGTCAGCGTCCTCCGTCGCGCGGTGCCTTGGTGTCGCCGAGGTAGGCCTTGATGACACGCGGGTTTGCGCGCACCTCGTCGGGCGTGCCGTCGGCGATCTTCTGCCCCATGTCCAGGACGGCCACGCGGTCGGAGATATCCATGACCACGCCCATGTCGTGCTCGATCAAGATAACTGTCGTACCCCACTCTTCGTTCACGTCGAGGATGAAGCGCGCCATGTCTTCCTTCTCTTCCTGGTTCATCCCGCCCATGGGCTCGTCGAGGAGCAGGACCTTGGGCTGGAGCGCCAGGGCCCGGCCCAGCTCCACCCGTTTCTGCAGCCCGTAGGCGAGGGAGCCGGTGGGCCGCCGGCGCAGATCCTGGATCTTGAGGAAGTCGATGATGTCCTCGACGGCGCGCCGGTGGGCGACCTCCTCCTTCTGGGCAAAGCCCCAGTAGAGGACGGACGCGAGCACGCCCGCGCGCATGTGCACGTGCCGGCCGAGCATGAGGTTGTCCAGCACCGTCATCCCGCGGAAGAGCGCGATGTTCTGGAAGGTGCGCGCCACCCCGCGCTCGGCGATGCGGCTGGGGGCGAAATCGGTGACGTCGGTCCCCTCGAGCGCGATGCGGCCCGAGTCGGGATGGTAGAACCCGCTGATCATGTTGAGCAGCGAGGTCTTCCCGGCCCCGTTGGGGCCGATCACCGACAGCAGCTCCCCCTGCTGGACGTCCAGGCTCACCGTGGTGACGGCCTGCACGCCGCCGAAGGACTTCGAGACGTCGCGAATCTCGAGCTGGGCGCTCATGAGAGCCACCGCTTGCGACGCCGGTAGGACTTGACGTCCCGGTAACTGCGACGCTGGCCGACCCCGGAAAGGCCCAAGTAGAACTCCTTGATGTCCTCGTTCTCGCTGATGGTACCGCGGTCGCCGTCGAGCACGACCCGGCCGTTCTCCATCACGTAGGCGTAGCGCGCCACGCGGAGCGCCATCGACGCGTTCTGCTCGGCGAGGAGCACCGCCACCTTCTCCTCGCGGTTCAGCCGCGCCACGATCTCATAGATCTCGGCCACCAGCATGGGGGCCAGTCCCATGGACGGCTCGTCCAGCAGCATGAGCCGGGGATGCGCCATGAGGGCGCGCCCGATGGCCAGCATCTGCTGCTCACCCCCCGAGATATACCCTGCGCTCACCCCCCGCCGCTCGACCAGGCGCGGGAAGTAGGCATACACGCGATCGAGGTCCTGCTTCATCTCCCGCCCGTTGCGCCGGGTATAGGCGCCGGTGAGCAGGTTCTCCTCCACGCTCAGGTGCTCGAACACGTGCCGCCCCTCCATCACCTGGACCACGCCGCGGCGGACGATCTCGGCGGGGTCGAGACGGTGGATGGGCCGGCCCAGGAACTCGATGCCCCCCTTGGTGACCTCGCCCCGCTCAGTGCGCAGGAGCCCGGAGATCGCCTTGAGGGTGGTGCTCTTGCCCGCGCCGTTGGCCCCGAGGAGGGCGACGATGCCCCCCTCGGGAACCGCCAGCGATACCCCCTTCAACACGAGGATCACGTGATCGTAGATCACCTCGACGTTGCTGACCGTCACCAGGGGCGCGGCCGTCTCGGACAGGGGTTGGGCAACGCTCATCGGGTCGGCCTCTATTTCTCCTTGGCGCAGTCGCGCATGGTGTACTTGAGATTCTTGCGCCTCCACGATGGCGGCCTCTTCGATCTTGGGCCGCACCACGTCGCGCATGGGCGCCACCCAGTCGGCGACGAGGCTCCACTTCTTGCCGTCCCACTGCTGGATGAGCACGGGGCCGTTACCCTCGTGGTCCTCGCACGTCACCTTCACCGCGTGAGTGAAGCCCTTCATCCCCAGCTGCTCCAGCCGCTGATCGGTGAGGTTGAGGTTCTCGAAGCCCCAGCGCACTTCCTCGGCGGTCACCACCTTGTTGCCGTACTTGCCCATCGCGGTGCGGATCGCCTCCACCCCATACATGGCGTTGACGAGGCCGCGATTGTAGAGGGGCTCGCCCATCGCTTCCTTCTTGCCCGCGCCCTTGCCCTTGTCGTACACGTGCTTGACGATGTCGGCGTGGACGCGGAAGTTGGTGCCGGGAGCGTGGAAGGTGGCGCCCTTGTAGCCCTTGGCGCCGTCGCCGGCAGGCACCACGTCGGAGTCGTTGGCCGACCACCAGTTGCCGATGAAGCGGTCCATCTTGAAGCTGATGGCAGCCGCTTCCTTCACCGCCACCTGGTTCATCACGCCCCAGCCGGACATGAAGATCCAGTCGGGGTTGAGCCGCCGGACCTGCAGCCACGTGGACTTCTGCTCCTGGCCGGGATGGTCCACCGCGAGGAGGGTCAGCTCGAAGCCGTACTTCCGGGCGAGGTCCTCGAGGGTCGGGTTGGCTTCCTTGCCGTAGGGGCTGTTGTGGAAGATGTGGGCGATCTTCTTCCCCTTCAGCTTGTCGAGCCCGCCCTCCTGCGGCGCCGATGTAGCGCACCACCGCGGAGGCCTGGCTCCAGTAGGTGGTGGGGAAGCCGAACACCCAGGGGAACCAGCGCCCGTCGGCGGCGGCGGCCATCCCGTAGCCCATGGAGAAGACCACGACCTTGTCCACCGAGGCCTTGGGAATGAGCCCGTAGGTGATGCCGGTCGAGTACGGGTTCACCAGCACGGGGTTCTTGGCCTTCAGCCGCTCGTAGCACTCTAGACCCTGCTTCGTGTCGTACTGGGTCTCGCACTCCTCCCAGGCGATCTTGACGCCGTTGATGCCGCCATCCCGCTCGTTGACGAGGTTGAAGTAGTCGACGAAGCCGTTGGCGATGGGAATGCCGCTGGGCGCGTAGGGACCGGTGCGGTAGACGAGCAACGGGATGAAGATGCTTCCGCCCTGAGCGAGCAGGACGCCCGCCAGGGGGCCGACGGCGATGGCGGCGGCCAGGACCAAGGTCAGCAGGATGCGGTTCCGCATACGTCTCCTCCTTCGGTTTAGTGCGGGAACGGCCAGAGCCGCAGCTTCTCCTTCGTGATCTGCCAGAGCCGGGCGAGGCCGTTGGGCTCCACGATCAGGAAGAAGAGGATGAGGCTGCCGAAGACCATGAGCTCGAGCTGCTTCTGTAGCGCCACCGGCATGTGGAGCCCTAGCGCGTGCGGCGCATTGACCAGGAAGATGGGGACCATCACGATGAAGGCCGCCCCCAGGAACGACCCGAGCACGCTGCCCAGCCCGCCGATGATGACCATGAAGAGCACGAGAAACGAGAGGTTGATGTCGAAGGCCTGCGTCTCCGCGCTGCCGAGATAGAGGAACACATACTCGGCGCCGGCGATGCCGCAGAGAAACGAGGAAATCCCGAAGGCGAGGAGCTTGGTGCGGAGCGGCCGCACCCCGATGATCTCCGCGGCAATGTCCCGGTCCCGGATGGCCATCCACGCCCGCCCCACCCGGCCCCGGACGAGGTTCTTGACCAGGAGCGCGCAGACCATGGCCACGCCGATGGCCACCACGTAGCGGGCCTCGGGCGACGCGTTCGGGCCCGTCACCATCACGCCGAACACGGTGCGGGCCGGCGCGGTGATGGTGCCCGAGGGCGCGTAGTTGGAGAACCAGGCCACCTTGTTGAAGAGCCAGATGAGGAAGAACTGCGAAGCCAGGGTGGCCACCGCGAGATAGAAGCCCTTGATCCGGAGGCTCGGGATCCCGAAGATCAGCCCCACCGCGGCCGCGGCCAGCCCGGACAGGATGAAGACCACGAGGATATTGAGCCCGGGAAAGGCGGTGGCGAACTTGAACGCGGCATAGCCCCCCACCGCCATGAAGCCCCCGGTGCCCAGCGAGAGCTGCCCCGCGTAGCCGGTGAGGACATTGAGCCCCAGCGCGGCCAGCGCGTAGATCAGGAACGGGATGAGGATGGCCTGCAGCCAGTAGTCACTGCCGAGCGCGGTGGGCACCACCACCGCCGCCGCGAGCAGCGCCAGCACCGCCCAGCGGTCCTGGACGATCGGGAAGATCGCCTGGTCGCTGGCGTAGCTGCTCTTGAACTGCCCCGCCTCCCTGTAGATCACGTCGCTCGCTCCGCTCGCGAAAGCATTCTCAGATTTCGCTCGTCTCGCCTTCGGCTGCGCCTCGCACTACACGCGCTCGATGATCCGCTCGCCGAACAGGCCCTGGGGCCGGAAGACGAGGAAGACCGAGCGCCAGCATGTAGGCGAACCAGTTCTCGATGGCCCCGCCCACCAGCGGGCCCCAGTACACCTCGCCGAGCTTTTCCCCCGTGCCCACGATGAGCCCGCCCACGATGGCGCCGGGCACTGACGTGAAGCCGCCCAGGATGAGCACCGGCAGCGCCTTGAGCGCGATCAGCGAGAGGCTGAACTGGACGCCACTCTTCGCGCCCCACATGATGCCGGTGGCGATGGCCACCAGCCCCGCCACCGACCACACCACCACCCAGATGGTCTTGAGCGGGATGCCGATGGACAGCGCCGCCTCGTGGTCGTCGGCCACCGCGCGGAGCGCGCGGCCGATGCGCGTGCGCTGGAAGAACACCGCCAGTACCGCCACCAGCACCGCGGCGGTGCCGGCCGCGGTGAGCTCGAGCTTGTTGAGCAGGATGCCCGCCATCTTGAAGGACTCGTCGGGGATGCCCACGTCGAGTTTCTTCACGTTGGCGCCCCAGATCATCTCGCCGAAGCCCTCCAGGAAGAAGTTGAGCCCGATGGTGGCCATGAAGAGGATGATCGGCGGCTGATTCACGAGCGGCCGCAGCACCACGCGCTCGATGCCGAAGGCCAGCGCCACCATCACCGCCACCGTGGCCAGGAGCGCCACCACCACCGGGAGCCCCTTCTCCATGAGCCCCACCAGAGTGAGGGCCGCGAACAGCACCATGACGCCCTGGGCGAAATTGAACACACCCGAGGCCTTGAAGATGAGGACGAAGCCCAGCGCCACCAGCGAGTACATGAGCCCCGCCGCGATGCCGCCGATCAATACCTCGGCGAGAAAGGTCGGCGCCCCCACCATGTCGAGGAACGGGGCCACGAACACCGCGTGGAGGAGGCTAAGCATGCGCCACCCCCAGGTAGGCGTCGATCACCGCCTGGTCGTTCCGCACGTGGTCCGGCGTCCCGTCGGCGATCTTGCGCCCGTAGTCCAGGGCCACCACGTGCGCGGAGATGTCCATCACCACGCTCATATCGTGCTCGATGAGGGCGATGGTGGTCCCGAACTCGTCATTCACCCCGAGGATGAACCGGCACATGTCCTCCTTCTCCTCGACGTTCATGCCCGCCATGGGCTCGTCGAGGAGGAGGAGGGTGGGCTCGGCGGCGAGGGCGCGCGCCAGCTCCACCCGCTTCTGCAGGCCGTAGGGCAGCCGCCCGGCGGGCGTCTTGCGGATGGCCTGGATCTCGAGGAAGTCGATGAGGCGCTCCACGAACTCCCGGTGCTCGAGCTCCTGGCGGCGGGCCGGCCCCCAGTAAAGGGCTTCGAGGAGGAAGGACCCGCGCATCTTCAGCAGGCGTCCGGTCATGATGTTATCGAGCACGCTCATGCCCTTGAACAGCGCCACGTTCTGGAAGGTCCGGGCGATCCCCAGCGTGGCCACGTCGTAGGGCTTGAGGTGGGTGCGGTCCGCGCCCGCGAAGCGGATGGCGCCCTCGCGGGGGTGATAGAAGCCGCTGATCACGTTGAGCAGTGTCGTCTTCCCCGCCCCGTTGGGCCCGATGATGGCGGCGATCTCCCCGCGCGCGATCTCGAGGCTCACCCGCTCCAGCGCCTGCACCGCGCCGAAGCGCACACTGATCCCGTCCACCTCGAGCAGCGGCGCGGCGCGCCCCGTGTCCCTCATCGCGCCGCCCCCGCCCCCCCGCGCGCGACCTCGGCCTCCGCGATGCGGATGTCCGCGCGCACCATGCCCACCCGGCCGTCCTCGTACGTGACCTGGGCCTCCACGTTCACGTGGTCCACGCCGGAGTAGAGCCCCTCGATGAGGGGCGCGTACTTCTGGGCCACGAAGCCGCGCCGCACCTTCCGGGTGCGGGTGATCTCCTGGTCGTCCGCGTCCAGCTCCTTGTGCAGGAGCAGGAATTTCCCGATCTGGGCGCCCGCCAGATCGCCCGCGTCCACCAGGCTCCGGTTCACCCGGTTGAGCTCGTGCCGGACCAGCTCGTAGACTTCCGGCTTCTGGGCGAGGTCGGCGTAGGACCCGTAGGCGATATTGCGCCGCTCCGCCCAGTTGCCCACCGCGGCCAGATCGATGTTCAGCAGCGCGACCACGTACGGCCGCCCATCCCCCACGCAGACCGCCTCCTTCACGAAGGGCGAGAACTTGACCTTGTTCTCGAGGTACTTGGGGGCGAAGAGGGTGCCGTCGGAGAGCCGGCCCACGTCGCGGGCGCGGTCGATGATCCTGAGATGGCCGTCCCGGTCGAAGACCCCCGCGTCACCGGTGCGGATCCAGCCGTCCGCCAGCGACTGCCGCGTCGCCTCGGGGTTCTTGAAGTAGCCCTGGAAGACGCCGGGGCTGCGGACGATCACCTCGCCGCTCTCGGTGATGCGCACCTCCACCCCTGGCAGCGGAGGGCCCACCGTGTCCAGCTTCACGTCGCCGTCCTGCTGTATACAGATCAGCGCGCTCGACTCCGTCATCCCGTAGAGCTGCTTCACGTTGATCCCGAGCGAGCGATAGAACTCGAAGAGCTCGGGGCCGATGGCCTCCCCCGCGGTATAGGCCACGCGGATGCGCCGCATCCCCAGGTTGTCGCGCAGGGGGCCGTACACCAGCACGCGCCCCAGCGCGTAGAGGAGACGATCGGCCAGAGCCGGCGCCCGGTGTGCCAGCCGCGCGCGCTCCGTCCGCCGCGCCAGGTCCAGAAAGAAACGGACCATCGCCCGCTTCGGCGCCCACGCGTCCTCCACGCGGATCCTCACCGCGGTGAGGATGTTCTCCCAGATGCGGGGCGGCGCGAAGAAGTAGGTGGGGCCGATCTCCTTGAGGTCGGCGAGCACGGTGGCCGCGCTCTCCGGACAATTGGTGGCGAAGCCCGCCACCACCGACTGGCTGAAGGAGAACATGTGGTCGCCCACCCAGGCCATGGGGAGATAGGCCACCACCTCGTCGGATTCGCGCAGGCCCTCGCGCTCGATCGCGTTGCGCGCGGTGACGATGAGGTTCCGGTGCGAGAGCATGGCCCCCTTGGGCTGGCCGGTGGTGCCGGAGGTATAGCAGATCACCGCCAGGTCGTCCCCGGCGCCCTTGGCGACCTCGGCCTCGAACCAGCCCGGATTGTCGGCGGCGAACTTGGCCCCGCGCTCCTTGAGCTCGGCGAGGCTCAGGAGAAAGGGCTGGTCGTAGTGCCGCAGGCCCCGGGCATCGTCGTAGACGATGTACTCGAGCCGTGGGCACTCCGCCCGCACGTGCAGGAGCTTGTCCACTTGCTCCTGGTCCTCCACCACCGCGAAGCGGGCTTCCGCGTGGTCCAGGATGAACTGCATCTCCGTCTCGATGGAGTCCTGGTACAGCGGAACCGGCACTCCGCCCAGCGCCTGGGTGGCCAGCATCGCCCAGTACAACGGCGGGCGATTGTCCCCGATCACGGCGGTGCGGTCGCCGCGGGCGAAGCCCAGCGCGGCCAGGCCCAGCGCGATCAGTCGGGACTCGGCGAGGTACTGGCTCCAGGTATGGGCCTGCCAGATGCCGAGATGCTTCTCGCGGATCGCGACCTTGTCGGGAAAGCGCGCGGCGTTGGCAACAACCAGCTTGGGAAAGGTGTCCCGGGCGGGGTCCAGCAAGGCAGTCGCGCGTGCGTTCGCACCCGCGATCGTCGCGTCTGTCATTCGCCTACGCCGTTGGAGAGCGTGTCCTTCACCCGTGGGCCCGTGGGGCGTCGAGTCGACCAGACTGCCGAAGTTGCGCGAGTTTAGCCGAGCCCCCAGGGGCTGTCAAGGCTTTGGCCGGTTTAATAGGGGTTTACAGTGACCCGACCCCCCCGGATTGGGCCAGCCATTCCTGGTCCCTCGCCCATGGCCTCCGGTCCAGCCGCCGGCGCAGGATCGCCGCCGCCTTTGCGCCGCGATTGGTGCGCAAGTAGGCCTGGATCAGGGTTTCCTCGAAGACGTCGCGCTGGGCATGGCTGCCGCCCAGCCGGGTCACCTCCCCGGCCACCGGCTCGATCCGGCGGATGGCCTCCTCGTAGTCGCCGGCCGCGAAGGCGCCCAGGCCCTCGGCGAGCTCGGCCACGCCGGGGCCGGCGGGCAGGCGGCCCGCGCGGTCTGCCTCCCGGAAGGCCTCCACCAGCCGCGCGAGGGCCGCACGGTCGCCCAGCCCCGCCCACACCAGGGCGCAGTGGATGTCGGCGAAGGCCAGCCCGGGCCGCGGGAACGCCTGTGCGGCGAAGTCGCCCACCGGCGCCCAGCGCTCCGCGGCGGCCGACTCGCCATAGAGACCGAGACGCCAGAGAAAGGCGGCGGAGTCGGAGAGCGTATTGAGGGGAGGCGCCTGCGAGGCGCCCGGCGCGATGCTGTCCTCGTACACGCGCAGCGCCGCATCCGGCCGACCGCGCCCCAGCTCGAAGAGCGCGAGGTGCCAGGAGAGGTGGCAGTGCAGCGCGGACGCCCGCTCGTATGCCGGGAGCCAGCTTTCGAGGTAGCGCGCGCCGCCCTCGATGTCGCCCGTCTCGTAGGCGATATGGGCGAGGCCGTGCGCGACATTGGCGCTACGCGGCTGCCGCTCCCGCGCCTGCTCCATCAAGCGGCGGGCTTCGGGATGGCGCCGCGCCTCGTTGTACGCCCAGCCATGCGCGAAGGGGAACCACCAGTCGCCGGCATAGTGCGGCGCCAGACCGTCGAGGAGCTCCAGCAGTAGCGCATCATGGTCGAGCCGGCCACTGAACGCGATGAGCCCGAAGGCGCCGACGGCCAGGCTCAAGACGAGGGCGTCTCGAGGAAATTCGGCCATCTGGGCGCGCACGGCGGCCAGCGCGCCCGCGGCATTGCCATCGAGGAGGATGCCGATGGCCTCCACGTGCTGCCGCTCGCGCCGGGACACGCCCCCCATGAGCGCGCGCGCCTGCGCGATGGCGGCCTTCGCCTCCGGGATGCGTCCGTGGATCTGGTGCGCGCGCGCGAGCCCGGTGGCCGCCAGCGCGAAGCCGGGATCGGCCGCGAGCGCCTCACCGAAGGCGCGATCGGCACCCGGCGTGGCGCGGAGGAGATGGTCCACGCCCTCGCGGTACGCCGCGACCGCGCGGTCGGAGGTGGAGGAGAGCGGGAGACCGTAGCGGTCCTCGGGCATGCCACGAGCATAACTTCGCCGAGAACGGGCGCGCATCTCGAATATTCCCACTTGACAGCTTCCATCGGAGGAGACGGCCAAACGGCGCCCATCTGGGCGATCGACGTGCTGCACCCGCTCGCCAATCCGCCCGGCCGAGAGATCTGAATCAGGCCGCGGGGACGCGGGCGCGGCTGCGAAAGGCCTGCCGGAGCGCGCGCGCCGCCGGCACCGCGACAGCGGCGAACGCGAGCAGAGTGAGCACTCCCGAGATGGGCCGCATGAGGAAGATGGCGGGCCCCGCGTCCGAGATGATCAGCGACTGGCGGAGCGCACGCTCGGCGAGGGGGCCGAGGACGAGCGCCAGGGTGAGCGCGGCGGGCGAGTAGTCGAGCTTCTTCATCGCGTAGCCGAGCGCGCCGAAGACCAGCATGACGCCCACGTCCCAGACCTTGTTGTTCAGCGAGTAGGCGCCGGTGACGCAGAAGATGATGATGAGCGGCATGAGCACGCCGTAGGGAATGCGGAGGGCCCGGACGAACATGGGGATGAAGCCGATGTTGAGCACGAGCAACAGCACATTGGCGATATACAGGGAGGCGATGAGGCCCCAGACGAAGTCCGGATTCTTCTCGAAGAGGAGCGGGCCGGGCCGGAGCCCCCACATCATGAGCCCGCCCAGCATCACCGCGGTGGTGGCGGAGCCCGGAATGCCCAGCGTGAGCATGGGCACGAAGGCCGCCGAGGAGGCGGCATTGTTCGCCGACTCCGGCGCCGCCACGCCCTCGATGGCGCCGTGTCCGAATTCCTCCGGATGCTTCGACACCTTCTTCTCCAGCGTGTAGGCGAGGAACGACGCGATGGTGGGCCCCGCGCCGGGCAGGACGCCGATGAGGAAGCCGAGCGCGGTGCCGCGGGCGATGGCCCAGCGACTGCGCGCCCAGTCCGCGGCGGTGAGCATGACGTCGCGGATGCCGTAGCGGGCGTGGAGGATGCGCAGGTCGGTGACCTGCTCCGCTCCGACCAGCACCTCCCCCAGCCCGAAGAGCCCGATGGCCACGGGCAGGAACTCCACCCCGTCGAGCAGCTCGTTGAAGCCGAAGGCGAAGCGCGCGTCACCCGAGATGATGTCGAACCCCAGCATGGCGAGCATCAGCCCGAAGACCATGCTCATGTAGCCCTTGAGCGCATTGTCGCCGGTGAGCCCGGTCACCGTGGTGAGCCCGAGCAGCATGAGGGCGAAGGTCTCGGGGGGGCCGAAGGACAGCGCCCAGCGGGCGAGCAGCGGCGACATCAGCATGAGGAGCACCACGCCGACGGTGCCCGCCACGAAGGAGCCGATGGCGGCCACACCCAGTGCCGGCCCCGCCCGCCCCTGCAGCGCCATCTGATAGCCGTCGATGCAGGTCACCACCGAGGCGGACTCCCCCGGCGTATTGATCAGCACCGAGGTGATGGTGCCGCCGTACATGGACCCGGCGTACAGCGACGCGAGCATGATGATCCCGGACACGGGCTCCATGCCGAAGGTGAGCGGGAGGAGGAGCGCGACCCCGGAGACCGGCCCCACCCCCGGCAGGGCGCCGATGAGGGTCCCGAGCGTCACCCCCACCGCCGCCATGAGGAGGTTGAACGGCGTGAAGGCGATGGAGAAGCCGAGCGAGAGGTTGCCGAGGAAGTCCATCAGAAGCCCAGCACGCCCAGAGGGAAGGGCACGCGCAGCCAGTAGGTGAAGATGAGGTAGTTGACGGCGGCGGTCCCGACGGCGATGGCGAGGGCGGACGGCCACCGCAGGCGCTCGACCCCGCGGAGGATGGCGACGAGGAAGAGGACGGTGCCCACCGCCATCCCCACGATCTTGAGAACGGCGACCAGGGCGGCGGTGACGCCGAGCACGGTGACGAGGCGCCGGAGCCCAGCTCCCTCCGGCAGCCACCGGCTGCCCGGGGGGCGCGCGCGGGTCGCCCCGATCAGCAGGCAGGCGGCGAGGACGGCCATGGCAAGGCCGAGCCAGAAGGGCAGGAAGCCCGAGCCGGGGCCGGTGGAGCCCCAGTAGGTGTAGCTCCGGAGCCCCGCCCACGCGAAGGCCACGCCGAGCAGAAGCAGCCCGGCGCCGGCGATCTGGTCCGCGCGCCGCACGCGCTATTTCTTCTTCAACGCGCCGAGATCGCCGAGGGCCTTCTCGTACTTGGCGTTCAGCCCGTCGAGATACTTGTTGGCTTCTTCCCCCACCCACGCGGTGGGCGTCAGGAGGTTGCGCTTGATGTACGACTCCTGCCACTTCTTGCTCTCGGTCACCTTCTTGAGGGTGTCCTGCCACCACTTCACGGCCTCCGGGCTCATGTCCGCCGGCCCCACCACGCCGCGCAGCTGCTCCCAGAAGAACTCGTAGCCCCGCTCCGAGAAGGTGGGCACGTCGGGCGCGTCGGTGAGCCGCTTGCGGGAGGCCACCGCGAGGTTGCGCGCCTTCTTGGCCTCGATCTGGGCCACGATCTCGTTGGGATTCTCCACCGCGGCGTCGATATGTCCGCCCATGAGCGCGGTGGTCACCTCGCCGCCCGAATTGAAGGGCACGTACTTCACCTTGATCTTGGCCGCCTGCTCGAAGAGATAGTGGAAGATGTGGTCCTCGGTATTGGTTCCCGTGCCGCCGACAGTGAGCACGCCCGGCTTCTCGCGCGCGACCTTGACGAAGTCGTCGACCGTCTTGAAGGGCGATTCCGTCCGCACCGACAGCATGAGGTCGTCGATGGCCACGATCATGAGGATGGTCATGACGTCGCGATGGTCGCCGGGGAGGCGCCCCTCCAGCTTCCCGGACACGACCATGGGCGTGGCGCCCGCCACCACGTAGGAGTCGCCCTTCTTGCCGATCAGGTAGGTGTAGCCAACGGCGCCGCTGCCGCCCGTGCGGTTGTTGACGTTGATCGCCGCCGGCGACCACTTGTTCTCCTCGATGATGCCCGTGATCATGCGCATGAGGTTGTCGGTGCCGCCGCCGGGGGCATAGGGCACGACCACCTCGATGGTCTTCGACGGGTACCGGGCCTGGGCGGCCGCGAAGGTGACGAGCCCGAGGACGAGCACGGCGTGGGCGCAGAGCAGGGCGAGCGTCCGGGTCTTCATTGAGCCTTTCCTCCTGGGTTCGGCCAGCGTTGAACGATGCCCTTGGCTTCGAGCGCGCGGCGCTCGGCCTCGGAATAGCCCAGCTCGATCAGAATCTCCTCGGTGTGCTGGCCGAGAAGGGGCGCCGCGCGATCCACCGCGCCCGGCGTCTCCGAGAGCTTCACCGGCACGCCGAGGGCCTTGATGGGCCCCGCGCCCGGATGCACCAGATCCACCACCATCTTCCGCGCGAGGGTATGGGGATCGGCGAGGGCCTCGGCGTAGTTGTTGATGGGCCCCGCGGGCACGCCTTCCTTGTCGCAGCGCTCCAGCCAGAAGGCGCGCGTCTCGGTGGACGTGGTGCGCTCGATCTCTTCGATGAGCGCCTTGCGGTTTTCCCGCCGCGCCTTGCCGGCGGCGAACCGTGTATCCGAGGTGAGATCGGCCCGGCCGAGGGCGCGGCATAGCCCCTCGAAGAGACGGTCATTGTTGGCGCCCACGGTGAAGTAGCCGTCGGCCGCGCGCAGCGCCTGATAGGGCGCGGAAAGGCGATGGGCGGAGCCCAGCGCGCGCGGCGCCTGGCCCGTCACCCAGTACTCGGCGGACTCCCAGATGGTCAGCGCCATGGCCGCCTCGAGCAGCGAGGTGTCCACGAGTTGCCCCTCGCCGGTGCGGTCGCGATGCTCCAGCGCGCACAGAATGCCGTAGGCGGAGAAGAGGCCCGCCGAGAGATCGGACAGCGGCACCCCGGACTTCGCGGGCGCCCCGTCCTCGTCGCCGGTCACGCTCATGATCCCCGACATGCCCTGCGCGATGAGGTCGTAGCCGCCGCGAGGCGCATAGGGGCCCGTGCCGCCGAAGCCGGACACCGCGCAGTAGACGAGTCGCGGGTTCACGCGGGCCAGCGCGTCCCAGCCCAGCCCGAGCCGGTCCGCCACGCCGGGGCGATAGTTCTGGACGAAGACGTCGGCGGTCCTGGCGAGCCGCTTGACGACCTCCACGCCCTCGGGCTGCTTGAGATCCACCGCCAGGCCGCGCTTGCCGCGGTTCATGGTCATGAAGGTCGCGCTGTGGCCGCGCTTCTGGGCGGCGCCGAGCTGGCGCGTGGGCTCGCCCTCGCCCGGCGGCTCGAGCTTGATCACGTCGGCGCCCATGTCGGCGAGGTTCATCGTGCAATACGGCGCCGCCATGGCCTGGGTGAAGTCGATGACGCGGGTGCCGTGCAGTGGCTTCATGATTTTTTCCGATCTCGGGCGTCCCAGGTGCCGCGGTAGTCGCGGTGCCAGAGGTCGACGTACTCGACGGCGTTGAGACGGATGTCGGCCAGCTCCTCGTCCGACATCTTGCGCACGGGCTTGGCGGGCACGCCCATGACCAGCCAGCCCGCCGGCACCACCTTGCCCTGCGGCACCACCGCGCCCGCGCCGACCTGGGCATTCTCCTCCACCACGGCGCCGGTGAGCACCACCGCGCCGATACCGATGCGCACATTGTCCATGATGGTGCAGGCATGCACCACGCAGCGGTGGCCGATGGTCACGCCCGCACCCACGATGCAGGGAAACTGGGGCGTGACGTGGAGCACCGAGTTGTCCTGGACATTGGAGTTGCGACCCAGGCGCACGTAGTTGTCCTGGTCGCCCCGCAGGATGCTGAAGGGCCACACGCTGGCGCCCTCCTCGATGGTCACGTCGCCGATCACCTGGGCCGCGATGTCCACGAAGGCGCCCGCATGCACCTTCGGGGTGCGGCCGGGCACGGAGCGGATCACCGGCTCAGACCACCTTCCGCGCGCGGAAGCCCGCGATGTCCGCGGCCGAGTAGCCGAGCCCGGCCAGCACCGCGTCGGTGTCGGCGCCGAGCACGGGCGCCGCCGAGCGCAGGACGGCGGGAGAGCGCGAGAGCTTGACCGGATTGCCCAGCACCTTCACGCGGCCGGCCTGCGGGTGCTCCAGCGTCTCCACCATGCGGCGCGACTGCGCGTGCGCATCGGCATGCGCCTCCGGCACCGTGTAGATGGGCCCGGCGGGGATGCCCGCCTCCTCGCACCGGGCCAGCCAGTGGGCGCGCGTCTCCGTGCTCGTCACCTTCTCCAGCTCGGCCTCGAGCGCGGCCCGGTTCTTCACGCGATTGCCCACCCCCTTGAAGCGGGGATCCCGGGTGAGGTGCTCGAGCCCCAGGAGCTTGGCGAAGGTGGGCCAGAGCTTCTCGTTGGCGGCGCCTACCGTGAAGTGCCCGTCGCTGGCGCGGAAGGCCTGATAGGGCGCGTTGAGCCGGTGGGCGGTGCCGAGCCGCTTGGGGATCTGTCCCGTGTACCAGTACTCGGTCGCCTCCCAGGCGGAAAGCGCCAGCGCCGCCTCGTAGAGCGAGGTGTCCACCTGCTGGCCGCGCCCGGTGAGCCGGCGCGCCCGCAGGGCGCAGAGAATGCCGAGCACGGCGAAAAGTCCGGCGCCCAGGTCGGCGATGGGCACTCCCACCTTCACCGGCGGCCCGTCCTCGCTGCCGGTGGCGCTCATGATGCCCGACATGCCCTGGGCGATGAGATCGTAGCCGCCACGCGCGGCGTAAGGCCCGGTCTGGCCGAAGCCGGAGACGGAGCAGTAGATGAGCTTCGGATTGATGGCGGCCAGCGTCTCGTAGTCCACGCCGAGCCGCCTCGCCACGCCGGGCCGGTAGTTCTCCACCAGGATATCGGCGGTCTCGACCAGGCGCTTGAGCACCGCCACGCCCTCGGGCTGCTTGAGGTCGAGGGTGAGCCCCTTCTTGCCGCGATTGACGGCGAGGAAGGAGGCGGCGACGCCGGGCGCGGCCTGGAGGCCCACATGGCGCGAGTGCTCGCCGTCGGGCGGCTCCACCTTGATCACTTCGGCCCCCATATCGGCGAGGAGCATGCTCGCGAAGGGACCAGCCATCACCTGGGTCTGATCGACAATGCGAATGCCATCGAGGGCGCCCGCCATAGGGGGGCTAGGCTAGCACGATTCCTCGGCCGGATGGTATCCTCCGCCCACCCATTCCCGCGAGGAGGCACCCTTGAAGTCATCCGTGGACGCACCCGAGAACACCCCGGACGCGCTCGTCACCCGTGACGGACCGATCATGACGCTCACCTTCAACCGGCCGCAGACCCGAAACGCGATGACCTGGGCGATGTACGAGCGGCTGCTCCAGACGTGCGAGGAGGTGGACGCCGATGATTCGGTGCGCGTCCTCGTCCTGCGCGGGGCCGGGGGCAAGGCCTTCGTCGCCGGCACCGACATCAGCCAGTTCAAGGTGTTCGAGACCGCCGAGGACGGCCTCGCCTATGAGCGCGACGGCGCCGCCCGCTCCGCCCGGCTCGAGCGCGTGAAGAAGCCCGTGATCGCGCAGATCCAGGGCTTCGCGGTGGGGGGCGGCTTCAACATCACCGCCTGCTGCGACATCCGCATCGCCACGCCCGACGCCAAGTTCGGGGCGCCCATCGCGCGTACCCTCGGCAATTGCCTCTCCATGGAGACCTACGCGCGCTTCGTGGACCTGCTGGGCACCTCCATCGTGAAGGACGTGATCTTCCGCGCCCGCTTCCTCACCGCCCAGGAGGCGCTCGCCGCCGGCTACGTCCACGAGATCGTGGCCCCGGAGGAGATCGACGCGCGCGTGAAGGCGATCGCGCTGGAGATCGCCGACCACGCCCCCATCACCCTCCAGGTCACCAAGGAGTCGCTGCGCCGCATCCGCGACCACCGCGGCCTGCCCGACGGCGACGATCTAGTGGCGCGGACCTATACCAGCGCGGACTTCCGCGAGGGCGCGGCCGCCTTCATCGAGAAGCGCAAGCCGCGCTGGACGGGCAAGTAAGCGAGGAGCGTGACATGAAGAAGACCGCCACCATCGAGAGCACCGCCGACGCCTACCTCGAGCTCCTCGCCGCGCGCGGGGTGGACTTCCTCTTCGCCAATGCGGGGACAGACTTCGCGCCCCTGATCGAGGCCTATGCCCGCCGCCAGGCCAACGGGCTCGCCTGCCCCAGGCCCATCACGGTTCCGCACGAGATTCCCGCGGTGGCCATGGCGCATGGCCACGCCATGGTCTCGGGCAAGCCGCAGGCGGTGATGGTCCACGTGATCGTGGGCGCGGCCAATGCGCTGGGCGGCCTCATCAATGCCGCGCGCTCCCAGGTGCCCATCCTCTTCACCGCCGGGCGCACGCCCATCACCGAGGGCGGCATGCTCGGCAGCCGCGACCGGCAAATCCACTGGGCGCAGGAGGCCTTCGATCAGGGCGGGATGGCGCGCGAGTTCGTGAAGTGGGACTACGAGCTGCGCAATTTCCATCAGCTTGAAACGGTGGTTGATCGGGCACTGGCCATCGCCCGCAGCGAGCCGGCGGGGCCGGTCTACCTCACCCTGCCTCGCGAGGTGCTGGCCGAGCCGCACGACAGCTTCGAGTATGCCGATCCGCCGCGGCTGGCGCCGAATAGCGCCGTCGTCGCGGGGCCGGAGGAAATCGCGCGGGCCGCGCGCGCGCTGGCCGCCGCGGTCAACCCCATCATCGTCACCAAGGCGGCCGGCCGCGACCCGCGGGCGGTGGCGGCCCTGGTCCTCGTCGCGGAGGCCCTCGGCGCTCCCGTCTTCGAGGACCCCGCCCGCACCTATCTCAATTTCCCCCAGGACCATCCGCTTCACGCGGGCTTCGACGTGGGGCCTCATCTCGCCACCGCGGATGCGGTCGTGGTGGTCGAGGCGGACGCGCCCTGGTTCCCCGCGCTCCGCAATCCCTCCGCCGACGCGCAGATCATCCAGATCGGCGTGGACCCGCTCTTCTCGCGCTATCCCGTGCGCGGCTTCCCGACCGAGGGCGCGCTCGCCGGCGCGCCCCGGCTCACGCTCGCCGCGCTGGCCGCCGCGCTGAAGCCCCTCGTGAACGCGAAGGTCGCCGCCGAGCGGCGCCGGAAGTGGGAGGCCGAGGCCGTCGAGCAGCGCGACGCCGTCGCCGCCCGCGCCCGCGCGGTGAGCGGCGACTCCCCCATCGACATGGCCTGGGCCTCGCGCTGCGTGGCCGACTGCATCGACGACGATACGATCGTCGTGAACGAGTACGATCTCGACTCCTCCCAGACGCCGCATGCGCGTGCCGGGCTCCTATTTCGGCTCCTCGCCGGCGGGCGGGCTCGGCTGGGCGCTGGGCGCCGCGCTTGGCGCGCGGCTGGCCGCGCCCGGCAAGACCGTGATCTCCTGCATGGGCGATGGCACCTATATCTTCGGCAGCCCGACGGCGAGCCACTGGGTGTCGCGCGCCTATCAGATCCCCGCGCTCTTCGTCATCTTCAACAACCGCGCCTGGAACGCGGTGAAGCGCTCGGTGGCGTCGCTGGCCAAGGACGGCTGGGCCATGCGCGCCGAGACCATGCCGCTCTATCAGCTCGATCCCGCGCCCGACTATGAGATGGTGTGTCGGGCCTCGGGCGGCTGGGGCGAGAAGGTGGAAGATCCCGCGGAATTGCCTCGCGTGCTCAAGACGGCGTTGAATGTCGTGCGCAACGAGAAGCGGCAGGCGCTCGTGAACATCATCTGCAAGAAGCCGTAGCGGAGGAGGACATGCCATGAAGATCCTCGCCACCGGACCGAGCGGCCCCGCCGAGGAGCTGGATGCGCTCCGCGCCGCCGGCCACGAGGTCGTGATCGGCCGTCCCCTCGACATGCCCGGGCGCCGGGCCTACCGCGAGGCCGAGCTGGCCGAGGCCTGCCGCGACGCCGATGTCGTGCTGGCTTCGCATCTGGAGACCATCTCCCCCGCCGTGCTGGAAGCGGCAACGCGGCTGCGGCTCGTCATCGTCCCCTTCATCGGGACGGACAAGATCGACATCCCCGCCGCCTCGCGGCTGGGCATCCTGGTCGCCAATAGCCCCACCGCGGAGAACTTCGTGGCGGTGGCCGAGGCCACCGTGGGCGTGATCCTGATGCTGCTCAAGCGCATCAAGCACAACGAGGCCAAGCTGCGTCGCGGCGAGTGGGCCAAGCGAGAGGACCGCGGCGACTTCCTCTTCGGCAAGACGGTGGGCCTCATCGGGCTGGGCCGCATCGGCACCCACGTCTCGCGCCGGCTCGCGGGCTGGGACGTGCGCCTCATCGCCGCGGACCCCTACGTGTCCGCCGACCGCGCGGCGAAGCTCGGCGTGACCCTGGTGGATCTGCCGACTCTGCTCGCCGAGTCTGACATCGTCTCCCTGCACTGCACCCTCACCGAGGAGACGCGCAACCTCATCGGCGAGAAGGAGCTGCGGCGGATGAAGCCCACCGCGCTCCTCATCAATACCGCGCGCGGCGAGGTGGTGGACGAGGAGGCGGTGGCGCGCGCGCTGGCGGAGAACTGGATCGCCGCCGCCGCGGTGGACGCCTTCGTCAAGGAGCCGATGCCGGCGGACCACCCCTATCGGACCATCGATCCCGAGCGGCTCATCCTCACGCCGCACAATATCGCGCATAGCGAGGCGGGCCGGCGGGCCAACCTGCGCCTGGCCCTCGAGCAGATCCTTGGCGTAGGGCGTGGAGAGGCTCCCGCGCATGCCGTCAACCCCGACGCGGTGGCCCGCTGGAGGGGCAAGCCATGAGCGCCTTCGCCATCCTCGACGCCGACGGTCACGTGACGGAGTCCCAGGAGCAGGTGGCGAAGTATCTGGACGACCGGCACAAGCGGCGCCCGCACACGTTCTCCTTCTACCCCTGGGATGGCTGGGACCGCCGGCTCCTCGGCACCCTGGGCGATGCCGCCGGCACTGCGGACGCCTGGCTGCGCGCGCTGGACAAGGGCGGGATGGAGCTCACCGTGCTCTATCCCACGCTCGGCCTTTTCATGAGCTTTCTCAAGGACCGCGAGTGGGCGGTGGCGCTGTGCAAGGCGTACAACACCATGCTCCACGAGGAGTTCGTCACCAAGAGCCCACGGCTCAAGGCGGTGGCGCTGCTGCCCGTGCAGGAGCCCTCCGCGTGCGCCGCGGAGCTGCGCCGCGCGGTGAAGGAGCTGGGCCTGTCGGGCGCCATGCTCGCCGCCGACGGCACCCACCTGCTCGGCGACGCCGCCTTCGATCCCGTCTACGCGGAGGCGGAGCGCCTCGGCGTCCCCCTGGGAGTGCACGCCTCCGGCTCGCATCTGGGCGGGGCCGGCCTCGATCTCTTCCCGCGCTTCATCCAGGCCCATACCTGCTCGCATGCCTTCGGGCAGATGCGCCAGCTCACCTCCATGATCTTCGAGGGCGTGCCCGAACGCTTCCCCAAGCTCAAGCTGGCCTTCCTCGAGGCCGGCTGCGGCTGGGCGCCCTACTGGATGGAGCGCATGGACGACGAGTATGCCAAGCGCGCGTCCGAGGCCCCCGCGCTGAAGAAGGAGCCCGAGCGCCTACTGCCGCAGCGGCAATATCTACTTCGCCTGCGAGGCGGACGAATGGATGCTGCCCCAGGCGCTCAAGCTGGTGGGCGAGAATCAGATCCTCTATGCTTCCGACTTCCCCCACTGGGACAACTCCTATCCGAGCAATATCGACGAGATCCGCATGCGCGGCGACATGACCGACGCGCAGAAGCAGAAGGTGCTGGGTGAGAACTGCCGCCGGCTCTACGGCTTCTAGGAGGCTCCCATGGCCCAGGATCTCCGCACCTATCTCGACGCGGTCAAACGGCGCAAACCTGACGACTTCCAGGTGGTCACCCAGGAAGTGGATCCGGCCTTCGAGATCACCGCTATCGTGGTGAAGCTGGAGCGCGAGGCGAAGAAGCGGCCCGTGCTCCTCTTCGAGAAGGTGAAGGGCACGCGCTTCCCCGTGCTGACCAATCTCCACGCGAGCCGCTCGCGACTGGCCGCCGCCATGCGCTGCGCGCCGGATCAGATGCTCCGCACCTACCTGGCCGCCATGGACAAGCCCATTCCGCCGAAGGTGGTCGCCACGGGGCCGGTCAAGGACGTGATCCTCAAGGGCGAGCAGATCGACCTGCACGATCTGCCGCAGATCATCCATCACGAGGGCGACGCCGGCGTCTATCTGACCTCCGCCATCTCCTTCGCCAAGGACCCCGCCAGCGAGACGTGGAACTGCGCCTATAACCGCCTCATGATCAAGGGACGGGACACCACGTCCATCCACCTCACCCTGGGCAAGCACCTCTGGGAGTTCCAGAGAATCGCCGAGGCGCGGGGCGAAGCGCTGCCGGTCGCCTTCGCGGTGGGCGTGCATCCGGCCATCGCCCTGGGCTCGCTCGCCATCGGCTCGATCGACGAGGACGAGCGGGCCATCATGGGGGCGCTGCTGGGCGAGCCGCTCGAGCTGGTGAAGTGCGAGACCTCCGACGTGCTGGTTCCCGCGCATGCCGAGATGGTGATCGAGGCCGAGATCCTGCCCGGCGCGCGCACGCCCGAGGGCCCCTTCGGCGAGTTCACCGGCTATAGCCTGGGGCAGCGCGATCGTGAGGTGGTGAAGGTGAACGCCATCACCCATCGCGCCGGCGCCTGGTTCCAGGACATCACGGTGGCGCATCTCGACCACCTGCTCTTATCCACGATCCCAATGGAAGCGAACCTCTATCGGGCGGTGCGGGCCATGATTCCCTCCGTCAAGGCGGTGCGCGTGCCGGGTCCCTTCACCTGCTATGTCTCCATCGAGCAGCGCCTGCCCGGCCAGGCCAAGAACGCGATCCTGGCCGTGCTGGGCGCCGATCTCTACATGAAGCGCGTGGTGGTGGTGGATCACGACGTGGACGTCTTCGACGATCGCCAGGTGAACTGGGCCATCGCCACCCGCTGCCAGCCCGACCGCGACATCACCGTGATCACGCATGCGCGCGGCTCGGACCTGGATCCCTCCACCAAGGAGGATGGGCTCTCCGCCAAGTGGGGCGTGGACGCCACCGCCAAGCCCTCCCTCGCGGCCTATACGCCGCGGCACCGCGTGCCCCCCGAGGTCGCGCAGCGCATCGACCTCAAGGCCTTCGGGCTCTAGCCCCGGTGCCCGCTCCGCGCGTGCCGCGCCTGCTCACCGCGCTGGAGCGCACGGTGCGGCGTCGCGGGGACGCGCCGGCCCTGTTCACCGCTGACTCGACCTTGACCTGGCGCGAGCTGGCGCAGCGCGCCGGCGGTGTCGCCCGGCGCCTCGTGGAGCAGGGCCTGGAGCCCGGTGACCGCGTGGCGGTGCTCCTGCCCAATGGCTGGCGCTTCGCCGTCGCGCTGCTCGGCGGCCTCATGGCGGGGGCGACGGTTTCCCCGCTCAACCCAGCGCTGTCCGCGGCGGAGCGCGAACGCATTCTCGCCGATCTGCGGCCGCGTATCGTCCTCGACACGGTGGGCGGCGAGACCGCCGACTGGTCCCTCACCCTGGAGCCACGTGCCGCCGCGCTCATCCTGTACACGTCGGGCAGCACGGGCCATCCCAAGGGCGCCGTCCTCTCCCACGCCGCGCTGGACGCCGCGCTCGTGTCCTGGGCGGGTCCGGTGATGGGGCTCACCGCCGCGGACTGTGTGCTGGCCACGCTGCCGCTCTCTCATTCCTTTGGGATCAACGGCGCGCTGCTGGCTCCCATCCTGGCCGGCGCCCGCGTCGCCATCGTGGAGCCTTTCACGCCGCCCGGCGCGCTCTCCGGCATCGCGCAGCACGGCGTGACCGTGTTTCCCGGCGTGGCCACCATGTTCCGGCGCCTGCTCGATGCGCCGGCCCTGGACCTATCCGCGCTGAAGTCCCTCCGGATCGCGGTCTCGGGCGCCGCCCCCTGCTCCTGGGACCTCGCCCAGGAGTGGCGCGAGCGCACCGGCGTGCGCATCCTGCGCGGCTACGGGATGACCGAGCTCTTCCGGCCGATCTCTTTTCGCGCCGACGACGCGCGCGACCTGCCGGAGTCCATCGGCCGGCCGGTGCCCGGAGTGGAGGTGCGCACCATGGACGACGCGGGCCGCCCGCAGACCGCCGGCGAGACCGGCGAGCTCTGGATCCGGAGCCCCGCCGTCATGGAGGGCTATCTCGAGGCGCCTGAGGAAACTCAGGCGGTCCTGACCGATGGCTGGTTCCGCACCGGTGACCTCGCGACCATCTCCAGCGACGGCTTCGTCACCATCGCGGGACGGAAGAAGGAGCTGATCCTGCGCGGAGGTTACTCCGTGGTGCCCGGCGAGGTAGAGGCCGCGCTGCTCGCGCACCCGGCTGTCGCGGAGGCGGCCGTGATCGGCGTGCCCCATCCCGATCTCGGCGAGGAAGTCGCGGCGTTCGTGACGCTACGCCCGGGCGTGCGCGTCGATCCCGCCGCGCTGATCGCTCACTGCCGCGATCAGCTGGCGGGCTACAAGTGCCCCCGGCGCGTGACCGTGCTGGACGCGCTCCCCAAGAGCGCGACGGGCAAGGTGCTCAAGGCCCAGACTACGGCGCCACTGATACCCCACGAATCCCATGCCGCTGAATCGCCTCCCCCACCAGCCCTGACGCCTTGACGTTCGCCACGTAGCCGCGCAGGTACTCGGCACCCGCGGCACGCGGCTTCGGGGTGGCGATGGCCTGCTGCACCCCGGTGAACTGCCCGTCGAGCACCCGCGCGCCGGGAATCTTCCCGACCTCCGCCAGAAGAAAGGTCCGGAGCCCGGCGAGGGCGTCGAGCTTCTGCGTCACGAACAGCTCATACGACGCCGCGAGGCCCGGGGCGCGGACGAGCTGGGCCTTCTTGATGGTCCGGGTCAAGTACAGCTCGTAGGCCGCCTTGTCGGCCACCGCGATGCGGATGCCCTCGCGGTCGACGTCGGTGACGCTGCGGATGGGCGACCCCGCCGGCACCAGATAGGTCGCCTCGATCTCCAGATAGGCCGGGCTGAACGCGATCTCACCGGCGCGGGCGGGCTCGGCGCCGAGGAACGCGACGTCCCAGGCGCCGGTCTTCACCGCCTCGGCCATCTTCCCGGCGGACTCGTAACCGACCCACTCGACCGGCGTGCCCAGGCGGCGCCCGAGCTCGCGCGCGAGGTCCGGAGCCACGCCGCGGAACTCGCCGGTGGCCGGGTCCTTGGTGGCGAGCAGCACGTTGCCGTAGTTGATGCCCACGCGCAGTTTCCCGGTGGGCGTCAGCTCGGTCTTGGCCGCCGGAGGCACGGGCGGCGTGGAGGCGCAGGAGGTGAGGGCAACCATGGCAATCACTCCGATCATGAGTTTGAGCATCGGGACCCCCGGGACTCTAGCACGGGTTCCGGGGTGTATCCCGCCGTCAGCATTGCGCACCGGATGGGACCGGGATAGCCTGCGGGCGATGCTGCGGTTGAGACCAGGCAGGGAATAAGGAGGCCGGAATTGGCAGACCTTGTCTCTGCGGAGAACTGCGCGCACTCTGGTCCGCACTTCCTGACCTGGCGTCCGAGGCAAAGCGCGAATCTCTCGAGTTCGAGCAGTGCCGAAAGCTTGCTCCGGACTTCACCGACAAGCTGAAGCGCGCCGGCGTATTCAAGATCCTGGTTCCGGCCGATGCCGGTGGGCTTGGCGGTTCGCTTCCCCAGTGGCTGGAAATGGTCACGACCCTTGCAGAGGCCGACGCCTCCACCGGCTGGGTGTCGGCTCATGGCAGTGTCTGTTCGGGGTTGATCTATGCATCTGCCACGCCCCGGTTCCGCGACGAATTCTTCTCCGACCCGGGCGCTTGCGCCGCGTGGAGCAACCTGCCGCGCGTACAGGTCGTCGTGCAAGCGGATGGAATCCGGATCACCGGCAGCTGGGGTTTCGAGACGGGGTGCACGGCGGCCACGTTCGTGGAGGAACGGCGAGCCTGCCCCCGGTCGCGCCGGGCGATGCGCCTCGGATGGTGGCCGCGCTGGCTCCCGCCCGCGAGGCGGTCATCGAGGAGACGTGGGATCCCGTAGGTCTCGCGGGGACAGGAAGTCACGACGTGCATTTCCGCGACGTGCTCGTCCCCTGGTACCGTACCTTCGCCTGGCCGTCAGGCCATCCGCAGTCGTCGTATCCGGCCGCCGTGTTCGTGCCGGGCGCCTGGTTCGTTTCCATCTGCGCCGCGGCGACTCACCTCGGACTGGCGCGGCGAGCCCTCGACGAGGCGCGCAACGAGCTGCGTGGCAAGACCGACCGCTACACGCAAAAACCGCTGCTCGAGCACCCCGCCACGCAACGCAACCTGGAGGCTGCGGAAGGGCTTTGGTTCGCCTGTCGCGCCGGCATGCGGGAGGCGTTGACCGCGGTCTGGGCGAGCGGATTGCGCGGCGAGCCGCTGTCGGCAGACACGCGCGTCGCCATCCGTGTCGCCGCGGTCACCGCCACGCACAAAGGCGCTGAAATCGTACGTATCGCCTACGACGCTTCGGGTGCGAGCGCGGTACACCGGGCCGGCGTATTGCAGCGCCTCATGCGGGAAGCCAGTTGCCTGACCCATCACATTTCAGCGAACCAGACCTCCTACGAGATGACCGGCCGGGTGCGCTGCGGCATCGACCAGCTCAGCTTCCGCATCTAGCCCAACTTACGGAGTTCGAGGCGCTCTGGGTGAGCCTCCAGGGTAGGCGCAAGCGCTCGGGCCGGGTTCACGTAGGTGACCGCCCACGGGCCCACGCCGTGTACCTGGACGACAGTTTCCTCCAATCACTGGTTCGTGCGTGTATCCTCCCGTCGACATTGCACGCCGGATGTGGCCGGGCTAGGCTCGGAGCGATGAAGCAGCAGCCCCTGACCGCGTGGCAGTGGAAGCGAGCGGAGTACGAGCGCCTCGTCGATCTCGGCCTCTTCCACGATAAGCCCGTCGAGCTGATCGGCGGCCAGCTCCTGGTCGCCGAGCCGCAGGGCAGCTACCATTCGACGGGGATTGGCGCGACCGATGATGTGCTCCGCGCCATCCTCCCACCAGGCTGGATCATTCGGTCTCAGATGCCCGTGGCGCTGGACGAAGAATCGGAGCCCGAGCCCGACCTGGCCGTCGTCCGGGGGACCCGCGCCGACTACCGAGAGGGGCATCCGTCTCGCGCCGCCCTCGTCGTCGAGGTCGCGGAGTCGAGCCTGGATTTCGACCGCAAGGAAAAGGGCAGCCTCTACGCGCGGGCTGGTCTCGGCGACTACTGGATCGTCAATCTGGTCGATCGCGTTGTCGAGGTGTATCGCGATCCGGTGCCCGACGCGGCCGCCCCCTATGGCTGGCGCTATGCGTCGCGCGAGATAGTCAGGCCGCCCGAGTCGATCGCGCTGCTGGCCGTCCCCTCCGCCCGCGTGACGGTGAGCGACCTCCTGCCCTAGCGCCCGACGATGCGCTGGAGGTCGTCCAGGAACGGCGCCTGGCCCCTCAGGATCTTCTCCCGCGCCTCTTCCAGCGTGAACCACGCGGCGCGATCCACCTCCGGGAACTCCTGCCGGCGGCCCGAGCGCGGGGGCCACTCCATGGAGAAGGCCGTGCTCGTCACGGCGGCGGGATCGAGATCGCCCCGCATCGCCCACGCGTAGACCAGCTTTCCCGCCGGCTGCCGCCGGGCTCGAGGGGAATGGCCTCACCCGTCGGCCGCGTCCCGGTCTCCTCCTCGAACTCGCGCCGCGCCGCGGCCAGGGGCTCTTCCCCCTCCTCGATCCCGCCCTTGGGAATGGACCACGCGCCCGCGTCCTTCTTGGCCCAGAACGGCCCGCCGGGGTGCACGAGGAGCACCTCGAGCCGGCCGGCGGCCTCACGAAAGAGCAGGAGCCCGGCGCTCTTCTTCATGTCCCGGCTCATCCCTCACTGGCCCGCGTCGAGCTTCCGCTGCAGGAACCAGCAGAACCAGCCCCGGTACCTCTCCTGGAGCTCCGGCTTCCGCCAGTCCTTCCCGGTGATGACGCGGCGGCAGCGCGGGCTTCCGCACCGGCACGCCATCTCGTAGTCGCCGTCATCGGTCGTCGCCCAGTCATGGGTCAGCTCTTCACCCGGCGCGATGTCCCGCATCGCGACGAAGACGATCTGCCCCTGGATGCCGATATTGGGATCACAGGAGTGGTTGGTGTAGAGCATGGCGCCGTGCCGCTCCTCGGCGCTTGTCGGCGCGATGACGAGGTCCTCGGTGAGCTGTATCTCCGCC
Source organism: uncultured Candidatus Rokubacteria bacterium (assembly GCA_963733725.1). Taxonomy (GTDB): domain Bacteria; phylum Methylomirabilota; class Methylomirabilia; order Rokubacteriales; family CSP1-6; genus DASRWT01. The sequence continues at coordinate 118,889 of CAVTFC010000013.1, read as the reverse complement.
GGTCCCAGCTCCGGTTCAAGCGCCGTCCACTGCGCACGCGTCAGGACATGGCCGCCCTTGACGGCGACGATCTCCCCCCGCGCGATGGCCGCCGTCGCGAAGAGTCCCCGCCCCTGGATGGGGCTCTCGCGCACCGCGGTCCTCGGCGCGCGATAGGTCAGATCGGTCATTGCGAGCTCCTTCTGTCCAGCTCACCCGCTAGAGCGGCCTGCGGATCAGCCGCGCCAGCTCGCCCACCACCCCGCGCCGGAAGGTCAGCACGCACACCACGAAGATGGCCCCCTGCACCACGGTGACCCAGGCGCCGAGCTGGGCCAGATAGTTCTCCAGCGTGATGACGATGAAGGCGCCCACCACGGGGCCGAACACGGTGCCGAGCCCGCCGAGCAATGTCATGAGCACCACCTCGCCGGACATGGTCCAGTGCACGTCGGTGAGGGAAGCGAGCTGGAAGACCAGGGCCTTGGTCCCGCCGGCGAGCCCGACGAGCGCGGTGGACAGCACGAAGGCGATGAGCTTGTACTGGTCGGCCTTGTAGCCCAGCGAGATGGCGCGCGGCTCGTTCTCGCGAATGGCCTTGAGCACCTGACCGAAGGGCGAGTGGATGGCGCGGTAGATGATGAGGAACCCGGCGAGGAAGATCGCCAGGACGACGAAGTAGAGCGTGAGGGTGTGGTTGAGGTCCAGCACCCCCAGGAGACGGCCACGCGGCACGGACTGGATGCCGTCCTCGCCGTGGGTAAAGGGCGCCTGGAGGCAGAAGAAGTAGATCATCTGGGCCAGCGCCAAGGTGGTCATGGCGAAGTAGATGCCCTGACGCCGGATGGCGAGGGCGCCGATGAGGAGGCCCAGGACGGCGGCGGCGGCCACGCCCGCGAGGATGGCGGCTTCGGGTCCCCAGCCCCAGACCTTCGCGGCGTGCGCGGTCACGTAGCCGGCCGAGCCCAGGAAGGCCGCGTGGCCGAAGGACAGCAGGCCCACATAGCCGATGAGGAGATTGAAGGCGCAGGCGAAGAGGCCGAAGCAGAGCGCCTTCATGAGGAAGACGGGGTAGACGACGAAGGGCGCCACCGCGAGGACGGCCACCATCACCGCGAAGGCGATCCACTGGTGGCCGAGCCGAGCCGGCTCCATCTACTGGGCTCTCCCGAAGAGTCCGGCGGGCTTCACCAGGAGGACCACCGCCATGATGACGAAGATGACCGTGTTGGAGGCCTCCGGATAGAACACCTTGGTGAGACCCTCGACGACACCCAGCCCGAAGCCCGTCACGATCGAGCCCATGATGGAGCCCATGCCGCCGATCACCACCACCGCGAAGACCACGATGATGAGGTCACCGCCCATGAGCGGGTTGACCTGGTAGATGGGCGCCGCCATCACGCCGGCGAGCGCGGCCAGCCCCACGCCGAAACCGTAGGTGAGCGTGATCATCCGCGGCACGTTGATGCCGAAGGCCTGCACGAGGGTGGGGTTCTCGGTGGCGGCGCGGAGATAGGAGCCCAGGCGCGTCCGCTCGATGACGTACCAGGTGCCGAGGCAGACCACGAGCGAGAAGACGATGACCCAGGCGCGATAGTTGGGCAGGAACATGAAGCCCAGGTTCTGCCCGCCCTGGAGCTGGCTGGGGATGGCATAGGGCAACCCGGAGGAGCCGTACTGGTTACGGAAGAGTCCCTGGATGATGAGCGCGAGGCCGAACGTCAGGAGCAGGCCATAGAGGTGGTCGAGCTGGTAGAGGCGCTTGAGCATGGTGCGCTCGAGCAGGATCCCGAAGAGCCCGACCGCGATGGGCGTCAGGAGGAGCGCCCACCAGTAGCCGAGCCCGGCGTGCTGGAGGAGGAACCACGCCACGAACGCGCCCATCATGTACTGGGCGCCGTGGGTGAAGTTGATGATGTTCAGCAGGCCGAAGATGACGGCCAGGCCGAGGCTCAGGAGGGCATAGAAGGAGCCGTTGATCAGGCCGATCAGGAGCTGGCCGAAGAGGGCCTGGGGCGGGATGCCGAGAATCGGAATCATCGCCGCCCCAGGCCCGCGCCGACCGTTACTTCTTCACGAGGGGACAGTCGCCCTGGTCCAGCGGCCGGAACGCCTGCTCGGCCGGGATCGTCGCGCGGAGCTTGTAGTAGTCCCAGGGCCCCTTGGACTCCGCCGGCTTCTTGACCTCGAAGAGATAGGCGGGGTGGACCTTTCGCCCGTCGACCCGGATGGTCCCCTTGCCGAAGAGCGGATCGTCGGTGGGGAGCTCCTTCATCTTGGCGATCACCTTGCCGCCCTCATCCGACTTGAGCGCCTCCACCGCCTTGAGGTAGTGGGTCACGCCCGCGTAGACCCCCGCGTGGATCATGGTGGGATGGATGCCCCGGTTCCGCTCGGCGAAGCGCTTGGCGAAGGCCCGGGTCTTGTCGTTCATGTCCCAGTAAAAGGTCTCCGTGAAGATGAGCCCCTGGGCGGCCGGCAGGCCGAGCGCGTGCACGTCGGTGAGGAAGACGAGGAGGCCGGCGAAGTTCTGGCCGCTCTTGACGATGCCGAACTCCGCCCCCTGCTTGATGGAGTTGGTCGTGTCCCCGCCCGCATTGGCCAGCCCGACGATCTTGGCCTTGGACGCCTGCGCCTGGAGGAGGAACGAGGAGAAGTCCTGATTGTTGAGCGGGTGGCGCACCTTGCCGAGCACCTTGCCGCCGTTCTTGAGCACCACCGCCTCGACGTCGCGCTCCAGCGCCAGCCCGAAGGCGTAGTCGGCGGTGATGAAGAACCAGGTGTCGCCACCCGTCTTGGTGATGGCATTGCCGGTGCCGTTGGCGAGGGCCCAGGTATCGTAGGTCCAGTGGACGGTATTGGGCGAGCAGGCCTTGCCGGTGAGATCCGAGGAGGCCGCCGAGGACACGATGAAGGCCTTGCCCTTGTCGCGCGTGATCTGGTTGATGGCGAGCGCGACGCCCGAGTTCGGGACGTCCACGATCGCGTCCACCTTGTCCACGTCGTACCACTGCCGCGCGATCGCGGAGCCGACGTCGGCCTTGTTCTGATGGTCGGCGAAGATGATCTCGACCTTGAGGCCCTTGGCGGCGGCGCCATAGTCCTCCACCGCCATGCGGGCGGCCACCACCGACCCCTGCCCGGCGAGGTCCGAGTAGAGGCTGGACTGGTCGTTGAGGACGCCAATCTTGATCGTGCCGTCGGAAATCTCGGCGGCCGACGGGCCCGCGGCGAGGGCCACGGCGGTCAGCGCGATGAGGAAGCGGTGACGCATGGGTGCGGCTCCTTTCAATCGGTGAGGTGAGTGCTGCGAGCGCCGCATTATACCCCGAGGTAGTCGTGCAGCCGCGGCATGTTGGCCTCGAGCGCCGCGTTGGGAATCATGTCCACCACGCGGCCGTGCTCCATGACGTAGTGACGATCGGCCACGGTGGCCGCGAAGCGGAAGTTCTGCTCGACGAGGAGGATGGTGAAGCCCTCCCCTTTGAGGCGCCGGATGGTGGCGCCGATCTGCTGGACGATCACCGGGGCCAGCCCCTCGGTGGGCTCGTCCAGGAGCAGGAGGCGCGCCCCGGTGCGCAGGATGCGGGCAATGGCGAGCATCTGCTGCTCGCCGCCCGACAGCTTGGTCCCCTGGCTCCGCCGCCGTTCCCGCAGGTTCGGGAAGAGGCCGAAGATCGCCTCCGTGGAAAGCCCCCCCGGCGCGACCTCGGGCGGCAGCAGGAGATTCTCTTCCACGTTGAGGCTGGCGAAGATGCCGCGCTCCTCGGGACAGAACGCCAGCCCCAGGCGCGCAATGGCATTGGACGGCCGCCCGATCAGCTCGTGGCCGCCGAAGCGCACCGAGCCGCGACGCCGCGTGACGATGCCCATGACGGACTTGAGCGTGGTGGTCTTCCCGGCTCCGTTCCGGCCGAGGAGGGTCACCACCTCGCCGGCCCGCACGTCGAAGTCCACCCCGTGGAGGATGTGGGACTCGTCGTACCAGGCCTCGAGCCCGCGCACGGTGAGGAGATCCGTCACGCCGCCGTCCCCATGTAGGCCTGGATCACGTCGGGATTCCGCGACACCGCGGCATAGTCGCCCTCGGCGAGGACCTCGCCGCGCGCGAGCACGGTGATGGTGTGGGAGAGGCTCTCCACCACGCTCAGGTTGTGCTCGACCATCAGCACGGTGCGGTTGGCCGCCACCCGCTTGATGAGGGCCGAGATGCGCGCCACGTCCTCGTGGCTCATTCCGGCGGTGGGCTCGTCGAGCAGCAGCATCTCGGGCTCCAGCGCCAGCGTGGTCGCGATTTCGAGCGCGCGCTTGCGCCCGTAGGGCAGCTCCACCGCGGGGGTCTCGGCCACGTCGGTGAGCCCGACCGCCGCGATCAGCTCCAGCGCGCGCCCGTTGAGCGCCGCCAGCACCCGGTCCGAACGCCAGAAGTCGAACGACGATCCCCTCCCCCGCTGCAGCGCGATGCGCACGTTCTCCAGCACGGTGAGGTGCGGGAACACCGCGGAGATCTGGAACGAGCGCACCAGGCCCCGGCGGGCGATGTCGGCGGGGCTGCTGCCGGTGATCTCGCGGCCGTTGTAGTGGATGCGGCCCCGGGTGGGCGCGAGGAAATGGGTGAGCAGGTTGAAGCAGGTGGTCTTGCCCGCTCCATTGGGTCCGATGAGGGCATGGATGGTGCCGCGGCGCACGCGAAGTCGCACGTCCTTCACCGCGACGAAGCCGCGGAACTCCTTGGTGAGGCCGTCCGTCTCGAGGATGAAGTCGTCGGCCATCAGCGTCCGGGGCCCGGTGGCGGCGGGAAGAAGCGGGCCTCGCGCTTCTCGTCCCAGGCCCGATTGGCCTCCCCGATCTCCCAGGAGGTCATGCAGGCCGCCTGCGCCCGCATCACGTCCTCGATCATGGCGCGCGGATCGGTGTGGAAGGAGGCGTGGAGCAGCCGCTTGGCGTGCCCGGTGGCGGTCCGGGAAGAGCCGAGCGCCTTGGCCACGATGGCGCCGAGCGCCGTGTCGAGCTGCGCGGCCGGCACCACCCAGTTGACCAGGCCAATGGCCAGCGCGGCCGGCGGCGCGATGTGGTCGTTCAGCAGCGTGAGCTCCTTGGCCCGCCCCAGGCCCACCAGCCGGGCCAGCCGGAGAATGGAGCCGTCGGGGATGAGGCCATGCTGGGTGGCGCCCAGCCCGATGATGGCGTCCTCGGCGGCCAGGCGCACATCGCAGGCCACCGCGAGCTGGAGCCCGCCGCCGATCGAGTAGCCGTGCAGCACCGCCACCGAGAGCTTGTCCATGTCCTCCAGCGCGTTCAGGGCGCGGACCCAGTTCCGGTAAAAGGCCTCGCCGATGCCGCCCGCGGACAGCGCCTTGCGGTCCATGCCCGAGGAGAACGCCCGCCCCGCGCCGCGCACCGCCACCACCCACACCGCGTCGTCCTTGGCCGCCGCCTCCGCCGCCTCCGCGAGCTCCGCGGAGAGCGCAAGGTCCAGCGCATTCAGCACCGCGGGGCGGTTGAGCGTGATGGTGGCCACCCCGTCCTTGACCGCGTAGTTGACCATCGGTTCCGCCATGTCTGGTCCCCTCGCCCCCTCAGCGGAGGTTCAGGATCTCGCGCGCGATGACCATTCTCTGAATCTCGGAGGTACCTTCGCCGATCTCGGTGAGCTTGGCGTCGCGGAAGATCCGCTCGATGGGGAACTCCGTGATATAGCCCGCGCCGCCGTGGATCTGGAGCGACTTGGTGGCGGCCTTCATGGCGACCTCGGAAGCGAACACCTTGGCCATGGAGGCGGCCACCTTGGCGGGCTTGCCCGCGTCCTTGAGCGACGCCGCGCGCAGGGTGAGGAGGCGGGCCGCCTCCACCTCGGTGCCCATGTCCGCCAGCATGCCCTGGAGACCATTGAACTCGGCCAGGGGCTTGCCGAAGGCGCTGCGCTGCTTCATGTAGCGCAGGGCCTGATCGAGCGCGCCCTGGGCCAGCCCCACCGCCATCGCGGCCATGGCGATGCGCCCGCCCTCCAGCACCTGCATGGTATTGACGAAGCCCATGTGGAGCTCGCCGAGCAGGCTCGAAGCCGGGACGCGCACACCCTCCAGGATCGAGCTCGGCGGTGTTCGACGCGTGCAGGCCGAGCTTCCGGTAGGGCGTCCCCGCGCTGAAGCCGGGCAGGCCCTTCTCGAGGATGAAGGCCGAGATGCCCTTCTTGCCCCGGGCGGCATCCGTCACCGCCATCACCACCGCCACCTTCCCGACGCCGGCATTGGTGATGAAGGCCTTGGTGCCGTCGAGCACGAAGTGATCGCCGTCGCGGACGGCGCGCGTCTTCATGGCGGCGGCGTCCGACCCCGACCCGGATTCGGTGAGCCCCCAGGCGCCCAGCACCTCGCCCCGGGCCAGGACGGGCAGGTACTTGGCCTTCTGCGCCTCGGAGCCGAAGAGCGCGATGTGATTGGTGCAGAGCGAGTTGTGCGCCCACATGGTGATGCCCACCGAGCCGTCCACCCGATTGAGCTCTTCCACCGCCAGCGCATAGGAGACGTAGTCCAGCCCGGCCCCGCCGTACTGCTCGGGCACCAGCGCCCCAGGAGCCCGGTGCCGGCCAGCTTCCTCAGAATCTCGTGGGGGAATTCGTGCGCCTCGTCGAACTCGCGGATGACGGGCGCCACCTCCCGCTCGGCGAAGTCCCGCGCCAGCGCCCGCACTTCCTTCTGCTCGGCGGTCAGCTCGAAATCCATCTCAGCGCGTCCGGGAGGGGCGATCAGACCGCCGTCCGGATATTCTCGCGGACGAAGCGGACGATGTCCTGGATGGACGTGCCCGGAGTGAAGAGCTCCTTCACGCCCAGGGCCTTCAGGGCCACGATGTCTTCCGGAGGAATGATGCCGCCGCCGAACAGGACGATATCGTCCGCGCCCTTCTCGCGCAGGAGCTCCAGCACGCGCGCAAAGAGATAGTTGTGGGCTCCGGACAGCACGCTGAGCCCGATGGCGTCCACGTCTTCCTGGATGGCCACCGCCACGATTTGCTCCGGGGTCTGATGCAAGCCGGTGTAGATGACCTCGAAGCCCGCGTCGCGCAGCGCGCGCGCCACGATCTTGGCCCCGCGGTCGTGGCCGTCGAGGCCCGGCTTGGCGACCACCACGCGGACTTTACGCTCGGTCATGTCACTTCAGGAGCTCGCGCAACCGCTCCCCGTTCTTCATGATCTGATCGCGGTTCCCGGCCACGACCTTCCAGTCGAAGCCCTTGCCGTCCCCGTTCCAGCGCGGGATGAGGTGCAGGTGGAAGTGCGGAACCGACTGGAACGCGGCGGCGCCATTGGCCTGGAGCAGGTTGAGCCCGTCCGGCCGGAGCGCGTGCTGGATGGCCGCCGCCACCCTCTTGGCCGCGACCATGGTCGCCTTGAGATCTTCCACGTCGGACTCGTGGATGGTGGCCGCATGCGCCTTGGTCGCCACCAGACAGTGCCCGGAGTTGAGCGGATTGATGTCCATGAACGTGAGCGTGCGCTCGTCCTCGTGGATCTTGAACGAGGGGATCTGCCCGTCCCGGATCTTGCAGAAGACGCAGTCCATGGGACTCTCCCTGGCTAGACCTCGAGGGTCCAGCGGTGCGGGTCCGGCGTCTGGCCGTACTGGATGCCCACGATGGCATCGTAGAGCCGCTGCGTCAGCGGCCCGATACCGCCGCCCTGAATGACCATCCGCTGACCCCGGTAGGCCAGCTCGCCCACCGGCGAGATGACGGCGGCGGTGCCGGTGCCGAACACTTCCTCGAGCTGCCCGCTCCGTGAGCCTCCACCACCTCGTCGATGGCGATCTGCCGCTCGGTGGCCTTCACGCCCCAGTCGCGGAGGAGGGTGAGCACCGAGTCGCGCGTGACGCCCGGCAGGATGGTGCCGCCGAGCGCGGGGGTGATCACCTCGTCGCCGATCTTCACCATGATGTTCATGGTGCCGACCTCGTCGATGTACTTGCGGTGCACGCCGTCCAGCCAGAGCACCTGGGTGAAGCCCTCGTGCTTGGCCTCCTCGCCGGCCATGAGGCTGGCCGCGTAGTTGGCGCCGGTCTTGGCGCCGCCGAGACCGCCCTCCACCGCGCGCACGTACTGCTCCTCCACCCGGATCTTCACCGGCGCCATGCCCTCCGGATAATAGGCGCCGACCGGCGACAAGATCACGTAGTAGATGTACGCCTTGGCCGGGCGGACGCCGAGGAACGCCTCGCTGGCCATGATCACCGGCCGCACATAGAGCGAGGTGCCGATGGTCTTGGGCACCCACTCGCGGTCCAGCCCCACCAGCTCCACCAGGGAGCGCAGCGCCAGCTCGGGGTCCATGGGGGGGATGCTCATGCGGCGGGCGGAGTTGTTCATCCGCTCGACGTGCTTCTGCGGCCGGAAGAGCCGGATCTTGCCGTCCACGCCGCGGAAGGCCTTCAGCCCGTCGAAGATGGCCTGGGCGTAGTGCAGCACCGCCGCCGCCGGGATCCAGCGGGATGGCCCCGTAGGGCTCGACGCGCGGATCGTACCAGCCCTTCTCTTCCTGGAAGTCGGCCAGGAACATGTGGTCGGTGAAGATCTGGCCGAAGCCCAGCTCGCCGTCCTTGGGATGCTTCTTGGGCGTCGTGGTCTTGCTCACGCGGATCGGATCGGTTGCCATGGCTCTTTCTCCCTCTAGAAAATGATCGGCTCGCGGTACAGACCGAACACCTGGCGATACACCTCGGAGATCTCGCCCAGCGAGACGTAGTCCTTGACCGCGTCCACCAGCACCGGCATCACGTTGCCCCCGTCGCGGCAGGTCTCCGCCAGCTGCTTGAGCCGCCGCTCCACCTGGGCGGCGTCCCGCGCCGCCTTGACCCGGATCACCCGCTCCCGCTGCTCGCGCTCGATCGCGTCGTCGATCTTGAGGTACGGCATGGGCCGCTCGTCCGGCATCACGTACTTGTTCACGCCCACTACCGTCTTCTCGCCGCGGTCGTCCATGAGCTGGTAGCGGTAGGCGGCGTCCGCGATCTCCTTCTGCGGATAGCCGTGGTCGATGGCGCGCACCATGCCCCCCAGCTCGTCGATCTTGCGGATATAGGCCATGGCGTGCCCTTCCATCTCGTCGGTGAGCTTCTCGAGATAGTAGGAGCCGCCCAGGGGATCGATGGTGAGCGGCACCCCGGACTCCTCGGCGATGATCTGCTGGGTGCGGAGCGCCACCGTCACCGCTTCCTCGGTGGGGAGCGCCAGCACCTCGTCGTAGGAGTTGGTGTGCAGCGACTGGGCGCCGCCCAGGATGGCGGCGAGGGCCTGGAGCGCCACCCGGGCCACATTGTTCAGCGGCTGCTGCGCGGTGGCCGACACCCCCGCGGTCTGGGTATGGGTGCGCAGGCGCATGGACTCGGCCTTCTTGGCGCGGAAGCGGTCGCGCATCACGGTGGCCCAGATGCGGCGGGCGGCGCGAAGCTTGGCGATCTCCTCGAAGAAGTCGTTGTGGACGTCGAAGAAGAAGGAGAGCCGCGGCGCAAAGTCGTCCACGTCCAGCCCGCGGGTCACCGCGGCGTCCACGTAGGCGAAGCCATCGGCGAGGGTGAAGGCCAGCTCCTGCACCGCGGTGGAGCCCGCCTCGCGGATGTGATAGCCGGAGATGGAAACCGGGTTGAACTTCGGCACGTGCTTGGCGCAGAACTCGATGGTGTCCACGACGATGCGCACCGCGGAGTCCGGCGGCGAGATCCACTCCTTCTGCGCGATGAACTCCTTGAGCATGTCGTTCTGCATGGTGCCGCCGATGCGATCCCAGGGAATCCCCTGCTTGTCGGCCAGCGCGAGGTACATGGCCAGAGCCACCGACGCCGTGCAGTTGATGGTCATCGAGGTGGTGACCTGATCCAGTGGAATATCGCGGAACAGCGTCTCGAAGTCGGCGAGGGTGGAGATGGACACACCCTCCCTGCCCACCTCGCCGCGCGCACGCGGGTGATCCGCGTCATAGCCCATCAGGGCCGGCATGTCGAAGGCGGTGCTGAGCCCGGTCTGCCCCTGGTCGAGGAGGTACTTGAAGCGGACGTTCGTGTCCTCCGGCCGTCCGAAGCCGGCGAACATGCGCATGGTCCAGAGCTTGCCCCGGTACATGGAGGGATACGGCCCGCGCGTATACGGGAATTCCCCCGGATAGCCCAGCTTGTCCTCGTAGCGCCAGCCCGCCAGATCCTCCGGCGTATAGAGCGGCTGCACCGGGATGCCCGAGAGCGACTCCGAACGCCCCCACCCGCTCCGGCGCTTTCGCGACGGCGGGCCGGTAGGTCTCGCGCTCCCAGCGGTCCTTACCCGTGGCCATTCGTGTCCTCCGCTACGCGTCCGGGCCGGCCAGGAGGTGGCGGGCGATCACCAGCTTCTGGATCTGCGAGGTACCCTCGTAGATCTGGGTGATCTTGGCGTCCCGGAACGAGCGCTCGACCCCGTATTCCTTGATGAAGCCGTAGCCGCCGTGCACCTGCACCGCATCGGTGGCGATCTTCATCGCGGCCTCCGAGCAGAAGAGCTTGGCCATGGCCGCCTGCGGGGCGAAGGGCCGGCCGGCGTCCTTGAGCGCGGCCGCGCGCAGGATGAGCAGGCGCCCGGCCTCGATCGCGGTCGCCATGTCCGCGAGCATCCACTGCACCATCTGGTGCTGGCCGATGGGCACCCCGAAGCTCTTTCGCTCCCGGGCATAGGCCACCGACCGCTCGTAGGCGCCGACCGCGATGCCGAGGGCCTGGGCCGCGATGCCGATCCGGCCGCCGTCGATGGCCACCATGGCCACTTTGAAGCCTTCGCCCTCCGCGCCCAGCCGATGGGCGGCGGGCACGCGGCAGTCGTCGAAGACGAACTCGGCGGTGTCCGAGGCCCGGATACCCAGCTTGTCCTCGGTCTTGACCACGTTGAAGCCGGGCGTCCCCTTCTCGACCAGGAAGGCGCTGATGCCCCGACTCTTCTTCGTCCGGTCGGTCTGCGCGAAGACCAGGGCCGCCTGCGCCTCTCGGCCATTGGTCACGAAGACCTTCCGGCCCTGGATGAGGTAGGCATCGCCCTCACGCTGGGCGAGAACGCTCTGATTCGTCGCGTCCGACCCCGCCTCGGGCTCGGTGAGCGAGAAGCAGCCGAGCTTCTGCCCGGAAGCATAGGGCGCCAGGAACCGCTGCTTCTGCTCGGGCGTCCCGAACTTGTAGACGGGCTCGCAGTAGAGCGAGTTGTTCACCGACATGATGACGGCATGGGACGCGCAGACCCGCGCCAGCTCCTCCACCGCCAGGGCATAGGACACGATGTCCGCCCCGCTGCCGCCGCAGTCCTCGGGGATGAAGAGGCCCATGAGCCCGAGCTCGCCCATGCGCCGCACGGTGTCCGAGGGGAATCGCGCCTCGCGGTCAATGGCCTCCGCGATCGGGCGCACTTCCTTCTCGGCGAAGTCCCGCGCGACGTTCTGGATGGCTTTGTTCTTCGGTCAGTTCTAAGTTCATACCCTCGTGGTCCCTCGGCTATTTCTCCAGGAGCTTCTTGAACTCCTGCTCGAGCGCGGGGGCCACCTCGAAGAGGTCCCCCACGATGCCGTAGTCCGCGATCTTGAAGATGGGCGCCTCGGGATCCTTGTTGATGGCGCAGATCACCTTGGAGGTGCGCATGCCGGCCAGGTGCTGGATGGCGCCCGAGATGCCGAAGCCGAGGTACAGCTTGGGGGAAATCGTCCGGCCGGTCTGGCCGATCTGGAAGCGATGCGGCCGCCAGCCCGCGTCCACCGCCGCCCGCGAGGCGCCCACCGCGGCGCCGATCACCTTGGCGAGGGACTCGAGGATGACAAAGTTCTCGGGGCCCTTGAGCCCGCGTCCGCCGGAGACCACGATCTCCGCCTCGGTGAGCTCGGGCAGGCCGGTGGCGGACTCCTCCCGGCGCTCCACGAACTTCAGCACCGCGGCGGCCGCGGTGATGCTCGGCTTCTCCACCGCCGGCGTCGCCCCTGGCTGGGCGTCACCCGGCCGGAACACATTGGGGCGGAGCGTGGCCATCCACGGCATCTTCGTCCACGTCATCTTGGCGAGGAGCTTGCCCGAGTAGACGGGGCGGGTGGCCACGAGCCGGTCCCCGTCCAGCGTCAGCGCGGTGGAGTCGGCGGAGAGTCCCGCGCCCAGCCGCGCGGCCAGGCGCGCCATCAGCTCGCGCAGCCGCGTGCTCACCGGCGCCAGGATGGCCTTGGGCGACTCCTTGCCCGCGAGATCGGCCAGCGCCGCCGCCCAGACCTCGCCGCGATACGGCGCGAAGGGCGCGCCCTCGAGCAGCAGCACGCGCTTGGCGCCCCACTCCGCGAGCTGCTTGAGCCCCGCCTCGGTGGCCTTGTCGGTAAGCCATACCGCTTCGGCCTGCCCGCCCGCCTTGGCGGCGAGGCGTCCGGCCTCGCCCAGCACCTCGGCCATCACCTTCTTGGGATTTCCCTGCCGGTCGTCCTCGACGATGCCCCAGAACGCGCCTGCCATGTCTGAATGCTCCCTTGTCGTGGTCGTGATCGAGTGGAGTTAGATGGCCTTGGCGTCTTCGCGCAGCGCGCGGACGAGCTCTTTGGCGGCATCGGCGGCCTCGCCCTGGATGATGCGCCCCGGCGGCCGCGCGGGCAGCGGCTCGAGGGTGACCACGGTGAGCGCCGGCGACTCCGGCGTCAGCCCGAGGTCGGCCCCCTTCACGTCCTTGATCTCTTTCTTCTTGGCGCCCATGATCCCCTTCAGCGTGGGATAGCGGGGCTCGTTCAGGCCCTTCTGCGCCGAGACCACCGCGGGCAGCGGCAGGTCGAAGACCTCGAGGCCGCCCTCCACCTGGCGCGCCACGCGCACCGAGGTGGCGCCCGCGTCCACCGCCTCCTCCATGATCCAGGACGCGCAGGGCCAGCCCAGCACCTCCGCCACCTGCGCCGCCACCGCGCCCATGTCGTCGTCGATGGCCTGCCGGCCGAACAGCGCCAGCCCCGGCGCCTCCTGCTTGAGCAGCGCCGCAATCGCGCGCGCGGTGGTCAGCGTGTCCGCGCCGTCCCAGGCGGGATCGAGCAGGTGGACGGCGCGGTCGGCGCCCATGGCCAGGCAGGAGCGCAGCGCCTCCTTCGCGCGGTCGGGGCCCAGCGTCACCACCACCACCTCGCCCTCGCCGCGCTTCTCCTTGATCCGGAGCGCCTCCTCGATGGCGAACTCGTCGTAGGGGGAGACGATCCAGGTGATGCCGGTGGTCTCGATCGCCTTGGGATCGCCGCTGATCTTCACCTGGGTGGCGGTGTCGGGCACTTGCTTCACCATCACGAGAATCTTCAAGACTCGATCTCCTCTGGGCTGTCGCCGCTTTTGATCGGGCCGTACCGAAGGTCCCGGGTGATCCGGAATCGATCGCCCGGAATGAACACGCGATCGTAAACTACCGGAGTGCCGTCGGCGGCGACGGACACCCGGTCGGAGCGGAACGAGGCCATGCCCGCGCGGCAGCCGAGCTCGCGCGCCGCGCGCGTCTCCAGCGGCACCGCGGAAACGGTCTCGCGCGCGGAAGCGATCTCGATGCCAAGCTTGAAGGCCAGCACCTGGCGCAGCGGGGTGACGCGGAGGTCGGCCTTCGCCACTTCCTCGCCGAGCCCGGGCGCCAGGTAGGAGGCCTGGAAGCTGGTGGGCCGGCCCGCCACCAGGCGCAGCCGCTCGAGCGCGAGCACGCGCGCGCCGGCCGGGGTACCGAGCGCGCGGGCCACGCCCCGATCGGCGCGCTCGAACTGGCTGCGAAGGAAGCGCGTCATCACGTCCTCGCCCTGCGCGGAGAGGTCGCCCGCGAAGGTGCGGAGCTGCAGGATGTCGTAGTCGACGGAGCGGGTCGACACGAAGGTGCCGAGCCCGTGCCGCCGCGCGATGAGGCCGTCGCGCTCCAGCACCTCGAGGGCGTGGCGCAGGGTCATGAGGGTGACGCCGAACTCCTGGGCGAGCCGGCGCTGATTGTCCAGCCGCGCGCCGGGCGCGAGCTGCCCCGAGACGATGCGCTCGCGCAGGCTCTGGGCGATCTGGTGATAGCGCGGTGGACGACCTTTCACTCGACCCGCCTCCGGAACGTCAGTGTTCTAGAACTGCGCCGGCGCCCACGATGCCGTCGTCTTGCTCTCCGAACGGAAATCGGCGCGGCACGGCGGGTACTTACAACGACCAGCCGCCCTCATACGTACTGCCGCGTCACGGGCAGGGTCAAGCGTGAGCTCCGGGCCCCGGGGATGGGGCCGGCGGGCGTCGACGCCGCTAGCCCTGGGTGGTGCGGGCGGCGCCGCAGCCGGCGCGAGAGCACGACCAGATCCTCGAGCTTGCGCGCGGCGGCGCGCCGGAGTCGATGGACGGCGGCGGCCAGCGCCACGCCCTCCTTGAGGTCCTCGCGCCTTGTTCCCCACCACCAGCGCGGCCGCCGCGTTCATCAGCACGATGTCGCGGCGCGGCCCCATCTCCCCGCCCAGCACCGCGCGGATGATGCGGGCATTCTCCTCGCGGTCGCCGCCCTGCAGGTCGCGGATCGCCGCGCGCGGCATCCCGAAATCCTCGGGACGCACGCGCGAACGACCGCACCACGCCCTCGTGCACCTCGGCGATGTGGCTCTCGCCGGTATTGGAGATCTCGTCCAGCCCGTCGGCCCCGTGGACGACGAAGGCGCGGCGGGTGCCGAGCTCGGCCAGCGCGCGGGCCAGGAGCTCGGTGAGGGCCGCCGCGTAGACCCCGATCACCTGCGCGTTCGCGCCCGCGGGGTTGGTGAGCGGGCCCAGCATATTGAACACGGTGCGCACGCCCATCTCGCGGCGCGCCGCCATCACGTGCTTCATCGCGGTGTGGAGCAGCGGCGCGTAGAGAAAGCCGATGCCGACCTCGTCGATGCAGCGGGCCACCTGCGCGGGCGAGAGCTCGATGTCGACGCCGAGGGTCTCCACCACGTCGGCCGAGCCGCAGAGAGAAGACACCGAGCGGTTCCCGTGCTTGGCCACCCGCAGCCCGGCGCCGGCCACCACGAAGGCGGTGGCGGTGGACACGTTGAAGGTGCCGGAGGCATCGCCCCCGGTGCCGCAGGTGTCGATGAGCATCTCGCGGTCCGTGCCGGTGGCCCCCACCACGTCGCCGGCGCGCGGGCGCACCTTCACCACCTTCTCCCGCATGACCTGGGCAAAGCCGATCAGCTCCTCCACCGTCTCGCCCTTCATGCGCAGCGCGGTGAGGAAGGCCGCGATCTGGGCGTTGGTGGCTGCGCCCGACATGATGGCCTCCATCGCCGCCGCCGCCTCGAGGCGGGTGAGATCGCGGCGCTCGACGAGGGCGCGCACCGCCTCGGTGATGATGGGATTGGTCATGGGGTTCGGCCTCGGGCCCGATTCTACCCCGCCCGGCGGAGCCGGGCCAGCAGGGCGAGCGTCTCCTGCATGTCGAGCGGCTTGGTGAGCACGGTCCGCACGCCGTGGGCGGCCAGCTCCTGCGGGGACAGCTCCACCCCGAAGCCGGTCACGAGAAAGACGGGCACCCCCGGCCGCAGCTCGGTGACCTCCCTCGCCACCTCCCAGCCGGAGAGCCCGGGCATGGCGAGATCCGTGAACACCACGTCGAAGGGCTCGGCGAGGACGCGCTCGAGGGCGGCGGCACCGCTGTCCACCACCACCGCGCCATGCCCCGCCGACTCGATGATGTCGCCCAGCACCTCGCCCACCGCAGTCTCGTCGTCCACCACGAGGCAGCGCAGCCGGTACGGCCGCGGCGGGCACCGGCGCGCGCGGGTCCGCCGCCTCCGCCAAGGTCGTGCCGGGGAAGCGCAGCCGGAAGCGCGTCCCCCGGCCCTCCTCGCTCTCCACGCCGATCTGGGCGCCGTGCCGCGAGAGGATGCCGTAGGTCATCGAGAGCCCCAGGCCGGTGCCGCTGCGGCCCCTTGGTGGTGAAGAACGGATCGAAGATGCGCTGCCGGACATGCTCCGGCATCCCGTCCCGGTATCCGCCACCAGAGCTCCACCCGGCCGTCGGCGTCGGCGGCAGTGGACAAGGTCAGCGTGCCGCCCTCGCGGCATCGCGTCGACCGCATTGAGGATGAGGTTGATCAGCGCCTCGCGCAGCTCGGCCGGATCACCGCGCCACCGGCGGAAGATCGGGCGCGAGCGCCGTCCGCACTTCCACCGCGACGCCCCGGCTCCGGGGCTCGTCGCGCCAGCGCGACTCCGTGCTCTCCAGGGTCTCTTCCACGACCCGGTTGAGGCTCACCGCCACCACCGGCTGGTCGCGGCGGATGCGGGTGAACTCCTGGAGCCGCCGCACCGTTGCGCCCCGTCCAGGCCGGAGCGCTCGATCACCTCGAGCCAGCGCCGGTGCTTGGGGTCGCGCACCTCGCTGAGGAGGAGCTGGGCGCGACCCACGATGGCGGCGAGGACATTGTTGAAGTCGTGGGCCACCCCCGACGCCATCTCGCCCAGCGCGCGCAGCTTCTCGGTGCGGACGAGCTGGTCCTGGGCGGCGGCCAGCTCGCCGTAGGCGCGGGTCCGCTCCTCGAACAGCCGCGCGCTCCGGAGCGCGAGGGCGGCGAGATCCGCGATATTGGCGAGGAGATGCTCGTCGGCGGCGGTGAACTCGCGCTGGGCGCTCCGCAGCACGAGCACGCCGAGAGACCGATCCCCCGCCCGCATGGGCACGCCGAGCCAGTGGCGCACCTCGGCCGCGCGCGCGACCACGCCCACGCCCCGGCGGGCGCACTCCGCCAGATAGTCGCTGGTCCGGATGGAGCGGCCCGGTGTCCAGCACCACCGACATGAGGCCCACGCCATGGCGCGGGTAGCGGCGCGGCCCGCCGGCGTCGACGGCGCCGTCCATCACGCGCAGCACCACCTCCAGCTCGTCCGCCGCCTCGTCGTGGAGGAGGAGAACCAGGTAGTTCACGTTCGAGGACCCGCGCCACCTGCTGCTGGATGGTGCCCACCAGGCCCTCGCGGTCCAGCCGTCCCGTCACCGCGCGCGACAGCTCGTGGAGCACGGAGAGCTCCGCCACGCGCCGCGCGTTGTCGCGGAAGAGCCGCGCGTTCTCCAGCGCCACCCCCGCCTGACTTGCCACCGCCTCCATCAGCCGCAGCTCGCTGTCCTCGAGGCCCCGCACCCGGTCGCGCCACGTGACGGCGAAGCCACCCACCATCCGGTCCTTGGCGACGATAGGCACGAAGAGCTGGGTGCGATGCGGCACGAGCTGGCGCACGACGTCCGGGATGCGGGGGTCGTTCATCACGTCGGTGGACACCACCGATCGCAGCGTGCGCGCCGCCTCCGCATAGAATTCGTGCGTCGGAGACCCGCAGCCGCAGGTGGCGGTTCGCCTCGCGCGGCCCGGCGGGAAGATGATAGGCCATGAAGCGGCTCCAGCCACTCGCCCGACTCGTCGACGAGCCAGATGCCGGTGGTGCTCGGCCCCCAGCGAGCGGGCCACGTGGCGCAGGAACTCGCGCGGCATCGCGGTCGAGATCGAGGGTGGACGATATCGTGCGGCTCACCGCGAGCAGAGTCTCCGTCTCCCGCAGCTTGCGGGCGGTTTGCTGGGCGAGCTCCGCGTTCTCCATGGCGAGCCCGATCTGGGCCGCGATGCCCTCGAGGAGGCGGATTTCCGCGGCCTGGGGCTCGCGGCCCGCTCCCCACCAGACGAGGGACAGCGCGCCCACCGGCTCGCCGTGAACGAGCGTGGGCGCGAACACCGCCGCCGCCGGGGCGAGCCCCTGCACCAGCGCCGGGTCGAAGCGCTCGTCGGCCTTCATGTCCGCCGTCCACAGCGCGCGCCCGGCGCGCCAGGCCGCCTCCAGCTCAGGCATGCGCGCGAACACGAGGGACTGGGTGAGGAAGTGCTGGAGCAGCTGCTTGGGCACGCGATATCCCGCCACCGGCGGCCAGCGCGTCGCGCGACGGGTTGAGCGCGTAGACGCCGGCCATGTCGGCACCGAAGGCGCGCGCCGCCTCCCGGGCCACCCGCCGCATCACTTGCGCGGCCGTGCCCGGCTGCGAGAGCACCTGCCCCACTGCGAGCAGCGCGCTCGTCTCGCGGAGTCGCTCCTGCGCCTCCGCGTAGAGCCGCGTATTCTCCAGCGACAGCGCGAGCTGGCCCGCGATGGCCATCGCGCGATCCAGCTGCCAGGGCGCGAAGGTGATGCGCCGGTCACAGCAGTCGAGGTTCATGAAGCCGATCAGCTCGTCGCCGCGGAGGAGCGGCACCGCCATGTAGCTCTTGATTTCGTAGGTCCGCAACCAGCGCGCGGGGATGAGATCGCTCGTCTCCGCGTCATCGATCACCACCGGGCGTCGGGTGGCGAGCGCGCGCGTGTGCGCGGGCACCTCGAGTGGCACATAGGGCACCAAGGTGTTGAAGGCCTCCCACATGGCGGGCACCCGGCGGCCGTCCGCGAACTGGGACATGACCGGGACCATCCGATTCCCTTCCCAGCGCTCGATGGTGCAGCGGTCCACCCCGCACACCTGAGCGATGCGAATGGTGGCCTGCTTGAGCAGCTTCTGCGGCTCCAGCGTCGAGTTGAGAATCTCCGCCACCTCGAGCAGCACGCGGGTCTCGTCGAGCCGGCGGCTCGTCTCCGCGTAGAGGCTCGCGTTTCCGATGGCCACCGCCGCGTGGCCCCCCAGCGACTGCAGCAGATTCAGGTCCTCCTCGTCGAAGGGCCGGCGCTCCCGGACCGACACCGAGAGCGCCCCCAGCACGCGGTCGCCCAGCATCAGTGGCACCCCCGCGAAGGAGACGATGCCCTCCGCGCGGATCCGCTCGATATTCCCCGGGCGCGCGTCGGCGAGAAGGTCCGGCACGAGAACAGGCGCGCGGCTGGCGACGATATGGCCCATGAGCCCCTCGCCGGCCGCGAGGTGGGTGCGGCCGACCACTGCCGACACCGCGCCCGCGCTCGCGCGAAGCGACAGCGAGCGGCCGTCCGGGTCCAGGAGCCACACCCGGGAGACGCTCGAGCCGAAGAGATCCACCGCCGAGCCCACCACCCGGTCGAGCACCTCCTCGAGGCTCAAGGTGGCGGTGAGCGTCTCGGTGAGCCGCGTCAATGCCGCCAGCCGCTTGCCGCGATCGGTGGCGGCCTGGTAGAGCCGCGCGTTCTCCAGCGCGATGGCCGCCTGGCCCGCCAGCGCGCTCAGCAGCTCGATCTGCAGCGCATCGGGCGAGCGCGCCTCCCACCAGTACACCGCCAGCGCTCCATAGGCCTCCCCCTTGATGCGGATGGGCACGGAGAGCACCGCGCGATAGCCCTCGTGGGCGATGCGGGCCCGAGCGGCCTCGGGCAGCGAGACCTCCGCATCGGCGAGGATATCCGCCGTCCACACCGGATGGCTCTCGAGGTAACTCCGGCCCGTGGTCCCCGACCCGGGAGCGAGGACCACCGACTCGATGAACTCCGACGACAGACCGACGCCGCGCTCGTACACCAGCCCCCCGCGCTCGGGGTCGAAGCGGAAAATCCCCGCTGCCCCCGCGTCGAGCAGTGCGCGACCGCGCTCCACGATGACGTCCAGCACGCGCTGCACGTCGAGGGTGGAGCTGATGATGCCGGCCACCTCGAAGAGAGCCCGGTACTCGGCGGCGCGGCCCCGCGCCTCGCCGAAGAGGCGCGCGTTCTCCACCGCCACGGTGGCGCGGCTGGCGAAGTCCGCGAGCACGGCGAGATCGGCGGCGGTGAACGGCGGGGTGTCGCCCGCCCGGTTGATGACCAGCACCCCCACCACGCGGTCGCCGGCGAGGAGCGGCTGGGCGAGCACGCGCGCGTAACGGCCCACGAAGGACGGAACCCGCAGCGGGGAGTGGGCGTAGTCGTTCTCGATCACGCCCATCCGGCCCGCCGCCGCGGTGCCGGTGACCCCGCGGCCGACCGGGGTCAGCACGGAGCGATACCACGGGTCGTCCGGTGTCCAGGCGCGCGGACGGAGGACGTCGCCCTCCCGGAGATAGACGACGGCGCTGGCGCCGCCGATGAGCCGTATCACCGACTCCGCCACCACCGCGAGGAGCGCATCCACGTCGAGCTGGGCCGAGATATGGGCTTCGATCTCGCGCAGCGCCTCCAGCCGCCGGCTCTTGTCCCGGGACTCGGCGAGCAGGGCGGCCCGCTCCACCGCGAGACCGATTTGCCCCGCCACCGCCTCCAGGATCCGCACCTCATCCGCATCGAACGTGCGCTCGTCCCGGACCATGAGCACCATGGCGCCCCAGATCCCGCCCTTGAAGGGGATGGGCAAGGTGATCTGGGTGCGGATGGGAATGCGCGCCGCCAGCTCCCGCAGCGCGGCGCTGCCCGGCGGCGGCATATCGATGAGCGCGATATCGACGCGGCCGCTCCGCACCGCGTCCCCGACATGGGTGCCGTGGAGCGGCCGGACACCCAGCAAGGCCGCGTCGGCGGCCTCGAGCCCGCGATACGCGACGAGGACGAGCGTGTCGAGGGCGGCGTCTTTGCGGAAGACACAGCCCACCCGCATCCCGGTCAATCCCAGCACCACGTCGAGCGCGTCGCCCGCGGTGGACTCGAGATCGGCGCCCCGACCGATGGTGGCTGACACCGCGTTGAGGGCCTCCAGCTCGCGGTTGCGCCGGGCCAGGGCTTCGAAGGCGGAATCCGTCATCGTGCGAACCAGTTTACCGCGCGTGCTACAGACCGAGGTAGGCCTGCTTGATATGGCCGCTGGCGAGGAGCGCGTCGCGGGGACCCGAGAGCGCGACGCGGCCGTTTTCGAGGACATAGCCCCGGTGGGCGAGCCCGAGCGCGCGGGCCACGTTCTGCTCCACCAGGAGGATGGTGGTGCCGTCGCGGTTGATCTGGGCGAGCACCTCGAAGATCTGTTTCACGACCACCGGAGCCAGCCCGAGGCTGGGCTCGTCCAGCATGAGGAGGCGCGGGCGGGCCATGAGGCCGCGACCGATGGCGCACATCTGCTGCTCGCCCCCGGACAGGGTCCCCGCGAGCTGGCGCGTTCGCTCGGCGAGCCGCGGAAAGAGGCGGAACACCCACTCGAGCGTGTCGGCGCGCTTGGCCCGGGCGTCGCGGCCCGCCGCGCCCAGCTCGAGATTCTCCCGCACGGTCATGGTGGGGAAGAGCTGCCGGCCCTCGGGCACATGCGCGATGCCCCGCCCCACCACGCGCGCGGGCGACAGGCCGTCGAGCCGCTCGCCGTCCAGCGTCACCGTGCCGCGGCGGAGGGGGAGCAGGCCGGTGATGGCCTTGAGGGTAGTGGTCTTGCCGGCCCCGTTCGAGCCGATGAGCGCCACCGTCTCGCCGGCCGCGACCTCCAGCGACACCTCGCGCACCGCGGTGAGGGCGCCGTAGCCCACCTCGATCCCGTCAACCCGGAGGAGCGTGGACATATTCCTCCCCGAGATAGGCCTCGATGACGCGGGGATCGTTGGCGACCTCGGCGGGCCGTCCCTCGGCGATCTGCTCGCCGAAGGACAGCACCACGATGCGGTGCGAGAGCGTCATCACCGCGCGCATGTTGTGCTCGATAAGGAGCACGGAGACGCCATCGCGGTTGATGCCCGAGATGAGCCGGACCATGTCCGCCGTCTCGGTGGCGGTGAGCCCGGCCATCACCTCGTCGAGCAGCAGGAGGGCCGGCTCCGTGGCCAGCGCGCGCGCCAGCTCCAAGCGCTTGCGGTCGGAGAGGGTGAGACTGCCCGCGGGCGCGTCCGCCTTGTCGCCGAGCCCCACCCGCTCTACCACTCGGCGAGCGCGCTCCCCCGCCGCGCGCGCGTCGGGGTGCCGACCCAGCGCGCCCACGCGAACATTCGCGAGCACGGAGAGGTGGGGGAAGGGCCGCACGATCTGGAAGGTGCGCGCCAGCCCGAGCCGGCAGATGGCGTGCGGTTTGAGCCCGACCAGGCTTCGCTCACGGAAGCGCACGTCACCGCGGTCGGGAGACAGAAACCCGGAGATCAGGTGGAAGACGGTAGTCTTTCCCGCGCCGTTGGGCCCGATCAGCCCCAGCACCTCGCCCTCGGACATGGAGAGCGAGAGTCCGCCCACCGCCTGGAGCCCGCCGAAGCGCTTCGACAGCCCCCTCACTTCAAGAAACGCGCTCATACGCGGTGGGAGCGGCGCGCGCTCCTCCCCAACTTGAGCAGAGTCGGGTAGGCGCCCTGGGGAAAGAACAGCACCACCGCGATGAGCAGGAGACCGTAGACGATCAGGTGAAGCCCGCTCCAGCCGCCCTGCGAGAGATAGATGCGCGAGAGCTCGCCGAGCGGGCTCAGGATGAACGAGCCGAGGATGGGCCCCAGCACGGTTCCCGCTCCCCCCACGATGGGCCGGATGATGATCTCCACCGAGAGCGGGATGCCGAACACCGAGTTGGGCTGCAGCGAGAAGAGATAGTACGCGTAGAAGGTCCCGCCGATCCCGGTGAGGAAGGACGACAGCACCATGGCCAGCATCTTGTACTTGAACGTGTTGACGCCGAGCGCCTCGCAAGCGTCCTCGTCCTCGCGAATGGCCCGGAGGTACTCGCCGAAGCGCCGGCGCTCCATCGCGGCCACCAGCCCGGTGGCGGCAAGCATGAGCGCCAGCGCCACGTAGTAATAGACGCGATTGTCCTGAAACTGGAACTGGCGCGGATTGCCGGTGAAGCCGATATAGAGGCCCAGCGCGCCGCCCACCGCGTCGGTATTGAGGGCGACGATGCGGCAGATCTCGGCGAAGGCCACCGTGAGGAGAACGAAGTAGAACCCGCGCAGGCCGAAGCGGAAGCCGAGAAATCCGATGAAGGCGCCGAGCGCGGCGGAGAGCAGCCCGCCCACGAACATCCCGATCCACGGCGTGAGCCCGAGCGTCATGGAGAGCATGGCCGACGTATAGGCGCCCACCCCCACGAAGGCGGCATGCCCGGCGGAGAGCTGGCCCGCATAGCCGCCCACGATGTTCCAGGCCTGGCCGAGATACGCATAGAAGAAGATGAAGATGAACACCGTGATCGCGTAGGAGCTCAGCACCGCCGGCAGCGCCGCGAGCACCACCACCGCGAGGAGCGCCGCGATTCCCCCCGCCTCATGCGCCGCGCTTGCCGAAGAGGCCGGCGGGACGGAAGAGCAAGATGACGATGAGGAGCGAGAAGCTCACCAGCTCCTTCATGGAGGGCGCCAGGAACACCGCGCCCAGCGACTCCGCCACCGATACCAGGAGACCGCCCACGAACGCGCCCACCAGACTGCCCATCCCGCCGATGATGACGATATTGAACGACGCCACCGAGAGCGTGAGCCCGCCCGCGGGCTGGAAGGGCAGGATGGGAGAGACGAGGGCCCCCGCCGCGCCCACGCAGGCGGCCCCGATGCCGAAGGCGGCGGCATACACGCGCCCGACGTCGGTGCCGATGACCAGGGCGCCATAGGGATTGTCGGCGGCGGCGCGGATGCGCTGCCCCAGGTCGGTGCGGGCGAGGAAGAACCAGAGCGCCAGCGTGAGCGCCAGCGCCAGCCCGAACGTCACCAGCCGCCCCACATCCACGAAGATGGGACCCAGCCAGACGGTGGCGGCGGTGAGCGGCGAGCGCACGCGCTGAGGGTCGGGACCGAAGGCCACGAGGGCGGCGTTCTCCAGCACCAGCGCCACCCCGAGCATGAGGAGAATCTGCATCTCGTGGGGCGCGTCCACGATGCGATGCACCAGCCCCCGCTGGATCGCCCACCCCAGCGCGAAGAGCGCCGCGGCGCAGAGGCCGAAGCCGAGGTAGGGATCGACGCCCAGCCGCGTGGACAGCATCCAGGCGAGGTACATGCCCCACACCATCATGTCGCCGTGCGCGAAATTGACGACGCGCATGACGCCGAAGATCAGCGTCAGGCCCACCGCCATGAGGCTGTACACGCCTCCGAAGAGGAGCCCGCTGAGCAGCCCCTGCCCGACGAGGGTCGGGTCCAACTCAGCGGGCCCCGCGTCGGCGACCCGTCAACGCTTCGGACGCGGGAACACGAACTTCTGGAGCGCCGCTTCTCGGGGCCAGACCGCGACCGGCTTCTGGCCGAGGATCTGGATCATGGTGGTGACGGCGTTCGGGTTGTCGCCGAGCTCGTTGAAGATGACGGGCCCCGCGTACTGCATGAGACCGGCGCCCCAGTTGGTCTTCTTGATCGCGTCCGCGATGACGTCGGGATCCGTGGACCGGGCGCGCTCCAGCGCGTCCGCGATGACGAAGATCCCGTCGTAGGAATAGCCGGAGTTGGTGTCGAAGGTCTTCCCGTTCGAGCGCTTGAGATAGTCCTCGGCCACCTTCTGGGTGCGGGGGTGCTTGAAGTTCGCCCACGGCACCGCCGACATCA
Organism: uncultured Candidatus Rokubacteria bacterium; assembly: GCA_963733725.1. Classification (GTDB taxonomy): domain Bacteria; phylum Methylomirabilota; class Methylomirabilia; order Rokubacteriales; family CSP1-6; genus DASRWT01. Next base: position 94,585 of record CAVTFC010000013.1, on the reverse strand, counting down.
CGTGCTCGAGATCGTCCTTGAGCACGGCGAGCTGGCCGGCTTCATAGAGGCCCGGGCTCCCCGGCCCCACGATGCCCATGATCTCCAGCCGCTGCTTGCGGATCTCGGGGAGCAGGAGCTGGGCCGACGCGGGTCGGGTAATCGGAGCGATGATGTCGGGCTTGGCGGCCTTGGCGCGCGACACCTCGGTGGAGAGATCCTGCGGCGGCTCGGGCCACGGGATCACGTCCACGATCTCCCAGGACGGCTTGAAGGCGGCGTAACCGGCCTGGAAGCCCCTGGCGGCGTTCTGGCCGAAGAGGTCGTTGCAGTACATCAGCACGACGCGCTTGGGCGCGACCCCCGCTTCCTTGAAGATGTCGGTGAAGTAGGTCACCGCCTTCGCCCCGAAGGAGGAGCCGGTGGGGAAATTGCGGTAGACGTACTGCACCTTCTGCTGCCCCTCCTTCACCGCCTTGGCCACGTTGGCGGTGATGGGATCGGCGGCGGCGATGTCCACCAGGAAGGGCACGCGCCGCTGCTGGACCACCGGCACCATGGCCGCGGTGCTGCCCGAGTCGAACGAGCCCATGAGCATCTGGGCGCCCTGGTTGATGACGCGCTCGGCCTCGGTGCGCCCCACGTCCGGCTTGGACTGCGTGTCGCCGAAGATCAGCTCGAGCTTCGCGCCGCCCATGGACTTGATCCCGCCGGCGGCATTGATGGCCTCGGCGGCCATGGTGGCTCCCAGGCGGCACGCCTGACCGGGCTCGGCGAGCGGCCCCGTCACGGGATGGACGGCGCCGATCTTGAACACCGGGGCCTGGGCCCGCAGCGGCAGCGGAAAGCCGAGCACGGCGGCGCCGGCGGCGGCGCCCTTGAGGAAGGTACGGCGGGGGACTCGGCGGGTGCTCCGGCTCGCGCTCATCTCTGGTCTCCTTTGGCCAGCAGCTCTCGCGCGATCACGAGACGCTGGATCTGGTTGGTGCCTTCGTAGATCTGGGTGATCTTGGCGTCGCGCATGTAGCGCTCCACCGGGAACTCCCGCGTATAGCCGTAGCCACCGAAGATCTGCACCGCGTCCGTCGCCACCTTCATCGCGGTGTCCGACGCCATGCACTTGGCCACGGAGGCCTCGAACGCGGTGCCGGTGGCGCCGCGGTCCATCAGCGCCGCCGCGTGGTGGACGGCGAGCCGCGAGACGTGCACCGCCATCGCCATGTCCGCCAGCATGAACTGGATGCCCTGAAAGGCGGCGATGGGCTGGTCGAAGGAGCGGCGCTCCCGGGCGTAGCCCACCGCGGCGTCCAGCGCGGCCTGGGCGATGCCTACCGCCTGCGCGCCGATAGTGGGGCGCGACTGCTCCAGCGTGCGCAGGGCGATGCGGAAGCCTTCGTTCTCCTCGCCCAGGCGATTCTCCACGGGGATCTCGCAGTCGGTGAAGTGCAGCGCCACCGTGGGGCTGCCGCGAATGCCGAGTTTCTTCTCGTGCTTGCCCACGCTGAAGCCCTTGGCGCCGGGCTCCACCAGGAGGGCGGTCACACCCTTGCCCCGCTGGCCCCGGTCGGTGCTCACGAAGACGGTGAGCACGCCGGCATGCGAGCCATTGGTCACCCACATCTTGGAGCCGTTGACGAGGTAGCGGTCACCCCGGCGCACCGCCGCGCACTGCATCCCCGCCGCATCCGAGCCCGAGCCGGACTCGGAGAGCGAGAAGGCCGCGGTGATCTCGCCGGTGGCGAGCCGCGGGAGATAGCGCTTCTTTTGCTCGGGGTTGCCGGCGTGGACGATGGGGTAGCCACCGAGATTCTGGACGAGGAAGATGGTGGAGGTGGCGGCGCAGGCGGCGGCGATCTCCTCCGCGGCGAGGCAGAAGGCCAGCGCGCCCGCGCCGCTGCCGCCGTACTCCTCGGGGATATGCAACCCCATGAGACCCTGGGCGCCCAGCCGCTGGATCTGCTCCTCCGGATACTCTTCCGTTTCGTCCACCCGCGCGGCGAGAGGAGCGATGCGCTCCCGCGCGATCTCCCGGGCGAGGTCGCGGATGGCCCGCTGCTCGTCGTCGAGGTACCAGAGGTCGTTCATCATTTGTCATCAACATGCTGCGCATGTTGACCGTGGGCCATGGCGGTCGCGTCCACCGTTTCCCTCCGCTTACTTTCGCGAGTAGTCGTAGAAGCCCTTGCCCGTCTTCCGCCCGAGCTGGCCCGCCATGACCATGCGCTTCAGCAGAGGGGGCGGGGCGTAGCGCGCCTCGCGGAACTCCTCGAACATCACCTCGGCCACGAACATGGTGGTGTCAAGCCCGACGAGATCGAGCAGGGTGAACGGGCCCATGGGATAGCCGCAGCCCAGCTTCATGGCCGTGTCGATGTCCTCGAGGGTGGCGAGCCCGCCCTCGTAGACACGGATGGCGTCGAGGAGATACGGCACCAGCAGCCGGTTCACGATGAAGGCGGTGGAGTCCTTGGTGCGGACCGGCACCTTGCCCACCGCCTGCACCCATCGTAAGCGCTCGCCACCGTTGCCTCGTCGGTGAGGATGCTCTGCACCACCTCGACCAGCTTCATGAGCGGCACCGGGTTGAAGAAGTGCATCCCCAGCACCTTGTCCGGCCGCTTGGTGGCCGCCGCCATCGCGGTGACATTGCAGGACGAGGTGTTCGAGGCGAGCAGCGCATGCGGCGGGCACACGGCGTCGAGCTTGGCGAAGGTCTCGTTCTTGAGCGCCTGGTTCTCGGTGATGGCCTCGATGACGAGGTCGCAGTCCTTGAACGCGGAGAAGTCGGTGGCGCCCGTGATGCGGTCGAGGATTTGCCCCTTCCCCGTTGCGTCGAGCTTGGCCTTGGCGATGAGCCCGTCGAGCGTGCGGCCGAGGCCGCCGAGCCCGCGGTCGAGCAGCGCCTGATTCGCCTCCACCACCACGGTGCGGAACCCCGCCTGGGCCGCCACCTGGACGATACCGGAGCCCATGAGCCCGCATCCGATCACACCGACGCTCTTGATTGCCATGCTGACCACTCCTGAGTGGCCGCGGCAGCGGCCCGAGGGCCGTCGCGCGGCGGGATCGTTCGGGCGCGGTGGCGCGCTAGTAGCGGCCGCGGCGAGGCAGCGGCGGGGCCTCGTGGAACGGGTCGTCCGGGCACTCGGCGTTCACCTTGCCCCGCACGCGCAGGTTCCCGTAGCGCAGGCTACCGTCCGGCATCTTCTCGAACCCTCGCCCCGACGGGGGCGGCGCCAGGTCCGGGCGCAGCGACTCGCGCAGCGTCGTGTCGGGCGGCGTCTCCGCCGAGCGATTGAGGAGATGGAAGACATTGGGCGGGCTGCCGGGGCGTGGGTTGACCGCGGGAGGACCCGCCGGCGCCGGCGCGGCCACCGCCGGCGGATCGTCGGCCCACGCGGGCCCGGGGGCCGAGAGCCAAGCCGCCGCGAGGGCCGCGGCTGCCGAGCGCCACGAGCGCGCACCGGCTAGTCACGGAGCGCCTCGAAGACCATGGCGATTCCCTGCCCGCCGCCGATACAGAGGCTGGCGAGGCCGAAGCGGCCGTCGCGCCGGGCCAGCTCGTGCAGCGTGGTCAGCGCGAGCCGGGCTCCGGAGGCGCCCACCGGATGGCCGAGCGCGATGGCGCCGCCATTGACATTGGTCCGGGCGCGATCGAGGCCGAGCTCGCGCTCCACCGCCAGATACTGGGCGGCGAAGGCCTCGTTGATCTCCACCACGTCGAGGACGTCCACGGTGAGCCCCGCCCGGTGCAGCGCCTGGCGCGACGCCGGGACGGGGCCGATGCCCATGATGTCCGGATCCACGCCGGCCACGCCCCACGACACGATGCGGCCGAGCGGCGCGACGCCCAGCGCTTCCGCGCGTCGACGCGTGGTGACCACCACCGCGGCGGCGCCGTCATTGATGCCGCTGGCATTGCCCGCGGTGACGACACCGTCTTCCTTGAAGGCGGTGGGCAGCGCGGCGAGCTTCTCTACCGTGGTGTCGGCCTTGACGTGCTCGTCCATCTCCACCTCGACGAAGCGCCCGCGCGCCTTGAGCGTCAGCGGCGCGATCTCCTCCGCGAAATAGCCCTTCTGCTGGGCGGAGGCCGCGCGCTGGTGGCTCAGATAGGCGTAGTCGTCGGCTTCTTTTCGGGAGATGCCTTGACGTGCCGCGAGATTCTCTGCAGTGATCGCCATGGGCATCCCGTTCCACCCGTCGGTGAGGGCGAGCCAGAGATTGTCCTCGAGCTGGCCCTGTCGGAAGCGCAGGCCCCAGCGAGCGCCGCGGATGATATGCGGCTGCTGGGACATGCTCTCCGCGCCCCCGGCGAGCACGATGTCCGCCTCCCCCAACTTGATCAATTGCGCGGCGGTCACCAGGGCCTGGAGACCGGAGCCGCAGAGGCGATTGACGGTGAGCGCGGGCACCCCCACCGGGCAGCCGGCCTTGAGCGCCACGTGCCGGGCGAGATAGGCGTCCTCGCCCGAGGCCTGGATCACATTGCCGAAGATCGCGTGGTCCACCTGCTCGGGCGCCACCCCGCTGCGCTCGAGCGCCTCGCGGGCGGCATGCGCGCCCAGCTCGGCGGCGGACAGATCCTTGAGCGCTCCGCCGAAGTCTCCGAAGGGTGTCCGGGCCCCGCGGAGGACCACGACCTCCTGATCAGCTATGCCTGGCATGACGTCCCCTAGTCGTACGTGATGAGCGCGTCCACGTCGTAGCCGCGCAGGCGCTCCCGCCCCTTGAGGAAGGCGAGCTCGATGAGAAAGGCGGTGCCCACCACCTTGCCGCCCAGTCGCTCGATGAGCCGGAGCGTGGCCGCCATGGTACCGCCGGTCGCGAGCAAATCGTCCACCACGAGCACTTTCTGGCCCGGGCGGATGGCGTCCTCGTGGATCGCCAGGACGTCCCTGCCGTACTCGAGCTCGTACTCCTCCTCGATGGTCCGGCCGGGCAGCTTGCCGCGCTTACGCACCGGCACGAAGCCGGCCTTGAGCTGATGGGCCAGCGCCCCCCCGAAGATGAACCCGCGCGACTCCACCCCCACCACGATTTCGACGAGGGCGGTATGGTACTTGGCCGCCAGATGATCGATGACCGAGGCCCAGGCGGGGCCGTCCTTGAGGAGGGTGGTGATGTCCTTGAAGAGGATACCCTCGGTCGGGAAGTCCTTGATGTCACGAATCTTTGTGCGGAGCTCGGCGGTGTTCATCCGAGCCTAGATGTTACGCGCGCCCCCCCTATGGCGCAACACGAAATCGGCCGGTCAGAGCGCCCGCAGGCGGTCCGGAAGCTCGGCCAGGTCGGTCACCACGAGGTCGGCCAGGGGCGAGGGCGTCCGGCCTTCCGCGGCGTAGTGCACGGCCCGGATACCCATGCGCCGGGCCCCCGCCACGTCCGCGTCGGGATTGTCACCGATATGCGCGATCTCGGCGGGGACCCCGCCCAGCTCAGGGCCGAGCAGGGCCAGCGTCCGCCGGAAGATCTCGCCGTCCGGCTTGCGGCGGCCGATCTCGTCCGAGTAGGTGACGGCACGGAAGTGGCGGAGGAGATCGTGCCCCTCCAGGAAGCGCCGCAGCACCCGGCCCGGCGTGCGGCCGGTATTGGAGACGATGCCCAGCACGATACCGCGCGCGGCCAGCGCGCGCACCGCCTCGCCCGCGCCCGGGCAGAGGGCGGGCGGAAAACGCAGCACCGGCTCCGCATAGCCGCGCTGGAGCGACTCGAGCGCCGCGCCCGTCACACGCGCGGCCGCCCCCGGCGCCATGCACTCCAGCACGATGCCCACCTGCTCCGGGAAGCTGGGATCGCGGTGCTGGCTCCAGAAGCGCGCGTCGAGCACCTCCTGCGAGCGCGCGAAGCCCGCCGCCACCGCCGCGGGATCGAGCGGCACGCCCGCGGCGGCCAGCGCGACGCGCAGGGCCTCGAGGCGAAGGCGCTGCTGGGCGGCGAGATTCTCGGGCGTGTCGTCGACCAGGGTCTGCCAGAAGTCGAACGTGACCGCGCGGATCATGCCCGGCGCGCCAGCGTCTCGATGGCGCCCGGGAGGCCGCCCAGCCCCTCGATGACGACGTCGGGCGCGGGCGAGGCCGGCTCACCGCCCGCCGGCACCACCTGCACCGTGCGGAGACCCGCGTCGCGCGCGCCCCGCACGTCGAGCACGGCGTCGTCGCCCACGTGGACAGCCTCCGCGGCGGGTATGCCGAGCGCTTGCAGGGTGAGGCGGAAGATCTCCGCCGCCGGCTTCCGCACGCCGACCTCGTCGGAAAAGGTCAGGTGCTGGAACGGCGCCAGGAGCCCGTGGCCCTCGAGAATGCGCCGCAGGATGCGGCCGGGGGTGCGCATCGTATTCGAGACCACCGCCAGCCGGAGCCCGCGCGCGGCCAGCGCCTCGAGCCCGGCGCGCGCGCCCGCGTCCGCCTTGGGCGGTACCAGTAACGCGGGCGCCGCATAGGCTTCGATGAGCGCCTCGAGCGTCGCGCCCGACACCCGCGCGGACAGCCCCGGCTCGGCGCCCTCGAGCACGGAGGCCACGTGGCGCAGCACCGGCACGTCACGGTTCTCCGACCACACCCAGGACAGCTCGCGCCCGGACTGCTCGTACCCCTTCGCGAGCGCGCGCGCCGCCACGCGGAAGCCCGCGCCCAGCAGGATGGTCTCGAAGTCCGCGAGGCGGCGCTCCTTGTAGCGGTCGTCCGCGCGCGGCCCCTCGAAGACGAGCGTGCCCCAGAAATCCACGGTGACGGCACGGACGGGACGCGGCACGGACGTGGCGGAGCCCGCTCAGGCGAAGCGGGGCTTCCGCTTCTCGAGAAAGGCCTGCATGGCCTCGCGGGGCTCGCCGGTGGCATAGGACTGCGCGAAGGCATTGATCCCGGCCTCGATCGCGGTGCGCAGATCGGTATTGCGCCAGCGGATGATCAGCTCCTTCTGGAGCCGCACCGCGGTGGGCGCGAAGGCCAAGATGGACTCCACCAGCCCCTGGGTCACCGCCTCCAGCTCCGGCGGCGGCGCCACGCGGTTCACCAGGCCCCACTCGAGCGCCTGGGCCGCGGTCACCGGCGCGCCGAGGAGCAGGATCTCGGCGGCGCGCGCGGGGCCCACCATGCCGGGCAAGAGCGCCGCCTCGATCACCGACGGGACGCCCACGCGGATCTCGGGCAGCCCGAAGCTGGCCGTCGTCGACATCACCCGCAGATCACAGGCCATGGCCAGCTCGAAGCCCGCGCCGAGACAGGCGCCGTTCACCATGCAGACGGTGGGAAAGGGCGCCTCGTGCACGGACTGGATGGCCTGGTGCAAGAGCGTGATGAAGGCCTTGGCCTCCGCCGGGCCCAGGCCCATCAGGAACTGGAGCTGCATCCCGCCGGTGGTGGCGCGTCCGGCCCCCGTCACCACCGCCGCGCGCACGGCGGGGTCGCGCGCGAGGCCGGTGAAGGTCTCGTGGAGGCCGCGAATGACGGTGGGCTCGAGGAGATTCAGCGGCGGCCGGTCCAGCGTCACCCAGGCGCAGCCGCCGCGCCGCTCGACGCGGACGGTCGCCGTCAGCGGTCATGCGGGCCGCCGCTCAATAGCGCTTCATGCGCGCGTCCACCTTGCGCGCCCACTGATCGATGCCGCCCTCGAGGTTCCACACCTTGCTGAAGCCGCTGCGCGCGAGAAAATCCGCCACCGCGGCGCTGCGCACGCCGTGATGGCAATAGACGACGGTCTCCGCCTTGGCGTCGAGCTCCTCGGTCCGGTGCTCGATCTCCTCCATGGGGATGTGAACGGCATTGTCGAGCCGGGCGAGCGCGGTCTCCCAGTTGTCGCGGATGTCGAGCACCACCAGCGGCTCGTGCGCGTCCAGCCGCCGCTTCAGCTCCACCACCTTCATCTCCTGGGCCATCGATCCTCCTCCGGGTATTGGTCCGCGTACGATACCACTACTCCGCCGGGAGCAGGATGGAGGTCTCCGGCGACACCTCCACCCGGACGTGATCACCGGGCTTGAAACCGCGCCCCACCAGCGCGGACGTGATCATCTCGACGCGGATCACCGCGCCCCGAATGGCCACTTCGTAGAGCGCGCGCCCGCCCTCGAAGAGGTACGAGGCTACCGTGCCCGCGATGCCGCCCGGCACCAGCGCCGCCTCGTCGATGCGCAGGGCCTCGGGCCGGAGGCAGAGGAGCCCGCGCGCCCCCACGCTCCACTCGCGGCCCCCATGTCCCACCGGGACGCGGGCCCCGCCCTCCGTCTCCACCAGCACGCCCATCTCGCGCCGCTCGACCACCCGCACCGGCACGAGATTGGCCCCGCCCACGAACTCCGCCACGAAGCGCGTGCGTGGGCGCCAGTACACGTCCTCCGGCCTCCCCTCCTGGATGAGCCGGCCGGCCGAGAGCACCGCGATGCGCGTGGAGAGCGCGAGCGCCTCGGCGTGGTCGCGGGTGACATAGAGGGTGGTGATCCCCACGTCGCGATGTAGACGCGCCAGCTCGAGTCGCATCGGGCCGCGGAGCGGGGCGTCCAGACTCGCGAGCGGCTCGTCGAGCAAGAGCAGGCGCGGCCGGACCACCAAGGTCCGGGCCAGCGCCACCCGCAGCGACTGCTCCCCGGACAGCTGCAGCGGGCCGGCGCGCGTCGAAGCCGCGGAGGCCGGCCTGTTCGAGCGCCTCGCCGACTTGCCGAGAAAGCTCCCGGCCGCGCACGCGGCGCTCGCGAAGCCCGAAGGCGACGTGCTCCCACACCGTCAGGTGCGGCCAGAGCGCGTAGCCCTCGAAGATCATGCCGAGATTCCGTTCCGACGGCGGGACCGCGTCGAGAGGCTCGTCGTCCACGAGGATGCGGCCGGCGTCGGGGTGGGCGAAGCCCGCGAGCATGCGGAGCAAGGTGGTCTTGCCGCCGCCGGAGGGTCCGAGCACGGTGTAGAGCTCGCCGGGGAGAATGGACAGCGACACGTCGTGGACCACCCACGCGTCGCCATAGCGCTTGCCCACGGCCTCCATCCTCACCTCGGAGAGACGCACGGACGACTCGGCGGTCACGGCACGCTTCCCTCCGACGCGGCCCGGTGGCCGAAGGCCCGGAACAGGGGCGTCCCGCTCAGCGCAGCGCGCAGAACCCCTGCGCCTCGATGCCCAGCGGCGGGTTGAACTTGGAGCGGAAGTTCTCGAGCGCCACCACCGCGGTCAGCTCCACGATCTGCGCCTCGCTGAAGTGCCCGCGCAGCCGCGCGAAGAGCTCGTCGGTGACCTTCTCGCCGGTCACCGTCATGCGCTCGGCGTACTCCAGCGCGTCGCGCTCCACGGGCGAGAAGAGACTGCTCTCGCGCCAGGTCGGCACCTGCCGGATCTTGTCGTCGGACGCCCCCGCTTGCATCCCCCGGGATGCATTGATGTCGATTCAGAAGGGGCACCCGTTGATGAGGGCCACGCGCAGGTTCAGGAGCGGGATCAGAGGGGCGGGCAGGAGCCCGGACTTCTCGATGGACGCGCCCAGCTGCTTGGCCGCCTTGAGGATGGGCGGCGTATGCGCCATCACCCGGGTGGTATTCAGGACATAGCCGAAGATCTCCGTTTCCTTGGCGAAGATGTCCTTGAGGATGGGGTCGCCGCCGTCGTCCTCGATCTCGCGCACTCGGGGCATCGGGTCTCCTCCTGATCAGTTGAGAGTCGTCATCTCATCGCACCGAGGCGCGCCGCCCGGACGCGCTCCACCACGTCAGCGGGGTCGAAGGGTTTGGCGATGAAATCGTCCGCGCCGAGGCTCTCGGCCCGGGTCCGGTCGGCGGCGCTGGCATTGGCGGTGAGCATGAGCACCGGCAGTCGGGCGGTGGCGGGAGCTTCCCGGATGCGGCGCAGAGTCTCGAATCCATCGATCTCCGGCATGGTCACGTCGAGCAGGACGAGGTCGGTCGCGGACGAGGCCAGATGCGCGAGGGCGGCCCGGCCGCCGTCCACCGCGGCCGCCTCGAAGCCGGCGCCGCGGAGAATCAGGCCCAAAATGCGCCCGATCTCGGGCTCGTCGTCGACGATGAGGATCCGGCGCATCGCCCCCAACGGCGTCAGGCGAATCGTTCGGGCATGAGCTCGCGGAACAGCGCGAGCAAGCCGCCGTCCCGGGTGGTCGGCGCCACCCGGCCGGCGGCGGCGCGGACGCGCGCCGGCGCCTCGGGCATCGCCACGCCCAAGCCGGCGGCCTCGATCATCTCGAGGTCGTTCTCCTGATCTCCCACCGCGATGGTGCGGCGGAGCGGCACGCCCAGGTGCTCACAGAGGTGGCGGAGCGCCACCCCCTTGGACGCGGCCGCGGGGATGAGCTCCAGATAGTCGGCGCGCGTCATCACCAGCCGCGCGTCCGGCTGCACCGCGCTCTCCAGCTCGGCGCGCAGCAGCGACAGCGTGGCGGGATGGCCGATGAAGAGGCTCTTCACGAAGGCGCCCTGGCGGAGGAAGTCGTCGGGGTCCAGGATCGCCTCCACCCGGAGACGCTGCTCGTCCGCGTACTCCTGCACCGGGAACGTGTGCTCCAGACAGTAGAGATGGTCGTCCCGATAGAAGAGCGGGTGGACCGGCGCGTTGACGAACAGGGGATAGATCGCGCCCAGAAGGCCTCGCGGCAGGGTGAGAGAGAAGAGATCACGGCCCTCTTCGTGATCGCGGATGAGCGCCCCATTGTAGAAGATGCACGGGTCGGTCAAGCCCAGTTCTTCGCGGAAGCGCTCCGCGCCCGGCGGCATGCGCCCGGTGGCGAGCGCGATGCGCAGGCCGCGCTCGCGCGCGCGATGGAATCCCGCCACGAGGGCGGGATCGAGCCCGGCCTTCTTCTCGACCAGGGTGCCGTCGAGGTCGCAGACGAGAAGGTCCCAGTCCATGCTCAGCGTCGCCCCGCCGGCATCGGCGCGCGGAGCACCGCCGCGGCGCGCTCGCGAAGCCGCGTCACCCAGCCCGCGGCATCCCCGTGCCCACCCGGCAGCGGGCAGGCCACCACCGCGGTGGCATCGGCGCCGAGCGCCGCGCACCCGGCCCACGATCTCGGCGAGCGGAATCACGCCGTCGCCCGGGGGAAGGCGGTGCTGATCACGGAGCGATTCCACCTCTCCGGCCGGCGCGTCGGCCAGCCGCACGAGCCCGATCCAGCGCGCGCGGAGCCGGCCCACATCTTCCGGCCGCGAGCCGGCCACGTGCATGTGGAAGGTGTCCAGCGCCAGCCCGAGCGAGCGGCGCCCGACGGTCTCGATGACGTCGCCCGCCTCGCGGATATTACGCAGCGAGGACCAGGCGTAGCCGATCGGCATGATGGCGAGTCCGACGTCGTAGCGCTCCACCGCGAGAGCGAGCTGGCCGAACGTGTGGCGCGCCTCGCGGAAGGCGTCGCGCTCGTCGGCGCCGTCGGGCCGCTCGCCCGGCTGCACCACCACCCAGGGGGCGCCGAGGCCGCGGGCCAGCGCGGCGGCGCCGTGCACCTCCGCCGTCACCGCCTCGAGCCCCGCGCGATCCCGGAAGGTGACGCCGGCGATGGGCGCGAGCGCGGCGGCGGCCAGACTCCGGCGCTTGAGGAGCGCGGCCACCGCCTCGGGCCCCGAGCGCTCCAGCCCGGCCCAGAGCTTGGGGAGCCACAGCTCGACGGCCTCGTAGCCCGCGGTCGCGGCGGCGGCGAGCTCGTCGTCGAGCGGCCAGTCGGGCGCGCTGGCGCCCGAGAGCGCGAGCCTCACGCGGAGCGCTCCCGCTCCCGGAACTGCTCCGCGCAGCGCGTGCTGCAGAAGTACACGGAGCGCCCGCCCGCCTCGTTCCGGATGGCCCGCGAGCGGACCACATAGGTCTGGCACACGGGATCCTTCACGAGCTCGTCGCGCGCGCCGGCGCCCTCCACCGGCCGGGGACCGCCCATCCGCGCCAGCGCGCTCCGGACCAGCGGCCACACCGTGAGGATCAGCACGGCCAGGGCGGCGAGGACGAGGAGACCGCGCATCGGCTCAGCCGCGCGGTTCGGGACGGATCGAGAGCGAGCGGAGAAAGTCGCGATCCTGCTCGGTGAGATCGAAGGCATCGCCGCCGTCCGGCTTCCGCGCGCCCGCGAAGAAGATACCGGTCTCGGCCCCGCGCCGGAGGATCTCCTGCACCGCCTCGCGCGAGGCCTCGGTGGCCCGCAGGGACACCTCAATCGCCTGGAGCAGCTTGGCCATCAGCGCGTCCTGGGGCTCGGGCGACATGAGCCCAACTCTATCACGTAAGATTGCGGGCGAGGAGGACGCCCATGCCCCGTGACTGGGAATTCCTGCGCTCCGACACCCTACGCTCGATGGGCCGGCTCACGCTGCGCGAGGACGTGTGGCGGCTCCCCACCGGCGCGGAGCGCGCCTATCCCGTGCTGCACGTGGGGCTCACCGTCGGCGTGGTGCCGCTGGTGGATCGAGACCACGTGCTGCTCATCCGCCAGTTCCGCCATCTCGCGCGCGCCGACTCCTGGGAGCTGCCGGGCGGCGGTGGACAGGCGGGGGAGAGCCCGGAGGCGGCGGCCCAGCGTGAGCTGCGCGAGGAAGGCGGCTATCGCGCGGGCCGGCTCACCTTCCTCACTCGCTTTTTTCCCTCCAACGCCTATCTCGACGAGGAGGCGCACTGCTTCATCGGGGAGGACCTCGCCGTCGATCCCCTGCCCGGCGACGACGACGAGTTCTTCGAGCGGCGCGTCATGCCGCTCCGCGAGGCGGTGGAGATGGCGCTGGACGACCGCATCACGGAGTCCGTGTCCAAGGTTGCCCTGCTCGCCGCCGCGCTCCGGCTCGGCGTCCGGATCTAGAGCGGGCGAGGTCGCCGGCTGTCGAGCCGGTTTACGATTTCTGGGGCCGGGTTCCGGCGCCGCGGCTAAGTACGCGCCGAGGCGTCGGTCCCCATCCGGCACGCCTCTTGCCTCATATGCCGCAGTAACCAGGTGGGCGTTCGAGGCAGGGCTGGTCACGTCCGCGGCCTGATCAGCACTCCCCACGGGCGTCGGGGATCCCGACGCCCGTGGCCCATCGGGTGCGTTCCTGCCTCGCGGGCGCCTAGGGCTTCTTCTCCTCGATCTTTCCGACCTTTCGCACTCCCTCGGCGAGGCGCTTCGCGTCGGCGGCGAAGAAGCGGCCGAACTCTTCCCCCTGCTTGAAGGCGATGGGCGTCTCCAGCTTGTCCATGGCCGCCTTGAACTCGGGGTCGGCCACCGCGGCGCGCAGCCCCTCGCGCAAGCGGGCGAGCACGGGCTCGGGGGTACCCTTCGGCGCGAAGACGCCGGCCCAGATGTAGAACTCAGCCTCCGGATAGCCCAGCTCCTTGAAGGTCGGCACCTCGGGCAAGGCGGCCACGCGCGCCTCCCCCCAGCCCGCGAGCGCGCGCAGCTTGCCCGCCTTGATCTGCGGCAACACCACCGCGGGCCCGGAGGCGAGCGCGTCCACGTGACCGCCCAGCAGCGCGGTGAGGGCGGGGCCGGCGCCCGCATAGGGTACGTGGCGCAGCTTGATCTGGGCCGCATGCGAGAGGAGCTCCATGGCCATGTGCAGGGTTCCGTAGATCCCGGACGACGAGTAGGAGATCTGACCAGAGCGGTTGCGAGCGTCCTCGATGAAGTCCTTCGCCGTCTTCCAGGGACTCTCCGCCCGCACCACCAGGACGGTGGGATCCGCGGAGATCAGCGCGATGGGGGCGAACTGGTCCACCGTGAACGCGGGCGGACGGCCGAAGAGCTTGTCCGCCTCGGGGATGATGGAGATGCTCGACAGCGCGAGCAAGAGACGTATAGCCGTCGGGCTTGCTCGTGGCCACGAACTGCATGCCCACCGCGCCGGCGGCGCCGGTCTTGTTGACCACGCCCACGGGATTCTTGAGGGTGCGCTCCAGCGCCGCCGCCACCGGGCGCGCGGTGAGGTCGGCGATGCCGCCGGGCGGGAACGGCACCACCATGCTGATGGGGCGTGAGGGAAACGGCCTCCTGGGCGGAGGCGCCCGGGACGGCGCCGGATGCCACGGCGAGGAGAAGACGCGATGGAGTGGAGAATTCTCATGCGTCGGCTCCTTTGTCGGCGAAGGGAATCCAGGATCGAAGGCCCAGCAAGAGCAGCAGGGCGCCGGCCGCCAGCAGGCCGGCCGAGATGGGCCGCGTCAGAAAGATCGCATAGTGGCCGTCGGACATGGCGAGAGACTGGCGCAGGCTCATCTCGATCATGGGGGCGAGGATGGCCCCGAGCACGATGGGCGCCGTCTCGAACTCCAGCTTGCGGAGCAGCCAGCCGAGCACGCCCATCGCGATGGCGATCCACACGTCCACCATGCTGCCGTTCACGGCGTAGACACCCAGCACGCAGAACACGATGATGGCCGGGTAGAGGAACCCGTAGGGCACGCGCAGCACGTTCACGAAGAGCCCGACCATGGGCAGGTTGAGCACCAGCAGCATCACATTGCCCACGTACATGGACGCGATGAAGCCCCAGAACAGCGCGGGCGACTGCTGGATGAGGAGCGGGCCGGGAGCGACCCCGTGCACCATCATGGCCGCCAGCATCACCGCGGGGATGGGACCCGAGGGCAAGCCCAGCGCGAGCATGGGCACGAACGCGCCGGAGGTGGCCGCATTGTTGGCGGATTCGGGCCCCGCCACGCCCGCCACCGCGCCGTGGCCGAACTCCTCCGGTCGCCGGGACAGCCGCCGCTCCACCGCGTAGGAGACGAAGCTCGAGATGATATGGGCCGAGCCGGGGATGATCCCGATGAGAAAGCCCAGCACGGTGCCGCGCCCGATGGGGGCCAAGGACTCGCGCCACTCCTGCCGCGACGGGAACAGCTCGCGGAGGCGCGGCTTCAGGACCGCGGGTGGCGTGGCCTGGCCCGCGGTGAGCAGCACTTCCGCGATGCCGAAGAGGCCGACCGCCAGCGGCACCACCCCGAGACCGTCGCCCAGCTCGACCACGCCGTAGGCGAAGCGGAAGTAGCCGGACATCTGATCGATCCCCACCATCCCGAGCAGCAGCCCCAGCGCCGCCATGGCCAGCGACTTCAGCATGGAGCCGCCGCTCATGTACGCGAGGACCAGGAGCCCCAGGAGGAGCAGCGCGGCATACTCGGGAGGCCCGAAGCGCAGCGCGAGAGTGGCGAGCGGCGGCGCCAGCAGCATCAGCGCCACCACCGAGAGCGTCCCCGCCACGAAGGAGCCCACCGCCGCGATGGCGAGCGCGGCGCCCGCGCGCCCCTTGCGGGCCATGGCATAGCCGTCGATGCAGGTCATCACCGAGGCGGCCTCCCCGGGAATACGCATGAGAATGGACGTGGTGGAGCCGCCGTACATGGCGCCATAGTAGATGCCGGCCAGCAGCACGATGGCGCGCGTGGCGTCCAGCCCGAAGGTGGCGGGAAGCAGCAGGCTGATGCCGGCCAGCGGTCCCACCCCCGGCAATACCCCCACGAGGGTGCCGATCACGCAGCCGGCGAAGGCGTAGAAGAGCATGGCCGGCTGCAGCGCGACGCCGAAGCCCAGCGCCAGGTTCTGGAGGGTTTCCGGCACCGCCGCGCTCAGAGCCCGAAGGGGCCCCGCGGCAGCGGGACCTTCAGGAGGCGTATTGAAGAGAAAGTAGCTGCCCCCGGAAATGCCGGCCGCGTAGACCAGAGCCGCCAGCGGTGGCCGCCGCTCCACCGCCGACACCAGGAACAGCACGGTGGCGAAGACGCTCACGCGATAACCGAGGCGCTCGAAGGCCAGCGCGAGAAAGGCGAGCGCCGCCACCACCACCAGGGCGCGCGGCGCCTCGCTCCAGCCCATGCCGCCGAGCAGCGGCGCGTTCCCGCCGCGCGCGACGAGCGCCACCCCGAGGGCGAGCGCCACCAGCGCCAGGCCCACCGGCACCGCGCCGGGACCCGGCTCGCGCCAGGTGCCGACGGGGAGCCGGCGGCTTTCCCAGAGCACGCCCAGCGCGAGCAGGGCGAGGCCGCCGCCGCCCGCGCGGTCCGTGGTGAGCACGGCGCTAGTAGGTGGCACGGCCGCCGGAGAGATCGTAGACGGCGCCGGTGCTGAACGAGCACTCGTCGGACGCGAGCCAGGCCACGAGGGCGGCCACCTCCTCCGGACGCCCCACCCGCCCCATGGGAATCTTGGAGACGAGAAGATCCACCGTGCTCGGCTCCATCTGCTTGAGCAGCTCGGTGCCGATCACCGCCGGCGCCACCGCGTTGACGAAGATGCCGCGAGTGGCCACTTCCTTCGCTAGCGCCTTGGTCAGCCCGATCACACCCGCCTTCGCGCTGGAGTAGGGCACGAGCGTCGGGTTGCCCTCCTTGCCCGCGATGGAGGCGATGTTCACGATGCGGCCGCTCCCCTGGCTCAGCATCACCTTCACCGCGGCCCGGCAGCAGTAGAAGACGCTCGAGAGGTCCACGTCGATGACCCGCTGCCAGTCCTCGTCGGTGAGCTCCCACACGGGAAACGAGCGGCCGGTGATGCCGGCATTGTTCACCAGCACGTCCAGCCGCTGCCAGCGCGCCATCACGTCTCCGACCGCGCGCTCCACCTCGGCGGACTCGCGTCACGTCGGCCACCAGGGCCAGCGTCTCCGGCCCCAGCGCCTTGGCGGCGGCCTCCGCGCCCGGACG
The DNA here is from genome assembly GCA_963733725.1 of uncultured Candidatus Rokubacteria bacterium. Taxonomy (GTDB): domain Bacteria; phylum Methylomirabilota; class Methylomirabilia; order Rokubacteriales; family CSP1-6; genus DASRWT01. The sequence continues at coordinate 78,022 of CAVTFC010000013.1, read as the reverse complement.
ATCGAGATCGAGCACCGCCACGCGGGCGCCGTCGGCGGCGAGGCGCTGCGCGATGGCCAGCCCGATCCCGCGGGCGGCACCGGTGACGAGCGCCGTCTTTCCATGAAGGGACACGGGAGCTCTCCTTGGTCTCAGGACACCGGGGTTTCAGTACACCGGGGGCGCGTACACGGTCAGGCAGAACAGCGGCGTCCGCCCCGTGTTCTCCACGTGGTGCCGCGTCCCCGCGGGAATCAGCACGCAAGCGCCCGGCCCGCCGCACTGCGTGGCCTCGCCCAGCCGCACGCGGGCCTCGCCCTCGATCACGTAGATGATCTGGTCGCCGGCGTGCACCTCCTCGGGGCCCGCGTCCTCCCCGGGACCGATGGTCATCACCGCGGTCTGGCTCTGCGCCGTCTCCTGCAGCACCTCGAAGAAGCGCCCGCGATACTGATTGAGGTTCATCACGTTCATGACGGTCCTCCGGTAGCCGGCAGCGCGCCGGTCTGCGTCCATGCCTGGGTCCGCCGCGTCACACCCTTCATGGCCAGCCAGTACAGGAACCGCACCCCGAGCCCGGTGGCGATGATGAGCACCGACATGGCGGCGGCCTGCGCGGTGTCGCCGGCATCGTCCATCAGGAGCACCGCCACCGCGGCCAGCTCGGTGCCCGGCGCCACCAGGAATACCACCGCCGAGAGCGTCACCATGGCGTTGAGGAAGAAGTACATGCTGATGGCCACGATGGAGGGCAGCGCGATCGGCACCGTCACCCGCCAGAAAGTCCGGTAGAACGGCACCCCCAGCGAGGCGGACACGTTCTCGAACTCCGCGTCCATCTGCTTGAGCGCGGTGGTGGCGGTGAGGAAGCCCACCGTGAAGTAGTGGATGACATTGGACACCACGAGGATGGCGAGCGTTCCGTACAGCAGGTTGAGCGGGCTCCCCGGCGCATTGAAGGTGAAGATATAGGCGAGGCCCAGCACCATGCCGGGAATGGACACCGGCAGGATGGACAGGAGATAGAGCAGCCCATTGGCGGGAGTGCGGCACTTCTCCACCACGTAGGCGCCGCCGAAGGTCAGCACCGTCCCCACCACCGCCGTCCACAGCGCCACGTGGAGGCTGTTCCAGATCGGCGTATAGCCGCCCACGGTGTCGAACGCGTAGTGCTTCAGCGTGAGCCCGAGGTTGTATGGCCAGCGGTGCACCAGCGACGCCACCAGGATGACGGCATAGATGCCCGCGATCACCAGGGCGACGAGGAGGCAGTAGACGGTGGCGGCCCAGTCCCGGCTGGGCCGCGGCGCCGGCACCAGTGGCCGCGCGGAGGCGGTGACCAGCGCGTACTGGCGGCGCTGCACGATCCGGTCCACCACGAAGGCGAGGATGGCCGGGATCAGGAGCACCACCGACACCGTCGCCCCCATGGTGAAGTTCTGCTGGCCCGAGACCTGGTTGTAGATCTCGGTCGCCATCACCGAGAACTTCCCGCCGATCACCTTGGGCGCGCCGAAGTCGGTGATGACGGTGGTGAAGACCACGAAGGAGGCGCTCACCAGGCCGAACTTCACGCCGGGAAGGGTGACGGTGAGGAAGGTCTTGGGCGACGAGGCCCCCAGCGTGCGGGCGGCGTCGTAGAGGCGCGCGTCGGTGGCGGAGAGCGCGGCGATCAGAATGAGCAGCGCGTGGGGGAAGCAGTAGAACACCTCGGCGAGGATGATGCCCTTGGCGCCGTAGATGCCCACGTTCACCCCGGTGGCGCGCGTGAAGATGCCGTTATTGCCGAAGACGTAGACGAAGGCGAAGGCCTGCACGAGGGACGGCGCGAAGATGGGCAGCATGGCCACCACGCGGAACAGCCCTTGGCCGGCATCCGGGTCCGCGTGACCGCATAGGCGTAGCCGAAGGCCAGCCCCACCGTGAGCACGGTGGACACCAGCGCGACCCAGAGGCTGTTGGTGATGGACACCGCGATGGCGGGCGTCCCGAAGTAGCGGGCGTAGTTGGCGAGGCCCACCCACTGCCCGGTGGCGTCGAGCAGGCTGCGCCAGATCATCTTGGCCATGGGCAGGAGGATGAAGAGGTAGAGCACGAGGCCGAACGCGACCACGAGGACGGCGCGGAGCACGTCCTCGCGCCCGAGGCGATGCCGCACCACCCGGTCGGGGATGGTGGGATCGGCTTCACGGGAGACCGCGGCCACGCCCTAGCCCTCTTTGCGGAACACGCGCAACGAGTCGGGAGGGAGCGCCAGGGACAGCTCGGCGCCCTCCGCCGCGTCCAGCTCGGCGAAGGCGGTGGCCGCCACGTCGCACTCGATCACGCGCTCGCCCTCGCCGGGGATCACCAGCACCAGCCGCGTGAAGGAGCCCAGGAACTGGATGCTCCGGATGCGGGTGGCGAGGCGATTCGGCGCGCCCTGCGCGGCGGGCCCCACCACGATTTCTTCCGGGCGGATGGCGAGGGTGAGGGGGGCGCCGGGGCCGGCGGCGGCCGCCTCCGCCTCGCGGCCGGCGGGCAAGGTCAGCTCCACCGCGCCCATGTGGGCGGAGCCGGGCCGCGGGCCCGCCACGGCGTCGAGGAAGTTCATCTGGCCCACGAAGCGGGCCACGAAGGGGGAGCGCGGGCGCATGTAGACCTCGGCGGGCGGACCCACCTGCTCGACCACGCCGTGGTTCATCACCACGATGCGGTCCGCCATGGCGAGCGCTTCTTCCTGATCATGGGTCACCATGATGGTGGTGACCCCGAGGCGGCGTTGGAGCGCGCGAATCTCGTGGCGCAGCGATTGGCGCACCCGCGCGTCGAGCGCGGACAGCGGCTCGTCGAGGAGCAGCAGCGCGGGCGAGGGCGCCAGCGCCCGGGCGAGCGCGATCCGCTGCTGCTCGCCGCCGGAGAGCTGGGCGGGATACTTTGCCCGGTGATGCCGCAGCCCGACGAGGTCGAGCAGCTCGTCTACACGTCGCGCGACGTCGGACCTCGCCGCCTTGCGCGTCTCGAGCCCATAGCCGACATTGCGGGCCACGGTGAGATTGGGAAAGAGAGCGTAGGACTGGAAGACGATGCCGTAGTTGCGCTGGGCGGCGGGCAAGGCGGAGACGTCGCGCCCCCCCATCATGACTACCCCGGCGTTCTGCCGCTCCAGCCCCGCGATGATGCGAAGCAGTGTGGTCTTGCCGCAGCCGGAGGGGCCAAGGAAGCAGACGAACTCGCCCGGCTCCACCGAGAGCGAAACGCCGCGCAGCGCGATGAAGACGCCGAATTTCTTGGCGATGCCTTCCAGCGCGACGGCGGCCGGCCGCGCGGCGGCCGCCGTCGCCCCCGCCGGGCTAGCCATGAGTGGCCACCACCTCGAGGAAGCCCGCCCCATAGCGCGCCACCTTGTGCTCGCCGATGCCATAGGCGCGCCGCAGGTCGTCGAGCGTGGCGGGTCGGAGGGCCGCGATGTCGCGCAGCGTCCGGTCGCTGGCGATGATGAAGGGGGCCACGCCCTCCGCCCGCGCCAGCGTCAGGCGATGGCGGCGCAGCGCCTCGAACAGGGCCTCCGTCACGGGCCCCGACGCGTCCTCCACCGGCGGGGCCGCCCCGCGCGCGGGCCGGCGGCCTCGCGCCGGGCGGGCCTCCCCACCCAGCGGGGGCAGCAAGATCCGCGCCGGACGCTCGCCCTTCATCACCGCCCGGCCCGCGTCGGTGAGCACCACCACCGGCCGGTCGCCGCCGCTGAAGCTCACCCAACCCGCGGCCACGCAGCGGCGCAGCACGCCGAGAATCCACTCCTCGCCGTACTCGCGCAGATTGCCGAAGGTAGGAACGCGGGTGAGCCCGGCGCGCTCCAGCCGGGGATCCGCCTCGCCGTGGACCAGCTTCACGGCGGTGCCGAGCCCGAAGCGCTCGTGGACGCGGGCCACGCCGGACAGCGCCTTGCGAACGACCAGCGTGGTCGCATCCGCGTCGAGCCCCGCGGCGACGGCGGCAGGATCCGCGAGCGCGAGGCAGACGTCGCAGCGGCCGCAGCCATGCAGGGTCTCCGCCTCGTCCCCGAAGTAGCGGAGGATGGCGTCGTGACGGCAGGAGCCGCCCTCCGCCCACCGCACCAGCTCGAGGAAGAGTCCCCACTTGTGCTCGAGCACCTCGGGCACGGGGGGCGGCGCGCCCTCGCTGCCTCGCTCGAGGAGCGCGCGACGGAGCGGCAGATCGCGCGAGGAGGTGAAGAGGAGACCCACCGCCGGCTCGCCGTCCCGCCCCGCGCGGCCCACTTCCTGGTAGTAGGCCTCGAGCGAGCTCGGCGGCGCGAGGTGGATCACCGCGCGCACGTCGGGCCGATCGATGCCCATGCCGAACGCATTGGTGGCGGTTACGACCTCCGCATCGCCCGACGCGAAGCGCCCCTGGGCGCGGTCGCGCTCGGCGGGGGTGAGCCCCGCGTGATAGACGGCGGCGCGCCAGCCGAGGCCGGCGAGCCGCGCGCCTTCCTCCTCGGCCGACTTGCGGGTGGAGGCGTAGACGATGGCGGTGCCCCGACCGGCCCCGGGGCGCCCCAGCGTCTCCGCCAGCACCTCGTCCACCTGCCGGTTCCGCTCGCGCGCGTGATTCGTCTCCACCGCGCGCAGCCCCAGATTGGGGCGCGCGAATCCGCGGACGAGCTGGGGCGTGTCCGCGGGCAGGTTGAGGCGCGCGAGGATCTCGTCACGCACCACCGGGGTGGCGGTGGCGGTGCAGGCCAGCACGCGGGCCCGCGGCAGCTCGGCGAGCAGCGCGCCGATCTGGAGATACTCCGGACGAAAGTCATGCCCCCACTCGCTGATGCAGTGGGCCTCGTCCACGGCAACCAGCGGGCAGTCCAGCTCACGCACGAGCGCGCGAAAGCCCGGGAAGCCCAGGCGCTCCGGGGCCACGTAGGCGAGCTTGAAGGCGCCCGCGGCCAGCCGCGCCATGCGCGCGCGCAGCTCCTCGGGGGTGAGCGTCCCCGCCAGATAGGTGGCGGCCACGCCGCGCGCGGTGAGCGCGGCGACTTGATCGTGCATGAGCGCGACCAGCGGCGAGATGACGAGGCTGGTGCCCGACAGCAGGCTCCCGGGAAGCTGGTAGATCAGGCTCTTGCCGCCGCCGGTGGGCGCGACCAGCAGCAGCCGGCCCTGGTTGACCAGCGTGTCGATGGCCTCGCGCTGGCCCGGCCGGAAGCTCGCGTAGCCGAGGAGGCGGAGGCCGGCGTCGAGATCGAGAGAAGCGGCCGCGCCGCCCCGCCTGGCATAGGGAGAGGACGCGGCCGCCGCGCTCGACATCAGGCTACTTCGCGTATCGCTTGCTCCACTCGGCGAGGATCCGCTCGCGGTTCTTCGCCGACCAGTCGAAGTCGTTGGGATAGACCACCTTGCTGATGTCCTTTGGTAAACCCTCGGGCACCGGGAAGCCCGCCACCGCCACCGCGGCGAAGTACTTGGCGTACATCGCCATGGCCTCGTCGCTCACCGCCCAGTCCAGGAACTGCCTGGCCGCCGGGTTCTTCGCGCCCTTCTTGGTCAGCGCGTTGGCCTCCATCTCGTAGCCCGCGCCCTCCTTGGGCAGCACCATTTCGACCGGGCTGCCCTTCTTCTTCATCTCGAGCGCCACGTACTCGAAGGAGACGCCGATGCCCCGCTCGCCCGCCGCCGCGTCCTTGCAGGGCTTGGAGCCGGACTTGGTGTACTCCGCGATATTGACATTGAGGGCATCCAGATATTTCCACCCTTCAGCCTCGCCCATGCGCTGCAGGACGGACGCCACCGACAGATACCCCGTCCCCGAGCTGGCCGGGTTCGGCATCACCACGTGGCCCTTGTACACGGGCTTGGTGAGATCCGCCCAGGACTCGGGCTTGGGCAGGTTGTTCTTCTTGCCCACCTCGGTGTTGAAGCAGAAGGCGGACATGAAGATGTCGATCCCCACCCAGGCGGGCGGATTCGCCTTGTCGCGGAAGAGCGGCTGCACGCGCTCAAGGCCCTTGGGCGCGTACGGCTCCAGGAGGCCCGCGTTCTTGAAGATGAGCTGGTTGGTCGCCCCCACGCCCCAGATCACGTCGGCCTGCATATTGTCCTTCTCCGCCATGAACCGGGCGGAGACGTCGCCGGTGGACAGACGCAGGAGCTTGACGTCCAGGTTCGGCAGGGTCTTGTTCAGCGCCTTCATGTACTCGGTGATCTGCTCGTTCTCGATCGCGGTGTACACCACGACCGTCTGCTTCTGGGCGACGGCGGGTGCCGCGACGAGCGCGGTAGCGACCACCGCGAGCAGGGCGGCGAGCCAGGTGCGCTTCAGCATGCGTGCCTCCTTCGAGTGGGCCTTCGTGGCGATGCCAGAGACTACCATACCGATTGAAGTGTTACTGGGCCATGAAGCCGCCGTCCACGATCATCTCCGCGCCGGTCATGAAGCCCGACTCGTCGGAGGCGAGGTAGAGCGCGGCATAGGCGATGTCCCGCGGCTGGCCGATGCGGCCGAGCGGGATGCCCGTCTTGAACTCGGCCCGCAGCTCGTCGGTGAGGTAGGGGGCCTGCAACGGGGTCTCGACGATCCCCGGATGGATCACGTTGGAGCGGATGCCATCCTTGGCGAACTGGATGGCCAGAGACTTGTTGAGCGAGATCAGCGCGCCCTTGGCCGCGGTATAGGCGTCCTGGGCCCGCGTGAAGCCGGCCAGCGCAGACACCGAGCCGATCAGGATGATGGAGCCGCCGCCCGCCGCGCGCAGGTGCGGGATACCGTGCTTGGTCACCCAGAACACCGACTTGAGGTTGATCCCCATCACGCGGTCCCACTGGACGCCGTCGGTCTCCAGCACCCCGCGATCCTTGTCCTTCCACAGCACGCCCGCATTGTTGTAGAGGACGTGCAGCCCCCCGAAAGCGCCCACGCCCTCCTCGATCATGCGCTTCACGTCCGCCTCCACCGCCACGTCCCCGGTGACGGCGAGCGCCTGCCCGCCCACCTTCTTCACCAGCTCCACCGTCTCGCCCGCCGCCTTCGCATTGATGTCCGCCACCACCACGCGCGCGCCTTCCTCGGCGAACAGCACCGAGGCCTCGCGGCCCATGCCCATCCCCGCGCCGGTGATCAGCGCGACCTTGCCCTTGAGTCGTCCTGCCATGTCGTTCTCAGATCCTTTCAAAATGGCGGCTCAGCTCCCAGTCCGTGACCACCTGGTCGAAGGCCTGCTGCTCGAGCCGGCCCAGCCGGAGATAGTGCGCCACCACGCGCGCGCCGAAGGCCTCGCGCGCGACCTTGGAGCGCTCCAGCGTGTCGAGCGCCTCGCGGAAGGTCTTCGGCACCTGGGCGAGCTTCGCGTCCTCGTAGGCGTTGCCCTCATAGGCCCGCGGCGCCGGGAGCTTTTTCTCGATCCCGTAGAGTCCCGCCGCGATGGTGGCGGCGAAGGCCAGGTAGGGATTGGCGTCGGCGCCGGGGATGCGGTTCTCCACACGGAACCCGGCGTCCTCGCCGCAGACGCGGAAGCCGCAGGTGCGATTGTCCCAGCCCGCCGCGATGCGGGTGGGCGCGAAGGAGCCCGACTGGTAGCGCTTGTACGAGTTGACGGTGGGCGCGTAGAGAAGGGCAAAGTCCCGCGCCATCGCCAGCTGCCCGGCCAGCCACTGCTGGAAGAGCGGCGTGCCCCGGCGCGAGCCCCGCGCGGCGAAGAGCCCCTTGCCCGTCCGGCGGTCCCACAGCGAGGAGTGGACGTGACAGGACGACCCCGCCGCGCCCATGTCGTACTTCGCCATGAAGGTCACCGAGGAGCCTTGTTGCCAGGCGATCTCCTTCACGCCGTGCTTGTACAGCGCGTGACGGTCCGCCATCTCCAGCGCCTCGGCGTAGCGGAGGTTGATCTCCTCCTGCCCCTTGCCCCACTCGCCCTTGGAGAACTCCACCGGCACCCGCGCCGCCTCCATGTGGTTGCGGATGGCCTGGACCAGCCCCTCCTCCTTGGAGGTCTGGAGGATGTGGTAGTCCTCGCGGTAGCCCGACACCGGGGTGAGATCCAGGTACCGTTTCGCGCGCGCCTCGTCGAACGACTCGCGGAAGAGATAGAGCTCGAGCTCGGAGGCGGTCTTCACCACGTAACCGGCCTTGGCCGCGCGCTCCACCTGCCGGCGCAGGATCCAGCGCGGCGCTTCCTCGATGGGCTCGCCCTCCTCGGTGAAGACGTCGCAGAACACCAGCGCGGTCCGGGACAGCCACGGGATGCGCCGCCAGGTGCCGAGGTCCGGCACGAGCTTCATGTCGCCGTAGCCGCGCTCCCACGACGTGAGCGTGAAGCCCGGCAGGGGCTCCATCTCCATGTCCACCGTGAAGAGATAGATGCAGGCATGCACGCCATCGGCGAGGACATGATCGAGGAAGTAGCGGCCCACCACCCGCTTGCCCAGGAGACGGCCGAGGTGATCGGGAAAGACGGTGAGGACGGTGTCGATCTCTCCCTTGCGGATCAGCGCCTCGAGCTCGCTCGGATCGGCGCCGGCTTCGGACCCTGGCTTTCTCAAGGCGGGGGAATCTTACGGGGGTTCAAGGACCTGGGCAATAGCGGTCAGGCGGGACCGCAGCGGCTCACGCCCATGTCCTCGAGGATGTCCCGGATGGCGTCGAGCACGCCGCGCATCTCCGCCTCCCCCACACGCCCGATGCAGCCGATGCGGAAGCTGTCGGCCACGGTGAGCTTGCCGGGATAGATCACGTAGCCGCGCTCGGCAAGCCGGTCGTAGAAGGTCTCGAACCGGAACGCGGGATCGGCGGGCATGCGAACCGTCACGATGATGGGCGCCTGCAAGGCGTCCGGCAGCAGGGTCACGAAGCCGAGCGCGCGGAGCCCCGAGACGAGGATGCCGCAATTCCGCGCATAGCGGGCGCCCCGCCCCTCCACGCCCCCTTCCGCCGCATGCTCGGCCAGCGCCTGGTCCAGGGCGGCGATGACGTGGGTGGGCGGCGTGAAGCGCCACTGCCCCGTCTTTTCCATGGCCGCCCACTGATCGTGCAGGTCCAGCGACAGCGAGCCGCAATGGCCCCGGGCCGCCTCCAGCGCGGTCCGGCGGATGATCGCGAAGCCCATGCCCGGCACGCCTTCGAGGCACTTGTTCGCCGAGGACACCATGGCGTCGAAGGGAATCCGCGCGGCGTCCAGCGGAATCGCCCCGAACGCGCTCATGGAGTCGACGAGAAGCCGGCGCCCCCGCCGCGCGACGACTTCCGCGACCTTGGCCAGGGGATTCAGCACGCCCGACGTGGTCTCGCAGTGCACCACCGCCACGTGGGTGAGGGCCGGGTCCGCGACCAGCGCGGCGTCCACCGCGGCCGGATCCACCGGCTGGTCCTCGGGTACCTCGATCGCCATATGGGCGCGGCGGTGATACTCGCACATGCGGATCATGCGCTTGCCATAGGCGCCGTTGACGAGGAGGAGCACCTTCCCCGCGGGCGGCACCATGGTCGCCAGCATGGCCTCCACGATGAAGGTCCCGCTGCCCTGGAGCGGGACGCAGACATGAGTGCCGCGCCCGCCCGCGAGCTCGACCAGCCGCTCGCGTACCCGCGCGTTGAGGCGGATGAACTCCGCGTCCCGCGAGCCCCAGTCGCGCAGCATGGCCTGCTTGGTGGTGAGCGAGGTGGTGAGCGGTCCCGGCGTCAGGAGAAAGGGCTCCATCGCGGCTCCTCTAGCTCTTCACCCGCAGCGCCTGCGGGTCATAGGGCGCGCGCAGGCTCCCGCGCGCGGTGAACCGGTCGCCCGCGATCTCCAGCTCGAACTTCGCCTCCGTCACGAAGCGCGCGTCGATCCCGCCGCGCGCCCCCTCCGGCAGGCGGAGATAGCCCATGACCACCGCCCGGCCCAGCGCATGCCCGTAGCCGGCGGAGGTGACGGACCCGGCCAGGTTGTTCTCGTGGAAGATGGCCTCGTCGCCCAGTGGCAGGGCCTCGGGGTCGTCGAGCACGAAGGTGACCAGACGCTTGGCGAGCGGCTGGTCCCGCTGCCGCAGCAGGGCCTCGCGGCCCAGAAAGCCGCCCGGCTTGTTCCACGCCACCGCGAAGCCGAGGCCGGCCTCCAGCGGCGTGTCATCGGTGGTGAGCTCGCGCCCCCACGCGCGGTACGCCTTTTCCATTCGAAGAGTATCCAGCGCGTAGTAGCCCGCGTCCACCAAGCCGAACTCCGCGCCCGCCGCCTCCAGCGCGTCGTACACGCGCGCGGCGAACTCCACCGGCACGTAGAGCTCCCAGCCCAGCTCGCCGACATAGGTGATGCGCGCCGCGCGCACGGGGGCGCCCGCGATGGCGATCTCCTGCATGGTGGCGAAAGGGAAGGCGGCATTGTCGAGCGGCGCGCCGGACACTTCCCCGAGGAGCGCGCGCGAGCTCGGCCCCATGAGCCCCAGCACCGCCCAGGCGCCGGTCACGTCGGTGAGGATGGCGTGGGCATCGGGCGGAAGCTGGCGGCGAATCCAGTGGGCGTCGCGCGTGGTCTGCGCGGCGCCGGTGACTATCAGATAGCAGTCGTTGGACAATCGAGTCACGGTGACGTCGCTCTCGTAGGTGCCTTGCTCGTTCAGGAGGCCGGTGTAGACCACTCGTCCCGGCGCCACCGCCACGTCGTTGGCGCAGAGGCGTTGCAGCACGGCCTCGGCGTCCTTGCCCTGGAGGAGAAGCTTGCCGAACGAGGTCTGATCGAAGAGCGCCACCGCCTCCCGCGCGGCGCGATGCTCGGCCGCCGAGTAGGGGAACCAGTTCTGGCGGCCGAAGGAATACTCCGTCTCGGGCGCCACGCCGGCGGGCGCGAACCAGTTGGCGCGCTCCCAGCCCATCTTGGCCCCGAAGCAGGCGCGCTTGGCGGCGAGCCGGTCGTGCAGCGGCGAGCGCCGCAGGCCCCGCCCGGTGGTGAGCTCGCGGTTGGGGAAGGCCACGAAGTAGTGCACGCCCACCCCCTCGCTGGCGCGCTCGCGCAGGAAGGCGGGATCACCGTGGAAGGGCGCGAAGCGCCGGATGTCGGCGGGCCAGAGGTCCATGGGTTGCCGGTCGGCCACGATCCACTGGGCCAGCGCCTGCCCGGCGCCGCCGGCGGCGGCAATGCCCCCCGAGCAGAAGCCGGCGCCGACATAGTAGCGACGCACCTCCGGCGCCTCGCCGAGGATGAAGTAGTTGTCGGGAGTGAAGCTCTCGGGGCCGTTCATGAGGAGGCGCACCGGCGCCGTCTCCAGCGCGGGCACGCGCTGGATCGCGTTGCGTCATGAGGATCTCGAACTTGTCCCAGTCCTCGGGCAGCGTGCCGAAGGAGAAATCGGCGGGGATGCCGCCCACCCCCCAGGGCTTGGCCCAGGGGTCGAAGCCGCCCATGAGGATGCCGCCCACCTCTTCCTTGAAGTAGATGTGGCCGTCCGGATCCCGCAGGACGGGGAGATCCGGCGTCACGCCCGCGATGGGCTCGGTCACCATGTACATGTGCTCGCAGGCGTGCAGCGGGACGGTGACCCCGCTCCGGCGGCCCAGCTCCCGCGCCCAGATGCCGGCGCAGTTCACCGCGATCTCGGTGGCGATGGTGCCCTCCGCGGTCTCCACCCCCGTCACGCGGCCGTCGGACACCGTCACCCCCTTCACCTCGACCTTCTCGAGGATACGCGCGCCGGCGGCGCGGGCGCCGGTGGCGAGCGCCTGGGTGATGTCGGCGGGATTGGCCTTGCCGTCGGAGGGGATCCACACCGCGCCCACGAGATCGTCGGTGCGCAGCAAGGGATAGCGGCGCTTCGCCTCGTCCAGCGCGATCACGTGGGCCTCGATGCCGAAGGAGCGCGCCAGCGAGGCATTGCGCTTGAGCTGGGTCATGCGCTCCGTGGTGCGCGCGACCGAGAGGCTCCCGCAGCGCTTGAAGCCGGTGGCCTTGCCCGTCTCCGCCTCGAGCCGCTCGTAGAGCTCGGCGCTGTAACGGATGAGGCGGGTGAAGTTCGCGGAGGAGCGGAGCTGGCCGACCAGTCCTGCCGCATGCCAGGTGGTGCCGCCGGAGAGGCTCCCCTGCTCCAGCAGCACGACATCACGCCAACCCAGGCGCGCGAGATGGTAGGCGACGGAGGTGCCGATGATGCCGCCGCCGATGATGACGGCGCGCGCGGACGCGATCACGGCCAGGGCAGCGAGTACGTCTTGACGTTGGTGAAGCTCTTCATCGCCTCGAGCACGCCCTCCTTGTAGCCCAGGCCCGAGTCCTTGATCCCGCCGAAGGGCGAGCTCTCCAGCCGGTAACCGGGCACTTCGCGGACGTTCACCGTTCCCACCTCGAGCCCGCCCACGAAGCGGGTGATCCAGTCCCAGCGATTGGTGCACACGGCGGAGGAGAGGCCGTACGGCGTCCCGTTGGCGATGCGAATCGCCTCCTCGATGTCGCCGAAGCGTATCACGGGGGCCACCGGGCCGAAGGTCTCGCGCGCCACCAGCTCGCAGTCGGCGGGCACCCGGTCGAGCACGGTGGGGCTATAGAGCGCGCCGCGCCGCTCGTTGCCGTAAAGAAGCCGGGCGCCGCGCCCCACCGCGTCCTCCACCAGGGCCTGGAAGCGACGCGCCGCCCGTTCGTCGATCACGGTGCCCATCTCCACGGTGGGATCCATGGGATCGCCGTACTTCACCAGCCGCGTCTTCTCCACCAGGAGATCCACGAAGCGGGCGGCCACCGACTCCTGGACGAGGATGCGCTTCACCGCGGTGCAGCGCTGGCCGGAGTTCTTGTAGGCGCCGGACACCGCGAGTGTCGAGGCCTCCTGGAGATCGGCGTCCTCCATCACGATGAGGGGGTCATTGCCGCCCAGCTCGAGGACGGCGCGGCGATAGCCCATCTTCGAGGCGATGAGCTTGCCGATCTCCACGCCGCCGGTGAAGGTGATCAGCTCGGAGTCCGGGTTGGTGATGAGCTCGTCCGCGATCTCGGCGGGATCGCCCGTCACCACCGAGAACATGGCGGGCGGCAACCCCACGTCGTAGAGCACGTCCGCGAGGAGAAGCGCGGTGAGCGGCGTCTTCTCCGAGGGCTTGAGCACCATCTTGTTGTTGGTGGCGATGGCGGGCGCCACCTTGTGGGCGACCTGATTGAGCGGATGGTTGAACGGGGTGATGGCGGCGATGGCGCGCAGGGGCTCGCGCTGCGTGTAGATGCGCCGGCGCCGGCCCTGGGCGCTCACGTCGCAGGGAAAGGTCTGGCTGTCGTCGCTGAGCGCGGCGTGGGCGGCGAAGGTGAAGACGTCGCAGGCGCGCCCCACCTCGTAGAGGGTGTCCTTCTTGCAGAGGCCCGACTCCGCGGTGATGAGGTCCGAGACCTCCTCGCGCCGAGCGGCGAGGCGCTCGGCGGCGCGGCCGAGAATCACGGAGCGCTCGTGCCGGGACAGCGGCGAGCGGAAGGCGCGCGCGGCGGCGAAGGCGCGGCGGACGTCCGCCACGGTGGCCTTGGGCACCGTGCCCACCACCGCGCCGTTCCACGGATTCTCGACCTCGATGACGCGCGCGGAGCCGACATGCTCTCCGGCGATGCGCATGCTCTCGCGGCGGACCTCGGCCATGGCGTCTCCCTCACTCGACGTGGTTCAGCGCCACGTCGTAGATGTCGAAGTTGCGCAGGCGGGCGTCGGCGGCCAGAGTCGGCGTGGGCCGGCTCACCAGGAGCGGCACCCGCTGCTCGCTGATCCCGCCGTGGGAGCGGAGGGGCACGTCGAGACCCGAGAGATCGTGCCTGGCCTCGCTGGTGCCGAGCACCCAGTCCCGCCGCGACACCGCCACCACGTCGCCCATGCGGTCCTCGGGCAGCTCGAAGCGCCGGCAGGCGGTGTCCCGGTCCAGCACCGTCTCCATTCCCGTGAGCGCGGCCAGGCGCGAGACGGTGCCGGCCACATCGGCGCCGGGGGGCAGATGCACGGTGGCGAAGGAGCCGAGCGCGCCGTGGTGGACGACGTAGGGATCGGTGATGGGCAGGATCACCCGCGCGCGCCCGGCGCCGATCCAGCCGTCCAGCACGTCCTGCAGGTAGATCACCTGCGGGCGGCCGGCGGCATCGGTCTTGCCGTTCATCCCGTGATCCGCGGTGAGGGCCACGGTGGCGCCCAGCGCGTCGAGCCGCGCGAGATAGCCGTCCATCATGCGGTAGAAGGCATTCGCCTCCGCGGTGCCGGGCGCGTGCTTGTGCTGGACGTAGTCGGTGGTGGAGAGGTAGAGGAGATCCGGCCGCGCCGTCTCCATCAGCTTCACCCCCGCCGCGAACACGAACTCCGAGAGGTCGGCGCTGTACACCGACGGCACCGGGCGGCCCAGCCAGGCGGCGGCCTGGTCGAGCCCGTGCTCCACCCGCGTGGTCTCGGCGGCGCGCTCCGAGGAAAAGCAGACGGCGGTGCCGTCCGCGCCCAGGCGGAGCCCCTCGCCCAGGAGCCGGCGCAGCTTGTCCTTGGCGGTGACCACGGCCACGCGCGCCCCCGCCTGAGAGAACGACGGCCAGGATGGTCTCGGTGCGGAGGTACTTGGGGTCGTTCATCATGACCTCCACCCCCGCGTCCGCGTCCCAGAAGTAGTTGCCGCAGATCCCGTGCACCGCCGGCGGCGCGCCGGTCACGATGGACAGGTTATTGGGATTGGTGAAGCTCGGGATCACGCAGTCCGCGAGGCGATTGGTGCCGCGGTGCGAGGGTGGGGCCGAGCCAGGGCATGGCGCCGGCGGCGACGGCCTGGGTGAGATAGTCCGGCTCGCAGCCGTCCACGCAGACCACGACCAGAGGCTGCCGGGGCCAGTCATAGGTCCGGCCGTTCACGGTGAGGTGTCGGGGGTGCGGGCTCGCGGTGGCGTCGCTCATGGCGTGCTCCTTTGAATTATACGCGCCGGCCCTAGATGAACGAGAAAGGCACGGGGGGAATGAGCAGGACCAGCAGCACCAGGCAGCCCAGGCCCACCGCGTAGCGCCCCGGAGAGAGCGGGGTGATGTCGTCCATCGGCGGCGCGTGGTGAAAGCCCACCAGCAGGCGCGACGACGCCCGCGAAGACGAACCAGTTCGGCGAGCCGGTCACCGCGCCGAGCGCGACCAGCGCCAGGAAGGTGCCCACGGACACCCGCCGGTGCTGCGGGCCGAAGAGCGCGTAGGCGATGCGGCCGCCGTCGAGCTGCCCCACCGGAAAGAGGTTGAGCGCGGTCACGAAGAGCCCCACCCAGCCCGCGAGCGCCACCGGGTGCACGAAGACGTCCATGCCCTCGGGAATGCGGCCGAAGGCTGAGATAGGTCATGAACCGCATGAGGAGCGAGTCACCGAAGGTGATGACATCGCCCTCGGGAATCGCGCCCACCCGCGACCACGAGAGGCCCAGCCACAGCGCGGGCAGCGCCACCAGCAGCCCGGCGAGCGGGCCCGCGGCGGCGATGTCGAGGAGGGATTGCCGGTCCCGCGCGGGCGAGCGCATCCGGATCACCGCGCCCAGGGTGCCGAACAGGAAGAGCGGCGGCGGCGCGGGGATGAAGTACGGCAGGCTCACCGACGCGCCGTAGGCCCGCGCGGTGAAGTAGTGGCCGAACTCGTGCGTGCCCAGGATGGCGAGGAGGGTGAAGGCGAACGGCAGCCCATCGAGCAGGCGGCCCGGCTCGGCGGCGGGATCGAAGGTGATCCACGGGAACGAGCCCGCCACCATGGAGCCTGCGGCCAGGGTCGAGAGCACGGTGAGCAGGAAGAGCGTCAGGGTGAGCGCGCGGCCGCGGCCGGCTCCGTCGTCTCGCCCAGCGGCAGCGCCTGGAGCCACACGTGGCCGCGCTCGCGGCTCAAGAACGGCGTGAAGCCGAGGACCTGGAGCCGCGGCTCGAGGATTTCCCGCGCGCGGGCGGGCTCCACGCGCAGCTCGCCGCCGAAGAGGAAGGCGCGCCCGCGCGCAGCCCTGCTCGGTGACGGTGAGGACGTCCTCCAGGTTGCGCCGCAGGAGATCCTGGAGCGCCAGCATCTCCTCGGTGGGCGGCGAGGACGTCGCACGGCGCGCGGCGCGAGCGAAGGGCCAGAGGCGCATTCGTCTTCACGCTACCACAGGGCCAACGCCGCGATCACCCGGCCGGCGCCGGGCAGGCCCGCCTCGCGGTAGACGGCCCCCAGCACCGCCTCCAGCGCGGTGGCGAGCACCGACTCCTTGGCCTGCCCGCCCGTTTGCGCCTCG
Organism: uncultured Candidatus Rokubacteria bacterium; assembly: GCA_963733725.1. Classification (GTDB taxonomy): domain Bacteria; phylum Methylomirabilota; class Methylomirabilia; order Rokubacteriales; family CSP1-6; genus DASRWT01. The sequence continues at coordinate 61,880 of CAVTFC010000013.1, read as the reverse complement.
CCGCGCCCCAGGCGCAGGCAGTCGCCCAGCGCGAGGCGCTCGGCCCAGCGCGCGAGGCTCGCGCCGGAGACCAGCTCGGCGCGGCGGGGCGTCAGCACGCCCACGGCGGCGGCGGGCTCGGCGGCGACGAGATGCTCCGCCACCACGAGCCCGAGGACGGCGTCGCCCACGAAGGCCAGCGCCTCGTTGTCGCGCGCGCCGGGATGCTCGTTGACCCAGGAGCGGTGGGTGAGCGCCTCCAGGAGGAGCTCCCGGTCCGCGAAGACATGCCCCAGCCGCGCCTCCAGCGCGGCCAGCGATCGGATGGTCACCGCGGGAGCAGGCTGGAGTCGCGAGCCAGCCCGAGTGGCGCAGCGATCGGCCCTCTAGGGTCGATACTTCCGGAAGGCGAGGGTCGCGTTGGTCCCGCCGAAGCCGAAGGCATTGCTCAGCGCCACCTCGACGTCCTGCTTGCGCGCCTGGTTCGGGACGTAGTCGAGGTCGCAGTCCGGATCCGGCTTCTCGTAGTTGATGGTGGGCGGCAGGATGCCGTGGTACAGGGCGAGCGCGGTGGCGATCGCCTCGATGCCGCCCGCCGCGCCGAGGAGGTGGCCGGTCATGGACTTGGTGGAGGAGATCGGGAGCCGCTCGGGCGTGCTCGCCGAACACCCGCTTGATCGCGATGGTCTCGAACTTGTCGTTGTAGGGCGTCGAGGTCCCGTGGGCGTTGATGTAGCCCACCTCGGGAGGGCTCCAGCCCCGCGTCCCGCAGCGCGGCCGCCATCGCCCGCGCGGCGCCGTCCCCCTCGGGATCGGGCGCGGTCATGTGATGGGCGTCGCTGGTCATGCCGTAGCCGACCACCTCGGCGTAGATCCGCGCGTCGCGGCGCACGGCGTGCTCGAGCGACTCCAGGACGACGAGGCCGCCGCCCTCCCCCGCCACGAAGCCGTCGCGCTCGGCGTCGAACGGGCGCGAGGCGCGCGCGGGCTCGTCGTTCCGCGTGGACATCGCCTTCATCTGGCAGAAGCCCGCGATGGTGAGGGGGATGATGATGGCCTCGGCGCCCCCCGCGATCATCACGTCGGCGTCGCCCCGTTGAATGATGCGCGAGGCATCCCCGATGGCGTGATTTCCCGGTCGCGCAGGCGGTGACCACGCGAGGAGTTCGGGCCGCGCGCGCCGAAGCGCATCGAGATGAGGCCGGACGCCATGTTGATGATGAGCATGGGGATGAAGAAGGGCGAGACGCGGTCCGGTCCCTTGTCGAGGAGCGTCTTGTGGGAGTCGAGCAGCGTGCCGAGGCCGCCGATGCCCGAGCCCACGAGCACGCCGAAGCGGTCGCGGTCCTCCTTGGCGGGGTCGAGCCCGGCGTCCTCCACCGCCATCACCGCGCAGGCAATCGCGTACTTCAGGAAGAGGTCGAGCTTCCGGTCGTCCTTCTTGTCGACGTACTTGAGCGGCGTCGAAGCCCTTGACCTCCCCCGCGATCCGCGTGGCGTAGCCGGTCGAGTCGAAGCGCGTGATCGGCCCGATGCCGGACTTGCCCTGGGTCAACGACGCCCAGAACTCCTCCGCGGTATTGCCCACCGGCGTCACCGCCCCGAGGCCGGTGATGACGACGCGTCGCTTGTCCACGATTCCGATCGGGTCCGGCGGATCCCCGCTCAGACCTTCTCCTTGATATAGCGGATGGCATCACCCACGGTGGTGATCTTCTCCGCGTCCTCGTCCGGGATCTCGAGCCCGAACTCCTCCTCGAAGGCCATCACCAGCTCCACCGTGTCGAGGGAGTCGGCATTCAGGTCCTCGATGAACTTCGCCTCCGCCACGACCTCGTCCGGGCGGACGCCGAGGTTGTCGCAGATGATCTCCTTCACCCGCTCGTCTACTGGCTTGCTCATCAACACCTCCTCAGGCACGCTCGCGTGCCGCCATCCCCGTGAGTCGTCGCGCGTCGAGCGCGACGTTACATGTACAGTCCGCCGTTGACGTGGATGACCTGGCCGGTGATGTATCCCGCCCCGTCACCGGCGAGGAACCGCACGACCTCGGCCACCTCCTTCGCCGTTCCGATCCGCTTCAGCGGCACCTGCTGCATCAGGCCCTCGCGGGCCTCGCGCGGAGATCGCCGCCGTCATGTCCGTCTCGATGAGCCCCGGCGCCACCGCGTTGACCAGGATATTCCAGTGCGCCAGCTCGCGCGCCGCCGCCTTGGAGAGCCCGATCACGCCCGCCTTGGCCGCGGAGTAGTTCACCTGCCCCGCGTTCCCCATCGCGCCCGCCGTCGATGAGATGTTGATCATGCGGCCGCTCTTCTGCCGCATCATCACCTTCCCCACCGCGCGCGTCATGAGGAACACGCCGCGCAGGTTGGTCTCCATCACCGTGTCCCAGTCCTCGTCCTTCATCCGGACGAGGAGCTGGTCCCGGGTGATGCCCGCGTTGTTCACGAGCACGTCGATGCGTCCGAAGCGCTCCTTGGCGGCCTCGACCAAGCGCTCCGCATCCTCGCGCTTGGCCGCATCCGCCGCCACCGCGAGCGCGCTTGCCCCCAATGCTTCCAGCTCTTTCGCCGCGCTCTCGAGCCGGTCCGGATCGCGGCCAGAGACTACCACGGAAGCCCCGTCGTCTGCCAGCAACCGGGCGATGGCGAGGCCGATTCCGCGCGTCCCGCCGGTGACCATCGCCACGCGGCCCGCCAGCGGCTTGGTGTCACTCATGCGCCGGCCCCGCCCGCCAGCGCCGCCCGCGTCTTTTCCAGCGACGCGACGTCCTCCACGGAGTGACCGCGCGCCCCGTCCAGCGTGCGCTTGAGCAGCCCCGTGAGCACCCGGCCGGGGCCGACCTCGATCCACACGTCCGCGCCCTCGCGGGCCAGGCGCGCGAGGCCGTCCGTCCACCGCACCGGGCTGGCCACCTGGCGCACGAGGAACGGCTTCACCTCGTCGGCGGTGGTGGTGACCCCTGCATCCACATTGCGCACCACCGGGAAGCGCGGCGCGGACACCGTCACGCGCTCGAGCTCGACGGCGAGCCGGTCCGCGGCCGGCTTCATGAGGGCGCAGTGGAAGGGCGCGCTCACCGGGAGCAGCATGCTCTTCTTGCCCCCGCGCTCGGCCGCCTGCTTCACCGCGCGCTCCACCGCGCCGCGATGTCCGGCGATGACGATCTGGCCCGGCGAGTTGATGTTCGCCACGCCCACCACCTCGCCCTGGGCGGCCGCCGCGCACGCTTCCTCCGCCACCGCGAGCTCGACGCCGAGGAGCGCGGCCATCGCGCCCACGCCCACCGGCACCGCCTCCTGCATGAACTCGCCGCGGCGCCGCACCAGCCGCACCGCCTCCGCGAAGTCGAGCGCGCCCGCCGCCACCAGGGCGGAGTATTCCCCCAGGCTATGCCCCGCGGCGAGGCGCCGGCCGGATGCCGTGCTCGGCCAGCGCGGCGGCGGCGGCCACGCTGGCGGTGAGGACGGCGGGCTGGGTGTTGGCGGTGAGGGCGAGGTCCGACTCCGGGCCCTCGAAGGCCAGCCGCGAGAGCGGGAAGCCCAGCGCGGCATCGGCCTCCTGCCACACCGCGGCGGCGGCGGGCGAGGCCTCGGCGAGATCCCGGCCCATGCCCACTGCCTGGGACCCCTGTCCCGGGAAGAGGAACGCGATGCTCACGGGGGACCTACCAGCGGAGGAGCGCGGCGCCCCAGGTGAAGCCGCCGCCGAACGCGGCGAGGAGCACGAGATCGCCGGTATTGAGCCGCTTGGCCGACCAGGCCTCCTCCATCGCCACGTAGACGGAGGCGGCGCCGGTGTTCCCGTAGCGGTCCACGTTGACCACGACCTTTTCCATCGGGACCTTGAGGCGCTTCACCGCCGCCTCGATGATCCGGAGATTGGCCTGGTGGGGGATGAAGCAGATCGAGGTCGTCGGCGGTGAAGCCGTTGCGGACGAGGATGCGCTCGGCGGCCTCGCCGAACATCCGGACCGCCACCTTGAAGACCTCGCTGCCTTTCATCTTCGCGTAGTGCATCCGCTTGTCCACCGTCTCGTGGGTGGCGGGGTGCCGCGCTCCGCCCCCCGGCTGGTAGAGGAGCTCCCAGTACTTCCCGTCGGAGTAGAGGTCGGTGTCGAGAATGCCCGACTCGTCCTCGGACGCGCGGAGCACCGCCGCCCCCGCCGCGTCGGCGAGCAGGATGCACGTGCCGCGATCGGTATAGTCGGTGATGCGCGACAGACACTCCGCGCCCACGCACAGCACGGTGCGGTACTTCCCGGTCTGGACGTACTGCGACCCGACGGAGAGGCTGTACACCGAGCCCGCGCAGGCGGCATAGAGGTCGATCGAGCCCGCGTTGCGGCAGCCCAGGCGGTGCTGGAGGATATTGGCGGTGGTGGGGAAGGCCATGTCGCCGGTGGTGGTCCCCACCACGATGAAGTCGATCTCGCCCGGCTCCACCCCCGCCCGCTCCAGCGCCTGCTGGGCGGCGCGGAGGGCGAGATCGGAAGTCGCCTCGCTCTCGTCGACGATGCGCCGCTCGCGGATGCCGGTGCGCTGGACGATCCACGCGTCCGTCGTGTCCACCATCTTCTCCAGCTCGGCGTTGGTGAGGATCCGCTTGGGAGCATAGGCGCCCACGCCCACGATCTTGGCGCGCTTCATTCGCGGCCTCCCTCGCGCCCCTCGGCGAGGACCGATTCGGCCTCGAGCGCGGTCTTGATGTGGTCGTTGACGTCGTTGCGGACCCACTCCGTGGCGACGCGCAGGGCGTTCTTGATCGCTTTCACCGGCGAGGCGCCGTGGCAGACGATGGAGGCGCCGTTGATGCCGAGCAGGGGCGCCCCGCCCATCTCCGTGTAGTCCACCCGCCGCTTCATGCGCGCGAAGGCGCGCTGGGCCAGCACCGCGCCCGCCTTGGACAGGAAGTCCCGCGTCAGCTCCTCGCGGATCATGGCGGTCAGCATCTCCGCGAGGCTCTCGGACACCTTGAGGCAGACGTTGCCGGTGAAGCCGTCGGTCACCACCACGTCGCAGCGCCCGTTGTAGATGTCGCGCCCCTCGATGTTGCCGATGAAGTTCAGCGACGAGCCCCGCAGGCTCTCGAAGGTGTCCTTGACCAGCTCGTTCCCCTTCCCCTCCTCCTCGCCCACCGAGAGAAGACCCACTCTCGGATTGTCCTTGCCGATGATGTCGCGCGAGTACACGTGCCCCATCACCGCGAACTGGAAGAGGTGGCGGGGCTTGGGATCCACGTTGGCGCCGGAATCGATGAGCACGGTGTAGCCGGCCAGGCTCGGCAGCGTGGTGGCGATGGCGGGGCGCTCGACGCCGGGCAGGACGCCGAGGACGAACATCCCGATGGCGAGCGCGGCGCCGGTATTGCCGGCCGAGACGAGGGCCTGGCACTCGCCGTCCTTCACCAGGTCGGCGGCCACGCGAAGCGACGAGTCGCGCTTGCGGCGGAGCGCCTGCACCGGCGACTCCGCCATGCCCACCACCTGGGTGGCGTGGCGGATGCTGAGCGGGAGATCCTGGGCCTTGAGCCGGACGATCTCGCGCTCGATGGCGGCCTTGTCGCCCACCAGCACCGAGGACACCCCGTGCTCGCGGGCCGCCGTCACGGCGCCCTCCACGACCACCGCGGGCCCGAAGTCGCCTCCCATCGCATCGAGCGCGATCTTCATGGGCGGGGACGCGGCGCGGACGCTACTCGCCCTCGACGGTGAGGACCTCGCGTCCCTTGTAGAAGCCGCAGTGCGGACAGATCTGATGCGGGAGTTTCACCTCGCGGCACTGTGGGCAGACGGAGCGCGTGGGTGCGATCATCTTGTAGTGCGTGCGGCGCTTCTTGCCGCGAGTTCTCGAGTGGCGTCGCTTGGGCAGCGGCATGGGCGTGAGCTCCTATCGTGGAAGTCGGTCGGCGAGGCCCTTGAGGGCGGCCCAGCGTGAACCAGTCGCGGGCTCCGGGCAGGCACAGGCCGTCACGTTTCGGTTTCCGCCGCACACCGAGCACAGCCCCCGGCAATTCTCGCGGCAGAGCGGCTTCATGGGCAGCGCCAAGGTGGTCTCGGTCTCCACCAGCGCGCCCAGATCCAGCTGGTCATGGGCATACACGTCGGAATCCAGATCGTCCGTGGCCAGCTCGCGCTCTTCCGCGCGGCCCTCCGGGGCGGGAAGGAAGCGCGTGTCGATCTCCTGCGATACGCGGAGGTCGAACGGCTCGAGGCAGCGCCCGCATACGAGCGGAACGCGGGCCTCGAGGGTGCCCCGGACGAAGACGGCATCGGCGTCCTTCTCCAGCGCCAGCTCCACCCCGTCGAGTGTCCAGGCGGGGTCGGCGAACGGGCGCGGGAAGGCCTCGGGTCCGTCGATCCGGATGCCCTCGGTCGGGAATCTCGGAGACCCGGATGATCATGGGCGAAACCTCAGTTAAAGATTCGACAAACAAGGGATTTTTCAACAACCGCGCCAGTATATGCTCGGGGTATGGGGTTGTCAACCCAAAAGCCCCCCGGGATGCCCTTCGCTTGACGGTCGGGGGGGTGGCTGCTAGCATGCGATCGGGAGGTGGAGCCCCATGGGAAATGTCTTTAAAACCGGACTACTGCTAACCGTTCTGACTTGCCTGGTCGTTCTCATCGGCCAGGCCCTCGGAGGTCAGCAGGGCATGGTCATGGCCTTCGGCCTGGCCCTGGTCATGAACTTCGTCAGCTACTGGTTCTCCGACAAGATGGTGCTGGGGATGTACCGGGCCCAGCCTGTGGATGAGGCACAGGCCCCCCAGCTCTACGGCATGGTGCGGAACCTCACCACCCGGGCCGGCATTCCCATGCCGAAGGTGTACATCATCCCGAACGACACGCCCAATGCCTTCGCCACCGGCCGCAACCCGGAGCACGCGGCGGTGGCGGTGACGGAAGGCCTCCTGCGCATCCTCGACCGCGACCAGCTCGAAGGCGTGCTCGCCCATGAGCTGGCGCACGTGAAGAACCGGGACACCCTCATCATGACCATCGCCGCCACCCTGGCCGGCGCCATCACCTATCTGGCCCAGATGGCCCAGTTCGCCGCCATCTTCGGCGGCGGACGGCGCGACAACGACGACGAGGGCCACGGCGGAGGCGTGTTCGGCACCCTCCTCCTCGCCATCGTCGCCCCCATCGCGGCCATGCTGGTGCAGCTGGCGATCTCGCGGTCGCGGGAGTTCCATGCCGACGCCACCGGGGCGCAGATCGCGGGCAAGCCGTGGGGTCTCGCGGAGGCGCTGGAGAAGCTGGAGATGGCGTCCAAGGCCGTCCCCATGCACGCCACCCCCGCCACCGCCCATCTCTTCATCGTGAATCCGCTGAGCGGCGGCATGCTGCAGAGTCTCTTCTCGACGCATCCCGCCGGTCGAGGAGCGCATCGCGCGGCTGCGCGCCATGGCTCCGTGCCCCGCTGAGCCCACCGCTGCGAAGGGAGACGGTCCGCCGTCTCCCTTCTTGTTTCGTGACATGATCGAAGCCGCGGGGCTCCGGAAGGCGTACGGCGCGACGCTCGTGCTGGACGACGTCTCGCTCGCGCTGCCCGCCGGCCGCTGCCTGGCTCTGCTCGGCCCGAACGGCGCCGGCAAGACCACCCTGCTCCGCATCCTGGCCGGACTGGTGCGCCCGGACGCGGGCCGCCTCCGTGTGGGCGGCGTGGATGCGCTCCGGGACGCCGGACGCGGTGCGAGCGCAGGTGGGGATGGTGGCGCACGGCTCCTTCGTATACGAGGACCTCACCGCGCGGGAGAACCTGCGCTTCTGGGCGGTGATGGGCGGCCTCGACGCCTCGCCCGCGCGGCTGCGCGAGCGCCTGCAGGCGGTGGAGCTGGAGGCGGTGGCGGACGAGCGGGCCCGCACGTTCTCGGCGGGGATGAAGCGCCGGCTCGGCCTCGCGCGCGTCACCCTGGGACGGCGGCCGCTGCTGCTCCTCGACGAGCCCTTCACCGGTCTGGACCGGCACGGGCAGAAGTGGCTCGTCGAGTTCCTCCTCGCCTTCAAGGCGGCGGGAGGCACCGTGGTCCTCACCACCCATAGCTTCGGCGGCGGGCTCGCGGTGGCCGACCGCGTGGTCATCCTGGCCGGCGGGCGCGTCGTGCTCGACCGAGCCGCCGCCGATCTGCCCATCGACGAGCTGCATCGCGCCTACGACGACATCGTCGAGGGAGCGGCCGCGCCGTGATCGCCTATGCCCGCCGCGCCTGGATCGTGCTGTGGAAGGACCTGCTCGTGGAGCGGCGGTCGAAGGAGAGCCTCAATGCCCTCCTCTTCTTCGCGCTCCTCCTGCTCTTTCTCTTCCAGTTCGCGCTGGGCCCCGACCGCGAGCGGCTGCACGCGGCGCTGCCCGGACTGCTCTGGCTCGGCTTCGTGCTCGCGGGCCTGCTGGGGCTCGGGCGGAGCTTCGTGGCGGAGCGGGACAACGACTGCTGGGATGGTCTCCGGCTCACCCCGGGCGACAAGTCGGCGATCTACCTCGGCAAGCTGGCCGCCAACCTGGTGGTGATGGGCGCGGTGGAGGTGGTGATCCTGGCGCTGTTCGGGCTCTTCTACGATGTGGATCTCGTGAGCGTGCTGGGTCCGCTGGCCGTCGTGCTCGTGCTGGGCACGCTGGGGCTGGCGACGGTGGGCACGCTCTTCGCCGCGCTCACCGCGCGGCGTGCGCGCGCGCGAGCTGCTCTTTCCCGTCCTGCTCCTGCCCGTGCAGGTCCCGGTGCTGCTGGCCACGGTGCAGCGCGACCCAGATCGTCGCTGGCGGGCCAGCCGCTGGGCGACGCGGCCGCCTGGCTCCGGCTCCTCGCCGGCGCCGACCTCGTCTATCTCGTGATCGGGCTCCTCACCTTCGAGTTCGTCCTGGACGCATGAGCGCCCGCGCGCGACGCGAGTCCTCGGCGGGCTCGCCGCTCCTCGGCCTGGCCGCCGGGCTGGCGGCGGGCTTCGGCTATGCCCCGCGCGAGGCCATCCAGGGCAATGTCCAGCGCATCATGTACGTGCACGTGCCCGCGGTGCTGACCGCCTACCTCGCCTTCGGACTCGTCCTGGTGGGCAGCATCGGCGCACTCGCCACGCGGCGCGCGGGCTGGGACCGCCTGGCCGGCGCGGCCGCCGAGCTCGGCGTGCTCTTCACCGGCCGTCACCATCGTGTCCGGCTCGATCTGGGGCAAGCCGACCTGGGGCACCTGGTGGACCTGGGACGCGCGGCTCACCTCCACCGCGGTGCTGTTCCTCGTCTACGTGGGCTACCTCCTGCTGCGCGCCATGGTGGACGAGCCCGAGCGCGCGCGCCCGCTATCGCGGCCGTGGTCGGCATCCTGGGCGCCGCGAACATCCCCATCGTGCACTTCTCGGTGAAGTGGTGGCGGGCGCTGCACCAGCCCTCCACCATCCTCGGACCGGAGCCCTCGCCCATCGCCGGGCCCATCGCGGCCGCGCTGTTCGTCAACTGGGTCGCCTTCACCCTCCTCTTTCGCCTACTTCCTCCTCCGGCGCGATGGAGATCGCGCGGCTCGAGGACGCGTGGGTGCCGGAGACGCGCCGATGATGCCGGACAACTGGGGCTACGTCTTCGCCGCCTACGGCCTCGCCGCGGTGGCGCTGCTCGGGCTACTGGCGATACCTTGCCCGCCGGCGCCGCGCCGTCGACGCGCGACCTCGGCGCGCGACGGCGGCAGTCCGCCGGAAAGGCGGCCATCGGATGAAGCGCCGCGCAAAGTTCCTCGTGGGCGGCGCTCGTGATCCTCGCCGCGCTCGGCCTATCTCATCTACGCGGGCGTGAGCCAGTCCCTCGTCTACTTCGTCACGCCGAGCGAGCTCCTGGCCGCGCCCGTCGCCGGGCAAGGCCTACCGCCTGGGCGGCATGGTCCAGCCGGGCAGCGCTCAAGTGGGAGCCCAAGTCCGCTCGACCTGCGCTTCGCGCTCTCGGACGGCAAGGCCGCGGTGCCGGTGCGCCACGTCGGGCCGCCCCCCGACCTCTTCGCCGAGGGCCGGGGCGCGGTGGTGGAGGGCGCGTGGACCGGCGAGGGCTACTTCCGGGCGTCGCTGATCCTGGCCAAGCACTCCGAGGAGTACAAGGCGCCGCACGACGGCGCCGAGCCCGGCTACAAGGAGCTCATGAAGACCCTGCGCGGCGGGCAGGCCGCCAGTGACGCCGGCGACGCCGGAGATCGGCTACGCCGCTGACGCGTGATCGGCCTCGCGCTGGCGCTCTGGGGCGCGCGGCGCCGCCGCGGTGGGCGCGCGCACCGGCCGGGCCGCCCTGCGTGGTCTCGGCCGAGCGCGCCGCCGTCGGCGTGTGGCTCGCCCTCACCGCCGCCCTGCTGCTGCTCGTCTACGCCTTCCTCACCTTCGACTTCTCCGTCCGCTACGTGGCCACCAACACCAACCGCGGCACGCCCGTTCTACTACCGGATCACCGCGCTGTGGGGCGCGCTCGAGGGCTCCATCATCCTCTGGGCGTGGATGCTCGGCGCTCTACACCCTGATCGTGGTGCTCCGCTACCGCCGCCGCCAGCCCGCGCTCTATCCCTGGGTGCTGGCGGTGATGCTGGGCGTCGCTCGCGTTCTTCCTCCTCGTCATGAGCGATGCCCGCGCCGCCCTTCGAGCGGCTCAGCCCGGTGCCCCCGGACGGGCGCGGCCTCAATCCGCTGCTCGAGGACTCGGGGATGATCACGCACCCGGTGGCGCTCTACCTCGGCTTCACCGGCTTCACGGTGCCCTTCGCCTTCGCCATCGCCGCGCTCGTCGTCGGGCGCACCGGCGAGGAGTGGATCACCATCACGCGGCGGTGGACCATCGTGGCCTGGTACTTCCTCTCGCTCGGGCCTGCTGATCGGCGGCTGGTGGAGCTATCACGTGCTCGGCTGGGGCGGCTACTGGGCCTGGGATCCGGTGGAGAACGCCGCGTTCATGCCCTGGCTCACCGGCACCGCGTTCCTGCACTCGGTGATGATCCAGGAGCGGCGGCGCATGCTGAAGCTCTGGAACCTCACCCTCGATCATCCTCACCTTCGGCCTCACCATCTTCGGCACCTTCCTCACGCGCTCGGGGATCATCGGCTCCGTCCACGCCTTCACCCAGGGCTCGATCGGCCAGTTCTTCCTCGCCTTCCTGGCGCTGGTCCTGCTGGGCTCCTTCTCGCTGCTCGCCTGGCGCGATGGAGCGCCTGCGGGCGCAGGGCGAGCTGGACTCGATCCTCTCGCGCGAGTCCGCGTTCCTGCTGAACAACCTTTCCTGGTCGCCGCCGCCTTCACCGTGTTCTTCGGCACCATCTTCCCGCTCCTGTCGGAGGCGGTGCGCGGCGACGAAGGTGAGCGTGGGCGCGCCCTTCTTCAACCTCGTCAACATCCCGATCTTCCTCGGGCCTCCTCTTCCTCATGGGCGTGGGCCCGCTCATCGCCTGGCGGCGCGCCTCGTGCGGAGAACCTCCGCCGCAACTTCCTCGCGCCGGTGCTCGCGGGCGTCGCCGCCGCGGCCGTGCTGTCGGGCGCTCGGGCTCGGCAACGCGCTGGTGCTCGCTCTGCATGGCCGCTGGTCGTCTTCGTCGCCGGCACCATGGCGCTGGACTTCGCGCGCGCCGCCCGGGCCCGCCGGCGCAGCGGCGACGGCTGGGCCGCGGCCACCTGGGGCCTCCTGCGCCGCCAGAACCGGCGCTACGGCGGCTTCGTCGTGCACCTGGGCATGCTCGTCGTCGCCCTCGGGGTGGCGGGCTCGCAGGCCTGGTCCGGTGCAGACCGAGACCACGCTCAACCGCGGCGAGCACGTGGAGCTCGCCGGCTACCGCGTGCGCTTCGACGGGCTGCCGGCCTCCGAGGAGTCGAACCACTTCAAGGTGACCGGGCACCTTCACGGTCGCGCAACGGGCGCGCGGCCGGTCACCGCTCCTATCCCGGCCAAGAAGTTCTACCCGCAGGAGCAGACGCCGATCGCCTACGTGGACTACCGGCTCGGCCTCATCGAGGACGTCTACCTCGTGCTCGGGCGATTTCGCCCGCGACGGCTCGCACGCCACCGTCAAGCTCCAGGTCAACCGCATGGTCTCCTGGCTCTGGATCGGCGGGCTCGTGCTGACCCTCGGCACCGGGCTCGCCATCCTGCCCGAGGCCGGCGGCGCGAGCCGGCGTGACCGGCGCCTGCGTGACGCGCGCCGCTGGCTGCATCCCGCTGGCCGTGGTGCCGGTGCTCGTGCTGCTCGCCTACGGCTTCCGCACCGATCCCGCGCGCGATCCCGCTCGCCGCTGCGTCGGCAAGCCCGCCGCGCCGTTCACCCTCACGCACCTTCGCGGGCGACGCGGTCTCGCCTCGAGACGCCTGCGCGGGCAGGTGGTGGTGGTGAACTTCTGGGCCTCGTGGTGCATCCCCGCCTGCTACGAGGAGGCGCCGGCGCTCGAGCGCGCCTGGCGCGCGTATCGGGACCGCGGCGTCGTCCTCGTCGGCATCAACATCCAGGACAAGGACGAGGCGGCGCGCCAGTTCCTGCGCCAGTTCGGCCACACCTTTCCCAACGCCGCCGACACCGGCGGGCCGCGTGTCGGTCGACTACGGCGTCTACGGCGTGCCCGAGACGTTCTTCATCGACCGCGCGGGGCGGATCCGCGCCAAGCAGGTCGGCGCGGTCACCGACGAGATGCGCTCGCGCGGCAGGTCGAGCGCCTGCTGGCCGAGGAGCCGGACGTGAGCGCGGTGTCTCCTCCTGCGGTCGCTCGCGCTGGTCGCGGCGCTCGCGGTCGGCGCCGCGCCGCCCGGCGCGCGCCGGTGACCGAGGAGCAGGTCCAGGACGATCGCCGCCCAGCTCCGCTGCGTGGTCTGCCAGAGCCTCTCGGTGGCCGACTCGCCGTCGGAGACCGCCAACCAGATGCGCGCCATCATCCGCGAGCGGCTCGCCGCGGGCGAGACGCCCGGAGCAGGTCGCGCGCCTACTTCGTGGAGAAGTACGGCCAGTGGATCCTGCTGGCGCCGCCCGCGCCACGGGTTCAATCTCCTCGTGTGGGTCGCGCCGTTCGCCGGCCTCGCCGTCGGGCCTGGTCGCTGGTGCGCCCTGGCGCATGCGCCGCTGGAGCCGCCGGGCGCCGCCGCGCCCCCGGCCCGCGGTGGACGAGGCCATGCGCGAGCGCATCCGCCGCGAGATGGCCGAGCTCGACCGCGTGACGGCGCGCCCAGCTCGCCGCCATGTCCTCGCTCGCGGTGCCCGCCGCTCGGCGCTCGTGCTGTGGCCCCTGCTGCGCGGCGCCGGCGCGGGCCGCGTCGATCCCGGCCGCCGCCATCGGACGTCCGGCGGGGCGACCGATCGCCGCCTCGAGCTCGACGAGGAGCAGGACCGCGATCTACCGCGCGCTGCGCGAGCTCGACTTCGACCACGAGGCCGGGCCATCTCTCCGACGACGACTACGCGCGGCCTCCGCGACGCGCTACGAGGCGCGCGCGGCGGCGGTATCTGCGCGCGCTCGACGCCCTCGGGCCCGCGGCGCCCCGCCGCCGACGTCCGCCCCGCCGCGGCCGACGGCCGCGCGCGGCCGCCGGGCGCCCGCCGGTGGACGAAGCGGACCCGCCACCCGGTCGCGCTCGGGCGGGCGCGTGCTGCTACTCGCTCTTCGGCGTCCTCCTCGGCGTGAACGTCGGCCGCTTCACCGAGCCCGACCCGATGGCGCCGCGCGCCGGGGCTGGCGCGCGCGGCGCGTCGGCCGGCGCCCGCGTCGCCGGCGCCGCCCTGCGTCGCCGGGCGGGCCGGTGCCCCGGCGCCCGACCGGCGCGGGTCCGGCGCGCGCCGCTCTCGCCCGAGATGCTGGCCGGCATGCTCGAGGCGGCGCGGCAGAGCCTCTTCGCCGGCCGCTACTCGGAGGCCATCGCCGCCTACCAGGCCGTGCTCAAGCGCGACGCCCGTAACGTCGACGCGATGAGCCATCTGGGTTTTATCGTCGCCATCGGCGGCCATGCCGACGCCGCGCTGGAGACCTTCGACAAGGCGCTGGCCATCGACCCGAACTATCCGCCCGCCTACCTCTTCCGGGGGCAGGTCCTCTCCGAGGTCAAGCGGGACTATGCGGCGCCGCGCGCGCCTGGGAGCGCTTCCTCGTGCTCTGGTGCCGGCGGTGCCGACCACGACCAGGTCAAGACGCTCCTGGCCGAGGCGCGCGCCGAGGCCGCCCCGTCGAAGGCCACCCGTCAGGGTTGACAGCTCGTCTTAGTTAGGGTTACCTTACTGCCAGCGAGGCCAAGGGGGCCGCCACGGCCCCGATCAACCCAGGCACTAGGGAGACCCGACATGCAGAGCTCGACGAGCAGCACGACGAGGGAGCGCGGCGGCCACGGGTGCACTCGCGCTGCTGCTGGCCCTGACCATGGCAGGGGGAGCGGGGATGGCCGGCACGGGCCGCGCAGCAGCTTCCGGCCGCCGCCGCCGCGAGGTCGTGGTGTACTCGGCCCGGTCGCACTATGGGCAGGAGCCCGCCATTGACGCCTTCACCAAGAAGACCGGCATCCAGGTCAAGAGCTTCGGCGGCAATGCCTCCGAGCTGTTCGACCGGCTGAAGGCCGAGGGCGACAAGACTCCTGCCGACGTCCTCATCACCGTGGACGCCGGCAACCTCTGGAACGCTGCGCGCGCCGGCCTGCTCGTCCAAGGTGGACTCGCCCGAGCTGCCGGCCAACGTCCCCGCGCACCTCCGCGACCCCGAAGGGCAGTGGTTCGGCGCTCACGGTGCGCGCGCGCACCATCATGTACAACACCGGAAGGTGAAGCCGGAGGAGCTGTCGACCTACGAGGCGCTCGGCGACCCGAAGTGGAAGGGCCGCCTCTGCCTGCGCACCTCCACCTACGTCTACAACCAGTCGTTCCTCGCGACGATGATCAAGCGGACGGCGAGCCGAAGACCGAGCGATCGTCAAGGGCTGGGTGGCCAACGGCCCGACGCTGATCAACGGCGACACCAAGATCCTCGAGGCCATCGCCGCCGGTCAGTGCGACGTCGGGCTCACGAACTCGCTACTACCTCGGCGCATCCTCGCCAAGGACCCCAGCTTCCCGGTGGCGCCGTTCTGGGCCAACCAGCAGACCACCGGCACCCACGTCAACATCTCGGGCGCGGGCATCACCGCCCACGCCAAGAACCGCGCGAACGCGGTCAAGCTCCTGGAGTTCCTGGCCTCGCCCGAGGCGCAGCAGATGTTCGCCGACTCCAACTTCGAGTACCCGGCGAACCCGCAGGCGGGCGTGAACCCCGTCATCGCCAAGTGGGGGAAGTTCAAGCAGGACGACATCAACGTGGCCGCGGCCGGCGAGTTCCAGGCCGCGGCCACCAGCTCGCCGACCGCGCTGGCTACAAGTAGCGCGCCGGGCCTGAGGCCCGCGACGGCGCCGGCCCCGGCCCGGGCGGCGCCGGGGGCCCGCCCTCCGTCTGGACCGTCGCCGCGCTGGCCTCGCGGCCGGCGTGGGCGGTTCCCGACCTCGCGGTGCTGTCCTCGCTCGCGTCACCCGGCGGGCGACCTCTGGCGGCACCTCTGGCGCACCCAGCTCGCCGAGCTCGCGTCAACACGCTGCGCTCCTCGCTCGGCGTCGGCGCGGGCACGCTCGTCGTGGGCACGCGGCTCGCATGGCTCGTCGTCAACCATCGCTTCCCCGGGCGCGGCGTGTTCGAGTGGGCGCTGATCCTGCCGCTCGCCATGCCCGCCTACGTGATCGGCTTCACCTTCCTCGGGCTCTTCGAGTACTCGGGCCCGGTCCAGTCCGCGCTGCGGCACTGGCTCGGCGCGACCGTCCGCCTGCCCGAGCTCCGCTCGTGTGGCGGCGTCGTCGCTGATGATGACGCTGGTGTTCTATCCCTACGTGTATCTGCTCGCGCGGCGCCGCGTTCCGCGAGCAGGGCTCCGCCGCGCTCGAGACCGCGCGGAGCCTCGGCCGCTCGCGCCTCGCGCGCATTCCTCGAGGTCACCCTGCCGATGGCCCGCCCGTCGCTCGCCGCCGGCGTGGCGCTGGCGATGATGGAGGCCCTGGCGGACTTCGGCACGGTGTCGACCTTCGGCTATCGCACGCTGACCGAAGGCATCTACCGCGTCTGGTACGGCATGTTCGATCGCCTCGCCGCCACCCAGCTCGCCAGCGTGCTGCTCCTCTGCGCGGTGGCCCTGCTCGCGCTCGAGCGCGCGCTCGCGCGGGCCGGCAGCGGTTCATCGCAGCGCCAGCGCCGCGGGGCGCGAGGCCGCGCCGGTGGCCCTGCACGGCGCCGCGCGCCGCCGCCGCCACCGTCACCTGCGCCGCCGTGCTCGGGCTCGCCTTCCTCGCTGCCGGTCGGCCAGCTCGCGCTCTGGTCCGCTGAGCGCTCGGGCCGACGGCCGCGTCGCGCACGACGTTTCCGCGCGCTGCTGGCCAAGCCTCTCGGCCTCGCCGGCCGTCGCCGCGCTCTCGCCTGCCTCGCTGCCGTCGTCGCTCGCGTACGCGGGGCGGCTTCACCCCTCGCGCGGCGCGCGCGCTCGCCGGCCGCTTCGCGTCGACCTGGGCTATGCGCTGCCCGGCGCGGTCATCGCGGTGGGCGTCCTGGTGCCGCTGTCCGCCCTCGACCACGCGGCTGGGCCCCGCCCTCGGCGCGCCTCACCGGCCGGCCGGTGGGCCTGCTCCTCACCGGTTCCGCGGTCGGCCTCCTCTTCGCCTACGCCGTGCGCTTCCTGGCCGTGAGCCCCAGACGCGTGGACGCGCAGCCTCGCCCGCATCGCCCCGAGCCTCGACGACGCCGCGCGCTCGCTGGGCGCGGGCACGGGCCGCGACGCTGCGGCGCGGATCCACCTGCCGCTGCTGCGCGGTGGCCTCGCGTCGCCATCGTCCTCGTCTTCGTGGAGACGATGAAGGAGATGCCGGCCACGCTGCTGCTGCGGCCCTTCGGCCTGAACACGCTGGCCATGGAGGTGTGGGAGCGCACCGACGGAGGCCGTGTGGCAGGAGGCGGCGGTGCCCGCGCTGGCCATCGTCCTCGCCGGGCTCGTGCCCGTCATCGTCCTGATCCGCTGGAGCAATACCGCCCGCGGCTGACGATGCCCGGAGCGCCGGCCGCGCCCCGGCCACCGCCGGCGCGCATGCTAATCTCATGGGTACCGCTATGGCCAGGCAGGACGCCGCCACCCGCATCGAACGCTTCGCCGCGAGATCCGCCGCCACGACGCGCTCTATCACGGGCAGGACCGTCCCGAGGTCAGCGACGCGGAGTACGACGCGCTGAAGCGGGAGCTGGAGGCGCTCGAGGCCGAGCACCCCGAGCTGGTCACGCCGGACAGCCCCACCCAGACGGTGGGCAGCCGTCCCGGGGAGGCTTTCGCCGCCGTCGAGCATCGCGCCGTCATGCTCTCGCTCGACAACGCCATGAGCGTGGACGACCTCCGCGAGTTCGAGGCCCGCCTCCGTCGCGCGCTGCCCGGGGCGCGCTTCGCCTTCGTGGGCGAGCCCAAGATCGACGGGCTCGGCGTCGCGCTGCTCTACCAGCGGGGGCGCTTCGTGCGCGGCGCCACCCGCGGCGACGGCCGCGTGGGCGAGGACGTGACCCCCACCCTCGCCACGCTCGGCGCCATCCCGAAGACCCTGCGCGGGCCCCTCGCCGCCGCGCGCGGCTGGAGGTGCGCGGAGAGGTCTACATGCCGCTCGAGGCCTTCCGCCGGCTCAACGCCAGCCTCGAGGAGGCCGGCGAGGAGCCGTTCGCGAACCCGCGCAATGCCGCCGCCGGCGCGGTCCGCCAGAAGGATCCCGCGGTGACGGCGTCTCGGCCGCTCGCGATCTTCCTCTACCACGTGAGCGAGGCCCAGGGGGTGTCGCTCGAGTCGCACGCGGACATGCTCGAGGCGCTGCGCGCGAGCGGCTTCCCGGTGAATCCGCGAGTCGCGGCGACTGGACGACCTCGACGCGGTGGTGGCCTACGGCGCCGAGCTCGAGGCCGGGCGCGACGCCCTCGACTACGAGGCCGACGGCGTGGTGATCAAGGTGAACGATCTCGAGCAGCAGCGGCGGCTGGGCGCCACCTCGCACCGCCCGCGCTGGGCCATCGCGTACAAGTTCGCCGCCCGCCAGGCCACCACCCGGATCCTCGACATCACCATCAATGTCGGCAAGTCGGGCGCGCTCACGCCGGGGGCCGCCCTCGAGCCGGTCCAGCTCGCGGCGCGTCACCGTGAGCGCGGTCGCCTGCACAACGAGGACGAGGTGCGCCGGAAGGACGTCCGCGTGGGCGATACCGTGCTCATCGAGCGGGCGGGCGACGTGATCCCGTACCTCGTCAAGGTCATCGAGGACAAGCGCCCCCCGGCGCGGCGCCCTTTCGGATGCCCGATCACTGTCCGGCCTGCGGCGGCGCCGCCGTGCGGGCGGAGGGTGAATCCGTCTGGCGCTGTACCAACAGCGCCTGCCCCGCCCAGCTCAAGGAGCGCCTCTTCCACTTCGGCTCGCGGCGGGCCATGGACATCGAGCATCTCGGCGAGGGCGTGATCACCCAGCTCGTGGACCGCGGCATGGTGCGCGACTTCGCCGACCTCTATCATCTGACGGTCGAGCAGCTCGCGGGCCTCGAGCGCCTGGCCGCAAAGTCCGCCACCAACCTGCACCGCGCCATCCAGGCGTCGAAGACTCGCGGGCTCTCCCGTCTCCTCAATGGCCTGGGCATCCGCATGGTGGGCGAGCGCGCGGCTAGCTGCTCGCGGTGCGCTTCGGCGTCATGGACCGACTGGAGAAGGCCACCGAGGACGAGGTCAATGACATCCATGGCGTGGGGCCCGAGATCGCCCGCGCCGTCCGGACCTTCTTCGACGAGCCGCGCAACCGCGACACCATCCGCCGGCTGCGCGAGGCGGGCCTGGTCATGACCGAGGAGGGCCACGCCGAGGGCCCGCGCCCGCTCGACGGCAAGAGCATCGTCCTGACCGGCAGCTTTCGCCGCCTCACCCGGGACCAGGCCCGGGACCTCGTGCTCCGGCTCGGCGGGCGCGTCACCGGCTCGGTGTCCAAGAAGACGGACTACGTGGTGGTGGGGGAGGATCCCGGCAGCAAGGCGGACGACGCCCGGCGCCTCAAGGTGACCGTTCTCGACGAGGAGCAGTTCCTCAGCCTGGTGCGGCCGCGCATGAGGCGCCTGGCCGTCCTGGTGCTCGCCCTCGCGCTGGCCGTTCCCGCGGGCGCGCCGGCCCAGACCGCGACTCCCCTGACCCGCGAGCAGGCACTCGCCGGGCTCGGCCGGTCGGACCTGGAGGCGCGGCGCCAGGCCGCCGCCTGGATGGGCGAAGTCGGCGCATGGAAGACGTTCCCGCGCTCGTCAAGGTGCTGCGCGACCCGGATCCGGTGGTCCGGCGCTGGGCGAGCACGCCCTCTGGCAGGTGTGGAGCCGATCCGGGGACTCCGAGATCGACCGGCTGTTCCAGCAAGGCGTCGCCAAGATGACCCCAGCGGGACGGTCCGGCCGCGATCGCCACCTCCTCAGCCGCATCATCGAGAAGCGGCCGGAGTTCGGGAGGGCTGGAAGAAGCGCCACGGTGTACTTCCTCATGGCGACTACGAGAAGTCCCTGGCGGACTGCCGACGAGGTGGTGAAGCGGCAACCCCAGCCACTTCGGCGCGCTGTTCGGGCTACGGCAGATCTATCTCCAGCTCAACCAGCCCGACCGCGCGCTGGCCTACTTCGAGCGCGGCGCTGGCGGTGAACCCGAACCTGGAACAGGTGGAGCAGGTGATCGAGGAGCTCAAGGCCGGCTCATGCAACGGAAGAAGGACACCGACCTGATGGGCGCGATCTGATGGGCTTTCCGGCGCGATCGCCTGCCCGCGCTGTCAGGAGCCGGGCGATCTCACCGGCCGCCTGCAGTCTGCGGGCGCTGCGACACCGTGATGGAAATCGAGCCGGACCTGCGGCTGTCAAGCCGAGCCTCGCGGAAAAGTTCCGCCGGCGCCCGCGCGGTCTATGGCGGTGGCGCGAGTTCCTGCCCGTGGACCGAAGCCGCGCGGTGACGCTGGGCGAGGGCGACACGCCGCTGCTCCTTCCGCCCCGGCTGGCGCAGGCGGTGGGCATCGAGCGGCTGTGGGTCAAGAACGACACCGTGCTCCCCACCGGGTCCCTGAAGGACCGTTCGGTCACGGTGGCCCTCACCCACGCGCGCACCGTGGGGGCGCGGGTGGTGGCGGTGTCCTCCAGCGGCAACCACGCCGCCTCGGTCGGCGCCTACGCGGCCGCCGCCGGGCTGCCCTGCGTGGTGATGGTGCCGGCGGCGACCTCGCCGGCCAAGATCGTCCAGGCCCGCGCCCACGGCGCCACCGTGCTCGCGGTGCAGGCCGACTATGACGCCACCGCCGCGCTGTTCAAGGAGGCGCTCAAGGCCTTCGGCTGGTATTCCTGCCTCTCCACCAATCCCTGGCGGAACGAGGGCAAGAAGTCCTACGCCTTCGAGACGTGGGAGGATCTTCGCGGGGAGACGCCGGACTGGATGCTGCACCCCATCGGCGGCGGTCTCGGTGTCACCGCCTGCTGGAAGGGCTGGCGCGAGCTGGTGGCGCTGGGCTGGGCGCGCGGGGTGCCGCGCATGGTCGCGGCCCAGCCCACCGCCGCGGATCCCATCACGCGGGCCTTCGAGGCCGGCCGCGACGAGGTCGCGCCCGTCACCGCCGCCAGCACCGTGGCCCAGGCCATCGCGGTGGGCACGCCGCAGCTGGGCTGGCGCTGCCTGGACGCGGTGCGCCGGACCGGCGGGGTAGCCGCCAGCGCCACCGACGCCGACCTGCTCGCCGCCCAGTCGCTCCTCGCCCGCACCGCCGGCATCTACTGCGAGCCCTCGGCGGCGGCGCCCATCGCCGTCGCGTCGCGTCTCCGCCGCGAGGGCCGCATTCGTCCCACCGATCTCGTCGTCTGCGTCGTCACCGGGCATGGCCTCAAGCAGCCCGCCGGCGCCGACGACGAGGCCGGCCCGCTCTACACCGTGGCGCCCGATCTCGCCGCCATCGAGGCGGCGCTCACCCCGACCCACTAGCGCAAAGGAGACCGCCGTGCCGCTGACGCCGCCGCAAGTCACCGCCCTCCGGAAGATCACCAGCCCCAGCGTGGCCAATGCCATCGAGACGTTCAACGTGCGGCCCCGCGAGCAGGGCAACCTGTCCTCGGAGATCAAGGCGCTCTTCCCGGAGATGGGGCCGATGGTGGGCTATGCCTGCACCGCCCTCATCCGCGCCGAGCAGGGGCCCATCGAGGGGCACCGCGCGAGCCTCTTCGGGTGGTGGGACTTCATCCTGTCCATCCCCGCCCCGCGGGTGATCGTGGTGCACGATCTCGACGATCCCCGCGGGCAGGGCGCGCAGTGGGGTGAGGTGCAGGCGAACATCCACCGCGCGCTCGGCTGCGTGGGCGTGGTGACGGACGGCTCCGTGCGCGACCTCGACGAGGTGCGCGCGCTCAACTTTCAGTTCTGCGCCGCGCATGTCTCGGTGTCCCACGCCAACGTGCACATGGTGGACTTCGGCATTCCCGTCAAGGTCGGCGGCGTGCTCGTCAAGCCGGGCGATCTGATCCACGGCGACCAGCACGGCGTGGTCACCATCCCCCACGACATCGCCACCGGGATCCCCGACGCCATCGCCAAGGTCGAGGCCATGGAGAAGCGCATCATCTCCATGTGCCAGAGCCCCGACTTCACCGCGGACAAGCTCAAGGCGGTCTACAAGGAAATCCGCCCCGGGACGTACTGAGAGGCGGCCGCTGCGCCTCATCGGCTGGAATATCCGGGCAGGGGGCGGCACGCGCGTGCCGGCGCTCGCCCGCCAGCTCTCGCGCTGGACGCCGGACGTGGTGGCGCTCTGCGAGTTCCGCGCCACTCCGCCCAGCGCGGCACTGGCTGCCGCGCTGGGCGAGCAGGGGCTCGTCCACCAGGCCACCACCGCCGACCCCGGCCGGGCCGGCGTCAATGCCCTGCTCGTCGCCTCGCGCTGGCCCCTCCGCCGCGTGCTGGCGCACCGGGTGCCCGACGAGCCGGCCCGCTTCCTCCTCGCCGAGGTGGCGGGCCCGGCTCCCTTCACGCTCGGCGCCATGCATGTGCCCAATCGGGACACCGGCCGCAAGTGGCCGTTTCTCGACGCGGTGCTGCGCCTGGCGGAAGCGTGGGCCCACGGCCCCGCCGTCCTCATCGGCGACACCAACTCAGGGCGGCCGGGGCTCGACGAGGCCCCCACCTGCCGGGTGGGCTTCAACGCCCGCGAGGGCGGCTGGATCGACGGGCTGGAGCACGCGGGGTGGCGCGACGGCTTCCGGCACCTGCAGGGCGAGGCGCGCGCCTATACGTGGTACTCACCCAACGCCGGGAACGGGTTCCGCCTGGACCAGGCCTTCATCAACGGGGAACTGCTTCCCTCACTGGGCGCCGTCCGCTACGAGTGGGGCCGGCGGCGCCCCGGCGTCCGCCCCACGCCGGCCTTGTCCGATCACGCCGCGCTGCTCCTCGACTTCACCGCCCGGTAGCCGCGCTACAATGACTCCGGCCCCGCCATGATCGAAATCCGTCTTCCGCGCCTCGCCGATGCGACGCCGTGCACGGAGCTCGCCGCCGCCGTGATCGGGGCGGACCGAGCGGGCACCTTCGTGAAGTCTCACTTCGAGCGGCATCAGATCATGGTGGCGGACGCCAGGGGGAAGTGGTCGGCTTCCTGGCCTATCGCACGGACTGGTTCCAGTGCACCTTCGTCTCGCTCGTGGTCGTCCGCGAGGACTTCCGGCGCAAGGGCATCGCCCGTGAATTCTATCGCACCGTGGAGACGGTCTCGCTCTCGCCGCGGGTGTTCTCCTCCACCGAGGAAACCAACGCCGCCTCCATCCAGATGCACACCGCGCTGGGCTTCTCGCCCAGCGGCTACATCGACAACCTGCCCCAGGGCGTGCGGGAGCTGCTGTTCTACAAGCGCCTGTCCCCTCGGGGGCTTGCCTGAGGAGGGCCTCCATGTCGGCCAAGAGTGAGCTGCTCGAGGGAGCGGAGACGGAGTTCCAGGGACTCAAGGGCGCGATCGCGGGCCTCAGCGAGGCCGACATGCGCGAGGTGTGGTGCGGAACCTGGAGCGTGCGCGAGATCCTCAGCCACATCTCCGGCTGGCACCGCGAGATGCTTCCGGGGGTCGAGCGGCTGGCCCGCGGCGAGAAGCCCTTCACCGAAGGGGTATCCTACTCGGACTTCGACGCGTGGAACGCGAAGTTCGCCGCCGCCAAGGCCACGTGGACCACCGCCGACATCGTCAAGGAGCTCGACGCCGCTCACGCCGATTTTCTCCGCGCGGCGCGGGCGTTGCCCGAGGACCGCGTGGTGCCCGAGCGGACGGCCTACAAGCTCGTGGACGGCAATAGCCGTCATCATTACGCGGAGCACGCCCGGGACATCGCGGCCTGGCGGAAGGGCCGTGGCCGCTGACCGCGGCGACTGATCAGCGCTGGCCGCGCCGCTCGTCCCGTCGGAGCTTGTACTCGACGGAGTCCACCAGCGCCTGCCAGGAGGCCTCGATGATGTTGTCCGCCACTCCCACCGTGCCCCAGGTCTCGTCGCCGTCGCCCGAGGTGATCAGCACGCGGGTCTTGGCCGCGGTGGCCTTGGACTCGTCGAGGATGCGCACCTTGTAGTCGAGCAGGCTCATCTCGCGCAGGTTCGGGTAGAAGTCCTCCAGCGCCTTGCGGAGCGCGTGGTCGAGGGCGTTGACCGGGCCGTTGCCGGACGCGGCGGTATGCTCCTCGATGCCCTTCACGCGGAGCTTCACGGTGGCCTCGGCCACGGGCTCGGTGCCGCTCCCCTGCTCCTCCACGATGACGCGGAAGCCCTGCAGCTCGAAGTAGGGCCGGTGATTGCCGAGCGCCCGCTCCATCAGCAGCTCGAACGAGGCCTCCGCCCCCTCGAACTGGTATCCCTCGTCCTCGAGCTCGCTTGAGCGTCTCGAGGATGCGCCGCGCGTCGGGGGTCCTTGTCCAGGTCGATCCGTACTCGCGCGCCTTCCAGAGCACGTTGGACTGGCCCGACAGCTCGGAGACGAGCACGCGCCGGTGATTGCCCACCACCTCGGGATCGACGTGCTCGTAGGTCGCCGGGATGCTTGAGCACCGCGGACACGTGGATGCCGCCCTTGTGGGCGAAGGCCGAGTCGCCGACATAGGGCTGCGACGCCCACGGCTTGCGGTTGGCCAGCTCGCGAGACGAAGCGCGACAGCTCGCGTAGGTCGCGGAGTTCCTCGGGGACGCAGGCTCCAGCCCCATCTTCAGCATGAGGGTGGGGATGATGGAGATGAGGTTGGCGTTGCCGCAGCGCTCGCCGTAGCCGTTGATGGTGCCCTGCACCTGGTCACGCCCTCCTCGCACCGCGGCCAGGGCATTCGCCACCGCGCACTCGGTGTCGTTGTGGACGTGGATGCCCAGGGGCTGGACGGCATCGCCGCCGCTTCACCTCGCGGACGATCTCGACGATCTCGTGCGGGCACGCTGCCGCCGTTGGTGTCGCAGAGCACGAGGCAGTCGGCGCCCGCCGCCTCCGCCGCCCGCAGGGTGGCCAGCGCGTACTCGCGGTTCGCGCTTGAAGCCGTCGAAGAAGTGCTCGGCGTCGTAGATGACTTCCTCGACGTGCTTTTGAGGTAGGTGATCGAGTCGCCGATCATGGCGAGGTTCTCCTCGAGGGTGGTGCCGAGCACCGCGGTGACGTGGAAGTCCCACGACTTGCCGAAGATGGTGACGACCGGCGGCCCGGCCTCGACGAGGGCCTGGAGGTTCGGGTCTTCCTGCGGCCGACGCCGGCCGGCGCGTGGCGCCGAAGGCGCTGATCTTCGCCGTCTTGAACACGGACGCCCTGCACGCGCTTGAAGAACCGCAGTCCTTGGGGTTGGAGCCCGGCCAGCCGCCCTCGATATAGTGGACCCCCAAGGCTCGAGCCGCGCGGCGATCCGGACCTTGTCCTCCATCGAGAAAGCCACGCCCTCGCCCTGCGTGCCGTCGCGGAGCGTGGTGTCGTAGAGCTTGATGAGCCGTGTCATGGGTCACCCATCGTGGGGAAGGCCCCGAGGGGAGTCAAGTTTCCCGCCGCGGGCCGGAGCGGGCCTACACCACTCCCGCCGCGCGCAGCGCGGCCACCTTGGCGCGCGGGTAGCGAAGGAGCCCGGTCAGGATCTCCTCGGTGTGCTGGCCCAGCAGCGGCGGGGGGATCGTCGCCGCCCCCGGCGTGTCCCCGAGCCGGATGGGCACGCCCATCATGGTGACCGCGCCGGCCTTGGGATGCGGCAGCGAGACCACCATGCCCCGCGCCTTGAGATGCTCGCTCTCGCACACCTCGGCCACCGTCTTGATCTTCCCCGCGGGGACGCCGGCCTTGTCACAGCGCTCCAGCCACTCGGCCGCCGGACGAGTGCCCAGCTCGGCGTTGAGGATCGGATTGAGCGTGTCCCGGTTGGCCACGCGCTTGGCCTCGGTGTCGAAGCGCGGGTCCCGGGCCAGCTCCGGCCGGCCGAGCGCGCCGCAGAACCGCTCGAAGAGCGAGTTGTTGGCCACGCCGAGGGTGAGATAGGCGTCCTTCGCCTGATACACCTCGTAGGGGACGATGGACGGGTGCGCGTTTCCCCGCCGCGCGGGCCGGCCGCCGCCGTTCCAGTAGAGCCCCGCCTGATAGGTCAGCAGCGCCGCCATCTGGTCGAGCATGCCGATCTCGACCTTCTGACCCTTCCCGCTGCGCGCGCGGGACAGGAGCGCCAGCGTGATGCCGTGCGCGGCGGACAGGCCGGCCACCAGGTCGGCGATGGAGTTGCCGACCTTGACCGGCGGGCCGTCCGCGAAGCCGGTGAGGTCCATCACCCCCGACTCACCCTGCACGATGAGGTCGTACCCGGGCCGTGAGGCTTCGGGCCCGCTCTCGCCGAAGCCCGAGATCGAGCAGTACACCAGGCGCGGGTTCGTCTTCCGGAGCGAGTCGTAGCCGAAGCCCAGCCGCTCCATGGTCCCCGGGCGAAAGTTCTCCAGCACCACGTCGGCCCGCGCGATGAGGCCGCGGAGGATGGCCTGACCCTCCTTCGCCTTGAGGTTCAGGGTGAGGCTCTGCTTGCTGCGGTTCACCGCCATGAAGTAGGTGGCCTCACCGCCCGCGAAGGGCGGCCAGCCGCGCGTGTCGTCGCCCTTGCCGGGCTCCTCGATCTTGATCACCTCCGCCCCCATGTCGCCGAGCGCCATGGCGCAGAAGGGCCCCGCGAGCACGCGGGTGAGGTCGACCACGCGGATGCCGGCCAGGGGCGGCCGGACGGACGGCGCGACGCGCCGCCGGCGCCCGCCTCTTCCTCGCAAGCGAACGAGACTTAGCCTTGGCCACGCGATCTCCCTTTGAAGAGTCCCTGCACGAGGCTCTTGCTGATGGCGGCGACCTTCTCACCGCGGGCTCCCGCGCGCCGCCAGAACATCCGCGCCCGGTCTGCGTACCCCATGTGCGAGAAATAGAACACCGAATCCACGTTCTCCACCGCCACCCGCGAGCCGATCTTCACCCCGCGCGTCTCTTCTCCGTGGCAGAAGAGCCGCGCGCCGCCCTCCAGCTCGACGAGCGCGATGTGCAGCGGCGACCGAAAGCCTTCGGGAGGCGAATGCAGGGAAGTGAAGGACACCACTTCCCCTGTGTTCGGCACCCCGGCCGCCTCCATCCGATCGCCGTGGTCGGGGCAACGGGCCGCGGGCGGGACGATGAGCCGCCGGCAGCGCGGACACCGGAAGCGGGCAGGGTGGTCTCGATCACCGTCCGGCCTGCAGGAGGACGATCCAGTTGTTGGTGGCGAGCCCGCCGATGGACTGGACGAGCCCGACCCTTGCGTCGACTTGACGTGAGCCCGCCTCACCGCGCAGCTGCCAGGTCAGCTCGACCAGCTGCCCGATGCCGGTGGCGGCCAGCGGATGGCCCCGCGCCTTGAGCCCACCCGAGGGATTCATGGGCAGCCGGCCGTCGAGCGCCGTCTGCCCCTCGAGCGTGGCCCGCCCCGCCTTGCCGACGGGGATCAGGCCGGTGTCCTCGAGCGAGATGATCTCGAACGGTGAAAACGCGTCGTGCAGCTCGGCGACGTCCACGCGCTCCGGGCCGAAGCCCGCCATGCGATAGGCCGCCTGCGCCGCGACCCGCGTGGCGCGAAAGGAAGTGAGATCGGAGCGATAGCGGACGGCGATGGTATCCGTTCCCTGCCCGATCCCCGCCACCCGCACCGGCGTGGGATCGGCGCTCAGCACCACCGCCGCGGCGCCGTCCGAGATGGGACAGCAATGGTAGAGACGCAGGGGATCGGCCACCATGCGGCTCTCCATGACCTCCTCCAGCGACACCGGCTCCTGGAAATGCGCGTAGGGATTGCGGCTTGCATTGGCGTGGGTCTTCACCGCCACCTGCGAGAACTCCTTCAGCGTGAGCCCGTGCTTGTGCATGGCGGCGCGCGTGATCAGGCCGGCCAGCGCCGGCATGGTGGTGCCGTAGCGTCGCTCGTGGGGGTCGATGGAGCGCCCGATGATCTCCGACACCCGGGGCGTGGACACATGGGTCATCTTCTCGCCGCCCACCACCAGGATGCTCCGATGCAAGCCGGCGGCGATCCCGGCGAATCCTGCGTAGAGGGCGGCGAGTCCGGACGAGGTCGCGGTCTCCACTCGCAGGGCGGGTGACTGGCTCAGGCCCAGGTGGGTATTGATCAGGGACCCCAGGTTTCCGTCCCCCGTGAACTCCTCGGGGTTCATGGCCCCCACCACGATGGCGTCCGGCCGCTCGATCCGGGCATCCGCCAGCGCCAGCTGGGCGGCCTCGGCCATGAGATCCGGAAGACTCTCGCTGCGCCGCCCGAAGCGCGTCATGCCGGCCCCGGCGATCCAGACGTCACTCACGCAATCATTGTCGGGCGGGTGCGCGGTGAGTGTCAACGTCCTTGGGCGCGTGCGGCGGCCCGTCCCGGCGGCGGACGTCAGTCGTCAAGCCCGAACTCATGCGCATAGCACGGCGGCGACGCGCACCCACGGACCTCGTCGGCGACCACATCGGCTGGCGCCGGCGCGATGACCCGGCCGCCGTGCCTGGTCCGCAGCGCACGGGTGATCGCACCGATCCGACGGCTGTCGCTGACGAGCTCGAGTCCGGCCGCGGTGACCGCGTGGATGCCGGCCTCCGTCACGATGAAATCCATCGCGATGTCATGCGCCTGGGGTCGGATGGTGGCGATCCGAGACAGCTCGAACGCGATCCCGATCTTGAGCGGTGGCGGGGCCAGTGCGGTCAGGGTGCGGTCGAAATAGCCACCGCCATGACCGAGTCGGTAGCCGGCGGCATCGAAGCCGACCGACGGGATGAGCAGCGCCTGCGGTGTCACCACCGGGCTTCCTTGCGGGATGGGCAGCCCGAATACCCCTTTGCGCATGCGAACGCCCGGCCCAAAGGCCCGGAATTCGAGCGGCGCGCCCGGCGACACCACCACTGGCAGCGCCGTGGTCGCGCCGGCCCGGCGCCAGTGATCGACGGCGGCGCGCACGTCGGGTTCCCCACGGAATGGCGCATAGACACCGATGGTGGTCCTCGCCGCCAGCGAGGGGAAGCCCGTGCGCAGGAAGTCGACGATGGTCGCGCTCCAGCGCCGCCGCGTGGCGGCACCGACCGCCAACCGCCGCGCCACGAGCCGCTCGCGCCGGGCCCGGCGCCATGCCTTGACCTGATTCGCGCTCTGCGCTCTCTTCAGGGCCACGCATTCATTTATAGCACCGCCATAGCACCGCCTCGGAGGCGAGCCCGCGAGGCCGACCTCAGCTCGGCCTCGCCGGGCCCTTGAAGCGATGCTTCCACAGTCCCCAGACACACCCGGCGGCCTCGCAGCTCTCGAGCCATCGATCTAGCGTGTCCGGACGCTGGCGGGCCGCGGCCCATAGCCAGCCGCCGAGCCGGTGGGCCGCTCTTCGATACAGAGAGGGCGGCACGCCGAGTAGCAGGCGGCCCGGGGGCGGAGCCTGAGCGAGGACATTGCCCTCGGCCCAGTCGAAGTAGAGCCGGGAGATATACCGCCGGCGGATCCGGCCGGCCGCGATGCGATGCCAGACCACGACGCGAGGGTCGTAGACCACCCGGCAGCCGGCGGCCAGCGCTCGCCTCACCAGCTCCACCTCCTCGCCCCGGTACAGTTTCCGCCCCGTCACACCCCGCCTCGGGTCGAACAGCCCGACGCGGTCGAACACCTCTCGCCGGAACGCCATGTTGGCTCCCCAGACGTTGGGGATCCCGGTGGCCCCCACCACGGGTCCAGGCACCGCGTGCTCCATGATGGCGAGGGGACCGCGAAGGAATGGGCGGGCCACCAGCCAGGGCGGAGGCGGGTGGTCCCAGGCGGGAAGAATGCGCCCACCGACGATGTCCGCGCCCGTCTCCCGCAGGGCGCGGGTCAATCCAGCCACCCAGTCCGGACCCGGGCGCACGTCGTCGTCGGTGAAGGCGAGGATGGCGCCCCTGGCGTGGGCGATCCCGGTATTGCGCGCATGGCTCAGGCCCTGGCGCGGCTCGAAGAGATACCGCACCCGGATCCGTGCCGTAGCGGCGAACGCGTCCACCACGGTGCGGGTGGCATCGGCCGAGTTGTTGTCGACGACCACGACCTCCCACGTGAGATCGGGCGTGACCTGGACATCGAGGGATCGGAGGGTGAGGCCGAGTGAAGGGGCGCGGTTGTAGGTGCAGACGACAACGGAGACATCCATGGGGGTCAGCATGGGGGGGTCAGCATGGGGGGGTCAGCATGGGGGGGTCAGCATGGGGGTCAGCGGGGCCGGCCGGAGCCCCGTCCCGCGGCGACGTCCAGGTTGCGTTAGACTGCATGTCGAGGAGACTCGGACGATGCCAGATCGGCGCGTGCTTGCCATCGGCCTCGATGGCCTGGAGGTGACCTTCGCCGAGCGGCTCATGGCCGCGGGGGAGATGCCCGCCCTCGCCGAGTTGCGCCGGCGGGCGGCGCGCTTCCTGCTCGATCATGGCTCCGCGCAGCGCACGGGGCTGGCGTGGGAGCATGTCGCGTCCGGGCTCTCGCCCGACGCGGCCCGTCGCTGGGCCGCGGTGGAATTCGATCCGACCAGCTATCGCGTATGGCAGGAGGGCGCCCGCTTCGACCCGTGGTGGAGCCGTCTCGACCGGCGCGTCGTTGTCTTCGACACGCCCTACGTGGACCTCCGCCGCGCGCAGAAGACCCGCGGGATCGTGGCGTGGGGCGCTCACGATCCGGGAACGGTCGCGGCGGGCCGTCCCGGCGGGTTGCTGGGCGAGTTCGAGGAACGATTCGGGCGCTACCCTGCCTCGCCGTGGACCTACGGACTCCCCTGGCCTTCGGCGACGCGCAGCCAGGCGATGGGGGAGGCGCTCACCCACGCCCTCGACGTGCGCACCCGCGCGGCGCGATGGCTGATGGCGGAGCGGCTCCCCGACTGGGACCTCTTCATCGCGGTGGCCGGCGAGGTGCACGGCACCGTGGAAGGGCTGTGGCACGGCGTGGATCCCACCCATCCTCTTCACCTCCACCCCTCGGCGACGGCGGCGACCAAGGCCGTCCTCGACGTGCACCGAGCCCTTGATCGAATGGTGGGCGAGCTGATCCGAGCGGCCGGAGACGCGGCAATCGTCGCCTTCGCCATGGGGGGAATGGGCCCCAACCACTCCGACGTCCAGTCCATGGTCCTCCTGCCGGAGCTGCTCTATCGTCACGCCTTCGGCCATGGCTTGCTCACCGTGCCCGGGGCCTGGACAGCCGCGCCTCGAGCCGTGCCCATCCTGGACGAGGAAGACAGCTGGGGGACGTCGAGCAAGGGGTGGGTTCCCGGCCGGCGGCGCCGCCGGCGCCGCCACCCTCCAGTGGGTTCCGCTCGCTGGCGAAGAGATGGCTGCCCGCACCCGTGAAGGCCGCGCTCAAGGGCGCGCGGGCGGGCGCGGCGAGCTGGCAATCAGGAGCCGCCACCAGCGCGCGACTGGATCTCGCCTGGCAGCCAGCCGCCCGCTACGCGCTGCACTGGCCCCGGATGCCCGCCTTCGCGCTCCCTTCCTTCTACGATGGGCGCATTCGCGTCAACCTGCGCGGCCGAGAGCGGGACGGCGTGGTGGAGCCCTCCCGATACGAGGAAACCTGTCAAGCGCTGGAGACGTTGCTCCGCGAGTGCCGCGATCCTCGCACCGGCGAGCCGGCAGTGGAGGACATCGAGCGCGCCTCGACCCGAGACCCCCTGGCTCTGTCCGGCTCCGAATCCGACCTGCTCGTCGTCTGGCGGGGCGTCGCCACCGCCCTCGAGCATCCGCGCCTGGGCCTGATCGGACCGG
This sequence comes from uncultured Candidatus Rokubacteria bacterium, assembly GCA_963733725.1. Lineage (GTDB taxonomy): Bacteria > Methylomirabilota > Methylomirabilia > Rokubacteriales > CSP1-6 > DASRWT01. The sequence continues at coordinate 30,592 of CAVTFC010000013.1, read as the reverse complement.
CGGCGTTGCGGCGCACCGGCGGCCACACCGGCCGCCACGGCATGGCCTACGTCGTAGCACCCGGGCTCGCGCCTGGCGATCGAGGGGTGCGCTCGGCCTTCGACGTCGTGCCCGCCATGGCGGAGCTGCTGGGACGTCAGCCGCCGGCCGGGCTGAGCGGGATCAGCCTCCTCGCCGGCGATCCCGCGTATCGCTGACCTCGCGCCCCTGCCCGAGCACGCCGGCCAGGCCAGGGCCGTCCCCATCCCCGGGAGACTGCTCGATGGCGGTGGCATGACCGTCAGATAGCACACCGAACCGCGACGGGATCGAAAAGTTAGTGCCGCCTCGCGGCTCCGTCCGCCTCCTTGGCCGCGCGCGGGGGCCCGTCGCGGCGGGGAACGTTGACACCGAACTCCCGCATGAGGCGCAGGAGATAGGTGCGCTGGAGCCCGAGGGCGCGCGCGGTGCGCGTGCGGTTGCCCCCGAGCTGGACCAGCGTGGCCTCGATGAGCCGCCGCTTGAATTCGGTCACCGCCCCGTGAAATCCGGGTCCCTGCTTGGGCGCGGGCGGCGGGAGTGGCGCTTGGACGACCAATTGAGAACGCATACGGCGGGGAGAATGGCAAGGCGCGTGCCACCGCTCCGCCCTTCACGAATTCGCGAGGATGGCGTCGCCGACGTCGGAGTGATGCACCGCGGTCTGTGCAATGCGGTGATGGCGATGCCCGCGCCACAGGGCAACCGGCGCGGCGCGGGCCCCAGACATACTTGCGGGGACCTGTGCTTCCAGGTCCCCGCGGTGCCGCGCCCGGCCGGAGCCGCGCTCAGGCCTTGGTGGCTGGCTTGACGCCCGGGTTGTCCTTGAAGAACTGCTTGTTCGTCTCGATGTAGTTCTTCCAGTTCGCGGGTGTCTCGTCCTCGGCGAAGATCGCCTTCACCGGGCACACGGGCTCGCACGCGCCGCAGTCGATGCACTCATCCGGATGGATGTAGAGCATGTCCTTGCCCTCATAGATGCAGTCCACGGGACAGACCTCGACGCAGGCCTTGTCCTTCACGTTGATACAGGGCTCCGCGATGATATACGTCATTGATGCCTCCCTGAGTGACCGGTTCCGCCGGGAATCGCAGTGGGTTCGCCGGCCCGGTGCCCGAACAAACCGACGTAGTTGTACCAATCCACCCCAGGAGTGTCAAGCGATTCCAGGCCCCTACAGGGTGCGGAGCTTGGGATCGAGGGCGTCGCGGAGGGAGTCGCCGAAGAGGTTGAACGCGAAGACGGCGAGGCTGATGGCAAGGCCCGGGAAGATCGCCATCCACGGCGCGGTCTCGGCGAACTCGACGGCGGCACCCCTCAGCATGAGGCCCCATGCCGCGGTGGGCTCCTGGACGCCCAGACCGAGGAAGGACAGGGAGGACTCGAGCAGGATGGCCTGGCCGAGGAAGGCGGTGAGCAGGATGAGGTAGGGAGCCATCACATTTGGCAGCATGTGGCGCAGGATGATGCGGCCATGCCCGAACCCTGCCGCCCGCGCCGCGTCCACGTAGGGCATCTCGCGGATGGAGAGCGCGGAGGACCGAATGACCAACGCGCAGCGTGGGATCATGGGGATCGTGATTGCCATGATGACGTTGTGAAGCGCATTGCCGAGGATGGCGACGATGGCCAGGGCGAGGATGATGAGCGGGAACGAGAGGAAGATATCCATGAGCCGCTGGAGGTAGAGATCCAGCCGTCCGCCGAAGTAGGCGCTGCCGACGCCGAGGACGGCCCCCGCCGTCGCGCCGACGAAAGCGGCCCCGAAGCCCACGAAGAGTGCGGTGCGCGAGCCAAGATCAGCCGCGAGAGCACGTCCCGGCCGAAGGCGTCGGTACCCAGCCAGTGCAGGGCCGAGGGCCGGGCGAGCATGGCGCCGAAATCCACCGCGACGGGGTCATAGGGCGCGAGCACTCCCGCGAAGGCGGCCACCACGATCATGAGGACCACTCACCGCCGCGCCGATGGCTCCGAGCGGACGCCGTCGGACGAACTCGCGCATTCCCGACAGCCAGGAGCGCGACGGCGCCTCCTCGACCGCGAGGACGACTCGGTGGGCATGTTGATCGCCTGGACTGATCATCCAGGGCGACCTCCGCCTCTATCGGAACCGGATGCGCGGGTCGAGCCACGCGTAGAGGATATCCATCGCGAAGTTGACCACGATGAAAAAGCCGGCCACGATCATCACGAGGGCCTGGACGAGAGTGTAGTCGCGGTGGGCCACCGCCTGCACGAAGAGCAGGCCGAGCCCGTTGAGGTTGAAGACCTGTTCGGTGACGACGAGCCCGCCCAGCAAGAACGCGAACTCGAGGCACACCACCGTCACCACCGGCAGCATGGCGTTCTTCAGCGCGTGGCGCGAGAGGATCAGCTTCTCCACCAGCCCCTTGGCGCGCGCGGTGCGGATGTAGTCCTCGCGCAGCACCTCGAGCATCGCCGAGCGGGTCATCCGGGTCGCTACCGCCGAATAGCGGTAGCCGACCGCGAGGGCGGGCCAGATGAGCTGGAGGAGGTTCTGCCAGGGGTTCACCCAGAAGGGGGTGTAGACCATGGGGGGCAGCCACTTGAAGATGATGAGCATGCTGAGGATGAAGACGATGCCGAGCCAGAAGGACGGGGTCGCGAGGCCCGCGATCGAGAAGATACGCACCGCATAGTCGATCCACGTGTCCTGCTTGATCGCGGAGATCACTCCCAGAGGAATGGCGAGAAGCACCGCCACCACGGTCGCCATGATCGCGACCTGGAGGGACAGGGCGAACCGGAGCTTGATCTCCTCGTAGATCGGCGCGCCCGTCCACATCGACGTGCCGAAGTCCAGCCGCACCGCGCCCCAGAGCCAGTTCAGGAACTGCTGCCACACCGGACGGTCGAGCCCGTGCTTCGCCCGCTCGTCGGCGAGCACCTTCGCGTTGACCGCGCCGCTGTCGCCGGCAAGGCGCAGCTCGACCACGTCACCGGGCACGATGCGGATGAGGAAAAAGATCAAGATCGCCACCCCGAGCAGGGTGGGAAACATCAGCAGAAAGCGCTTCACCAGGTACTTCGTCATGCCACGCCGGAACGCTCCGCGCCCGGGCCGGGAGGACCCGGCCGGGGCGCCTCGGGGCCGGTTACTCGGAGAGCCAGACGGTGTCGAGCTGGTTGTTCAGGTAGTGGCTGGGCGTGACCGTCCAGCCCTTCACCTTGGCGCTGTGCGGGATGATGCGGTGCCACTGGAGCGTGTAGAACACGTGGACCTCTTCGTCGATCAGCCGCTTCTCCAGCGCCCGGAGGAGGCTTCGCCGCTCCGCGGGATCGAGGGCGCGCGCCTGCTTCTGGAAGAGCTCGTCGATGAGCTTATCCTTGTGCTTGCCGTAGTTGGCGTCGGACGTGGTCACGAAACGGTGCAGTGTCCAGATCCGGCTCGACGATGAACCCGCAGGCGAAATCCATCGCGACCTCGAAGTCGCCCCGCTTGAGCATGGGGTGATAGGCCGAGGCCTCGATGACCTCCTGCTTCACGTTGAGCCCGATCTGCCGCCACTGGTCGATCATCCAGATGGCGACAGGCTCGTAGGGCTGCGGGATCCCCCGATTCTTGAACGTGAAGGAGTAGCCCTCGGGAACGCCCGCTTCCTTGAGGAGCCGCTTGGCCTCCGCGCGGGACTTGGCGATGTCCCGTCCGTATCCGGCCAGCTTCTCGAGCTCGTCGGGCGGCGTGGCCCACGGGGTGCCGGGCACCTGGATGCCGCCCACGTCCTTCACGATGGCGATCTTGGAGAGGTTCTTGGAGGCCTCGTAGCGGTCCAGAGCGAGTGAGAGCGCTCGGCGGACCCGCTTGTCGTCGAAGGGCTTCTTCTCGTGATGCATCGCGACCATCAGCACGCAGTCCCAGGGACTCTCCTGCACGGTGATCTTGGGACCCAGCGCCTGGACGAGGCTGTCCCGGTCGGCCGGCGTGAACCCGCGGAACTGGATATGCGCCCGCTCACCCCGCACCGCCGCCACCTGCGCGGACGACGAGGAGATGAAGAGGGCCCGGTAGCCGTCCAGATAGGGCTTCCCCTTGTCCCAGTAGTCCGGATTCTTCTTGCCCACCCAGTGCGAGCCCTTCACGTGCTCGACGAACTTGAAGGGACCCGTGCCGTTGATGTTCTTCTCGTACCAGTGGATGTCCTTGGTGAGGACCTCCGCCCGATAGATGAAGTTCCACGGTGATGCGAGGTTGAGCATGAACGAGGACTCCGGCCACTTCATCCGGAATCGGATGGTGTACGCGTCCGGGGCCTCGACCGCCTCGACGGCCTGGTACATGGCCTGGCGCGAGGACTTCATGCCCTGCGGCGGGAAGATGATCTTGTCGTAGGAGGCCTTGACGTCCTTGGACGTCATCTCGCCGCCGTCGTGGAACTTCACGCCGCGGCGGAGCTTGAAGGTGTAGGTCAGGCCATCCTTCGCGATCACCCAGGACTCGGCGAGATCACCCACCGGCTTGGTCCCCGTCTTGTCGAAGGGGTCCACGCGGAGGAGGGTGCTGTAGTGCGGCGCGATGGGGTGAGTCAACCCGAAGGTCTCTTCCTGATGGCCGTCGTAGCTGGGTGGCTCCGAGGGCACTGCGAAGACGAGCTCTCCGCCGGATCGCGGCTTGTCCTGGGCGCTTGCCGGTAGGGCAACACCCACGCTGATCGCCGCGAGAGCCAGCAGCAGCATGGAGCGGTTCCGGAACGCTCTCATACGTACCTCCCCCTTGAGATCGCGAGAATGGATCACTTTTCGACTGAATGCGCGGGGTGAGCCTGAAGTTCCAATCGCTTGCCATACCTTAGCGATTCGGCCCATCCTCTGTCAAGCGTCACACCCGGATGCAGGCCACCCGGTGATCGGCTCGGATCTCTCGCAGGAGGGGGACCTCGCGCCGGCAGTCGTCCACGGCGATGGGGCAGCGGGGATGGAAGACGCACCCCGAGGGGGGGTTGAGCGGGCTCGGCACCTCGCCGCCCAGGACGATCCGCTCCCGTCCCGCCTCCACCGCCGGATCCGGGATGGGCACCGCCGAGAGGAGCGCCTGGGTATAGGGGTGCAGAGGGCTCTCGTAGAGGGTCTTCCGGTCGGTGATCTCGGCGATCTTGCCGAGGTACATCACCGCTACCCGGTCGGAGATGTGCCGCACCACGGACAGATCATGCGCGACGAACAGATAGGTGAGACCGAACTCGGCCTGAAGCTCCTCGAGCAGGTTGATGATCTGAGCCTGGATGGAGACGTCAAGGGCCGAGACCGGCTCGTCGCACACGATGAGGGCCGGCTCCATCGCCAGCGCGCGTGCGATCCCCACCCGCTGGCGCTGGCCCCCGGACAGCTCGTGCGGGTAGCGGAGGGCCATCGCGGGCAGGAGGCCGGCATGGCCCAGCAGCTCCCGGACGCGAGCGGCCCGGGCGGCGCGGTCCGGGACGATACCGTGGACGCCCAGTGGCTCGGCGATGATCTGCCCCACCGTCATTCTCGGATTCAGCGAGCTGTAGGGGTCCTGGAAGATCACCTGGAGCCGGCGCCGGACCTTCCGCAGCTCGCCCCCGGCCAGGTGGCGAGGTCGCGCCCCTCGAAGATGATCTCGCCCGAGGTCGGCTTCTCGAGCTGCAGGATGCAGCGGCCGGTGGTCGTCTTGCCGCAGCCGGACTCCCCTACCAGGCCCAGGGTCTCGCCGCGGCGGATGGAGAAGCTCACCCCGTCCACCGCCTTGACCACGGCCGCCTCGCCGCCGAAGATGCCCCCGCCGATGGGGAAGTGCTTGACGAGGTTCCTGACCTCGAGGATCGGCGCCTCGTTCACGCGGCTACCGTGACGGCCAGGCGGTCGGTTTCCCAGCAAGCCGAGGATGAGCCTCCGCCACCGTCGTCGAGCGGCGGCCGCCGCCCGGCACCGCTCGACTACGAAAGGCGCAGCGCGGCGCGAAGGCGCAGCCGGGGGGCAGCCGGGTGAGATCGGGCGGCTGACCGCTGATCGGGTCGAGCCGAGACTTCCGAGGCTCGTCCAGCCGCGGCACCGATCGGAGCAGCCCCAGGGTATAGGGGTGCCGCGGATTGGCGTAGATTTCCCGGGCAGTCCCCCGCTCCATGATCCGGCCCGCGTACATCACGTTCACCCGGTCGGCGTAGCGGGCCACCACGCCGAGGTTGTGGGTGATGATGAGCATGGCCGCGCCGAGCTCGCGCGAGAGGTCCTTGAGCAGCTCGAGGATCTGGGCCTGGATCGTCACGTCGAGCGCAGTGGTGGGCTCGTCGGCGAGGATGAGCGGGGGATTGCAGGACAGCGCCATCGCGATCATGATCCGCTGCCGCATCCCGCCGCTGAACTGGTGCGGGTATTGACGCAGCCGCCGCTCGGCGTCGGAGATACCGACCAGCGCCGAGGATCTCCCCCGCCCGCGCGCGCGACTGCGCGGGGGTCATGCCGAGGTGGATCTCCAGTGTCTCGGTGAGCTGGCGTCCGATGGTGAGCACGGGATTGAGCGAGGTCATCGGCTCCTGGAAGATCATCCCGATCTCGCGGCCGCGTACCTTCCGCATCTCCTCCTCGGACAGGGCGAGGAGATCGCGGCCCTTGAACAGGATCTGACCACTCACGATGCGGCCCGCAGGCGCGGCGATGAGGCGCATGACGGACAGCGCGCTCACGCTCTTGCCGCAGCCGGACTCGCCGACCAGGGCCACCGTCTCGCCGGGGCGCACGTCCCACGACACGCCGTCCACCGCGCGGACCACGCCGCCCGAGGTGGTGAACTGGGTATGTAGGTCACGCACGTCCAGCAGGACGTCCATCGGCCGGGAGTCTAGCACAAGCGTCCCGACGCGCCCCGGCACGATTCCGCCGGCTCCTCCTCGCTCGACGCGGCGACGCCTCCCCGGCGGGTCCTCAGCCGGCGAGCGGCGTCCCGCCCCAGCGCTCGAGCATGGCGATCTCGGGCACCGGCTTGCGCTTGAGCTTGGTCAGCCGCGCCACCGGCCGGCCCATGGGCATCACCGCCGCCACCGCCACGTGGGAGGGAATGCCGAGCAAGGCCTGAAGCTTCGGCTCCTGCGCCACCGCCAGCGTGGTGATGGTGCCGGCCAGCCCTTCATGACGCGCCGCGAGCAGGATGTTCCAGACAAAGGGGTAGATGGACGCCCCGCTGATGACGCCCACACGGGGCAGGAGCTGGTCCATCGAGGCCACCACCTGGAGATCGACGCAGACCACGAGCACGACGGGCGCCTTGGAGAACGGCTCGGTGAGCCGGGCGGGCGGCGGCGTGCGCTCGATCGTCGCGTCATCGACCTTGGTTGGATGCACGGTATTCCACGGGCTCTCGCCCGCCTGCACCTGTGCGGCATACCGCTTCGCCGCGGGCGCGGCCAGCGCGGAGAGCGCCTGGCGCGTGGCGGGGTCCCGAACCACGATGACGCGCCAGCCCTGGCGGTTGCCCCCACTCGGAGCAAACCGGGCATTGTCCAGGATCTTGGCGAGCAACGCGTCCGGCACCGCGTCGGCGGTGAACTCGCGCGAGGAAAACGTCGTCCGCATCACGTCGTAGAGCTCCATCGCTGGTCTCCTGGGCGGGGGTGAGGGGCGCGGCGAGCTCGGCCTGACGACGGCCTAGCTGCGGGTGCAGCGCGCGTGGCCGAGATGCTGGGAGGCGGCGGGCCGCAGCTCCGCGTAGAGGCCGCACACCTTCTCCGCCACGCAGGGCCAGCGGTGCTCCGCGGCCCAGCGGGTGGCCTCGCGGCCGAGACGCGCGCGCAGGCGCGCGTCGCCGAGCACGGTGGTGAGCCGCTCGGCCAGCGCGCCCGCGTCGCCCTCGGGGACGAGGAAGCCGGTCACGCCGTCGCGCACCGTGGTGGTGAGGCCGCCGACGCGTGAGGCCACCACCGGGCTGCCGCAGGCCATGGCCTCCAGCGCGACCATGCCGAAGGACTCGTAGTAGGACGGCATCACGGTGGCATCGGCCGCGGCATAGAAGAGGCGGAGCCGCTGCTGGGGCTGGGCCCCCAGGAAGTGGACCCGCTCCCCGAGGCCGAGGGCCCCGACCCGCCCGCGCAGATACTCCCCGTGGCCGTTCTCGGGCTCGTCCTGGTCGCCGCCCACGATGAGGAGCCGCGCGTCCTGGCGCAGGCGGGTCATGGCCTCCAGCAGCGTCTCCAGGCCCTTGATCGGCTGGAGCCGCCCCACGTAGAGGAGCAAGGGCTCCGGGGGCAGCTCGAGGAGATCCTTGGCCGCGGCCGCGCCCAGCGGCTGGAACAGCTCGGTGTCCACCCCGCAGGGAATGACCGCGATGCGCTCGGCCACCGCCCCGTAGTACCAGACGAGATGCGCGCGCTCCACCACGTTGGCGGCGACGATGCGGTCGACGTCGCGGACGATGCGGGTCTCTTCCGTGATGCGGAGCTCGGGCTCGAGCTCGGTGGGCGCCCGCGCCACGCTGTTCTTCAGCCGTCCCAGCGTGTGGAACATCTGGATCACCGGCGCGCCCCACCGCTCCCGCAGCTCGAGCGCGGCCACGCCGGACAGCCAGTAGTGCGCGTGGATGAGGTCGTAGCCGATGTCCTCGGTCTCGCGGAACTCGTCGATGCCGGCCACGAACTCGGACAGGTGCTGGTGCACCACCTCGCGCGGCATCGGCCGCTGAGGCCCGGCGGGAAGATGAATCACCCGCGCATTGTCCCCGAGGGGCACGATGCGGCGGATGCCCGGATCCTGCGAGCGGGTGAACACATCCACCTGCACGCCCATCCGACCCAGCTCGCGCGCGGACTCGCGCACGTACACGTTCATCCCGCCCGTCTCCTTGGCGCCCAGCGCGGCCAGCGGGCAGGTGTGAACGGACAGCACCGCGATGCGCAGGTTCATGGCGCCACCCGGACGCTGAGGAGATCCGTGGGCACCGGGCCGAAGGCGTACTTGTAGGGCTCGTCGCCCCGCAGGAAGTCGAAGACGGGGACGCGCCGCTCGATGGCGTCGCGGACTACGTGGCCGAGGAGCACGATGCCGGGGGCAAAGCGGGCGTGGACGGGATCGAAGCCGGAGTTGTAGAGGCCCACGCTGGATCCGTACTCGGTACAGATGAAGGCGGCCACCGGCACCTCCGCCGAGTCCAGGAACCAGAGTCGTGCCCACCCTTCGGCCGCGAGGGCCCCGAGCGCGTCGCGGAAGAAGCGCTCCATCGTCTCGTCCATGAACTTGGCCTTGCCCGTGCGCGAGAGCCGGTGCAGATGGAGGAACTGGCCCAGCGCCTCGTCCCAGCCCGGGCCCCCGATGACGCTCCGCACGCGGACGTCCGGCAGCTCGGCCTCGAGCTTCCGCATCTTCCGGCGCAGCTCGTGGCGGTCCTTGCCGGAGAGCATCGCCAGATAGGCGTCCCAGCTCTCGGGCAGCCGGAGCACGGGACATCGCTCCTCGCGCTCCACCGCCACGGTGAGGCCGTGCGCGGGAGCGAGGCCGGGCAGCCGCTCGGCCGTGGGCGACTCGGCGCGGATGCCGCGGAGATGCCACACGGAACGATCCGCCGCGCGATGCTGCAGCAGTGCCTCCCACACCTCTTCCTCGCGTCCCGCCGCCGCGATGAGATCGAGATAGTCGGAGACGTCCACGCCGCCCACGATGCGCCAGAGCCCGGGCTCTGCCTCGTGCAACGGGAGCACCGCCACCAGGGACTCGGTCGCGTCGGAGGCAGACAGGAGCTGCAGCGGCCGCCCGCCGAAGGCGCGTAGCCACGCAGCCTGCCACTGCCAGGTCATGAATACCGAGGGCTGGGCCGAGAGGGCGAGCAGCGTGTTCCAGCGGCCCGCGTCGAGGGCCTCGAGGCCGGGGAGGGTCTGGATCTTCATGGGTGCCTAGAGCTGGTCCTCGGATCCCGTATCCGTCCCAGTTTCCATATCCGCTCGCCTCGCCTCCGGCTCCGGCTCGCCGGACTCGGCCATCGCCTCGTCCATGGCCGCGTCCACGTCCTCGCCGAGATCCTCGCCCATCTCGTCGCCCATGCGCTTCATGAAGCGGGCCATCGAGGCGGGGTTGTTCTCGTCGAGGTCACCATAGGTGGAGGGGTCGGAGAGCGAGTCGAGGCGGGCATCTTCGGATTTCACGGTGGCAAAGCGGGACATGAGCCGCGTGAGCTCGGCGCTGCCACAGCGCGGACATCGGGGGTCCGCGGCCCGGGAGGGAGTCAAGACGAGCAGACTGACCCGCCGTCGACAGCCTCCGCACTCGTACTCGTAGATCGGCATCGATCCCCCTCGTGAGTCCTCGCCCCTATTTGGATGGTGATTCTAGCACCGCGGGTTCAGGCGTGTGCGACCTCGACCCGGGCGTCGAAGGAAGCCTGACCGCCGGAAAATCCGAATGAATCCACCGCGATGTCTGGAATGGCGGCCTCGCCGTCGGTGAGACGGTTGAGCCCCGTCCAGCCGTCCCGCATCCAGACCGTGCCCGGCGGCACCTGATCCGTGGTCCGCGCGCGGGCGCTGAACTCGCCCCGCTCGTTGAAGATCCGGATGGGCGCGCCGTCCTCCAGCGCCCGTGCCGCCGCGTCGTCGGGGGAAATCCAGAGGACGGGCTCGGGGTCCAGCCGGGCCAGGGTGGGCAGCGCCCGCCCGTGATCGTAGAACCCGTGGAACTGCGTGAGCGTACGTCCCTGACGAAAAGTCAGCGGAAAGGGGGAATCCGGCAGCGGCTCGTAGACGGGCAAGGCCGGCAGCCCGAGGCTCGCCGCGCGCTCGGACACGAGCTCTACCTTGCCGGACGGCGTGGGGAAGACCAGGTCCGGATGCGCCACGTGGGAGATGCGCAGGGCCCGGATTCCGCCCTCGGCCCGCATCGCCGCCACCGTGGCATGCCCGGTCGCGGGATGGTCGATGAGCGCGTCGAGCACGCCCGCCGCGTCCGCCCAGGGATAGAAACCGCCCACGTCGAGGCGGCCGGCCAGCCCCCGCAGCACCTCGGCCACCGTGCGAGATTCCCCGGCCGGCGGCAGCGCCGGGTCCATCAGGTAGAGATGGGTATTGGTGCTCTTGCAGCCCAGCTCCTCCAGCCAGGACGTGCTCGGCAGCACCACGTCGGCGAAGCGGCGCGCGGTGTCGTTGAGGAAGAGATCGTGGCTCACCACGAGATCGGCGCGGGCCATCCCCTCGGCGAGCCGACCCGCATCCGCGTAGGACGAGAGCATGTCGGTGCCGAAGAGGAGCAGGGCGCGGAGGCGACCGTCCTCCAGCGCCTCGGTGACCCGCGGCATCTGGTTCGGCACGTAGCGGCCGGGGGGCCGGCGATCCATGAGGGTGATGTCGTTGAGCTCTTGGCCGTGGCTCCGCGCCCCGTGGCGCGGGCCGAAGCCACCGCCGGGGATGCCGACATTGCCGGTGAGCGCGGGCAGGCAGCCCACCGCGCGCGCGCCCTGCCAGCCGTTGGACCCCTTGTGCATGGATGAGCCACCCAGCACGATCGAGGCCGGCCGCGTGGTCGCGTAGCGACGCGCCAGCGCCGCGATGCGCTCGGCGGCGATGCCCGTCACCTCCGCCGCCCATGCCGGGGTGTGCGTCCGCAGGTGGGCGGCGAGCGCGTCGAAGCCCACCGTGTGCCGCGCGACGAAGTCGCGGTCGTGGAGCCCCTCGTCCACGATCACGTGCATCATGCCCAGTGCGAGCGCCGCATCCGTGCCCGGCCGGAGCAACAGCACCTCGTCCGACTGGGCCGCCGCCTCGGTGGTGCGCACGTCCACCGTCACCACGTGCGCGCCCCGCCGCCGCGCCGCCGCCAGGTGCCGGCCGGTATTGGGCTGGCTGGCGAGGTTGGCGCCCCAGAGGAGAATGAAGGCCGCGTGCGCGCCCATGTCCTCCTTGGTATTGGCCTCGAGCACGCCGGTGAGACCGAGCCCGAAGGCGCCCAGGCCCCAGCAGATCATGGTGGGGTTCCACCACTGGCAGCCCCAGAGATTGGCGAAGCGGCGCATGAGGTGTGAGTTGACGCGCGTGCCGTAGTTGTTGGCGAAGGCGCCATGCCCGCTCCAGATCCCCACCGCCTCGCGCCCGGCCGCCTGCATCCGCGCGGCGATGAGGTCGAGCGCCTCGTCCCAGGTGGCCTCGCGCCAGCCGGCGTCGCGGCGGGGCCGGACGAGAGGGCGCAGGAGGCGCTGCGGGTTGCCGATGATCTCGCGCGAGGCGTGCCCCCGGACGCAGAGGAACCCCTGGCTATCCGGGTTGTCGGGATCGCCCTTCACGGAGACGAGGCGGTCGCCGTCCACCTCCACCAGCATGCCGCACAGCGTGGGATGGCAATTCATCGGGCACATGGTGCGGACGACCCGGAGCGCGTTTCGGCATGGCGTCAGTGTAAGGAATTTCGGGTTGATCAGTGCGCAGCGCCCGGCCCCCCTCCGGCGCCCGAGCGCCGCACGCCGATGGAGACGGCCCTACCCGCCCGCAGTCCTCCACGGAGTATGGCTGTGACGCGCGCCACCAGATCGACTCGCCGACACATCCGCCGTGGACGGACTCGGAACGTGACGAAGCTTCTGACGACACGGCGATCCACAGCTGCGGCCCGCTCACCGCATCCAGACGTAGAGCACTCGTTGACGATGATGACCTGCGCCGATGACATGTTGCTTTCTCGGCGGCCGCCGCCGGTCAAGAAGATCGCCGCGGGGAACGTCCGCACTTCATGTCCTGCTATGCGTTGGCAGCTCCTCCGTCGGCCTGTCGATCCCTCGGCGGCTCTTCATGAAGTCGTGCGAGGGCAAGGCGCCCAGGCGGACCGCGAGCGCCTGGAGGCGATCGGCGCGCACCGAGATCACCCCGTCCTCGTGCTGGAGGCGTCCGTCCACGAGGAGAAAGGGCTCGCCGGTGAGGAGCTCGCGGTAGCGGGCGAAGTGCTGCGGGCGCACGATCACGTTGATGAGGCCGGTCTCGTCCTCGAGGTTGAGGAAGACGAAGCCCTTCGCGGTACCCGGGCGCTGGCGCACCACCACCGCTCCCGCCACGCGCACCGCGCTCCCATGCGGCCGATCGGCGAGCTCGGCGGCGCGCGTCACGCCCCGCTTGGCGAGCCCGGCGCGCCGCAGTGCCATCGGGTGCGGCCCCACCGACAGGCCCGTGCCCGCGTAGTCGGCCACCACCTCTTCCTCCTCCGTCATGGGCCGCAGCGGCGAGGGGGACGGCGGATCGGGCAACCCGGCATAGAGCGGCCCCGTCGGCCGGATGGCCCGCTCCCCTTCCCAGAGCGCCTGGCGCCGGTCCAGGTCCAGCCCGCCGAGCGCGCCCACCTCGCCCAGGCGCGCCAGCTCCTCGCGATTGACGTCGCCGCGGCGCACGAGATCGGCGACGGAGTCGAAGGGGCGCGTGAGGCGCGCCGCCTCGAGGCGCTTGCCCGCGTCTTCACGCAATCCCTTCACGTAGCGGAGTCCGAGCCGCACCGCGCTGTCCGTCTCGATGGCGCAGAGCCAGCCCGAGCACGTGACGTCGATGGGGCGGATCACCTGCCCGTGACGCTGGGCGTCCCGCACGATGGTGGCGGGGTGGTAGAAGCCCATGGGCTGGTTGTTGAGCAGCGCCGCGTAGAAGGCCGCCGGGTGATGCGCCTTGAGGTAAGTGCTGGCATAGGCCAGGAGCGCGAAGCTGGCCGCATGCGAGTTATGCACGACGACGTCATTGGCGATGAAGTTATGGTCCTTCTCGACGGAGAGATCGTAGGTCTCCTGCATTCCCACCGGCTCGATCGCGGTGACGGGATCCCAATCGACCTTCGCATCCGGCATGGGATCGGAGACCACGGCGATGTCATCCCCCACACGCAGGTGGCCGAGGGGACGCCAGCCGTCCAGGGTCAGGAGCGGGTGCTCGGCGGTGGCCGTCACCTTACGGCCCAGCGCGGTACGAACACGGTAAACCATCCGCTGGCCGCTGGCCGTCGCGCCGAGCACGCGCCGCTTGCGGATGCGCAGGTCTTCATCACAGGCCAGCGTGTGGGTGAGCGGGACCCGCCCGGCCACCACGTCCTCGATCTTTACACGGCGCCCCGTATCGGCGTCGATCACCCGCGTCTCGCCGACCACGCATTCGGGGAAGCCATACAGCGCGAAGGCGGTGATGGAGCGGATGATGGCCTCCGCCGGCTCGCCGGTGATGCCCTGGCGCGCCATGCCGGCGCGGAGCTTGCCCTCGATGTCGGCCATGGCGCGGGCGGCGCGCTTGAAGCCCAGCGCGCGGCGCAACTCTTCGGCCTCGCCCCCGGTGAAGCCGGCGGTGGCCATGGCCATGCGGAGCAATTGCTCCTGGAAGAGCGGCACGCCGAGCGTGCGCCGCAGGATGGGCTCGAGCGTCGGATGCGGCACTGTCACCGGCTCGCGGCCGGCGCGGCGGCGGAGATAGGGGTGCACCATGTCGCCCACGATGGGCCCCGGCCGGATGATGGCCACCTGCACCACGAGGTCGTAGAAACGCTCGGGGCGCAGGCGTGGCAGCGTCGCCATCTGCGCCCGGCTCTCCACCTGGAAGACGCCGACGGTGTCGGCGCGCTTCAGCATGTCGTAGACGGCCCGATCGTCGGGCGGCAGATGAGCCAGGTCCACGGCGCCGCCCCGCGCGGAGATCATCTCGATCGCGTCCTGGAGCAGCGACATCATACCGAGCCCCAGGAGATCGACTTTCACGATGCCCAACGCGCCGCAGTCGTCCTTGTCCCACTGGACGACGGAGCGGCCGGGCATGGTGGCGGGCTCGAGCGGCACCACCGCGTCGAGCCGTCCCTGGCAGATCACCATGCCGCCCGAGTGTTGACCGAGGTGGCGCGGGCGATCCTGGATGGCCGACCAGAGCGCGGCGAACACCTGCATGCGCGGGTGGGCGGGATCGCAGCCGGCGGCGGCGAGGTGCGCGAGGAGGGTGTCGCCCGGATCCTTGAACTCGAAGTCCGTCACGAACCCGCTCAGCCGCTCGATGAGGTCGGCGGGCAGGCCCAGCACCTTGCCGACCTCGCGCGCCGCCAGCCGACCACGGTACGTGATGACGTTGGCGGTCATGGCGGCGCCCAGACGGCCGTACCGCTCGTAGACGTACTGGATCACCCGCTCGCGCCGGTCTCCGCTGGGCAGGTCGAGGTCGATGTCCGGCCACTCCCCACGCTCCTCGGAGAGGAAGCGCTCGAAGAGCAGATCCATGCCCACTGCGTCCACCGCGGTGATGCCGAGCGCGTAGCAGACGGCGCTGTTCGCCGCCGAGCCCCGCCCCTGCACGAGAATGCCCTCGGCGCGGCAGAACTGGACGATGTCCCAGACGATGAGGAAATAGCCGGGAAGGTCGAGCCGGCCGATGAGCTCCAGCTCGCGCGCGATCTGCTGCCGCGCCCGCTCCGCGAGCTCGCCGTCGCCATAGCGCGCCCGGCGTCCCTCCTCGGCGAGGTGGCGAAGGAGGCCGATGGGCGTCTGCCCCGGCGGCAGCGGATAGTCGGGAAAGCGGTAGCCGAGGTGCTTGAGAGTGAAGGCCAGACGGATGGCGAGCTCGCCGCTATTGGCCACCGCGTCGGGGCAGTCGGCGAAGAGGCGCTCCACCTCGCGCGTAGGCCGCAGATGGCGCTCGCTATTGTCGGCGAGGAGCCGGCCCGCGCGATCCAGGGTGGTGTGATGCCGGATGCAGGTGAGCGCGTCGAGGAGCGGCCGCTGGCCGCGCTCGGCCATGCGCGGCGCATTGGTGGCGAGGAGCGGCAGGCCGAGCGTGGCCGCCGCCCCCCGCAGCCACTCGTTGCGCGCTTCCTCCGCGCGGCGGAAGTGGCGCTGCAGCTCGGCATAGACATTGCCGCGGCCGAAGACGCCGGTGAGCCGGTCGAGCAGCGCGCGCGCCGCGGGGGCGCCGCCGGTCTCCAGCGCCAGCGCCACGGGCCCGTCCTCGCCGCCGGTGAGGCAGACCAGCCCCACCGCGTGCTCGGCGATCTCGTCGAGCGTAGCGGCCGCCGGTGTCTCTTGGAGGAGGCCCGCATCTTCATACGGGTGAGTAGACGACACAGGTTCTGATAGCCCTCGGGGCTTTCCACCAGCAGCGGCAGCCGGCCGCCCTCCGCCAGCGTGACCTCCGCTCCGACCAAGGGGTTGATTCCGACGCGCGTCGCCGCGCGGTAGAAGCGCGGCGCGCCGTAGAGCCCGTCGCGGTCGAGGAGGGCCAGCGCCGGCTGCTCGAGCGCGGCCGCCCCTCGGCCAGCTCCTCGGGCAAAGCCGCCGCCTCGAGGAAGCTGAAGGCGCTGCGGGCATGCAGCTCGACGAACATAGCGGGCGCCCTACGCTATACTAGAGTCCAACAAGGAGGGCGTTGATGCTCCAGCACACGATCAAGGCGGTGATCCGTCAGGGCGAGCAATCGGGGTACGTGGCCGAATGCCTCGAGATCCCGGTCGTCACCCAGGGACAGACGCTGGATCAGGTAACGAAGAACCTCGGGGAAGCGGTCGCTCTCCATCTCGACGGCGAAGATCTCGCATCCCTCGGTCTCGTACCGAACCCGACCGTCCTCGTCACCATGGAGCTCCTGCCGACGCATGCCTAGGCTCCGGCGCCTCTCTGGCGCGGAGATCGTCGGGATTCTCGGTCGCTTCCGTTTCACCGTTCACTCACAACGTGGGAGCCATATCAAGCTCCGTCGTGTCCTGACCGACGGAACGACACAGACGCTGACTGTCCCTTCCCATCCCGAGCTCGACACCGGTAGTGCCGGGCGATCTTTCGCCAGGCGTCTCGCTTCGTCCCGAAGAAGATCTGCGCCCACACTTCTATTCCGACTGACCGTCACCGCGGCGCGGCGTGAAGCGGCGCGGCTCGATCAGGTCGAGGAGCTCGGCGAAGCCGGACTTCAGCACATGGTGGCGCACGTCGGCTTCCGCGAGGCGCTCCGCGCCGGCAAGCATGGCGGGCGTCCAGTGGGACACCCGTCGCAACAGATCGTAGCCGGGCCGGCCGCGGACGTCGCCGTAGCGGGCGAACACGTCGGCCACTCCCGCCGCCTGCGCCATGGCCACGTCCTTGACCAGGCTGTCCCCCACGTACACCGCCTCGCCGGGCTCGGCCCCGAGGTCGCCGCGCAGCAGGTCGAGCAGCACCGCGGCGTCGGGCTTCCACGCGCCTTCCCGCGTGTGCCGGTGCACGGTGTGCCGGAAGCCGTAGTGCTCCGGGGGTAGCGGCGGATGTCATCGAGGCGGAGCCCGTCGGGCAGCGCGTGATCGGGGGGCGAATAGAGGGCGTCGAGCACACCGTCCAGACCGAGCGCGCGGGCGCGGTAGCTCGCGTGGAAGGCGCGCGACTCTGTGTACGCCACCACCCGCGTCCCTGCCGCCCGCAGCGCCCGCAGGGTGTCGAGGACGCCGGGATCGAGCTTTAGCGTTCCGCGGCGCGCGGTGCGATAGGCCTTGATGGCGGCGGCGTAGCGCGTGGGCAGGTCCTCCCCGGATGGCGGGCGCGCAGCGAGGGCAGCGCCTGGATGGCGAAGGCGTACTCCGTGGTGCCGTGCTCCCGGTGCACCGCGCTCAGCTCTTCCTCCAGGGTCTCGCGCGGGAGGCCGCTATCGATCACGAGCCGATCGAGCATGGCGCCGAAGGCGGTGCGCCACATCTCGAGCCAGTCGAAGAGGGTATTGTCCATGTCGGTGACGAGGACGGTGATGGCGGGGCGGGCCATGACTAGCGCACGGTCCGGAACGGCCGGAAGAATTCCCGCAGCTCCGCGGCCAGGAGCGCCGGCTCCTCGGCGGCGATGAAGTGGCCGCCGCGCGGGAATTCCACCCAGCGGCGGATGTCGGCGTAGCCCTTGCTGGCGACTCCTGGGCGGCGGGCGCTGGGCGTCGAGGGCCACGAGCAGCGGCGGCCCAATCGAGCGTCTCCGACACCCCGCCGGCTTGAAGAGGCCGGCCGTGCGCAGCTCCTGGACGAACGCCGTCACCTGTTCGGTCAGACGGGCCCCCGCCCCAGGGACCTTGGCCGTGACGATGCGGTGCTCCTTGTCGAAGTCCGGATAGTCGATCCAGGTGTACACACAGCGGCGCTTGAGCGCGTCGTGCACCTCTCGCGTGCGGTTCGACGTGACGACGACCGCCGGCGTCGCTGCGCGCAGCGTGCCGAGAGCTCGGGATCGTGCGTACCCTGATAGTCCGACAGCAGCTCGAGGAGGAAGCCCTCGAACTCCTCGTCGGCGCGATCGATCTCGTCGATCAGGAGCACGGGCCGGCCGCCTCGCCGTCTGCTCGATCGCCTCGCAGCAGCGGCCGCTTGATGAGAAACGCCTCGGTGAACAGATCCGCGCGGCATGGCCACACCTGGCGTCGGCGTCGCCGTCGAGGCCTTGCCGGAGCCTGGCCTCGAGCAGCCGGATCTCGAGGATCTGCCGCGGGTAGTTCCATTCGTAGACCGCGTGGCTGACGTCGATGCCCTCGTAGCACTGCAGCCGGATGAGCTCGGTGTCGAGCGCGGCGGCCAGCACCTTCGCGATCTCCGTCTTGCCGACGCCGGCCTCACCTTCGAGGAACAGCGGCCGCCGCAGCCGAAGCGCGAGATACACCGCCACCGCCAGGCCGCGTCGGCGACATAGCTCTCGCGCCAGCGCGTCCTGCAGCTCGTCGACCGACGCAGGGATGGGGAGCCGATCGCAGGTCAGGCCGTTCCGATCCGCGCGAAGGCTTCGGTCAGCGCGCGTCTGACGTACACCGGCGCCACGGCCGAGCGATACTCGGCCGACGCGAAGATGTCGCCGATCACGTCGCGTCCGAGATCGTGCGCGACCGCACCGGCCGCGGCGGCCACGGCGGCTGCGTCTCCCGCGGTGCCGATGATCGCCTGTTCCACCGCCGGGCGCGGCGTGGAGACACGAACAACCCGCCGAGAGCGACGCGGGCGACGCCGCACGTTCCGTGGTCACGTCACCACGGCCGCGGCGACGCCGATCACGGCGTAGCGCGACGCCGGATGCGGGAACTTGACGTACGCGGAGCCCTGGCCCGCGGCCTGCACCGGCACGACTCATCGCCGTCAGGATCTCGTCGCTCGCCGAGCGCGGTCGTCATCATGCCCGTGAAGAACTCGCCGGGCCGGGACCGTCGCTCGCCGCCCGGGCCGGCCGACGACGAATCTGCGCGTCCAGCGCGACGAGCACCGCTCGGCAGATCGGAGGCGGGATCCGCGTGCGCGACGTTGCCGCCGATCGTCCCGCGGTTGCGGACCTGCGGGTCGCCGACGAGCGCCGCGGCCTCGGCAAGCGCCGGCACGACTGGCGCGAGCTCCGACGACGCGGCAAGCTCGGCATGTGTCGTCAGCGCGCCGATTCGCATCGCGTCGCCGCTCCGCTCGATGCCCGCAGCTCCGCAATGCGACCGATGTCGATGACGGCGGCGGCGCCGCGAGCCGCAGCTTCATCAGCGGAATCAGGCTGTGACCGCCGGCCAGCAGCTTGGCGCCGGGATGCGTCCCAGCAGCCGCTGGCTTCGGCGACCGAGCCCGCCCGGTAGTAGTCGAAATCGCGTGCGAAACACGATCAGGCCTCCTTCCCGGCTGCTGAATCGCGCGCCACACCCGTTCGGGCGTGAGCGGCATCCGCGATGGACTCGACGCCGAACGGCTCCAGCGCGTCGATGACCGCGTTGTAGACCGTGCACGGTCGACGCAATCGTGCCGGCCTCGCCGATGCCCTTTCACGCCGAGCGGATGATGCGGCGACGGCGTCACGGTCGAGAGCACCTCGATGTCCGGCAGCACGTCGGCGCGCGGAATCGCGTAGTCGCGCAGCGACCCGGTGAGCAGCTGTCCGTTGTCGTCGTACACCGCTTCCTCCCAGAGCGCCTGCCCGACCCCCTGCACGACGCCGCCGTGCACCTGGCCCTCGACGATCACCGGATTGATCTGCGGGCCGCAGTCGTCGACCGCACGTAGCGCTTGAGCGTCGACGTGCCCGGTCTCCGGATCGACCTCGACCACCGCGACGTGCGCGCCGAACGGATAGGAGAAATTC
Source organism: uncultured Candidatus Rokubacteria bacterium (assembly GCA_963733725.1). Classification (GTDB taxonomy): domain Bacteria; phylum Methylomirabilota; class Methylomirabilia; order Rokubacteriales; family CSP1-6; genus DASRWT01. The sequence goes on along the minus strand of CAVTFC010000013.1, from coordinate 10,592 downwards.
GGCGGATCGTAGAAGCTCGACGCCTCGAGACCGGCCTCCATGCCCGGCGGCATGTTCCAGGCGACGTTGGCCATCAAGCGCGATGTCCTGGATGGTCTTGTGTTTGTCCGGCGAGCCTTTGACGAAGAATTTCCCGTCGGCGTACTCGATGTCCTCGTCGGCCGCCTCGAGCAGGTGACCAGTGAGCATCTTCGCCTTGTCCTTGATCTTCCGCGTGGCCGCCGCCAGCGCCGCGCCGCCGACGGCCGTCGTCCGGCTGCCGTACGTGCCCCAGCCCATCGGCGTGGTGTCCGTGTCACCGTGCACGACCTTGACGTCGTCGACTGCCACGCCAAGCTCGTCCGACATGATCTGCGCGAACGTCGTCTCCTCGCCCTGGCCGTGCGGCGAGGCGCCGATGAACACGTGCACCTTGCCGGTCGGATGGAATCGCACGATCGCGCTTTCCCACAGCCCGCCCCGAAACCCGACGGCGCCGGCCACCTGAGACGGACCGAGCCCGCACATCTCGACGTAGGTCGAGACGCCGATGCCGAGGTAGCCGTCCCTGCGGCGCGGCCGCGCCTGTTCGTTGCGCAGCGTCGTCGTACCCGACGTGCGCGAGCGCCAGGTCGAGCGCGCGTTGATAGTTGCCGCTGTCGTACGTCAGCCCGGTGATGACGTTGTGCCCGTTCTCGAACGGCGGGATCAGATTGCGCCGCCGGACCTCGACCGGATCATGCCGATCTCGTCCGCCAGCCGATCGATCATCCGCTCGAGCATGAACGTCGCCTCGGGGCGGCCGGCGCCGCGATACGCCTCGACCGGCGTCGTGTTCGTGTAGACGCCGTACACGTCCTCTTTCACGGCGGGCAGCTGATACGGGCCCGACAGCATCAGCCCGTGGAGGATGGTGGGAATGCCGGGCGCCGCGGTCGACAGGTACGCGCCCATCCCGGCCCAGACCGTGCAGCGTATCCCGAGCATCCGGCCGTCGCGCATGGCGGCCAGCTCCACGTCCTGTACGTGATCGCGTCCGTGCGTCGTGGACTGATAGTTCTCGGATCGCGTCTCGGTCCATTTGACGGGACGCCCGAGCTTCATCGAGCAGAACGCGGTGATGAAGTCGCCCTGGATACTGCGCGATCTTGCTGCCGAACCCTCCGCCGACTTCCGGCGCGACCACCCGCAGCCTATCCTCCGGAACCCCCGTCACGACCGAGCATGACGAAGCGGACGATGTGGGGGTTCTGCGTGGTGTTCCAGAGCGTGAGCTCGCCGGTCGCCGGCGAGAACTGCGCGACGGCCCCGCGCGTCTCCATGGCGGTCGGAATCAGCCGCTGCTGGATGATGCGTTCGCTTGCACGACGACCTCGGCCGCCGCGAATGCGGCATCGACGTCGCCGCCCGCCACCGTCCAGTGAAACGCGACGATTGCCCGGCATATCGGCGTGGAGCTGCGGCGCGCCCGGCTTGGTCGCCTGCTCGGGATCGACGACACACGAAAGCGGCTCGTAGTCGACGTCGATCAGACTCCAGCGCGTCCTAGCGCCTGCTAGCGCCGTCTCGGCGACGACGACGGCGACGGCATCCCCCATGTAGCGGACGGTGTCGGTCGCGAATACGGGGTAGGTGCCGATCTTCAGGTCGGAGTTGGGCAGCAGCCAGAGGCACGGCATCGGCTTCAGGACGCCGGTCGTGTCCGCCGCCGTGAAGACGCGCGACCACGCCCGCCGCGGCCGGCGCCCGGCGGTGTCGATGCGCGGATGCGCGCATGCGCGTGCGGGCTGCGCAGCAACGGCGCGTACGCCATCCCCGGCAGCGTGATGTCGTCGGTGTAGCGCGCGGTGCCCGTCATGCAGCCGCGGGTCTTCGCGCCGCCGGATGCCCGATCCGAATAGACGCGCCGGGCCGTACTCATGATCGGCCTCCCGGCGGCGCGGCCGCCGCGCCCACGGCTCGGACGATGTTCTGGTAGCCGGTGCAGCGGCACATGTTGCCTTCCAGGCCGTGGCGAATCTGCTCGGGCGTCGGATTCGGCGTGGTTCGCAGGATCTCGTGCGCGGCGAAGATCATCCCCGGCGTGCAGAACCCGCACTGCAGCCCGTGCTTCGTCCAGAACGCCTCCTGCAGCGAGGTGAGCCGGCCGTTGGGCGCCAGCCCTTCGATGGTCGTGACGCGGCAGCCGTCGGCCTGCGCCGCCAGACAGGTGCAGGACTTGACGGCGATGCCGTCGAGAAGCACGGTGCACGACCCGCACTGGCTGGTGTCGCAGCCGATTTTCGTGCCCGTCAGGCCGGCGACGTCGCGGAGGAAGTGCACGAGCAGGAGCCGCGGCTCGACCTCGCGTGTGTAAGAGCGGCCGTTCACATCGATAGCCACAGGCAGGTGCATGGAAGCCTCGCTCGGGTTCCAGGATCGAAATGCATCGTGCGGCGTTCGACGTCCCACGGTGCGAGGTGCGTTTGTGGGGTCGATCTTATCGCACAATCACGCCATGCTGACCGTCACGAGGGGGCCAGGAATGTTGGCGCCAGACCCGAGATGGTTGTGCATGTCGCGAAGGCCTGGTATCGCAAACTTTCCGGCAAGATCGAGCACTCGTGCAAGCTCGGGCCGGAACGTCCTCGTTTACCGACTTCGCATCGCATGTCGCTGTGCGGACAGCTTCGAGTGGCCCGCGTTGTTCGAAAGCAGAATGCGATCCCGTTCCCTATCGAGCACGCCTCTTACCGACCTCCGCCCGATGCGGTGAGTGCCTGGAGCGTGAAGATTTCCGGCGCCAGTTTGACGCCGACTTCGACGCGCTCGACCTGGTAGATCGTGCGTCCGATCAGATCGTTGGACTCCACGTAGCGGTGGGGCACGCGCATCCCGCCGATGTCGCGATAGTCCGAGTACGTCGTCGTCACCCGCATCGCACCGGCTTCGGCAAACGACATCGTCCGCTGATCCTGAAGCACGTCGCCGGTCTCCGCGTCCACGGCCACCAGCGCGGGCGGCAGGCCGGCCGACTCGAGCTGGATGCCATAGACCTTTCGCCCGCCGAGCACACCGGCGCGCACCACGCGGACGGCGTCGTAGTACTTGCGCCAGTCGCCGAAGAGCACCGACGGGTGCCCGAGTCGCATCTGCGCGAGCTCTTGTCCTGTCAGCTCCCTGGACGCCGCGCCGCTCACAGCCGCCGACGCCCGGCCTTTGTTCAGCACAGTCCGAATCTGCAGCGACGTGTCGAGATTGATGTCTATGCGCAGGCGGTCGTCTCCCGCTGTGGACGATGAAAAACGTCCCTGCACACCGGACTGGGGGAAGCGAACGCTGCCGGTCGTCCGCATGGTGCTGACGGCGGACGCCGCCGGGATGCGGCGCAGCTTCATGATCTCGTCAACGGTCGGCAGGGTGGACGCGACGGGTGTGAGCCGCATCACCGGCAGCGCGCCAGGGCGATGGAAGTTCATGGCGGACACGGCGCCCGTCGGTGATTCCTCGAACGTGACGCCGAGCCCCACGTTCGCGCGGGTCGCCCGGCGTCCGGTGGCGTCTGGCGGAAGGAGATCGAACGATGTGTTGTTTGGCAGCCGGACGGCGAGGCGCTGGTTCCGGATGAGGATCGCGAACTCGTTCGCGCCGGCGGCATCACCGTAGCGGCCCACGTACTTCTGCAGCTCGCTGAGCGGGATCTCCGGCGTGAGCACGATGCCTTCGCGTGGGACCTCGAACTGCTGGCCGGCCTCGTGCATCCTGAGCCCCACCACCCTGCCAGTCTTGTCGCGGTCGAAGGAGACCGCAGTCTGGTCACTCTTCACCAATGACCACCGGCCGTCCGCGCGCGGCGGATTCAGCGCGGATTCGACCTGCGACGGGATGTCGAGCACGAGCCGGCGGTTCCGCTCGGAGATGGTGAAGACCTCGTTCGAGAACGTCGCGAAGTTGGCGATGTAGCGTCCGAGATACGGCTTGAGGTCGCCGGCGTCGCTGGCCGCTGGCGGCAGCTCGCCGAGCAGGTACTGCGGCACGAGCTGCATGGCGATCGATGGCAGCGCCGAGAGCGTGTTCGTGAGCACGACGAATCCGATATTCGAGTCGGGAAGCAGACCGACCTCCGCGCTGTATCCCGCGATCGCGCCGCCGTGCTCGATCAGCCGCTGTCCCTGCCAGTTGCGCACGAACCACCCCATGCCGTAGCCCGACGCCGCCGCCGACCTGAATCTGCGGCGTCCAGGTCGTCGTCAGGGCGGCAGGACTGATCAGCGCTTTGCCGTCCTGGACACCCTGGCGCAGCAGGAAACGAAGCCACGACGTCATGTCGAGGGCCGTGGAGCTGATCGCGCCGGCGGGCGCGATGCCGTCGATGTTGTTCCCCAGCGTCTCGAGCGTCACCAGCCGGAACCTCTTCCGCGCCTCGTCCCACGCGTAGCCTCGAGCCACGCGTGGATCCTTCCACGCTTCCCGCAGCGACGTCCGCGTCGCCGCCATCCCGAGCGGAGCGAGGATGCGCGCCTTCATGAGCGCGTCCCAGGACGTGCCGGCCGCTGCGGCCGCGGCCGATCCCGCCGCGAGGTAGTGCACGTTGTTGTAGAGGAACCGCTGGCGGAACGGCGCGAACGCCTCGGCGGACGATGCCCGGCGCAGAATCTCGTCCGACGACAGCCCTGTGTTGGTTTCGAGAAAACCCATCCGCGTGAAACCCGTGCGGTGACTCAGGACGTCGCGAAGCGTGGCGCGGTCGTTCGGATCCTTGCTCTGCACCGCGAGCTTGAACTCGGGCAGATACTTCTCGACCGGATCGTCCCACTGCATGCGTCCCTCGTCGACCAGCATCCCGACGAGCGTCGCGGTGAACGCCTTGGTCGCCGACCCGATGAAGAACGGCGTGTTCGGTGTGACGGGCGTCTTCTTCTCCACGTCTGCCACGCCGAATCCTCTGGCGAAGATCACCTCATCGCCGCGCACGATCGCCAGCGCGGCGCCGGGAACATGCAGGTCGATCCGGTTGCGGTCGATCTCCGCCGCCAGGCGGTCGAGCCGCTCCGCGAGCGTGGGAGCCGTCTTCTGTGGCGCGACGACGGACTGCGCCGTGCCGCCGGCGTAGGCAACCGCAGAAGGACTGCCGCGAACAGCAACAGGCCAGAGACGAGGCGCGGGCACACGTGTAGCGTCATGGGACGAATCCTTTCTGGCTTCCTTGCAGCGGTTAGTAGCGCAGCGCGAGTCTTTTCTTACACGCCGGCAGATCCTTCACGTGTGGCGCACGCGGCTGAACGACCAGGGCGCCAGCACGCCGATCGTGAGCGGCAGCAAGGCTGGCGACAGTATCCAGACGGCGTTCATCGCAGACATCCCGGCCAGCTGCACGCCGGCCATGTGCAGCACTGTCAGCCATGCCGCCCCGAATGCCGCCGAGATCGCGACGGCGCCGCTCGCGTAGCGAATTGTCAGCACGCGCTCCGCGAAGCCGCTCCAGAAGACGTAGACGGTCGTGAACACCATCGCGGCCAACAGCGATCCAGCGCGCCGCTCGCGAAGATCGCGTCGAACACGAACGGCGACACGATCCCGTTTCGTTCCGCCAGCGCCAGCAGCGCGAGCGCGAGACCGGAGAGCAGCAGCGACGATGCCGCGATGTTCACGCGACGGGAGTAGCGGGTCCGAAGCGCTCCAAGCACGGCGAACGCCGCCACCCAGATGACGACCCCGACGGCCGCCACGACCACCAGTGCGAGCTGCTCGTACCCGGTCAGCGCTGCGACGGCGCCGTTGATTGCAGGCAGCTGACTGCTCAGAGGCACGTTCCACATCTGGATGAAGACCGCATCGCCCAACAGTGGCACCGATATCCATGCGCTCACGCCGATCGCGATGATTGCGGCCAGGACGCAGACCGACTTCACGAGTACCTTGAGGGCGGCCAGCTGTGCGGTGCCGTGCGCCTGAGTCGCCTCGAATGCGCTCATGTACGCGCGTCCTTGTCTCCGGCGAATACCGAAGGCATTTCCCGCGAGGACCAATACGATCAACAGCGAGAGCGGCGTAAAGAACGCGGGCATTGCTCGGGCGTAGAAGCATTCCCTGATCGGGCAAGACACAACGCAGGGTCCGTCATTGATCGCAGCATCGATGGGCCCGCTGACCGCCGACACCAGCAGAATCACGATCGCGAGCGCCACCCCGATCGTCAGCACCGGCAATCCGTTGGACTTCAGGTCCAACCAAACCTGAGCCCGCGTCGCAGACGAGGTGGGACACGGGAAACGGAACAGGCTGACGAGCCGGTCCCAGAATCCGTCGCGTGGCGTCCGAGGATACCGCAGCCCATCCGTCGCCGCGACGCTGTCGCGTAACTCCGGCGACCGTGACGCCGAAAGATGCCAGGCCAATCAGAGCGATCCACGCGTAGTCGGTGAGCGGGAAGTCGAACAGCGTCGGCCACAGACGCGGAGGCCAGTCGAAGGTGTCCGGGATCTCCACTGCGGTAAGGCGATCCATGGCCAACCCAAAGGCTTTCGTGATGGCAAACATCCATCACCAGCACCTGAATTGTCCTGTTGCGGGTCGACCAGGTCGCCGCCACGAAGACCAGGGTGAGGGCCGCGATCCATGCGGCGACGGGCAGCAGTGGGAACGCATAGCCCGAGGTCACCCTCAGCAGAAGCGCCGACACGAGGTATATCGCCGACGACATGGCGGTGAGATACGCCATCGGAAGGCCGACGATGACTGCCGTCCGAACCGGACGGGTGTAATGGAGATAAAGCGGAAAGCCGGGTCGACCGCCATTGAGCCTCGCAAGAGATAGCCAGCCCACTAAGTGCGGCAGGACGAGGAGGATCATGGCGGCCGCCGCGCCGTTGTCCATGATGTCCTCATACCTCTTCGCATTGTCGGCAGGCGCAACGGCGGCGCACAGGGCCAATACGGCGAGTCCCCCAACGATCCCAAAAGCAAGCTTCCACGCGGCCTCGACGCGTGTCACCCGCCAGATCTCCCACAGCATGGCGACGATGGGTGACCGCATGGTCATGCCGCCTCCACCGGCTGGCGGTTGCGGCCGGCGCGCGCCAGAAAGATTTCTTCGAGCGTGGCGTCGCGCGATTCGACGACCTCACCGCCGAGCGCAAGGACCGAGTGATGGAACTGCTCGAGCGATCCGCTGTGGACGACGCTCCACGTGCGGCCTCCACCTTCCATGGCCAGCGCGGTCTCGAGGGACGGCGGTTGATCGAAGTGCTCGACGAACCGCACACGGCTGCGCTGGTAGCCGCGGCGCACGTCGTCGAGTGCGCCGCTCAGCGTCACGCGCCCGTGGTGCATCAGCGTCACGTGGTCCGACATCCGCTCCACCTCGTCGAGCAGATGCGACGAGAAGATCACCGTCCGCCCGTCATCGGCCACGGTGCGGACGATGGCGTCGAGGATGTCGCGGCGCACCACCGCGTCGAGGCCGGAGGAGGGCTCGTCCAGAATCAGCAGCTCTGGACGATGGGCGACGGCCGCGATCAGGCCGGCCTGGGCGCGCATGCCCTTCGAGAGCTCCTTGACCTTCTTGGACGGATCCAGCGCGAACGACTCGAGCAGCTCGCGTGCATACGACGCATCCCACGTCGGATGGAAGGCGCGCGTGTAGTCCATCAGCTCGTCGACGCGCATCCACTCCGGCAGCTCGCGTTCCTCGGAGAGGTAGCCGACGCGGCTCAGCACGCCGACAGGGTCGCGCACCGGGTCGAGGCCGAAGACGCGCACCGAGCCGGTGGTGGCGCGCAGCAGCCCGAGCAGATGCTTGAGGAGCGTCGTCTTGCCGGCGCCGTTGGCGCCCACGAGGCCGTAGACCTGGCCCGCGGTGGCGCGGAAGGACACTCCGTCGAGCGCGCTCTTACTGCCGAACGATCGCGAGAGGTCGTTGACGTCGACTATCTGTCCCATGCTATTTCTCCACGTCCGCCGGTTCGGCGGTGGTCCCGGGATCCATGGCCGCTTTGCGTTCGCGGACCATCCGGAGGATGTCGTCCGCGGTGAAGTTCAACTGGTGCGCCTCGGCCAGCAGGGCGTCGATGCGCTGCTCGATGATGCGGCGCCGTTCCCGGAGCGCCAGCTGCGGACGCCCTTCCGAGACGAACGTGCCCGAGCCGCGGCGCGAGTAAGCGACTCCCGCGATCTCCAATTCGCCGTACGCCTTCACGATCGTGTTTGGCGTGACCTTCAGCTGCAGCGCCAGCGTCCGGATGGGCGGAAGCTCTTCGCCGGGCAGGAGCAGCCCTGATGCCACTAAGTATTTGACCTGGTTGACGATCTGCCGATAGATCGGCACGCCGTCGGTCACGTTGATGGTGATGTCCATCGAAGAAGGTCTACTGTTCGGCAAAGTTCAAGTGTATGGGTATACTGATACAATTTGCAGCAGCCGTCAAGCCTTGAGGGCAGGCGATTACCCTGTGTAGCGCGAAAGGCTGATGAGCCGTGCCTTCATCCTCGAATCCGCCGGAACGGTGCTGGCGCGCGCGGACAAACCCAGTGATCGTCGCCCGGCGATGTCCTCATGACAGAGTCACGTCACCGTTTGGTTTTGCGCGGATCGCCGCCTACCGCTAAACTGTTGATTCCAATCGGGAGCGAGCGCGCGGTCAGCGCGCGAGCCTCGCGACCCGGAGCGCGACTTGTCTCGAAGCCGCTGGACCCTGACAAACTCGACCGACGGCTCGGTGTTCTGATCAGACGTTGACAATTGAACGCGGCGTCAGCCCAGCGGCCAACAAGCTGCACACGTGAGCAATCATACGGCGGCGCCCAGAACGGGCGTGCCTTCTACAGCCAAGGGCATCTCGATGACAAAAACGCAGCCCTTACCAGGCAGGTTGCGAAAATCGATGTCCCCACCGTGCATTCTGACTGCCTTTCGGGCAATCGAGAGGCCGAGGCCGAGACCGGTCCGGTCGTGCCTGCGCCGGTCGGCGAACACCTTGAACGGGTCGACAGTGCTGTCCCGAATGCCGCCGCACTCGTCCTCAATTTCGATCCTCACGCGCCCGTCGTCGCCCAGTGCCCGGAGCACCACGCGCCCGCCCGCGGGCGTGTACTTAAACGCATTGTTCAACAGGTTCATCACGGCGGACGCGAGGAGCTGCGGATCGGCGTTCACGGCGAGCTGAGGGTCCACGTGCTCGAGGGCGAACCGCAGGGCACGGGACTCGGCGTGCAGGTTGGCGACCACGGCGATTTCGCTCAGGAAAGCGGCGACCTGCACCTGCTCGCTCCGTTGGATGTTGGCGGCCATTCGCACGTCGGACAGGGTGTTGTCGACAAGGTCGCGCAGGCTCATGAGGCTGCGGCCGAGTACGGTTCCAGTACTGCCGTTCACGGCAACGGTTCCCTGTTTCAACGCGTGGAACGCGAGGAGCGCGGTGTTGAGGATGTCGCGAATTTCGTGAGCCAGTTGTCCGGATCGCTCGATTTCTTCACTTGATCTCGATTCGCTGGTGATGCGCGCGTGTTCCGTCACGGCTTCCGCGATCGCGGTGTCGAGGCAGCGATTCAGCGTGTGAAATTCTTCGGTCGTGATCGGAACGCTGCCGCTCGACGGCGACCTCGGTGATGGCTTGACAGATATCGCCGTAATCGTGGACGACCTGAGAAATGTTGAACCCGAGTGCCCGCAACTCACGCCCGTGCTTCACCGCTGACGCACCGATGGCGTTCTGGGAAAACGGGGTTGGCGTCGTCTCCCACCGCAGAGTTTCGGAGAGCTGACTCAGGAACAGCGGTATCTCCGTGCTCGAGCTCACTCGTTGACACAAGCGGCCAAGGCCGATCGGTCAGTTTCTCCCTCGTCCTCGTGATGATCGCGTCCCGATAGGTTGTGATGAATTCGTGGAGCATGGATCACCGTCGCTTCCTGGAAAGCGACCGTGCGGGCACGCTCGGGGGCCGACTCTTTCCAGGCGCCGGCTCACGAATCACCGTGTCAGTTGCGGCGTTTTCTTCTCTGGAAACGTCCCCCTCGGCAACCCTCTTCACGACATCGATGGGCACCTGCTCGAAATGCGTTCGCGACTTTCGCTTGGCACCGTTGGTCTTTTTCATCGATGAACAGTACCTGAGCGCACGTCATGCGGGTCACCTCTTTAGGGAAACGGCATCGGCCTCTTTAGCGTCGGCGACTGTGCTCGATTTGCGGGCGCTGTACGCGACGTCGTTTAAGCGCCCCGTGAGAGGGGGCGGGCGCTCTGTTTAGCGGGTCGGGTGTATACTGGCGGCTCTCGTTATCATGAGCATACGATTACGTCACGTTAGTTTAACGTTTGTGCCTGCCCGAAAGGAGTATGGGCGATGAGCGGTCGGCGCAAGACGGTGCCGATGAACTTCAAGGGCATGGCCCAGGCGGATGTTCCGCAAGGTCGCAATGGAAAGCACAAAGCGATTGTGACCAAGATCCTTTCGGATCTCGATCAGATACAGGAGGGCGTCGCGCTCAAGGTGCCATTGGCACAATTGACAGCTGGCAAGGAGAACGTGCGGTCAGCGTTGAATCGCGCGACCCGGAAAGGCGGACGCACTGTTGCGACCGCGAGCGATGGCACTTTCTTGTATGTGTGGAACGAAACGCCGTAGAGGACGATCGC
>CAVTFC010000012.1:0-102092 GCA_963733725.1 uncultured Candidatus Rokubacteria bacterium | reverse complement strand
CCGCGGTCTCGGCGGGTGCGGTGCGCTGCAGCTCTTCAGGGCTTAGATAATGGGGCATCACGAGCCTCCTTCGGGTGCGTGGCAAGAACGATCGTTCCACGACATGCGGAGGGCGGTTCGGGGCGGAACGGAGACGGATCACCACCTCCTTGTGGTTCGCCCAAATGGGTCCGGCAGGATCATACCCCAACCTGACCGGCTGCGGCTCAATGTTATGCCGGAGAGCCAGTCCGGCGACGGCGGCCGCGAACTCGAGGGGATCGATCGGCTTCGTCAGGTAGAGGTCGAAGCCGGCTTCGAATGACCGCATCTCGTTCTCCGTCGTTCCGTAGGCGGTGATCGCAATGGCGGCGAGCCTCCGGCCGTTCTTGCTGATGGCGTGCCGCATCCCCCGGAGCAGCATGAAGCCGTCCTCGCCGGGCATGGCGAGATCGCTGACGAGGATTTGCGGCTGCCAATCGGTCACGATCTCGTGCGCGCGAAACGCCGACGAGGCCACGCGCACCTCGGCGCCCTCCCGGCGCAAGGTCATCGCGGTCAGGTCGAGGGCGTCGGCGTTGTCGTCCACGACGAGCACGCGCAAGCCGCGCAGCAGGGTCGACCCCCCGCCGCGGTGCTCGACGAGGGCCCGCGCTCGGGAGCTCCGTCCTCCGGGGCGCCCACGGCAGCGTCACCCTGAACGTGGCCCCCTGGCCCTTGCCCTGGGGCTCCGCGCTCACGCGGCCGCCGTGAAGCTCCACGAGGTGGCGGACGAGGGCCAGCCCGCAGCCCCAGTCCCCCATGCGCTCGCGAGGTGGGCGGCAGCTGTCTTCCTGACGGAGAGCGAATCGAACACGTAGGGCAGGACCTCCGGGCTGATGCCTTCGCCGGTGTCCGCCACCACGATCCTCGGCGTTGCCTTCCCCCCCGCTCTCCACCGAGACCTCGACAACGCGGCCGCCGTGGGGGCGTGAACTTCACGGCATTCATCAGGAGGTTCCACGCCACTTGCTGCAGCCGATCGGCGGCGCCGCGCATGGGGGGGAATAGCGACGCATCGAGCGCGGTCGCCAGCGCGAGCTCCTTGGCGGCTGCGGCGGGCCGTACGGTATCCAGCGCTGCCTCGATGACGGCCTTGAGGTCCAGGTCCTCGAACTCCAGCCGCATGCGGCCGGTGACGATACGCGAGAGGTCGAGGAGATCCTCGATCAACCGGGCCTGGGCGGAGGCGCTGCGGACGATGGTGGCCACCGCGCGGGCCCGGGTCTCGTCGTCGAGATCGACGCTCTGCAGCATGCGTGCCCAGCCGAAAATGGCATTGAGCGGCGTGCGGAGCTCGTGAGACACGGTGGCGAGGAACTCGTCCTTGGCCGGTTCAACGCCTCCGCCTGGGTGCGTGCCTGCTGCTCGCGGGCGAGCAGCCGCTCGCGCTCTTCTTCCATGAGGCGCCGCTCGGTGACGTCCCGGGCGATCTTGGAGGCGCCCAGGATCTGGCCCGTGCCATCCCTGATCGGTGAGACGGTGAGGGAGATGTTCAGCCGGTGCCCGTTTCGCGAGACGCGGATGGTCTCGAAGTGGTCGACCCGTTCGCCCCGGCGGATGCGGGCCAGCACCTCGTCCTCCTCGGCGCGGCGGTCGTCCGGGATGATGAGGGTGATGTGCCGGCCCACCGCCTCCGCGGCGGTCCAGCCGAAGATGCGCTCGGCCCCGGCGTTCCAGGAGGTGATGACGCCGTCGAGCGTCTTGCTGATGATCGCATCGTCCGAGGAGTCCACGAGGGCGGCGAGGCGCGCCTGGGTGATCTCGCCTTGGCGCTGCGGGGTGATGTCCCGGGCGATCTTGGAGGCGCCCACGATCCGGCCCGCGTCATCCTTGATCGGTGAGACGGTGAGGGAGATGTTCAGCCGGTGTCCGTTTCGCGCGACGCGGATGGTCTCGAAGTGGTCGACCCGCTCGCCCCGGCGGATGCGGGCCAGCACTTCGCCCGCCTCGGCGTGGCGCTCCTCGGGGATGATGAGAGTGATGTGCCGGCCCACCGCCTCCGCGGCGGTCCAGCCGAAGATGCGCTCGGCCCCCCGGTTCCAGAACGTGATGACGCCGTCGAGCGTCTTGCTGATGATTGCGTCGTCCGACGAGTCGATGAGGGCTCGCAGCTCGGCGACGGACAGGAACAGGTCGTCAGCCATGCCGGCCCTTCACGCCTCCCGGAGGGCCAGCCTGAGCGAGGCGCCGATGAGCGAGACCGCGCGGAGCGCAGTGTCCAGCACGCGCCCCATGCCCACGAAGCCGTGGATCATCCCGCCGAAGGAGACATAGTCCACGGCGACACCGGCCTCACGCAGCCGGGTGGCATAAGCCGCGCCCTCGTCGCGCAGCGGATCGAAGCCCGCGGTGATGACGAGCGCCGGGGGCAACCCCGCCAGCGACGGCGCGCGGAGCGGGGACGCGCGCCAGTCATTGGCGTCCTCCTTCCGGCCGAGGTAGTGCGCGATGAACCAGCGCATGCTGTCGCGGGTAAGCATGTAGCCGTCGGCGAAGTCGGCGTAGGACGGGGACTCGCTGCCCACGTCGGTGACGGGATAGATGAGCACCTGGAGCGCGATGGCGGGCGCGCCGGCATCGCGGGCCATCAGCGCCACCACCGCCGCGAGGTTGGCCCCGGCGCTGTCGCCCCCCACCGCCAGGCGGCCGGCGTCCACGCCTAGCCCGGCGGCATGAGCCACGATCCAGCGCGTGGCCGCCCAGGCATCGTCGGCGGCGGCGGGGAACTTGTGCTCGGGGGCCAGGCGGTAGTCCACCGCGATGACACAGGCGCCGGACTCCGCGGTGAGCTGCCGGCAGAGCACGTCGTGGGATTCCAGATCCCCGATCACCCAGCCGCCGCCGTGGAAGTAGACGTACACCGGCAGCGGCTTCGTGTCGGGCACTCCCGCCGGCCGATAGAGGCGGAGCGGGATCTCACCGACCGGGCCCTCGGCGGCAAGGTTCCGCACCGTCCCGATGGCGGGCGGGGCGGGCGTCGAGAAGGGGCGCGTCTCGAGGAAGAGCGCTCGTGCGTCCTTGGGAGAGAGCGTGTGGTAGGGCGGCCGCCCCGCCTTGATCGCGAGCGCGATGACGGCCTGGGCCTGCGGATCAAGCGCCATGGCGCAATACCTCCTGGGCCTGCTTCTCGACGACGGTGCCCTTGAAGAAATCGGGGTTCACCTCGCCCCAGAAGCGCACCGCATTGGAGAACATGAAGTCCTGGAAATCACCGTCGGTGAGGAGCCCGTGCTCGACCAGCTCGTACGCCTCGGGCACCACGTCCGTCATGTCGGGGACGTCGAAGTGGCCGATGTCCGAGCTGAAGAGCGCATTGAGCCGGGCCCGCAGGGGGCTGGCCTGGCGATTGAACGCCCAGGCATTGGTGGGATCATCCGCCTCGCAGCCGAAGTAGAAGCGCGGGACGAACAGATCGCGGATGTCTTCCTTCTTCGTGATCTGGCACCGGAAGTAGTCGTCGAGGTCCTCGAGGCCGCCGGTGAGCGTGGAGTTCGAGTCGCCTTCCAGTCCCTCCCGCCGGCCCACCGCCTCTGCCACCGCGGGACTGCCGTACTTCCGGGCCAGCTCGTGGAGCTTCCCGACGTCGAGCTTCCCGGGATTGGTGCGCTCGATGGCCTGGCGGTTGCGCTTCTCCCAGTGGCCGATGAGGTCCGCGTAGAGCATGGACGCCCAGCCCACGCCCCCCTCGAGGAACGCGAAGTTGAGCGCGGGGAACCGGCGGGTCACGCCGCCGAGGAAGAGGGCCTTGGCCACCGCCTCGCCGGCGGAGGCGAAGTGGCCGATGTGGTTGTAGCAGAAGTTGGACGGCGAGTTGCGGAGCAGGATGGAGCGGGCGCCGTTGTGAAAGCTCGGCGCCACCCGCAGCTCCAGGCACTTCCGCCACACCGGATCATAGTCGTAGGGACTGTCCAGCCCGATGACGTCGTACCACTCGAGGAGCTTGGACGCCTCCGGCTGCTCTTCCTCGAGGCGCGGGCACGCGGCGGCGCATGAGGCCGCCCACCATGACCACCTTGTAGCCGAGCTCGGTGACGGCGAACTCCAGCTCCTCGATCGCCTCCTCGGGCGTGTACATGGGGATGATGGCGGCGGGGATCACGCGATCCCCCAGGCCGCGGAACTGATCCGCGGCGAAGACATTATAGGCGCGGCAGATGGCGCGCCGCAGCCGCGTGTCCTGCATGCGGTGGAAGGAAAGGCCGGCGGTGGGATAGACCACGCTGAAGTCGATGCCGAGGTCGTCCAGCCGCTCGTACATGAGGCGCGGGAGCATGGCGGTGGCCCGGTCCAGCACGTTCTCGCTGGGCGACGACCAGAAGGCCTCCTGGCCCACCCGCTTCCGGGTGCGCTCGGCGAGCGTCATCTTGAGCGAGGTGGGCACGCGCTGGGTCGCCACCGCCAGCGCCTCGGCCGCCGCCTCGCCGCCGATACGGCGGAACTCCTCCTTCATGACGGGGCCGTACTCGATCCAGTGGCCGTCCGCGTCGATGACCGGATGGGACAGGCGGGCATGGAGCTTCCGGGCGTCGGTCTGGCCGTTGGTCTGCATGGCGGCGCCTCCTTGGCTATCGGGCATCCTGACCCGCCCCGCCCGCGGGGTCAAGGGGAGGGGTCCCGAGCGCGGAGCTCACGCAAGAATCGATCGGGGAGACGAGAATGTCGAACGCGCGCCCATCGGTGATGCGCATCGCGCTGACGAGAGGTTCTCGGCGGCCCTTCCTGTGGTGCGGCGAATGCCCGGTCAAACAATACCGGTCGCCGGTAGGGGCCGCGGGGCTCCACCGCCGGGAGCGGTCTTCGGTGATATGTTACCGGCACCGTTCACCCCTTGCCTGGAGGTCGGTCATGTTCGTTCCCCTCACGCTGGCGGACTTCCTCGAGCGCGCGGACCGCGTCTACGGCGACCGCGTGGGCATCATCGACGAGCCCGAGCCCCCGGGCGGCGGCCTCGGGCGCGTGACCTATGGCCGCTTCGCCGCGATGAGCCGGAGCCTGGCCGCCGCGCTCGACGATCTGGGGGTGGGGAGGGCGAGCGGGTGGCCATCGTATCGCCCAATGCGGGCCGCTTCCTGGTGAGCCTCTTCGGGGTGAGCGCGTTCGGCCGCGTGCTGGTGCCGGTCAACTTCCGCCTCAATGCCGACGAGATCCGCTACATCATCGAGCACTCGGGCTCCACGGTGGCCCTGGTCGATCCCGAGATGGAAGCGCTGGTGGAGCCCATCCCCGTGAAGCATCGCTTCATCCTCGGTGCGGCCACGGACGCCGCGCTCTTCGGCCGTGCGGAGGCGCGCCCCCGCTACTCCGTCAGCGACGAGAACGCGACCGTCTCCGTGAACTACACCTCCGGCACCACCGCGCGGCCCAAGGGCGTCCAGCTCACGCACCGCGGGTGCTGGCTCAACGCCGTCACCTTCGGCTGGCACGTGGGCGTCTCCGATCGCGACGTGTACCTCCACACGCTGCCCACCTTCCACTGCAATGGTTGGGGGATGCCCTATGCAGTCACCGCCATGGGCGCGCGCCAGGTCATCATCCGGAAGATCGACGGCGAGGACATCCTCCGGCGAGTGGAGGCCGAGGGAGTGACGCTGCTCAACGGCGCGCCCGCGGTGGTCGCCGCCATCCTGGCCGCGGCGCAGGCGCGGCGGCAGCGCGGAGAGGCGATCCCCGGGGCGGGACGCGTGCGGATGGTGGTGGCGGGCGCGCCGCCCCCGTCCAAGACCATCGAGCGGGTGGAGACCGAGCTGGGGTGGGAGTTCATCCAGATCTACGGGCTGACCGAGACCTCGCCGCTCCTCACCATCAACCGGTCGCCGGCGGAGTGGGACGGGCTCGAGCCGGGCGAGCGCGCGCGCCGGCTGTCGCGGGCGGGCGTGCCCGCGGTGGGCGTGCGCATGGCGGTGGACCCGGAGGGCGAGATCCTCGCGCGCTCGAATCACGTCTACGAGGGCTACTGGAAGCAGCCCGAGGAGACGGCCAAGGCCATCGTGGACGGCTGGTTCCGCACCGGCGACGGCGGGCACGAGGACGGTGCCTACATCGTCATCGCCGACCGGAAGAAGGACGTCATCATCACCGGCGGGGAGAATGTCTCCTCCATCGAGGTGGAGGACTGCCTCTTCCAGCACCCGGCCGTGCTGGAGGCCGCGGTGATCGGCATTCCCGACGAGAAGTGGGGCGAGACCATCAAGGGACTGGTGGTGGTCCGCCCCGGCCATGCCGTGACCGACCCGAGCTCATCGCGTTCTGCCGCGGCCGCATGGCGCATTTCAAGTGCCCGACCTCGATCGAGTTCCGGGACACCCTCCTGCGGACCGCCACCGGCAAGCTCCAGAAGTTCAAGCTGCGCGAGCCCTACTGGGCGGGCCGCGACCGCCGGGTGAGCTGAGCCGGTCGAGGTTGCGCCGACCCCCGGGCGCGGGTACGCTTCGCCGAGCGCGCAGGGGTCGAACCACCGTCAAATTTCATTTACCGATGGAGGGCAATCATGGCCAAGGTCAAGCCGATTCCGGATGGCTACCACAGTGTGACGCCGTACCTCGATCATCGACGGCGCCGCCAAGGCGATCGACTTCTACAAGAAGGTCTTCGGCGCCACCGAGAAGATGCGGATGCCCGGCCCCGGGGGAAGGTCGGGCATGCCGAGCTGACCCTCGGCGACTCGATGATCATGCTCGCCGACGAGCACCCCGAGATGGGCCACCGCGGTCCCCATGCCTACGGCGGCTCGGCGGTGAGCCTCTGGTCTACGTCCCCGACGTGGACGCCACCGTGAAGACCGCGATCGCCGGGGGCGCCAAGGTGATCCGGCCGGTGGAGAACCAGTTCTACGGCGACCGGATGGGGACCATCGAGGATCCGTTCGGCCATCAGTGGTCCGTCTCCACCCACGTCGAGGACGTGCCGCCGGAGGAGATGGCCAAGCGGGCTGCCGCCGCCATGGGGAAGCAGAGCTAGCACGCAGAGAGCGGTGCGCCGTCGCGAAAGCGGCGGCGCACCCGCCGCGACGTTGCACCGCCCCGAGCCGTCCGATTCCCCCGCAGGACACGAAAGGATGTCATGGACCTTCTTTCCGGCAAGGTGGCGATCATCACGGGAGCCAGCAAGGGTATCGGGCGCGTCATGAGCCGTCTCTTCGCGCGCGAAGGGGCCGCGGTGATCTGTGCCGCGCGCTCGGGCGCGCTGGTGGAGGAGACGGCGGCGCTGGTGAAGAAGGACGGCGGGCGCGCCATCGCCGTCACCGGCGACGCCGCCCGGGAAGTGGACGTGAAGCGCATGGTGGCGGAGGGCGTGAAGGCCTTTGGCAAGGTCGACACCCTGGTGAACAATGCCGGCGACGGCGGCGTCACCAAGCCCGTGCAGGAGTACACCGAGGAGGACTGGTTCTACACCATCAACTCCTGCCTCACCTCCTCTTACATGTGCATCCGCTTCACGGTGCCCGAGATGATCAAGGCCGGGGGCGGCGCCATCGTGAACATCTCCTCGGGCGCGGGACGGCGCGGACTGCCGTTCCGCATCGGCTATTGCTCGGCCAAGGCGGGGCAGGTGGGCATGACCTTCGGCATGGCGCTGGAGCTGGCCCCGCACAACATCACGGTGAACTGCGTGGCGCCGGGGGCCATCGAAGGCGACCGCATCGACCGCGTGATCGAGGGACAGGCGAAGCAGCGGGGCATGACGCCGGAGGCGATGCGCCAGGCCATGCTGGAGCGCTCGCCGCTCCGGCGCATGGCGACCGCCGAGGACATCTCCGCCGCCGCCGCCTTTCTCTGCAGCCCGGCGGCGCGGAACATCTCGGGCCAGGTGCTGCCCGTCAATGCCGGCGAGCCCGCGGGCTAGGCCGATGGGTGGGTTCGCTCCCGGCCGGATGTTCGCCGACCAACCCTCCCAAAAAGCTGACAGATCAAGGGCTTCCCAAACTTGACCTTGACGGCGGCACCGAGCCAGGTTAGCATCCACCCAAGCAACGGGAACCGATGCCGGAGGTCGTTGATGCTGTCCCTCCTCCACAGGCCGCGCGACCATGGCGTGCTCGACACGAAAGGCCCCGACCGCGGCGGCCGAAGCGCATGAGCGCGTCCGCACAGCTGCGAGCGGTGGGCCGCATGCTGTCGCGACCCTCTCACACCGCGCTGGTGGTGAAAGACCTTCTTGGCGTCCGGCAGCCTCGCCGATCGGATCGCGAGCACCTGGAGGGAGCGATCGCCTGGCTGTGCCGCGCGCAGGACGCGGCCGGCGGCGGCGTCTCGGCGGCGTACCATATCCCTGACGGCGGCTGGCTACCGCCTTACCCGGAGACCACCGGCTACATCATCTCGACCTTTCTGCGCTACGCGCGCCTGGCCGGCGACGGCGCCATCCGCGACCGGGCCGTCCGCATGGGGGACTGGGAGATCGACATCCAGCTCGGCTCCGGGGCCGTGCGTGGTGGCATCGGGATCAATGACTATCCCGATATCTTCAACACGGGACAGGTGATCGACGGCTGGTGCACCCTGTTCCGCGAAACGGGCGATTCGCGCTTCCTGGCGGCGGGAGTGCGGGCAGGTCGGTGGCTCACCGAAGCCCAGGCAGCGGACGGCGCGTGGAGCGCCTACAGCTACCGGGACATCGCCCATACGTACCACGCGCGCGTCGCGTGGCCACTCCTCGAGCTCGCGCAGCTCGCCGGTGACGAGGAGATGCACGAGGCGGGCCGGCGGAACATCGAGTGGATCTTGGGGCATGCGGCCCCGAACGGCTGGATTGAGCACATGGCCTTCCGCACTGGCGAGCGTCCCCTGACCCACACCATCGGGTACACACTGGAGGGACTGCTGGGAGCGGCCCCCTTGGTCGGGGCCGAACTCGGGCGGCAGGCCACCGCCCTCGTCCGGACCGCCGCCGAGCATCTCCTGCTCGCCTACGAGCGCGGGAGCGGCGTAACCGACAGGGAACTCCTGCCGCTGCCCGCCACCTTCGACCGGAGCTGG
The DNA here is from genome assembly GCA_963733725.1 of uncultured Candidatus Rokubacteria bacterium. Lineage (GTDB taxonomy): Bacteria > Methylomirabilota > Methylomirabilia > Rokubacteriales > CSP1-6 > DASRWT01. Next base: position 93,096 of record CAVTFC010000012.1, on the reverse strand, counting down.
AGCTCGCCCGATCGAGTCTCCTGCATGACCGGCAACGCCCAGCTGGCCATCGTGTGGCTACGGCTGTACGACCTCGACGGCGACGCCCAATACCTCAACGCGGCCCTCAAGATCCTGGACCAGGTAGCCGCGACCCAATGCCTCACCTCCGGCAATCCCGGCATCCGGGGAGCGATCCCCGGCTCCTTGCCGTGCTGGGGAACCTACTTCCCCCTCGCGTTCCCGAACTGGGCGGCAAAGTTTTTCGCCGATGCCGTGATGCGGCGAATGGTGGTCATGCGCTCAGCTTGAGATCCAGGTCAGGGTCGGACCCCGACCACGATCACCTTGTCCATGAATAGATTGAACGGGGCCTGGGTCGCGCATCTCTGCTCGATTCGATCGCACCATTTCAGATACGATCGCAGAGCCCGAGGCAAGGCTCGCTCAATCGGCCCGGCTAGCCAGAAGTTCGTCAGGACCCAGGTTCCCGAGACATTGGATCCCTTTCGAGTGATGACTCTGAGGCCAGCCTCCTGGAAAATCCGCGAAAGCTCCGGAAGAGAGTTGAAGTCGTTGCGGAAATCGCGGTGGATCCGCGTCAGGCGGGAGCGCGAGTCGGGCCCGAGAAGCTTTCGAAAGGCTCGAGTCGCGAGCGCCGCGAGGCGCCCGTGGCGCAGAATCTTGATGAGACAGTGGAGCGTCCAGCTATTGTAGTTGAGGACACAGACCACTGCGCCCGGCTTGCTCACGCGGGCGAACTCTCGAATGGCAGCGGGTTGCGGCATGATGTGCTGTAAGACGCGAATAGAAATGATGCCGTCGAAGCTCTTGTCTCGGAAGGGGAGCTGCGTAGCATCGGCGGCCACCAACATGGTCGCGCCATCTCCCAGCTTCGCCTTGGCGATCTTGAGCATGTTGACCGACGTGTCGATGCCGACGCAGGATGTGCCGGGGGGCATGGACTGGATATGTCGTCCCGAGCCACACCCGGCGTCGAGAATTCTCGCCCCGGCGCGAAATGGGATCTCAGCGAGCGCGGCGTCGACCTCCGTACGCTGGAGATACTCTCCGATAATCCCGCGAAACTCGGCATCGTAGGCGGACGCGGCCTCGAGATCATCCCAGTGTCGGCGAGTCTGATCCATCGTGAGAGCTCCCTTGCGCAAGTAGTGACCGCGAGATTCAGCTACGGCGACAAGCATCCAGGCGAACCGGCTTGGGCATTGTACCTGATCGCCGCCATGTCGAGCCTCCCGGGCCGGGGTATAGTGCTTCGGCGAAAGGAGACCACCCATGCCCATCGTCGCGCGCATGCTCACGCTCGAGCAGGACGGCTTCCCGGCTACATGGCCCATCCCGAAGGCCCCGGCCCGCGGCCCGGCGTGCTCATGGTGCACCATGCCCATGGCGTCACCGCCGACTACAAGATCGACGCGTATCGGCTCGCCCAGCTCGGCTTCAACGTGCTGGCGCCGAGCTTCTTCAACATGTTCGGGGTGGCGGGGACCAATCATATCGGCGCCGGGGCCGAGCTCCAGGCCAAGCATGGCGACGTCGAGTTCCTGGGCAAGATGGAGGAGGCCTGGCACTACCTCACCGGCCGGATGAACTCCGATCCCGCGCGCACCGCGTGCATCGGCCATTGCATGGGCGGGCGGCTGCTCATTCCCTTCGCCGCCGATCATCCGCAGATTCGCGCCATCGTGCTCTACTACCCGTCGGTTCGCGACGAGCCGGAGACGTCGCACCGCCCCCGGCATGCCTTCAAGCTGGCGCCCACGCTGAAGTGCGCCTCGCTGGTGTTCTGCGGTGGACTGGACTATATCGCGACGCCGGCCATCCAGGCGCCGCTATGGCAGGCCTTCATGGCCAGCGGGCAGCCGGTGGAGTGGCATGCCTTTTCCGACGCCCATCACGGCTTCCGGCATCCGGACAATGCCGGCTTCCAGCCGCACTACGCCGATATCGCCTGGGCGCTGGCGACGGACTTCCTCCAGCGCCGGGTGTAAGGGAGGCGGCACCTGAACGCGGTGCGCTCAGATTCCCAAGGCCTCGGCGGTGAGCTTTCTCAGCTCCTTCTTCATCGCCTCGCGCGTCTTCGCGTGGGCGGGATCGAGGGCGAGGTTCTGTAGCTCGTAGGGGTCCGCCTTCAGGTCGTACATCTCGGCCATGCCTTGATGCTGCGTCCAGTGAATGTACTTCCAGCGCTCGGTGCGCACCGCCTTGTAGCCCATGCCGACGATCCACGGCCAGGCGCTTTCGCTCCAGTACTCGCACAGGAAGGACTGGCGCCATCTCTTCGTCCTGCCCTTCAGCAGCGGCACCAGCGAGCGGCCTTGAATGGTGTCACCGGGCTTGCCGCCCGCGAGCTCGATCAGCGTCGGCGCGATGTCGATGGCCAGGATCATCTGGCCGAGCTTCGTGCCCGCGGCGATCCGCTTCGGATAGCGCACATAGAACGCCGTGCGGATGCCCTCCTCGTAGGCGAAGCGGCGTTCGACGGTGAGCCCGTGCTCGCCGAAGAAAAAGCCATTGTCGCCGAGGAAGACGATGCAGGTATTGTCAAGCTGCCGGGTCCGCTCGAGCGCCTCGAGCAGCATGCCCACGCCCTCGTCTACCGACGCCATCATCGCGGCGCGCTTCCGTATCTCCTCCTGCGTGCCGCCGTCCATGGCGGCGAGGATGTCGCGCGACGCCGGCTGGGCGCGCATCTCGAACATCATCTTCAGCGCCGGCTTGTCCTTCGCCACCTGCTCGAGCGGCCGCATGCTCGGCCGGCTCGGATAGGTCATCCCCGTGTAGAGATCCCGGTGGCGCTCGGGCAGCGTGTAACCGCCGATGCTGCTGGCGTCGATGCCGCCGCTCGCGTTCTGGGCCAGGTCGGGGTGCACCGCCTTGTGCGCGAAGAACAGCGCGAACGGCTGGGCCCTCTTCTTGGTTACGAATTCGACCGCACGCGCATTCAGAATATCGGTCATGTAGCCCTCGACCTGATGCTCGCCGCCGTTCTCCCAGAGGATCGGATCGACGAGCCGGCCCTGCCCCTTGAAGCTCACCCAGTGGTCGTAGCCGGGCCGCGGGCGCGAGTCGTTGCCCATGTGCCACTTGCCGATGTGCGCCGTCTCATAGCCGAGCGTCTGCAGGGCGAGGTGGTAGTTGTCCAGGCGATGGCTCGCGACGTCGCGCCCGACGTTGTCGATGATGCCGTGGCGCGAGGCGTACTGGCCGGTCAGGATCGAGGCGCGGTTCGGCGAGCACAGCGGCGTGGTGTGGAATGCATTCTCGAAGGTCGCGCCCTCGTGGGCGAGGCGGTCGATGTGCGGCGTCTTCATGTACGGATGGCCCGAAGCGCTGGTTTCGTCGAAGCGCAGGTCGTCGATCAGGATGACGATGAGATTGGGTTTCTTGGCCACAGTGGTCTCTTTCCTGGTGGGAGCAGCAGTGGGCCGGCCGCGACTCGATGGGGACCGACCTCCTCCAGCGCCGGGTGTGAGGGCGTGAGGCCTATCCTCGGCGCGAGAGACAGGCACGCACGCGCGCCGCGAGCTGCGGGATCGAGAAGGGCTTGGTCAGGTAGTCGGTGGCCCCGAGATCGAAGCCGGCACGAGTATTGACCTCGTCCTCCAGTGCGGTCAACACGAGGACGGGCAGCGCCGCCGTCGCCGGCGTGGAACGAAGCACCTGGAGGACCTCCAAGCCGCCTTGCTTCGGCATGAGCAGGTCCAGCACGAGAAGATCGGGTGCCTGCGCGTCGATCAACGCGAGCGCCTCCTGGCCGGTGGAAGCTTCGCTTACCATGTGGCCGTCCTGGCTCAGGGCCTTGCGCACGAGCGCACGGAGGTCCGGGTCGTCGTCCACGACCAGGATGTGGCTACCGCGCGGGGCGTCCCGACCCGGGTGCGGAGCCAGCGGCGAGCCCGCCAGTGGGGGGACGCCGTGCGGCTCCACGGCCAGTTCGAGCCCCTCGTAGGCGCAGCAAACCCGCCCCGCGTATCCTAGCCGCTCGGCGTATCCGCGGGCGCGCTTCTCGATCGCCTCGAGGAAGGCGTCGTCGTGGGTCGGATCGTGGTGGGTGAGCGCGAGCTGACGCACCCCCGCGGCGGCGGCCAACGCCACGGCATACTCGTAGGTGCTGTGGCCCCAGTTCTTCCTGGACGGGTACTCCTCCGGAGTGTACTGCGCATCGTGAATCACCAAGCCGGCGCCGGCCATGAATCGCGCGTGGCGCCGGTCCCCCTCGTGCACGATGGACTCGGCGCGGCTGGACGCGGGGTGGTCGTGCCAGAGCGTTTCGGAGAAGGGCTCGTGATCGCACAGGTACACGACCGCCGCGCCGTCGGCCTCGACGCGGTAGCCCAGCGTCATCGCCGGATGATGGAGGTACTGTGCGACGATGCGAGCGCCGCCGATCTCGTGCGTTCCTTCTCCGAGCTCTCGGAAGGTGATGGTGGCCGGAAGCTGGCCGATCTCGACGGGGAAGTACGTGAACTCCATCTGACCGGAGAGAACGTCGCGCAGGGTCTGTCCGCTCCCTTTCGGACCGCAGACCGTGATCTCGTTCCCGCGAACGAAGAGCGGGGCGAAGAAGGGGAAGCCCTGGATATGATCCCAGTGCGTGTGGCTGAGCAGGATCACGGCCGAGATGGGCTTCGGGGTGTGCGCCATGAGCTCCGCGCCGAGCGGGCGCGCGCCGGTCCCGCAGTCAAAGATGAAGCAGACGCCCCCGCTCGTCGTCACTTCCACACACGAGGTGTTGCCGCCGAAGCGGACGGTGCCCGGGCCGGGGGTGGCGATCGACCCCCGGGTGCCCCAGAAGCGTACGCGCATGCTACCTCCGGTGTCGGCTATTCGTACTCCACGTGGAGACCGTCGAGGTATCGGGCGAGGTCCGCGGCCCGCGCGCGAATCTCCGCGGGCTCACGGCGACCGGCCGCCTGCTCCAGGGAGGCGCCGATCTCCGTGAGCCGGTTCAAGCCGTAGCCGGCGCCCGATCCCTTCATGTTGTGGCCCAGGATGCGAACGTGTTCGTAGTCCGCGTGCGCGAGCGCGGCGGCGATCGCCTCGACGTCCCGCCGCCGGTGCTCCAGGTAGCCCGGAACCAGGTCCGCGAGACTCGAGTCCACCCGGACGCGGACGCGTCCCGTGGTGTGCTCTTCGATGGCGTGCAGGAGCGCCGCTTTGCGGATGGGCTTGGTGAGGTGGGCGGTGCAGCCGGCGTCGAGGCTCTTTTGAACCTCCTCCGGTAGCGCGTGAGCGGTCAGGGCCAGGATCGGAACCGGCCGAGCGCGGTGCTCGCCCTCCCACTGGCGGATCTTGCGGGTGGCGGAGTACCCGTCCATGACCGGCATCTGGACATCCATGAGTACGACGTCGTACGTGCCGGAGATGCACATCTGCAGGGCGACCTTGCCGTCGCCGGCCAGGTCCACACGGCACCCGCTGGGTGTCAGGTATGACTGGATGAGCAGCACATTGTCCAGGGAATCCTCGGCCAGGAGGATCCGCAGCCCTCGCGCGTCTTCCAGCACGCCTCCCGGCGCGGCGGGCTCCACCAGCGCGGCCGCGCCGGCGCGGGCCTGCTGGATCGCCTCCAGGAGCTCGTCGCGCTTCACCGGTTTCACCAGGTACGCCGCCACCCCGAGGTCGCGGCTTCGGGCGAAATCCCCGGCGCGGTTGTCCGAGGTGAGCATCAGGATGGTCGTCCCGGCCATGGTCGGACTCTGATGAATCTGCTCGGCGACCTGGAACCCGTCGACGACGGGCATGCGGCAGTCCAGCAACACGAGGGCATACGGGACACCGGCCTGCTGGGCTCGCCGCAGCTCCGAGAGTCCCTGCTCGCCCCCTTCCGCTTCCGTCACCACCGCGCCCCAGCGCGAGAGCATCTCCCGGAGGATCAGCCGGTTCGTCGTGTTGTCGTCGATGACCAGGGTCTTCACGTCCTGGAGATCCATCAGCCCGGAGAGGATCCGGAGCGGGGGCGTGCTGCCGACCGCGAAGCAAGCCGTGAAGTAGAACGTGCTTCCCGCGCCGATGCTGCTGTCCGCCCAGATCCGGCCCTGCATCAGCTCGACGACCTCCCGCGAGATGGCCAGTCCGAGGCCGCTCCCGCCGAACTTGCGCGTCGTGGAGGTGTCCACCTGAGCGTAGGGAGCAAAGATCAGCTCGCGGGTCTCCTCGGGAACCCCGATCCCGGTGTCGCAGACCGCGAACCGCAGTGCGCCCGCGGCGGCGTCCTCGGGATCCCGCTCGACCCGAACGATCACCTCGCCTTGCTCGGTGAACTTGATGGCGTTGCCAATGAGATTGATGAGCACCTGCCGCAGCCGGGCCGGATCGCCCACCAGCGCGGTGGGGATCTCCGGAGCGAGGTGGAGGGCCAGCTCGAGCCCCTTCTCGTGGGCGCGAATCGCCATCATTTCGAGCGTCTTGTCGAGGACCTCGCCGAGATCGAAGTCGATGTTCTCGAGCACCAGATGACCGGACTCCACCTTGGAAAGGTCCAGGATGTCGTTGATCAGGGCCAGGAGCTGGTTCCCCGCCTTCCTGAAGATTCGGACGTACTCGCGCTGCTCCGAGGCCAGCGGGGTCTCCCACAGCAGGTCCGCCATGCCGATGATGGCGTTCATCGGCGTCCGGATCTCGTGGCTCATGCGCGCGAGGAAATCCGATTTCGCCAGATTGGCCTTGTCCGCCGCGGACCGGGCGCCCTCCAGCTCGACGTTCTTCTCCTGCAGCACCTGATCCAAGCGTTTGCGCTCGGTGACGTCGCGCGCGGCCGCGAACACGCCCTGCAGCTTCCGGTCGCGATCGTAGAAGGTGGTCGCGTTGTAGGACACCACGGTTTCCTTGCCGTCCCGAGCGCGCGCGGTGAGCTCGTAGTTGGTGACCTTCTTCTCGCTCAGCACCAGCTTGATGCCGGTCTCGGCCAGCTCGGGATCGGTGAAGTGGTTCTTGAACGGCGAGCCGATCAGCTCGTCGCGCGTGCAGCCAGTGAGCGCCTCCATCTGCTTGTTGACGTCGGTGATGATGCCGGACGGATTGGTGGTCATCAGCGCGTCGATGTTCGACTCGATGAGGGAGCGCGTGTAGAACTGCTGGTCGCGCAGACGCTGATCGAGCTGCTTCTGATCCGCTTCGACCTGCTTGCGCGCGGTATTGTCGGTTCCGATGAGCAGATAGCCGATGATGGCGTCCTGCGCGTCGCGCAGCGCCGTGACCGACACCACCGCCGGGAAGCGGGTCCCGTCCTTGCGAAAGTAGGTCAGCTCGTAGATGTCCTCGATCCCGCGCGAGGCTTTGAACACCAGCGCCTCGAAGCCCGGCGTGATCGCGGTGCCAAGCTCGAGGCTCAGCGCCTTGGCGCGCACGATCACTTCCTGCGGATCGGAGATGTCGGCCGGGGTGATCTTGTTCAGGACGTCGGCGGCCGCATACCCCAGCATCCGCTCCGCGCCGACATTGAACAGTTGAATGACGCCCTTCTCGTCGGTGGCGATGCAGGAGAAGTTCGCGCTGTTGAAGATGGCGTGTTGCAACGCCCCCGTCTTCAGCAGGGCGGCTTCGCGCCGGCCCTCGGTGATGGCCTCCTCCTTGCCGGAGTCGCCGTCGAGAAAGGCGGGGCGGTGGATGTGCTCGGACATGGCTGCCTCCGTTCGGATCAGAACGCCCGCGTGGCCGAGCCGACGCGCCGGGAGGAGGAGAGGATCAAGTCCCGGGATGCGCAAGCCGACAGATGACCGCGATCCGGGCGGGTGTTGAGCGGGATCAGCGGTCAGTTACTGAGTAATCTAGTCCAACCGCGAGAGGGTGGCAACCTAATTCCCGAAGCCCGGGGGTGGTTAACAGAGCTACGGCGCCTTGTGCAGGTGCCCGTCCTTCATGATGGCGAGCAGCATGTCCGGCTGCTGCAGCCGCTTGATGTCGGCCAGCGGGTCGCCGTCGACCAGCAAGAGGTCGGCGAGATAGCCCGGCCGGATCTGGCCCAGCTCGTCGCCCCGCCCCATGATCTCGCCGCCCATGCGCGTGGCGGCGACCAGGGTCTCCATCGGCGTGAACCCGAGGAGGTCGACGAAGAGCAGGAGGTCCCGCGCGTACGTCCCGTGCGGATTCCAGGCGAAGCCGTAGTCGCCGCCCGGCAGCACCCGGATGCCGCGCTTGCGCATCTGGCCGATGGTGTCCACGGCGACCTCGAGCTCGCGCACGAGCCCGTACGTTTGCGCCATCTCGGGGGTGAAGCCCCACTCGCCGGCGGCGTGGCAGGCCTGATAGGTGAGGCCGAGGGCGGGGCCCACGAAGCACCGGTCGCGGTTGGCCTCGAGGAGGTCGAGCGCCTCCGCGTCGGCGAAGGTGGCGTGGTAGATGATGTCGATGCCGTGGCGCACGCACATCTTCACCGACTCCGCGCTGCGGGCATGCGCGCACACGCGTACCGCGGCGGCCTGCGCGACCTCCATGGCCGCCGCCACCTCCGCGTCCGACATGACTGCTCTTTCAAAGCGGCTATTTCGGGGGCCGGTGTCGCCGGATAGATTCAGCTTGAGAAGATCGACACCCTCCCGCACGAGTACGCGACAGGCCTTCCGGACCTCGTCGGGCCCGTTCACCACCCAGGAAAAGGTCGGCGTCTCGAGATAGGGCAGGTGCAGCGCGTTCTCGTCGCCGAGCCCGCCGGTGACGGTGAGCTCCGGGCCATTGGCGAGATAGCGCGGGCCGGCGGCGCGGCCGGCCTCGATCTCGTTCCGGACCACCACGTCGAGCCGGGGCTTGGCCGCGGCGGCCGAGAGCACGCTCGTATAGCCGCAGTCCAGCATGGTCCGGGCATTGCGCAGGGTGATGAGGATGTGCTCTTCCGGGGGCAGGCGGGTGAAGTCCGCGTTCCGGGCCGCGTCGGGATAGCTCACGTGGCCATGCGGCTCGATGAGGCCGGGCATGAGGGTGGAGCCGGCGCCGTCGAGCACGCGCGCGTTGTCGCGGGGCAGCCCGCCGCCGCGCTGCACGGCGGCGATGCGCGAGCCCTCGACGAGCACGTCGCCGGCATAGGGGGCCGCGCCGGAGCCGTCGAGGATCATGGTGTTGGCGAAGAGCGTCCGGTCCATGTGGTCCTCCCTGATCGCGAGCCCTTGATCCTCCGGGACTTGACCGCTCCCCGCTCTCGGGCTAGCCTGCACTACCCTTCGCCGTAGCGCAACCGATCGCTCGAAAGGAGGCCCTGACATGAGGCATCCTCGATTCCCGGCTCGCGGCCCGCTTCACCTGCTGGCGGTCGCTCTGATCCTGATTGCCGCTGCCGCGGCGGCCCTGTCGCTCGCCTCATCAGCGGGGGCCCAGGCCAAGGGCAAGATCGTTCTCGCCTGGCATGCCGGCTTCGCCTCCCGGTGGCTCGACCCGCAGGAGCACGACGGCACCGCCACGCCGGACAACTTCTTCACCGCGCTGCACGACGCCCTCATCAAGAACCAGGGGACGGCGCTCTATGACCACCCCGCCCTCGCCGAGCGGTTCACCGTCGCCGGGGACGCGAAGAGCGCCACGTTCACGCTGCGCAAGGGGATCAAGTTCCACAACGGCGAGCCGGTGACCCCGCAGGACGTCAAGTGGAGCTACGAGAGCTACCGGGGCGCCAAGGCCGACGTCTTCAAGAAGAAGACCGAGCGCGTCGAGATCGTGGACGACCGCACGATCCGCTTCGTCTTCAAGGAGCCTTTCCTCGACTTCGCCATCCTCTTCGGGACCGCCAATGTCGCCGCCCCCGGCTGGGTGGTGCCGGAGAAGTACTACAAGCAGGTGGGGCCCGACGGCTTCAAGCAGAAGCCCATCGGCGCGGGTCCCTACAAGCTCGTCCGCCACGAGCCGGGCGTGAAGGTCGAGATGGAGGCCTTCGACGGGTACTACCGCCCCGTCAACGTGAAGCAGCTCGTCATGGTTTCGGTGCCGGAGGCGGCCACCCGCGTGGCCATGCTGGAGCGCGGCGAGGCGGACATCATCTACAACGTCCCCGGGGAGCTGATCGCCAAGGTCGGGAAACTTCCCGGGGTCACGCTGGCCCCGGTGTTGTCCGGCTCGTTCTTCCTGGAGTTTCCCGGGTTCCAGGACCCGAAGAATCCGTTCCGCGACAAGCGCGTGCGCGAAGCGGTGAGCCTCGCCATCGACCGGCGGGCCATGAACCAGGCGGAGACCGCCGGGATGGGCAAGGTCACCGGCAACTGGATCAACGACGACGTCCAGTACGCGATCGAGTGGCCCGAGTTCCAGCGCAATGTGGAGAAGGCCAAGCAGCTCCTGCGCGAGGCGGGCTATCCGAACGGGTTCGACGTGGACTGGGTCACGCCGCTGCCCGCGTTCTATTCACGGGGCGAGCGCATCATCGGGCAGCTCCGCGAGGTCGGCATCCGCGGCAGGTTGCAGACCATGGAGCGGGGCATCTTCTTCCAGCGGCTCCAGGGCGGGCTCAAGGAGTTTCCCGGAACCCAGATCATCCTCCACGGCGTGAGGATCGCGGGAAGCTGGTCGTTCTGGTACGAGGGCTACTTCAAGTGTGGCGGCTTCAGCTCTCGTGATCGCATCTGCGTCAAGGACCTCGACGCCAAGTTCGAGCTGTACGAGCGCTCGATCAATCCCGCTGAGCGAAAGAAGCTCGCCGACGAGATCCAGCGCGGCATCCTCGAAAACTACTATCTCGTGCCGGTGTTCCGCCATGCGTTCGTCAACGCGATCGGCCCCCGTGTCGCCGCGCAGAAGTGGCAGGACGTCTTCCCGACCATCACCACCGGCTATGCCTATCCCTGGGAGGACCTGAAGGTGAAGGACCAGTAAGGCCGTCGGCATGGCGCAGTTCATCATCCGGCGCGTGCTCTACAGCATCGTCACGATCTTCATCCTGAGCGCGACGATCTTCCTCATCGTCCGGCTCACCGGTGACCCCGTGGTCCTGATGGCGGAAGCCAGCGCGCGCCCCGAGGACCTCGACCGGATCCGTCACCTGTGGGGACTCGACCGCTCGTGGCCCGAGCAGTACGTCACCTTCATGCAGAACGCCTTCATGGGGGAGCTCGGCAAGTCCTTCAACTACCGGCTCCCGGTCACCGAGCTCTACTTTCAGCGGCTGCCCAACTCGCTGACCCTGGGTCTCGCCGCCACGCTCATCTCGCTCCTCATCGGCGTTCCCGCGGGCATCATCTCGGCGGTGAAGGTGAACACCTGGTGGGACAACGTCGCCAAGGGCGTCGCCCTGCTCGGCCTCTCGATCCCCGGCTTCTGGCTGGGGCTGGTGCTGATCCTCGTGTTCTCCGTCTGGCTGCGATGGCTGCCGACGTCCGGGGCCGGTGACTGGCGGCACGTCGTCATGCCCGCCCTCGCGCTGGGGTGGTACTTCGCCGCGTCGATGCTCAGGCTGACTCGCTCGAGCATGCTGGAGGTCCTGGGCAGCGAGTACATCAAGCTCGCCCGGCTCAAGGGGCTCCCGGACGTCGTGGTCATCGCCATGCACGCATTCAAGAATGCGCTCATCCCGGTCTTCACCCTGGCCGGCGTGAACATGGTGGTGATGGTCAATACCGCAGTCATCATCGAGGTGATCTTCGCGTGGCCGGGGATCGGCCGGCTTCTCTTCGAGGGCATCTTCCAGCGCGACTTCCCGCTCGTGCAGGGCGTCGTGATCATGGCCGGCTTCATGATCGTGGGGATCAACCTGGTCGTGGACATCCTCTACGCCTTCATCGACCCGAGAATCCGACTCGCGAGGTAGGTGACGATGGCCATCGTGGTGCGGACGCCGGTTGGCGAGGAAAGGGCCGCGAGCACGTTCTTCGCCGTCATCAAAGCGCTGCGGGAGGCGCCCCTGATCGCGGTCGTCATCCTCGGCGGCTTCACATTGGCGGCGGTCTTCGCCGGCCTCATCGCGCCGTATGACCCGACGCTTCCGGTGGAGGGCGCGAAGGTGTTCGACCCGCCGGTCTGGATGGAGGGCGGCCGCTGGGCGACGCCGCTCGGGACCGACTTCCAGGGCAGGGACATCTTGAGCCGCCTGATCCACGGGGCGCGCGTGTCGCTGGTGGTGGGGTTGATGGGGACGCTCGTGGCGGGCAGCATCGGGACCGCGATGGGGATCCTCTCCGGGTACGTGGGCGGCTGGGTCGACCAGATCATCATGCGCGTGACCGATGCCTGGCTCGCCTTGCCCGCCATCGTCTTCGCGATCTTCCTGGCTGCCCTGGTCGGGCCGAGCATGTGGAACATCATTGTCATCCTGGGCTCCGTGTACTGGACGCGCTACGCTCGCGTCATCCGGGGCGAGGTGCTGACGCTCCGGGAGCGGGAATTTGTGAAGCTGGCCGAGATCGCCGGCGCCAGCAAGCTGCGCGTGATCAAGCGGCACATCCTGCCGAACGTCATGAACACGGCGACGGTGCTGGCCAGCCTCACGGTGGGCGTGGTCATCATCGCAGAAGCGTCGCTGAGCTTTCTCGGGGTGGGCGTGCCGCCGCCTCAGCCTGCCTGGGGCCTCATGCTATCGGAGGCGCGTGCGACCTTGATGGCGGGCCAGTGGTGGCTCACGGTGTTCCCTGGGCTGTGCATCTTGCTGATCGTCCTCGCGACCCAGCTCTTCGGCGACTGGCTGCGAGTCCGCCTCGATCCCCAGCTCAAGAATCTCTAGGGATGCGCCCGCGTTCATGACGCCCGTTCTCGAAGTCTCCGACCTCCAGACCCACTTCTCCACCTTCGGCGGGACACGCGTCGTCAAGGCGGTGGACCGGGTGAGCTTTTCGCTCCACGAGGGCGAGACGCTGGGACTTGTCGGCGAGTCGGGGAGCGGCAAGACGACGACGTGCCTTTCGATCGTCGGGCTCTTGCCGCGGGCCGCGCGCATCGTGGGAGGCCGTGTCCTCTTCGAAGGGGAAGACCTCACCGCCATGAGCCAGCGCGAGTTGCGCCGGATCCGCGGCCGGCGGATTGCCGTGATCCTCCAGGATCCCATGGCGTCCCTGAACCCGCTCTTCACCATCTTCCGGCAAGTGGCGGAGCCCGCGTTCTTCCATCAGCGGCTCCGGGGCCGACCGCTGCGGGAGCGCGTGCATCACCTCCTCCGGGCCGTCCGCATCCCCTCGCCCGAGTGGCGGATGCGCGAGTATCCCCACCAGATGAGCGGTGGCATGCGCCAGCGCATCGTCGGCGCGATCGCGCTGGCCGGAGGACCGAGCCTCGTCATCGCCGACGAGCCCACGACGAACCTCGACGTCACCATCCAGGCGCAGTACCTCGACCTCCTCAAGGACATCCAACGCGAGACGGGCGTGGCCCTGATCTTCGTGACGCACAACTTGGGCATCGTCGCGAAGATGTGTGACAAGGTCGCGGTGATGTATGCCGGCAAGCTCGTCGAGCAGGCGCCAGTGCGAGAGCTATTCGATGCCCCCAAGCATCCGTACACGCGGGCCCTGCTCGGCTCGATGCCGAAGCTCGGCAGCAAGGAGCCCCTGTATTCGATTTCGGGCCAGCCACCCAACCTGGCTACCCTGCCCACGGGATGCGCCTTCCAGCCGCGCTGCCCCGTGACGGTTTCCCGCTGCACGATGGAGGAGCCGGGGGACTTCCACCTCGATGACGGCAGCGTCGCCCGGTGCTGGCTCCTGGAGCGCGACACGGAAGCGCAAGCGGACCGTGACCGAACCCGTTCTTGAAGTCCGGGGGCTGACGAAGCACTTCCCCGCGCGGCAAGGGCTGCTGGGACGCAAGCGAACGTGGGTCCGAGCCGTGGACGGCGTGGACTTCGCCATTCACCCCGCCGAGACGCTGGGCCTCATCGGCGAGTCCGGATGCGGGAAGACCACCACCTCGAAGCTGATCCTGCTACAGGAGACACCCACCGCCGGGACAATCGCCTTCGAGGGCCGAGACATCGCCGGCCTCGGGGGCAAAGACCTCATGGCGTACCGCCGGGCCGTGCAGGTGGTGTTCCAGGATCCGTTCAGCTCGCTCAGCCCGCGCATGCGCGTCGAGGACATCATCGCCGAGCCGCTGGAGATCCACACGGGTCTCTCACGTGGGGCGATTGCCGAGCGCGTCGCAGTGGTGCTGGAGCTGGTTGGTCTCCCGCCCGACGTGGCCCCGCTGTTCCCGCACGAGTTCAGCGGCGGGCAGCGTCAACGGATCGCCATCGCCCGGGCGCTCGCGACCGACACCCGTCTCATCGTGCTGGACGAGCCCGTCTCCGCGCTCGATGTGTCGGTCAGAGCCCAGATCATCAACCAGCTCGAGCACCTGCAGCGGACCCTCGGCGTGAGCTATCTCTTCATCGGCCACGACCTGGCCACCGTCGCGCACATCAGCCACCGGATCGCGGTGATGTACCTGGGCAAGATCGTCGAGACGGCGGACAGCGACGCGCTGTGCGCCCGTCCGATGCACCCGTACACGCAGGCCCTCTTCGCCGCCGCGCTGCCGTCCCATCCCGACGACCCGCCGCACGAACGGCCCATCGCCGGGGAGGTGCCGAGCGCCCTCAGCCTGCCCTCCGGGTGTCGCTTCCACCCGCGATGCCCGTCGGCGATGCCGATCTGCTCGGAGGTGGAGCCAGCGCTGAAGGCTCGCGGCGGCGGCGAGGTGGCCTGCCACCTGTATTGAGAGACCCCCGTCGCTAGTCCTTGATCCCGAGCAGCGCGGCCGCGGTGCCGCCCAGCATCGCCACGCGCTCGGCGTCGGACAGGCCCGGCGTGCCGAGGATATGGTCCACCGAGGTGTTGGTCCACGGGTAGGGATAGTCCGTTCCCATCACGATGCGGTCCGGGCCCACCTCCGCCGCCAGGTGCCGGAGCGCCTCCGGCGTGAAGACGATGGAGTCGTAGTAGAGCTGGCGCAGATACTCGGTGGGCTTCTTCTCGAGCTTTCCCGGGCAGCGGTCGGGGAAGGTGGTGAGGATGGCGTCCGAGCGCGCCCCGTAGGAGGGCAGATACCCCCCGCCGTGGGCGGCGCAGATCTTGAGCCCGGGGAAGCGGTCGAGGGTGCCGTCGAAGATCAGGTGCGAGAGCGCGATGGTGGTCTCGAGGGGATTGCCGATGGTGTTGGTGAGCAGGCCATTGCCCTTGAGCCGGCTCGTGCGCTCCAGCTCCGCCGTGCCCTGCGGATGGATGAAGACGAGCGCGCCGAGCGACTCCGCCTTGGCCCAGAAGGGATGGAAGCGCGGGTCGGACAGGTCCGCCCCCTCCACGCTGCCGCCGATGGCGGCGCCGCGCAGACCGTATCGCCGCATGCCGTCCTCGAGCTGCTGGGCGGCCAGATCGGGATGCTGCAGCGCCACCGACGCGAAGGCCACGAAGCGCGCCGGGTGGGCCGCGCAGGCCTCGGCGAGCGCCTCGTTCTGGAGGCGGATCAGCTCGCGGGCCTGATCGTGCTCGGCCCCGTACCAGTAGGGATTGATGCTGAGCGCCTCCACGTCGATGCCCTGCTCGTCCATGGCGCGCAGCCTGGCCGCCGGGCTGGACATGAGCAGCGCTTCCGTCGGGAGCTTGAGGCCCATGAGCGCCATCGCGGCGGGCACGCCGCAATGCGCGTGCACGTCGATGGTCTTCACGCGCCGGCCGCCCACGGTGACCGCGCGTCGCACCGTCTGCGCCTGCACCGCGCCCACCGTGCTGCAACCCACGAAGGCCACCCCTCCTTGCCCGCTGCCGCTCATGCGCTCCTCCGGTAGACGCGGACCACGCGGGGCCCGATGGTAGTGGCGACCTGGTGGACGCCGATATTGCGCCGGCGAGCGACCTCGGCCAGCGTGATCTCGGCCTCGCCCTGGCGGCCGATGATCACGACCTCGTCGCCCACTTGCGCGTCCGGGATGGCGGTGAGGTCTATGCGCGTGTGCTCC
This sequence comes from uncultured Candidatus Rokubacteria bacterium, assembly GCA_963733725.1. GTDB lineage: Bacteria > Methylomirabilota > Methylomirabilia > Rokubacteriales > CSP1-6 > DASRWT01. Next base: position 77,255 of record CAVTFC010000012.1, on the reverse strand, counting down.
AGCGAGGGCGTGGCAACGATGGGGCGCCGGGCGTCCGCGCACGAGCACGCGATCGGCGTGCAGCCACAGGAGACCGTCGGCCAGGCCCATGGGGATGATGCCGAGCCGCATGGGTGCGGTCACGGGAAACGGCGCCATCTCGGCGAAGCGCTCGCGCGGCGTGATTTCCTTGAGGGCGATGACGCGCGTGGCACAGCGCCCGGAACGTCGGGCGTAGAGGCGCGGGCGCGATCTCGTCCCGGAACGTCATGCCGTAGAGCATGCGCCCGGGATCCACGGCGTTCAGGTAGGTCTGCGGGAAGCGCAGCACGAACGGGGAGGCGGCGAGCAGCCGGATGGGCACGCGCACCCCGCGCGCCTCCAGCTCGTCCACCACCGCGGTGAAGCGGCCCAGCTGCCAGTCGGCGTAGGCGGGATCGCCGCCCGACGGGGGCGTGCGGATGGGCGCAGAGCCCGGCCAGGCGCAGGTGCGGCAGCTCCAGCATGGCGGTGACCAGCTTCACCGCCCCCTCGGGCGCCACGCCCAGGCGCTCGAGCCCGACGTCGATCTTCACGAAGACGTCGCAGGGCTCCCGCGCCGCCTCCGCGTAGGCCCGGGCGCCGTCCAGATCCACCACCGTCGGCGTGAGCCCGTGGGCGAGGGCCTCGGGCGCGGCCTCGGGCAAGGAATTCGGATACACGAGGACGGGGGCGGTGATGCCGCGCCGGCGGAGGCGAATCCCCTCGCCGAGATCGGCCACCGCCCAGCGCGTCGGCGCCGCCGGCGAGGAAGGTCTCGCCCATCTCGGCGGCCCCGTGGCCGTAACCGTCGGCCTTGATCACCGCGTAGATCTTCCGCTGGGGCCCACCATCTGGCGCACCACGCGGACGTTCGAGGCGGCGGCGTCGAGATCGATCTCGAAGGTGGTGGGCCGGGGCGGGAGCATGGAAGAAATCTCGCTCAGCGCGGGCGCGCCGGCACCTCGAACTTGAAGAAGCGCGCGGCATTGAGCCCCAGGACCTTCGCCCGCGCGTCGTCGTCGAGGCCGCTCATGGTCCGCTCGATGGCCTCCGCGGAGTGCGGCCAGGTCCCCTCGTGATGCGGGTAGTCGTTGCCCCACATGAAGTTGTCGGTCAGGCGGTAGCGCTCCGCGAGCGCGAGCCCCGCCGCGTCCTCCTGGAACGACGCGAAGCCGTGCATGCGGAAGTTCTCGCTGGGCAGGTGCTTGAGCTTGGGCCGCACCCAGAAGTGATGCTTGCGATAGGCCTCGTCCATGGCGTCCAGCACCCACGGCAGCCAGCCGATGCCGGCCTCGATGGTGGCGAAGCGCAGGCCCGGGAAGCGCTCGAGGACGCCCGAGGCGCAGAGATTGGCCACCGGCTCCACCGTGGGGGCCAGCGAGTGCGAGACATAATTGATGACGGCCCCGCCATTGCCCCGCGACGCGCGCGGATCGCGGCCGGTGGAGATGTGGAAGGTGATGGGCAGTCCCGTGTCCTGGATGGCGGCCCAGAGGGGATCGAAGACCGGCAGGTTGTAGTTCGGATGGTCGATGTCGTGGGCGCCCCAGACCGGCTTGCAGGGGAGCGTCAGCGCGCGGAAGCCCACCTTGGCCACGCGCTGCACCTCGGCGATGGAGCCCTCCAGATCGGCGGTGGCAATGGCGGCCACCGGCGACAGCCGGTCGTTGTAGGGCCCGAAGGTCTCCCAGGCCCACTCGTTGAAGACGCGGCACTGCGCCTGGGCGAAGACGGCATCGGGCGTGGCCCACATCGAGAGGCCCTTGTTGGGGAAGATCACCTCGGCGTCGATGCCGTCGCGTGCGTGATCGCGCAGCCGGTCCCGCGGATCGGCCCCCGCGAGCTGGCGCAGCTTGTCCTCGCCCTCCATGTCGTCCACGCGGAGCCGGTCCGGGCGATGGCCCTCGGACACGCGCCACTTGACGCCATTGGCGTCCGTGGTCACGCGCGGCAGGCGGTCCCGATACTTTGCGTCGATGCGCTCCGCCCAGAGATTCGAGGGCTCGTTGGCGTGGCAGTCGGCGGAGACGATGAAGTACTTCTTGGGATCGTCCGGCCGCGCGGTGCGGCTCCAGCCGGCATGGCCCGGTGAATCGAGCCGCCACAGATTCGGGGCATTGATCTCGAGCTGGCTCATGGCGTTGTTCTCCAGTGAACGAGCGTGAACGGAACCTTGGCGTCGTCGTGCGGCTCGAAGACGGCCTCGACGGATGCGCCGATGGTCACCACCTGGCGGGGATCGCCGAGGAGATTGCCGAGCATGCGGATGCCGCCCGCCTGGGGCAGCTCGACCAGGGTCACCACATAGGGGCCGTGCGCCTTCAGCGCGGGATGCACGGGGTGCCAGACCCGCTCCCAGGAGTAGATGATCCCGCGACCCACCACGCGGGTCCAGCCGAGGTCCTTCGAGAGGCAGGCGTGACAGATCCACTCGGGGCCCCATTGCCAGGCGCGGCAGCGTGTGCAGCGCTGCACCAGGAGCTCGCCGCGCCGTGTGCCCTCCCAGTACGGGCGATCGAGCCCGTCGGGCTCCGGCACCGGCGCGGGTAGGCCGGCGGGCAGGTAGGAGGTCGCGGCGATGGCCATCACAGCGTCGACTCGCCGCCCAGGATGAGGCTCGAGACCGGCGTGACCATGGGACCCGAGATCACCATGGAGATCTCCGCGCCCGGCACCGGGCTGGTCGAGTCCCCGCGCAGCTGGCGCGCGGCCTCGATGACCAGCTCCAGGCCGTGCATGTAGCACTCGGCGAGATTGCCACCGCTGGTATTGAGCGGCAGCCGTCCCGTGGGCGCGAGGAGATTGTCCACCACGAGGAAGTCATTGGCCTCCTCCGCGGTGAAGAAGCCGTGCTCCACGAGGCTCATGAGGACGCCGCCGGTGAAGTTCTCGTAGCTCTGCACCACGTCCACGTCCTCGGCGGCGAGGCCGGCCATCTCGTAGAGCTGCGGGGCCACGGTGGTGAAGCTCGACGTCGCGTAGAGCGGGGCATTGTGGCCGCGGGCGGCATTGCGGTACTCCGAGCCCTGGGCCGCGCCGAGGAGATAGGCCGGCTTCGGCCGGAGGTCGCGCGCGCGCTCGGCGGAGACCACGACCACCGCCGCCGCGCCGTCGTTCTCCATGCAGCAGTCATAGAGCCGGAAGGGCTCCACGATCCAGCGCGAGGCGTCGTAGGCCTCCGCGGTGAGCGGGCGCCCGTGCATGACGGCCCGAGGATTGGCCTGGGCATGATGGTAGGAGGCGAGCGCGATGGCGCGCTGGGCATCATGGCGGATGCCATGGTCGTGCATGAAGCGCATCACCCGCATGGCGAAGCGCTGGGCGGGTGAGATGAGGCCATACGGGAAGGTGAGCGCCGGCTCGCCCGCGACGGTCGCGACGGGCGGCGCCGCGCCGAAGCGCTGGAACTGGCCCTGGGCGAGCGCGCGAAAGACGACCACGCAGTCCGCGATGCCGCCCGCCACCGCCGCCGCCGCATTGGCCACCGCCGCGGAGCCGCCGCCCCCGCCGCCGCCCCACTGCATATTGGAGAAGCGCAGCGCGGGCAGGCCGAGCGCGGCGGCGATGCGCGAGGGATCGTTACGGTCATTGCTGTAGGATGCGAACCCATCCACCTGCCGGGGGTCGATGGCGGCGTCCGCGCAGGCCCTGAGGATGGCCTCGAGCGCGAGCTGGAACTCGGACTCCGGCGCCTGGCCGTGCTTGTAGTAGGCCGTCTCGCCGACGCCCGCGATGGCGGTCTTGCCGCGGAGCGTCCGCTCCTTCATGCGCCGACGAACTCCCGGACCATGCGGGCCACGCGCTCGGGCTGCTCGGCCTGGGGCGCGTGACCGGCGCCGTCGACCGTCTGGAGGCGGGCGCCCGGCATGCGCCGCGTGAACTCATCGGCATAGACCGGGGGCACCAGGCGGTCCTCCTTGCCCCAGATGAGCAGAGTCGGCGCGCTCACGCGGTGGATGCGCTTCTTGAGCCCCTTGTCGGGGATGGGCCAGATGAACTTGCTAGTGGCGCCCATGGCCCACATGAGCCGCACGCGCGCCGCCGCGGCCGCCTCCGGAGGCTCGGAAGGGCCGAACATCCGGACCGCGGTCTCGCCGGTGGGATCGCGGAGGATATAGGCCGGCATATCGGTCGGGCTCAGCATGGTCCAGTTCACGACGGGCTCGGCATCCCGCCAGAACCCGATGGGGTCGATGAGGGCCAGCCGGCGCACGCGCCGCGGAACCGCCGCCGCCAGCTCGCAGGCGACCATGCCGCCGAAGGAGTGGCCCACCAGCGCCACCTCGTCCAGCTTCAGCGCGGTGAGAAGCTCGTCGTAGCAGAGGACGAGATCCCAGAGGTTGTCGAGATTGTAGATATCGTCATGGGCGTCCGGCGTGGTGCCGGGATGCTCGGGCGCGTACACCGTGAAGCTCTTCGCCAGCTCGGTCAGAAACGGATCCCAGTTCAGGCCCCAGGGGCCGTGGCAGTAGACCAGAGCCGGTCCCTGGCCTTCCGAGAGCACGCGCATGCGCACGCGGCCCTGCCAGACGGCAATCGTCTGCGCGTTCCTCATGCCCGGCTCGTCACCGCGCCCGTGCTGGGCCGAGGGGACGGCGCGTCGCGGAGCGACTCGGGCCACCAGTGATTGACCCAGCCCTCCTCGTTCCAGGTGCCGCGGAGATCGGGCAGGACTTTCCGGGCGAAGAGATCGATGTTTTCCAGCGTGAGCTCGTGCGGCATGGAGCCGATCTGGAGCAGCACCATGAGATTGCCCACGTTCAGGTCCTTGATCACTTCTTCCTTGAGCCGGTCGCGCACCGTGGCCGGGCTGCCCGCGATGACATAGCCCTTCTCGACGAAGTCGCGGTAGCGGAGCGTCTTGGGATCCTCGGCGCGCCGCAGCGGCTTCGCCACCGCGGCCACCAGGCTGCGATAGTCCTGATTGCCGGGAGGGGAGAGGTACTGCACGGGCCAGTGCAGGCACTTGTGGTAGAAGTACTCGACGTGCTTGGCGTACTTCTCCTCCGCCTGCGCGTCCGTCTCGCCGACGACGACAAGCTGGAGGAAGCCGGCTCGATAGGGATTGGTCTCCTTGCCCTTGCCGGTGACCACTTGCCAGTAGCCGTCCATCATGGACTTCGCCGCCTTCGCCCCCGAATAGCTGAGGAAGCAGTAGCAGACGTCATTGTCCACGGCGAAGTCGAAGGTGCTGATGCTGCCGGAGCCGGGCACCCAGACCGGCGGGTGCGGCTGCTGGATGGGGCGCGGCCAGAGGTTCACGTTGGCGAGCTGGTAATAGCGTCCGTTCCACGCAAAGATCTCGCGCGCCTGCCACGCCTTGAGCGTGAGCGCGAAGGCCTCGCGGTAGCGCTCGCGATGCTCCATGGGCGTGATGCCGTAGCAGAAGTTCACGTCCATCGGGCTGCCCAGCGGGAGGCCGGCCACCAGGCGGCCGCCGCTGATGCAGTCGAGCATGGCGTACTCCTCGGCCACGCGGATCGGCGGATTGGAGGTGGGCAAGGTGGCGCCCATCTGGACGATGGCCACCCGGCTCCCGTTGGTGGCCTTGGCGAGCACGCTGCCCATGATGTTCGGGCTCGGCATGAAGCCGTAGGCATTCTGGTGATGCTCGTTGGTGCAGACGCCGTCGAAGCCCGAGCGGGCGGCGAAGAGCAGCTCGTCGAGCGTCCAGTTATAGTACTGGCCGACCCGCCGCGCATCGGCGAGCTCCCACCACGGCGGCGTCACCCACACCGACTCGTAGCGTTTCTCGAAGTCCGCCGGCAGCTCGCGGTGCGGCATCAGGTGGAAGGCGCTGATCTTCATCGGGTCTCCCTTGACCGGTCTCGAGGCTTCAGGCGGCCGTCACCCCGCCGTCGACGGGCAGAGCGGCGCCGGTGATGAAGGACGCTTCGTCGGAGAGGAGGAAGAGCGCGGCATTGGCGATCTCCTCCGGCCGGCCGGTGCGGCCCAGCGGCACCGAGCCGCCGGCGCGCTTGCGCACCAGCTCCTCCGGATCCATCCCGGCGGTGGATTTCTGATCCGGGCGCGCCACGAAGACGCGGAGCATCGGCGTGTCGATGGGCCCGGGGCATACCGCGTTCACGCGGATCTTCTCGGGGGCGAGCCGTACCGCCAGGCTCTTGACGAAGCCCACCACGCCGAACTTGCACATCGAGTACACGGGGCTATAGGCGGAGCCCTGGAGGCCGGACGTGGAGGCGGTGAAGAGGAGGCTGCCGCCCCCGCGGGCGCGCAGCTCCGGGATGGCCGCCTCGGTGGTCATGAGCACGGTGCGGAGATTGAGATCGATGGCCAGGTCGAAGGCGCTCATGTCGATGCCCTCGACGGCGGCGGGCCCCGGATGCCCCACGTGGTTCCACACGAAGTCGAGCCCCTTGAAGCGGCCCACCGTGTCCCACACGATGCGCCGCGAGTCCTCGTCCCGGGTGAGATCCGCGGGGATGCCGACGGCGGTGCCGCCGGCGGCGGTGATCTCGTCGACGACACGCTGCACGCCTGCCGCATCGACATCCACCACCGCGACCTGGGCGCCCTCGCGCGCGAAGCGCAGGGCGCCGGCCCGGCCCATGCCCGAGGCGGCGGCGGTCACGATCCCGATCTTCCCGGCGAGGCGCATCAGCCCGGATTCTATACCCCTCGAGCGCCGGGGGAAACAGCGCCGCGCTTGACACCCGGCCGTCGCCCGGGCAAGTTCGTGAGGGACATGTGTGCATCCAAGGTGAAGAAAAAGCCGGGTGATCCCGTCGCCCGGCTCCGCGCGATCTGCCTGGCCTTGCCCGAGACGACGGAGAAGGTGGCGTGGGGCGAGCCCACCTGGCGCGTGCGCGAGCGCCTCTTCGCCCAGCTCGACAACCACCACCATGGCGCCGAGCACCTCGCGGTATGGTTGCCCGCGCCGCTGGGCGAGCAGGAAGCGCTCGTCGCGCAGGATCCGTCGCGGTTCTTCCGTCCGCCCTATGTGGGCCCGCGAGGCTGGGTGGGCGTGCGCATCGACGGGCGGCCCCGCTGGTCGCAGGTGGCCATGCTGGTGGAGCAGGCCTATCGCCAGGTGGCGCCGCCGCCGAGGAAGCGCCGGGGGCGCGCGCGCAATGGCTGAAGCGGCACGGGCGCGGGATCTCGACGCGGTGATCGTCGGCGCCGGATTCGCGGGGCTCTATGCCTTGCACCGGCTGCGCGCGCTCGGGTTCTCGGCGCGGGTCTTCGAGGCGGGCCAGGGCGTGGGCGGCACCTGGTACTGGAACCGCTATCCGGGCGCGCGCTGCGACGTCGAGAGCATGGACTACTCGTACTCCTTCTCCGACGATCTCCAGCAGGAATGGCAGTGGACCGAGCGCTACGCCTCCCAGCCGGAGATCCTGACCTATATCAACCACGTGGCGGACCGCTTCGACCTGCGCCGGGATATTCAGCTCGAGACGCGGGTGACTGCCGCCGTCTTCGACGAGACGACGAGCCGGTGGGACGTCCAGACGGACCGCGGCGACCGCGTGTCGGCGCGTTTCTGCATCATGGCGACCGGGTGCCTGTCGGACGCGCAGGTGCCGGAGTTCGAGGGCTTCGAGACCTTTGCCGGCCGGTGGTATCACACCGGGCAAGTGGCCGCATGAGGGAGTGGACTTCACGGGACAGCGCGTCGGCGTCATCGGAACGGGTTCGTCGGCCATCCAGTCCATCCCCATCATCGCCCGGCAAGCCGCGCACCTCTTCGTCTTCCAGCGCACCCCCAACTTCAGCGTGCCGGCGCGGAACGCGCCGATGGCGCCGGAATACCAGGCCCGGTGGAAGGCGAACTATGCGGAGCACCGGCGCGAGGCGCGCGAGTCGCGCGTGGGGTTCGTGGTCGAGCGCAACGAGACGTCCGCTCTGGCCGTCCCTCCCGCGGAGCGGCTGCGCGAGTACGAGGCGCGGTGGAGCCGCGGTGGATTGGGCTTCAACGCGACCTTCGTGGATCTTCTGACAAGCCAGGACGCGAACGACACCGCCGCCGAGTTCTTCCGCGAGAAGATCCGCGGCCTCGTGCGGGATCCCGTTCTGGCGGAGCTCCTGACGCCGCGGGACTATCCGCTCGGGACCAAGCGGCTCTGCGTGGACACGAGCTACTACGAGACCTACAACCGCGACAATGTCACCTGGTGGACGTGCGCAAGGCGCCCATCGAGGCGATCACGCCGGAGGGGCTGCGGACGCGGGAGCGGGACGTACGCGCTCGACAGCCTCGTCTTCGCCACCGGCTTCGACGCCATGACCGGCGCCCTCCTCAACATCGACATCCGCGGCCGCGGCGGGCTCAGCCTGAGGGAGAAGTGGGCCGAGGGGCCGCGCACCTACCTCGGCCTCGCCGTCGCCGGCTTCCCGAACCTCTTCGCAATCACGGGCCCGGGCAGTCCCTCGGTGCTGAGCAATATGATCGTGTCCATCGAGCAGCACGTGGACTGGATCGCGCGGTGCCTCGCCGATCTGCGCGCGCGTGGGCACGCGGCCATCGAGGCCACTCGCGAGGCCGAGGAGGCCTGGGTGGCTCACGTCAACGAGGTGGGGCACATGACGCTCTACCCGCGCGCCGCCTCCTGGTACATGGGGGCCAATGTGCCCGGCAAGCCGCGCATCTTCATGCCCTATGTCGGCGGCGTCGGGGACCTATCGGCAGAAGTGCGACGAGGTGGCGGCGAACGCGTACGAAGGGTTCACGCTGAGCGGGCGTCGGTGAGTCGGTTTGAGTGACACGCTCGCGTTCCTGATCCAGTACGGGTACGTGATTCTCTATGGCTGCGTGCTCGCGGAGCAGATCGGACTTGCCGGTTCCCGCGGTGCCGATCCTGCTCGGCGTGGGCGCGCTCGCCGGCGGCGGGCAGATGAGCCTGACCTTGGCGCTCGGCGTGGTGTTGGCGGCGTCGCTGCCTCCCGACCTCGCTTGGTTTGAGCTCGGGCGGCGGCGAGGGCCGCGGGTGCTCGCCCGGATCTGCGCGATCTCGCTCGAGCCGGACTGGTGCGTACGGCGGACCGAGGCGCTGTTCGTCCGGTTTGGCCGGAAGCTCCTGCTGGTCGCGAAGTTCCTGCCCGGGCTGAGCGCGGTGGCGTCCCCCCTGGCCGGCTCGGCGGGCGTTCCGCGGTGGCAGTTCCTCTTGCTCGATGTCACCGGCGCGCTGGTGTGGGCGGGCACCTGGTTGGGAATCGGCTATGCGTTCAGCGATGCGCTCGACATCGTCGCGCGATGGGTGGCCCGGCTCGGAGGCTACGCGCTCCTGCTCGCGGGGGCGGCCCTGGCCGCCTATGTCGGGATCAAGTACGCGAAGCGGCGGCGGATCTTTCGAGAGCTACGGATGGCGCGCATCACCCCCGAGGAGCTGCGGCGGAGGCTCGACGCCGGAGACGGGAACCTGCTGGTCATCGACACCCGATCGATGCTGGACGTGCAGCGAGTGCCGTTTCTGGTCCGGGGCGCGATACGGATCGACCCCGACGAGGTCGATCGGCGCCACGCCGAGTTGCCGCGGGATCGGGAAATCGTCCTGTACTGCACCTGACCCGATGAAGCTACGAGCGCCCGGGTGGCGCTCCGACTCAAGCGCCACGGCCTCACCCGAGTCCGACCTCTCCTGGGGGGACTCGCGCTGTGGATGGATCAGAAGCACCCGATCGATGAAATTCTGGGCTCGACCGCACCCTGAACGAGGCATCTATTCATGTTTCCGTGCTTGAACCCAGTGATGGGGCCGGTTCGTCATAAGAACGTGAGCTATCGTGCTCGACTCCTCGGCAGCACGGTGTTGGTGGCGGCACTGGTCGGCCTGGTGGCCTGTGATAGGTCACCCCAGGTCAACGCCGCTCCCAAGCCGCCCGCGGTCACGGTAGTGGCGGTGGCGCAGCGCTCGGTTCCGGTCTATGGCCAGTACGTGGGCCAGACCGAGGCGGTGAAGACCGTCGAGGTGCGCGCGCGCGTCGAGGGGTTCATCGAGCGCCAGGCGGTGCCCGACGGCGCGAACGTCAAGGTGGGCGACCTGCTCTTCACGATCGATCCGCGCCCGCTCGAGGCTGCGCTGCGCCAGGCCGAAGCCAATGTCGCCCGCGACACCGCCGCGCTCCGTCAGGCCGAGTCCGCTCTCACGCAGCGCGAGGCTGACGTGCGCCAGGCGCAGGCCAATGTCGATCGCGACGTCGCACAGGTGGAGAACGCCCGCGCGCAGGAGGTGCGCTATCGCACGCTCGTCGAGAAAGAATTCGTCGCCAAGGAGCAGTACGACCAGGTTCGGACCAATCTGACCGCGCTGGAGGCCACCGTTCAGGCCGACCGCGCGGGGCTGGAGAACGCCCGGGCGGGGCTCGCCGCCTCACGGGCGGCCATCGAGAACGCGCGGGCCGCAGTGCGCGCCGACGAAGCCGCGGCCGACAGCGCCCGGCTCCAGCTCGGCTACACGTCCATCAGGTCGCCCCTGGATGGGCGCATGGGGCGGGCCGAGGTCCGGGTGGGGGCGCTCGTCGGAAAGGGTGACGCCACCTTGCTCGCCACGGTGTCCACGCTCGACCCGATGTACGTCAGCTTCAGTGTGAGCGAGCGGGAGGCATTGTCCGTGTGGAACCGACGCCGGGCGGAGATGCAGGCGAAGCCCGCTTCCTCCGGCATCACCATCACCCTGCCCGACGACAACCCCTACGCGCTCGACGGCCGGCTCGACTTCGTCGACCGCGCGGTGGATCCGCGCACGGGCACCCTCGCCCTGCGCGCCGCCTTCCCGAACCCGGACCGGCGGCTGCAGCCGGGCCAGTATGTGCGGGTCCGCGTCCTCCTCTCGGAGCGTCCCGACGCGCTCGTCGTGCCGCAGGCGGCCATCCAGGAAAGTCAGGGCTCGGCGTCTCTCTTCGTGGTGGCGCCGGATCAGACGGTGCAGGTGCGCACCGTGCGGATGGGGCCGCGCGTCGGGCCGCTGTGGGTGGTCGAGGAGGGCGTGAAGCCGGGCGAGCATGTCGTGATCAAGGGCCTGCAGCAGATCCGGTCGGGCATGCGCGTGGAGCCGACCCTGGAGGCCCTTCCGGCCGCGACCGGGGGCTGACCGCCGGTGTTCGTCAACTTCTTCATCGACCGCCCCATCTTCGCCTCCGTCCTCGCCATCGTCATCGTGGTCGCCGGCGCGGTGGCCATCCCGTTCCTGCCCATCGCGATGTTCCCCGAGATCACGCCGCCGCAGGTGGTGGTGACCGCCACCTATCCGGGCGCGAGCGCCGAGGTGGTGGAGCAGACGGTGGCCACGCCCATCGAGCAGCAGGTCAACGGCGTCGAGGACATGATCTACATGTCCTCCCGCAGCGGCAGCGACGGAACCATGACGCTCACGGTGACGTTCAAGGTCGGCACCGATCTCGACATCGCCGCCGTGAACGTGCAGAACCGGGTCGCCATCGCGCAGGCCAAGCTTCCCGCCGACGTGACCCGCCAGGGGCTGACCATCACCAAGCAGAGCCCGGACCTGGTGGAGATCGTGGCCCTGACCTCGCCCGACGGGAGCCGGGACGAGCTCTATCTGGCGAACTACGCCACGCTCCAGGTGGTGGACGTGCTGGCGCGGGTGCGCGGCGTGGGGCAGGTGACCGTGTTCAACGGGCGCGACTACGGCATGCGGCTCTGGCTGAATCCCGATCGCCTCGCGGGCCTGGGACTCACCGCCGGCGATGTGGCCGACGCGGTGCGGGAGCAGAATCTCCAGGCCGCGGCCGGACAGATCGGCCAGCCCCCGTCGCTGCCCGGGCAGCAGTTCCAGTACACCGTCACCACGCGCGGGCGCCTCTCGACGCCGGCCGAGTTCGAGGACATCATCCTCCGCACCCGGTCCGACGGCTCGCTCCTCCGCGTTCGTGATGTCGCCCGCGTGGAGCTGGGCGCCCAGAGTTACGGGTCTTTCGGGCGCGTGGGCGGCACGCCGGCGGCGCTCATCGGCATCTTCCAGCTCCCGGGCGCCAATGCCCTCGAGGTGTCGAAGGGCGTGCAGGCGGCGGTGGCCCGGCTCGCCCCGAGCTTCCCGGGCGGCGTCACCCATTCGCGCCCGTACAATACGACCGAGTTCGTCCGCGTTTCGATCGAGGAGGTGGTGCTGACGCTCCTCATCGCCATCGGCCTCGTCGTGCTCACCGTCTACGTCTTCCTGCAGGACTGGCGTGCCACCCTCATCCCGACCATGACCATCCCGGTGTCCCTGGTGGGGACCTTCGCCGTCATCAGCCTGTTCGGGTTCTCGATCAATACGCTGACGCTGTTCGGGCTGGTGCTGGCCATCGGCATCGTGGTGGACGACGCCATCGTGGTGGTGGAGAATACCCAGCGGCACCTCGACGAGGGAAAGCTGACTGCCGTCGAGGCGGCGCGGCGGGCGACGTCCGAAGTGGTGGGCCCGGTGATCGCGACCGCGCTCGTGCTGATGGCGGTGTTCATTCCCATCGCCTTCCTGCCCGGCATCACCGGCCAGCTCTACCGGCAATTCGCGCTGACCATCGCGGTGTCGGTGGCGCTGTCCGCGCTGAACGCGCTCACCCTGACCCCGGCGCTGTGCGCGCTCCTCCTCCGTCCCGCCGGCTCGACCCGGAAGCGGTGGCTCGGCCCGGACCTGGAACGCGGCGTTCCTCCGGCTCACCAATGGCTACGACCGGACCGTCCGGCGCATCGTCCAGCGGTCGGCCCTCGCGGTGGTGGTGCTGCTGCTCCTGAGCGCCGGGGCCTACGGCTTGCTTCGCATCGTGCCCACCGGGCTTCGCGCCCACCGAGGATCAGGGCTATCTCCTGGTCAATGTCCAGCTTCCCGACGCTGCCTCCGTCGAGCGGACCGACGCCGTGGTCCGCCAGATCGAGAAGATCCTGCTCGAGACCCCCGGCGTCGAGAACGTGGTGGCCATCGGCGGGCGCAGCTTCATCACCGGCGTCAACGCCCCGAACGTCGCGTCGCTGTTTCCCCGGCTGACGCCGTGGTCCCACCGGAAGTCACCCGAGCTCCAGGCCGGAGCGATCCTGGGCCGCCTGCGCGCGCGGCTCAGCAGCATCCAGGAGGCGGTCATCGTGGTCTTTCCTCCGCCGCCCATCCGGGGCATCAGCTCCGGCGGCGGATTCCAGTTCGAGCTGCAGAGCGTGGCCGGCGGCTCGCTCCAGGACCTCGACGTCACCGCCCGCAAGATCATGGACGCGGCCCGCCAGCGCCCGGAGCTGGCCGCGACCTTCACGGGCTTCCGGTCCGGCGTGCCGCAGCTCGACGCGCAGGTGGACCGCGCCAAGGCCAAGGCGCTCGGGGTGCCGCTGTCCGATGTGTTCTCGACCCTGCAGATCTTCCTGGGCTCGCTCTACGTCAACGACTTCAACGCGTTCGGCCGGGTGTATCGCGTTCAGCTACAGGCCGAGCCGAGCTTCCGCGCGTCCCCGAGCGACGTCGCGCGTCTCTATGTCCGGAGCCAGCCCTCGGCGAGCGGGCAGCCCGCGCAGATGGTGCCCCTGAGCACGCTCGTCACCGTGAAGCCGATCACCGGGCCCGACACGATCTCTCACTACAACCTCTATCGCACGGCGGAGATCGCGGGCGATACGGCGCCGGGGGCGAGCTCCGGTCAGGCCATCGCGGCCATGCAAGAGGTGGCGCGCAGCAATATGCCGGCGGGCATGTCGTATGAATGGACGGGCCTCGCCTACCAGGAGCTCGAGGCGGGTAGCCGGGCGGGATTCGTCTTCGCGCTGTCCGCGCTCTTCGTGTTCCTCGTGCTCGCCGCGCAGTACGAGAGCTGGCTGGTGCCGCTGGCGGTGCTCCTGGCGGTGCCGCTGGGCGTGGTCGGCGCGCTGGGGGCGCTCTGGCTCCGGGGCACCGCCAACGACGTGTATGCGCAGATCGGGCTCGCGCTCCTCATGGGACTGGCGAGCAAGAACGCCATCCTCATCGTGGAGTTCGCCAAGGAGCGCCGCGAGCACGGGACCGGGATCCAGGAGGCGGCGCGGGAAGCCGCGCGCCTTCGCTTCCGTCCCATCCTGATGACGTCCTTCGCCTTCATCCTGGGCTCCATGCCGCTGGTCTTCGCGACGGGTGCGGGCGCGGCGAGCCGGAACTCCATGGGCACCACCGTGGTGGGCGGGATGCTCGTGATCACGGTGATCGGCGTGCTGCTCGTCCCCGCGTTCTACGTGGCGGTGGAGCGGCTCGCTGAGTGGCGCCGCCGAGACGAGCCCATCACCCCTCCGCCGGCCGACAAGGTGGTCGAAGCCTCACGCTAGCCCCCGTTTGACCTCCTCCGCGCACTCTGGCAGGATCGACGCGCGACTTTCCCGACCCCGGACCAGTGTCGTTCCAGGAGGAGGGGCATGATGCGCGGACATTCGATGGTCTCTCTCGTGGCGCTCATCCTCGCCGGTCTCACCGGCAGTGCTTTCGCGCAGGGCGGCGCGCCGGCCAAGGGCTCCCCCGAGCATATCCGGGCCGCGACCGGCAAGGTCGACGGCGCCTCCATCCGCGCCAATGCGCGGATGACGCGGGACTGGCCTAGCCACGGCCTGGACTATGCCGAGACCCGCTTCAGCCGGCTCACCCAGATCAACGCGGACAACGTGAAGGTGCTCGGCCTCGCCTGGGCCTACGACCTCGAGTCCACGCGCGGGGTCGAGGCGACGCCGCTGGTGGTGGACGGCGTCATGTACGTCACCGCCTCGTGGAGCGTGGTCCACGCCATCGACGCGCGCAGCGGCAAGCGGCTGTGGGTCTATGATCCCGACGTCCCGCGCGAGACGGGCTACAAGGGATGCTGCGACGTGGTCAACCGCGGCGTGGCGCTCTACAAGGGCAAGATCTTCGTCGCCACCTATGACGGGCGCCTGGTGGCCCTCGACGCCGCCACCGGCCGGGTGCTGTGGTCCAAGGACACCATCATCGACCGCTCGCGCTCCTACACCATCACCGGCGCGCCGCGAGTGTTCAAGGGCAAGGTGATCATCGGCAACGGCGGCGCCGAGTACGGCGTGCGCGGGTACATCACCGCCTACGACAGCGAGACCGGCGTCCAGCGCTGGCGGTGGTTCACGGTGCCCGGAGATCCCTCCAAGCCCTTCGAGGACGCCTCAATGGCCCGCGCCGCCAAGACGTGGGACCCGAGTGCGAAATACTGGGAGTCGGGCGGGGGCGGCACCGCGTGGGACAGCATGACCTTCGATCCCGACCTCAACCTCATGTACGTGGGCACCGGCAACGGCTCGCCGTGGGCGCGGAGCAAGCGGAGTCCGGCGGGCGGGGACAATCTCTACCTCGCCTCCATCGTGGCGCTGAACCCCGACACCGGCAAGTACGTCTGGCATTACCAGGAGACGCCGGGGGACAACTGGGACTTCACCTCGACGCAGCCGATGATCCTGGCCGACCTCAAGATCGACGGCGCCGCGCGCAAGGTGATCCTCCACGCGCCGAAGAACGGCTTCTTCTTCGTCATCGACCGCACCAGCGGCAAGCTCATCTCGGCGAAGAACTTCGTGGACGTGAACTGGGCCACCGGCTATGACAAGGCCGGCCGCCCGATCGAGACGCCCGAGGCCCGGGTGGTGGACCGGCCGCGCGAGATCATCCCGAGTCCCTACGGCGCCCGCAACTGGCACCCGATGTCCTTCAATCCGCTCACCGGCCTCGCCTACATGCCGGTGCAGGGCGTGCCGGTCAACCTGATGGACAACAAGAACTGGAAGTTCGGCGGCAATACGCCCGGGGAGCCGCACGGCGGGCTCGGCTGGAACCTGGCCATGTATGCCAATGTGGAGCCCCCCAAGAGCAAGCCCTTCGGCCGCCTCCTGGCCTGGGACCCGGTGCAGCAGAAGGAAGTGTGGCGCCAGGAGCATGTGTCGCCGTGGAACGGCGGCACCCTCACCACCGCCGGGAATCTCGTCTTCCAGGGCACCGCCGACGGGCGTTTCCTCGCCTACAACGCCACCACCGGCGAGAAGCTGTGGGAGACCCCGACCGGGACGGGCGTGGTCGCGGGACCGGCCACCTACCTCGTGGACGGGACGCAGTACGTGTCGGTGGCGGTGGGCTGGGGCGGCGTCTACGGCGTCATGCATCGCGCCACCAACCGGCAGGGGCCGGGCACCGTCTACACCTTCGCCATCGGCAAGAACGCCAGGCCGCCCGCCTTCGTCGAGTACCAGCAAGGCGCGCTGCTCCAGGGCGTCAAGTACGATCCCGCCCACGTGCAGGAGGGCACCCTGCTCTACGTCAGCAACTGCGTGTTCTGCCACGGCGTCCCCGGGGTGGACCGCGGCGGCAACGTGAAGAACCTGGGCTACGCGTCGAGCGACGTGATCGCCAATCTCGACAAGTTCGTGTACCGGGCCCCGACCATGGCCGTCGGCATGCCCGACTTCACCGGCAAGCTCACGCCCGAGCAGCTCGAGAAGATCAAGGCCTTCATCCAGGGCACGGCGGACGCGATCCGGCCCAAGAACTAGCGCGCCGAAGGGGAGGCTAGAGCGTCTGCACGACCGCGGCGGGCCAGGCCCGAGCGTCGACACGCGCGTGCCACTCCTTGATCTTGCCGTCCCGGTCGATGACCACGCCCACGCGCTGGGCGCCCTTCTGCGGGTCCGCGTTCGCGCCGTAGGCGGTGCCGATCTTGCGGTCCGTGTCGCAGAGCAGAGGGAAGTTGAAGTGGTACTTCTCGGCGAAGGCCTTGTTCTCGGCCGGGGTGTCGAACGACACGCCGAGGATCACGGCGCCCTTGCGGTCGTAGTCGGCCTTGAGGTCGCGGAACCCGCAACCCTCCGCCGTTCAGCCGGGGGTGTCGGCCTTGGGGAAGAACCAGAGCACGATCGGCTTGCCCTTGAAGTCCGAGAGCTTCACGGTATTGCCATCATGGTCGCGGCCGGTGAAGTCGGGGGCCTTGTCTCCTGGATTCAGCATGGGTCCTCCTTGAGCAGGTCGGTGAGCGGCGCGCGAACGCTGCGCCGGGCGCGCTCGGCGGCGGGAAGGTCGGCGGTGGAACGGCACGGCGCCTCTATTGCCAGGGGCAGATCGCCGGGCAGGGCGGCCACGAGGTCCCGCAGTGGCAATACGCCCTCGCCGGGAAGCAGCCGCCCCGTGCGCGCCTCGCGGATGAGACCGGGCGAGTCGGTGGGTCCGGGCATGTCCGCCGCGGCGTCGCAGATCTGCGCATAGGGGAACAGTGACGGGTCCACCCCCGCGAGATGGACGGGCAGCCCTCCGGATCGGCTGAAGTGGAGCGCGTCGACCAAAACCGATGCGTTATTGCGCTGCGATCGGCCCACCACCTGGACGGCGTGGGCGAGCGTGCGGACTCCCGTGTAGACCGCAAACTCGAGACCCACGCGCAGCCCGTACGGGGCCGCCCGATCGCAAAGGTCGCCGAAGCGCTCGAGCGTTCGGGCCTCGTCGGGCTCGGCGCTCATCACGAGGACATGCCGCGCGCCGAGCCGTGCCGAGATCTCGAGGAAGCCCTCCGGAATACCCACCGGCTGACCGGGCTCGAAGCGCAGGAACTCCGTGTCGAGCACCCTGATGCCCGTGTCCTTCAAGCGCGCGAGCGTCTCCCGCAGGAGCGGCCCGTCGCTGAGGATATCGTAGGGAGGGACGCCCACGCTGGGCGGCGCGGTGAGCCGAATGCCGATGGTGCGAAAGCCCGCGGCCGACGCCACGGACACCAGCTCCGGCGGCGTGGTGTCCAGCACGCTCAGATGAGCCAGCGAGAGCTGACGGGCCATGGTGGAGAGGACGGCGGTCAGCCCAGCAGCAGCTCGCAGGTATCCAGCCAGGCCTGCGTGGTGAGGGCGAGCGATTCCACGTCGACGCGCTCGTCGTTCCCATGGAAGCGCCCGGCCATCGCCTCGGCGGTGAGGGCGCGCGAGAAGAGCCCGAAGCCATACGCGATCGCGCCCCGGTCCCGGAAGTAGGGCGCGTCGGTGAAGCCCACGATCATGCGCGGCAGGAGGCTGGCGCCCGGATAGTGGGCGTCCACCACCCGGCGGAGCACGTCCCAGAGCGGCGTGCCGGTGGGCGAGGTCGAGGACGGCTTCGAGAAGAGCTTCTCCACCACCACCTCTTCGGAGAGGTCGCCCAGGGCCTTGTCGAGATGGCGGCGCACCTCGTCCTCGTCGTCCCCGGGGATGGTGCGGATGTCCACCTCGATGTCCACCGCGTCGGGAATGATATTGGTCTTCGCGCCCGCGCTGCACATGTTCGGCGAGAACGTGGTGTGGGTGGCCGACCAGAGATACCGCGCCATGGCGGGAGGCAGGTCGGCGATGGCATCGTCCACGCGCGCCGGATCCAGCAGCGCCGCCTTCACCGCGGGCGGGAGAGTGAGCGTGTCGACGAAGCCCGCCCAGATCTCGTCCACGTACGGGGACGGCCGGTACTCCGCCAGGCGGTTGACCACGTGCGCCGCCTTCACCAGCGCATTGTCCGCGCCATAGGGCATGGAGCCGTGTCCGGGCGTGCCCTTCACCTTCAGTCGGCGCCAGGCGACACCCTTCTCACCGACATGCACGGTGACGCTCAGCGCGTCGCCGTGCGCGGAGACGGTGCCGCCGTTCTCCGTGAGGAGATAGTCGGCGTCGAGCGCGTCCCAGTGGCGCTCGCAGACATGCCCGGCGCCGAGCGTGCCGCCCGCCTCCTCGTCGGCACAGGCCAGGTAGACCAGGGTCCCCTTGGGCCGCCAGCCGCGCCGCGCCAGCGCCTTGAGCGCCACGGCCTGCGAGGCGGTGAGGTTGAGCATGTCCAGCGCGCCGCGCCCCCAGACCTCGCCGTTGACGAGCTCGCCGCCGAATGGGTCGCGAGTCCAGGTCTTGAGGTTCACGGGCACCACGTCGGTGTGGCCCATCAGGCAGAGCGTGGGCGCGTTCGGGTCGGAGCCCTCGATGCGAGCCACGAGGCTGGCGCGGCCCGGCGCGCCGTCGGGCTCGTAGACCTCGAGGTCGAGCCCGCTGCCCTGGAGATACGTCTTCAGGACGTCGGTGGTCCGCACCTCCTGGCCCGAGGCGACGGTGCCGTCGTTCACGCACTGGTTGCGGATGAGCTGCTGGAGCAGCTCCACGGTCTGGCTGGTCAGGGCCTTGTCTACCGGCATCGGTATCCTCCCCGGCCGACACAATAACACTGTTAGAATCCCCTCCCATGAGAGTCATCGACATGGAGTGCAGCCTCCCGAAGCGTGACTCGGATGAGGGCGAGGCCCCGGCGCCTGAGGCCCCCGCGGGCGCGCCGGCCGGCTACGGCATGGCGAACTACGGCCGTATCTTCCGCTCGCGCGCGGACGGCGGCGACGCGCGGCCGGCCGCGGAGCTCGCCGACTACGTGGCCACGCTCGAGAAGCTCGGCATCGTCCGCTCGGTGCCCTTCGGCGTCTCCAACGACGAGGTGGCCGCGCTGCTGCGCGAGTTTCCCGGCCGCTTCATCGGTCTGGCGCGCATCAGCGGCTTCCTGGGCATGCGCGGAGTCCGCGAGCTGGAACGGCGGGTGAAGGAAGAGGGCTTCCAGGCTCTGGGGGTCTCGGCGCTGGTGGACGGGATCCCGGCGAGCGACCGGCGCTTCTACCCGCTCTATACCAAGGCCGCCGAGCTGAACATTCCCGTGCGCATCTACTCGTCCATGAACTACGCCAACGACCGGCCCTACGATCTCGGCCACCCGCGCCACCTCGACCAGGTGGCCATCGACTTCCCCGAGCTCACCCTCATCGGCGGTCTCGGCGGCTGGCCCTGGGTGAACGAGATGGTCGCGCTCGTCCGGCGCCACCCGAAGCTTCACCTCGACACCTCCGCGCATCGCGGGAAGTATCTGGGCCAGCGCGGCTCCGGGTGGGAAATGCTGATGCAGTTCGGCAATACGCTGATCCAGGACAAGGTCATGGTGGGCCTCTCCGCGGGGCTCGTGGGTCAGACCCACGAGACCTTGATCCAGGAGTATCTGGATCTGCCGCTCAAGGACACCGTCAAGGAGAAGTGGCTTTATGGCAATGCCGCGCGGGTATTCGGGATCGGCTGAGCCCTCCCGAGCGCGCACAGGAGGAAATACTCATGCTCGAGCGACAGGTCGGCGACATCCGGATCACGCGCGTCATCGAGTCCGAGCGTCCGGACTTCGACGCGGGGCAGTTCTTCCCCACGATCACGCCGGAGCAGTGGGCGCCCTACCGCCAGCGGCTGGCCGGCTGGGCCATGGACCCGGCCTCGAACGGCCTGGTCTTCCCCATGCAGTCCTTCCTCCTGCGCACCCCGCACCACACCATCGTGGTGGACACCTGCGTGGGTGATCACAAGAAGCGCGTCCGGCCCAACTGGAACATGACCTCCAGCGGCGAGTTCCTCAAGCGGTTCGCCGAGACGGGCGTGCGGCCGGAGCAGGTGGACTATGTGATGTGCACCCACATGCACACCGATCACGTGGGGTGGAACACGCGCTGGGAGAACGGCCGCTGGGTGCCGACCTTTCCCAACGCGAAGTACATCATGTCCGAGAAGGAGCTGGCCTACTGGACCAGGCTGCACAAGGAGACGCCGCAGAACCAGATCGAGGACAGCGTCGTGCCCATCGTCGAGCAGGGACGCGCCCAGCTGGTGAAGAACGACTTCGCGATCGGCGACGAGGTCCGCTTCGAGTCCACCGCGGGTCATACGCCCGATCACATGAGCGTGCATATCAGCTCGAAGGGCGCGGAGGCGGTGATCACCGGCGATCTCATCCACTCCCCGGTGCAGTGCCTGGAGACCGAGTGGGTGCCGCGCCCGGACTACGATCCCCCGCAGGCGGCGGCCACGCGGCGGGCCTTCCTCGAGCGCTACTGCGAGCGGGACGTGCTGGTCTGCGCCTCGCACTTTCCCTCGCCGTCTTTCGGCCGCGTGGTCCGCGAGGGCAATGGCTTCTGGTTCCAGTACGCGAAGGCATAGAGGGAGGCGACGCCATGGACCTCGGGCTCAAGGGCAAGAAGGCCATCGTCACCGGCGGTAGCCTGGGCATCGGCAAGGCCATCGCGCTGGAGCTGGCGCGGGAGGGGGCCGACGTCGCCATCGTCGCCCGGACCAAGGATACTTTGGAGGCGGCGGCGGGCGAGCTGGCGGCGGAGACGAAGCGGCGCGTGATCGCCATCCCCGCCGACGTGACCAGCCGGGCGCAGGTGGACGGCATGGTGACCCAGGCCGCCGCGCAGCTCGGCGGGCTTCACATCCTGGTCAACTCGGGCTCCCCGCCGGGCGGCTCGCCCAGCGCTACCGGCCCCATCGAGGGCATCGTGGACGAGGACCTCCTCCACGACTTCAACGTGAAGTACGTGGGCGCGCTGCGCTGCGCCCGCGCCGCCATCCCCTTCATGAAGGAGCAGAAGTGGGGCCGCATCATCAACATCAGCGGCCTCAACGCGCGCAATGCCGGCAATCTCAGCGGCGGCGCCCGCAACACGTCCCTGGTGCACATGAGCAAGACGCTCGCCGTCCAGCTCGGGCGCTTCGGCATCACGGTGAACTGCGTCCATCCCGGCATCACCCGCACCGAGCGAACGCCGCGCCTCCTCGCTGCCCGCGCCAAGGAGCTGGGCGTGGACGCAGCCGAGGCGGAGCGCCTGGACTACGTCCCCGACTCGCCGCGCGGGAATGCGATTTGCCGCATGGTGGACGCGGCGGAGGTCGCCTACGTCACGACGTTCCTCTGCTCCGACAAGGCCTGGGCCATCACCGGCGAGCTGATCGTGGCCTCGGGCGGGCAGGGGAGGAGCGTCTACTACTAGGCTGGGGCGGGCACCTCGAGGAGCCGCTGACCAGCCGGGCTCTTGAACTGGAGGGCTCCGCTGTCATCGCGTGTGACCTGAAACCCCTCCTCGTGTACCGCCCGATGATGCCGACGGCATAACAGCACGAGGTTCGCCAGCGTGGTCGGTCCCCCATGTGCCCAGTGTTGGATGTGATGCCCCTGAACGAACCGAAGCCCGCATCCGGGGAACCGGCACACTTGATCGCGATGCAGTAGCGCCCGGCGCAGGGCCGGCGGGATCGTTCGCGTCCGTCTCCCGACCTCGAGCACGTTGCCTTCCGAGTCGTGTCGCATCCATGTGCGGTTGGCGTCACAACTGAGTCGCTCCGACGCTTCCGCGGAAGCGTGGGTTCCCGCCAGCGTGGATTCGCCGGTCTTGTCCGCGGACATCAGCACCGAGTCATCGACATGAAGCACGACCTGATAGCGCTCTCCGGGAGCCCCGGGATCGAGCTCGTGATGCAGGGCGGCCTCCGCCAGGAGGGTCAGCGCGTCCGCCGTCTGCTGAACGTAGGTGGGCGTCCGCGCGGTGTCCTTGGATCGTCGGTAGAGTGCGTCCTGGGCGGCGGTAAGTGCCTGCATGAGGACCGCGCCGCCCTCCGGATCGAGACGCCCTTGAATCACGACCATTCCGCTTTCTTCTCGATAGACGCGTAGGGCCCGGCTCTCGTGCTGCCGCGCGGCTTCCCGCCGGTCGGCGGCTCGGTCGAGCACTCGCCGGCTTCGAATCATCCACCCGATCTGCGCGGCGGTGTTCGCGCGGCCCATGGCGAGGAACTGAGCTTCCGTCTCGGGGGTCGCGATGCGCGTCAGGGCCCGGACCTTGGTGTAGGAGAGCTCGCCCCGCTCCAATGCGCCCGCCAGGATCCGAAGGCTCCCCAGGGCACGGGCGATTCGCACTCGTTCCCGCGCCGCCACGATATCGAGGCCCACGCGCCATGCCAGCCAGTCCGCGCACGAGTGGAAGCCGTTGCTCCAGCCGCGCTGGTCGTCGAACTCCCGGATGAGTGTGAGAAGCCGCGACATCGCGGCATCGACCTGTGCGGAAAGCCGCGCGATCTCATCGCCGAGTCGGTCGGTGTCCGTGGCGCGAGGGAGCGGGAACAGGGCGGTGGCGGTGGACATGTCGAGCCTCCTATGGTGCGAACATATCCCCCGCTCTTCGCGCGGGCGTGAAGCCCTCGTGATCAACGATCGCATGCGCTGGAATGGTTTCTGTCATTCGCCTCGATCTGTGCGTCCGATTGGCCGGCCGCGGACCCATGAGACGCATCTGAGATGTCGCTCTCGGTCGCAGAAAGGTGCGTCGCCAGAACCTGTCAAGCGGAAATTCACCGACTGCGCTATCTTTGGCCCCGATGAGCGCGAAAGAGACGAACTCGAAGGAGATGTTCGCCGACGCTGTCGCCTACGAGCACATGATGGGGCGCTGGAGCGCGTGCCTGGCGCCGCGTTTCGCCGAGTTTGCCAAGGTCGCCGATGGAGGGCGACTGCTCGACGTGGGCTGCGGGACGGGCTCGCTGGCGCGGACGCTGGCCGGCATGACTCGCCGCGCGGAGATCGTCGGGATCGACCCGGCAATACCCTTCGTGGAATACGCCCGCGCGCAGGTCCAGGACCCCCGTGTGTCGTTCGAGGTCGGTGACGCCCAGGCTTTGCCCTTTGGGCCGGCGTCGTTCGACGGCGCGCTGTCGTGCCTGGTCTTCCATTTCATCCCCGACGCGCCGACGGCCGCGGGCGAGATGCGCCGCGTGACGCGCCCGGGCGGTACGATCGCCGCGTGCACGTGGGACTCGCGAGGCATGGAGATGGCCGCGCTTTTCTGGGACGTGGCGGTGGAGCTGGATCCCTCGGTGGAGGCGAAGCGGCGGCGGCCATTGACGGAGGCGGGGCAGCTCGGCGCGCTGTGGCGGGCCGCCGGGCTCCGCGAGGTGGAAGAAGGCTCGCTCGAGATCACCATGGATTTCGCCTCGTTCGACGACTACTGGCGGCCGCAGGACAACGGCGTGGGGCCGATCGGCGCCTATCTCGCCGCCATGCCGCCCGAGCGGCGGGACACGCTGCGATCCCGGCTCGAGGCGCGCCTGCGCGCGCGTGGCGCGCCCGGTGCCTTCTCGCTGCGGGCCAAGGCGCTTGCCGTGCGGGGCACGGGATGATCACGATCACGCGCCGGTACTTCCTGCTGACATCCCTCGCCGGCGCCTTTGGGTTTCCCCGCCTCGCCATGGCGCAGCCGGGGACACGAGTGCGTCGCCTGGGCTGGTTGTCTCCGCTCGTGAGCCCGCGTCCGACGTTCCGCGACGCCATGCGCGAGCTCGGCCACGTCGAGGGGAAGACGTTCGTGTTCGAGACGCGAATCGCGGAGGATAAGTACGAGCGCCTCCCGGCGCTCGCCGCGGAGCTGGTGTCCGCGAAAGTCGACCTCATCGTCGCGGTAGGGCCTGCAGCCGTTCGGGCGGCGAAGGGGGCGACGAAGAGCATCCCGATCGTGATCGCGTGGTGGGGAGGGCCCGACCTCGTCGAGTCCGGCGTGGTCGCCAGCTTCGCGCGCCCGGGCGGCAACATCACCGGGGTCCACATGCTTTCCATGATCCTCGACGAGAAACGGCTCGAGCTTCTGCTCCAGGCCGTTCCCGCGGCCAAGAGGGTCGGCGTCCTGACCCATGAGGGCATCCAGTTCGAACCTATGTTGGCTCCCATCCGGAAGGCCGCCACCGCCCTCGCGGTGCAGCTGCATACCGTTGACGTCGGCGAGGCCGGCGGGTACGAGAGGGCGTTCGACGTAATGGTCCAGAAGGGCGTTCAGGCGCTCCTGGTGGTGGCGTCGCCAAAGTTCGACCCGGAGCGAAAGCTTGATCTTCGCGCTGGCGGCCCGGCGACGAATCCCCACGATGTACGGATCGAGTGCCTTCGCGGCGGAGGGCGGGCTGATGGGCTACGGGCCGACTCGGGTGGAGTTGGACCGCCAGGCGGCAAGCCTCGTCGACAAGATTCTCAAGGGCGCGAACCCTGGGGATCTGCCCATTGAACAGCCGACGAAGTTCGAGCTCGGCATCAATCTCAAGGCCGCCCGGGCCCTTGGTCTCACTATCCCGCAATCGCTGTTGTCGCGCGCCGATCAGGTCGTCGAGTGACACCCCCAGGAGGAACGGGATGATCACGCGCTTCTCGACCCTCTACGTCGGCCATATCGAGCTGGAGCGGTGCGGGCTCGATGGCGTGCCCGCCGACGACCGCCGCTACCCCAACGCGCGCCTGGCCGAATCATTCGACACCGCGGCGGCGCTGGCCCAGGCCGCCGACACGCTCGGGTACGAGACCCTGTGGCTGGCCGAGCATCACTTCCAGCACGAGGGCTGGGAGTGCATCCCGAACATCCCGATGCTGGCGGTGGACCTGGCGCATCGCACGAAGCGCGTGAAGATCGGCTGCGCCTTCAATGTCGTGCCTGCGTGGCACCCGCTCCGCCTCGCCGAGGACTATGCCACCGCGGATATCCTCACCAAGGGCCGGATCGTGTTCGGCGTGGGCCGTGGATACCATAGCCGCGAAGTCGAGAGCTTCGGCAATCCGATGCTCGACGCCGAGGCCAATCGCGAGCTCTTCGAGGAGCAGGTGGAGGTCATTCTCAAGGCCTTCCGCGAGGAGTCGTTCTCGCATCGAGGCAAGCACTACACGATCCCGCCCGACGTGCCCTATCGCGGCTATCAGCTGAAGGAGATCACGCTGGTGCCGCGTCCCCTGCGCCAGCCGGTGGAGGTCTGGCAGCCCATCGTGAGCGGCGGCGCGCGGGGCCTCGAGTTCATGGCGCGCCACGGCATCAAGGGCGTGATCTCCGGCACCGCCGAGGAGCTGGTCCAGCGCTGGGTCCGCGACTATCAGGAGGCGGCGCGCCGCCACGGCCGCGAGCTCCAGCTCGGCGAGGACCTGATCCTTGGCTTCCGGACCTTCGTCGACGACACGGCGGAGCGGGCCATCCGGCGCGCGCGCCCCTACTTCGAGGAGCACGCCAAGGTCATGGCGCCCCTGGGCATGCTGCGCTATAGCGAAGAGCATGCCCGGGCGGTGGTAGCCCGGCGGCCCCAGTCGCCCACCACCGCGACCTTGGAGGACGGCGTGCGCAATCGTTCCTGGCTCTGCGGGCCGCCCGAGGACATCGTCGCCTACCTGAAGGACGTGGAGCGGCGGTACCCGGGGCTGGACCACGTCATGGTGGCCTGGGCGATCGGGACGCCGCGGGACGTGATGGTCGAGCAGCTCACCCGCTTCGCCCGCGAAGTCATGCCCGCTTTCAGGAAGGAGACGTGATGCTCGAGCGCTTCAAGGTGCCCGTGAAGGACCAGGTCTTCGTCGCGGAGGCGGCGCTGCGCCGGACGGTGACCCAGATCTTCGGGAAGCTGGGCCTCACGCCGGAGGACGCCGCGGAGGGGGCCGACGTCCTCACCATGACCGACCTGCGCGGGGTCGAGACCCACGGCGTGTCGAACATGCTGCGTGCCTATGTCCGCGACTACCGCGCGGGCAAGCTCGATCCGCGCCCGGGCTGGCGCTTGGTCCGCGAGTCGCCCGGCACCGCGGTGATCGACGCCGAGAAGCGGCTCGGGATCATCCTCGGGCCCCGGGCGATGCGCCTGGCCATGGACAAGGCCCGGCAGGTGGGCGTCGGGATCGTGACCGTCTACAACAGCGGGCACTTCGGCGCCATCGGCCACTACGCCATGCAGGCGGCCCAGGCCGACATGGTGGGCACCTGCTTCACCGCCGCCGGGCTGCACGTGGTGCCCACCTTCGCGGCGAAGCCGCTGCTCGGGACCAACCCGATCGCGATGGCCGCTCCCGCGCGCCGCGAGGCGCCCTTGCTCTTCGATGCCGCCACCTCGGCGATCGCGGGCAACAAGATCCGGCTGGCCATGCGGGTGGGCTCGCCGCTCCTGCCGGGCTGGGTCACGGACAAGGAAGGCACGCCCATCATGGAGGAGAAGCCCGTCTTCGACCGCGACGAGTTCTACCAGGCGCCGCTGGGCGGCACGCGCGAGCAGGGCTCGCACAAGGGCTATGGCTTCGCCCTCATGGCCGAGGTGCTGGCCACCATGCTGTCCGGCACCGTGCCCACCATGCTGGCCGCCGGCAGCGGCTCCAAGAATCACTTCGCCGCCTACAATATCGAGGCGTTCACCGACCTCGAGCAGTTCAAGGACACCATGGACGAGACGCTCAAGACTTTGCGGAGTGCGTCGCCTGCGCCTGGCGAGGAGCGCGTCCTCTATCCCGGTCTGCTCGAGGCGGAAGAGCTCCGCGAGCGCCGGGCCCACGGGATCCCGCTCCACAAGGAAGTCATCGAGTGGTTCGGCGAGTGCACGCGCGAGATGGGGATCGCGCCGCTCGCCACGCTTCAGCGGAGAGATCTATAAGCACGCATCGTGCCACAGGCTCGCGCGCCAGGTGATCCCGGCGAGCAAGGTGAAGACCAGCCCGACCGCGGCGAGCGTGGCGATGGTCGGCGCATAGCCGATGCGCTCGATGAGCGCGCCGGAGGCCATCAGCCCCAGCGGCAGCCCGTACACGGCGAGCATGCGCACGCCCATGACCCGGCCGCGAAAGCGATCGCCGGCGGCGGCGAGGAGCCAGGCCGCCATGGAGATCATGGCCACGCTCTGGACGAGGCCGGCGAGGAAGAGCGCGACGAGGCCGCCGCCGAGCGTCCCCACGAAGCCGAAGCCGAGCAGGACCGCGTACCAGAGGGTCGAGTAGACGAGCATGGAGCGCTCGGGCCGCCGCGGGCCGCCCGTCGCCACCATGGCGATGGAGCCGACGAGGGCGCCGAGCGAGAAGCTGGCGACCAGATAGCCCAGGCCGGTGGCGTCGACTTCGTAGACCTGCCGGGCGACATAGGGCAGGAGCCCGCCCGAGATGGGATAGGCGGTGGATTGATGAGGAAGGCGAGCCACATCGGCCCGTGCAGCGCGGGCGTCCGCCAGACGTGCAGGAGACCCTCCTTGAGGTCGCGTAGCCCCGAGACGCCGGAGGCGGCGGACGCGGCGTCGCGGGTGCCGGCGCGCGGCATCGCTCCCAGATCCGGCACGAGATGCCGTCGCGCCACGCCGAAGGTGAGCCCGCCGCTGGCCACGTAGAGCGCGGTGACCAGGACATACGCCGGACCGATGCCGAGAATGGTGAAGAGCCCGGCGCCCGCGAGCGCGCCCGCCACGCGCGCCGAATCCATGGTGGCGCGGGAGAGCCCGAGCGCGCCCATCAGGTGCGGCGCCGGTATCGTCTCGCCCACCAGGATATTCCTCAGCACCTGATCGTTGGGGCGGACGAGGCCGGCCAGGGTGGCGATGGCGAAGACCCAGGCGGGGGTGAGCTGCCCGGTGAGCGCCAGCAGGGTCAAGAGCGCGGCGAGGACGGCATAGCTCCCGCGCATCATCGTCAGCATGAACCGGGCGCCGAGACGATCGCTCAGCACGCCGAACATGGGGGCGGCGAGGGTGCCCAGGAAGAGCAAGGAGCCGAAGACGGTGAGGAGTAGCACGGAGCCGGTCTGCACCATCACGTACCAGGAGAGGATGACCGTCTCCATCTCGAAGGCCAGGGAGGTGAGGAGGTCCGCCGGCCACTGGAACCGGAAGCTGCGGACGCGGAAGGGGGCCAGGATCAAGGGACGTCGGTGTCCTCGTGGAGCATTCTAGCAACGGGTTGCGGCAATCGCGCGGTTGGAGTAGAAGCCTTGAGAGGGAGGGTGGGCCATGGCCAAGGGAGCGCTGATCGCGGCGATGAACTTCGCGAGTATCGCGGAGGACGAGTTCCACGACTGGTACGACACCGAGCACGTGCCGGAGCGGCAGCGGGTGCCGGGGTTTCTCGCCTGCGAACGCTGGATCGGGGTGGGCGAGGGGAAGATCTCGCTGGCCACCTACGAGCTCGAGACGGTGGCGGTCATGAAGAGCCCCGCGTATCTCGCGATCGCCCATGACAATCTCTCCCCCTGGTCCAAGCGGGTGACCGGGCGCATCGACCTCCTGATGCGCTTCGAGGGGGACCAGATCCTGCCCGGCGATCAGCTCCCGCCCGCGGAGGCGGGCGGGCTCCTGCTCAATGCCATGAACATCGCGCCCGAGCTCGAGGCCGAGTTCAACGAGTGGTACGACAAGGAACATATTCCGGCGCTGGCCGCCGTCCCCGGTGTCCTCGCCGCGCGCCGGTTCCGGGGCGTGGTCGGCAACCGCAAGTACGTCGCCCTCTACTCGCTGGCCTCCCCGACGTGGTGGAATCCCCCGAGTGGAAGCAAGCGCGGCAGAGCGACTGGACGACACGCCTCACCCCCATTTCCGAGATCACCTGCGCCTGGTCACCCGCCGCTACGTGCGCGGCGGCTAGGGGCGCGCGCGATGGAGTTCCAGCTCCGGAAGATCGGCCACGTCGTGCTCAATGTCACCGACCTGGAAGCGTCGCTGCGCTTCTACACCGAGGTGCTCGGGCTCCAGGTGAGCGACCGCTACCCGGACACCATGGTGCCGGGCGGCATGATCTTTCTCCGCTGCAATACCGACCACCATGGCGTGGCGCTGGTCGGCGGGGCGGCCAGGAGCGAGCGCACCAGCCTCAACCACTTCGCCTTCGAGGTGGGCTCGCTGGACGAGGTGTTCCGGGCGCGGGCCTGGCTGCGCGCGCGCGACGTGCCGATCGTGTTCGAGGGGCGCCGCCGCGCCGGCTGTCAAATCGCCATAGAATTCAGGGATCCTGACGGCAATAACCTCGAGATTTACTGGAACATCGACCAGATCGGTACCGAGGGGGCCGTGCGCTCCGGCAGCGAGTGGCGCCAGGCCAAGACGCTCGAGGACGCGGTGGCCAATCCCGTGAAAGGCCAGCTATGGTAAAGAATCGCTCCCTGCCGCTCGCCCGCTATACGGTGCTCGACCTCACGCGGGCGCGTGCGGGCCCGACCTGCGTGCGCCAGCTCGTGGACTGGGGCGCGCGGGCCATCAAGATCGAGATGCCCGGCGGCCGCTCCGGCGACGGCATGGGCGGCAATCGCCACGGCTTCGACTTCCAGAACCTCCACCGGGGTAAGGAAGCGCTGACGCTCAACCTCCGCGAGCCGGACGGCGTGGCCATCTTCAAGAAATTGATCAAGGACGCCGACGTGGTGGTGGAGAACTACCGGCCGGACGTGAAGCGGCGCCTGGGCATCGACTACGAGAGCCTGCGTCCCCTCAACCCGCGGCTGATCTACGGGAGCATCTCGGGCTTCGGCCAGAGCGGACCCTATCGCGACCGGCCGGGCGTGGACCAGATCGCGCAGGGGATGGGTGGCCTCATGTCCATCACCGGGATTCCGGGGCAGGGGCCCGTGCGCGTGGGCATTCCCATCGCCGATCTCTGCTCGGGCATCCTGCTCGCCCAGGGCATCCTGGTCGCGCTGATCGAGCGGGAGACCACCGGCGAAGGCCAGTGGGTGCACACCTCCCTGCTGGAAGCCATGCTCTCCATGCTGGACTTCCAGGCCTCGCGCTGGCTGATGAGCGGTGAGGTGCCGCCCCAGGCGGGCAATAACCATCCCACCGGCATTCCCACCGGCGTCTTCGAGACGCGGGACGGCCACATCAATATCGCCGCCGCCGGCGACGAGATCTACGAGCGGTTCTGCAAGGCCATCGAGCGCCCGGACCTCCTCACCGATGCGCGCTTCGCCACGTCGCGCGCCCGCTCGGACCATCGCGATACGTTGATGGAAGTGCTCATGCCGGTGACCCGGCAGAAGGCGAGCGCCGACTGGGTGGCGCTGCTCAACAAGGCCGGCGTCCCCTGCGGGCCGATCTACCGGATCGACGAGGCTTTCGCCGATCCGCAGGTGCGGCATCTCGAGATGGCCCAGCCCGTCCACTCACCGGCGCTGGGCGATCTCACCATCCTCGGCCATCCCGTCTCGCACGGGCCCAAGCGGCTGCCCATCCAGGGTCCGGCTCCCGAGCTGGGGCAGAACAACGAGGACATCCTCACCGCGCTCGGCTATACCAAGGACCAGATCGCCGACCTTGCCCATCGCGGCATCATCTGACGAGAGGACTCCGACCCCCATGCCCTATCAGCCCTACCAGGTGTATGTCGTCCAGGGACGCGGCGCCCGCGACTACTCGGACTGCCAGGCCGCGCTGGCCGAGGTGCCCGCCCACATGACCGCGCTGCCTTTCATCGGCACCGAGGACGAGATGATTTCCCGTACCCGGGATGCCGACGCGCTGGTGATCTCGTCCTCACCGGTCACCCGCGGCGTGATGGGGCGCTGCAGGGGCTCAAGGTGGTGGCGCGCACGGGGGTGGGCTATGCGTCATCGACGTGCCCGCGGCCACCGAGCTGGGGGTGATCGTCGTCAACATCCCCGACATCTGGGTCCGCGCGGTCGCCAATCACGCGCTCGCCCTGATGCTGGCCTGGAACCGGAAGATCGTCACGCTGGACCGGCAGGTGCATGCCGGCGTCTGGTCCGCGGCGGTGCCCGGCGAGCGCACCGGCTCCCTGCACGGCGAGACCGTCGGCATCGTGGGCCTGGGCAATATCGGCAGCGCCTTCGCCCGGCGCGTGGCCGCCTTCGAGACGAAAGTGATCGCGCACGATCCCTACGTGGACGACGCGCGCTTCGCCGCGCTCGGCGTGGAGCGGGTGACGCTCGAGGCGCTGGCCGAGCGCGCCGACTATGTCTCGGTGCACACGCTCCTCAACGCCGAGACCCATCACCTCATCGGCGAGGCTTTCTTCCGCCGCATGAAGCCACGGCCATCTCATCTATACTTCGCGCGGCCCGGTCGTGGACTAGGCGCCCTGGCGAAGGCGCTCGCCGAGAAGCGGCTGGCCGGCGCCGCGCTGGACGTGTCGGAGCGGGAGCCCGTGGCCGTCGACAACCCGCTCCTGCGGATGACAATGTCCTCGCCACGCCGCACGCCGCCTTCTTCTCGTCGCCGGCGGTGGCCCAGGTGCCGCAGCGTGCGGGAAGAGGTGGCGCGCGCGCTCCGCGGTCAGCGTCCCGCTCAACGTGGTGAACCCGGAGGTCTACGCGCCAGCGGTACGCCGCGCCCCAGTGAGCTCGTCCCCGCCGGCGTGGACGTGGCGGGGCCCATGCCCCAGACCTGGATCACCGTCTCCTCGTCCTTGGCGCCGTCGTAGTGCACCTTGCCCCCGTAGTGGATGACGTAGCTCCCCGCCGGCGCGGGCACGGTGCTCGCGGGGTCGAAGGTCTCGCCGGTGCCCATCCACCAGGTCCCCGAAATCACCACGAAGAAGCGGTCGTTCGGGTGGAAGTGCGGCCGGCTCATGTCGCCGGGCAGCCACTGAGGCGCACCACATACGGCCCGGCTTGCTGGGGTCGCCGAACAGCACCGCCTGCTCCTTCGTGCCCGCCGCGTTGCGCACCCACTCAATCTCGGCCCGCGTCTCGAAGTCCACCGCGAGCGGTCGAGGTCCGCCCCGTACGCGGCTACCCCAGGGCAAGAGGCGAGAGCGACGAGGAGTAGCCGGTCGGGGACGTCATGAGCTCCTCCTTCATGCTCACACTGCGCGCGCTCCATCCTACACTACACACAGTGAGGTGAGATCGTGCGACCGAACAAGATGAAGCAGATCTGGCGCGAGGGACGGTGGATCAGCATGGGCTGGCTCTCGATCTCCCATGGCTTCACCGCGGAGATCATGGCCCGCCAGGGCTTCGACGCCCTGGTGGTGGACATGCAGCACGGGCTCACCGACATGAACGACGTGTGGCCCATGCTGCAGGCGATCTCGCAGACCGAGACCGTGCCGGTGGTGCGCGTGCCCTGGAACGATCCGCCCACCATCATGAAGGCGCTGGACTTCGGCGCCTACGGCATCCTGGTGCCGCTGATCAATACCGCCGAGGACGCGGCGAAGGCGGTGGCGGCCTGCCGCTATCCGCCGGTGGGCATGCGCTCCTCCGGCCCCGTCCGCGCCGTGCACTACGGCGGCCCCGACTACCTGGCCAAGGCGAACGACGAGATCGTGGTCATGGGCATGATCGAGACCAAGGAAGGCCTCGCCAACCTGGACGCGATCTGCGCCACGCCGGGGCTGGACGCCGTGTACATCGGCCCGTCCGATCTGGCCTTCGCGCTCGGCATGAACCCGCGCCCCGACAACCCGGACCCGGTGCACATGGCGACCTGCGACAAGATCCGCGACGCCGCCCACAAGCACGGCATCAAGGTCTGCATGCACTGCGCCAGCGGGACCTTCGCGGCGGGAGCGGTGAAGCGCGGCTATGATCTGGTCATGGTCACGTCGGAGCTGGCGTCCATGATCGCGGGAGTGGGCCGTCACCTCGCGGACCTCAAGGCGGGGACGACTTAGGCGTGGCGCCGTCACCTCGGCGGGCAGGAAGGTGGGCGAAGAAGTGCGCCACGTCCTGCAGGTCGTCGATCGCTCAGTCGCTGCAGCTCCGGCAGCCATGGCCCCGGCATAGCCGATCCGCGACCCGCTCTTGTACTCCCGCATCGCCTTGAGGAGATAGTCCTCGCGCTCGTTGGCGAGCCGCGGCACGCTCGCGGCCGGAGAAGTCCGGGTTGTGGCAGACGCCGCACGGTGCTGGCGAGTGACCGCCTGCCCCCGCGCGAAGCGGGCGGCATCAGGGGATCCGCGGAGGAGCCGGGGAGGGTCAGCGGGAGATGTGCCCGCGAAGGCGCGAAGGTCGTCGTTGGTGAGCCCCTTCGCGGCTTCGACCATGGGGGCGTTGTTGCGCCGGCCGTCGCGAAAGAGGAAGAGCTGGGCCACCACGAAGACGAGGGCTGCCCTCCGAGGGAGGGCGTGTCCGGCAAGACCGACTGCCCGGCGGGGCCATGACAGGCGTGGCACAGCTGACGCGCTCCTCGAGCGGCTGGGCCATCCCCGGGCCGCCATCGCCATCACGGCCAGCCCCAGCAGCGCCGCCGGTCGCGCCATCGCGCGGGACGAGGGCGGGATCACCTGCCCTCGCCCCGCCTGGCGGATCACTTGCGATAGCTGATGCGGTAGATGGCGCCGGCGTGGTCGTCGGAGACGAGCAGGGAGCCGTCCTTGAGGACGAGCACGTCCACCGGCCGGCCGAGATAGGCATTGTCCTCCACGAGGCCGGTCAGGAAGGGCTCCACGCTCCTGACCGTCCCGTTGTCGTTGAGGAATACCGCCACCACGTCCGCCGCGTACTTCTCGGTGCGGTTCCACAGCCCGTGGCGCGCGACGAAGATGGCGTTGTCATACTTCTCCGGGAACATCTTGCCGGTGTAGAAGCGCATTCCGAGCGGCGCCGCGTGCGCGCCGAGGAGCACGGCGGGCTTCACGTATTCCGCGCAGGACTTGCCCCAGCCGAACTCGGGGTCGGCGAAGTCGCCCTGATGGCAGTAGGGAAAGCCGAGTGCTGCAGTCGGGCTTGCTGAGCGGTTCAGCTCGTCATTGGGTAGATCCTCCGACAGCCAGTCCCGCTGGTTGTCGGTGAACCACAGCTCCTTCGTCTTCGGATGGAAGTCGAACCCCACCGTATTGCGCACGCCGCGCGCCACGACCTCCATGCCGGTGCCGTCGAGATTGATGCGCCGGATCTGCCCGTCATCTGATCTCCGACGGCTCGCAGATATTGCAGGGCGCCCCCACCCGGAGGTAGAGCTTGCCGTCGGGCCCGACCTTGATGAACTTCCAGCCGTGCGCATGTCGCCGGGGAGCTGGTTCGTAGACCATCACCGGGTCGCGCGGCTTGTCCAGCGTGTCCTCGATATGTCGTAGCGCGTGATCTCCTTGGGCGTGGCCACGTAGAGCGAGCCCTTGTGGAACTCGATGCCGTCGGGCAGCATCAGCTTCTCGGCCAGCGTCTTGACCTCCCGCTTTCCGCCCCCTTGTCCACGACGGCGTAGATCTTCCCGGCCACGAAGTTGGAGCTGACGAAGACCGTCCCCTTGTCGCCCTGACGCTCCCCCGGGCGTCGAGGATCTCCGACACCCATATTTCCGCCTTGAAGCCTGGCGGAAGCTCGATCTTGCTGATGCGGGAGCTTCTCAGCAGACATCGGAATGGGGAAGGGAGGCACCGGCGCCATTTGATTGCCCGGACCACCCTTGAGACGCCCGACAGCCCAGAAGGCTCTTCTTCCTTGGGCGGCGGCTGCTGGCGTGGGCGGTTGCTGCGCGACGGCCGGCCACGGACGAGCCCGGCACAGGCAGCGGCCAGGGTGAGAACCAATCTCCACCGCATCGTCGACGACCAAGTCATGACCGGCCTCCCGGTCAGCGAGCGTGACTGAGTCTCGGCTGATCTGCCGCGGAGACTCTATCGCGCCCGCCGCCGGGACGCAAAGCGAAGCTAGCGAGCTAGCATGCGATGCGTGTGCGTCACCTCTTCGGTGCGCCGGCTCATCGCCACGAGCCCGACCACGATCACGATCAAGAGAATGGCGCCGATGGACCATGCGCAACCGTCGCGATCCATTCCCAGGAGCTCCCGCCGGGCCGCTCCACCACGCGCTCGACGCGCTCCGACTTGCTCTCGATCTGCTTGCTCTCGATCTGCACGTTCGACGACGGCACCTGAGCCGGCGTCTGTACCTGAGCCCGAGGCGCTGCTGCCGGCTGCGGCGCGGACGGCGTCGAGCCGCTATCCGACGGCGCCGCGGGCTTCGATCTCGGTCTGCGCCGGCGGCGCGGGCGCGGCGGGCTGCTGCGCGCTCACATCGAGGGCGAGGCCTCCCACCAGAAGCAGGGTCAGCATCGATACGACTGCCCAGTTCATGCGGTTCATAGGTTGCGCTCTCCTCCATGTCGAGCTTCGGCCAGTCGAGGCTGGCTTCGATTTGATAGTTGCATCGTAGAAGTTAGCAACGCCGGTGCCACGGACTTCGCATCGAGAGATCAGGCACTTGGCGCGAAGGGTACGCCGTCTCTGCCAGGTCACAGTTACCGTCGGCCCGGGCGTGAATTATAGTAGGGGCACTCATAGAGCCCCCCGGTCATGGCCCATTCCCTCGCCACCCGAACCCCCGCGCGACGCACGCGCCCCCGTCCCGCCCGCGCCGTCTCCCACCGCGGGCGGCCGCGGCGCCGCGCGCTGCTCGCGCTCCTGGCGGCGCCGCTGGCCATCCGTATCCTCCTGGGCGCGCTGCTCGTGCTCGCGATCTGGGTGGCGGCGAACTGGGTGTACCAGGTGATCCGCAAGCCGTCGGAGCTCTTCTTCCCCGTGGACCGCGTGCTGGCCAAGGCGCCGTCCGAGACGTGGCGGCAATACGGCTCGCTCTTCCGTGAGCACTCGACCGCCGTCATCACCTCCGAGCTGCTGGGCGCCCTCGCCCAGGTCGAGAGCGCCGGCGATCCCCTGGCGCGGACGTATTGGCGCTGGCAGCTCAGCTGGAATCCGCTCGCGCTCTACTCGCCGGCTTCCAGCGCGGTGGGCATGTTCCAGCTCACGGACGCGACCTTCCAGGAGGCCCGGCGCTACTGCATCCACGATCACGTGGTGGTGGAGGACGGCCCCTGGAACGATCTCCGTTCGTGCTGGTTCAACCGCCTCTACACGCGGGTGATCCCGAGCCACGCCGTCGAGCTCACCGCGGCCCTGCTGGACCGGCAGGTGGCGCGCGTCCTGGCCCGCCACCGGCTCGCCGGGGCGACGCTCAAGCAGAAGCAGGATCTGGCCGCCCTGATCCACCTGTGCGGCGAGGGCGCGGGCAGCGCCTATGCGCGGCGCGGGCTCCGGTTGACGCCGGGGCAGCGCTGCGGCGACCATGACGTCCGGCGGTATCTCGGGCAGGTCAATGCTCTGAAGCGCCAGTTCGCCACCCAGACATGAGGTCATCCATGCGGAAGACCATCACCGGCACCGGCGGCATGCTCCTCCTCCAGACCCTGAAGGACGCGGGGGTGGAGTACCTCTTCACCAACCCGGGCTCCGCGGAGACGGGAATCTTCGCCGCCATCGCCGAGGACGGCGACCAGCGCCTGGTGATGGGCAAGCACGAGGGGCTGGTGGCGGCCATGGCCGACGGCTACCACCGGATCAGCGGCAAGGTGGGCGTCGTGATCGCGCATGTGATGGGCGGCTCGTACCAGCTCGCGGGCCAGCTCTTCAATGCGCAGGTGGCGGGATCCTCGATCCTGGTCATCGCGGGGGACTGGGCGTCCGAGCTCCAGGACTATCGTGGGCTCGCGCCCTTCCCGGGGCTGAGCCAGGCGGAGTCCATGCGGCCGATCACCAAGGAGGCGCGCGCGTCCTATCAGGTGCACGCGAACCCGGCCGCGATCACCGTGGCCACCATTCGCGCGCTGCGCGAGGCCACCACGCCGCCCACGGGCCCGGTGTACCTCTCCATCAGCGCGGAGCTCCTCCTCCGTGAGGGGCTGGAGGCGCAGATCGGGGAAGGGGCCAACTACCAGATCGAGCGACCCGCGGCGGCGCGCCCGCAGACCGTCGAGGCCATCGCGCGCCGGCTGGCCGAGGCGCAGTGCCCCGTGCTCATGTTCGGCGACGACGTCACGCGCGAGGGGGCGCAGGCCGAGGCGGTGCGGCTGGCCGAGGCGCTCGAGGCGCCCGTCTTCGCCAGCCGGCAGATCTTCGCCAATTTCCCCACGCGCCATCCGCTCTACTGCGGCATGTATCCCGTCGCCAAGGACTTCGAGAAGGTCACCGGCCTCAAGCCCGATCTCCTGTTCCTGGTCGGCTGCCAGGGTGTGCACGGCAGCGTGAG
This sequence comes from uncultured Candidatus Rokubacteria bacterium, assembly GCA_963733725.1. Lineage (GTDB taxonomy): Bacteria > Methylomirabilota > Methylomirabilia > Rokubacteriales > CSP1-6 > DASRWT01. The sequence continues at coordinate 39,785 of CAVTFC010000012.1, read as the reverse complement.
CGAGCCGGCGGTGATGCAGATCGGGCCGAATCCGCTTCTGATGGGCCGGCACTATCCGCTGGACCTCGCGGCGCAGTGCGAGCTCCGCGACACGCTGCGGCATCTCGGCGACGCGGTGACCCGGCTGGCCGGCGCCGACAAGGCGGCCGGATGGGCCCGCCAGCGCGCCAAGGTGCGCGCCTTCGCCAAGCTCCTCATCGAGCGCGAGGAGACGCTCGCGCGCGAGCATCAGCACGACTCGCCCGTGCACCCGGCCGTGCTGGGCGCGCACTTTGCCGAGATCCTCCCGCGCGAGACCGTGATGGTGCAGGAGAGCTCCACGGCGCGCACGGGGCTGGTGCCCTTCGGCCACGGTGGGCTGGCCTGGACGCGAAGCGGCGGCGGCTCGCTCGGGTGGGGCGTGGGGGCGGCCATCGGCGCCAAGATCGCGGTGGGCCGCGACCGGCCGGTGGTGCTCAACCTGGGCGACGGCGCGCTGACCTATAGCGCGGCGGGCTTCTGGACCATGGCGCGGTACAACACCGCCGTGCTGACCGTGGTCTCCAACAACGAGAGCTACCAGATCGTGCGCCACAACTGGGCGCGCGAGGTGCCGGACAGCAAGATGATCCGCGAGGGAAAGTATCCGGGGCTCTTCCTGGGCGCGCCCGCCACGGACTATGTCGCGCTGGCCGGCGCGCAGGGTGTGGAAGGCGAACGCGTGACCACGGTGAAGGAGCTGGAGCCCGCGCTCCGGCGCGGCATGGAGCGGATCACGCGAGACAATCGGCCCTACCTGGTCGAGGTCGCAGTGGCCCGGGAAGGAATCGGCGCGGACTCGACCTGGCACCAGGACTGGCGGCTCTAGGCCCGGACTCGCTATGCGGGAAGCTTGTCGCCGTCGGGCGGAGCGGGCACCTCGAACGCGTTGACCATGCCCGAGAGGAGCGCGAAGTAGTTCGCCGCCGCGGTCAGCTCCACGAGCCATTTCGTTCCGTAGCGCTTCTGGAGCGCATCGAAGGCCGCCTGGTCCGCGCGGTTCGTCCGGATGAGCTGCCGGGTATAGGCCACGATCTCCCGCTCTTCCTGCGGCAGGCCCGCGGGGTCGCCCTTGGCGCGGATCAGGTCGATGGCCGCTTCCCGGACGCCGGCGCGGCGCGCGGCGCCCACCTGGGCGGCCCACACATAGGCCGCCTCGCGCTCGCGCACGGCGGTGAGGATGGCGAGGGAGCGGAGCCGGCCCTCCACCACGCTCTCGTCGCGGTAGAACTTGACCAGGCTCAGCACCCGCTCCGCGAGCTTGGGGCTGTGCAGCAGGATGCTGAAGGGGCCGCGGACATTCCCGAACATTTCCACGACGCCATCCACGATGGCAGCATGCTCGGGAGCGACGTCGGACTTGCCGGTGACGGGAGCGACTCGAGGCATGGGGTTTCTCCTTGTGGCAGACTCTAGCAAAACAGGGGGTCATCATGCGCTATCGCCCGTTCGGCCGGACTGGACTGAAGGTGTCGGTGGTGGGATTCGGCTGCTGGCCGATGGCGGGCGACCGTTACGGCGCCATCGAGGACGGCGAGGCGATCAAGGCCATCCATCGCGCCCTGGACCGAGGCGTCAACTGCGTGGACACGGCGCCCGCCTATGGCGCCGGCCACTCCGAGGAGGTCGTGGCGCAGGCGCTCGAGGGGCGCCGGAAGGACCTCATTCTCGTGACCAAGTGCGGGGTGAAGGCGCCGCCGCCCGGGCAGCTCGGGCCCCTGCGCGATGCCAGCCGGTCGAACATCCTCGCGGAGATCGACGCCAGCCTGAAGCGCCTGCGCACCGACTGGGTGGACGTGCTGCTCATCCACTGGCCGGATTCCGGGACGCCCTTCGAGGAGAGCATGCGCGCGCTGGAGGAGGTGGTGGCTTCTGGCCGCGCCCGCTTCGTCGGTGTGTCGAACTTCACGGGGGCCATGCTGGCGGACTGCCTGCGCACCCGCCGCGTGGATGTCTCCCAGGTGGGCTATCACCTGCTGGACCGGCGCCAGGAGACGGAGACCTTCCCCTTCTGCCTCGCCAACGGCATCGGTGTCATGGGCTATGGCTCGCTCGGCCACGGGCTCCTCACCGGCGCCTTCACCACCGCCACCGCCTTCGAAAGCAGTCGCGACTGGCGCGCAGGCGGGGTGGCCTTCGGCCAGCCCATATTCCGCGGCGACAATTTCAAGACCAATGTCGGCGTGGCGGAGCGGCTGCGCCGGGAGATCGCGGAGCCGCGCGGCGTGACGCTGAGCCAGCTCGCGCTGGCCTGGGTGCTCGGCAATCCCGCCATCAGCACGGCCCTGGTAGGCGCCCGCACGCCCGCGGAAGTGGACGCCAATGACGCCGGCGCCGAGCTCGAGCTGTCCACCGACGAGCGCGCGCGGATCGACACCATCGTGGCGGGCGCGGCGGGCCGGGTGCGAGAGTTCACCCCGCTGCGGCCAGCCATGGAGCCCTGGGGCGCGGAGATTGGCTGAGGCTACTTGGGCTCCTCCAGCCACACCACCTCCAGCTGGCCGCCCTTGTCGAAGCAGTTCTTCATCCCGAGGTTCTTCACCCGCGAGCTCCACGACGACACCTGCTTGGGGTAGGGCGTGAAGACATAGTAGACCTGGTCGGAGACGTGGCGCTGGATGTCGTCGATCACCTTCTTGCGCGACGACTTCGCGGTGTAGCGGCGCTGCGCGTCCAGCATCACGTCGAGCTGGGTGTCGCTGACGCGGCTGCGGTTATTGGGCTCGCCGGAGCGGAAGGAGTTGTAGAGATATCCGTCCACCTCGGTGAAGATCGAGGACGGCCCCCAGGTCACCTCGTCGAACTTGCCCCGGAACGAGCCGCGGATGTAGTTGCCGTACTCCTCGTTCACGATCTGGAGCTCGATGCCGACCGCCTTGAGGTAGAAGGCGAGCAGCTCGAGGTCCTCCGCGAACTCGGGGCCATAGCCGGGCCAGTGCGTGCACTTCACCTTCATGCCATTGGGCAAGCCCGCCTCGGCGAGGAGTTTCTTGGCCAGGGCCGGGTTGTACTCGAGCCACTGCGCGCCGGGTCCGAGATCCTTGGGAGGAAGCGTCCACTCGCGCATGGGCGCCGGGATGGGGCCGTGGCCTTCGTACCCCTGGCCCTCCAGGTGCTGGGCCACCCATTTCTTGCGATCCAGCGCGAGGGAGAAGGCCCGGCGCACGCGCACGTCGTTGAACGGCGCCTTGTCCGTCCGGAAGGCGAAGGAGCGCACGGCCAACCCGTCCCAGAACTGCAGCGGGTTGGCGGGATTCGACTTCTTGAAGGAGGGAGTCTCCGAGCGCGGGATGCGCCCGTCGTAGTAGGGCATCTCGATCTGCCCCGCGCGGAACAGCGAGAGCTGGGTCGCGCGGTCCTTCAGGAACAGCCACTCGATCCGGTCGAGATAGGGCAGGCCCTTCTCGTAGTAGTCGGGGTTCCGCGTGAAGGTGGCTTTCACGCCGGGCTCGTACTTCTCCAGCACGAAGGGCCCGCAGCCGATGAGGGACTCCGCCGCCTTGAAGTCGCCCATCTTCTCCTCGACCTCGCGGGGGAGGATGGCGTTCCAGGGCTCGGCGAGGTTGTGAAGGAAGGGCGCGTAGGCGTCCGCGAGGTGCACGCGGACGGTGTAGGGGGCCGGCGTCTCCACCGCCTCGATCTTGCCCAGGAAGCCGGCGGACGGGGACTTCTTCAGCGCCCGCTCCCAGGTGTACTTCACGTCGGCGGCCACCACCTCGCGCCCATTCAGCGGCGCTTTCTTCTCCCAGCGAATGCCGCGGCGGAGGGTGATGGTGTAGGCGCGGCCGTCCCTGGACACTTCCGCCTTCTGGGCGATGTCGGGGACGAGGCTGAAGTCGGAGGGTCCGTACTTGCTCCCGTACGCGAACTTGAACAGGGTGCGGTGCGCGAAGGACGAGATGAGCTGGGTCTGGAACGATACCGAGGCGTGGATATCGAAGGTGGGCGGCTCGAAGCCGACCAGGCGCAGGGTTCCACCCCGCCGGGGCTGGACGCCCTGGGCCCACGCGGGCGTGGCCGCCAGGGCGGCCGCCGCCGCGCCGGCCTTCATGAATTCACGCCGCCGCATCGTTGCGTTCGCCATCGCTGGTCGTCGTCGGGCTAGTGTACGATACCGGGAGGAGGAGACATCCATGGCCAGGATCGAGCCGCTGGGGATTCACGAAGTCGATGAGGAGATCCGCCACCTCTGCGAGGACTCCGAGCGCCAGACCGGCACCTCGGCGAGCACCCGGACCTATGCGCGGAACCCCGCGGTGTTCAAGGCGCTCACCGCCTTCCGCGGCGCCCTGGTGCGAGAGGGGACGCTCGACCCCGTGCTCCGCGAGCTGGTGCGGATCAAGATCGCCGGGCTGAACGCCTGCCGGTATTGACTCACCCTGCGCTATGCCGGGGCCCGGCATGCGGGGGCGACCGAAGCGAAGATCGCGGCCATCAACGACGAGACCTCAGATCTCTTGACCCCGCGTGAGCGGGCGGCCGTCCGCTTCGCCGAGAAGCTCGCGGTGGACCACCAGAAGGTCGACGACGCCCTCTGGGCGGAGATGCGGCGCGAGTTCACGGAAGCCGAGATCATCGAGCTGGTGGCGCACACCACGCTGTACATCGGCTTCGGCCGCTTCAACGAGATCGTGGGGCTGGATCCGGCCTAGCCCTACTGGGCGAGGGCGCCGCCGTCGATGAGGAGCTCGGCGCCCGAGATGTAGGAGGCCTCGTCGGAGGCGAGGTAGAGCACCGCCGACACCACCTCGGCCACCGTGCCCATGCGCCCCAGCGGGATCCGCTGCAGCCGGCGCTCCATCGCCTCGCGGTCGCGGAAGGCGCTGTGGAACATCTCCGTGTCCACCGGGCCGGGATGCACCGAGTTGCAGCGGATCTTGTCCTTGGCGTGCTGGGCCGCCGTCACCTTGGTGAAGATGCGGATGGCGCCCTTGCTCGCCGCGTACGCGGGCTCCTGGTGGAGCGACTGCCCCATGCCGGCGATCGAGGAGATGTTCACGATGGACCCGCCTCCCGCCCGGCGCATGGCGGGGATGGCGTGCTTGGTACCGAGGAACACGCTCTTCGCGTTCACCGCCATCACCTGGTCCCACTCGGCGGCGGTGCGCTCCTCGATGGGCACGCGCGGAATGATGATGGCGGCATTGTTGACGAGAATGTCGAGGCGCCCGTAGAGGTCGATCGCTGCCTGGACCGCCTTCTGCCAGTCCGCCTCGACGGCGACATCAAGATGGACATAGGTGGCCTCGCGGCCGGCCTGGCGGATGGCCGCCTCGACCGCTCGCCCCTCGTCGTCCCGGATATCGCCGAAGACGACCCGCGCGCCTTCGCGCGCGAAGGTCTCCGCCTCGGCCGCGCCCTGACCCCGCGCGCCCCCGCTGATCAGCGCGACCTTCCCCTCCAGCTTTCCCATGGCCGTCATCCTACCGCTTGCGCCCGGCGCGATCGGCCGCGAGCTGCCCCTGGCGTGCGAAGTCGATGGTCTCGCCGAGGATCCGCGCCAGCTCCTGGGGCGCGTGAAAGCCCATGGAGTTCTCCGCGGCCACGAAATCGAGGCGCCACTGCGCCTTCTTGTGCAAGGCCGCGGCCGCCTGCAGGTCCGCCTCCGGCGCCCCACTCTTCTTGGCCGCCACGATGGCGTCGAGCATGTCGGTGGTGGCCTTGGCCGCTCGCTGAAGCAGCTCGTGGTGGCGATCCTGGATGGTCAACACGCGTCCGGCCAGCTCCGCCTCGGCGACGGCGTGGCAGGTCTGGCAGGCCCGGTTGAGGTTCAGGAGCGGGCTGCGCACCCAGTGGTCGCTCACCTTCTGGGCGCCGATGCGCTGGTACGGCATGTGGCAGTCGGCGCAGGCCACGCCCGCGCGGGCGTGCACGCCCTGGTTCCACACCTCGAACTCCGGATGCTGGGCCTTGAGGACCTTGGTGCCGGTCTCCGCGTGCACCCAGTCCGTGAACCCCTCCTTCTCGTAGTACGCCTCGATCTCCTCGACGCGGAGGCCGTTGGCCCACGGGTAGGTGACCACCTTGTTGGGGCCCTTGAAGTAGTACTCGACGTGGCACTGGCCGCACACGAACGACCGCATCTCCTGCCGGCTGGCGTCCCGGTTCGGATCGAAGTCGGCGATTCCCTGTTTGGCCTTGAGCGCCTTGATGCCGTTGATGAAGCCGGGGCGCGTGACGCGCGCCGCCATGGTCTTGGGGTCGTGGCAGTCCACGCAGGCGACCGGATGCTGGATGAGGGGCTGGCCGGCGTCGTCCTTGAGGTTTCTCGCGTCGGCGTAGGGCATGGCCGAGACGATCTCGAAGCCCTTCATGACGTCGCCCTTGCCCGCGAACCGGTAGGCGGCCAGGTTGGAGGCGTGGCACTGCAGGCACGCGCCCGGCTGCTTGCGCTCGGTCACCCGCCGCGTCTGCTCCTGGTCGAAGAGGGCGTAGTAGTGGCCGCGCCGGTCCCGGTAGTCGATCGCGAACGCGTAGCCCGCAAAGATGCGCTTCAGCCAGGGATCCCGATCGATCTTCTGCTCGGCGGGGCCGGCGTCGCTCGCGCCGGCTCCTCGTCCGCCGTACTTGGTCGTCGTGGGCAGAGCGGTCTTGAGATAGGTATCGTACTGGTGGGGCCAGTTCTGGCCCCATACCTTGGGATCGAGGGTCGCCTCGGTCACCTCGACCACCCGCTGAAAGGGCTCGCGCGCCTCCTGCTTGCGCTCGAAGATGTTCGTGAGCAGCGCCAGCAGTAGCGCGGTGATCCCCACGATGCCGGCGAATCCCAGGATGGCGAGCACCCACATCCGGACATTGCCCCGCGAGCGACTCGATGTCATGCTCATCCTCCCGCTCCGTGCCCCGCCGTGGCATGGCAGTGCAGGCAGTCGAGCTCCTGGCGGGCCGCGCCGCCGTTCACCGAATGCACGAACGATTCGTGGCAGCGCACGCAGTTGACCCGCACGAGCTCGCGGTCGCGCGGGGTGATGGCGATGGGCTCGTGGAAGTTCTGGAGCGTGAACGCCAGCGAGTGCCGGAAGCCGTGCTCGGCCTTGGCCACGTACTTGGCGATGCCATGGGCGGGCAGGTGGCACTCCACGCAGGTCGCGACGTGGCGGTGCCCGCTCTTGAGCCAGGCGTCGTATTGCTGGTTCATGATGTGGCAGTTCGCGCAGGCGCGCGGATCGGTGGAGAGATACGAGAAGCCCTTGGCGTAGACGAAGGTGAACGTGCCGACTCCGACCGGGATGGCCAGCAAGCACGTCAGGAGGAGGACGAGACGAACCGGGCTCATTGGCAGTCCGGCACGAATATAGCACTATGGACCCGTGACGACTCGCTCCCCAAGCCTCGGCTTCGTCCTGGGCGCGGTGGCCGCCTGGGTGGTCCTCGTGACCGTGCTGCACGTGGCGGTCAACGGCCGCGGGGCACTCCGCCCCGACGCCCGCACTTTGCAGGTGGGCGGGCTTCCGGTCACGTGAAACCTCACCCTGCCCATCGCCAGTGTGGCGATGTCGCGTGACGCGCAGGGCCGGTCGGTGGTGGACGTCACTCTGGCCGAGTCCATCGCCGAGTACAGCAAGTACAGCGGCTGGCCCGAGCTCAAGGAGTCGTTCATGGCGGGCAAGGTGCGCGCCGCCTACCTCCTGGCGCCCATGGTCATGGATCTGGTGGACAGCGGGGTGAAGGCCAAGATCGTGTCGCTGGGTCACCGCTCGGGGGCGGTGATCATGGTGCGCTCCGACTCCACCGCCAAGACCATCAAGGACCTGCGCGGGCGGCGGGTGGCCATTCCGAGCCGGTTCGCGGTGGACCACCTCTTCGTCCGCCGGATGCTCAAGGAGCAGGGCATGACGGTGCGCGACGTGGAGCTGGTGGAGATGGCGCCTCCCGAGATGCCGGCGGCGCTCTATGCCCGGCAGGTGGACGCCTACGCGACCGGCGAGCCCTTCGGCGCGGTGGCCGAGGTGGCGGGCTATGCCCGCGTCCTCTACATGACGCGCGACAAGTGGCCGAACTACGTGTGCTGCGTGCTCACGGTGCACCAGGACCTGATCGACCGCGAGCGCCCCATGGTGCAGCAGGTCGTGAATCACGTCCTGTCCGCGGGCGCCTGGCTCGAGACCGCGCAGGCCAACCGCGATCTGGCCGCCGACTTCGCGGCCGGACCCGGCGTCTTCAACCAGCGCGCGGACGTGCTCAAGCACGTGCTCACCAACCCGCACGACCGCGTGACCTACGCCGACCTCCGGCTCATTCGATCCGAGATGGACGAGCTGATGGAGGCCGCGCTCGAGGCCGGCATCATCCGGCAGCGCATCCCCTACGAGCGCTACGTGGACGAAAGTTTCCAGCGCAATGCGCGCCCGGTGGAGATCCATGTTCGGCGGTAGCCGGCAATGGCTGCCCCTGCTCGGCCCGGTGGCCCTGCTGGTGGCGATCTGGCACGTCGCCGTGGTCCTGAGCGGCAGCCTGATCTTTCCCACGCCCGTGCAGGTGGCGGTGGGCCTGGTGGACCTGGCCCGCCAGGGCCTCCTGCTCAAGCACGTGGTGGCCTCGCTGTTCCGGGTCACGGTCGGGTATCTCCTGGCCGTCTCGCTCGCGGTGCCGGTGGGGATGCTCATGGGCTGGTTCGGGACCGCGCATGCGTTCCTGAACCCGCTCGTCCAGGGCCTGCGCCCCATCTCCCCGATCGCCTGGATCCCGCTGGCCATCCTCTGGTTCGGGGTGGGCGACCTCTCACCGATCTTCCTGATCTTCCTCTCGTCGTTCTTTCCCATGGTGGTGGGCACCGCGGCAGGGGTGATGACGATTGACGGCAAGTACCTGCGCGCCGCGCGCAACTTCGAGTTCAGGGGACTGCGCCTCTTCCGCTCGGTGGTGCTGCCGGCGGCGCTCCCCCAGATCGTCACCGGCATGCGCATCGGGCTGGGGGTGGCCTGGCTGGTGGTGGTGGCGGCCGAGATGATCGCGGTGAATTCGGGCCTCGGCTACCTGATCATCGACTCGCGGAATGCGGGCAACCGCTATGATCTCGTGGTGGCCGGCATGTTCGTCATCGGGGTGGTGGGATTCCTCCTCGACAGCCTCATGCGAGGGCTGGAGCGGCTCGACGAGGTACGCTGGCGCTATGAGACCTAAGATCGAGGTCCGGTCGGTCTCCAAGACCTTCCAGACCCGCGGCGGGCCGGTGCCGGTGCTCGACGATCTCAGCTTCTCCGTGGCCGACGGTGAGTTCGTGGCGGTGATCGGGCCGTCGGGCTGCGGCAAGTCCACGCTCCTGAGCGTGCTCGCGGGCTTCGAGCGGCCGGACGCGGGTGAGGTTCGCGTGGACGATGCGCCCGTGCGGGAGCCCCGGCGCCAGGGCATATTCATCTTCCAGCAGCCCTCGCTCTTCCCCTGGCTCGACCTCGAGCGCAATATCGTGTTCGGCCTGAACGGGGAGTCCGCGGAGTCTCGACGGCAACTGGTCGCCCACTATATCGCGCTGGTGGGGCTCGAGGGCTTCGAGCACGCGTTTCCGAACCAGCTGTCCGGTGGCATGCAGCAGCGAGCCGAGCTGGCGCGAGCCCTCATCGTGAAGCCGGAGATCCTCTTCCTGGACGAGCCGTTCGGCGCGCTGGACGCGCTGACGCGACTGCGGATGCGGGCCGAGCTGCAGCGGATCCTCGCCATCGAGCGGCATACCGTATTGCTGGTGACCCATGACGTGGAGGAGGCCCTGCACCTGGCCGACCGCATCCTGGTGCTCTCGGCGCGCCCGGCGCGGATACAGCAGGTGATCGAGGTGAAGCTTCCACGGCCCCGGGTGCTCTCGAACCCGGAGCTCCTCGCGCTGAAGGCGTCGATCCTGCGCGAGCTCGGCGTGGACGATCCGGGGGCGGGGAGCCCATGAGCGCTCGCCGCGTCCTCGCGCTCATCGGCGCTCGTGCTGGGTTGCCCGTCTTGGGCGTGCCGGCCCATGTCGGCGCCCGCGGGAGCGGCCAAGCTCCGGAGCGGCGCCTTCGATCCGCCGCGCCCGGCGCCGGACTTCACCCTGCCCGCCGCCGAGCGGGACCGAGTTCCGGCTCAGCCGCCACCTCGGGAAGATCGTCGTGCTGACGTTCGGGCTACTACGAGCTGTCCCGACGTCTGCCCCACCGTGCTGGCGGAGCTGGCCCAGGTCGGGAGCGGCTCGGCGGCACCGCCAAGCGCGTGCAGGTCGTCTATGTCAGCGTGGATCCCGAGCGGGACGACGCCCGCGCGCCTCCGCGGCTTCACCGAGCAATTCGACAAGACCTTTCTCGGGCTCACCGGGCCCATGGACCAGCTGGAGCCGGTGTGGAAGGCCTATGGGGTCTCGGTGGTCCGGCGGGATCTGCCCGGCAGCCACCCGCCCGCCTATCTGATCCACCATTCGGCGTCGGTATTCCTCATCGACACGGCGGGCCGGCTCCGGGTCATGGCGCCCTTCGGGACGCCGTCGGACGATGTGCTGCACGACATCCGCATCCTCCTGACGGAAGCGGCTCCGGGGGCGACGTCCAGGATGCCTCGATCGTCCTCGACAAGCCCTGGGTCCGCCGCGCCGCGGCCATGCCGGACGCGAAGCCCGGGGCGCCCTCCACGGCCGGCGGCTATGTCACGGTGGTCAATCGCGGGAAGGTGCCGGACGCGCTGATCTCGGCGACCGCGGACGTGGCGGAGCGCGTCGAGGTGCACGAGACGCGGAACATGTCCGGGATGATGATGATGGAGAAGGTGGCCAGAATCGAGCTCGCGCCGGGCGCGCGCGTGGAGCTGAAGCCGGGCTCCTATCACCTGATGCTGATCGGGCTCAAGCGCTCGCTGACGCCGGGCCAGACGGTCAACCTCACCCTGGAGTTCGAGCGGGCGGGCCGGATCACGACTCGCGCCGAAGTCCGGTGACCCGGCGGCCGGCGGCCGTCGCCGCCGGGATCGGGCTCGTGATCGCGCTGGGAGCGCTGGTGTGGGGCGCCTTCGCGCCGCTGCCCGAGACCGGCGGGCCGCTCACCTTCGTGATCCCGCCGGGCACGGCGGCGCGCCTGAAGGCCGGCGAGCCGCTCACGATCTTGCCGTCGCCCATCTTTCTCACGGTGGGTGTCCGCGACGTGCTGGTGATCACCAACGACGACGAGGTCATCCACCAGGTGGGGCCGATCATCCTCGGCTCGCGGCAGACCTACCGGATCCCTTTTCGCAAGCCGGGCCGCTTCCAGTACGCCTGCTCGCTCCATGCGACGGGCACCCTCAGCCTCGTCATCGCGCCGCCGCCCGCGGCGGGTATCGAGCGGCTGCGCTGGCGGCTGGATCAGCTCACCTCACGCTCCTAGCAGGAGACCCTCGCCATGCAGGAAGAGCCCACTTCTCTCCGGATCGACGACCCCGGCGTGCGGGCGCTGTTCACCGAGCCGGCGCGCTTCCAGTCCTGGCTGGATGTCGAGGCCGCGCTTGCCCAGGCGCAGGGCGAGCTGGGAGTCATTCCCGAGGCCGCCGCGCGGGAGATCGTCGGCAAGGCGCAGCTGTCCTACCTGGATCTCGCGGCGGTGCGGGAGGGGCTGGCGCGCACGGGCCACCCGCTGGTGCCGCTGGTGTGGGCGCTGGACCGCGCCTGCGAGGGAGACGCCGGCGGCTACGTGCACTGGGGCGCCACGACCCAGAACGTCACGCAGACGGGGCAGCTCCTCCAGGTGCGCCGGGCGCATGCCATCTTCCTCGCGCCAGCTCGCCGTCATCCTCGCCACGCTGGCCGACCTTGCCGAGCGGACCAAGGACGTCCTGCTCCCCGGCCGCACCCACGGCCAGCACGCCCTGCCCGCAACGTTCGGGTTCAAGGTGGCGGTGTGGATCGATGAGCTCGACCGCCATGTGGAGCGCCTGCAAGGCTGCGAGGGGCGCGTGTTCGTGGCCATGCTGGGCGGCGGCGCCGGGACCCTCGCCTCGCTGGGCGAGTGCGGCCTCGCCACGCAGGCGAAGATGGCGGCCCGGCTGGGCCTCCGGCCCATGCCGATGCCCGCGCGCACCATCGGCGATCATCAGGCCGAGTACGTCCTGCTCCTCGGCATGCTGGCGGCGACGTGCAGCAAGATCGGCCGCGAGATCTACACCTTGATGAAGCAGGAGTTCGGCGAGGTGGAGGAGCCGGTGCCGGCGGGCACCGTGGGCAGCAGCACCATGCCGCAGAAGCGCAACCCGAAGCTGTCCCAGGACATCATCGCCGCCGCCGCGCAGATCCGCGCCCTGGTCCCGCTCGCGCTGGAGGCCATGCAGACCGAGCACGAGGCCGACCGCACCACCAGCATCATGATGAGCCGGGCGCTGGTGCAGGCCTGCGAGCTCACCGGCGACGTGCTCCAGCGAATGATCGCGCTCTTCGCGGGGCTCCAGGTCTTTCCCGAGCGCATGCGGCAGAATCTGGACCTGTCGGGCGGCCTCATCATGGCGGAGGCCCTCATGCTCGACCTTGGCAAGCAGATCGGGCGGCAGCGGGCGCACGATGCGGTGTACGACGCCGCGCAAGGGTCAGTGACCCAGGGGCGCCCCTTCCGCGAGATGCTGGCGGCGGATCCCCACGTGAGCGCGCGGCTCACGCCCGCCCAGGTCGAGGCCTTGCTCGACCCGAGCCGCTACACCGGGCTCTGTCGCGAGTTCGCGGAGCGCGCCGCCGCGCAGGCCCGCCGGACGTCAGCCGCCCTCACGCGCCGGGGGTAGCGAGGCGAGCGCAGCCGGCAGGGCGGCCACGACTTCGCGGAGGCATTGGTGGAGGCGGGCGATGTTCTCATCGGCCTTCTCGGGGATGCCGCCGCGCGAGATGTGGGCGATGAACTCGTCGCGGCTGGTGGTCATCAGGAGCGCGGCATTGACCTCGAGCTGGAGCGCGTGGACGCGCCGGGTCCGGGGCTGGCCGAACGTCGCCACGATATTCCCGCCGGTATAGCCCGCGACGTTCTCGTGCACCTCGAAGCCATGACGGGTGAAGATCGCACCCACCAAAGCGGCGAGCTCCGGCGCACAGGTGGCCTCGTGCCGCGTGCCGATGATCACCTCGTGGTTCTTCATCCGCCGCGGGCTGCCCGTGTGGCCGTCGAGGAGTAAGGCGTAGCCGTAGGTGTCGCGGAGGCCGTCGAGCAGGCCGTCGAGCGTCGCGTAGTAGGGATCGTAGAGGGCCTGGAGGCGCTCCTCGAGCTCGGCGAGGCCGAGCGGGCGCGAGAAGATGGGCACTTCCCGCCTGGTGTGGGTGCGCACCACGCCCCGCCGGGAGCGCACCTCACCGTCGCGGTGCTCGTAGTCGTCCCGCCGGCGGTTGACGTCCACGAACATGCGGGAGAAGGGCGTGGCCAGCACGGTGGCGCCGTGCTCGTGGAGGTCGCCGTAGAGATCGCTGGCGAAGGTGTCGGCGAACCCGTAGGCGAAGGTCTCGAACCAGGGCTCGCCGTAATCGGCCTGGGTGATATGGGGCAGGGCCTGGGTGCCGTAGTGCGGCACGCTGACGAGGACGGGAGAGGCCGTCCCGGGCTCGGGATGGCGGACGATCGGGAAGGGATGCTCCATCGGTTGCCGTGATGCTACGGCCGTGGGCAACCGCTAGGCAAGGGGACACTGTAGGATAGGCACCCGGGAGGGCCGACCGCACATGCTGCCGACGCACGGACGCTATGACTACTCGAGCATCACCAGCCGGCCGGACTATGACTGGCCGGGCGGGCGCCGGCTGGCCGTCTACGTGGCGCTGAACATCGAGGCCTTCGGCTTCGGGGTGGGCAAGGGCGCCGCCATCGCGCCGCCGGATCAGGCGCAGAGCCACAGCATCTATAGCTGGCGCGACTACGGCAATCGCGTGGGGATCTGGCGCCTGTTCGAGCTGCTGGATGAGCTGGGAATGCCCGCGGAAGCCCAGATCAACACGGCGATCTACGAGATGGCGCCCGACATTCCGGCGCGGCTCCGGGCGCGGGGCGACGAGATCCTCGGCCACGGCGTCACCAACTCCGACGAGCAGGGCCATCTGGCCGAGGTCGGAGGAGCGCGCGCTGATCGAGGGCGTCACCGCCGCCATCGCCCGCCACGAGGGGTCCCCGCCCGTCGGCTGGATGAGCCCCTGGCTCTCGAACAGCGCCGTCACGATGGATCTCCTGCAGGAGGCGGGTTATCGCTACGTGATGGACTGGACCATGGACGACCAGCCCATCTGGCTCCGCACGCGCAAGGGCCGCATCCTCTCCATGCCCTATCCCATCGAGGTGAACGACACGCGGGGCATCGTCTGGTATCGCTATACCGCCGACGAGTTCGCCGACATGATCGTGGACCAGTTCGACGAGATGCTGGCCCAGTCCGCGCGCCAGCCGCTGGTCTGCCCGATCTCGCTCCACCCGTTCGTGATTGGCCGCCCGTACCGGATCCGCCGGCTGCGGCGCGCGCTGCAGCACATCGCCGCGCACCGCGACCGGGTGTGGCTGGCGCGCCCGCGCGAGATCTGCGCGCATGTCGAGTCCCTGGCCCCCGGCATCGTCCCGGGCAGCGTCTGACCCACCTCGAGGAGACCTCCATGAAGATCGGCGTCGTGCTTCCGCAAACCGAGATCGGCAATGATCCCGCCGCCATCAAGGCCTATGCCCAGGCGGTCGAGGAAATGGGTTTCACCCATATCCTGGTCTTCGACCACGTGCTGGGCGCCAATCCCGAGCGGCCGGGCGGCTGGAAGGGGCCCTATACCTATCGCCATGGCTTCCACGAGCCCTTCGTCCTCTTCGGGTTTCTGGCCGCCGCCACGCGGCGTGTGGAGCTGGTGACCGGCATCATCATCCTGCCGCAGCGCCAGACCGCGCTGGTCGCCAAGCAGGCAGCCGCGGTCGACGTGCTGTCGGGTGGGCGGCTGCGCCTTGGCGTCGGCGTCGGCTGGAACGCTGTCGAGTTCGAGGCGCTGGGCGAGGACTTCACCACGCGCGGCCGGCGGGTCGAGGAGCAGGTGGACGTGATGCGCCAGCTCTGGACTCGGGAGCTGGTCACCTTCAAGGGCGCCCACCACCAGATCACCGACGCGGGGCTCAACCCGCTTCCGGTGCAGCGCCCCATTCCGGTGTGGATGGGCGGGGAGAGCGAGCCCGTGCAGAAGCGCATGGCGCGCGTCGCCGATGGCTGGATGCCCCACTTCCGCCCCGGCGCGCCCGCGCAGGCGACCGTGGATCGGCTCCACGGCATGATCCGCGAGGCCGGGCGCGACCCGAAGGCCTTCGGGATCGAGGGCCGCATGACCCTGTCCCAGATCCCGCCCGCCGACTGGGGCAAGGAGCTGGAGGCCTGGCGGGCCATGCGGGGCATCACGCATCTCTGCGTGTCCACCGCCGGCATGGGGCTGGCGAGCCCGGACGATCATGTGAAGACACTGCGCCGTTTCCGCGAGACGGTGGGGCTCAGCTGATGCCCCGGAAAGAGATCGTCGCGGTCGAGATCGGTCGGCCCAACCCCAACCTCTCCCTCGCCACGAAGTTCGGCAATCTCGTCTTCGTGTCCGGCCAGACCGGGCGCCATCCGGTTACCGGCGAGGTGGGCAAGGATATCCGGGAGCAGACGCGCTTCACCCTCGAGCGCATCAAGGTGATCCTGGCCGGCGCGGGCACCTCGCTCGACAATGTCCTGACGGCGACGACCTATCTGACCCGCCGCGAGGACGTGGCCGCCTACAACGAGGAGTACGCCAAGTACTTCCCCACCGCAAAGCCCGCCCGGACCACGGTGACCGTCGCGGCGCTGAACTGTTCCGGAGCTGCTGGTGGAGATCACAGTCACCGCGTGCATTCCTGACTGAGGCGCCCGGCCTCAGGCCCCGTCCGCGCCGGCGGCCTTCTTCACGAGCCCCTCCAGTGCCTCGTAGGGCTGCGCGCCGACCACTCCGGAGCGGCCGACGACGAAGGTCGGCACGCCCGTGATCCCGTACTGGCGCGAGAGCTTCCAGTCCGCGTCCACGGCGGCCTTGAAGGTCCGCTTCTCGAGGACCTCGCGTGCGGCGTCGACGGGGAGGCCCACGCTCTGCGCGATCTCCAGCAACACCGCGGGCTGGGAGATATCGCGCGCCTCCACGAAGTAGGCGCGGAACATCGCGTCGTGGAAGGCCTCCCCGCCGGGCTGGGTGTCGGCCCACTTGCCCAGCTCCTGCGAGAGCCGGCTATTGTAGGTGTGGGTGCGCTCGCCGTAGGGGAGCCCCTCGGCGTCCATGCGCGCCTTCATCTGCGCATGCATGGCCTTGATGTCCAGTCCCCGCCCGGCAAAGAGATCGGCCAGGGCCAGACCTTCCGCCGGCGTTTCCGGGTGTAGTGGAAAATGCACCCACTCGATCTTGACGCCGTGCTCTTTCTTCAGCCTCTCAATACGCACGGTACTGAGATAGCACCAGGGTCAGACGTAGTCGGAGAAGATCTGCATCGTCACGGGGTCGGGCATGGCGCCTCCTTTCAGGGTGTCTTCGAGCATACCAGCATGCGGATGCCGGGCTCCGGCCGCAGCGTGACGTAGGGCGTGGGCGTGATCCGCTGCCCGGAGATCAGCGAGAGCCGGAAGCGCTGGGCGATGGTGGCGAGGAGCAGCACGGCCTCCATCTGGGCGAAGCTATTGCCGATGCATTGGCGCGGCCCCCCGCCGAACGGGAAATAGGCGAAGCGCGGGAGCCGCTGGGCAAGGTCGCCCTCCCAGCGCTCGGGGCGGAAGGCCTCGGGCTCCTCGAACCAGCGCCGGTCACGGTGCACCGTCCACGTGGGCGCGATGAGGATGTCCTTCGGCGCGATGGCGTGGCCCGCGATTTCGGTCGCGCGTACGGCCTGGCGACCGATGCCGTAGGCCGGCGGATAGAGCCGCATCGATTCCGTCACCACCATGCCGGCATACTTCAGCCGGGGCAGATCGGTCACCGAAGGCGCCCGATCGCCCAGGACCCCGCCGAGCTCGTCGGCGAGCCGCGCCTCGGCCTCGGGGTGCTGGGCGAGCAGGTACCAGGTCCAAGACAGCGCCACCGCGGTCGTCTCGTGGCCGGCCATGTACATCGTCATGGCTTCGTCGCGGACCTGCTGACCGGTCATCCGCGTTCCATCGTCGGCGTCCTGCGCGTGCACGAGCATGGACAGGAGGTCGCCGCGGTCCTCGGGGCTCGAGCGCCGCTCCGCGATGATCCGATGCACGATGGCGTCAAGGCGCCGGATCGCCCGGCGTGATCTCAAGTTTCTCGGGGTGGGCAGCCAATTGGGCACGAGACGGAAGCTCGACAGCCGGGCGCCGAAATCCTCCGCGAGGACTCGAGCCGCTTCGCTGGCCTCGTGGGCATCGCCGGAGACGTCGGCATCGAAGAGAGTCTTGCCGACTATCGCCTGGGTCAGCGCCATCATCTCCGCGTGCGCCTCGATGACGTCGCGGTCCTTCCAGGACGCCACATGGCGCTCGGTGAACGCGGTCATCACGTCGCCGTAGCCGGCCACCCGCTGCCGGTGGAACGCCGGCTGGACGAGCCGGCGCTGGCGCAGCCACGTTTCGCCCTCGGAGAGCAGCAGGCCGTCGCCAAGGAGGGGCTGGAGCAGGCGCACGCCGGGGCTCTTGATGAAGTCCCGGGCCCGGATCACGAGCAGCTCCTCGATGGCGTCCGGGTGGTAGATCATCAGGATGCGGTAGGGGCCCATCTTCGTCTGGACGACGTCCCCATAGTCCCGCGCGCACGTGTCGTAAAACCCGAGCTGATCGCGCCGGAAATGGGTGACGCTCCCGGAGAAGTAGCCGCCCTTCGGGCCCGGCGGGGCCGCCTTCACGGGAGCTTGACGAGCTTCCGCAGGCTGCGCAGCCCGGGCGGGTGGGGCTGGCCCTTGTACCGGTTGCCCCAGTTCGTGTAGGACACCTCGCCCACGTAGATGTCTCCGCGTGAGTCCACCGCCAGCCCATGCGGCGAGACGAACTGGTCCGGCTCGAGCCCGGCCAGTCGGTTCCCCACCCGCGCCAGCATGGATCCCTTCGCGTCATAGATGCTGACGCGCGGCCCGATATTGGGCATGTCGTAGTTCACGGCGAGGGCGCCGCCGATCTCGCCCACGTAGAAGCGCGGCTGCGCGCCGCGCGTCATGCAGAGCCCCGACGGGCGATGCATATTGTTCCACTGGGTCTCGTAGCGTCCATTGCCGTCGAAGACCTGGACGCGATGGTTCTCGCGGTCGGCCACGTAAACCCAGCCGTCGGCGTCACAGCAGATATTGTGCGGGATATTGAACTGGCCGGGATCGGTGCCGGGCTCGCCCCACGAGAGCAGGAGCTTTCCGTCCGGCGCGTACTTGTGGACGCGCGCATTGCCGTAGCCGTCGGAGACGTAGAGCTCGCCGCGCGGGGACAGCGCGGTGTGGGTGCAGCGATGAAAGGGCTCGCCGCTCATGTACGGCCGCGGCGCGCCCGGCATGCCGAGCGTCAGCAGCACCTTGCCGTCGAGGGTGCAGTGGCGGACGGTGTGGTCCCCGTCGTCGGTGAGCCAGAGCGTGTCGTCCGGCGCCACGTGGACGCCATGCGCGCGGTGGAAGACTCCCTCGCCCCAGGAGCGCAGGAAATTGCCGTCGCGGTCGAAGACCACCATCGGATGCGCGCCTCGGTTGAACGCGTAGACGCGGTCCTGCGCGTCCACCCCGACCGCGGCGACGTCGGCGTTGAACTCTTGCCCCGGCGGCAGCTTGGCCCAGTCGTTCGCCACCTCGTAGCGATACGCGCCCGCGCCCAGGATGATCGGCATGGCTCAGGCCCCCTTGAGGAAGTCCGCGAAGTACTCCTCCGGCGTGATCAGGCGGCTGGTCAGCCCCAGCTTGAAGGCCTCGCCGGCGAACATCTCGATCTGGGCCCGGTTCCGCTCGAACCCGAAGGGGTGGAAGTCCGCGCCCATCACGGCCTCCGTCTCCTCCAGCTCCGCCTCCAGCCATGGCGTCGCGTAGGGGAAGCCCTTCTGCGCCGCGGTGAAGCAGTCATTGGCGGCGCTGAAGGCGGCGGTCAGGCTCTTCGCGATCCAGGGATTCGCCTCCCAGGTCTCCCGCCGGAGGACGATGAGGTGCTGGGGCGGGAAGGCGCCGGTCTTGCGGAAGTACTCCTGCTCGACGGGGCGGAAGTCCGGGAACAGGCGCGCGATGGGGCCGCGCTCGGGGTGGTAGTGTTGCGGGCGCGGCGGGCTGTAGATGGCCTCGATCTCGCCCGCGATGAGCATGTCCGAGAGCGAGCGGCCGGGCGGGGGAGTCTTGAGCCCCGCGGGCAGCCCGGCCGCATCCATCGGCTGCGCGGACCACGGCGTGTCGATGTCGCCGACCCACCACTGTATCGCCGCCGGGTCCAGTCCCACGTGGCGCAGGAAGTGGCGATACCAGAGGGAGCCGCTGGCGCTCCAGCTATACATGCCGATGCGCTTGCCGGCCAGATCGGCGGGCCCCTTGATCGGACCGCCCCGGCGGACGTAGAGGTCGCGCGCGGTGAAGTTCCGCAGCGGGAACACCGGCAGGCCGACGTAGCGGCGATCGCCCTTGTCGATGCGGTAAAGATACTGCGCCATGGACCACTCGCCGCCCTGCACCTTCGGGTCCTGCACGGCGCGATTGATCATGTCCGCGCGCGCGGGCCACGAGCCGCGGCTGCCCAGGAGCATGGTGAGCGCGATGCCCTCCGGCTTCACCTCGCCGGTGGCCAGCGGCATGACGCGGGCATAGTCGGCGCAGGTGAGCGTGATCGGGATTGGCTGGGGCATGATGCCTCCTCAGTTCACGGGGACCGCGTTCATCAGGAGCCCCAGGGCCGCATTCAGGGCGCGCGTACCCTCCCGGGAACCGCTCGAGTGGCCGAGCCGGACGACGACGAGCTGGCGTGACGGCACGATGAAGGCGAGCTGGCCGCCGGCCCCCGCCGCGTAGTAGGCGTCCTTGGGCAGGTTGAAGACGCCGGTGCCGTTGATCCAGAAGAGCCCGCCGTATACCGGGTGCCTCCACGCCGGCGCCGGCGCGCTCACGAACTTCGCCCAGCCCTCCGGCAGCAGGCGCTGTCCCTGCCACACGCCGTCCTGCAGGTAGAGCAGGCTCAGGCGGGCCCAGTTGCGAGCCGTGCCGTAGTTGTAGCCCGAGAGGAGGAAGTTGCCGTGGGGGTCGGTCTCGAGCACCTGGCGGCGGATCCCGATCCGGTCGAACAGCGCCCGCTGCGGATAGGTCAGGTATTCCTCACCGCGCTTCGTGACCGCCTGCTTGATCAGCGAGCCGATCGTCAGCGGGTCGCAGTTGCGGTAGCGCCCCACGGTTCCGACTGGGAACTGCAGCGGCTGGTTGACCGAATACGCAAAGACGTCGACCGCACCCGTGTAGATGTAGAAGTGGTCCGGATACCCCTTGTCGGGCGTATAGTCCGGATCCCGCGGCGCGATGAAGCGGAGCCCGCTGCTCATGCGTAGCAGATCCATGACCCGGATCCGGCCGCGCGGATCACCCGATGCCTGCCACTCGGAAATCGGGGCCGCCTGATCGAGCGTATACGTGCCGTCCTTGACGAGCAGCCCGAGCAGCGTCGCGGTGAGGCTCTTCCCCATCGACCAGTTCTCGAGCTGCGTGTCCTTGGTGATGCCGGGCATGTACCGCTCGGCGATCAGGCGCCCCTTGTGGACGATGACGAGCGCGGCCGTCAGGCCCGCCGGGTCGAACGCGGCTTCGACAGCCGCGTCGAGCTTCGCGCGATCGATCTCCGCCGGCAGCGGCTCCTCCGGAAGCCGGTCTCCCATCGGCCAGGGCTGCGACATCGCATCGGGCAGCGTCGTCTTCACCGGTACCGGCGTGAACGAGATGCCGGGTCTGCCCGGCCGTTGAATGATGCAGCCCTGGTCGCCGTAGAATCTGGCTTCACGCGAGACGCCGTCGAGGGTCATGCGCACGAGCTTCTGCTCGCGGTCCACGTGCCACGCGACCTTGTCGCGGCCCGATGCCATGAGGACGTCACCGCTGTTCCTCGCCGCCTCGACGGGGTCGCGGCCGGACACGAAGACCGCCGAACACAGGACCTTGGCGTAGCCCGCCAGCTCGAGCTCCTGCGCGGTGCCCACCGGGCGATAGGCGGACGTCTCCTGCGCGGGCGCGGAGGCGGCGAGCGTCGCGGCCGTCAGGGCCCCCACCAGCGTCGCCACGGCTGCTCGCGGCATCACGCGCTTCCGGCCTTCCGTGCCTCGAAGATGGCCCGCGGGTTGCGGACCAGCATCTGCTCGATCTGGTCCTCCGAGACCCCGGCCTTGCGGAGCGCGGGGAGAATATCGTCGGAGATGTGGTTGTAGTGCCAGAGCGGCCGGGTCCGGCGCTTGGCGTCCTCGGTGAGCATGTCCGACCAGCAATTGGCGTCGTGGGACAGGACCATCTTCGGCGCATAACCTTCGGCGCAGAGCTTCGCGAGTACCTCGACCCGCTTGGCAGTGGGCAGGAAGATCTCCAACCCGAAGCGATCCATGCCGATGGTGCTGCCGCGCTCCATCAGGCCGCGCAGATAGCCCAGGTCCTCGCTGTCGCCGCTATGGCCGATGATGACGCGGGAGAGATCCACCCCCTCCTGAGCGAAGATGGCCTGCTGCGGATCGCCGGTGCGCCCCGCCGCCCAGGTATGCGTGGAGATCGGCACGCCGGTGGCCTTCTGGGCGCGCGCGGAGGCGCGGAGCACGTTCTCGATCACCGGGGTGACGCCGGCGGTGTCGGTGGCGCACTTGATGATGGCGGCCTTGATTCCGGTGGCGCCGATGCCCTGGGTGATGTCGCGGATGAAGAGCGCGGCCACCTCGTCCACTCCATGCGCGCTGAAGTAGCGCTGGGGCATCCACCAGACTCCGGTGGCCACGATCACGCGGACGGGCGAGCGCTTGGCCACCGCCGCGATGAGGTCGATGTCGCGGCCCAGGTCCACCGTGGTCAGGTCCACGATGGTGCGGATGCCCCGCTTGTGGAGATCGGCCAGCTTCTTCTCGGCGATCTCGAGGATGCCGGTCCGGTCCCAGAGGTGCGGCCAGTTCTCCTGGACGCCCGGGGAGCGCGTGACGATGTGCTCGTGCATCAGGGTGGGGCCCAGCTCGGTGGTGGCGACGGGACCGAGCGCGGTATCGACCGTGTTCATCGCGTGAGGACCTCCAGGACGGGGTGGTCGGAGCGGACCGAGGCGAGCAGGACCGAGTGGATGGCCGGCTCCCGGAGCAGGCGCTCGGCCGTCTCACGCGCCGGCGCGCGATCGGTGAGGCGTCTCCACCTTGTTGATGAGGACCACGACGCGGGCGCCGGGCGGCACGCCCTTGCGGCCCCCCTCGGGATGGGCGAGCACGCGGGCGACGACCTCGGGCGTGACGGGCGCCCCCGGCGGCGCGCCGCTCAGCGCGGCGACCAGCTCGGGACGGTGCACGTGGTCGTCGTCGAGGGGCATGCCGAAGACGTCGGCGCCGACGAGAGGAACCACCAAGGTCGTCTCCGACGGGATCACGGGCTCATGCGCGGCGGGCGCCTTGAAGGGCCGGGTACGGGAGCCATCCGCCTCGTTCACGATGCAGGCGTCGGGGAACCAGGCGCGCAGCGCGCTGAAGAGCTCGAGCGAGACGCCGCCCGCGCGCTTGGTGGCCGGGTCCGTCGGGCCTACCACGAGCACGTGCCGGTGGGCGTCCAGCGCCGCGGCGACGCGCTCTCGCGTGGCCTCCGCCGCGAGCACCCGCGCGGGCGCCAGCGCAGTCTGCGCGCCGAAGATGTGGGTGGTGGTGGTCGTGATGGCGCAGCCGCCCGCTCTCCGCCACCTCGCGCGCCAGGCGGAACATGGCCGTGCTCTTGCCGCCCCCGCCGACCAGCGCGACGACCTCGCCCGGCTTCACGCCCAGGGCGTCCGCCAGTCGACGTGCCGCGGTCACCGGATGACCTCGTCCGCCTGGACCAGCACCGACGGTGGGGATCGTGAGGCCGAGCTCCTTGGCGGTCTTGAGGTTGACGGCGAAGTGGGGGCGGGCGAGCTGCTCGACCGGCAGATCTCCGGGGGCGGCGCCCTGGAGGACGCGCTGGACCTGCTTGGCGGAGAGTCGGCCCGCGGCGTGGAGACTGATGCCGTAGCTGGCAAGCGCTCCCATTGCGACGCTTGCGGGCTCCTGGAACATGGTGGGCAGCCTCTTGATCCTCGCCGCGTCGATGATCGCGTCGGTCTGGCTCGTCACCATCGCGTCGGCCACGTATACGAGGGCATCCACCTCCCCCGGCCGGAGCGAGCGCAGACTCGCCCGCAGCTCCTCCACCGAAGCGACTCGCCGCTCGACGAGCTCGACCTTGAGCTGGCGGGCCGCCGTCCCGCAATGACGCCAAGGACGACCGCGCGGCAGGGTTGTCGGGGCTGTAGAACACCACCGCCCGACGGAGCCTCGGCATCATCGCCTTCAGGAACTCGAGGCGCTTCGCGGTCGAGGTCAGCCTGCTGGCCGTGGACACCCGTGAGTCTCCCGCCGGGCTTCCGGAAGCTCTCGACGAGACCCATGGCCACCGGATCGGCCCCGGCGTAGAACACGATGGGAACGCGCTTCGTCGCTCCGCGGGTGGCGAGCGTGACAGTGGTGGTCACCGAATAGATCAGGTCGACGTTGTCCCGTTCGAGCTCTCTGGCGGCCGGCTCCACCGCCTTCAGATCCCCCTGGGTATCGTGGACGTGAAGGATGTACTGCTTTCCCTCCTCGAATCCCAGCTCGCGAAGCCCCTCCCGTAACCCATCCACGGCCACGGAATACGGGCCGCCTTGCAGGACAACTCCAATGCGATAGACCCGCGCCGGCTGCGCCTCGGAGGCGAGCGGCGCGCCGAGGAGGGCGAGTGCCAGTAGCCCCGCGAGGACGATGGCGCAGCGGGCCCGGCCCGTGCAGCTCAGCCCTTTGCCCCCGCCGCCCCGCGCTCGAGCAGGGTCTTCGCGCCCGCCTGGATCCAGGGGAAGAAGCTGGTCATCACCGCGCGCACGCCCAGCTTGGTGTAGCGCTCGATATTGTCCAGGCTCACCAGGGTGCCGGCCACGCGGCCGGGCGGCGACGATCTTCCTGATCGGCGTCGTCGATGGTCTTCTGCACGTCCGGGTGACCCATGTTGCCGATATGGCCCATGGAGGTGGCCAGGTCGTTGGGCGCCACGAAGAAGACGTCGATCTGGTCCACCTTGAGTATCTCGTCGAGATTCTTCACGCCGACGATGTCCTCGATGAGCACCATGAGCAGACTCTGGTCATTGGCGGTCTTGAGGTACTCGCTCACGCCGAAGCCCTGGCGGCTGGTGAACATGCCGCGCTTGCCCAGCGGCGCGAACTTGGCGCCCTCCACGAGGGCCTCGGCCTCGGCGCGCGAATTGACGTGCGGCACCACGATGCCCTGGGCGCCGCGGTCCAGCGTGCGGTAGATGGTGGCGTAGTCATTGTCCATCACGCGCACCACCGAGGTCTTGCCCCAGAGGTCGCAGGCCCGCGTGAGGTTGCCGAGGTCGGCATAGTCCACCGCGCCGTGCTCGCCCTCCAGCCAGATGCCGTCCACGTCGAGGGTGCCGAGCTGGTCGATGAGGTCCGGGTCATTGGTGCCGGACAGGATGGTGGCCACGCCGGCCGGCGGCAAGCTTGTCCTTCACGCGATTCGGTCGGATATTCAAGGTGTTCTCCCCTTTGGGCTGCGATCCTACTTCAATTCGCATCATTACACGTACATCGGCCAGCGGCAGCCAGGGACTGCGCTCCTCACGCATGGAATTCCTCCTGCCATCACGCTGCCATAGCGGTGGAGCACGCGGGAGACCGCCTGCTCGCGGAGGTACCAGCGAAGCTCCAGGCGCCCATTGGCGAGGACGGGCGCGTCGATCACGGCGATGCCGGTGCCGTTGGCGGCGGCACGGGCCGCGGTGGAGATCGGCTCCCACACGCGCACGCGCTCCGCGTCCCCCGGGTGCGCCAGGCGCTCCACGAACCCTGCCTCTGCCTCCACCACGGGCTCCACGCCGTCACACTCCGCCAGCCAGGCCCAGGGCGTGGAGTCCGGCGCGAGGCTCACCGTCAGGGGCGTACTCGCCGCGCAGGCGGCCAGGAGAACCTGGCACAGCGCGGCGGTCGTGGTTCCCCGCGCGATCACGCGGTGGCACGACCGGTAGCGAAACGCGTTCCGCTCGCCTCGGATCGCGCTCGGGTCGTGCTCGTGGCTGAAGTGTCCGCGCCACGCGCGCGCGTAGCGTGCCGCGCTCGCCCGGACGAGCGTCCGCGCGTCGGTGTTGCGGGAGAGCGGCCAGGCAGCGGTCGAGGAGCGCGGCAAGCGGCTCCGGGAGGGGCTGCGTCGTCGCCGGTCGGGCGCGACACCTGCCGCCAGCGCGCGAGCTGCAGCACATAGTTGGGCCCGCCCGCCTTGGCTCCGGGCCCTACCGACGAGGCCTTCCAGCCGCCGAACGGCTGACGGCCGACGATGGCCCCGGTGATGGGACGGTTGACGTACAGATTGCCTGCTTCGACGCGGTCCACCCACTTCGCAATCTCGCGGTCGTCCAGCGTCTGGATCCCGCTGGTGAGGCCGAAGGGGGTTCCGTTGGCGAGCCCGATCGCCTCGTCGAGGTTCTCCGCCCGCATGAGCCCCAGGACGGGGCCGAAGCATTCCGTCTGATGGAAGAAGGAGGCTTGTCGCACGCCGAGCTTGATGCCGGGCGACCAGAGCTGCGGATTGGCCGCGTCCGGGCGCGGCTCGAGGAGCCACTCCTCGCCCTCGTCGAGCACGGTGAGCGCGCGCCGGAGGGCGGCGCCGGGCGGCTGGGTGAGCGGGGTGATCCGGCTGGTGAGGTCCCACGCGCTGCCCACGGCGAGGCTGGCGGCGGCGTCGCGGAGCTGGCGCCGGAAGGCGGCGTCGTCGTAGACCTCGGCCTCGCAGATGGCGAGGCTCGCGGCCGAGCACTTCTGGCCGTTGTGGCCGAAGGCCGACCGGACGAGATCGCGGATGGCCTGATCCCGATCCGCGAGCGACGTGATGATGATGGCGTTCTTGCCGCTCGTCTCCGCGAAGAGGGGGAGATCGGGTCGCCAGCCCAGGAACAGGCGAGCCGTCTCCACCGAGCCGGTAAGGATGACGCCCCCCACGCGCGGGTCCGTCACCAGCCCGCGGCCGATCTCATCGTCGGGGCACGGCAGGAACTGGAGGACGTCGCGCGGGACGCCGGCCTCCCAGAGGCAGTCGGCCAGCCGCCAGCCGACGAGCACCGCCTCGGGCGCCGGCTTGAGCACGACGGCGTTCCCGACGGCGAGCGCGGCGAGGACGCCGCCCGCCGGGATGGAGAGTGGGAAGTTCCAGGGTGGGGTCACCACCACCACGCCGAGCGACTCCATGCGGCAATCGGCGACCTCGGGCGCGACCTCGTGGAGCGTTCGCGCGTAGTAGCGCGCGAAGTCCACCGCTTCGCAGACCTCGGCATCCGCCTCCGTCACCGTCTTGGCGCCGTCGGTGATCATCGCGCCGATCAGGTCGCCGCGCCGACGGTTCAGCTCGATCGCGCACGATTCGAGCCGAGCCTCGCGCTCGGTGCTCGGGAGCGCCGCCCAGGCCGGCTGGGCGGCGCGCGCTACCGTCAACGCGCGATCCACGTCCGCGGGACCGCCCAGCGCGTAGCGATAGGCGACGCGCCCGGGCCGCGAGGGATCGCGCCCCTCCGCCGTTCGCGCGCCCGCAAGAAACTCGCCCCCGACCTGGAGCGGGATCTCTTCCACTGCCCGCTCCCGCCAGTGGGTCACGACGGTGTCGATCCACGCGCGGTTGGCCGCGAGCGTCCAGTCCGTCTCGGGGTCGTTCTCGAACCTCGCGATGAGTAGACGAGGGCGGGGAAGGGCGACCGCTTCCACTCCCCGGTCCTGGGTGCGCCGGGGCGCGTCGGAGAGTCCCGGCACGAGCTCGAAGGCGGCCAGGAAGCGGTCGCGCTCGGCGATCCAGTCGGTGGATCCCGGCTCCAGGTCGAAGATGTGGCGCAGGAAGTTCTCGGGCGCGGTGTTCTCGTCCAGCCGGCGGACCAGGTAGGCGATCGCGCTGTGGAAGTCCTCGGCGCGGACTACCGGCGCGTAGAGGAGCAGGCCCCCGGCCCGCGCCTGCACCGCCCGCGCCTGGTGGTTGGCCATGCCCTCGAGCATCTCGAACTCGACCCAGGGCTCGACGCGGCGGTCCTCGCGCAGCACGAGGCCATGGGCGATGTCGAAGAGGTTGTGGCTGGCCACACCCAGGTGAACGGCGTCCGCATGCTCGGGCCGCGTGCCGTACTCGACCATGCGCTTGTAGTTCGCGTCCACCTCGGCCTTGGACTCGTAAGGCGCCTGGGGCCAGCCGTGCACCCCGGCCTCGATGCGCTCCATGGCCAGGTTGGCGCCCTTCACGATGCGCAGCTTGATGGGCGCGCCGCCGCGCGCCCGCCGCCCGCGCGCCCACTCGGTGAGCGCGCGCTGCACGCGGTGCGAGTCGGGCAGATAGGCCTGGAGCACGATGCCCGCGCTGAGCGGCAGGAACTCCGCCTCGTCCAGCACCTCGCGGAAGGCCGTCACCGTGAGATCGAGATCGCGATACTCCTCCATGTCGAGGTTGATGAACTTGGCGGTCATCGCGGCCGTCCGGGTGCTCGGTAGCGATGCGCGGCCGCCGCGCGGTAGAGCGTGCGCAGCCGCTCGGCCACGCGTGCCACCGTGGCGCGGAAGGCGACCAGGTCGATCTGGCTGAACACGGAGGAGACCTTGACCGAGATGTACTCGACGTCGTCGCGGGCCAGCAGCGCGAGATACGCCTCGAGGCGGCGCGCGGCCTCGGCCTCGCCGAGGATCGCCTCGCCGAGCTGGTTGAGATTGAGCCGCAGCCCCGCGCGTCGGCGCTCCTCGATGTAGCGGCGCAGGTCCTCCTCCTCGCCGGGGAGGATCACGTTCTGGGTCTCGTGGCGCAGCCGGGCCACGATGGGCGGGACCACCAGGCTCGGAAGGTAGTGCGCCATGGCCCCGCCCAGGAGAAGGCCGACCCGCTCCCACCAGTCCATGTACTGCGGCACGCCGTAGCGCTCGAGAAGATAGGCGAGCTGGTCGGCGATGCGCGCGGGGCGGTGGCTCCGGAAGGCCTGATCGGCCAGGGCGATGGTCAGCTCCTTGCCGTGCGGATCGGCCATCATGCGGGCGAGCTTGCGGGACTGGGCGTGCTCGTCCGCGGTCTGCTGGGCGCGCGCGTCGCGCAGGAGCGCCTCGGCGAGCTCGACGGCGCGATCGGGAAGGCGCATGGTCAGCGTGGCGCGCGCCGGCGGCCCGGACCTGCGGCCACCGGCGCGGCGCGTCGTGACGGCTACTTCGGCTGCGGCACGATGCGCAGGTAGGGCTTGGGCGACTTCCAGCCCCCGGGTAGGTCTTCTTCGCGTCCTCGTCGGAGACGGCCGGCACGATGATGACGTCCTGCCCCTGCTTCCAGTTCACCGGCGTGGCCACCTTGTGCTTCGCGGTGAGCTGGCAGGAATCCAGGATCCGCACCACCTCGTCGAAGTTGCGGCCGGTGGACATCGGGTAGGTGAGCATCGCCTTCACCTTCTTGTCCGGCCCGATGACGAACACCGAGCGCACCGTCGCGTTGTCGGCCGCCGTCCGGCCCTGGGACGTGGAGCCGGACTCCTCCGGCAGCATGTCGTAGGCCTTGGCCACCTTCAGCTCGGGATCGCCGATCATCGGATAGGTCACGGCATGCCCCTGCGTCTCCTCGATGTCCTTGGCCCAGCGCTGGTGATCCGTGACCGGGTCGACGCTCAGCCCGATGATCTTGCAGTTGCGCTTGTCGAACTCCGGCTTGAGCCCCGCCATGTAGCCGAGCTCGGTGGTGCACACCGGCGTGAAGTCCTTCGGGTGCGAGAAGAGGATGGCCCAGCCATTGCCGATCCAGTCATGGAACTTGATCGGGCCCTGGGTGGTCTCGGCGGTGAAGTTGGGCGCCTCGCTGTTGATCCGCAGTGCCATCGGGTGTCCCTCCGTCATTGATGATCGAGCTTCAGAATGTCCGAGGATGGCGCCGTCGTCAACGGCCCCGGGTGCGGCGCGCTCGGGCGAGTCTCGCGCCGGCGCGCGTCCCGGCGGCGGCGAGGAGCGCGGCGAGTCGGGTCAGGGCGGGCTGGCGGCGCGCGGCGACGCGCCAGACCAGAGCGACGGGCAGCGCCGGTACGGCGGCCGGCGTGTGGACGATGGCGTCCGGCGATGCCTCGGCGAGCGCGAGGGCGGGGACCAGCCCGATGCCCAGCCCGCCCGAGACGTAGGAGAGCAGCAGCGAGACGCTCGGCACGTCGATGGTGGACACCGGGCGGATGCGATGCTCGGCGAGATAGTGGTCGAGCAGAGCGCGGCCCCGGCTCTCCGCGGCCAGTCGCAAGACGGGCTCGCGCCGTAGCCGCTCCGTGAGGGGCGCGCCCTCGTGCCGCCGCCGCCGCGGGCCCACCCAGACGAAGGGCTGGTCGAAGAGGTGCCGGCTCTCCAGCCCGCGCGGCGTCTCCTGACCCGTGACCACGGCCAGATCCACGTCGCCGCTGGCCACCAGCCGCACGCCCGCGCGTGAGTGCGTGGTGACGATCTCGAAGCGCACCGGCGGCTCCGCGTCGAGGAGGTCGCGCAGCACGGGAGCCAGCAGCCCCTTCCCGAGATAGTCGCTCGCCGCCACTCGCAGCGTGGTGGCGGGCCGGCCGGCCATTTCGGCGAGCTGCCCGAAGGCGGCCTCGGCCGCGCTCCACAGCTCGCGGACGACGGGCAGCGCCGCCTCGCCGGCGGCGGTGAGGCGCACGCCGCGCCCGGCGCGCTCGAAGAGCTTGATGCCGAAGTGGGTTTCGAGCCGCCGGATCTGCTGGCTCACCGCGGAGGAGGTGATGTGGCGCTGGCGCGCCGCCGCGCCCACGGAGCCCGTCCGCGCCACCGCCAGCATGGTCTCGAGCGGAGGAAAGAGCGCGGCGTCGATCATGAAGCGTAGCTTACCATTCTGTCCAGAACGTTTCACTGGACTACACAGTGTCTCGTGCGCGCACGATGAGCGCCCCGAGGAGGAAAGTCCCCATGGCACGGACGCTGCTCGACAAGGTGTGGGAAGCGCATACGGTGCGGACGCTGCCGTCCGGCCAGACCCAGCTCCTGATCGTGCTCAGGTTGATCGTTCCGTTGGGGTTCCCGTCGACGTCGCCGTCGCCGTTCTGCCACGTGAGATCGCCGTCGTACGAGCGCACCCCGATGGACCCGCCGTCCCCGGCGGACCCGTCACCCCCGGCTCCGACCTTCACGGTGTCGATGTTGAGGTCGTCTCGGCTCTCGATCACGACGGTGCCCCCGTTGGAGCCGTTGTCGTCGGAGCCGGCCATGAAGCCGTCTCCGGTCGACGTGAGCGGGCCCTGCGTGACCTTGGCGGTGACGTCGTTCGGTGTCTGGTCGGAGCCGGCCATCCCCTTGGCGTGCACCGCGAAGGTGTTGAAGTAGTCGTTGTCGGGCCCGCCGCCGTTGTTCGTGACGCGGTCGTTGCCTGTGCCATCGCTCACGAGCAGCGACGACAACGCGAACACGTCGATCCACGACTCACCCTGGGGGCCCCCGTTGCCGATGTCGGCGTTCAGCTCGCCGGCTCTCCCGTACATGTTGTTGGCCTTCAGCTGCAAGAAAGCAGCGACCGTCGTAGGTTCGAAATTGATGTTCATGTGACTGCCAAGCTATTCGGTAACGACTGACTGTTTCGACGCAAAGACACGGGACCGACCAATGCGGCTAAGCTGTGTCAGGCTCATTGAGGCCTCTCGTCTGTCCCTTCGGCCGAGGCTGATTCACGTAACGGCAGCTCGACTTGCCGCCGCAACTCCGCTCAGCACCTCTTCCAACCGCTCCTCCATCGCGCTCAATCGCCGCTCCATGACGGGCGTACTCCTTGTCCGCACCCTCCTCCACGAAGAAGCTCGATAACGTCGCGGTGAAGACGCTGATAACGACGACACCAACGCACATCAGCACCAGCGCGACCAGCCGGCCCTCCCCGCTGACTGGGGAGACGTCACCATACCCAACCGTGGTGACCGTGACGACGGCCCACCAGAGTGCATCGGCGGGTGACCTGACGGTCTCGCTCTCGACACGGTAGATGGCGGCGGCGCCGAGGCCGATCGCTGAGAGCGCTAAGACCATCACATACGGGAAGCCATGCGATCCGATGGCGCGACGCGCACTGCGCAGACCGATGATCGCGACAGCGCCACCGCGAACCAGCTTCAGCAGCCGCAGCAGACGTAACGCGCGGACGCTGCGGAGGGTCTGCAGGGCGTCAGGGACCAGAAACGGAGGGGAGAGCAGGATAATGAGCAGGTTGCCCCAGGAGGCGCGGAGGACGCTGCGCCACCGCTTCGCGACCGACAACTTCAGCCCAAACTCCGCGACGAACGCCAGCCAGACGAACCAATTGATGAAGCTGCACACCCAGCGGATGGCCGGGTCCGTCGTCCGATCCTCGAGGATGAGAACGGGGACCACCAGCAGAGCGAGAATAGCCAGCGGCCACTCAACGCGATTGAGGATGCGTCGGACCAGCCTGATGCGCCCTCGGCCGCGACGGGCGCTGGCCGCCTCGAGAGCTGTTTGCGGATCGTGATCCTGGGCAATGATCGCTTCCATCATGATTCTGCAGTCCTCACGTGCACGATCTCCGCAGCCACCGGCTCGCATCCGACGGCTCGGAGAGCTGCGCGATAGGTCTCGAGCTGCTGCTGATAGGCGCCCGCTTCGATACCTACCGTGGTCTTGTAATCCCGAACCTGCCAGCCGTCTGCGGACTTGAACAGTAAATCGATGACGCCGTTCGTCAAGACACGCGCGCCATCAGAAACTGCGAACGGCGCCTCCTCGAAATGCTCCGCCGCTTTCGCGGCGTTCCAGAACTCCGCCCGTGACACGCTTTCGACCGTGTCCAGCGCTTCGTCGAGCACGGCACGCAGCTGCGGCTCCTCCACGGTCAACCACATCGCCAGTCGCCGCAGATCGTCGCGCGTCGCGTTCGGATGCCGCATCGCGTGCTCGAGCAGGCCGTGAATCAACGTCCCCCACGCCATGCCCGCGTCCGCCCGATGGCTCGGCGTGTTCTGCGCAACCACCTTCGTCGCGTCATCCGGGGCGGCGGCCTCTGCCGGGGATGCCATGCGAGCGAGGTGCTTCGCTTCGGCGGTTACAGACGTGATGGACCAGGAGGGCTGGTTGACGCGGGCGTGGGCAGCGACGCGAACAGCGTTCGCGTCGGCCTGCGCCTCGACGGAAGAGACGGCCGGG
Source organism: uncultured Candidatus Rokubacteria bacterium (assembly GCA_963733725.1). Lineage (GTDB taxonomy): Bacteria > Methylomirabilota > Methylomirabilia > Rokubacteriales > CSP1-6 > DASRWT01. Next base: position 7,487 of record CAVTFC010000012.1, on the reverse strand, counting down.
ACAGGCGCAGCGACACTGACCGCAGCCGGAACCTTGAGCTCACGAGCGCTGGCCAGCGCACCGTTGAGAATGCCCCAGGCGGTGCCCTTCGCATGGCGGCTGATCACGAGTTGCTGCCGCGCGCGCGTTGCGGCGACGTAGAGAAGCCGCGTCTGCTCCGCCTCGAGATACGGCTCCTCGGCGGCCTTGTGCTGTTCCCAGTCCGCGTGCTCGCCCAGGAGCTTCGCGGCAAACGAACCCTCTGATTTCTTCTCGACCTTGAACCAGCCCAAGCGCCTTGTCGCCCTTGCGCTCGATGTGCACGTCGACGCGCGGCTTCATCCCGCCCAGTGGGTCGGCCAGGAACACCACGTCAGCCTCGAGCCCCTTCGCCTTGTGCAGGTTCATGAGCCGGACGACGTCGGTGCGCCCGGGTTCTAGGGGGAGGGACTCGACCTCGTTGGTGAACTCGCTGTCGGCCTCGAGCGCATCGGCGGCATCAGCCAGGCTGCCGCCCTCCTCGACCACCTGCCGCACACGATCGACGGCGTGCAGGAGGTCGCCAGCCTCGACACCGCCAGGCGTCGTCGAGGCGAGCGCCAGGTAGCCCGAGTGCTCCAGGATCTTGTCCAGCGCGGCGGCCGCGGGAAGCATGCGCGTCCAGCGGTGATAGTCTTGCGAGCGCCGCTAACGCGGCGCGTACCGCTCCTCGCCCTTCGCCCTCCGCTGTCCGCATGTTCCGGCTTGCGGCGCGCGGGTCGAAAGGCGATGGAGTTCCCTCCTCCTGAATACCGGCAAAGATGCTGAACCAGCCGCCGGCCTGCTTGTACTCGATACAACTCGCGGATCGCTGATGCCAAATAGCGGGCCGCGGAGCACGTTGATGAGCGGCAGCGGGTCTTGGGGATCCGCGAGGACGCGCAGGAGGGTCGTGAGCGCCGCTGACCTCCTCGGACTCGCCGAAAGCCCCTGCACCGCTCACCTCGAGCGGGATGTTCAGCGCCTCGAGCGCCGAAGCGTAGGGAGCGATCCGATCCTTCTTCTTGCGCGTGAGGATCAGGAAATCGCTGAACCTCCGGCGGCCGGCATCGACCTCGCTGCGAATGTACCGCGCGATGCGATTGGCGTCCTCGACGGCCACGCCCTTCGGTTCACCGCTGTAGCTGAGCGTGAAGATCCCACCAGCTTGGCCGGCCTGCTTTCCGCCAGGATCCAGACGCGCAAAGCGAGGCGAATGCGGCGTCGGCTGCGCGGGGAACGGCCCGTCGAACACCTCGTTCGCCCACTCGCAGAGCGCCGGCACTGATCGGAAGTTCGTCGTGAGCGGGACGACGCGGCCGATGGACGGATCGGCGAAGCGCTCGCGGACGGTGTTGTAGATCTCGATGTCGGCGCGGCGGAAGCGATAGATTGATTGCTTCGGATCGCCGACGACGAATGAGCGCGCCGAGGTGCGCAATGAGGCCCGATCGCCAGTCCGCACACCGGTCCGGCTCGGACGCCGGGCACTGCAGTCCGTCTTCCTGGCCGCCAGCAGGAACACGATCTCGGCCTGGACTGGATCCGTGTCCTGGAACTCGTCGACAAACAAATACCGATACTTCCGCTGAAGCGCGCGGCGCACGGCGGCGTTCTCGCGCAAGACCTTCGCGGTCAGGATCAGCAGGTCACCATAGTTGAGCGAGTTGAGCCGACGCCGTTCTGTGGCGGCGTACTCTCGCGCCCGCGTGAGCAGAGTTACGGAGAGGCGGTAAACGTACTGCCGCCAGGCCTTCATGTACGGCGCAGCGGTCTCGACCCGGAAGTTTGCAATCAGGGGTTCGACAACGGCTTTGATTCGCTTCTTCTCAGCTGGTGATTCCGACCACCATTTCTGGGTGATGCCTAGATCGCGATCCCACGGTGCAAGCAGATCGGCGATCGTCGCCGGATGATCGAGCTTTGCGACGGACAACACGCAGCTGCGCGCGGTACTGCCGCGCAGCGTTCTGAATATCGCACTTCGTCTCGTCAGGTATCGGATCCGGCAGCAGTCCTTCGAGCTTCCCCCAGAACTTCTCGAGTGCCTTCCACGCAGGCTTCGGATTCGGGACATTGACCATCACCCGGCGGGAATTCGACGTCCTCGTTCAGACAAATCGTGGCGAAGGCGGAGTCGAGATCCTTCGGCCGCACGCCGGTGTCGAGCAGGGCGAGCATGTCGGGATCCCCTCCAGCTCGCGCGCTGGTGATGAAGTCGCGCCAGGCGCGGTTGCGAAGCTCCTCGTCCTGCACTTCGTCGAGCTCGGTGAAGCCTGGCGACACGCCCGATTCGACAGGCCGCTCGCGCAGCAGACGAGCACAAAACGAATGGATCGTGCCCGCAAAAAATCGCTCGAGATTGCCCAGCGCTGACTCTAGACGCTGGGCATCAGACTCGCGTGTCCACCCTTCGCACTCCGCCGAACGCTTGATCTCTCCGAGCCGCTTCTCCAGTGCCAGATGGAACCTGCCGCGCAGTTCGGAGGCCGCCTTGCGCGTGAAGGTGACGGCGGCCATGTGCTCGATCTGGTAGACGCCCGTCGCCACGCCGGCAGCCATCCGCTCGGCGAGCATCTGCGTCTTGCCCGAGCCGGCTCCGGCTTCGACGAGCAGGTTGGTCTGCAGATCCTCTCGGATTGCGCGGCGGAACTGATCGTCCTTGAGGGCGGCGGACTTCGTTGCTGGCTGCGGCGCGCGGGGTTTACTCATGCGCACCCAGCCTTCCGAACGCGACGAGCCTCGGGTCGGCCGCCTTGGCAGCCGATCGCTCGTGAATGCCGCCGCCGCACGCGGCCGTGTAGTCGCACCACTTGCAGGCCTTCTCGTCCGCCGCATGGACGAAGGCCCCCGAGACGATCACCTCGCGCAGATCCGCGAGCACCTTTGCGACCTGCTCGCGCGAGGGGGCAGCGATGCGCTTCCGTTCGCGTCGCCCCTTGTGGGTCGAGAAGTAGTACTCGGCGCCGGTCACCTTCGCCTTCGCGTCCTTGACCTTCAGCAGCTCGAGCGCGGCGAGACCATACAACGCATGCTGCAGCCGGCGGCCGCCGTTGAAGGAACCCTTCCAGTCGTCGCGCCAGTAGCCCCCGGTCTTGTAGTCGATGACCCGGTACTCGGATGGGGCCACCCTGTCGATCCGATCGACGCGGCCGGCAATCCGGAGCGTGAGGCCAGGACCGAGCACAAACTCGACGGGCTCCTCGCGCGCCAGCTCCTCGGGGTCGCCGTCGAGCGGCCGGCCGAACGACACTTCGAAGCCGACCGGCTCGGACCCGGACGTTTCGGCTTCTGCCTCCAGGAACAACTCGACGTCCGCGAGGAAGTCACGCGTCTCGCGATCGAGGACCTCCGCCGTTGCGGGCGGCATTTCGCGATTGAGGCGATCGAGGATTCTGCGCGCGTACTGCTCCAGCCAGGCGCCGTCCTTCGCCACGCTCGGCCGGCGTTTCTCCGCGCGACACCGCCGCAGGAGCGCGGCGTAGACGTCGTGCAGCTCCGAGCCGCGCGTCAGCGGATCGAGCCACACGTCCTTCTCGCGCTCACCTTCTTCCAACGGGCGAATGCCAAGGCCACGCTTCAGGAAGAACCGGAACGGGCACGCGGCTGCCGACTCGAGCTCGGTGACCGAGAAGGAATTGGCTGGCGCGCAGGGATCGAGCACGGGTCCGGCTGAGGGCACATGGCCGTCGAACGGCGTGAACACCTCGGAGTCGCGATGCGCCTCGGCTTTGCGCCCGTGTGCGAGCGATGCAAATGCCGCCTCGACGACGGCGACGCCGGGATCGCCGGTGCCAACCACGCTGCGCAGCCACCATCCCGACTCGGTCGAAGCGGCGGCCCGATCCGCAGGCACGCAGGAGACGGGCTCGCCGAGCGCCGCCTTCATGTCGGAGTACGACTGCAGTCGGATCGCCCTGCTGCAGCCGAAACGCCTGGAGCATCAACCACGAAGCGTAGGTCTCGCGAAACTCACGAGTATCGCGACACGAATAGCTCAATGTGATGCGTGCCGGGGCTCGGGAGTCGGGCCTCGGGCCTGCATTCCACGCAGCAAGCCGCGCGAGCGTGGAATACACCGCCTCGTCGATCCTGTCGGTGGACAGCCGGAGCTCGGGCGAGATCGCTGCGCGCTCGCTGTCGAGCAACACGGGATCCTCTGCCGCGACGGGGAACACGCGGCCTTCTTCAAGGCCAACCACATAGAGGTGCGCGCGACCGGAATACGCCGCCTGCTGAAGCCGGCACGCATAGAGATGCCCGGGCCTGGGGCGATCCGGCGCGACCTGCAGCGACTCGACACGCTCGCGGATGAACCGCAGCGCCTCACCGAGCGAACAGCGGAATGCTCCCAGCGCGCGCAGCTCGGTGACATGCTCGACGAGCGCTGCCGCCGACCGATGATCGAGGGCACTCAGGCGCGCAGTCGTACGCTCGAGGAAAGCAATCGAGGCGCTGACGACGTCCTGGAGGCGGACAGACCCTTCCGTTTCCTCGGGAACGGACGCGATCACCCGGTTGATCCAGAGTCTGACCTTGCCGGTCAGCTGTTCGCGATCAGCCGCAGCCATCCGCTCGTCTTCCGAGATATCCGGATCGGCGGCTCGCGTGGCATACGACTTCTGGAGCACGCCCAGCGACAGGTCGTAGGTCGCGCGTCCCCATCCGGCTTCAGCGCGCGCCAGGGTCCGCGCCGCATGACCCGCCTTGAAGCCCTCGTCCTCTTCTTCGATCCCCAGGTCACCCGACTGGAGGAGCCGGCGGAGGTGGCCGGCGGAGAAATCCGTTTCGATCCAGTCGCAGAACCCGACCAGTGCTCGTCCGGGGCGCGTGGATGCTGCAGAGATGCCTGGGCCCAGCGTGACTGGCCAGTCGTGCCTGAGCGCCTTTTCCCAGACCAGCGTCAGATGCGCGTCGGATGCGCATGCGATCTCGACCTGATCCAGCGGAGCGCCGGTCGCAAGGATACGGCGGAAGACTTCTTCGATCTCCGCTTCGCGGCCGCCAGCATGGAACAGGTCGATCGAGCTGGCCCGCAGGCGGCTACTTGGCCGAGAGGGCGGCATCAACAAGAACGCGAGGGAATTGACCTCGTCGACGGCGGCAGTTCGCTGCAGGTGCGTTTCCTCGAGCCTCCGCGGCATCTTCGCACCCGGGATCAAGAGGGCCCTCGGGACGATGCGCTCGCCCGGCATCAACTCGAGGAGACGACGCTGGAGTGGATTCCACGGCGTATCCGGCAGCTCCGTCCAGCAGTCGTCCGGCTGGATCGGGCACCAGTCGCGGTGCCGCATGGCCTCTTCGTAGACAGTGGCCATGTCGCCGCGGTTGTTCTGCGCGAGAAACCGCTCGTACGAGTTCAGCAGCGCCTGCAGCTCCTGGTGCTTCGCGGAGGATTCGAACGCGTCAGGCCGCAGACCATCGGCCTTGACCCCTCCCATCCGGAGCTCGCGCATCGTCGTCCAGAGGGCCTGCGCCAGTGTTGGCTGTGTCGCGAGCGGCCTGAAGTAACCGCCCTCCGGGAGGTCGAGCAGCAGGCGCATCATGAGCGCGGCGCCGAGACCCTCCTCGGACGGATCGACCCCACGTTCAACCAGGAACGGCGCGCCCATCCTGAGCGCGATGTCGAGCGGTGTAACGAACCGCAGGTTCAGCCAGTTCGTTCCTTCCAGCGCGATCCGCTCACCGAGCGTGCGCCCGACACCATGCGACGGCACGAACACCCACTTGTTTCGGGTCACGTGGTCGCGGCACAGCGCCGCAAGCTGGTCGACAAATGGGTCCATCAGTGATGAAAGTCGGAGCGAAGCCTCCAGTTGCTGAACGAATGGATCCATCAGAGAGTCAGAGCCGCGTACCTTTCCCTCCTCAGGGTGGTGGGGAAAGCCCCGGAGCCTACAGATTTTGCGCGGTAAGCGTGACAGCGAGGGTCAGAGCCGGATTGCCGCGCTCCGGTCAACGACACGCAGAGTATTCAACCCATGCGGGTCAAGTCGTTGCGCTTGAGCAAACCTTGTCTGCCAGGGCATTGCCGATGGCTGTCCGATAGGGCACGGATTGTCCCTTCGTTGTCCGTTCGCCTTGCCTTCCCGTGCAGATAATTCACCGTGCTGGCCTGCTTCAGCGTCACGGGCAGATTTCGAGCGGCCTGGTTTCACCGATACACGTCCTTCCGATCGCCAATCTTCACGACGGTGACAATCAGCTGGTCGTCGAGAATCTGGTAGATGACGCGGTATTGTCGAACGCGGATGCGCCAGAGGGCTTCGGCGCCCGCGAGCTTGACGCACCCTGGAGGCCGAGGGTTACCGGCGAGCGCCACCAGCGTCGCCGCGATCATCTCTCGCGCCTGATGCGACAGCTTTGCGAATTGCCGCTCAGCGGCAGGCGTCAAGACGACGCGGTACGCAGCCATTCAGCCGCGCCTACCGCCGGCGACGATCGTTTGAGGTCTTTCGAGAGCGCTTCGCACTGACGCGAGTTCGTCCAGCGCGACGCGGACGACCGGCCCGCGGCGCCGGCCCGGCGAGCAGATGGTCCAATCCGTACTTCTGCAGAACCATCACGAGCGGAACGGTCCCAGCGTGTTTCGCCTCGGCGAGTGCGGCCCGCGCGTCCCGCAGATCGGCCGCATCGTCGGTCGCTTCCAAACGCCTCAGGTCATCTGTCGAAACGATCGCCGCAATGGGCTTACCATGACGTTCGACGACGACCCGTTCCCCCCCGTATTCGGCGCGACGGAGCACATCGGAAAACCGATTCTTCGCTTCGGCGACTGTCATGGTGGTCATAGGCCATTATGGCCCATTTGGCCAGTATGGACAAGTGTCCATCATGTCGGGCTCTTCGTCAAACCCTTTGGAAGCGGTCAGTTGCAGCGAATACCGCCCGTACCGTGGACGAGACGAACAAAAAGCGAATATGATACGCTACGCTCCGTAGCGCTTTGGACGTGCACGGTCACTTTACGGGTCCTTCTGGCGTTGGACAATCGGTTGAGGTGACGGCGGAATCGCTCTATGAAATGCACATGGACGATTATCGGCGTACGTGACGTACCCTGTAGTTTCAAACGGGACCAGTCGCTCTTCGGTCAGCCCGAGACGCCTCCGGCCCATGACCACTTTGGTCAGATCCTGGATACGGATGGAACCGTGTTGATTTGCCTCCACCGGTGGGGCACGCACGAGCACCCGTCCTTGATGAGCCCGGACGAGGCGTCACCTTAAACGCACTTCTTCTTGTTCTTCCGCGTCGACGACTACGAGATGGCGCTGAAGAGGGCACGCGCTCTCGTCGACCGGTTCGAAGAGGAGCCCCATGTGAATCCGAACACTCAAACTCGCGAGTTCTCAGTCCGAGATCCGGACGGATACTACGTGACGATCAGTGCGCTCTCCGCGCCCGAGCGAAGGGAACCCGCGAGGCGGCGGCCTAACAAGCGCTTGCAACCCACGAATGCGCGCGGCCGAACCAGGAGTTCCGGGAGC
>CAVTFC010000011.1:0-30305 GCA_963733725.1 uncultured Candidatus Rokubacteria bacterium | reverse complement strand
ACCAAGGCCATCGGGATGCTCCAGCCCGTGCCGGGCGCCGAGAACCTCGAGCTGGTGGCGCTGCCGCTGAACTTCGACGGCGAGAAGCCGCGTATCCGCCGCGCGCCGCCCAAGCTCGGCGAGCACAATGATGAGGTCCGCGGGCGCAAGGGAGGCCGGACATGACGCCGGGTCAGACCATGCGGGCGCAGTTCTATGGCGGCGCTCGGCAGTTCAAGGCGGGCACCGCGCCCGTGCCGGCCGCGGCGGCGGGCGAGGCGCTCCTGCGCGTGAAGCGCGTCGGCATCTGCGGCACCGATCTCCACATCTACGAGGGGCATCTCGACGCCCGTGTGGGCAAGGGCCGCATCATCGGCCACGAGACCTTCGCCGAGGTGGTGGAGGCGCCCGCGGGCGCGGCCGTCCGCGCCGGCGACCGCGTCGTCATCAACCCCGTCGTCTCCTGCGGCGAGTGCCGCGCCTGCAAGATGGGCGCGTCCTATGCTGCTACAACCTGAAGGTCCGCGGCGTGGACGTGGACGGCGGGATGCGCGAGCTCTACCCCGTGCCGGTGGATCGGCTCCTCAAGGTGCCCGACGCGCTCAGCGACGACCACGCCGCGCTCATCGAGCCGCTCGCCGTGGCCACTCACGACGTCAACCGCGCTCAGGTGAAGCCGGGCGACGCCGTCCTCGTCTTCGGCGGCGGCCCCATCGGCGCGCTCATCGCCATGGTGTGCCGTCATCGGGGCGCGCGGGTGGCGGTGGCCGAGATCAATCCGTTCAGAGTGGACATGCTTCGCGGCCTGGGCCTCGAGGTGGTGGGCCCCGATCGCGACGTGCTCAAGTTCGTCAACGAGTGGACCCAGGGCGAGGGCGTGGACGTCTCCTTCGAGGTGACGGGCAATCCCAAGGCGGTGCGCCTCATGACCGACGTGGTCCGGGTCTGGGGCACCATCAGCATCGTGGCCATCCACTCCGAGCCCATGCCGGTGAATCTCCTCGCGATGTTCTCGCGCGAGCTCAACATGCACGCCAGTCGCCTCTACACCTGGGAGGCCTGGGAGGAAGCGATCCGCCTGGGCGCCACCGGCGCGGTGACGCTCGGACCGCTTGTCAGCCGCAAGATCCCGCTGGAGGCGCTCGGCGAGGGCATGGAACAGGCGCTCAAGGGCGGGCCGGTGATGAAGGTGCTGGTGGACCTGACGCAGTAGGCGGCACGCCTCATGCCGAGCTGGCTGCACGTGGGGGTGGTGGTGCTGGCGCTCACCCTGGCTGCGCCCAGCGTCACCCCCGCCCAGAAATGGGTGAATCCGCCCCTTCGCGGCGCCGAGCTCCTCACCGCGCTGCGCGCGGGGGGCTACGTCCTCTACTTCCGTCACGCCGATACCGACTGGAGCCAGAAGGACACGCGCGGGATGAACCTCGACGACTGTACCGTCCAGCGGAATCTCTCCGCGCGCGGACGCGACAACGCGCGCATCATCGGCGCGGCGATACGCGAGCTGGGCATTCCCATCGGCTCGGTGCTCGCGAGTCCCCTGTGCCGCACCGTGGAGACCGCGATGCTGGCCTTCGGCATCGCGGAGAAGTCCATGGCGGTGCGGGAAGGCGGCCCGCTGCCGCCGGGCAGCGAGGGGCGCTTCGCGGCGCTCAACGCGCTGCTGTCCACCCCGCCCCCGGCGGGCACGAACGCGGTGCTCGTCGGTCACGCCTACCCGTTCTACGCCCTGGTCGGCGCGCAATACCTCGAGGAGGGGGAGGCCGGCATCGTGCGCCCGGGCGGGACGGAGTTCGAGGTGGTGGGGCGTGTCTGGGTCAACCAGTGGCGCGATCTCGCTCCCGCGCCGGCGAGCCGATGAGCGGAGCCTTCCCGACCGAGCGCGCGGCCAAGCGTGCCTTCCTGCTCGCGGCCGTGGAGCGCCTCCGCGACGTGGTCGCGGCGGGCGCTGAAGAAGGCGAGCGGCGGCGAACGCTCCCGCCCGCCACCGTCCGCGCTCTCTGCGACTCCGGCCTCCTCGCGCTCAAGGTGCCCGAATCGCTCGGCGGCGCCGAGGCCGATCCCGTCACCCAGCTCGAGGTGCTGGAGGCGCTCACCCACATCGACGCCTCTGCGGGCTGGTGCCTCATGGTCGCGACGACGGCGGTGGGGCTGCCCGCCGGCTTCCTCCCCGACGCGGCCGTTGCGAAGATCGTCGCGAGCGGCAGGGTGCCCCCCGCCGCCGTCGCTATCATTCCCACGGGCGTCGCGACGCCGGTGGACGGCGGCTATCGCTTGAGCGGCCGCTGGCCCTTCGCGAGCGGCGTGCGCCACGCCGAGTGGCTCACCGCCGGCTGCTGGGTGCGCCGCGACGCGCAGGACCCCGGCGAGCGGCACATCGCCGTCTTCCCTGCCGCGGCCGCCGAGATCCACGACAACTGGCAGGTGGCCGGGCTCGAGAGCACCGGCAGCAACGACTTCTCCGTCACCGACCTCTTCGTCCCCGCCGACTTCGTCTGGAACCCCGCCACCGCGCGCCCGCGGCGGGGCGGGCCGCTGCACCGGCTCGGCATGCCGGCTTTCGTCGCCTACGAGCACGTAGCCTTCGCGCTGGGCCTCATGCGCCGCGCTCTCGATACCGCGGTCGAGCAAGCAGGCGCGAAGCGGCGCGGCGTCAACGCACCCGCGCCCGTATCCGAGCGCGCCGCCTTCCAGCACCTGCTGGGCGAGGGCGAGATCCGGCGACGCACCGTTCGCGCAGGCGCCATCGATTTGTTCGAAGCCGCCTGGACCACAGTCTGCGCCGGCAACCCCCTGACGCGGCGCCAGCAAGCCGAGCTCCGCAGCATCGCGGTCCATGCCACCGAAACCGCGACCGAGGTGGTGACCGGCCTCTTCCGCTCGGCGGGCGGCAGTGCCCTCTACCGCACCGGCACTCTCCAGCGCTGCCTCCGAGACATCAACGCCGCCGCCCAGCACATCATGGTCTCCGACTCCGCCTATGAGCGGCTTGGGCAGATCCTCCTCGGCGCCCCCGACGTCGACCCCATGGGCTAGGCCAGCGGGACGAGGACGGACAGACGCGGGGCCTCGCCGACCACGCGCGTGATGTGGCCCTACCCCGTGAGATCCTCGGCCAGCACGACATCGCCCGGGCCGATGCGCGCCACCGGCCCGTCACCCACCTCGATCTCCGCTTGGCCAGAAAGCGTGATCGAGTACTGCCGCCGCGGCGCGCAGTGCCAGGAGAGCACATAGCCCGCCGGCGCCGTCCGGAACGAGATGCCCGTGGCCGCCCGCATGGGCGTGCCCTCCCCGTGCGCGCCCTCAGTGTCGGCGGCCAGCCACTTGATGGCGGCGGCCTGATGCTCGCTGAGCCGCGCCCGCGCATAGCGCTCGCGAAACACGGCGCTGTTGTCCTTGCGTGCCGTCGGGATCGAGCCGCTATCCGGGAAGTAGCCGCCCCAGGCCTCGCGGGCGAGGTTGTCCGGGGTGCCGACGTATCGCGCGTACTCCTCGAAGGTCATGCCCTTGGCGAACCGCTCCGGGGTAACGGCGCTACCGTTCATGCCTGCCTCCTTGGCCGCCCGCGCGGCTCAGATCTGGGAGCCGCCCGCGGGCTGCCGCGGGCGCCCACGCGCGGCGGATGTCGGCCTTGACGTCCTGGACCACGTCGCCGGCGAGCTCGATGGCGAGATAGAAGAGGAGCGCGTGGGGACGCATCGCAGCAGCGATCATACCCTCACCGGAGCTCCCGGATCACCTCGCCCAGCGTGTCCGCCGCCGCGATGAGCCGACGCTCGTCCGACCCGCCGAAGCCCAGCACGAGGCCGCGCCGCGCCGGCCGTCCCACATAGCACGCGGAGAGTGCGCTGGCGGTAATGCCCCGCGCCGCCGCCCGCCGCAGCACCTCGCGATCGTCGACGCCGGGGGGCAGGAACGCGGACAGATGCAAGCCCGCGTCCGCGCAGTGGATGGTGAGCACGTCGCCGAGGCGCGCGCGGATCCGCTCGACCAGCGCATCGCGGCGGCCGAGGTAGAGCTTGCGCATCCGGCGGAGATGCCGGGCGAAGTGGCCTTCGCGCAGGAAGTCGGCGAGGACCGCCTGCGTGAGCGTCGGCGAGAAATGTCGAGCGCCTCGCGCAGACGGACGAAGGTGTCCCAGAGCGGTGGCGGCACCACCACGTAGCCCACCCGCAGCGAGGGGAACAGCACCTTGCTGAACGTGCCGACGTAGATCACGCGCGCGCCGCGGTCCATGCCCTGCAGCGCGCCCAGCGGCCGGCTGGCGTAGCGATACTCGCTGTCGTAGTCGTCCTCGACGATCCAGCGGTTCCCGCCGCGCGCCCAGGCGAGGAGGGCGAGCCGGCGCGCCGCCGTCATGGAGATGCCGAGTGGATACTGGTGCGAGGGCGTCACGTACACGAGGCGGGCGCGGCGGCCCTGGGCGGCGAGGCGCCGGACGTCGATCCCCTCCGCGTCCAGCGGGATGGGCACCACGGTGGCCCCGGAGGTGCGGAGGGCGTCCCGCGCCCCGGGATAACCCGGCTCCTCGACGCAGACCGCGTCACCGGGGCCGAGCAGCGCCATCGCGCAGAGCTGAAGCGCCATCTGCGAGCCCGACACGATGAGCACGTGCGCGGCGTCGCAGCGCACCCCGCGCGCCACGCCAAGGTACTCGGCGATGGCCTCGCGAAGCGGCACGTGGCCGGCGGGATCGCCGTAGGCCATGAGCGCGCTGGACTGGCGCTTGCCGTGTCGCCAGAGCAGCCGCCCCCAGACCCGGTGCGGGAAGTGATCCAGGGCGGGCATGCTCACGCGGAACGGGCCCAGCCCGCCCTCGTCGCGGGGCGGCGGCGAGGGGGGCGGCGGCGCGGCCGGCCTCGGCGCCGCGGCCGCGCGCGTGAGGTCGTCGGGAATGGCGCCGGCCACGAAGGTGCCGGCGCCCACGCGGCCCTCGATGTATCCCTCGTGGAGCAGCTGCTCGAAGGCGTTCACCGCGGGCAGCCGCGAGATCTCGAGCTCGAGGGCGAGCGCCCGCGTGGAGGGCAGCCGCTGGCCGGGGCGAAGCCGCCCGGTGAGGATGGCGGAGCGGTAGGCGTCGTAGATCTGCCGGTAGAGCGGCACCGTCGAAGGCCGGACGAACGGTACGAAGGGGACGACCTGGGACTCGGGCGCGCGCCGGGGTCGTGTAGTGGTCATGCCGATTACTCTCAAAGTGGTCATTGTGAGCATACCACATTGCGCCTAGCCTCCGAGAGAGGAAGGAGGGCAGGCGCCATGACACACGACGGCCAGAAGGACTTCGACTTCCTGATGGGCACCTGGAAGATCTGCAACCGGCGGCTGCGCGAGCGGCTCAAGGGCTCCACCCAGTGGGACGAGTTCGACGCGACGGTGGTGGTCCGGCCCGTGTGGGGCGGCCTCGCCAACGTAGACGAGTACGAGGGCCACGCGCCCTTCGGGCTCATCCAGGGGATGACGGTGCGGCTCTACGATGCCGCCACCCGGCAGTGGCGGCTTCACTGGGCCAACCGCGCCACCGGCGTCTTCGACGCCCCCATGGTCGGCCGGTTCGAGAACGGGCGCGGAGAGTTCTACAACCAGGAGCTGCACGAGGGCCAGGCGGTCTACGCGCGCTTCGTCTGGTCCGGCATCACCGCGAGGGCCTGCCGGTGGGAGCAGGCGCTATCGCCGGACGGGGGCCAGACCTGGGAGACCAACTGGATCATGGACATGACGCGGGAGGGGTGACATGGCGCTCTGCATCGTGGCGCGATTCCACGCGCGGGCCGGCAACGAGGACGCCATCGCGGAGGCGCTCCGCGAGGTCACGCCGTTCACGCGCAAGGAGCCCGACTGCCTGAGCGTCGACGTGTTCCGCTCGATCCGGGACCCTCGGCTCTTCTACGTCTACTCGCGCTGGTCGGACGACGCGGCCTTCGAGCGTCACGCCGGCCTACCGCATACCGTTCGCTTGATCGAGTTGGTCGAGCCGCTGATCGACCACCCGCTCGACGTCGCGCGGACGGAGAAGATCGCCTAGATGACGGCGGGGCGCTTCCCGGTGGTCGAGCTCCGGCGTTACGCCATCCGCGAGGGCCAGGCCCACGCCTTCGCGCGCTGCTTCGAGAGCTTCTTCCCCGAGGCGTTCCAGCAGCTGGGCGCCATCATCTTCGGCGACTTCGTGGAGCGGAGTCCGGCGGCCACGTTCACCTGGCTCCGCGGCTACCCCGACATGGCCACGCGCCTGGCCGCGAGCGAAGCCTTCTACGGCGGTCCGCTGTGGAAGGAGCACGCCGAGGCCACGAACGCCCGCCTGCTCGACCACACGAACGTGCTCCTCCTCCACCCCCTGAGTCCCGAGCGCGGCCTGCCCATGCTCCCCGCGGTGGATCCGATCGACGAGCCGGCCGGCGCCCGCGGCGTCGTCGTCGCCCAGGTGTTCACGGTGACCGACGGCACCCTCGCCACGTTCGCGCGGGAGGCCGAGGCCGGCTTCGCCCGCTATCGCGAGGCCGGGCTTCGCGAGCTGGGCGTGCTCGTCACCCTCGACGTCCCCAACAACTTCCCCCGCCACCCCGTCCGCATGGACGGTCCCCACCTGGTCTGGCTCGGTCTCGGCGAGGACGACGGGATGCTCGAGGCCCGCTTCAGGCCCCTCGCCGAGCGCCTCCTGCCTCGCCTCACCGCCACCGGGCTGCTGCGCTGCCCGCCCGAGGAGATCATCCTGGATCCCGCGCCGCGCTCCCGTCTGCGCTGGCTGGGACCGGGAGCATGAGCTCGAAGCGGATGAGCTTTGGGGTGAAGCCGAGCCGCCCGAAGGCGGCGTGCGCGGCGGTGTTGAACGCCCACGAGCTCAGCTCGATGTCGTGAATGCCGCGGCGGCGGGCCTCCTCCAGGGCGGTCTCGATCAGCGCGCGCGCCGCCCCTTTCCGGCGCCAGCGCGGGTCCACCGCGATCTGGTCGATCTCGCACCAATGCCGCGCATGTGAGAAGGGACGCTCGGCGCGCTCGTGAAAGAAGACGAGGACATAGCCGATGGGCGCGCTGTTGCCCTCGGCGATCCAGATGCGGGAGCTCGGCGCCTCCGCAAGGGAGGCGAGCCAGACCGCGGCCTCGGCGGGCGGGGCGACCCGGAAGAAGTCGGGCCGGGCGGCCACGTGCAGCCCGTGGACGAACTCGTTCAGCGCCGCCAGCGTCGCCCCATCGGCGGACGACGCAGCGCGGATTCTCACCGTCATGTGGTCGGCGCGCCTACCGGCACGCGCGAGCGGCGGATGTCGGCCTGGACGTCGCGGACCAGGTCGCCCTCGAACTCGATGGTCACTTCCTGGCGCTCCATCTCGAGGTGGCGCACCGAGGAGAGCCAGCCGACCAGCTTGCGCGTGGCCGGACGGACGCGGCGTCCGTGGTAGACGAGAGTCCGCCGGTCAGCGGACGGGAAGCGCTCCGAGACTTCCGCGTCGGCCCCGCAGAGACGCAACACCTCGTCATAAGTGGTCTCGCCGGGACGAATGCGAGCCAGGGTGTCCTGCGAGAGCACCACGCCCGTGAGCCGTTCCCGCGGCGCGCCGCCCCCTGTCGAGAAGTGAAAGCGCCCGGCGAAGCGCTGAACGAGGACCACCGAAGCACGCCCGATGAGGGGACCCACCGAGTAACCCAGGATGAGCAGCACCAGGGGCACCACCACCACCGCCGCCGCCTGGGCGCGGTCGAAGTAGCCGTACTGGACGCTCAGGCGCTGGGGCGTGATGCCCTCATCAGTGTGGAGAAAGAGCGAGACATTCTCCGTGCTCTCCGCTGTCTCGCTCAGGCTCCGGACGGCATGAGTGGGAGCGAGGGCGTCGATCTTGAGATGGTAGGCCTCGCTGAAGCTCACCACCATCTCGGCGGGCGCGTCGCCGAGCCGCACCACGCGGTCGCGGTGAGCGAGGTACATGCGATAAAGCGGCCGCCCGCGCACCTCGTTGAAGGACATCGCGAAGAGTCGCCGCTCGCCGAGGATCCAGCGCTCGAGCCAGGTGCCGGGCTTGGCCTTCACCACCGAAAGGCTCGGCACCTCGAGAGTCATGATCCAGTCAGGATCGCTGAGGCGGGGCGAGGCGGGGATGCGAATCCAGGTGGCGGCCGCGCTGAGCCCGTGAGCCCCGCCGGTCTGGACGAAGGTGACATAGGGCGCGCCTCCCTTGACGGGCTCTCGCGTCACGCTAACCTCCTGGCCGCTGACGTTGCGCGCGCGCAGCGGCAGCCGCCCCTCGTCCACGACCTCGAAGCGCAGCCCCGTCACCTGCTCGGCGAGGGCCGGATCACGGAGTCCGAGCGCGGGATCGCCCTTCACCTCGCCGGGCCAGAGGAGGTAGAGGTCGGGGGCCACCGCGCCCGGGGGCGCCGTCACGCCGAACTGGATCCGCACCCGCACCGGCCCCACCGCCGGCGTGACCGCCGCGCGAATGGTCAGCGGCGCGATGCGCAGATCGGGGCTGGGGGAGGCCGAGAAGAAGAGCTGGGCGCCCGCGGGCGCCGGCGCCACGAGCGCGAGCGCAGCGACGAGCGGGAGCGCGATTTCGCGCAGGCTCACGCCCCCGCCAGCGGCACGAGCACCGACAGGCGCGGAACATTCCCCACCACCCGCGTGATATGGCCCCGGCCGGTGAGGTCTTCCGCCAGCACCACGTCGCCGGGCCCGATCTTCGCGATCGTCCCGTCGCCCACCTCGATCTCCGCCTGGCCCGACAGCGTGATGGAGTACTGCCGGCGCGGGGCGCAATGCCAGTGCAGCACATAGCCGGGCGGCGCGGAGCGGAAGGCGATGCCCGTGGCCGGCACGAGCGCGCTCCCCACGCCGTGGGCGCCCTCGGTGTCCACGAAGGGCCGCATCTCCGGGGGCGCCTCCACGATCTTCGACTGCCCGTCGGTGCCGCTATAGACCCGCCAGAATTTCGCCATGCTCCCGCCTCCCCGGAGATAGTGGGCCTTCAGTGGCCCCGCGTCGCGTATGGTACATCGCTCCGCGCCGGTAGGTCGGCGCGCACGGTCCGGTCCAGATCGTCCGCCAGCTCGCGCGAGATCCGCGTCAGCGGGAGCCGGCACTCCGGGGAGCCGATCAGGCCCTGGCGCCAGAGCGCGTGCTTGATGGGCATGGGATTGGCTTCTCTGAAGAGAAGGGGCACCAGGGTCTCCAGCTCCGCCCAGATCGCAAGCGCGGCGCGGTGGTCGTTCGCCCGCATCCGCGCATACACGTCCACGAACCGCTCGGTTTGCAGATGCGCGGAGGCGAGGATGCCGCCGTCTCCCCCGTGGGCGAGCGTGGTGTAGAGCGAAGCGTCGTCCCCCGTCATGACCGCGAACCCGCGCGGGCGGCAACGCAGCAGCTCGAGCGACTGGGCGAGATTGCCGGACGAGTCCTTGACGCCGACGATATTGGGCAGCTCGGCCAGCCGCAGCAAGGTGTCATTGGCGAGGTTGACGCTGGTCCGGTACGGAATATTGTAGATGAGGATCTCGCGCTCGGTGGCCTCCGCGATGCGCGTGAAGTGCGCGCGCAGGCCGTCCTGGCTGGGGCGATTGTAGTAGGGGCACACCGAGACGATGCCCGCGAAGGGATAGCGCTGGAGCCGCGCGAGGGTCTTGAGCACCTTGGCGGTGGCATTGCCGCCGATGCCCACGAAGATCGGCACGCGGCCCGCCACCACCGCCACCGTCCGGTCCACGAGGGCTTCCATCTCGTCCTCCTCCAGCGTGGGGCTCTCGCCCGTGGTGCCGAGCGGAAAGATACCCGTCACCCCGCGGGCCAGGTAGTGCGCGAGCAGCCGCTCGTAGCCGGCGAGGTCCACCGCCCCGTCCACGAACGGCGTGATGATCGGCAGCCAGATTCCCGAGATCTCCGTCATGCGCGTCTCCTCTCTGTGCCCGGAAAACACAAAGGCCCGCAACCAGTGGTCGCGGGCCTCATGAGTCCGGGGAAAGTCGTTTAACTTACGGCCGGGGCTCTCCTCCGACGCGCGCGACCGCCGGCGCTGGGCGCCCCGGATACCGGGACCCCAGCCGGCTCTTCTCACCGGCGCGCTTCAGCCGAGCATTCATGGTTCGCCGCCTATGATACAACAAGCCCGGGGAGGAACGCCCGCATGACCACGCCGGCCGGACGGATCCACGAGATGGAGCACCACACCGCGGACTGGGCCACCACGCGGCCGGTCGTTTCCGGCACCCAGGGCGTGGTCACGGCGGGGCATCCCCTCGTCGCCATGGCGGGGATGCGCATGCTGCTGGCGGGCGGCAATGCCTTCGACGCGGCGGTGGCCGCGGGCTTCGCCGCCACGGTAGTGGAGCCCACCGCGTCCTATACCCTCTGCGGCGAGTGCGTGGCCATGGTGCACGACGCGCGCCGCGGCGAGACACGGGCGCTGAGTGGCCAGGGTACGGCGCCCGCGCTGGCCACCATCCCCTTCTTCCGCGGGCGCGGCCTCGACCGTATCCCGACGGGGCCGGGGGCGGACGCGCACCTGTCCTTCACGGTGCCCGGCGCGGTGGACGCCTTCCTGACTTTGCTCGAGACGCATGGCACGCGGACGGTAAGCGAGGTCCTGGCGCCCGCGATCCACTACGCCGAGCGCGGCTTCCCCATGTACGAGTACATGCACCGGATGCTCGAGATCGCGGAGACGCGCACCCAGTTCGACGTCTATCCGCCGGGCGGCCACGACGTGTTCTACCCGGGCGGCCGCGTGCCGCCGGTGGGCGCGCTCTTCACCCAACCCGCGCTCGCGGCCACGCTGCGGCGGCTCGTGGAGGCCGATACGCAGGCGCGCGGCCATCGGGCGGCGGGGATCACCGCCGCGCGGACCCGCTTCTATCGGGGAGACGTGGCGGCCATGATCGGCTGCTTCTCCGAGCGGCTCGGTGGGCTCCTGCGCGCCTCGGACCTGGCCGGCTATCGCGCGAGTTCGACGCGCCCGCGCGGGTCTCCTTCGCCGGGCGCGAGATTCTCGGCCAGTCGGTGTGGACGCAGGGGCCCGTGCTCCTGCAGGCCCTCGGCATGCTTGCCACGCTGGATCTCCGCGCGCTCGGCCACAACACCGCGTCCTATATCCACGCGGTGACGGAGACGCTCAAGCTGGCCTTCGCCGACCGTGAGCGTTTCTATGGAGACCCCGAGCACGCGCGCGTCCCCGTCGCGGAGCTGCTCTCCCCCGCCTATGCGCGAGAACGAGCGGCGCTCTTACGCCTGGACCGCGCGGCGCCCGCGGCCCCGCCGCCGGGCGATCCGTGGCGCCATGGGACGGCGGTCTACATGACGAACGCACCCAGACGCGGCGCGGAGACGGGCGCCCCCTCGCCGGTGGCCGACGGCACCACCCATATCGCCGCCATCGATCGCGACGGCAACCTGGTCGCGCTGACTCCCAGCGGCGGCGTCTTTCGCAAATCCGCCTTCGCCCCCGAGCTGGGCTGCACGCTCAGCACGCGCAGCGAGATGTTCGTCCTCGAGGACGGGCACCCCAATGCGCTCATGCCGGGCAAGCGGCCGCGCACCACGCTCATCAGCTACCTCATCTCGGAAAACGGCGTGCCCACCACCACGGTCGGCTGTCCGGGCGGCGACGATCAGGCACAGGCCGATCTCCAGATCGTGTTGAACCTCCTGGTCTTCGGGATGAATCCCCAGCAGGCGGTGGAGGCGCCGCGCTTCTCCACCCAGACGCTCGTCAACTCGTTCTACCCGCGCGCGTACACGCCGGGCGTGCTCAACGTGGAGCCCGGCATCCCGACGAGCACGCGCGCGGAGCTCACCGCGCTGGGCCACACCGTGAGCGAGATCGGCGCCTGCGGCGTGGGCGCGGTGGTGACGCGGCGGGATCCCGAGACCGGCGTGCTGTCCGCCGGGGCCGATCCGCGCCGGCCGACCTACGCGCTGGCCTGGTGAGAGACTCCTACGCGGCGACGCGGGGGAGCGCCGGCTCCCGGAGCGCCACCGGCAGCTAGGGCGGCCGGACGATCTCCCCGACGACGCGCACCCGGGTGCGCAGGGAATTGCCGGGCAGGTAGGCCAGCGGCAGGTCCTCCACCTCCACCACGTTGATGGTGGCCCGGTCGGCGCCGGCCGCCACCGCCTTGTCCTCGGCCGCACGCCGGGCCCGCGCGATCGCCTCGTCCCGCGAGAGATCCTGGAAGATCTGGTCCACCTCGCCGCTCACCTGGGCGATCGCGGCGCCCACCGCGTTGGCCACCGCCTGGTGCGGCACGTTCAGGACCTCGGAGACGCCGGCCAGGCGCGGCGGCACCAGGAACGACCCGCCGCCCACCGCGATCAGCGGCGCCTCGCCCGCGTCGGTCTTCATGCGGTCCACGCCTTCCTCGATCATGGCGCGGATGCGGACGAGCGCCTCCTCCACCAGCGCGGCCGGCAGCGACGGCCACGCGCTCGCGGTCGCCCAGGTCGATGAGCCCCGCGGCGACCGCGACGTCGGTCACGGTGAGGACGTCGCCGCCGAACACGAGCGCCTGCTCGGTGAGCCGATAGCCCACGCTGGCGGGCCCGATGGTGAGCGCCGGCGCGGTCCCGACCTCGGGCGCCAGCACCCGCGTGCCGCCGCCCAGCCCCATCGAGAGAAGATCGGGCATCCGGAACAGCGTGCGGACCCCGCCGATCTCGACGACGTTGTTGGCCTCGCGGGGGAAGCCATGGCGCAGGCTGCCGATGTCGGTGGTGGTGCCGCCCACGTCCACCACCAGCGCCTCGTCGCGCTTGGAGAGGAAGGCGGCGCCGCGCATGGAGTTGGTCGGCCCCGACGCGAAGGAGTACACCGGATACGCCTCCGCCACCTCGGCCAGCATGACGGTGCCGTCGTTCTGGGTGAGGTAGAGCGGCGCCGCGATGCCGCTCGCGCGCAGGGCCTGGGTGAAGGCGCGCGTCGTCTTCCGCGCCAGCTCGATGAGGCAGGCGTTGAGCAGGGCCGCGTTCTCGCGCTCGAGCAGCCCGATGCGGCCGAGCCGGTGCGAGAGGGTGATCGGCGACGTCGGGGCACTCCTCGCGGACAATAGCGCCCGCCTCTTCCTCGCCGGAGGCGTTCAGCGGCGAGAAGACGGCCGCGATCGCGACCGAGCTGGATCCCGGCGTCGCGGATCCGCCGGGCCGCCGCCCGCATGCCGCGCGTGTCGAAGGGGACGAGCGGGCGGCCGTCGAACTCGTGGCCGCCCTCCAGCATCACCACCTCGCGCGCGCACCAGCTCCGCCAGATCCTCCGGCCAGTCCACGAAGGGCGGGAGCGAGGCGCCGGAGGGCAGGCCGATGCGCACCGCGGCGACGCGCCCGAGGTCGCGCCGCTGGACCACCGCGTTGGTGAAGTGGGTGGTGCCGATCATCGCCGCCTCGGCCTCCCGCGCGCCGGGCGCCCGCTCCACCAGCCCGGCGAGGGCGCGGGTGATGCCGGTGGTCACATCGGGGGTGGTGGGCGTCTTCACCGCCGCCGCCACCGTGTCCTCCTCGAGGAGCACGGCGTCGGTGTTGGTGCCGCCCACGTCGATGCCGATGCGCCGTCTCACGCGAACACCGAGCGGAAGTCGAGGTCGTAGCCGAAGGCGCGCGGGCCCACGTGCTCGATCCCCTTCGGGGTGAGCAGGATCGGGGGCGCGGGCAGCGCGATGACGGTCACCCGCTGGCCGTAGCGCAGCGTCTCGGTGCCGATCGCGTCGCCGGAGACGGTGTCGAGCACGCAGATCAGGTCGGGCGTCATGACCCGCGGCTCGCCGTCGAGCCAGCCCACCGCGAACTCGTTCTGGAAGGCGAGCGAGAAGGTGTGGCCCCGGCAGTCGTCGAGGCCCTCGATGGTGGCGGTGCCGCGGAGGAAGCCCTCGGTGGTGCGGCGCGCGATGTCGTGGATCTTGCCGCTGAAGATCTTGACCCCGGCCGCCACCTCCAGCACCGCGTCGATGGGATCGCGGTGCGCCCGCCGCGCGGCCTGCACCGCCCGGCCGATCCCGATGGCCTTGGTGGTGGAGCCGAGGATCGCGCACTCCTTGATCTCCTTGCCGGTGCGGGGGGCCTTGCAGGTGGAGGCGATGGAGCCCACCTCCACGCAGGCCTTGCGGCTGATCCGCTCCATCCACTTCCAGCTCGCCGCGCGCGCCACCACCACCGCGTTGTCGCGCACGTCGGCGAGGGTCAGCGGGTACATCCGGAGATCGTGGATGGCGAAGCTCGTCATCTGGGCCTCGGGGAACGCGCGCCCCATGCAGTCGCCGTCGATCACCGGCAGGTCCAGCACCGCCGCGGCCATGAAGGGCTGGATAGAGTTGCCGCCGCCGATCTCGAGCGACATCACCGCGCGGAACTTCCGGCCGAGATACTCCTCCATCATGGTGACGGCCAGCGCCATCGTCTTGGGGTCGGTGAGCCGCTCCTGGCCCACCAGCGGCGCGCCCATGTTGGAGACCACCGCCACCAGGTCGTCGTCCGCCAGCTCGGCCGCGTCCATCAGGCGGCACGACGATCCCCTGGCGGTAGAGCTGGCGCATGTTGAGCAGCGCGAGGTAGGGGCTGCCGCCGCCGCCGGTGCCCAGGATCCAGGCGCCGATGGCCAGGCTCTCGATCTCGTCCACCCCTACCGGTCTCATCGGCCCGCTCTCATCGTAGAATCCGCATCAGAACCCCGTGAACTCCTCGAGCCCCATGAAGCGCGCGATGCCCAGGACGAGCACCAGCGCCACCCCGATGGCGAAGGCGGACACCGCGGCCGCGGTGGGGTCGAAGGAGTACTTGAGGTAGGCGAAGAGCTCGATCGGGAGCGGGGTCAGCTTCGAGCTGGTCAGGAAGAGCGACAGGGTGAAGTTGTCGAAGGAGATCGCGAAGGCGAAGATCGCGCCCGCCACCACGCCCGGCTTGATCACCCCCAGGGTGATCTCGAAGAACGCGCGCACCGGATGGGCGCCCAGGCTCTGGGCCGCCTCCTCGAGCGCCATGTCGAAGTGGGTGAGGGTGGCGGTGACGGTGCGGATCACGTAGGGCGTGGTCACCACGATGTGGCCGATGAGCAGCGCCGCGTAGGAGGCCTGCATCTTGAAGAGCGTGTAGAACTGGAGCAGCGCGACGCCGGTGAGGATCTGCGGCAGCAGCAGCGGAGAGGTGACGAACGCGTTGAGGAGATCGCGGCCGGGGAAGCGGCCCCGCACCAGCGGGATGGCGGCCGCGGTGCCGATCACGGTGGAGGCGAGCGCGGTCCAGACGGCCAGCTCGGTGGAGAGCCAGAGGGCCTGCATGAACTCCCGGCGCTGGAAGAAGTTGGCGAACCACTTGAGCGAGAAGCCCTGCGGGGGAAAGGTGAAGTAGTTGCCCGCGTTGAACGCGGCCAAGCACCACGATGACCATCGGCAGCAGCAGGAAGGCGTAGACGAGGCCCACCACGATTCGGAGGATCATACGATTCCGCGCAGCGCGCGCTCGGTCACCTTGATGTAGACCGCGATCAGGGCCACCGAGATCACGAGCAGCACGAAGGCGTTGGCGGCGCCGAAGGGCCAGTCGAACACCGAGAGCACCTGCTCGTACACCACCATCGGCAGCACGTGCACCTTGAACCCGCCCACCAGGATCGGCACCACGAAGGAGCTGATGGCCAGGGAGAAGACGAGCAGCGAGCCGGCGAGGATGCCGGGCAGCGACAGCGGCAGCGTGACCTCGAAGAAGGCCCGGCGCGGAGAGGCCCCCAGCGTCTGCGAGGCCTCGATCAGCTGGGGCTCGATGCGCTTGAGCACCCCGGTGAGCGACAGCACCATGAAGGGCAGGAAGACGTGCACGAGCGCGAGCGTCACTCCGAACTTGTTGTACATGAGGGGCAGCGGCTTGGTGATCCATCCCGCCCGCACCAGGGACTCGTTGATGAGGCCGCGGTCGGCGAGCAGGATCATCCAGCCGTAGCAGCGGATGACGATGCCGACCAGCAGCGGCGACAGGATGCACACGATCAGCAGCGGCTTCCAGCGCGAGCGGGTCAGGGCCAGGTGGTAGGCGAGCGGGTAGCCGAGGAGCAGGGAGACCGCGGTGGTGATCACCCCCAGCCAGAGGGTGTCCGCGAGCACGCCCAGGTAGTACGCGTCGGTGAAGAAGTGGATGTAGTGCCGCGGGGTGAAGGCCCACTCGAGCTCCCCGAACGACTGCCGCGAGAAGCTGATGGCGAGCATCAGCAGGAGGGGCGCGACGAAGAACACCGCCAGCAGCAGGACGTACGGCCCCAGCAGCAGGACGCGAGCGCCGCGGGTCACGGGTCAGCGGCCGAGGAGCTCCGCGGCCACGCGGGCCACGAGCAGGTTCGCCACCAGGGTCGGCGCCCCGGTGAGGGACGCGATCTCGTCGCGCGTCTTGCGGCGGAAGCCGATGCAGTCCATGACCACGAGGCCGGCGTGGCCGGCGCGCAGCGCGTCCGCCGCGCGGCGGACGGCGGCGGGGTCATTCTCCTCGTAAGGCGAGAGCGGAGCCACGTGCGCGTCGAAGCCCGAGGCGCGCCAGCGCGCGATGGTCTGGGGCACGTGGCGGTCCGAGGGGGTCAGCACCCCCAGGCGTCCGGGGAAGACCATGGCGCGGAGAAGCCCCAGCAGGAGCTGTTGCGGCTCGAGAAATGGCCGGCGCGCGGCGAGCTTCGGGAAACTCGCCGGTGCACAGCAGCACGTTCAGCGCGACCCCGCGGTCCTCGAGGGCCGCGATCTTGGCCTCGATGCGAGCAATCATCTTGGACTTCCCGACGAAGACCGTGGAGCCGTCGGCCAGGCGGGTGACCAGGATCTCGTCGTCACCCTCCGGCGCGAGGGGGGCGATCTGCTCGCGGGTGAGCCCGTCGAGCGCGCCCGCCTCGAGGATCTCGACGTCGCCGCCCAGGATGGCGGCCATGTCCGGCACCACATCGCTGCGCGGCGCCTGTCCCACCGTGATCAAGCCGACCTTCGTCATGCGATCTCCTCCTGCCCGATCTCATTCTGAATAATGCGGGCGTCCTCGGCCGCCCAGCCCGCGCGCACGCGGGCGCCGGTGGCGAAGCGCACCTCGCCGAGCTCGAGCGCCTGCAGCTCCAGCCCCGCGTCGCTCTTCAGGATGTACCGGACGGTCTCGCCCTGATAGACCACGTGGGCCACGGTCATGGGCAGCACAGTATCCACCGCCCCGGTGGGGTCGAGTCGGACCCGCTCCGGGCGCAGCGCGACCGCGACCGCGGCGCCCGCCGGCGCCGCGCCGGTGGCCGCGAGCATCGCGCTGCCGCAGTTGACCGCATTCGACCCGGCGGCGCGGCCCGAGAGCAGGTTGATATTGCCGATGAAGCCCGCCACGAAGGCGGTCGCGGGCGTCTCGTAGAGGCCGCGCGGCGCGGCCACCTGCTCGACGCGCCCGCGGTGCATCACCGCGATGCGGTCGGACATGGTCAGCGCCTCCTCCTGGTCGTGGGTCACGTAGATGGTGGTGATGCCGACCTCGCGCTGCAGCCGCTTGAGCTCGATCTTCATGTGGTCCCGCAGCTTCTTGTCGAGCGCGCCCAGCGGCTCGTCCAGCAGGAGCACCGCCGGCCGTGTGATGAGCGCTCGCGCCAGCGCCACTCGCTGCTGCTCGCCGCCCGAGAGCTGGGCGGGATAGCGCCCCCCGTGGCCCGGGAGCTGGACGAGGGTCAGGGCCTCGTCCACCTTCCGGGCGATCTCCGCCTTGTCCACGCGCTGCATGCGAAGGCCGAAGCCCACGTTCTGGGCCACGGTGCGGTGCGGGAAGAGGGCGTAGTGCTGGAAGACCATCCCGACTTTCCGGCGATGCGGAGGTACGTGGGTGACCACGGCGCCGTTGATCGCCACCTCGCCGGCGTCGGGGGTCACGAAGCCCGCCACCGAGCGCAGCGTGGTGGTCTTGCCGCACCCGGACGGCCCGAGCAAGGTGAAAAACTCGCCCGGGACCACCGTGAGAGACACCCCGTCCAGCGCCAGCGTGGCGCCGTAGCGCTTGACCAGCTTGGTCAGCGTGACGGTGCCGCTGGCGCGGGGCGCTTCCGTCAACGCATCTCCTTGTTCCACTTCTCGGTCCACTGGGGCCGCTGCTTGGCCACGTGCGCCCAGTCGAAGAGCACGAGCTTCTCCACGTCGGCCGGCCCGCTGATGATCTTCTTCGCCACGTCCGCGGGCACCTTCACCGTCTTGTTGGTCGGGCTCCAGAAGAGCTCGGTGGCGAAGGCGAGCTGCACCTCGGGCGAGAGGTAGGCGTCGATGAGCTTCCACGCCAGCTCCTTGTTCTTCGAGCCGCGGGTGACCTGGACGATCTGGTCGAGGATCGGCTGGCCCTCGCTGGGAGCGACCCAGTCCACCGGGATGCCCCGCTTCTGCAGATCATAGGTGGAGGCGTCGTGGAGCACCGCGAGCACGACCTCCTTCTGCTCGAGCTGCTTCTCGACGGTGCCGGTGAAGTCCACCAGCTTGGGCTGGGCGCGCTTGATGGCGGCGACCCCGGCGTCGATGTCGAAGTAGTCCTTGCCGAAGAGCTTCGAGGTAATGAAGAGGAAGTTGATGCCCAGCGTATTGCCGATGATGTAGGTGGCGCGCTTGCCCACGTAAGCCTCGTCCCAGAAGTCCTTCCAGGAGGTCGGCTTCTTGATGCCGGAGTCGGTGCGGTAGGCGAGGCCGATGCGGCCCCAGAACATGGCCAGGCTCGTGTCGCCGATTAGGGCTTTCGGGTAGAGGTTCTTGATATTGGGCGCGAGCGTGTCGTTGCGCTTCTCGAAGAAGCCGCGCTCGCGCGGGATCGGGAAGGCCGGCTCGTTCCCGAAGACCACGTCGTACGGCGGGTTGTCGGGGCCGGCGGCCAGGAGCTTCGCCACCCACTCGGTGGTGATGCCGGTGACGACCTCGACCTTTACCCCGTGCTTCTTCTCGAAGGGCTCGACGAGGGCCTTCTTCATCACCTCCGACCAGCGGCCGCCGTAGCCGGTGACGACGAGGGTGGTCGCCTGGGCGTGCGCGAGAGACGCCGGGACGAGGGTGGCGGCGAGGGTCCCGATCAGGACCCAGACCAGGAGTACCGAATGCGGGCGTGTCTCACGAGCTCTCATGGGCAAGCCTCCGCGGATATAGGGGTGATGTGAGCGGTAGTATGTCCCAGCCCGGCGCCGAATGGTACGCCGAAACGACGCCTCGACCCGCTCCCGGGGCGAGCCGTCGGCCACCCGCACGCAGCGCGTCGTGTGTTCGGCGACTACGTGATGCTCGGGCGGCACCGAGCGCCCACATCGCTCCTCGGCGTGATGGCAGCGGGGTGCGAAGGCGCACCCGAGGGGCAGTGTGCGCAGGTCGGGCGGGGCGCCGGGGATAGCGGGCAGCCGCCGTCCCGCGCGACGGCTAAGAACTCACGGGGAGGGCGTTCGGTGGACGCTCATACGCGACTGCCGAGTGCCGCGACACGGGGCAGTCGGAGGCGCGATACCCAACTGCGTGCCACCGGCTCCTCTACGACACGCGCTGCAGGAACGACCGGTCCTCGACGAGAATCACCCCTGACTGCTCGGCGCGCCGCGCCACGTCGATATGCTCCGGATCCTTCGCCAGCGCCTCGCGGTACCGCTCGTACGCCGCGAGGCTCGGGAAGTCGATGAGCGAAAGCGCGATGTTGGTGGGACCGGCGAACTTCGTCGGCGCGAAGTAGCCGATCACCTTGCCGCCACAGCGCTCGATCGGCGCGGCCACGGTGCGCCCGTATTCCTCGAAATCGGCCCGCTTGCTGGCATCGATCGTATAGCGAATGCAGAGCGTGAGCATTCCGTCCTCCGTGGCGCGCTGGAGCCGCGCGCTCCTGTCGGGTTTAGAGATCTCGTACCGGCGGTCACGAGTATGGGGGCGTGACTCACACGTGTCCACGCGCAACGCTTCGGTCCCCATCGAACCTTCTCCCCTTGCGGGCCGGCGCATTCAGGCTCTAGAGTCTGGTGATGGGCGACACTGACTTGCTCGCGGCCGTGGGGGCATTGCTCGGCGATCCCGCCCGCACGCGCATCCTGACCGCGCTCCTCACCGGCTGCGCGCTCACCGCGAAGGAGCTGGCCTACTTCGCCGGCGTCACCGCGCCCACGGCGAGCAGTCACCTGTCCCGGCTGGTCGGCGGCCAGCTTCTGGTGATGGAGAAGCAGGGGCGCTGCCACTACTACCGGCTGAGATCCGCCGAGGTCGCGCACGCGCTCGAAGGGCTGATGACGGTCGCGTCGGATCCCGTCAAGGGCTGGCCGCCGAACCATCGCGTCGAGCCCGCCCTTCGGGACGCACGCCTATGCTACGACCACGTGGCCGGCCGTCTTGGCGTCGCGCTGTGCGACCTGATGCTACGCCGCGACTACGTCGTCCTCCGGGACGGGGGCGGCGAGCTGACGGGCGCGGGCGAGCGATTCCTCGCCGGTCTCGGCGTCGATCTCGAACGCGCGCGCGGCGCGAAGCGACACTACTGCCGCTCCTGCATCGACTGGACCGAGCGGCGCTATCACATCTCCGGCGCGGTTGGCGCCGCGCTCGCCCATGCCTTCCTCGAACGACGGTGGGTGGCGCGCATCCAGGACAGCCGGGCGCTGACGGTCACCGCGGACGGCCGGAAGACGCTGGCGGAGCTGGGGCTCGCGGAGTACCGGGGCGTGGCCGCTTCCCGGCCCTCGACGGCCGGATTGGAGCTCCGAGGCAGAATCGCCCTCAAGAACTAGGGGGTGACCCCGGCCGGATTCTCCATCCCGCTCCGGCCGCCTTCTACGTGCGCGAATCGAGCATGGACTTCCAGACCAAAGCATCGGAAAATGGCAAATGGGAACCTAAGGGTTCCCACGAGAGGACGTTTCTGCAATGCCCACTGACCCGCAGCCCGCCTATTCCTTTGTTCCATTTGAAAATATAGCGATAGATCAATCCATTACGGCCCGCTTCGAGCAGCAGGCTGCTCGCTACCCTGACCGCCTTGCCGTCGCCAGCGCGGACCGACGATTCACCTACTCGGAGCTCAATCAGGCCGCCAATCGTATCGCCCGCGCCATCCTGTCGCGTCTCGGAGAAGGTGCAGAGCCGGTCGGGCTCCTCTTTGATCATGGGGCGTTCTTGATTGCCGCGCTCCTGGGGGTTCTCAAGGCCGGGAAAATCTACATGGCGCTGGACCTGCCTGATCCTCAGCCGCGAATGGCGTCGATGCTCGAGGATTCCCAGGCCAAACTCCTTCTTACCAACACAAAGCACCTCCCCCTGGCCCGGCAATTGGCCCAAGGAAGCGGCCAACAGGTTCTCAACTGTGACGATCTCGACGCCAACCAGGCGGCCGGAAACCTCGATCGGCCGATCGCTCCGGGGGCACCCGCGCTCATGCTCTACACCTCGGGCACCACGGGGCGTCCCAAGGGTGTGGTCCACAGTCATCGGAACATTCTCGTCGAAGCCAGGAACTACACCAACTACGCGCGGCTCGCTCCGAGTGACCGACTGACCCTGTGGCACTCCTGCAGCTATACCAACTCCATTCGGAATCTGTATGCGGCTCTGCTGAACGGCGCCGGTTTGTTTGTCTACGATCTCGTCAACGAGGGATTCCCGGCGCTGGCGGATTGGATGCTTAGTAACCGGATCACGGTAATCCACACCCTGCCGACAACTTATCGTACTTTTTGCCAGACGCTCGAGCCGGACGCGATATTCCCGTCCTTACGCATACTGCGACTCGGTGGAGAATCGATCAACCGAGACGATATAAGACAATATCAACGCCGCTTCTCCCCCACGTGCCTGTTGATACACGCCATCGGCCCGACCGAGACGCTCGACATTCGCTACTACTCCATCACCCACGACTGGAACGGCGGCGACGCCAAGATTCCCATCGGCTATGCCATCCCGGACAAGGATGTGCTGCTGCTGGATGAAGCGGGGCGGGAGGTCGGCGCCGAGGAGATCGGAGAGATCGCGGTCCGAAGCAAGTATCTGGCGCTCGGCTACTGGGGACAGCCTGAGCTCACCCGGACTGCCTTTTCGCCCGATCCTCAGGGAAGAGATGAGCGGCTCTACCGAACCGGCGACCTGGGCGTGATGCGTCCCGATGGCTGCTTGACGCACCTCGGACGCAAGGATTTTCAGATAAAGATTCGCGGTTACCGAGTCGAGGTCACCGCGGTGGAAGAAGCGCTGCTCGACATGGCTTCGATCGAGGCCGCGGTGGTACAGGCCCAGGCGGATGCTGGGGGCGAGCCGCGGCTTATTGCCTATGTCGTTCCGGCCATCGGCACGGACCCGAAAGTCAACGAGCTCCGCCGAGAGCTGGCGAAGACCCTGCCCGACTACATGATGCCTTCCGCGTTCGTCTTCCTGCCGAGTCTCCCGCTGTCGGCCACCGGCAAGATCGATCGACGAGCCCTGCCGGCGCCGGATCGAGTCAGGCCGAACCTCGACGAAGTGTTCGTGGCTCCCCGCAATCCAATAGAGGACATCCTGGCCAAGATCTGGGCGACGCTCCTCGATCTCGAGACGGTAGGAATCCACGACAACTTCTTCGATCTCGGTGGCCACTCGCTGCTGGCCACCCAAGTCATCTCGCGGGTACGCGATAGCTTGCAGGTGGAGCTGATGCTGCCCGCGCTGTTCGAGGCGCCCACCGTCGCCGGGCTGGCCGAGAACGTCGGCGTGGCGCGTCGGGCCGGTCGGGCACTAGCGGCCGACGCTCCAAAGCCCCTGGCCCGAGGCACACAGCAGCCCCCTCTCTCCTTCGCTCAGGAGCGGATGTGGTTCATCGAACAGCTGGAGCCTAACAGCCCCGTTCATAACATTCCCATCGTCTTTCGTCTCGCCGGCTCCCTCGATGTGGCGATCCTGGAGCGGAGCCTCAACGAAATCGTGCGGCGGCACGAAGTCTTGCGCAGCAGCTTCGCCGCCATGCAGGGCCAGCCGATTCAGGTCCTGGCGCCGGCCCTGAGCCTGAGCCTTCCCGTGATCGACGTGCGGGAGCAGCCTGACCGCACGCAAAGGACTGTCACGCTGATCAGGGAAGAGATCCGGCGACCCTTCCAGCTATCCCAGGGCCCTCTCTTCCGGCTCCTGATGCTGCGGCTGACCGAGGATGAGCACGTACTCGTTCTGGTCACCCATCATCTGGTCTTCGATGGCATGTCCACGAGCATATTGCTTCGCGAGCTCTCATTGCTGTACGAGGCTTACCGCGCCGGACAAGCATCGCCGCTGCCGGAGCTGCCCATCCAGTATGCGGATTTTGCCCGCTGGCAGCGCGAGTGGCTGGGACACGAGGCGCTCGAAGAGCACCTCGCCTACTGGAAAGGGCAGCTCGCCGGCGCCCCGAAGCTCCAGATGCCCACCGATCGGCCTCGGCCTCGGGCTCAGACCGTCGGAACCGCGCGCCACTACTTCGCGCTTTCCCGGGCGCTTACCGCGGAGCTCAAGAGCTTGAGCAATCGGCATGGAGTCACGCTGTTCATGACACTCTTCGCCGGCTATCAAACCTTGCTGCACCGCTACAGCGGGCAGGACGACATCGTGGTCGGATCGCCCGGCGCCGGTCGGGACCGCAGCGAGCTCGAAGGCCTGATCGGGTTCTTCTTCAACATGCTGGTGCTGCGCACGGATCTCTCCGGCAATCCGACGTTCCGGGAGCTGCTCGCTCGTGTTCGGGAGGTCTGCCTGGAGGCCTACGCCCATGGGGACGTGCCCTTCGAGAAGATCGTGGAAGAGCTGCGTCCAGAGCGGGATCTGGGCTTCAATCCCTTCTTCCAAGTGACATTTGCCCTTCAGCCTTCGCCGGGACCTCGCCTCTCGCTGGCCGGCGTGACCGCCACGGAAATGGAGATCGATCACGGAGCCGCACGGTACGACCTGCACCTGTACATGCGAGAGGACGAAGGTTCGCTGCGGGGCTACATCGACTACAACACCGACCTCTTCGATGCGCAGACGATCGCGCGCCTGACCGCGCATTTTCAGCTCGTGCTCGAACGCTCCGTTGCGCATCCGGATGAACCGATCGAGCGCTCGCCGCTCTTGACGGAACCGGAGCGGCGCCAGCTGCTCGAGGAATGGAGCGGCCGCGCGGTGGAGTATCCGAGAGACACATGCATCCACCAGCTGTTCGAGGCCCAGGTGGAACGAGCTCCGCATGCGGTCGCGGTTGTCTTCGGAGAAGAACGACTGAGCTACCGGGAGCTCAACCGCCGAGCCAACCAGCTCGCTCACCATCTCCAAAGGCTCGGCGTCGGCCCTGAAGTGCCGGTGGCCATCTGCATGGAGCGCTCGCTTGAGATGGTGATCGGCCTCCTGGCCATTCTCAAGGCGGGCGGCGTATACGTGCCGCTCGATCCCCAGTACCCGAAGGAACGTCTGACGTTCATGCTGGAAGATACCCGGACGCCGGTGCTGCTGACCCAAGCGCGCTTGGTCCCCGACGGCGATCGTTTCCCGATCCTCCGTGCTCGATCCTCGACTCAACGTGGTGTCGTGTGGACAAGGGCTGGGAGGTCATTGCCCAGGAGAGCGAGGAGAATCCCGTAAGCGGAGCGACCGCGGACAACCTGGCTTACATCATGTACACCTCGGGCTCGACGGGAACACCCAAGGGCGTCTGCGTCCCCCATCGGGGCGTGGTGCGGCTCGTCAAGGGCACCAGCTTCGCCAGCCTCACGTCACGGGAAGTGTTCCTCCAGCTGGCGCCGGTCACCTTCGACGCCTCGACGTTCGAAATCTGGGGTTGTCTGCTGAACGGCGCGCGGCTGGTGGTGTTCCCCGCTCATACGCCATCGCTGGAGGAGCTCGGACAGGCCCTCGCGCGGTATCAGGTCACGACGCTCTGGCTCACGGCGGGACTATTTCACGAGATGGTGGAAGGCAACCTCGAGGCGCTCAGGCCCGTCAAGCAGCTCTTGACGGGGGGCGATGTCGTGTCGGTGCCTCACGCGCGGAAGGCTCTTCACGAGCTGCCGGAATGTCGGTTGATCAACTGCTACGGCCCGACCGAGGGGACAACGTTCACCACCTGCCACCCGGTGACCGCTTCCCGCCCGGCCGCCGCTTCCGTCTCGATCGGCCGCCCCATCGCCAATACCTCAGTCTACATTCTGGACCGTCACCTCAACCCGGTGCCGATCGGAGTCGGTGGAGAACTGTGCATCGGCGGGGACGGGCTTGCCCGGCACTACCTCAACCAGTCGCAGTTGACCTCCGAGAGCTTCATACGCGATCCCTTCAGCGAAAAGCCCGGCGCGAGACTGTACAGGACTGGTGACCTCGCACGTTACCTACCTGACGGCAATATCGAATTCAGCGGCCGCCTTGACCACCAGGTGAAGATCCGAGGCTTCCGCATCGAGCTGGGAGAGATCGAGGCGGTGCTGAGCCAGCACTCCGCCGTGCAGGAGACGGTGGTCCTTGCCCGGGAAGATGTGCACGGCGACAGGCGATTGGTGGCGTACGTGGTGCCGCGGGAGGAGCAGCCCCCTACCGTCAGCATCCTGCGCGGCTTCCTGAAATCGAAGTTGCCCGAGCACATGGTGCCGTCGATTTTCATCTTCCTCGATGCCCTGCCCTTGACCTCCCATGGCAAGGTCGACCGTCAGGCGCTCCCGGGCGACACCGGGATCAGGCCCGATCTGGAGAAAGCGTTCGTGGCTCCCCGCAATCCGGCCGAGAGGACGCTGGCCGGGATCTGGGCGCGAGTACTTGGGCTGGAGCAAGTGGGCGTTCACGACAACTTCTTCGAGCTGGGGGGCACTCTCTCCTGGCCACGCAGGTCGTTTCCCGACTGTGTGACGCCCTGCGGATAGAACTTCCCTTGTGCCGCCTGTTCGAGGCGCCCACGGTGGCGGAGCTGGCCCAGGTCATCAGCCAGACGTCTGACCGTCCTTGAGCGAACGCGCGCTCAGGTCCTCGCGGCCTGCCCAGAGGCGGTACTTCTTGAAGGTGTCCTCGAACTCGATGCCAAGCCCGCGGGCAAACACCGTCAGGTAGTACTCGATGGCGAGGGGGAGGGACGGGCTTGACGCCGCCGAGCCGTCTCCGGTAGAGTCGCGCCACTTCACGCTCCGTTCGGCTGTCGTCCATCCAGTGGTTCTCGACCGACCGACTCTCGGGAGGAAATGGCCATGGATCAGGATCCTAGCTCCCTCAGCCGCCGTGACCTCTTGAAGCTCGCCGGCGCCGCCACCGCGGCGGGCGCGGCGGGCGGCTCCCTCGACCTCGCTGCGGCCCGGACCCGCCGCCGCCCAGACGCCCAAGCGGGGCGGCACCATCCGCCTGGCCGGTTTCGACCCGCCGCACTTCGATCCCCATCAAACCCCGCACTGGTGGACGTTCATCTACACCTCCCTGACCCACGGAGGGCTGGTCCGGCACAAGGCCGGCCCGAGCGTGACGCCGGGCACGCTCCCCATCGAGCCGCACCTGGCCGAATCCTGGGAGCGGCCGAACGAGACGACCTACATCTTCAAGCTCCGCAAGGGTGTGCGCTGGCACGCTAAGTCCCCCGTCAACGGGCGCGAGCTCACCGCGGAGGATGTCGTCTTTACCTTCCAGCGGGCGCTCCCATCAAGGGCAATCCCAACCGCGCTGCGTTCGAGGAGATCGACCGGGTCGAGGCCCTCGATCGCCACACCGTGCGCTTCACCATGAAGGAGCCGTTCTCCTGGTTCCTGGAGAGCCCGGCTCTCGCCGCCATCCTCCCCAAGGAAGCCGCCGACAAGGAGGGTCTCTTCAAATCGCCGGAGACGGTGATCGGCACCGGGCCCTGGATGCTGGAGCGCTACGAGCCCAACGTGCGCCTCTCCTTCGTGCGCAATCCCCACTACTTCCAGCAAGGGCTCCCCTACCTGGACGCCATCGAGTTCCGCGTGGACACCGACCCCGCCTCCAAGCTCGCGGCCTGGCTGAGCGGCCAGTACGACTTCGCCCCCGAGATCCATATGACCTTCCAGCGCTCGGACCTCGAGGTGGTCAAGCGCCGCAAGCCGAATCTGCAGACGGCGGAGTACACGTGGCTGATCTCCACGTTCGCCATCCCCAAGCTCGAGGCGGAACCGCTCCGCGACGTGCGCGTGCGCCGCGCGCTGCACATGGCCGTCAATCTCACGGAAGTGATCAAGGTGAACCCCATGGGCTACGGGCACGGGTCGGCCAATCCGCTCGTCCCCGCCGCGCTCACGGAGTGGGCGATCCCGATCGGCCAGCTGACGCCGGAGGGCCGGCAGCTCTACGAGGCCGATCCGGCGGGGGCCCGGCGTCTGCTGGCCCAGGCGGGGCAAGTGGGGGCTCAAGTTCCCCGTGGAGTCGTCGGGGACCTGGGGCCCCGCCTTCTCCGACGTCGTGCAGGCCATTCTCAGCGAGTGGAAGCGGGCGGGCATCGAGACGGAGCTGAAGCTGAAAGAGGGCAACGCGTTCATTGCCTCGAGCCTGGCCCGGAACTTCGAGAAGATGATCATCACGCTGCGGGGCGGGGCGACGACGCCCGACCCTTACCTGATGAACCTCCTGCCCGGGGCGGCCGCAGAACATCGCCGGCGTGAACGACCCCAAGCTCAACGAGATGATCCTGCTGCAGCGCCGCACCTTCGACGAGAAGAAGCGGCGGGAGATCATCTTCGACATCCAGCGCCACTTCGCCCAGCACGCCTACCAGCTCTTCGTCAGCCCCGCCGCCCGGGTGATCTCCGCCTGGGAGCCCTACGTGCGGAACTTCATGCCGAATGTCGGCAACGACTACGGCGGGCGGCTGATGGGCGTGTGGCTCGACCGCTGACCAAGCCCTCTCCCCTGCTGCCTCAGAGGATGGGCCAGCGCGAAGGCGCGGCCTTGATGCCGGTGCGCGCCTGGAGGCGCTCGCCGATCCCCTGCACCGTAGCGTAGAGCTTCCGCTCGTCCACGAAGGTCTGGCGATAGCCGTCGACGACGACACGCCCGTCGATGATGACGGTGTGCACGCTCCGCCCGTCGGCGTTGTAGACGAGGTTGCTCACCGGGTTCCAGAGCGCCTGCCACTCCGGCCGCTGCGTGTCGAACAAAACGAGATCGGCGCGCTTGCCCACCTCGATGCTGCCGAGCTCGTCTCCGAGGCCCATCGCCGCGGCGCCGATGCGGGTGCCAAGCTCCAGCGCCGTCTCCGCTGGGATCTGCGCCATGTCCTGCCGCGCGTCCTTGTACTGGATGGCTGCCATGTTCATGGAGCGGACCAGGTCGAGGTGATTCGAGTTGTTGGGCGAGTCGCACCCGAGGGCGACGCGCACCCCGCGCGCCAGGAGCTCCGGCATGCGGCCGTTGGCTCCGACGCCACGTGCGCCCTTGGCGGCGGTGACCGGGCACATCGCCACCGCGGTGCCCGTGCGGGCCATGCAATCGATCTCGGCGTCGTCGATGCCGAGCGCGTGGGCGAGCAGCGTGGTCGGCCCTAGCACGCCGAGGCCCTCCAGGTACTCGGTGGGGCTCTTGGCCCCGCGCGCCTGATACTCCTTCCGGGCCTGCGCCCCGCTGCCGTGATGCAGGGTGAGCCCGGTCCGGCGCTCGTCGACGGCGCGCTTGAGCGCTTGCAGCAGCTCGGCGCTGCAGCTCTCCGGCGAGAACGGCATCGCCCAGGCGCGGAGGCGGCCGCCGAGGCGCCCGTTCCACTTGTCGAGGAACGCCACCGTGCGCGCGACGGCCTCGGCCGTCGCGTAGCGGGGCAAGGGCCACGGCGCGTCTCGGTCCGTCACGCACTCGCCCATGATCACGCGGATGCCGGCGTCCTCGTAGGCCTGCAGACACGCGTCGGGGTACTTGGTCGAGCCCGGGTCGAGCAGGCAGACGGTGCCGTTCTTGACGAGCTCCACCAGGGCCAGCAGCGACGCGTGGTACTCCTCCTCCTCGGTCATGGCCCCCTGCAGCGTGAACACCTGCTTCAACGGGCTGCCGACGTCGTCGGGGAAGATCCCGCGCACGGGATGCGCGTAGCTGATGTGCATGTGACCGTTGAAAAAACCGGGCGTGACCACGAGGTCCCGCCCGTCGATCACGCGATCAGCGCGCGCGTCCGCCAGCTCGGCCGCACGGCCCACACGGGCGATCCGCCCGTTCTCGATCAAGATGGAGCCGTCGCGGATGATACGGCGCTGCGCATCGACGGTGATGACGTAGCGGGCGTAATCGATCTTCACGCTGGACGTGGCCATGGGGATCAGCGAAGTCCTTTGTTCGGGTTGATCAGGTACTTCTCGCCGGTGGCCTGCTTGCCGTAGACGGCGATCTCCTCGAGCCGCAGCGCCTCGGCGAGCGAGACTTCCTTCGTGTACGTGCTCGCGAACGTGGTCTTGATCTCGGCCGCGACCCGCTCTCGCAGCTTCTGGGCGGCCTCGAATCCGATCTTCTGCAGGAACGGGGTGAGCAGCCAGCCGCCGATCCCCCAGGCCATGCCGAAGGCGCGGTTGAACTCGGTCGGCCCGCGGTCGAGACCCCCGTAGATGTAGACCTGCTTGTGGGTGGTGGAGCCATAGCGGCTGTATTCCTTCGCCGTCTTGTTCGCGGCACTCTCCATGGCGGTGAGTATCTGCCCCGCCAGCCTTCCGCCGCCGATGGCATCGAACGCCACCGTGGCGCCGGTGGCGACGAGCGCCTCGGTCAGGTCGTCCATGAAGGTCGGCGAGCTCGAGTTGCACACGTAGGCGGCGCCGATCTTCTTCAGGACGTCCACGTGCTCCGGCTTGCGCACGATGTTCACGAGGCCGACGCTGTCCTTGATGCAGATCTTGTTGAGCATCTGCCCGAGATTGGAGGCGGCCGCCGTGTGCACGAGCGCCTTGTGACCCTCCGCAGCGCATGGTTTCGACCATGCCGAGCGCGGTGAGCGGATTGACGAAGCAGGAGGCGCCCTCGGCAGGTGTGGTCCCCGGCGGCAATACCAGGCACTGCACGGCCTTGATGCAGCGGTACTGCGAGTACATGGCGCCGCCGAGAATGGCGACGGTCTTTCCCATCAGCGCCTGCGCCGCCGGAGACGCCCCCGCCTGGACGACCACCCCGGCCCCTTCGTTGCCGACGGGCAGCGACTGATCCAGGCGCCCGGCCATCGCCTTCATCACCGCCGGCGAGATGCTTCGCCGTGACGACCGGGCGGTCGGCCGTGCCGGATGCCTTGGCCGTGCTCATGTCGGCGCCGCCGAACAGCAGTCCCTGGTCGGAGGGATTGATGGGGGAGGCGTCGATGCGGACGATCACCTCCTCGGGTTTCGGCTCCGGGGTGGCGACGCTGACGAGCGATAGCTCGAGGATGCCGTCCTTCTTCACCGTTGAACGAAGCTGAAGTCCCATGCCCGTGCTGGTGTTTGCCATGTGTCGTCTCCCAGACCCGCGCTCAGGTG
>CAVTFC010000010.1:0-74947 GCA_963733725.1 uncultured Candidatus Rokubacteria bacterium | reverse complement strand
CATGCCGACGCGGTGGTGTCCCTCACCAACAACACGAATGCGGGCGACGTTCTCCGCGAGGTCTACGGCGACGAGGTGGTGGCATTGCCCTATCGGCGCCCCGGCTTTCGCATCTCGCGCGAGGTCGCCGACACGCTCTCCGCGCGCCCGCGGTCTCCGCGCCATGCTGCTGGAGAAGCACGGCACCATTTGCTGGGGTCCCCACGGTGAAGGACGCGTACCTCGCCACCATCGAGCTCATCAGCCGCGCCGAGGAGGCCATCGCGCATCGCGCGAAGGGGCGCGCGCGCTTCGGGGGCGTGGAGGTGACGTCGCCCGCCGGGGACGAGCGCCGCCGCGTGGCCCTCGCGGTGGCGCCGCACCTGCGCGGGCTGGTGGGCCACGATCGCCGCCAGATCGTCGTCTTCGACGATGCGCCGGATGTGCTCGAGTTCGCTGTCTCCCGCGAGGGCGGCAGCGCTCTGCGGGGTGGGGCCGGCCACGCCGGATCACACCATCTATACCAAGCGGCTGCCATGCTTCGTCCCGGTGGACCGGCCGGGCGATCCCGAGGCCGTCAAGACGGCCCTGGATGCGGCCATCGCGCGCTTCGTGAGCGAGTACACCGCCTACTTCGAGGTGCACAATCGCGAGGGCGCGACGCTCCAGGACGCGTTTCCCCGCGTGGTCGTGGTGGGCGGGCCGGCATGTTCACCACCGGCAAGGACCGGCGCACCGCGGGCATCGTCAGCGACATCTACCACCACACCATCTCGGTGCTGGGCGCCGCGTCCTCGTTCGGACAATCGTCTCGCTCTCGGCGAAGGACGCCTTCGACGTCGAGTACTGGCCGCTGGAGCTCTACAAGCTCGCCCAGGCCCCGCCGGAGAAGGAGCTGTCCCGCCGCGTGGCCCTGGTCACGGGTGGAGCGGGCGGCATCGGGCGCGCGGTGGCGCTGCGTTTGGCCGCCGAGGGCGCCCACGTGGTGGTCACCGATGTGGACGCCGCGGGGGCGCGCAAGGTAGCCGAGGAAGTGATCGCGGTCCAGGGCGGCGGGCGCGCGCTGGGGCTGGGGCTCGACGTGACCAGCGAGGCCGCCGTGCGCTCCGCCATGGACGAGGTCGTGCTCGCCTATGGCGGGCTCGACATCGTGGTCTCCAATGCCGGCATCGCCCACTCGGCGCCGGTGGACAAGATGGCGCTGGCGGACTGGGAGCGCTCCTTCGCGGTGAACTCCACCGGGCACTTCCTCATCGCCCGCGAGTCCATGCGCGTGCTCAAGGCCCAGGGGCTGGGCGGCGCCCTCGTCTTCGTGGCCACCAAGAACGTGATGTCACCCGGCAAGGACTTCTCCGCCTACTCGGCCTCCAAGGCGGCCGAGGCGCAGCTGGCCAAGGTGCTCGCCCTCGAGGGTGGGCCCGTCGGCATCCGTTCCAATATCGTGAACCCCGACGCTGTCTTCCGGGACTCCAAGCTCTGGTCGGAGGATGTCCGCCGCGAGCGGCGCGCGCCCAGGGGATCAGCGTGGACGACCTCGAGGACTTCTACCGCAAGCGGAATATCCTCGCCCGGCCCATCCTGCCCGAGGACGTGGCGGAGGCGGTGCTCTTCCTCGCCTCCGACCGCTCCGCCAAGACCACCGGCTGCACCCTCACCGTCGACGGCGGCGTGAAGGACGCGTTTCCGCGCTAGCAGTATGAGTATCGGTTTCGGGGCCTTTCTCGCGGGACATGCGCCGGAGGCGCAGTGGGCGCTGGCCCGGCGCGTGGAGGAGCTCGGCTTCGACTCCCTGTGGACGGGGGATCATGTCTCCTTCCACAACCCGATCTACGAGTCGCTTACGTTGCTCGCCTCCTATGCGAGCGTGACCCGCCGGATACGGCTCGGCACCGCGGTGTATCTCCTGGCCCTGCGCCATCCGGCCATCGCGGCCAAGATCACCTCCACCCTCGACGCGCTGTCGGGCGGCCGGCTGGTCTTCGGCGTGGGCGTGGGCGGCGAGAATCCGAAGGAGTTCGAGGTTTGCGGGATACCGCATCGGGAGCGCGGCGCTCGGGTCACCGAGGGGATCGAGGTGGTGCGCACGCTGTGGCGCGATTCCCCCGCGACCTTCAAGGGGCGCTTCACTTCGTTCGAGGGCGTGAGCCTCGATCCCAAGCCGGTCCAGAAGCCTGCGCCGCCGATCTGGATCGGCGGGCGGTCGGATGCGGCGCTCGCGCGGGCGGGCCGCCAGGGCGACGGCTGGGTCTCCTACGTCGTCCAGCCCGAGCGCTACAAGGCGAGCCTCGAGAAGATCCGCGCCGCTGCCGCCGAGGCGCGCCGGCCGATGGAGGGGTTCGTGGCCGCCCATCTGGCCTTCGTCACCGTGGGCCGCGACTACGAAGTCGCCGAGCGGAAGTGGGTCGAGAAGCTCAG
The DNA here is from genome assembly GCA_963733725.1 of uncultured Candidatus Rokubacteria bacterium. Classification (GTDB taxonomy): domain Bacteria; phylum Methylomirabilota; class Methylomirabilia; order Rokubacteriales; family CSP1-6; genus DASRWT01. The sequence continues at coordinate 72,553 of CAVTFC010000010.1, read as the reverse complement.
TGGCCGCTACGCGCAGGACTTCGGCCCGCTCGCGCGCAAGTACGGCATCATCGGCACGCCCGCGCAGTGCGCGGAGTCCATGGAGCGATTCATCCAGGGCGGTTGCTCCTACTTCCTCATGAATCCCATCTGCGATCTCGAGGACGAGCAGGCGCAGCTCGAGGCCATCGCCGCCGACATCATGCCGCGCTTCCGCGGCCGCTAGCCGGTGGCGCCACGGACCCGGGAGTGCCGCGCCGAGGTGACGGCGGCGCGGAGCTTGAACCCCGACGTGGTCGAGGTCGACCTCCGCATGCTCGAGCCCCCCGCGCTGGCCTTCGCGGCGGGGCAATGGGTGTCGGTACCGTTCGGACCCAAGCTCGTCCGGGCCTATAGCATGGCCTCGCCGCCCGGCACCGGCGAGGCGCTGACGCTCTCCGTCGACGTGGCGCCGGGCGGCCTCGGCTCGCAGTGGATTCGCGGGCTCAAGCCCGGCGACCCCGTGACGTTCAAGGGGCCCACCGGCGGTTTCGTGATGGATCGCGCGGATCTCCGGCGCCCGGTCTTCGTGGCGGAGGAGATCGGCGTCGTGCCCATCCGCTCCATCCTGCTCGATCTGTACGGCACGGGCTTTGATCGACCCAGCGCCCTCATCCTCTGGGGCCGCAATCCCGAGTGGCTCCTCTACGACGCCGAGTTCCGCGAGCTTTCGCGCCAGCACAAGGGATTCTCGTATCTCCCCGTGCTGCGGGAGGCGCCGTCCGCGTGGCGGGGCGAGAAGGGCGAAGGCCACGAGGCGGTGGACCGACTCGTCCACAGTCCTGACCGCACCGTCGTCTATGTCTGCGGGAGCGAGGCAACCATCAAGGCGGTGCGCGGGGTCCTGGTGGCCAAGGGGATGGACAGGAAGAGCGTGAAGTGGGAGAAGTTCTGGTAGGGAGAAGCGGCACATGAGAGCCCGCGGCCTCCTCGTCTCCCACTGGGTGGTGGCCTCGCGGCCGACCGTGCGCGTGACCACGGGCGCCTTCGCGGCGCTGGCGCGCGAGCCCGGCATCGGCCGCGCCGAAGCGCTGCGCCGCTCGCAACTCGTGCTGGCCGGCGAGGCCGAGACCGCGCAGCCCTTCTTCTGGGCGCCCTTCGTTCTCGTGGGCGACGGCGGCGCCGCCGGGCCGTGAAGGCGCGCGTCTATCACGTCCAGGTGAACGTGCGCGATGCCGCGGTCTCGCTCCCGTTCTGGAAGGCGCTCCTCGGCTACCTCGAGTACCGGACCGTGCACGAGACGGCTGACGTCGCGGATTCTCGAACGGGACCACCGATCTCTGGCTGGCCACCACCGAGAGAGCCCATGCGGGCGAGGGCTTTCACCGGAAGCGCGCCGGACTCAACCACGTGGCCTTTCGCGTCGAGCGACGGGAGGACGTGGACCGTTTCCGTCGCGAGTTCCTCGACACGCGCGGAATTCCCACGCTCTACGGCACCCCGCGTGAGTTCCCCGAGTACTCTCGGGGCTACTACGCGGTGTTCTTCGAGGATCCCGACCGGCTGAAGCTCGAGGTGGTCCATGTCCCGTCGCGCGGCTAGCCTTGCCGCGGCGGCGCTGCTGGTCTCGGCATCCGTCGGTCTCGTGGCGGCGGCGTCGAAGACCTACCGTAGCGCGGAGTGGGGCTTCGAGTTCGAGTATCCGGACCAGTTCGCCGCCGGCCGGTACAAGGATACGACCACGCCGGAGCAGCGCGCCCGACTGCGTGAGACCGGGCAGGACCCGCCCTTCCAGCACGCCATCGCGCTGGTGGAGCCGCTCGCTTCTCGGTTCGCGCGCTCCGCTCGACGCGCTGCCGGTGGGCGAGATCGCCGCCACCATCACGATCACGCCCGCCCGCGGCCAGAAGGCGGACTTCTACCGGCGGCAGTTCTTCCGGACGCAATGGGAGACCACGGTTGGCGGGCGCAGGGTGTACAAGCTGCCGGGCTATCCGGGGCCCTATGGCGACGAGGCGTTCTACTATCTGCTGCCGCTCGGCGACGAGCTCGTGGTCGAGATCTTCGCTCACCGGCGGCACATGGATCAGGCTCGGGCGGCGACCGGCTACGACCGCGTGATCGAGGGTATGATCCCCACGTTCAAGATCATCGCGCCCGGCGGCTAGCGCGCGCGGCGCTCGAGGGACGGCCATGGCGGATCTCACCGGCGGGCACCTGGTGGCGCGCACGCTCAAGCAGGCGGGCGTGGGCCCCACCTTCAACGTGGTCCTGGACCCCGCCGCGTACCGGCGCACCGGCCAGGTCTCGATGGCCATTTGAGGGTCAACTTCCTCGCGCCGCACCTCCGCATCGCCGGCGGCGTGCGCGCCATCCTCACCTACGCGGACCGGCTGGCGGGCCGCGGCCACGAGGTGTCGGTGATCGTCCCCGCGGGCGGGGCGGTGAAGGCCTGGTGGGGCAATCGCGCCGATCGCGGGCTCTCCTGGATGCCGGACTTCCGCGCGCGCCTGCGCTGGGTGAGCCGGTGGGATCCCGCTGCGCTGCCCGACGCCGACGCCCTCGTCGCCACCGCCTGGCAGTCCGCCGCCCCGGTGGCGGACGCGCCGGTGCGCGCGGGCCGGAAGCACTATCTCGTCCAGCACTATGAGAGCCTCTACCACGGCGAGCCCGCTCGAGTGGACGCGACCTATCGGCTGCCGCTCCGGAAAATCTGCATCTCCACCTGGCTGTCGGAGATCATGCGGGACAAGTTCGGCAGCGCATCCGACGTCATCGTGACGCCGGTGGATCCGGGCCTCTTCCACGAGATGCCGCGAGAGGCCGATGACGGCCGGCTGCGCGTGCTGATGCTCCACCACGAGTACGCCTGGAAGGGTGTCGCTGAAGGGCTCGAGGCGGTGGCCCGGGTGCGTGCGCGGCATCCGCGGCTCGCGCTGGTGGGCTTCGGCGTGAAGCCGCCGCGGGCCGCGCTGCCCTATGACGAGTTTCACGCCGATCTACCCCAGGCGCGACTGGCGTGGCTGTACAGTCGCTGCCCCATCTATCTCTGTCCCTCCTGGGACGAGGGGCTCGGCATGCCGCCCATGGAGGCCATGGCCTGCGGCGCCGCGCTGGCCACCTATGACAATGGCGGCTGCCGCGACTACGCGCGCGACGGCGAGACCGCGCTGGTGGCGCCGCGCCGCGACGTGGACGCCCTCGCGCGCGCGCTCGAGCGTCTCGTGCAAGACGCCGTCCTCCGCGAGCGGCTGGCGCGGGCGGGTCAGGCCTTCATTCGCCGCGAGTTCGACTGGGACCGCGCCACCGCTCGGCTGGAGGCGATCCTGCGGAGGGGAGCGAGTTCGTGACCGGCCCGCCGTCTATCGGCGCCGTCACTCGATGATCTGAACGGCGCGGAGCAGTACCGCCGCGGAATCGTCAATCCGATCGCCTTCGCCGTCTTGAGATTGACGACCAACTCGAGCTTGGTGGCTTGCTCCACGGGCAGGTCAGCGGGTCGGGCCCCTCGCAGGATCTTGTCCACGTAGACCGCGGCGTTGAGATAGAGGTCAACGCGGTCGGGCCCATAGCTGAGGAGGCCGCCGGCCTCCGCGTGCTCCCTCGGGCCGAACATCGAGGGTAGTCGCTGTTTCACCGCGAGCTCGGCAAGCCGCCTCGCGCTGCCTATGAAGAGCGGGGTGGAGAGGACGAGAACCCCGCCCGCGCGTTCGTGGGCGATGGCGCTGAAGGCACCGTCGAAGTCCGTCGCGGCGCGCACTGCCACCGGCTGAAGCCGGAGCCCGAGCGCGCGCGCCATGACCTCGATGGCTTTCAGGGCCGGTCCATGGGAAGGCGTGGCTGGATCCCAGATGCGGCAACGCGCGAGAGGCCCGGCACCGCCTCCTTGAGCAGCTCGAGGCTCTTGGCAGCGGTCTCACTCATGATGATAGTGACACCGGTGAGATTGCCACCCGGCCGGGCCAGGCTGGCTACGTGACCGCTGCCGATGGGATCTGCGTGGCTGGCGAAGATGATGGGAATCGTCGAGGTGGCGCGCTTCGCCGCCGCGGCGTAGATGGAGGTCGGCGCCACGATGACATCAACCTTCAGGCGAACGAGCTCCTCGGCCAGGCTCATTGATCCGATCGAACCGGCCCTCGGCCCAACGGTATTCGATCGCCACGTTCTTGCCCTCGACCCAGCCTAGCTCACGCAGCCCTCGGCGGAAGCCTTCGAGGGCATGTGGCCACACGGTCGGGCTGTCCCAAAGAAAGCCGACGCGGTAGACCCTTCCGGCCTGCTGTGCGCGGACGCGCAGCGGCACGGCAAGCAAGCCGCTCGTCACCGTCGCAAGGGCAGCTCGGCGGGAGATGATCGCGTATCGCATCGGTATGCCGCGCGATCTTCCCCTAGCCGTCGATCCTGTGCAAGGTCATTTCAGTTATTCCGGCGGCCCGTTCAACCCTGGGCGATCGACGTCATGCACCCTCGGGCCGTATACTCGGCGGCGCCCCATGTACATCGACCGTAGGCTCTGGGCGCTGACCGCGGGTGTCCGCGCGCGCATCGCCGCCGCCGTCCTGATCGGACTCCTCGCGGTGGTGGCGGGCATCGCGCGGCTGGCGCTGCTCGGCTGGCTGCTGGCGCAGGTCGCCACCGGCGCGGGGCCCGGCGCGCTCGTGCCGCTCATCCTGGCCACCGCCGCCATCACCGCGCTGCGCGGCTGGCTCGAGTACGTGCGCACCATGGTCGCCCACGAGACGGCGGCCCGCGTGCAGGCGCGTCTCCGCGCCCGGCTCTACGACCACCTGGTGGCGCTGGGGCCCGCCCAGGTCGCCCGCGGCCGCACCGGCGACGTGACGCTCTCCCTGGTCGAGGGCGTGCAGCAGCTCGAGGTGTACTTCGGCCAGTACCTGCCCCAGCTCTTCGTGTCCGGGCTGACGCCCCTGCTCATCTTCGGCGCGGTGGCCTTCCTCGATCTCCACATCGCGCTGATCATGCTGGCCGCCGCGCTCTTCACGCTGATCGCCCCTGTCCTCTGGCACCGCCGCGATGCCGCCGGCAGCCTGGCGCGCTCGCGCGCCTATGCGGACCTGGGCGCCGAGCTGCTCGACGCCATCCAGGGGCTGGGCACGCTCAAGGCCTTCGGGCAGAGCCGCGCCTGGGGCGAGCGGCTCGCCGCGAAGAGCCGCGCGCTGTTCGAGAGCACCATGTGGGTGCTCGGCACCAATACGCTGGCGCGCGGGATCACCGACGTGGGGCTGGCGGCGGGCGCGGCCGCGGCCCTGGCCTGGGGCGCCTATCGCGTCCGCGACGGCGAGCTGGGGCTGCCCGCGCTCCTCGTGGTCCTCATGCTGGGGGTGGAGGTGTTCCGCCCCCTGCGCGAGCTGCGCGCGGTCCTCCACCAGGGGATGCTGGGCCGCGCCGCCGCCGAGGGTGTCTTCGCGCTCCTCGCCCTGCGGCCGGAGGTGCCCGACACGGCCGCGAGCCCGAACGGCGCCGCGCGCCTCTCGCCGACGGTGGCGTTCGACGCCGTGCACTTTCGCTATCCGGGCGGCCGCCGCGCCGGCGCTGGACGGGCTGTCCTTCGAGGTCTCGGCGGGCCAGCGCGTGGGCATCGTGGGCCCGAGCGGCGCGGGCAAGTCCACGCTCGTGCGCCTCCTCCTCCGCTTTCATGACCCGCAGGGCGGCGCGGTGCGCCTCGGCGGGCGCGATCTCCGCACCCTCGCACCCGACGAGGTGCGAGGCCACATCGCGGTGGTGAGCCAGGACACCTATCTCTTCCACGGCACCGTGGAGGAAAATATCCGCCTGGGCAAGCCCGACGCCACGCGCGCCGAGCTGGAGGCGGCCGCGCGTGCGGCCAATGCCCACGAGTTCATCCGCCGCCTGCCCCAGGGCTATGCCACGCGCGTGGGCGAGCGCGCGGTCCGGCTCTCGGGCGGCCAGCGCCAGCGCATCGCCATCGCGCGGGCGCTGCTGCGCGACGCGCCCATCCTGGTGCTGGACGAGGCGCTCTCCTCGGTGGACGCGGAGAGCGAGGCGCTCGTGCAGGAGGCGCTGGACCGGCTCATGGTGGGCCGGACCACCTTGGTCATCGCGCACCGGCTCTCCAGTGTGATCGGCGCCGACCGCATCCTGGTGCTCGACGGCGGGCGCGTGGTCGAGTCGGGCACGCACCCCGCGCTGCTGGCGCGCGCCGGCGTCTACGCGCGCTTGATGGCGGGGCAGATCGGCGTCGCCGGACCCGCCCTCGATCGACTGGCGCTCGACGACGGCGCGAGCGCTCCCGACACCGTTGCGGCGCCGGAGGACGCGAAGGCTGACGATCTCGTTCCCGCCGCCGCCCTGCCCTGGCCGCGGGCGCTGGCCGTGCTGCTCGCGCAGGCGCGGGGCGAGATGCCGCGGCTCACCGCGGCTTTCGCGCTGGGCGTGGTCCGCGTCGCCGCGCTCATCGGCGTGGGCGTGCTGGGGGCGCTGGTGGTGGCGGCGGTGCGGCGCGGGGAGCCCTTCGGCTACCTGGTGGTGGCGCTGGCGGTGGTGGCGCCGATGGCGGGGCTGCTCCACTGGGCGGAGTCCTGGATCGCCCATGATGCCGCCTATCGCCTGCTCGACCGGATGCGGCTCGAGCTCTTCTGGAAGCTCGAGAGCCTGGCGCCCGCTTATCTGGTGCGCCGGCGCAGCGGCGATCTCGTCAGCGTGGCGACCCAGGACGTCGAGCTCGTGGAGTATTTCTTCGCCCACACGGTGGCGCCGGCCCTGGTGGCGGTGCTGATCCCCGGCGCCATCCTCGTCGTCCTCGGGTGGCACGGGGCTGCCCTCGCCCTCGTGCTGCTGCCCTTCCTGGTGGCGGGGCTCGCCAGCCCCGATCCTCGGCCGCGCCCGCATCGACCGGCTGGGCTCCGCCGCGCGCGAGGCCTCCGGCGCCATGAACGCGCACGCGGTGGACTCGGTGCAGGGGCTCGGCGAGCTTCTCGCGTTCCAGGCCACCGCCGCGCGTGGCGCCGCCTTCACCGCGCTGGCGCGCCAGTACGCGGACGCGCGCCTGCCGCTCCTCCGCGATCTCGCGCGGCAGGCCTCGTGGCAGGAGATGGCCACCGGCGGGGGCGGGCTCGCCGTCATCTGGACTGGCGCGGCGCTGGCGGCGAGCGGGCGGCTCGACGCGGGCATCCTGCCGCTACTCACGCTGCTCGCCATGTCCGCCTTCGTGCCGATCTGGGAGATCGCCCAGGTGGGCCGGCAGCTCGCCGACTCGCTGGGCGCCGCGCGCCGGCTCCATGCCATTCACGCGGAGCCCGTCCCGGTGCGCGACGGGGAGGGCGTGCCGAGTGGCGCGGGCGCGGCCGGCGGCGTCGAGCTCCTGGACGTGAGCTTCACCTATCCCGGGCGCGTCGAACCCGCGCTGCACGATGTCTCGCTCTCCGTGCCCGCGGGGACCACGGCCGCCATCGTCGGGCCCTCGGGGGCGGGCAAGAGCACGCTGGCGGCGCTGCTCCTCCGCTTCTGGGATCCGGACCGCGGGGCGGTGCGGCTGGCCGGCGCGGATGCCCGCCGCTATCGGCTGGACGATCTGCGCGGCCGCGTCGCGCTGGTCGCCCAGGACACCTATCTCTTCCACCTCACGCTGCGGGAAAACATTCTCCTCGCGCGCCCCGGCGCGAGCGAGGCGGAGATCGCCGCGGCGGTGGACCGGGCCTCGCTCGGCGAGTTCGTGGCCGCGCTCCCGGAGGGGCTCGAGACCGTGGTGGGCGAGCGCGGGACGCGGCTCTCGGGGGGGCAGCGCCAGCGTGTGGCCATCGCGCGGGCCTTTCTCAAGGACGCGCCCATCTTGATCCTGGACGAGGCCACCTCGCATCTGGACGTGGTCAACGAGCAGGCGGTGCACGAGGCGCTGGAGCGGCTGGCGCGCCACCGGACCACGCTCATCATCGCCCACCGCCTCTCCACCGTGCGCCGCGCGGACGAGATCATCGTGCTCGACGCCGGACGGGTGGTGGAGGCGGGCCCGCACGCGGTGCTGCTGGCGCGCGGGGGCTTGTACGCCCGTCTGGTCTCGCGCCAGCTCGCCACCGCGCCGGCAGATTAGCCGGCACGCGAGATGGACGGCTAGGTGAGGATCTCCCAGCCGCTCTGGTAGCGGTCGAGCTGCTTGGTCGTGTAGTCGTCCATGGGTGCTCGCGCTCGGGGATGTCCACGTGCTTGTCCTCGCCGCACAGCGCGGTGGTGAAGTAGCGCTGGCCGGTGTCGTTGATCACGGTGACGACGGACGGAAGCTCGGGGTGGGCGCGGGCCAGCTTGAGCGCGGCGGCCACATTGCAGCCGCTGGAGATGCCGCAGAAGATGCCTTCCTCCGCGGACAGGCGGCGCGCCGTGGCCACGCTCTCCTCGGTGGTGGTGGTGATGACGCCGGTGAGCTGGGAGACATCGAGATTGCGCGGCACGAAGCCGTCGCCGATGCCTTCGATGCCGTGATGCCCCCACTCGCGGCGGGCCAGCAGCGCGCACTCCGCGGGCTCGACGGCATAGAGGCGCACGGCGGGGTCCTGCTGGCGCAGATATTTGCCCACGCCGGTGAGCAAGCCTCCCGAGCCCTGCGAGTCGACGAAGGCGCCCACGCCGCCGCGGCGGCCGCCCATCTGCTCCCAGATCTCGGGCCCGGTGGACAGCGTATGGGTCTCGACATTGTCGGGGTTGTCGAACTGGCCGGGCACCCAGTAGCGGCCGGGCTCGGCATCACGGATCTCGCGCAGGCGCTCCAGCGCCAGATCCACGTCGCTCTCGCCGCCCGGAGTGAAGATGAGCGCGGCCCCATAGGCGCGCATGATCTTCTTCCGCTCCTCGCTCATGCCCTCGGGCATGACGATGGTGCAGGGATAGCCCTTGACCGCGGACACCCAGGCGCAGGCGATGCCGGCATTGCCGGTGGAGCACTCCAGCACTCGCATGCCGGCCTTGAGCTTGCCGCCGGCCTCGGCGCGCTCGAACATGTGGAGGTAGATGCGGTCCTTGAGGCTACCGGTGGCGCCGTACCACTCGACTTTCACGAAGATGGGCGGCGTCACGCCGCTCGTCACGCGGTTGAGGCGGACGAGCGGCGTGTGGCCGACGGCCTCAGCTATGGACGATAAGGCGCTCGCGTAGCGCGACCAACTGGGCATCAATTGGAACTGGGGGGGAGCGCCGCCGCTCCTCCCCCAGACCCCCCCACCGGTTCGACATCAGTCGTGTGAGGTTACTTGCCGAACCAGTCGCGCAGCGGCTTGACGATGGCGCCGGCCTTGACGAGGCCTTCGCGCACCGCGGCCACGATCTTCTCCGAGCCCGGGCTGTCGCCGTGGATGCAGATGGTCTGGATCTTGGCGTCGATGAGCTTGCCGGTGATGGTGCGGACCTTGCCCTCCATCACCATGCGCACCGCCTGTTCCGCGGCCTTCGCGGGATCCGAGACGAGGGCGTCCTTGCCCAGCTTGCGCGAGACGAGCTGCCCGTCATCGGCGTACACCCGGTCGGCGAAACCCTCCGCGGCCACCTTCACGCCGGGCACCTTGCGCGCCTCGGTGTCGTACTTGGTCATGGCCATGGTCATGAGGATGAGATTCGGGTCCAGCTCCTTGACGCCTTCCGCGGTGGCGCGCCCGAGGGGGAGATTCTCCTCGAACATGTGGTACTGGATGCCGTGCGGCTTCACGTGCTGGAGCGTCGTTCCCGCGGCCTTCGCGAAGGCCCAGAGCGCGCCGATCTGGTAGCGATGGATCTCCTTCAGCTCCTTGGGGGAGACGTCCATGCGCCGGCGCCCGAAGCCCATGAGATCGGGAAGCCCCGGATGCGCGCCCACCGCCACCCCATGCTGGATGGCGAGCTCCACGGTCTTGGCCATCACGTGCGGCTCGCCCCCGTGGAAGCCGCAGGCGATGTTCGCCGAGGTGATGTTCGGCATGATCTCGTCGTCGGCCCCCAGGGTCCAGCGGCCGTAGCTCTCGCCCATGTCGCAGTTGATGTCGATATAGGTGCTCATAGTCTCGGCAAGACCTCCTTGGCGATCCGCTCCACCTGCTCCGGCTGATAGCGGTAGGGGATCAGGATGACCCGATTGACAGCGGTGCGCACGTGCGCGCGCAGCTGCTCCACGCACTCGGCGGCGCTGCCGTGCACGGCATGCTCGATGGTGGACTCGCTCCAGGCGGCGGTGTCCCACTCGGTGGACAGCCACTGCCGCATGTCGGCGGCGGTCTGCTGTCGCGACTCGCCCATGTAGATGGCCAGCTGATTCGTCGACGTGAGGGCGGCGGGATCGCGCCCGGCCTCGCGCGCGAAAGCCTTCACCTTCTCCCAGCCCTTGGTGAAGCTCTCCGGCGTGTAGAAGTAGGTGAGCCAGCCGTCGCCCACCGTGCCCGCCCGCTTGAGCACCGCGTCCACGTAGCCGCCGATGAGGATGGGCGGGCGCGGCCGCTGGACCGTGCGCGGCACCATCACCGCCTCGCGGAGATTGAACTCGTCCACCTTGAGGGTGACGCGGTCTTCCGTCCAGAGCCGCATGAGGATGTCGAGGTTGCGCTCGAACTGGCGTCCGCGCTGCTTGAACGGCACCCCCACCGCGTCGAACTCGCGCGCGTACCAGCCGGCGGCCACGCCGAGGATGAGCCGCCCGCCCGAGATCACGTCGAGGCTCCCCAGCGCCTTGGCCGCCACCACCGGATTGCGGAGCGGGAGGACGAGGACGCCGGTGCCCAGGCGGATCTTCCGCGTCCGGGCGGCGATCGCGCCCAGCATGGTGATGGAATCCACGATGGGGAAGGAGGGCTCGACGCCGAGCAGCACGTGGTCCCAGGCCCAGAGCGACTCGAAGCCGAGGGTCTCGGCGCGCTCGGCATAGGCGTAGAGGCCCTGAATGTCGGGCACCTCGCCGGGGCCGACGAAGTTCCGGATGGCGAGGCCGAAGTCGGTCATGGCGTCGGGCGTCTCCTAGCCGATGAACTGCCGGTCGGGATCGAGGGCGCGGAGAATCTCGAGCTCCTTGTCGCTGGGCGAGGCAGCGGTGGTCACCTGGTCGGCCACGAGGAGATCGAAGGGCGTATGATCGCGCACCTGCTCCACCGTCACCCCAGGATACACCGCCTCCAGGCGCATGCGCCGGCTCCCCGGCTCGAAGCCGAAGAGGCCCAAGGTGGTCACCACTCGCGACACCCCGCCGAAGAGGAGGCCGGCCCGCTCCCGCGAGTCGCCGCCGGTGAGATGGCCGGGGCTGGTGATGAAGTCCACCTTGGGGATGAAGCGGCGCTTCTCGTGCACGGTGAGGATGATCACCCGCTGGCAGAGCGAGATGATGTCGTTGGCGCCGCCGGAGCCGGGCAGGCGCACCTTGGGCCGGTCGTAGCCGCCGATGGCGCTGGTATTGAGGTTGCCGTACTGGTCGATCTGCGCCCCGCCGATGAAGCCCACGTCGAGGAAGCCGCGCTGGGCGATGAGGAAGGCATCGGTGATCCCGGGTAGCATCTGCGCGTGATAGGCGGCCCGCATCTCGTTGGTCGAGATCGGGAGCCAGCCCGGCCGCCACTGGGGCCCGATGATGCCGCCCTCGATGACCATGGTGAGGCGCGGGGCGTGCAGGCGCTGCGCCAGCACCGACGCCATCATGGGCGCGCCCACGCCGGTGAACACGGTCTGATGATCGCGCAGCTCGCGCGAGCCCATGACGGCCAGCAGCTCGTTCGCGGTGACTTCCCCGGGCCCCGCCGCCTTCGCCGTCACGAGCAGAGCTCCCGGCCGCGCCGCTCCGCGTCCGCGCGCATGGCGTCGGGGAAGAGCGCGAGATAGTCGCCGTGCCGCTCCGGCGCGTACACGTAGCGCTCGAGATACCGCTCCACCCCGGCGGCCCCGTGGGCCTGGATGCCGGCCACGTACTCGCCGAAGTGACCGGGCTCGGAGTCGTAGAGGCCGTAGCACTCGTGCGGGTAGGAGCCCCAGGGCACATGCGCGAGGGCGTCCACCGCGAAGCCGGGAATGACGGTGCGGTCCGGATGCCGCCGGATCTCTTCCTCGGGCACGATCTCTTCCGCCGTCACCAGCACGGTGGCGGCGGCGAAGCGCGATGTCGGCATCCATGTGCGGATAGCCGTCGATCTGGCAATTGCCGAATCGGTCGGCGCGCTGCACGTGGAGGAGCGCCACGTCGGGGTAGAGCGCCGGTACCGCGTGGAGCGTCTCGCCGGTGTACGGGCACTCCACCGTCTTGGATCCGCCCACGCCCATGAGGTCCGAGCCCAGCATGGTCAGCGTGGGCAGGAAGGGCAGGCCCATGGCGGCGGCGCGGAAGCGCAGGCCGAGGCCGAGGTGACTCCACTCCTCGATGGGCACGCGGCCCGATTCCACGTACTCGCGCATGATGCGCGACAGCCCCCAGGGAAGGCCGATACCCATCCAGGCGGTGATGACCTTGTCCGCGGCGCCCGCCACCATGCACCACTCGCCCTCGTAGCACATGAGGTTGCGCGCGATGGTGAGGCCGCGCGGCCGGCGACGCAGGACGGCGCGGATGAGCGCCAGCGGCGTGCGGCTGTAGAGGATGCCGCCGAAGGCCACGGTGGCGCCGTCGGGCACCCGCGCGGCAGCGTCCTCGAGGGAGACGAGCTTTTCTCCCGCGCTCTTGGGCTTGGCTTCGAGTCGGCGGCGGGCGATGCGGAAGTCGTAGTCGCGGGGGGAGATGGTCACGGGCGTATTCTCGTGGGCGGCACGCCGCAAAGTCAATCGGTTCCGTGCCCACGCCGATCGGTTGCCTGCCCCGCGCGCGGCCACGCCGATCGGTCACCTCATTGACAGGCGCGATGAACTGTACGATAACTACCCGCGACGGCGAATCAGAGTCGACCCGATCCGGTTCACCCTGGAGAACAAATCCCCCTGAACCTGCATGGGACCTACAGGAGGTCGGTGATGAGGCGAGCCGTGGTCGGTGTGGCGGCGGTGGTGGTGGCAATGCTGCTGGGCGCGCTGGCCCCGGCGGCCTGGGCGCAGGAGACGGTCAAGGTCGGTCTCATCCAGCCCCTGTCCGGCCCGGTGGCCGCCTCCGGCAACTACGTGCGGATGGGCGCCGAGATCGGGCGCGACTGGATCAACGGGCGGGGCGGCGTGCTCGGCCGCCAGGTCCAGCTCCTCATCGAGGACAACAAGTCCGATCCCAAGGAAGCCGCCACTGCCGCCGAGAAGCTCATCGTGCGCGACAAGGTGCCGGTGATCGTGGGGGCGTGGGGCTCCTCGATGACGCTCGCCGCCATGCCCAAGCTCGAGGAGTACGGCGTGCCCATGGTGGTGGAGACGTCCAGCGCGGCCAGCGTCACCAAGCGCGGCAATCCCTGGGTGTTCCGCATCAGCCCGCCCAGCGAGATGGAGGCGGTCGGTCTCGAGAAGTACCTGAAGGATCTCGGGATCAAGCAGGCGGACTTCCTCGCCGTCAATACCGACTGGGGCCGCGGCTCCGTCACCGCCTTCGGCGATCTTCTCAAGAAGAGCGGCTCCACCGTGGGCGCCGTCGAGTTCATGGAGCAGGCGGCCACCGACATGAACGCGCAGATCACCAAGGTCAAGGCCGGCTCCGCCGACACGCTCTTTCTCACCACCAGCGTGGAGCAGATCACGCTCGTGCTGAAGCAGGCGCAGGAGCAGCGCCTCACCCGGAAGGTCATCACCACCGGCGGCTCCTCCTCGCCCAGCCAGCTCATCAAGCAGGCGGGAGCGGCGGCGGAGGGCACCCTGCACATCCTCTTCTTCCTGCCCTGGTTCCCCGAGGCCATGCCGGACGGCAAGCTCGCCAAGGCCTTCGTGGACGAGTGGAACAAGCGCGGCCACCCCTTCGAGGGGTTGACCGAAGGCTTCCGCGGCCACGACGGCGTCCTCACCGCGGTGGAGGCCATCCGGATCGCGGGCAAGGCCGATCCCAAGGCGGTGCGCGACGCGATGTGGCAGGTGAGCGTGATGGGCGTGAACGGGCCCATCAAGTTCGAGAAGGACGGGCCCGCGGGCAAGGAGAGCGGGCAGAGCAAGCCCAGCATCTTCATCGTCCAGATCAAGGACGGCAAGATCGCGCTCCCGTCGTTCGTCACCAAGAAGTGAGGCGGGCCGCGGCGCGTCGGGCTTGGACCAGCTCCTCCAGCACCTGCTGAACGGGCTGCTGCTCGGCAGCACCTACAGCCTGCTCGGGATCGGGCTCACCCTCGTCTTCGGCTTGATGAACGTGGTGAATTTCGCCCACGGCGAGTTCTACACCCTGGGCGCCTATGCCGCCTTCGCCGTGCTGGTGGGGCTGTCCGTCAACTTCTTCCTCGCCATCCCCCTCGCCATCGCGGGGGGCGCCCTGGCGGGGGCGCTGTGCGAATGGCTGCTGCTCCGGCCGCTGCGCGGGGCCTCGATCGACACCACCATGCTGGTGATGATCGGGCTCTGGATCGCGCTCCAGAACGGCGAGCTGCTCGCCTGGGGCGGGGTGGCCAAGAGCGTGCCCACCCCGTTCTCGACCACGCCCCTGGTCCTGGGGCCCGTCTCGGTGTCCGCGCTCCGCATCTTCGTGTTCGTGACCTCCATCTTCCTCATCGTGGGCGCGCATCTCCTCCTCGCCCGCACCCGGCTGGGGCGCGCGATGCGCGCCACCTTCCAGGACCGGGAGACGGCCGCCCTCATGGGCGTGAGCATCGAGCGCATCCACACCGCCACCTTCGCGCTGGGCGCCGGTCTGGCCGCCGCGGCGGGCGCGCTGCTGGGGCCCGTCTTCCTCCTGTACCCCTCGATGGGCGATCTCGCGTCGCAGAAGGCCTTCTCGGTGGTGATCCTGGGAGGGCTCGGCAACTTCGCCGGCGCCGCCATCGGCGGCGTCCTCCTCGGCGTGGCCGAGGAGCTGGGGGCGGGCTACGTGTCCTCCGGATACCGCGACGCGGTGGGCTTCGTCATCATCGTGGCCATGCTGCTCGTGCGCCCCTCCGGGCTCTTCGCCCGCGCCGAGCGCGTGGGCTGATGCGGCGCGCGGCGGCGGCGCGCGGGGCCCTGGTTCTCGCGGTGGCGGCCAGCGCCCCCTTCTGGGTGTGGAATCCCTACCATCTCCACACCCTCATCATGGCGGGCATCTTCGCGGTGCTGGCGCTGTCGCTCAATCTGCTCCTCGGCTACACCGGCCAGCTGTCCCTGGGGCACGCCGCCTTCTTCGGGATCGGGGCCTATGCCTCCGCGCTGCTCACCGTGAAGCTCGAGTGGTCGGCATGGATCGGGCTGCTCGCCGCCGTCGTCTTTCCCGCGCTCACCGGCTGGGGCATCGGCCGGCTCGCGCTCAAGCTGCGCGGCGCCTACTTCGTGCTGCTCACGATCAGCTTCGCCGGCGTGGTCTCGCTGGTGAGCGTGAACTGGATGGAGCTCACCAATGGCCCGCTGGGCATTCCCGGCGTGCCCGCCCTCGCGGTGGCGTTGCCGGGGCTGCCCGAGCTGTCGTTGCGGAGCAAGGGGGCCTTCTTCTACGTGGTGCTGGTGGCGGTGGTGGCGGCCTATGTGGTGTGCCGCCGGCTCATCGCCTCGCGCGTCGGGCGCGCGCTGGTCGCGCTGCGCGAGAACGAGACCCTCGCGGAATCGGTGGGCATCGACGGCACCCACTATCTCGTGGTGGCGGCCGTGATCAGCGCGGGGATGGCGGGCGCGGCGGGCGGGCTCTACGCCCACTACACGCGCTTCGTGAGCCCGGAGGTCTTTCTCTTCACCTATACCGTCACCATGGTCATCATGGTGGTGGCGGGCGGGAAGGGGACTTTGTCCGGACCGGTGGTCGGGGCGGTGATCTTCACCGTGCTCCCGGAGACGCTGCGCGAGCTCGCCTCCTGGCAGTGGCAGATGCTGCTGTACGGCGTGCTCCTCATCGCCACGCTCTTCTTCATGCCGCGCGGCATCGTGCCCACCTTGAGCGACCGGTGGCGCCGCCCATGACCCCGCCGGGCGGCGAGACGGCCCCTGACCTCGCGGTACGCGAGCTCGTGGTCCGGTTTGGCGGCGTGAGCGCGCTGGCCGGCGTGAGCTTCGCGGTGCGACCGGGCGGGGTGACCAGCCTCATCGGCCCCAATGGCGCGGGCAAGACCACGGCGTTCAACGTGATCACGGGCTTTCAGTCGCCCACGTCCGGCCGCGTGGCCTGGAACGGGCGGGACATCACCGGCTGGCGGTCCTCCCGGATCGCCGCGCTGGGGCTGGTGCGCACCTTCCAGAAGACCAGCGTGTTTCCCGCGCTGCCCGTGCTCGAGAACGTGCTCATCGGATTGCATCTGCGCGGCCGCACGGGTCTGGTGGCGGCGCTGCTGCGCCGGCGCCGCGTGGCGGCGGAGGAGCGCGCGCTGCGCGACGAGGCGCTGGCGGTGCTCGACTTCGTGGGGCTGCGGGCGCGCCGCGACGAGGTGGCGGGCGGTCTCTCCTATGGCGAGCAGCGGCTGGTGGAGCTGGCGGTGGGGATGGCGGCGCGCCCGCGTCTCCTGCTCCTGGACGAGCCCGCGTCCGGCATGACCCCGGCGGAGAAGGCGGCCACGGCGGGGCTCATCCGGAAGATCTGCGAGACCGGCGTGACCGTGCTGCTGGTGGAGCACGACATGCGCCTGGTGATGGGCATCTCGGACCGCGTCCTCGTCCTCAACCACGGCCGCCTCATCGCCGACGGCTCGCCCGCGGACGTGCAGCGGGATCCCGAGGTGATTCGCGCCTATCTCGGCACCGACCATGCTGCGGCTTGAGTCCGTGTCCGCCGGGTACGGCCGGGTCGGCGTCCTGTCCGGGGTCAGCCTGGAGGTGCGCCGGGGCGATTTCGTCTGCCTGGTCGGCGCCAATGGCGCGGGCAAGACCACCACGCTCAAGACCATCTCCGGGCTCCTCCGGCCGTCCGCCGGCCGCATCCTGTTCGAGGGGCAGGACATCGGCGGCCGGAAGCCCCAGGACATCCTCCGGCTCGGCATCGCCCACTGTCCGGAAGGCCGGCGGGTCTTCCCGCATCTCACGGTGTGGGAGAACCTCGCCATGGGGGCCTACGTGCGCCGGGATGTGCCCGCGGTGACCGCGGACCTCGAGCGAGTCCTGGCGCACTTTCCCGTTCTGGCCGAGCGCCGGCGCCAGGCCGCGGGCACGCTCTCGGGCGGCGAGCAGCAGATGCTCGCGATCGGGCGGGCGCTGATGGCGCGACCCCGGCTTATCATGTTCGACGAGCCGTCCCTGGGTCTGGCGCCCACCGTGATCGAGACGACGTTCCGGATCATCGGCGAGATCCAGAAGGACGGGACCACGGTGTTCATGGTGGAGCAGAACGCCTACATGGCGCTCCGCATGGCGACGCGCGCCTATGTCATGGAGACGGGCCGGATCACGCTGGAAGGCGCCGCGCGCGAGCTGCTCGACGACGAGCACGTCAAGAAGGCCTACCTGGGAGGTTAGACGGCAACATGGGAGCCAAGTACTTCGGCGCATCGGTGCCCCGCCGCGAGGATCCGCGGCTGCTGCGGGGAGAAGGGCGCTTCGTGGACGACATCAAGCTGCCCGGCCTGCTCCACGCCGCCTTCGTGCGCAGCCCATACGCCCACGCGCGCATCACCGGGCTCCGGACCGAGGCGGCCGCGGGCCGGCCCGGCGTCTGCCGCGTCTTGACCTTCGCGGAGCTCGAACGCTGGATGAAGCCGCTGCCGCTGTTCGGCGCCATCCCGGCCGGTCTGTCCGCGCGGGTCCAGGTGAGCATGAAGCAGGTCGGCCAGCTCGCGATGTGCCGCGACACCGCGCGCTACGTGGGTGAGATCGTGGCCATGGTGGTGGCCGATAGCCGCGCGCTGGCCGAGGACGCCGCCGAGCTGGTGGAGGTGGACTATGAGCCGCTGCCGGTGGTCACCGATATGGTGGCGGGCGGCGAGGCGGGCGCGCCCGTCATCCACGGGGAGTGGGGAACCAATGTCGCGCTCGAGTTCAAGACCGGCTTCGGCGACACGGAGGGCGCGCTGCGGGCCGCCGACGTGCGCGTGCGGGAGCGCATCTACGTGCACCGTTATGTCGGCATGCCGCATGGAGACGCGTGGGGTCGTCGCCCAGTGGGACGCGCGCGACGGGAGCCTCACCACCTGGAACGGGACCCAGGTCGTCCACTTCGTCCAGCAGGGTCTGGTCGCCGCGCTCGGGCTGCCCGCCCACAAGATCCGCGTCATCGCGCCCGACGTGGGCGGCGGCTTCGGGACCAAGGCCACCGGCTATCCGGAGGATCTCCTCATTCCCGCCGCCGCCATCGCCTGCCGCCGGCCGGTGAAGTGGACGGAGGATCGGCGCGAGCACATGATGGCCTCCGCGCACGCGCGGCACCAGGTGCACGACATCGAGATCGGAGCCCGGCGCGACGGCACCATGGTGGCGGTGCGCGACCGCATCTGGGTGGACCTGGGGGCGTACAACTCGTGGGGCATCGTGCTGCCCTATAACACGGTGGCGCACCTCCTCGGCCCCCATCGCGTGCCCGCGCTGGACGTGGAGTGCCGCGGGGTGGTGACCAACAAGACGCCGAACGCGCCCTATCGCGGCGCGGGCCGGCCCGAGACCGTCTTTGCCATGGACCGCATCGTGGATTGCCTGGCCACCGCGCTGCGCATGGATCCGGCCGACCTGCGGCGAAAGAACTATCTTTCCGCCGCCGACCTGCCCTACGAGCTCGACATTCCCTATCGCGACGGCAATCGCCTCGTCTACGACAGCGGCGACTTCCGCGCCAATCTGGAGTCGGCGCTGGAGGCCATCGACTATCCGGCCCTCCGTCGCGAGCAGGCCGAGCTGCGAAAGCAGGGCGTCCACCGCGGCATCGGCATCTCGGGCTATGTCGAGGGCACCGCCATCGGGCCCTACGAGGGCGCGACGGTTCGGATGGATGCCACCGGCCGGGCGGTGGTGGCCACCGGCGCTTGCAGCCAGGGCCAGGGACACGAGACGTCCTTCGCCCAGGTGGCGGCGGATGCCCTCGGCGTTCCGATCGACTGGGTCACCGTGGTGGGCGGCGATACCGCCGCCATCCCGTTCGGCATCGGCACCTTCGCCAGCCGGAGCGCCGTCAACGCGGGCTCGTCCATCCACGTGGCCGCGGGCCGGGTGCGCGACAAGCTCACGGAGGCCGCCGCCGCATTGCTCGAGGCGGCCCCCGCCGACGTGGAGATCGTGGACGGCGTGGCCTCGGTGCGGGGCGCGCCCGGTTCGGGACTGCCGCTCGCGCGGGTGATCCAGGGCTCGCTCCCCACCTTCGCCAGGCCCGGCGCCGTCTCGGCGGATTTCGAGGCCACGGTGTATCACCACCAGCCCACCGTCACCTATACGAGCGCGGTGCACGTGGCGCACGTGGAGGTAGACGCGGGCACGGGCGCGGTGCGGCTCTTGCGCTACGTGGTGGCGCACGACTGCGGCAAGCTCATCAACCCCCTCATCGTGGAGGGGCAGATCCACGGGGGGGTGGCCCAGGGGATAGGCGGGGGCTTGCTCGAGGAGATGGTCTACGACGAGCAGGGACAGCTCCTCACCGGCACCTTCATGGACTATCTCGTGCCCACCGCCATGGAGCTGCCGCCCATCGAGACCGTGCACCTCGAGTACCCGTCGCCGCGGAACCCGCTGGGCGTCAAGGGCATCGGCGAGGGCGGCGCGATCTCGCCGCCCGCCGCGCTGGCCAATGCGGTGGAGGACGCGCTCTCGCCGTTCGGCGTGCGCGTGACGCGCGCCCCGCTCGGGCCCTCCACCGTGCTCGACCTCATCAACGCCGCGCGCGTCCGGGCCGGCCAGGCAGGAGGCCGGCCATGAAGCCCGCGCCGTTCGAGTATCTCGCGCCCGCGACCGTCGCCGAGACCGTGGCCGCGCTCGCCCAGCATGGCGACGACGCCAAGGTGCTGGCGGGCGGCCAGAGCCTGGTCCCCATGCTCAATCTCCGTCTCGCGCGCCCCGCCGTGCTGGTGGACATCAACGGCGTGACGGAGCTCGATGCGCTCCGGGAGGCCGACGGCCGGGTCCATATCGGCGCGCTGAAGCGGCAGGCCGCGATGGAGCGGTGGGCGGTCACGCATCTGCCGCTGATGTCCGAGGCGCTGCGCGCGGTGGGGCATGCGGCCATCCGGAATCGCGGCACGGTGGCGGGGAGCGTGGCCCATGCCGATCCCGCCTCGGAGCTGCCCGCGCTGCTCCTCTGCCTCGACGGCGCTCGCGGTGGCGCGCGGCGCGTCCGGCGAGCGCGTGATCCCGGCGGGCGAGCTGTTCCGGGCGCCGCTCACCACCTCCGTGCGTCCCGACGAGCTGGTCACCGAGGTGCGGTTCTCCCTGCCGCGGCCCGACGCGGGCTGGGGCTTCGACGAGGTGGCGCGCCGCCACGGCGACTTCGCGCTCGTGGGCGCCGCCGCGCTACTCTGGCTCGACGGCTGCGGGGCGTGTGGACGGCGCGCGGCTCGCCCTGTTCGGGGTGGGCGGCACGCCCGTGCGGGGCGCCGCGGCGGAGGCGCTGCTCACCGGCCAGGCGCCGAGCGCGGACCGGATTCGCGAGGCCGCGCGCGCCGCCGCGGCGGCCTTGCGCCCGGATGGCGATCTCCACGCGTCCGCGAGCTATCGGAGCGAGGTCGCCGCCGTGCTCGCGGAGCGCACCTTGACCGCGGCGCTCGGGCGCTGCCGAAGGGCGGCATGACGCGCGCGGTGCGGCTCACCGTCAACGGGCAGAAGCGGGAGGGCCCCGCCGAGCCCCGGCTCTCCCTCGCCGACTTCCTTCGAGAAGTCCTCGACCTCACCGGCACCCATGTCGGCTGCGAGCACGGCGTCTGCGGCGCGTGCACGGTCCTGCTCGACGGGGAGCCCATCCGCGCCTGCCTCATGCTGGCGGTCCAGGCCGCGGGGCGTCGCATCACCACCGTCGAGGGGCTCGCGCCGGCCGACGGGCTGAGTCCGCTCCAGCAAGCCTTCCAGGACAAGCACGGGCTACAGTGCGGCTACTGCACCCCGGGTATCCTGCTCACCACTCAGGCCTTTCTCCACGACAACCCGAGCCCCACGCGCGAGGAGATCCGTGAGATGCTCGCGGGCAATCTCTGCCGGTGTACCGGCTACCACCTCATCGTCGAGGCCATCGAGGCGGCCGCCCATGGGCTCGCCCGGACCCACGCTCCGAAACCCGCATGAGGAGACCCGCTATGCGCGCTCGTATCGTCGTCGCGCTCGTCGCGTCCCTGCTCGCTCTCCTGGCCCCGGCGCCCGCCGTGTGGGCGCAAGGTCCTCTCGTAGTCAGCGTCTGGGGCGGCAACTGGAAGGACACGGTGGAGAAGGTGATCGGGAAGGCCTACACCGCCAAGACCGGCATGCCGGTGGAGTTCGAGGTGGGCGGCACCATCGACCGCCTCGCGAAAGCCCGAGTGGCCAAGGGCAACCCGCTGGTGGACCTCAACTTCACCACCACGCATGTGGCGCGGCTCTACATCTCCGACGGGCTCTACGAGAAGCTCGACATGGCCAAGCTCCCCAATGCCAAGGAAATCGCCCCCGAGGCCATCCGCAGCGAGTTTCACATCGGCACCTGGGCCTACGTCTACACCGTGGTGTACCGGCCGGATTTGATAAAGGAAGACATTACCAAGTGGTCCGATCTCTGGAAGCCCTCGCTCAAGGGCAAGATCGCCCTGCCGGACTTCGATCCCTCGCACATCATCACCATCGCCGCCCTCATGGAGGGCGGCAACGAGATGACCTGGCAGAAGGGCGAGGCCAAGCTCAAGCAGCTCAAGGATTCCATTGCGGCCTTTTACTCCACGGACGCCCAGAGCCAGGACCTCATGAAGACGGGCCAGGCGCCGGTGCAGGTGATGCTCTCCGTCAATGCCTATCATCTCCAGGAGCAGGGCATCGCGGTGAAGGTGGTGCAGCCGGCGGACTATCCGGGCATCGTGGGCATCGACACCCTCGGGGTCATGGCGGGCACCAAGAAGTCGGACGCCGCGCATCAGTTCATCAATCTCGCGCTGTCCAAGGAGATCCAGAGCGAGCTGGTCAAGGCGCTGCGCGCGGGGCCCGTGAACCTCGGCGCCGGCGTGCCGGCCAATCTCAAGGGCCAGCCGGGCATCTTCACCTCCGCGGCGGAGTGGAAGAGCCGCGGCTATATCATGAACGACGAGGCGCGCGGCAAGACCCTGCCGGCCTGGCGCGAGTGGTTCACGGCCAATATCGTCAAGAAGTGAGGCTGCTCCTCACCCCCGCTTTCGTCGTGCTCGCCGTGTTCGGGGCGGCCCTCGCCGCCCTGTTCCGGTGGAGCCTGCTCGAGTTCGTGCCGGGCTCGCTCCAGACCGGCGGGCTCACTCTCGCCAACTTCCGCGCCGTCCTGGCGGGACAATACGTGGACGCGGTCCGGGACACGGTGGTCCTGAGCGCCTTGACCACCGGGCTGACCTTGGTCCTGGCCTATCCCGTGGCCTATGCGCTCGCGCGCACGCCGTCGCGCCGCGTGCGCTCGGCCCTCCTCGTCCTCACGCTCGCGCCCTTCTTCACCGGGGCCATTGTCCGCACGTATGCCTGGGTGCTGGTGCTGGGCAATACGGTCATCACCTGGCCCATTCCCATGCTCTTCACGGAGCGCGGCGTTCTGGTCGGACTCGTCCACTTCTCCATGCCGACCATGATCCTCATCCTTGCCGCCGCGCTGAGCCATATCGATCCGGTCTACGAGCGCGCGGCGTCGAGCCTCGGGGCCTCGCCCGCGCGCGTCTTCCGCCGGGTGACGCTGCCGCTCTCGATGCCCGGCATCGTGTCGGGCTGCCTCATCGTCTTCGCCTGGACCCTGTCCGCTTTTCCCACGCCGGAGCTGCTGGGCGGCGGCAAGGTGAAGATGATCGCCAATGTGGTCAAGGACCTGGGGCTCGACTCCTTCAACTGGCCCGGCGCGGCGGCCTTCGCCATGCTGGCGCTCGCCCTCACGCTGGTGCTCCTCATGGGGCTGGGGCGCCTCGCGGGTCAGCGCGCCACATGATGCTCCGCTTGGTGGTTCTGGCTCTCATCGCCTTCATGACTCTGCCCACCGTGGTGGTGATCGCGGTGTCGTTCAATCCCACCGCCATCCTGTCCTTCCCACCCGCCGGCTTTTCGTGGCGCTGGTACGTCAACGTGCTCACCTATCCGCAGTTCCAGCGCGCCGCGCTCAATAGCCTGCTGGTCACGGGCGGCGCGGTGGCCCTGGCCCTGCCCATCGGCACCCTGGCCGCGCTGGCGCTGGAGCGCGGCCGGCTGCGCGCGCCGAATCTCTGGGCCGCGCTGCTCCTCTCGCCGCTGGTGGTGCCGGGGGTGGCCGCCGGCCTCGGCTTCCTCATTCTCGCCGCCGCCGCCGGCCTCCTCCGAAGCCGCGTCGTCCTCATCGTCGCGCACGTGGCCCTGGTCCTGCCGTTCGTGGTGCGCTCGGTGTGGGTGAGCGTGAAGAACCTGGACCCGACGCTGGAGCGGGCGGCGGCGAGCCTGGGGGCGACACCCGTGCGCGTCTTCTTCCGGGTGACCCTGCCGCTGCTGCGGCCGGGCCTCTTCGCCGGGCTGCTCTTCGCGGTGGTGGTGTCGGCCAACGAATTCGTCGTCTCGCTCTTCATCTCGAATCGCGTCACCGAGATCCTGCCCGTGGCGATGTTCTCCTACGTGGTCAACTACACCGACCCGACCATCGCCGCGCTGTCGAGCCTCTTCATCCTTACCACCTTTCTCCTCGTCTGGCTCGCGGACCGCTACCTCGGGCTCGGCCGCGTCTTCCTCCAGCACTGACATGGCCAAGGCGGTCAGTGGAGCTCAAGGGCTGCACGCGCGAGTACGGTAGCGTGCGCGCGGTGGACGCCCTCGACCTCGCCGTGCTCGAGGGCGAGTTCCTCTCCCTCCTCGGCCCGTCGGGCTGCGGGAAAACCACCACGCTCAACCTGATCGCGGGCTTCGTCGAGCCCACCACCGGGCGCATCCTCATCGACGGTGAGGACGTGACGGGCCGCCCCGCCCATCTGCGCGGCCTCGGCGTGGTGTTTCAGTCCTACGCCCTCTTCCCGCACTTGAGCCTTTTCGAGAACGTGGCCTTCGGGCTCCGCGAGCGGCGCGTCTCCAGCGCGGAGATCAACAGGATGGTAGTCGAGGCGCTCGCCCTCGTGCGCCTCGAAGGCCGCGAGCGACAGCGGCCGGCGGAGCTCTCCGGCGGCATGCAGCAGCGGGTGGCCCTGGCGCGCGCCCTGGTCTACCGGCCCCGGGTGCTGCTGCTCGACGAGCCGCTGGCCGCGCTGGACCGCAAGCTCCGCGAGGAGATGCGCGATGAGCTGCGGGCCATCCAGCGATCGGTCGGCATCACCACCGTGTTCGTGACCCACGATCAGGCGGAGGCGCTCGGGCTCTCGGACCGGATCGCGGTGATGAGCCAGGGGCGGATCGAGCAGCTCGGCGCCCCCCGTGAGATCTACGAGCGGCCCACCACGCGCTTCGTGGCCGACTTCATCGGCGCGTCTACCGTGTTGCGTGGCACGGCCCGCGGAGGGGATCGGGTGGCGCTGGGCGGGGGAGCCACGGTCCAGGTGGCGGCCGGGCGCGTGCTGCGGGCGGGCGAGGCGCTCGAGCTGGCGATCCGGCCCGAGCGCGTGCGTCTGGCGGCGGGACCGGGCGACAATGTGGTGGAGGCGCGGATCGAGGGGCTCGTCTATCAGGGGGCGCAGACCGAAGTGACGGCGAGGCTCGGGGACGGCCAGCGCATGCTCGTCTTCGTGGTCGAGCCCGCGCCCATGCCGCTGACGGCGGGGCAGACGGTGCACTTCCATCTGCCCGCCGACGCCTTCATGGTGCTCGCTCGAGCCGGAGCGCCGGCATGACCGGCGCGGCGCGCATCGTGGCCGGGCTCGAGTCCGGTGGAGTGACGCTGGCGGCCTCCGTGCCCGACACCTGGATCGGCAAGCTCATGGCGGAGGTGCGCCGCTCGCCCCGCATCCGCACGGTGGACGTGGCGCGCGAGGAGGAGGCGGTGGCGGTGGCCTGCGGCGCCAACCTCGCGGGTGGACGCGGCGCCGTGCTCATCCAGAACGCGGGGCTGCTCAACTGCGGCGGAATCCTCGGCGGGCTGGTGGCGCTGTACCGGTTGCCCTGCTTCTTCATCGTGTCACTGCGCGGGGACGCGCGGGATCCCATCTTCTATCACCAGCCCAAGGGCAAGGTGACGGAGGCCACCTTGAAGGCCTGGGGCCTGGCCTATGCCATCGCCGACAAGTCCGGCGACCTCTCCGCCCAGGTGCACGCCGGCGCGGACGCCGCCGCGGCATCGCGCGCGCCCTTCGTGCTCCTGATCAGCGGCGAGGATCTCGCGTGACCGGCCGCAAGCCCTTCCTGGACGCGCTGGTGGCCTGGCTCCGCGCGGAGGACGTGCTCGTCTCGTGTCTCGGGGCGAATGCGCGGTGGCTGCCGCACCTGCCCGTGCGCGCGCCCGTCTTCGCCATGTGCGATTCCATGAGCGCGGCCATCCCGCTCGCCCTGGGCGTGGCCCTGACGCGCCCTGACCGCCACGTGGTGGCGCTGGAGGGTGACGGCTCGCTCCTGATGAGCCCCAATGTACTCGCCACGGTGGCGGCGGCGCGGCCCGCCAACCTGACCATGATTCTCTGGGTGAACGGGCACTACGAGTCGTCCGGCGGGCAATCGCTGCCTCCGGCGCCGGTGGACTGGCCGGCCCTGGCGCGGGCCGCCGGCATCGCCAAGGTGGAGACGGTGACCGAGCCGGCCGCGCTCGGTCGGGCCCTGGACGCGGCGCGGGCCGCGCGCGCGCCCGCGGTGCTGGTCGCTGCCCATTGCCTTCGATCCCGCCGAGGAGATCCCGCCCTATTCGGAGCGTCCCGAGGAGATCACGGCCCGCTTCCGGCTCTAGGGCGCGCGCGGACACTCAGCCCCGGTGTCGGCCCAGGCGCGGATCAGCGCCACGAAGTCCGCGTGCGTGCCCGGAGCGGGGCGGCGTCCGGGGCCCGGCGCCCAGGCCCAGATCACGAGGGGATCGGCCGCGACGTGCTGGGCGATGTCGTCGAGGCTCCGGCTACCGTTCTTGTCCGGATCCTTGAGCTGGGCGCAGATCGTGGCGAGCGGTGCCCGCAGGCTCATGGAAGCGGGAGCCAGGTGCCAGTTGGCGACCCCCGGCATGCCGGCGGCGTCGTAGTTGGCCTCGCCGTGGCACGCGGCGCAGCGGAGCCCGGGCACGCCGACTCCGTCCGCGCCGCCCCGCACCGGCGGCTGGTGGGGACCCCCCTCGCTCTGTCGCGGCCGATCGTCGCCCGAGTGGCAGTTCCGGCAGCGCGGATGCTGGAAGACCTTGCCGGCCTCCACGAAGAGGGCGGCCGAGCGCCGAGCCCGATCCGTGATGGAGGCGAACGCATCGGGCGCGCGCAGCGTCGAGTCGGCCTGCGCGCGGGCCAGGCGAGGGGCGGTGCCCACAGCGAGCCCGGCCACGACGACGACGACGGCGGCCGCGAGTCCGCACCTCCACGGACGCGCGCTCAGGACGACCTCGCGCCGGCGGCGGCGAGCCGGGAGAACGGCAGGCGGTGAACGGGGCGCCCGGTGAGGGCGAGGAAGGCATTGGCCACCGCCGGCGCGATGGGCGGCACGCCGGGCTCGCCCGCGCCGGTGGGGGGCGCGGCCGAGGGCACGATGTGGACCTCCACGCGCGGCATCTCGTCGATGCGCAGGATGCGGAAGTCGTGGAAGTTGGACTGCTCGACGCGCCCGTCCACCACGGTGATCTCGCTCCAGAGCGCAGAGCCCAGCCCGAAGCCGATACTCCCCTCCATCTGGGAGCGCACCTGGTCGGGGTTCACCGCGATCCCGCAGTCCACCGCGCAGACGACGCGCTCGACGCGGGGCAGCCCGTCGCCGTCGCGCGAGACCTCGGCCACCTGCGCCACCACGCTCCCGAAGCACTCGTGCACGGCAATACCCCTCGCGCGGCCGGGCGGGAGCGGCTGGCCCCACCCCGCCCGGGAAGCGGCCAGGTCGAGCACGCCCACGTGACGCGGGTGGCTCTGTAGCATGTCGCGGCGCATGGCCATGGGATCGCGGCCGGCGGCGCGCGCCAGCTCGTCCATGAAGGCCTCGGTGGAGTACGCGGTATGGGTGCTACCGACCGAGCGCCACCAGAGGACGGGGATGCCAACGGCGGTGGTATGCAGCTCCACCGCGATGTTCGGGATGGCATAGGGCAAGTTCCTCGCGCCCTCCACCGAGGTGAGGTCGATCCCGTCCCGGACGCGCAAGGCAGCCAGCGGCGTCCCCGTGACGATGGACTGTCCCACGATGCGGTGCTCCCACGCCACGACGCGCCCGCCCGCGTCCAGCCCCGCCCGCAGCCGGTGCACGTAGAGCGGCCGGTAGAAGCCGCCCTGCACATCGTCCTCGCGGGTCCACACCACCTTGATCGGCCGCGTGCCGCCCAGCGCCCGGGCGACGCTGACGGCCTCGACCAGCTCGTCGCTGCGCGGGGTGGAGCGCCGGCCGAAGCTGCCCCCGGCCATCATGGTGTGCAGGCGCACCTTGGCGGGAGGAAGAGCCGAGGGCGGCGGCCACCGCCATCTGGTCAAGCGTCTGCGACTGCGAGCCCACCCACACGTCGCACTCGCCCGCGCCGAGCCGCACCACGCAGTCGAGCGGCTCCATCGGCGTGTGCGCGAGATATGGGAACTCGTACACGGCTTCGAGCACGCGCGCGGCCCCGGCCAGCGCGGCCGGCGGATCGCCCTGCCATCGCGCCCGCGCGCCCGGCTGCGCGGCGAGGCTCCGGTAGGCGGCGGCGAGCTCGGCGGTGCCCCGCCGCTCCGCCGCGGTCTCGTCCCAGTCGATCCGGAGCGCGCGCCGGCCCTTGATGGCGGCCCAGGTGCCCCGCGCGACCACGGCGATACCGGCCGGGATCCGCACCACGTCGACCACGCCCGGCACCTGCCGCGGCCGCCGCGGCGTCGAAGGATTTCACGGTGGCGCCGAAGCGCGGCGGCCGCGCGATCACGGCGGTGAGCATGTCGGGCAGGCGGAGGTCGAAGGTGTACACGGCGGAGCCGTTCGTCTTGGCCAGCGAGTCCACCCGGGGCGCGCTGCGGCCGATCAGCTTGAAGTCCTTCGGATCCTTCAACGTGACTTGTGCGGGCGGGGTTTGACGGACCGCGTCGGCGGCCAGCTCGCCGAAGGTGGCGCGCCGCGCCGCTCGCCGGGTGCCCGACGACGCCCGCGTCCACCGTGATCTCCGCCGCCGGCACCTGCCAGCGCTGCGCGGCTGCCGCGACCAGCATGGCGCGCGCGGTGGCGCCGGCCCGGCGCAGCTGCTCCCACGAATTGGCTATCGCGCTGCTGCCGCCGGTGCCCTGCGCCGGGCCCCAGGCCAGGTTGTTGTAGCGCGACGCGTCCGCCGGCGCCGACTCGACGCGGATCTGCGACCAGTCGGCGTCTAGCTCCTCGGCGAGCAGGGTGGCGAGGCCCGTATGCGCGCCCTGGCCGAACTCGATGTGCTTGGCGATGATGGTGACGGTATTGTCGGGCGCGATCCGCACGAAGGCGTTCGGCGCGAACACCCCCGGCGCGGCGGCGTCGCCCTGGGCGAGGGCCCGGTCCAGACGCACGCCGATGACGAGGCTCATCCCGACGACGGCACTGCCCTGGAGGAATCGCCGGCGGCTCGGCATCACAAGGCCCCCGCCGCCTCGTGGATGGCGGCGCGGATCCGGACATAGGTGGCGCAACGGCAGAGGTTGCCGGTCATCGCCGCGTCGATCTGGGCGTCGGTGGGCTTCGGCACTTCCGTGAGCAGCGCCACCGCCGACATGATCTGGCCGGACTGGCAGTACCCGCACTGCACCACGTCCAGCCGGTTCCACGCCTCCTGCACGGCCCGCGCGACCTTGCCGGTCACGCCCTCGATCGTCGTGACCTGACGGGCGCCGACCGCGGCGGCCGGCACCACGCAGGAGCGGACGGCCTGCCCGTCGAGATGTACCGTGCAGCTCCCGCACTGGGCGGCCCCGCAGCCGTACTTGGTGCCGGTGAGCCCCAGCTCCTCCCGCAGCACCCAGAGGAGCGGCGTGTCGGGCTCGGCGCGCGACCTGGAGGGCGCGCCCGTTGACGTGTAGGGTCGCCATGACGATCTCCCGGCGCCGTCAGCGGCCGGCGCGGACGGCGTCTCCCGCCGCGGCCAGCAGCGGCTCGGGCGTGTCGGGGTTGATCGAGCAATCGGGCCCCAGCAGCAGCCAGCGCCCGCTCATCTCCTCGATGGCTCGTCGAGCGCGCCCCACGAGGGCCTCGGCCGTCATGGTGGCGATCTCGGGCTTGGCGGGCAAGCCACCCACCACCGCGCGGCCGGTGCGGACGTGCACGGTGTCCAGATCGGGATTGCCTGGCGCGAGCGCCCACGAGTACGCCGTGACCGGGTAGTCGGCGAACTCGTCGAAGTGGATATCGGTCCCGCAGACGTGGAGCAGGTTGAAGGGCGCCGCCGCCACCGCCTCCAGCACGCGCAGATCCCAGGGCCGCTGCCAGCGCCGGCACTCCTCGGCGCTGATCAGATCCCGCGTCGCCATATTGGTGGCGTAGAAGAGCCCGTCGGCGCCCGCCTCCATGCAGGCGCGCGCGTACTGCGCCAGCGTCTCCGCCATGACGCCGAGGGCGGCCTCCGTCTCGCGCGGCGCCGAGCGGGCCAGGGCCAGCGCCTGGTCGCGCCCGCCGCGGACGAGCATGGGCAGGACCATGAGCGGGGAGAAGACGGTCCAGATGATGGGCACGTCAGGGCCGACGGCACCGCGGATCAGCCGGAGCGCCTCGAGCTGCTCGCCGAGCGCGCCCCCGAGCGGATCCACCGGGCGGAGAGCGCCGAGCCCCGCCGCGTCCGCCACCGGCGCATGCGTGACGGTGTAGGGCCGCGCGCGCTCGCCGGAGGGCGCATAGGTAAGCCCCCACATCTCGGCGAAGCACTGGGCGCGCGACTGGGGCTTGAGGAAGTCCCAGTCGAAGCGGTGGAGGAGCCGTAGCGTCTCGTCGGCCAGACCTTTCGCGGAGTTCTCGGTAGCGAAATTATGGAGCCAGAACGCCAGCGGCACGCGGTCCACCGGCTCGCCGTGCAAGGCCGCCGTCACCCGCTCGCGCTTGGTCATGGTGGGGAAGGTATAGCATGGGACCGCTCGAAGCGAGTTCCCCGGCCCCCCGGAGCGAACCCAGGCCAGCATGTCCGCCAGTGGAACCGCCTCGCGGCTCCCGCCGTGATGAGGCACGAAGATTCGGCCCACGGCCAGGTCGCCGCGCACCTCGAGCCAGAAGTCGCCGCAGATCGAGATCATATAGTCCTGCGTGGCGGACTCCCGCAGCCGCTTCAGGGCAAGGATCCAGCGGGTGCCGCGAGGGAAGGCGCTGACATAGGGCCGGCAGAGGGCGCCGTCGTCACCCCAGACCCGGATCACCCGCCGCGTCTCGGTGCCCCTGAGGACCTCGACGATCGTCACGTCCATGCGGTGGCGCGAGTACGATCGCACCTCGGCCAGGACGATCAGGTCGGTTCCAAGCGCCACCTTGGTGAACGGGCCACCCCACGTGCATGAGCACGCGAGCGCCGCACCGGGCGCCGCCAGCAGCGCGAGGAGCACGACGACCCACCACGCGCGCAGGCTCCACACGCTCATCGGGGACACTCGACGACCGGGCCGCCGGTCATCCGGTAGCAGGTGCGCGACCGGATGATGCCGACGCACACGGTCTTGTGCGGCCCGTCAGCGGGGCGCGCGTCGTACAGCTCCCGCTCGACGCCGAGGCATTGGCACGTCTTGTATCGCGCCCCCATATCGCCGCCGAACGCGCACTCCCTCACCAGGAGCAACGCGGCGAGGGACACGGCGAGGACGAGGGCCGCGACGACCCCGAGCGCCACGCGCAGCCGTCGGCTCATCGCCATCGTCCGCTCATCGCAGGTGCAGGCCGATGACGACGTCGAGCACGTGGCCGGATGCCCGCTCGATCAGGATGCCGCCATGGTAGCCGCCGCCGGTCGGGTTGCCGCCCCAGCCGATCGCGCACCGCGTCGGATCGCTCTGGTCGAGCCCCGCAGCCCACACGACCTCCTGGTCGAGCCAGGGTACCGGGAGCGGAACGCCTTGCTTTGCCAGCACTTCCCCGATGGCCGCGCGCGCCACGGGAATGAAGGGTCGGCACGCGGCCTGGTCGGCGGGCGAGCCGGATGCCAGGAGCCAGATGGTCGTCGCCGAGAGTATCCTCATGCCAGGTTAGACAGCCGACCATGGAATTGGTTCCCTACCTTCGTTGGCTCGGGATTGGCGCCATCTTGGTCG
This sequence comes from uncultured Candidatus Rokubacteria bacterium, assembly GCA_963733725.1. Classification (GTDB taxonomy): domain Bacteria; phylum Methylomirabilota; class Methylomirabilia; order Rokubacteriales; family CSP1-6; genus DASRWT01. The sequence goes on along the minus strand of CAVTFC010000010.1, from coordinate 41,279 downwards.
TCGTGGTCTGGGTGCTCTCCCGGCGCCTCCGGTCGCGCACCGTCCGCCTGGGGGTGCGCTGCCTGGCCGTCGCGACGGCCCTGACGCCGCAGCCGCTCTGGATCCCGGGCGAGGGGGGCGCCTTGATGCCGGCGCTCGCGCTGCTGGTCGCCGGCCGGCCCTCCGTCTGGAGCCTCGCGATGGGCGCCTTCCCGATCTTCGCGGCGGCCACCCTGCTCTTCACGCTCGTCGGGCTGCGGCCCGCCCGCGATGCCGGCGGGGGGGAGCGGCTCCTGCACCAGGCCGCGCGGCGCTGGGTCCTGGTGGGGCTGCTGCTGCCGTGGCTCGCGCTCGCCGTGTGGGCACCCTTCCTCGCCTATTTCGCGTTCGGGGGGCCCAGCGCGATCTGGGGGATCCCGAGCCTCGTCGTCCTCAGTGGTGCCGCGCTGCTGGATCGCCGTGCCGCCGCGCGGGCCGGCGCTGAGCCGTCGGGGCGACTGCTGTCCTGGGCCACGTGGCTCCTGGCCGCGATGCTTGCGCTGGTGGTGCTGTGGCGCTTCGTGGGCCTCCGCTAACTGCTCCTACAGCTGGCCGAAGAAGGCGAGGTACTCCGAGCGCAGGAAGCGCTCGAGCAGGAGCAGGAGCACGGCGCCGGGGACCATCAGCACGAGCGCGGTGACCGACGCGATCTGCAGCTCGTAGCCGATCGACGCCGTGTACATGTAGACCGGCAGCGTGGTGACGAATGGCGCTCCCACCAGCAGCGTCCCCGTGAACTCGTCGAGCGAGTAGAGGAACACCAGGAGCGCGCTGGCCACGATGCCGGGCAGCGCGAGTGGGAGCGCGATCCCGAGGAAGGCGCGCGTCGTCGAGGCGCCGAGGTTCCAGGCCGCTTCCTCCAGCTCGGGCGCGATGGCGCGGAACACCGCCGTCATCGTCCAGACGGCGAAGACGAGGCCGCCGACCAGATGCACGAGCACGACGCCGGCACGGTGCCGGCCAGGCCCCAGCGGTAGAACTCGCGCGTGGCGCTGGCGAAGACGGGGAGCTGCGGGAAGGCCTGCGGAAGCAAGAACAGCAGCAGCACCACCGTCCGGCCGGGAAACGCCAGGCGGGCCAGCGCGTAGCCGAGCGGCAAGGCCAGGATCAACGCGAGCAGCGTCACCATCGTCGCGACCACGAGGCCGGTGCGAAGCGGCTCCAGGAAATCGCCGCTCGCCATCCGCGCCCAGTACCGAAGCCCGAAGCGCTGGGGCCAGGGGCTGCCGGCCGTCCATCGTTCCGCCAGCGACCACACGACCAGGCTCGCCAGCGGTCCCGCCACCACGAAGGCGGTGACGGCGAGCGCGGCGGCTCGCCCGACGAGCCGGCCGAGCCCGGGCGAGGAGCCGAGACCGCCACGTCAGGCGTGCCGCCCCGACGTCAGTCGCCGGACGTAGACGAGCGCGGCGCCCATCGCCAGCAGGTACGCCACGACGCCGAGCGCCGAGGCGGTGGCGAAGTCGCCGTGCTGGCCGAAGCGATAGTAGACGTCGATCATCAGCATCTGCGGGCCGCCGCCCCGGCCCATCATGAGCGGGATCGAGAACGACGCGAGCATCGAGGAGAAGATGAGGATCGTGCTCACCGCGAGGGACGACGCGGCCATCGGCACCAGCACGTCGCGCGTCACGCCGCCCGGTGCCCGCCCCGAAGTTGCGCGCCGCCTCGAGATAGCTCTCGTCGACGGATCGAAAGGCGCCCAGGAGGAGGAGCACGGCGAGGCCCAGGTGTTTCCAGGCCAGCGCGACCGCGATACCGCCCCACGACGACGAGAATCCCGGCACGTAGGGGCTCATGAAGACCCGCAGCGCATGGCCGACCACGACGAACGGCACGAACAGCGGCACCTTCAGGAGGAACTCGACGGGCCCGAACGCGCGGGACCGCAGCCAGCCGCAGGCGGGGATGGCGACCGCGAAGGTGAGCGCGGTGCCCGCCGCCGCCACGCCGACGGTGTAGGCGACGTCGACGGCGTAGAGGCGGCGGACGGTCTCGTAGTTGGCCAGCGTGAGGGCGCCGTCGCGGGTGAAGCTGGCGGCGACCGAGGCCGCGAGCGGCCACAGGAACACGAAGCCCAGGACGGCCAGCGCCGGCGCGCAGAGCGCCGCCCACAGGAAGCGCTCGGCGACGGTCAGCGCACGATCTCCTCGTACGCCAGCGTGATCAGGTCGTGGTACTCCTTGATCGGCATCTGCCGGGAGTAGCGGGCGAGATCCGAGGCGCTCACCCCCTTGAAGAGCAGCTCCTTTGCCTTGGGGCTGATCAGCGGCAGGACCCGGTCGGCGTCGACGCCCGGGTACCAGCCGAAGCGCTCGACGATGGCCTTGGCCTGCACCTCGGGCGTGGCGATGTAGTCGATGTACCGCACCGCCGCCTCGCGGTTGGACGCCTCCCGCGGCACCACGAGGTAGAGCGGGTAGATCGGCAGCCCGGGCGCGATCAGCGCGGGCGTGATCGACGGGTCCATCCGGCCTTCGTTCTTCCAGGCGACGAGCTGGTCGATCCAGACCGCGCCCATCCAGATCTCCCCGCGATTGAGCGCGTCGAGGGTCCCGGCATTGCCGTTCGTGATGTACGCGTCGCGATTGAAGTCGCGGAGCGCGGTGACGGCCGAGCGGATCACCCCCTCCCGGGACTTGTCGAAGGGGCCCTGGGTGAGCTGCGTGTAGAGCCCGGTCTTCCAGTACACCCAGCCCATGGTGAAGCCGACGCCCGACACGCCGCCCTTGATGCCGTTGTAGCCGAACTTGGCGGGATTGGTCTTGGCCCAGGCGGCGAGATCGTCGAAGGACTTCGGCGGCGTGGGGACCTTGGCCGGGTTGTACGCGATGGCGATCTGGTTCTGGAACATGGGGACGACGTAGCCTTCGACCTTGACCCCGAACGCCTCCTTCACCTCGGCGCCTTTCACCAGGGCGGCGTTCTTCATCTGCGGCACGTAGGCGTGGAGCAGCCCTTCCTTCACCATCTGCGAGGCCACCGCCATGCTCACGAGGGCGACGTCGATGTCCCAGTCCTTGCGGCCGGCGTCGGCCTGCGCCTTGATCTTGGTGTAGATGGCGCGGCTCGCCGGCTCGCCGGTGCCCGTGCCGACCACGTTCACGTCGACATCGGGCGCCTGGGCCTTGAATCCGGGGCCGAGCAGCGTCTTGTGCACCTCGACCACATTCACGTCGGCGCCGATGGCCACGTTGAGCCGCGTGGCCGCGGATGCCGGTACCGCCAGAACGAGCAGCAGAGCGAGGAGTCTGACGAGCATCGTGGGTTCTCTCCGCGGGCCGTTTCGGCCCGACGGCGTCACGTTCAGCGTTCCGTGTCCTCGTACACCCGCAGGCGGTCCGGCGCGACCCGGACCGTCACCGGGCCTTCCCCGACCGGCTCGGGGTTGTCGGCCATGATCAGGGTGTCGCCCACCCGCACGTAGTGGCGATAGAACGCGCCGAGGAACAGCCGCTCCTCGACATGCCCGACCATCGCGCTCCCGTCGGCGGTCGCGCCTCGCGGCTCGAGCGTCACATCGGACGAGCGCACCACGACCAGCACGGGGCCGCGCGCGGGCCCGTCGTACGGCAGGCGGTGGCCGCCCACGTGCAGCGACCCCGCCTCGGCCCGGCCGTCGAACCGGGTGCCCACACCCAGAAAGTCGGCGGCGAACACGCTCGCCGGGCGGCGGTAGACGTCCTCCGGCGCTCCCGTCTGCACGACCTTCCCGGCATGCAGGAGCACGACCCGATCGGCAATGGCGAGCGCCTCCTCCTGGTCGTGGGTGACGTAGATGGTGGTGATCTTCACGCGTCGCTGCAGGCGCCGCACCTCGACCCTCAGGCGCTGGCGCACCTTGGCGTCCAGGTTCGACAGGGGCTCGTCGAGCAGGAGCACCCGTGGCTCCACGACGAGCGCGCGCGCGAGCGCCACCCGTTGCTGTTGGCCGCCCGACAGCGCGCCCGGCTTCCGGCGAGAGATCGCCTCGAGGTCACCGATCTCGACGAGCGCGAGGGCATCGAGCACCCGGCGCCGGACCTCGGCCGCGGCAACGCGCCGGAGGCGCAGGCCATAGGCGACGTTGTCGAACACGGTCATGTGGGGCCAGAGCGCGTAGCTCTGGAAAACCATCGCGGTGCCGCGCCCCTGCGGCGGCATCGCCGTCACGTCCTCGCCGGCAAAGCGGATGGCGCCCGCATCCACCGAGACGAATCCGGCAATGGACCGCAGCAGGGTGGTCTTGCCGCAGCCCGAGGGTCCGAGGATCGCTGAGAGGCGCCCGGCCTCGAACTCCAGCGTCACGTCGCGAAGGGCCTCGACCTGGCCGTAGCGCTTGCGGACGCCCTCCACGCTCACGGGGATCATCGGCGAGAGTCTAGCGCGTCGCAGCACGCGGCGCGCGTGACGGCACGGTTACGATAGCCACGTGCGGGACCGGGCGCCCCTCCGCCCGCGGGTCCGCGCGGCGGCGGCCAGGGCGCGGGCCACCGCGTCCTCGGGAGATCGCGCCACGATGAGGGGCACTCGGCGCCCGTCCGGCTGCCGCAGCCGCCAGGTCCGGAGGCCGATCACCGGGATGTCGAGCTTGAGGGCCAGCGCGATCTCCGAGAGGGTACCGTACATCCCGCCCACGGCGATCACCGCGTCGCAGGAGCGGACCAGGATCACGTTGCGCGCCTGATCCATGCCGGTGACCACGGGGATCTGCACCCAGCGGTTGGCGCCGTCACGGTCGAACCCGGGGAGAACGCCGACGACGGTGCCGCCCGCCTCGGCCGCGCCGCGCGAGGCGGCTTCCATGACACCGCCGCGGCCGCCGGTGAAGAGCACGGCGCCGGCGGTTGCGAGGGCTCGCCCGATGCGCTCGGCGGCGGCGGCGGTGCGCCTCGAGCAGGTGCCTTCGCCGACAACGGCGACGCGGGGGGTCCTCCGGCCTGGCGAGGAATTCATGGCGAATCCGAATTTACCACTATATCTGGGGTAATCGGGAGATCCTCCCCACCGCATCTTGATATTGCCCTGTACTCAACACTTGATGTGTAATCAGATTCACTCAGCGCGACCAGACAACCAACAATGGCCATAGCGAAAGAGCCCTTACCCCCGCCAGGGTGGGGTCTCGAGAGCATCGCCTCCTTGCTGGAGGCGTTTCCCCGAGGCCAGCTCAGCGAGATCGTCGGCCCGCGATCCGCGGGAGGGAGCAGTCTCCTCACCGCCCTCCTGGCCCGCGCCACCGCCGCCGGCGAGCTCGTCGCCCTCGTGGACGGCGCCGACGCCTTCGACCCCGCGGGCGCGGCTGCCGCCGGCGCCGAGCTGCGCTCGCTGTGCTGGGTGCGCGGGGGTGGCCGGCTCGATGCCGCCTGCCACGCGGCGGAGCTGCTCGCGCGCTGTGGGGGCTTCGCCTGGGTGGCTCTCGATCTTGCCGCGGACCTGACGGGCCCCGCCCGCACTTCGCCGACCTTCGCGCCGGCCACCTGGATACGGCTGCAGCGCGCGGTGCGCGACACGCCCACCCGGCTCCTCGTCCATGCCTCGCGGCATCTCGCGGGGAGCGCAGCCGCGCTCGTGCTCGCGGTGGAGCGGGGGCCGGCGCGCTGGATGGGCTCGCCGCGCCCCCGTCGGCTCGACGGGCTGGGCTCCCGCGTGCGCGTGCTGCGCGCCCGCCCGCCGGCGCCCACCGGAGGAGACAGCGGGAGGGAATGGGTGATCGCATGGCGGCTCTGAGACGGCTCGGCTGTCTCCTCGTGCCCGGCTTCGCCGCCGCGGCGGCGGTGCGGGCCGAGCCCGTGCTCGCCGAAAAACCGCTGGTTATACTCGATGAAGCGCGGCCCGGGCGGCTGGTGCTCGAGGCCGACGCGGCGGCGCGCGCCCTGGGCATCGCCCCCGGCATGACGGAGGCGGCGGCGCTGGCGCGATCGGGCGGTGTGATCTGCCGCGAGCGCGTGGCCGCTCACGAGGCCGCGGCCCAGGCGGCGCTGCTCGAGGTGGCGCTCGCGCATTCGCCGCGCGTGGAGGAAGGCGGCCCCGGCGAGGTCTATCTCGACACGGCCGGCCTCGGCGCGCTGTTCGGCGACGAGGCGGCGCTGGCGCGGCGGCTCGCGGCGGCCACGGCCGCGGCGGGCCTGCCCGCGCGGGTCGGCATCGCGGGCAGCCGCGTCGCCGCGTGTCTCGCGGCGCGCTGGGGCGCGGGCGCGGAGCGCGTCCCGCCCGAGGGCGACGCCGCCTATCTCGCCCCCGCGCCGCTGGCGCTGCTGGGCCTGCCCGTCGAGATGGCGCGGCGGCTGGAGCGCTGGGGGCTCCGCACCCTCGGCGAGCTCGCGGCCCTGCCCGCGCGCGAGCTCTTCGAGCGGCTCGGCGCCGAGGGGCCGCGGCTCCAGGCGCTCGCGCGCGGCGAAGATCCGCGCCCCCTCTTGCCCTGGCGTCCGCCGCGCCGCTTCGAGGAGACGCGAGAGCTGGACTGGGCGGCGGACAATCTCGAGCCGCTTTTCGGCCTCTTCGCCGAGCTGGCCGATCGCGTCTGCGCGCGGCTCGAGGCGGAGGCGCTGGCCGCCGACCTCTTCGAGTGGTCGTGCCGCGTGCCGGCCGCGCGCGGGCCGGGGCACGAGGTACGCGGCTCCTTCGTCCCGCCCGTGCCCACGCGCGAGGCGGGCGCGGTGATGGCCGTGCTCCGCGCCACCCTCGCGGCGGCTCCGCCCCCGGGCGCGGTGACGGCGCTCACGCTCCGTGCCCAGCCGGTGCGCGTGCTCGCGGCGCAGGAGCCGCTGGAGGGCGAGCCGCGGCCGAGCCCGCGCGCGCTGGCCGAGACCATCGCGCGCGTCATCGGGGTGGTGGGCGCCGGCAATCTCGGCGTGCCCGTACTCCTCGACACGCATCGCCCCGACGCCATCCGGCTCGAGCCCCTCAATGCCCTCGCCCCGGCCCTCTCCCGTGCGCCCGTTTCGTCCGGCGGGGGACGAGGGCCGGGAGAGGGCGGGGTCCTCGCCCTCCGCCGGATTCGCCCGCCGCGGCCGGCGCAGGTGCGTCTCGTGGGCGGGCGGCCGGTGCATCTCCGCGCCGGCGGGCTCGCGGGCCCCATCGTGGCCAGCGCGGGGCCGTGGCGCGTATCGGGCGAGTGGTGGCTGGAGAGCCGCTGGAGCGCGGATGAATGGGACGTGGAGCTCGCCGACGGCACGCTCGGCCGCCTGGCCCATGACGGCTCGATCTGGGTGCTCGAAGGGGTTTACGATTGAGCGCGCCCATGGACATCCGGCCCTTCCAGGTGAATATCCCCCAGCCCGCCCTCGACGATCTGCGGGCTCGCCTCGCCCGCACCCGCTGGCCGGACGAGGTCCCCGACGCGGGATGGGACTATGGCGCCAGCCTCGCCTATATGCGGAGCTCGTGGCGTACTGGGGCCACGGCTTCGACTGGCGGCGGGAGGAACGGGCGATGAACGCGCTCCCGCACTTCCGGCCGATGTGGACGGCGTGGGCATCCACTTCATCCACCTGGGCCGGCCCGGCAGACCGGGGCCGGCCCCATGCCGCTACTCATCACGCATGGCTGGCCGAGCTCCTTCGTCGAGATGCTCGCGCTGATCCCGCTCCTCGCCGATCCCGGCGCCCATGGAGCCGATCCCGCCGACGCCTTCGACGTGGTGGTGCCCTCCGTGCCCGGCTTCGGGTTCTCGGACCGGCCGGGCCGGGGCATGACGCGGAGCCGCGTGGCGGGGCTCTGGGCGCGGCTCATGGAGGGCCTCGGCTACGCGCGCTACGCCGCGCACGGCAACGATATCGGCGCGGTCATCTCCGGCTGGCTGGCCCACGACGCGCCGGAGCGGCTCGATCGCGCTGCACACTCTGATGCCCACTTTCCCGTCGCCGGTGCTCGGCGCGGACGTCCAGCCCCTCACCGAAGCGGAGCGGGCCTTCGCCGCGCTCCAGGCGCGCTGGCAGCGGGACGAGGGCGGCTATAGCCTGATCCAGGAAACCCGGCCGCAGACCCTGGCCTATGGGCTCCACGATTCCCCCGCGCGGGCTCGCCGCGTGGATCGTGGAGAAGTGGCGCGGGTGGACCGATCCCGCCGGGGAGGTGGAGCGCTACTTCTCGCGAGATCTTCTCCTCGCCAATGTCACGCTCTACTGGCTCACCGAGACCGCCAATGCCGCGAACCGCTCCTACTACGAGCGGGCGCGCGAGCCGCGCGCCATCACCACGCGCATCGCCGTCCCCACCGGCGTCGCCCTCGTCAAGGAAGACATCCAGCGCCCGCCGCGGGAGCGCGCCGAGCGGAGCTACGCCGACATCCGCCGCTGGGTGGATTCCCGCGCGGCGGCCACTTCATCGCCGCGGAGGAGCCGGCGCTCCTGGCGACGGAGCTGCGGGAGTTCTTCCGGCCGTTCCGGGGCGCGCGCTAGCCATGGCCCGTCCCGCCATCACCGTCCTCGTCACCGACATGGACAATACGCTCTTCGACTGGCTCGAGATGTGGCGCACCGCCTTCGGCGCCATGCTCGACCGGCTCGTGACCGATAGCGGCATCCCGCGCGCGACGCTGGAGGAGGAGCTGAGCGCGGTGCACCGGGAGCACGGCACCACGGAGTACGCATTCGCCATCCAGGCGCTGCCCTCGCTGCGCGCCCGCCATCCCCGGGAGGATCTGCCCACGCGCTATGCCGCGGCCATCGAGGCCTATCGCACCGCGCGCCGCGCCACGCTGCGGCTCTATCCCGGCGTGCTCGACACGCTGCGGGCGCTGCGGGCGGCGGGGACGCGGGTGGTGGCATACACGGAGTCGCGCGCCTTCCACGCGAGCTACCGCGCCCGCGCGCTCCATCTGGACGGCGTGCTCGATGCCCTCTATTCGCCCCCCGATCACGCGCTGCCCGACGGGGTCAGCCGGGCCGAGATCCGCCGCTATCCGCCGGAGCACTATGGCTTCCGCCACACCGTGCACCGGCACACGCGAGAGGGCGTGTGGAAGCCCGACGCCGCGGTGCTGCTGGATCTTCTGCGCGGCGACCTCGGCGCCGAGCCCGGCGAGGCGGTCTACGTGGGGGACAGCCTGGTCAAGGACGTGGCCATGGCGCAGGCGGCGGGAGTGGCCGACGTGTTCGCCCGCTACGGCGATGTCCGCGGCCGGCCCGGCTACGATCTCTTGCGCCGGGTGTCCCACTGGACGCCCGCCATGCTCGCCGGCTCGGAGCGCCTCGCGGAGGCCGACGTGCGGCCCACCTATGTGCTGAAGTCCGGCTTCGCCGAGCTGCTCGACGTGATCGCGCCGCGCCGCTTCACGCCGCGCCGCTCGCCCGCCTGACCCGGAGCGCGCGCCGTGTTCGTCGAGCTGCACGCCCGCAGTGCCTTCAGCTTCCTCGAGGGGGCGGCCCTGCCCGAGGAGCTGGCCGAGCGCGCGGCCGCGCTCGAGCAGCCGGCGCTGGCCCTCCTCGACCGCGACGGGCTCTACGGCGCGCCGCGCTTCTACCGCGCGGCGACCCGCGCAGGGATCAACCCCTTGGTGGGTGCGGAGGTCACGCTGGCGGAGGGCGGCCGGCTGCCCTTGCTGGTCGAGAGCCCCGAGGGCTATCAGAATCTGTGCCGACTTCTCACGCGGATCAAGATGCGGCGCCTCCTCCAGAAGAAAATCACCGCGGGCCGCGACGACGCTGGGACGAGATCGCCGAGCACGCGGAGGGATTGGTCTGCCTCACGGGCGGCGAGGACGGGCCGGTGGCACTGGCGCTCGAGGCCGGCGGCGCACCCGCGGGCGCGCGCGCTGCTCGACCGGCTCACCGGCGTCTTCGGCCGCGGCAATGTCTATGCCGAGCTGCAGCGTCACTTCCGCCGCGCGGAGGAGGCGCGCAACGAGTGGCTGCGCGGGGCTGCGGCCACCCTGGGCTTGCCGCTCCTGGCCACCAATGCGCCGCGCATGACCGAGCGCGGTCAGCGGCCGCTCCTCGACGCGCTCACCTGCATCCGCCATCACACCACGCTCGACCGCGCGGGCCGGCTCCTCGCCGACAATGGCGAGCGCCACCTCCGGCCTTCGCGCGAGATGGAGCGCCTCTTCGCCGACTGCCCCGACGCGGTGGCCCATAGCGGCGAGCTCGCCATCCGGCTGGCCTTCACCCTCAAGCACCTGGGCTACCGCTTTCCCGACTATCCGCTGCCGCCGGGGCAGACGCCGCTCGGCCTCCTCCGCCATCTCGCCGAGGAGGGGCGCCGGGCGCGCTATGGGGACGGCGAGCTCGCGGAGCGGGCGCGGCGGCAGATCGCGCGCGAGCTGGAGCTCATCGGCCGGCTCGACCTCCCCGGCTATTTCCTCATCGTCTGGGACATCGTCCAGTTCTGCCGCGCCCAGGGCATCCTCGTGCAGGGGCGGGGCTCGGCGGCCAACAGCGCGGTCTGCTACGCGCTCGGCATCACCGCGGTGGATGCGGTGGGCATGGAGCTGCTCTTCGAGCGCTTCCTCTCCGAGGAGCGCGGGGAGTGGCCGGACATCGACCTCGATCTGCCCAGCGGGGACCGGCGCGAGCGGGTGATCCAGTACGTCTACGAGCGCTACGGCCGGCTGGGCGCCGCCATGACCGCCAATGTCATCACGTACCGTGGTCGTCTCGCGGCGCGCGAGATCGGCAAGGTGGTGGGCCTGCCCCCCGACCTCATCGAGCGGCTGAGCGGGTTCGTGACGGACTTCGAGTTCAAGGATCCCGGCGACACGCTCCTCGCGCATCTCCCCGCCGCCGGCTGCGATCCCGCGCACCCGCGCATGCAGGTCTTCGCCGCGCTCTGGTCGGCCATCCAGGATCTCCCGCGCCACCTCGGCCAGCACTCGGGCGGCATGGTGATCTGCCAGGGGCGGCTCGACGCGGTGGTGCCGCTCGAGCCCGCCAGCATGCCGGGCCGCTCCGTCGTCCAGTGGGACAAGGACGACTGCGGCGCGCTCGGGATCGTGAAAGTCGATCTCCTCGGGCTCGGTATGATGTCCTTGCTCCAGGACGCCATCGAGATGATCTCGGAGCGGGGCGGGGCCGTGGACCTGGCCCATCTCCCGCCCGACGATCCCGCCGTCTACGCCATGCTCAAGCGCGCCGACACCGTCGGCGTCTTCCAGGTGGAGAGCCGCGCGCAGATGGCGACGCTGCCGCGCCTGCGCCCGGAGCGCTTCTACGACCTCGTGGTGCAGGTGGCCATCATCCGGCCCGGGCCCATCGTGGGCGACATGGTGCATCCCTATCTCCGCCGCCGCGCCGGCCGCGAGCCGGTGACGGTGCCGCATCCGACGCTCGAGCCCATCCTGCGGCGCACGCTCGGCGTGCCGCTCTTCCAGGAGCAATTGCTCCGCATGGCCATGGCCACCGCCGGCTTCACCGGCGGCGAGGCCGAGGAATTGCGCCGCGCGCTCGGCTTCAAGCGCGCCGCCCGCGCCATGGCCGAGGTCGAGAGCAAGCTCCGCGCCGGCATGGCGCGCCAGGGCATCACCGGCGAGCCGGCGGAGGCCATCATCCGCTCCATCACCGCCTTCGCGCTGTACGGTTTTCCCGAGTCGCATGCGGCCAGCTTCGCGCTCCTGGCCTATGCCAGCACCTATCTCAAGGCGCATCATCCGGCGGCCTTCTACGCGGCGCTGCTGAACAATCAGCCCATGGGTTTCTACCACCCCGCCACCATCGTGCGGGACGCTCAGCGTCACGGGCAGATGATCCTTCCCATCGACGTCATGCGCTCGGGCTGGCTCTGCGCCATCGAGGCGAACGGCGCGGTGCGGCTCGGACTCCGCTACGTAAAGGGGTTGCGTGAAGACGCGGGCAAGCGCCTCGAGGCCGCGCGCCTGGCGCGGCCCTTCGAGTCCGTGGCCGATCTCGTGCGCCGCGGCGACGTCAACCGCGAGGAGCTGGCGCGGCTGGGCGAGGTGGGCGCGCTGGGTGGGCTGGGGCTCGAGCGGCGCCAGGCGCTCTGGGAAGGGGAGCGGGCCATCCGGCCGGCGGGAGCGCTCTATGCCGAGCTGCTCGATCCGCCCTCGCCTTCGCCGCTGCGGCCCATGACGGAGGAGGAAGAGGTCGTGGCCGACTATACGGGCACGGGCCTCTCGGTGGGGCCGCATCCGATGGCGCTGCGGCGCGCCGCGCTTGCCGCGCAGGGGGTGACGCGCGCTGCCGAGCTCGCCGATCAGCGGCACGGGAGCGCGGTACGCGTGGCGGGGGCGGTGGTGGTGCGCCAGCGCCCCGGCACCGCCAAGGGCTTCGTCTTCCTCAACCTCGAGGACGAGACCGGCCTCATCAACGTGATCGTGCGCCCGCAGCACTTCGCCCGCTACCGCGTACTCCTCACCGCCGAGCCCTTCCTCCTCGTGGCGGGCCGCCTCCAGCACGAGGACGGCGTGATCTCGGTCCGCGCCGAGCGCCTCCGGCCGCTCGAGGTCGGCCTGGGCGCCTTGCCCTCGCACGACTTCCACTGATGGAATCACCGCACGCCAATCCCGGGCTGCCGCGCCCGGCACCTTTCTTGCCTCTGCATCATTCGCACGCTATAGTCGGCTCGGCCCGAACGAAAGGAGCCGCCATCAATGGCCTTTCCGCGACCGCTCGGACCCGTTGCACACGCCGTGAAGGCTTCCGCCCGTCCACGCCCTCGCCATCTCTGCGCCCAACGTCCTCAATCGAGAAGGAGGTCACTGTGAGACGCTTCCGTGTCGTCCCCGCGGCGATGCTCTTCCTTGTCACAGCGTCGGCCACCGCCGGAACGAGAGCCAGACTGAGGTCGTATTATCGCGTGATGTACGCCAAACGGTGCTTACGATTCCAGGTTCAGTTCGCCGAGACCGTCAAAGACCTGTCCGGACTGCCCCTGGCGCGGTTCTGCTGAAGTACGCCGAGCTCTACATCCGGCTTGGCCTGGGCCGGCCGAACCCTCTCATCCGACCTGGCGCGCGTACGAGACGGGCCGAGTGATTGTGAACGATGGAGCACGGCGAGCTGGCCCGCAGCTTCCGGGCATTTCCTTCGCACAGCTGGTGATGGCGAAGCGCACGGGCTCGGCGGGTGTTGGCCCCGAAGACCTTCGAAACGGGTGGGAGTAAGCGCGCTTCCGGGCCGATGGGACCCTCTCGAGATCCGCAGGGGCCGATATCAAGGTTTCGCATTTCATGCCGATGAGGAGATCGGGCGCCGGACTTCGGCACGGATCAGATACCCTCAAGGCTGCTGCACGAGGAGTGCAGTTCCACTGACACGTGCTGATCCCCTACACTGCCCCGTGCCCCCCGCCACCCTCCCTCCGCCATCCGAGTGGTCCGCACCATGTGCCCCATGAATTGCCACCCCACGCTGTGCGGCATGCTGGTGGAGGTGGACGGCGACCGCCTCGTCTCGGTGAAGGGTGATCCCGACAACCCGGACAGCCAGGGCTTTCTCTGCGTCCGGGGGCAGGCCTCGCGCGAGATCATCGGCAATCCGCAGCGTCTCCTGCGTCCTCTCATCCGGCCCCGCCGCGATGCGGACTGGCGCGAGGCCACCTGGGACGAGGCGCTCGACCTCATCGCCACCCGGATGCGGGCGGCGGGCCGCGAGGCGGTGGGGATCTGGAGCGGGCATGGCGCCTTCGCCAATAACTACGGCACGCGCGTCAACTCGCACCTCATGCGCCGCTTCGCCAATCTCTGGGGCTGCCAGTGGTGGAACCCCACCATGATCTGCTGGGGGCTGGGCGCCTTCGGGCTCGGCCTCACCGGCGTGCTCGAGGCCAATACCAAGGAGGACATGGGCGCGCACGCGTCCTTCATCCTCCTCTGGGGCGCCAATCTCGCGAGTCAGCCCAATACCGGCCGGCACCTCGCGGCGGCGCGGCGGCGCGGCGCCCACGTGGTGACGGTGGACGTGCGCAGGACCGAGGCCGCCGCCCAGTCGGACGAGGTGCTGCTGCTCCGTCCGGGCACCGATGCCGCGCTCGCGCTGGGCATGATGCACGTGATCGTGGGGGAGGGACTCCACGACCGCGACTTCGTGACGCGGCACACCGTGGGCTTCGACGCGCTGGCCGCGCACCTGAAGACACATACGCCGGCGTGGGCGGCGGAAGTGACGGGCATCGCCGCCGAGCGCATCGTGGCGCTGGCGCGCCGCTACGCGACGACGCGGCCGGCCTCGATCGTGCTGGGCGGCTCCTCCATGCACAAGGGCTCGAATGGCTGGCAGGGCGCGCGCGCGGTGGGCTGCCTGCCCGCGCTCACCGGCAATGTCGGCATCCCGGGCGGCGGCTTCGGCCCGCGCCATGGCGCGCGCAGCCATGGCCAGGAGCTCAACGACATCACCCTCATGGACAAGCGGCCGCCCGGCCGCTACGTGCCCAACCAGATGCCGCGGGTCACCGAGGCGCTGGAAGACGGCCGCCTCCGCGCCCTGCTCCTGTTCGGCACCGACATGCTCTCGTCGTACGCGGACGCGGGGCGGCTCGCCGAAGGGCTCGGCCGCACCGATCTCGTGGTGAGCCACGATCTCTTCCTCAACGACACCGCGCGCCGCTTCGCCGATGTGGTCCTGCCGAGCACGTCCTGGCTGGAAGAGCTGGGCTGCAAGAGCACCAATACCCATCTCTACCTGATGGAGCCGGCGCTGCCGCCGGCCGGGGAATCGCGCACGGTGGCCGAAGTGCTGCGGGGGCTGGCGGACCGTCTGGGCGTGGACGGCTTCTATCCCTGGGCGGACCCGGCGAGCGTGCTCGACGCGCTCATCAACCATCCGGCGACGGGAGGGGCCACGGTGGCGGCGATCCGGGCCGAGGGCGGGATCCGGGCCCTGCGCATCTCCCACGTGGCGCATCCGGATCGGGTCTTTCCCACGCCGTCCGGCAAGGTCGAGTTCGTCTCGGAGCGCGCGGCGAGCCTCGGGCTGCCGGCCTTGCCCATCCACGAGCCGCTCCCGGACTCGCCCTATCCGCTGACGTTTCGTCAGGGACGCACGCTCACCCAGTTCCACGGCTTCTACGATCACGGGCGGGCGCTGCCCACTCTCGCCCGGCTGGACCCGGAGCCGGTCCTCTGGATTTCCCGCTGACGACGGAGCGTCGCGGGATCTCTCGGACGGCGCGGCCATCCGGATCTTCAACGAGCGAGGCGAGTTCGCCGCCCGAGCGCGGATCACCGATGAGGTACCGGCCGGCACGGTCTGGATGCGGGATGGCTGGACGGGACTCAATCGCCTCACCGACGGGGAGGCTGCCATTCCCGACATCGCCGTGGATTCATTCGGCTTTTCAGGTGGCCAGGCGTCTTTCGATGCCCGGGTCGAGGTTGCGCGCGCCTGAACCCGCAGTGCTAGAATCACCATCCAAATAGGGCGAAGGCAGGCTCACGAGGGGGATCGGTGCCGATCTACGAGTACGAGTGCGGGGGGTGTCGCCGGCGGGTCAGTCTGCTCGTCCTGACCCCCTCCAAGGCCGCGGACCCCCGATGTCCGCGCTGCGACAGCGCCGAGCTCACCCGGCTCATGTCCCGCTTCGCCACCGTGAAATCCGAAGATGCCCGCCTCGACTCCCTCTCCGATCCCTCCACCTATGGTGACATCAACGAGAACGACCCCGCGTCCATGGCCCGCTTCATGAAGCGCATGGGCGACGAGATGGGCGAGGACCTCGGCGACGACGTGGACGCGGCCATGGACGAAGCAATGGCCGAGGGCGGCGAGCACGCCGGAGACGGCGCGGCGGAGGGGGCGGACGAGAGCGGGAGCGAGTTCGGCGAGCCGCAGCCGAAGGCGAGGCGAGCGGATATGGGAATGATGGGGACAGTCTCTAGGCTTCCATGAAGATCCAGACCCTCTCCGGACTCGAGGCTCTCGACGAGGGCCGCTGGAATACGTTGCTCGCCGCGTCCGCCCAGCCCTCGGTGTTCATGACCTGGCAATGGCAGGCCGCGTGGCTACGCGCCTTCGGCGGCGGCCGTCCGCTCCAGCTGCTCGCCGCCTCCGACGCCACCGAGTCCCTGGTGGCACTGCTCCCGCTCGACGAAGCCGAGCCCGGTCTCTGGCGCATCGCCGGCGGCGTGGACGTCTCGGACTATCTCGATCTCATCGCGGCGGCGGGGCGTGAGGAAGAAGTCTGGAGGCGCTGCTGCAGCATCGCGCGGCGGACCGCTCGGCCTGGCATCTCCGCGGCCTCCGCGCCGACTCGCCCACCGCCCAGCGGCTGCCCGGGCTCGCCCCCGCGCATGGTCTCACCGCGGCAGTGGATCTCGAGGATCGATGTCCCGTGCTCCGGCTGCCGGAGAGTTGGGACACCTATCTGGCGACGCTGTCCGGGAAGGATCGCCACGAGCTGCGCCGGAAGATGCGGAAGCTCGAGTCCGAGCTGCCGGACGTCCGCGTGCGCAGCGTCACCGGGGGCCCGGGGTGGGACGAGGCGCTCGGCCAGTTCCTCCGGCTTCACCGGCTCTCGCGCACCGGCAAGGCCAAGTTCATGGACGAGACCATGGAGCGCTTTTTCCGCGATGCGCTCGGCGCCATCGCCGCGGCCGGCTGGGTCCGGCTCTGGTTCCTCGACTCGGCGGAGGCCCCCGTCGCCTCCTTCATCTGCACCGAGTACGGCCCGAGCGTAGGTCTCTACAACTCCGGGTTCGATCCCGTCCACGCGCGCCTCGCCCCCGGCATCGTCCTCCTCGGGCACGTGATCCGTGACGCCATCGAGCGGCGGGTACCCGTCTTCGACTTCCTTCGGGGCGAGGAGTCCTACAAGTACGCCTTCGGACCCGTGCCCACCGATCTCCTCAGCGTGCGGGTGGCGCCGTGAACCTGCGCGTCGCGGTGCTGTCCGTCCACACCTGCCCCCTGGCCGCCTTGGGCGCCAAGGAGACGGGCGGGATGAACGTGTACGTGCGCGAGTCCGCGCGCGAGCTGGGGCGGATGGGCGTGCAGGTAGACGTCTTCACCCGCTCGCAAGATCCGGACATCCGCCGCGTGGTGTCTCTCGGGGAGAACGCGCGGGTCATCCATCTCCCCGCCGGGCCTCAGCGGCCGATGCCGCGCGAGGTGGTGCATCAGCACCTGCCCGAGTTCGTGGCCGGCATCGACGAGTTCCGCGAGACCGAGGATCTCAGCTACGACCTCATCCACGCGCACTACTGGCTGTCCGGCGTGGCGGCGCTCGAGCTGCGGGAGCGGTGGGGGGCGCCGGTGGTCCAGATGTTCCACACGCTGGGCCGACTCAAGAACAGCGTGGCGCGCGCGCCCAACGAGCTGGAGCCGGAGCTCCGGATCGCGGAGGAGACGCGCATCATCAAGGACATCGACCGCATCGTCGCCGCCAACGTGGTGGAGCGCGCGCATCTGGTCTGGTACTACGGCGCCGCCGCCGAGCGCATCGCGGTGATCCCCTGCGGGGTGGACACCGAATTGTTCCAGCCGCTGGGATCGGCCGCGGCCAAGGCCCTCCTCGAGCTGCCCCCGGAGCCCATGCTGCTCTATGTGGGGCGGCTCCAGCCGATCAAGGGACTGGAGACCTTGCTGGAGGCGATGGTCCGCCTGCGCGCCGACGCGCGGCTCCTCATCGTGGGGGGCGACCAGGACGAGCCCGAGAACGGGCACGGCGAGTATCTGCGCGGCCGGGTGGCCGCACTCGGCCTGAGCCAGCGAGTGCGCTTCCTGGGCGCCCAGCCGCAGCAGCGGCTGCGCCTCTTCTATGCCGCGGCCGACGCCACCGTGATGCCGTCCTACTACGAGTCCTTCGGCATGGTGGCGCTGGAAGCCATGGCCTGCGGCAGCCCGGTGGTGGCCTCGCGTGTCGGCGGCCTCACCACCACGGTGCGCGACGGCGTGACCGGCTTCCTCGTCCCCGAGGGCGACGCGGGCGCGCTGGCCGAGCGGCTCACCACCGTGCTCGGCGATTCGCGCCTGCGCGAGCGTCTCGGGCGTGAGGCCACCCGCTGGGCGGCGGAGCACCGCTGGCCCTGCGTGGCGGAGAAAGTCTGCGGCCTCTACGCGGAGCTGCGTCCCGCCGCCTCCCAGCATCTCGGCCACGCGCGCTGCAATCGCAGCTAGCCCAGGAGGCGAGCGATGGAGCTCTACGACGTGATGCGGACCACGTTTTCCTCACGCGAGTTCACCGCCGATCCGGTGCCGGACGCGCTCCTCGCCAAGATCCTCGACAATGCCCGCTTCGCTCCCAGCGGCGGCAACCGGCAGGGCTGGCGCGTCATCGTGGTGCGTGATCCCGCCACGCGCCAGGCGCTCGCCGCCCTGGCCGCCCCCGCGGCGAAGCGGTATGCCGCGCAGGTGCAGGCGGGGGAGAGCCCCTGGAACACCGTGCACCCGACCAAGGTGGACGACGCGACCATCGAGCGCACGCCGCCGCCCGCGCGGCTCACCGAGCCGTTCGCCAAGGCACCCGTCGTTCTCGTGGTCGGTGTGGATCTCCAGCTCGTGGCTTCGATGGACCAGTTCCTGCCGCGGGTCGGCGTCATCAGCGGAGCGTCCATCTATCCGTTTGTGTGGAACATCCTGCTCTCGGCGCGCCAGGAGGGGCTGGCCGGCACCATCACCACCCTGCCGGTGGCGCAGGAGCCGAAGCTGCAGGCCCTGCTCGGCATTCCCTCCCACGTGGCGGTGGCCGCCGTCATGCCCATGGGCCGGCCGGTAACCCGGCTGACCAAGCTCAAGCGCAAGCCGGTCGCCGAGTTCACCACCCTCGAGCGCTGGGGCGGGACGCCGCTCCCCGGCTGAAGGCTCGACCGGGACGCGCAGTCGCGTCGGCCGAGGCGACGCCGGCCGGAATCGTCCCGGGGTGCGTCGGGATGCCTGTGCTAGACTCCCGGCCGATGGACGTCCTGCTGGACGTGCGCGATCTGCATACCCAGTTCACCACCTCGGGCGGCGTGGTCCGCGCGGTGGACGGCGTGTCGTGGGATGTGCAGGCCGGCGAGACGGTGGCCCTCGTGGGCGAGTCCGGCTGCGGCAAGAGCGTCAGCGCGCTGTCCGTCATGCGGCTCATCGCCCCGCCGGCCGGCCGCATCGTGAGCGGTCAGATCCTCTTCAAGGGGCGCGATCTCCTCGGGCTCTCCGAGGACGACGTGCGCAAGGTGCGCGGCCGCGAGATCGGCATGATCTTCCAGGAGCCGATGACCTCGCTCAATCCCGTGCTGACCGTCGGACGCCAGCTCACCGAAACCTTGGAGATCCACCTCGGCATGACCCCTGGGCAGTCGCGCGCGCGGGCGGGGGAGATCCTCGGGCTCGTGGGCATCTCCGACCCCGAGCGACGGCTGCGCCAGTACCCGCATCAGTTCAGCGGCGGGATGCGGCAGCGAATCATGATCGCGATGGCGCTGTCCTGCAATCCCGCGCTCATCCTCGCCGACGAGCCCACCACTGCGCTCGACGTCACCATCCAGGCCCAGATCCTCGAGCTACTCAAGGACCTCTCGCGCAAGCTCGGCGTGGCCATGCTCCTGATCACCCACAACCTCGGGGTGGTGGCCCGCTACGCCGACCGGGTGAACGTGATGTACGCGGGCCGGATCGTGGAGCGGGGGACAGCGCGCGAGATCTACGCCAACCCGCGGCATCCGTATACTCTGGGGCTGCTCCGCTCGGTGCCGCGGCTGGACGAGCCCCGGAAGGCTCGGCTCGACCCGATCAGCGGCCAGCCGCCGGATCTCTCCCGCCTGCCCCCCGGCTGCGCCTTCGCGCCGCGCTGCGCCTTCGTGGTCGAGCGGTGCCGGGCCGAGCGGCCGGAGCTCCTGACGGTGGCGGCGGCGCACACGGCCGCCTGCTGGGAGTCCGAGCGCCTGGCCGTCACGGTGCGCCGCATGACCGAGGCGCCGATCCTCGAGGTCAGGAACCTGGTGAAGCACTTCCCCATCGGCGGGGCCTGTTCGGCCGCGAGGCGGCCCTCATCAAGGCGGTGGACGGGGTGAGCTTCTCCATCCGCCGGGGCGAGACCCTGGGCCTGGTGGGGGAGTCGGGCTGCGGCAAGACGACCACCGGCCGCTGCATCCTGCAGCTCGAGCCGCCGACCTCGCGGCGAGATGCTCTTCGAGGGGCATGATCTCGCCACCGTGACGGCAGGCGAGCTGCGCAAGGTCCGGCGCCGGCTCCAGGTGATCTTCCAGGACCCTTACAGCTCGCTGAATCCGAGGATGACCGTGGGGCAGATCATCGCCGAGCCGCTGGCCGTGCACGGCATCGTCCCGGACCGCGCCGCCCGGGCCGCCCGCGTCCGCGAGCTGCTCGGGCATGCCGGGCTCCTGCCCGCCATGGCCCGCCGCTACCCGCACGAGCTGTCCGGGGGCCAGCGGCAGCGGGTGGGGATCGCGCGCGCGCTGGCGATGGAGCCCCCCTCATCGTCTGCGACGAGCCGGTCTCGGCGCTGGACGTCTCCATCCAGGCCCAGATCATCAACCTGCTCGAGGAGCTCCAGTGCCGAGTTCGGTCTCACCTATCTCTTCGTGGCGCACGACCTCTCCGTGGTTCGGCACATCTCGGACCGGGTGGCGGTCATGTATCTGGGCAAGATCGTGGAGATCACCGACCGGAAAACCCTCTACGAGAGCCGCAGCACCCGTATACCCGGGCGCTCCTGTCGGCGGTACCGATCCCCGATCCGGCGGTGGAGGCGGACGGAGCGCATCGTCCTGCGAGGCGAGGTGCCGAGCCCCCTGAACCCCCCGCTCGGGGTGTGTCTTCCACCCCCGCTGCCCCATCGCGATAGACGAAGTGCGCGCGAGTCCCCCTCCTCCGCGAGATCCGGCCCGATCAACGGGCGGCCTGCATCCGGGTGTGAGGCTCGACGAGTGCCGGCGGTATCGCTTGAAGAGGTACGGGACGGCCATTAGAGTCCAGGCTCACCTCGCACGCGGTGGTCGAAACTGATCACACCCGTGCGATCTCAAGGAGGAGGAGGTAGCCATGAGGCTTCTGCGCACGCTCGCGCTCTGTGGCCCTGGCGGTGGTCTTCGTGGCTCGCCCCGGCGGCCGCTCAGGACAAGCCGCGATACGGCGGCGAGTTGATGTTCGCCGTGCCGTCGGAGCCGCCCCCTACGACGGACATCAGGAAGAGACCTTCGGGCTCATCCACCCGATCGCGCCCCACTACAGCACGCTGCTCCGCGTCGACCCCTCCGACAAGACGGGGACCAAGCCGGTCGGCGATCTCGCCGAGTCCTGGATGATCTCCAAGGACGGGCTGACGTACACCTTCAAGCTCCGCCGCGGCGTCAAGTTCCACGACGGCAGCGAGATGACGTCCAGGACGTCAAGGCCTCCTACGACAAGATCATCTTCCCGCCGCCGGGCATGAAGTCCTCGCGCCGAGGCCAGTACCAGGCGGTCGAGGCGGTCGAGGCGCCCGACCCTCCACCGTCCGCTTCCGGCTGAAGTGGCCGGAGTCCTCGTTCCTGCTCAACCTGGCCTCGCCCTGGAACTTCATCTACAAGGCGGACATCCTCGCGAAGGACATCCACTGGTACGAGAAGAACATCATGGGCACCGGCCCCTTCACGTTCGTCGAGCACGTGAAGGGCTCGCACTGGGTCGGCAAGAAGAACCCGGACTACTGGGACAAGGGCAAGCCCTACCTGGACGGCTACCGCGCCCTCTTCATCTCGTCGTCCTCCGCCCAGGTGGCGGCGGTGCGGGGTGAGCGGGCGCACATCCAGTTCCGGGGCTTCAGCCCGCCGACCGGGACACTCGTCGGCGCTCGGCCCCAAGATCACCGTCAGGAGAGCCCCTGGGACTGCGTCCTCATGGTGGCCATGCACCACGAGAAGAAGCCCTTCGACGACAAGCGGGTGCGCCGCGCGCTGACCCTGGCCCTGGACCGCTACGAGGGCTCAAGAACCTCTCGCAGATCGCCATCGTGAAGGACGTGGGCGGCATCCAGGTGCCCGGCACCCCGTTCGCCACGCCGCCCGAGGAGCTGGAGAAGCTGGCCGGCTACGGGACAGGACATCAACGCCTCCCGCGCCGAGGCGCGGCGGCTCCTCCGGGAGGCGGGGTCCCCGACGGCTTCGCCTTCACCTTCAAGAACCGCGGGATCCCGATGCCCTACGAGCCGGTCGGGATCTGGCTGATCGACCAGTGGCGGCAGATCGGGCTCAACGTGAAGCAGGAGATCATCGAGGCCTCCGCCTACTACACGCCATGCTGCAAGCGCGGGCGACTTCGAGGTTGCGATGGACTTCGCCTGCGGCTTCATCGTCGAGCCCGACCTGGACCTCTCAAGTCCGTCTTCGCCGACAGACCCGACGCAACTACGGCAAGCACAAGGACAGGACGATCGACGACCTCTACGAGAAGCAGGCCCGCGCCAGCGATCCGGAGGAGCGCAAGAAGCTCCTCCGCGCAGTTCGAGAAGCGGCTGATCGACGAGGAGGTCCACGTGTCCTGACGCTCCAGTGGCACCGCATCATCCCGCACACTCCAAGGTCAAGGGCTGGACGATCACGCCGAGCCACTACCTGAACAACCAGCTCGACACGGTCTGGCTCTACCAAGTAGGCGGCCCGAGGCGCTCCGGCCCTGCCGAGGGCGCGGACCCCGCGACGCGGCATGACGCAGGTACTCGTGAAGCGGTTCCTGCTGATGATCCCCACGCTGCTCGGGGTGGCGATGCTGATCTTCTTCCTCATCCGCATCGTGCCCGGCGACGTGGTAGAGCTGCGCCTCGCCGGCGACAGGGCGCGTGTCGACCAGAAGGTGCTCGAGGAGGAGCGCGCGCGCTCGGGCTCGACCGGCCGCTGTGGCGCCAGTTCGTCGACCTGGCTCTGGGGCGTCGGTGCGGCTCGACTTCGGCACGTCCATGTGGACGGGCGCGCCGATCTACCGAGGAGATCAGCTCCGGTTCGCGCTGTCGCTCCAGCTCGCGATCATGGCGACCCTGGTGGCGGTGGTGCTCGCCATCCCGCTGGGCATCGTGTCGGCGATCAAGCAGGACACCTGGGTCGACTATGCGGTGCGCATCTTCTCCATCGCGGGCCTGGCGATGCCCTCCTTCTGGCTCGGCATCGTCTTCATCCTCGTCCTGCTGATCACCTTCCAGTGGCTGCCCCCCATGGTCTACACCCCGTTCTGGGTGAACCCGTGGCAGAACCTCCCCCAGCTCATCTGGCCGGCCCTTGCGGTCGGCTACCGGTACTCGGCGGTGGCGACGCGGATGACCCGCTCGGCGATGCTGGAGGTGCTGCGCGAGGACTACATCCGCACCGCGCGCGCCAAGGGGCTGGTGGAGAAGCTCATCCTCTCGCGCCACGCGCTGAAGAACGCCATGCTGCCGGTGGTGACGGTGGTGGCCTCGAGTTCGCGTTCCTGCTCGGCGGCCTCGTCGTCACCGAGCAGGTGTTCAACCTCAACGGGCTCGGCCTCCTCTTCGTGCAGGCGGTGGCCCACCGCGACTACACCCTGGTCCAGGCGCTGGTCATGCTGGTGGCGCGGCTTCTTCATCGTGGTCAACTTCGTGATGGACATCTCGTACGCCTGGCTCGACCCGCGCATCCGGTATCCGGTAACTCAAGACATGGCGATCAGCGCTCCGAGTGACGTCACCCTCGCGGTCGAGGAAGCGCCGTCGCGCTCCTGGCTGGCGGGGGTCCGCGAGTTCGCCCAGCGGCGCCCGCTCGGCGCCCTCGGCGCGGCGATCGTGCCCTCATGATCGCGGTCGCCGTCTTCGCCGGCGTGCTCGCGCCCTACGATCCCGTCGCGGTGGACTTCGGCGCCATGCTCGCCCGCCCATCGGCCCAGCACTGGCTCGGCACCGACGCCTTCGGCCGCGACGTGCTGTCCCGCCTGATCTACGGCTCGCGCACCGCGCTCTTCGTGGGCTTCGGGGCCGCCTTCGTCGGGGCCACGCTGGGCGCCATCCTCGGCGTCGGCAGCGCCTACTTCGGCGGGCGGCTCGACCTCTACCTCCAGCGGGTCATGGATATCTTCCTCTCGTTCCCGCTGATCATCCTGGCCCTGGCCATCGTCGCCATCCTCGGCAACGCGCTCCACAACGTCATCATCGCCATCACCATCCCCATGATCCCGCGTTGCGCGCTGGTCATCCGGTCCAGCGCGCTCGCCATCCGCGAGATGCCCTACGTGGACGCGGCGCGCGCGGCGGGCTTCGGGCATACGCGGATCATCCTGCGTCACATGCTGCCCAACGTCATGGCCTCCTACCTGATCATGCTCACCGCGTTCCTGGGCCAGGCCATCCTGCTCGAGGCGTCGCTGTCCTTCCTCGGGCTCGGCGTGCAGGAGCCCACCGCGGCCTGGGGCCTCATGCTGCGGGGCGCCGCGGTCGAGTTCGCCGAGACCGCGCCGTGGATGGCGCATCTTCCCCGGCCTGGCCATCAGCCTCGCCGTCTTCGCCTTCAACCTCTTCGGCGACTCCCTCCGCGACGCGCTGGACCCCAAGCTCCGCTCCCTGTAGCGTCCCGTAATCGCTTGACACTTCAGGGGTGAGTTGGTACAACTATGTCGGTTTGGTCGGGCACCGGGCCGGCGAACCCACGGTGAACCCCGGCGAACCGATCCTTCAGGGAGGCCTCAATGACGTACATCATCGCGGAGCCCTGTATCAACGTAAAGGACAAGGCCTGCGTCGAAGTTTGTCCCGTGGACTGCATCTACGAGGGCAAAGATATGCTCTTCATCCACCCGGATGAGTGCATCGACTGCGGCGCATGCGAGCCCGTGTGTCCGGTCAAGGCGATCTTCGCCGAGGACGAGACTCCGCGAACTGGAAGAACTACATCGAGCTGAACAAGCAGTTCTTCAAGGACAACCCGGGCGTCAAGCCCGCCACCAAGGCCTGAGCGCGGCTCTCGCGCGGCGCGGAGTGCCCTGCCGCGCGGGCAGTCGCTCTCTCCGTTCTGCACAGGCCGCGGTGCATGGCGCTGCCCACCGCGCCGCCATCCTCGCGAATTCCCGAACCTCGAGGCGGTGGCATGCGCCTTGCCATCTCTCCGCCGCATGCGCCCACAACTCGCCGTCCGAGTCTCCGTGCCGTTGCCAGCGCCGACGTCGTCGCCACCCGAGCCGCCCAAGCAGGGACCCGGATTCCACGGAGCCGTGACCGAGTTCAAGCGGCGGCTCATCGAGGCCACGCTGTTCCAGCTCGAGGGCAATCGTACGCGCACCGCGCGCGCCCTCGGGCTTCAGCGCACCTACCTGCTGCGCCTGATGCGTGAGTTCGGTGTGAACGTCCGCGCCAGGAGGGCACTCGCGGCAACAACCGACCGTCCAGCGGGCGCCCGAGCTGATATACGTGAGGGGTGGCCAAAGAAGATGAGGTCGAGAAGTGGCGCCGGGCCCGGCGCGCGGAGCTGGTCGCGCGACGGCTGGCGGTCAGCGCCTCCACGCGGCGGCGCTGGAGCGCGCGTATCGCCGAGCTCCTGCGCCGGGGCTTTGCCCCTCTGGCGGACCGATCCATCGGGGTCTATTCGCCGTTTCGCGGTGAGCCCAACGTTCGCGCGGCCGTCGATCACTGGCGCGCGGCCGGCGCGACGACGGCCCTCCCGGTGGTGACCTCTCGCGGGGCCCCCCTCGAGTTTCGCGCGTTCCGGCCCGGCGTTCGGATGCGCAAGGGCGCGCTCGGTATCCGTGTCCCGCAGGGAACCCCGGCGGTGAAGCCCGAGGTCTTGCTCATCCCGATGGTCGGCTTCGATGCTCGCGGCTATCGGCTCGGCCATGGCGGAGGGTACTTCGACCGTACCCTGGCCGGGCTGGCGCCGCCGCCGGTCAAGATCGGCATCGCGTTCGAGCTGTCGCGGATGCCAACCATCCGGCCGCAGGCGCACGACATCCCGATGGATCTTGTCGTGACCGAGGCGGGTATCCATGCGGTGACCGCGGCGGGGCTGGAGCTGATCACGGACCACCGTAAGGTCGGACGCCATCATCCGCTCGCTGCGGGCGAGCCCCGCCGACACGCCGGTCCGTCCTTGACGGCTGAGAAGTAGCGGGCGGGCCGGGGCGGGCTCCCAAGGACGTTGACACTCACCGCGGGCCCGCTCGACAATGACGGGGTGACCGACGTCTACATCGCCGGGGCCGGCATGACCCGCTTCGGGCGGCGCAGCGAGAGTCTGCCCGACCTCATCGCCGAGGCCGCCCAGCTGGCGCTGGCGGATGCTCGCGTCGAGCGCCCCGACGCCATCGTGGTGGGAGCCATGAATCCGGAGGAGTTCACGGGGGACGGGAATTTCGGGTCCCTCATCAATACCCACCTGGGCCTGAGCCAGTCGCCCGCGCTCAGGGTGGAGACCGCGACCTCGTCGGGGATCGCCGCCTTCTATACGGGATTCGCGAGCATCGCCGCCGGGCTGCATCGGACCATCCTGGTGGTGGGCGGCGAGAAGATGACCCATATGCCCACGCCACGCGTGTCGGAGATCATCGGGCGCTCCATCGATCCCCACGAGCGCCGCTACGGCACCACCATGCCGGCGCTGGCCGGCCTCGTCACCCGCGCCGCCATGCACAAGACCGGTCTCACCCTGAAGGAGTTCTCGCAGGTAGCGGTGAAGAATCACGCCAATGCCGCGCGCAATCCCTTCGCGCATTTTCAGGAGCCGGTCTCGCTGGAGGAGGTCATGGAGAGCCGCGTGGTGGCCGATCCGCTGCGGCTCTCTCACTGCTGTCCCATCTCGGACGGGGCGGCGGCGGTGGTGCTGAGCGCCGAGCGCACGCCGGTGCGGGTGGCGGGGATCGGGCAGGGGACGGATACCATCGCCATCCGGTATCGCGCCGATCTCACCACCTTCCGCGCCACCCAGATGGCCGCGCAGGCGGCGTATCGCATGGCGGGCTTCGGCCCGGAGCGGGTGGACGTCGCGGAGCTACACGACGCCTTCTCGCCGTTCGAGATCATCTCGCTCGAGGACACCGGGCTCTTCCCCGCCGGCAAGGCGGGGCGCGCCACCCTCGAGGGGCAGACCGCGCTCGGCGGCCGGCTGCCGGTGAGCCCCTCGGGCGGGCTCAAGGCACGGGGCCACCCGCTGGCGGCCACCGGCATCGGCCAGGTGGTGGAGCTGACCTGGCAGCTCCGCGGCGAGGCGGGCTCACGTCAGGTGGACGCGCGCGTCGGGCTCGTCCAGTCCATCGGCGGGCTCGCCACCGAATAACTGGATTCTCTTGCTCGAGGCGGGGCGGTGATCGAGACCACGTTGCCCGCGTCCCGCTGTCCGCGCTGCCGTCGGACTCGTCGTCCCGCCCGCCGCCCGTTGTCCCGACCATGGCGACCGGATGGAAGCGGCAGGGCTGCCGATACCGGGGGAAGTGGTGTCCTTCACCACGCTGCACTCGCCGCCCGAGGGATTCCGCTCGCCCCTGCACATCGCGCTGGTCGAGCTGGAGGGCGGCGCGCGGCTGTTCTGCCACGGGGAGGACACGCGCGGGGTGAAGATCGGGGCGCGGGTCGCGGTGGAGAACGTGAACTCGGTCTTCTATTTCTCGCACATGGGGTTCGCGGACCGCGCGCGGA
This sequence comes from uncultured Candidatus Rokubacteria bacterium, assembly GCA_963733725.1. Classification (GTDB taxonomy): domain Bacteria; phylum Methylomirabilota; class Methylomirabilia; order Rokubacteriales; family CSP1-6; genus DASRWT01. Next base: position 13,850 of record CAVTFC010000010.1, on the reverse strand, counting down.
TGTTCTGGCGGCGCGCGGGCGCCCGCGGTGAGAAGGTCGCCGCCATCAGCAAGAGCCTCGTGCAGGGGCTTTTCAAGGGGAGATCTCGTGGCCAAGACTAAGTCCCGCTCCATCGCGAGGAGGAAGCGGATGCCGGCGGCGCGCCGCGCCGCCCCGCCTCGGCCGCCGCTGGCCGGCATCCGCGTGGTCGATCTCACCCGCGTGCTCGCGGGACCCTTCTGCGCCATGGCGCTCGGCGACATGGGCGCCGAGGTGATCAAGATCGAGGAGCCCGGCAAGGGCGACGACACGCGCGGCTGGCCGCCTTTCGCGGGCGGCGAGGCCACCTACTTCATGGCGGTGAACCGCAGCAAGAAGAGCCTCACCCTGAACCTCAAGGCGCCGGAAGGCCAGGCCATCCTGCGGGGCCTCATCGCCCGCGCCGACGTGGTGCTGGAAAACTTCCGCCCGGGCACCATGGAGCGGCTGGGTTTCGGTTTCGACAAGCTCCGGAAGACGAACCCGCGCCTGGTGTACTGCTCGATCTCGGGCTTCGGCGAGAGCGGTCCCGAGGCCTCACGACCCGGCTACGACCTCATCGTGCAGGGCGAGTCGGGCGTGATGGACCTCACCGGCTTCGCGGACGGCCCGCCGGTCAAGGTCGGCAACTCGATCGCCGATCTGGTGGCCGGCCTGTCCGCCGCGCACGGCATCACCCTGGCGCTTCTGTCCCGCGCGCGCAGCGGCAAGGGCCAGAAGGTCGAGATCGGGATGCTCGACCAGATGGCGGCGCTGCTCACGTACCAGGCGGGGCTCTACTGGAACGGCGGCGGCCGGCCCGCGCGGCGGGGCAATGCGCACCCGTCCATCGTCCCCTACGAGGTCTATCAGGCGCAGGACGCCTACCTCACGCTGGGCGTCGCCAACAACTCGTTGTTCGAGCGGTTCTGCGGCGCCATCGGCCGGCCCGAGCTGGCCCGGGACCCGCGCTTCGACACCGAGGCCAAGCGCGTGGCCAACCGGGACACCCTCAATCCGATCCTCAACGCGGAGCTGGGCACGCGTGCGGCGGCGGAGTGGCTGGAGCGCTGCGACAAGGCCGGTGTCCCCGCGGGGAAGATCAAGACGGTGGCGGAGGTATGCGAGAGCGAGCATCTCAAGGCGCGCGGCATGGTGGTCTCGCTCCCGCATCCCAAGGCGGGCGCGGTCACCATGATGGGCGTGCCCATCCGGCTCTGGGACACGCCGGGCGCGGCGACCCTGGCGCCGCCGCTGCTCGGCCAGCACACCGAGGAGATCCTGACCGGGCTCCTCCGTTACCCGCGCGCCAAGGTGGCCGCGCTGCGCGCGGCGGGTGTGGTCTAGGCGCCTCAGGCGCGAGATCCACCGCCTTTCGGTGGAGGCATTGTAGCCCGCTCCCGGGAAACTTGACTCCCCCCGGGGCCTTCCTCAATATGGGTGGCCCATGACTCGGCTCATCAAGCTCTACGACACCACGCTCCGCGACGGTAGCCAGGGCGAGGGCGTGGCCTTCTCCATGGAGGACAAGGTCCGCATCGCCCACCGGCTCGACGCCATGGGAATCCACTACATAGAAGGGGGCTGGCCCGGATCCAACCCCAAGGATCTCCGCTTCTTCAAGCGCGTCCAGGGCGCGGTGTTCAAGGTCGCCAAGATCAGCGCGTTCGGAGCCACGCGCCGCCCGGGCGTTCGCCCCGAGGAGGACCCCAATCTCCAGGCCCTCGTCGAGGCCGGCCCGCCGGTGGTGACCATCTTCGGCAAGTCCTGGGACTTTCACGTGACGGCGGCGCTCGGCACCACGCTCGACGAGAACATCGCCATGATCGGCGACTCGATCGCCTACCTTCACAAGCACTTCGAGGAAGTCATCTACGACGCCGAGCACTTCTTCGACGGCTTCAAGCGGAATCGCGAGTACGCGCTGGCGACGCTCCGGGCGGCGGAGGCGGCGGGCGCGCACTGCCTCGTCCTGTGCGATACCAATGGCGGCTGCGTGCCCCAAGAAATCGTCAGCATCATTCGAGAAGTCAAGCAGGTGGTGAAGCCGTCCAGCCCGCTGGGCATCCACGTCCACAACGACACCGAGTGCGCGGTGGCCAATACCCTCGCCGCGGTGTCCGAGGGCGTGAACCACGTCCAGGGCACGGTCAACGGCTACGGCGAGCGCTGCGGCAATGCCAATCTCATCTCCATCATTCCCAACCTCATGCTGAAGATGGGGCTCGAGAGCATTCCGCCGGAGAATCTGCGCGACCTCCGTGACGTCTCCCGCTTCGTTTCCGAGCTGGCCAATCGCAAGCCCTGGTCGTCGCAGCCCTATGTGGGCGACTCCGCCTTCGCCCACAAGGGCGGCATCCACGTGTCCGCGGTGCTCAAGCATCCCGACACCTACGAGCACATCGATCCCGACGCGGTGGGCAATCACCGGCGCGTGCTCGTCTCCGAGCTGTCCGGGCAGGCCAATGTGCTGTGGAAGGCGCGCGAGTACGGGATCGACCTGGACAAGAACACTCCCGACGCGCGGCGCATCCTCGAGCTGCTCAAGCGGCTGGAGGACGAAGGCTTTCAGTTCGAGGGGGCGGAGGCCTCGTTCGAGCTCCTCATGGAGCGGGCTCTCGGCAATCACCGGCCCTACTTCGAGCTGCAGGGCTTCCGCGTCATCGTGGAAGAGCAGGGGAGCGGCACCGAGCCCGTGGCCGAGGCCACCGTGAAGCTCCGCGTGAAGGGCATCGAGGAGCACACCGCCGCGTCCGGCAACGGCCCCGTCAATGCGCTCGACCACGCGCTCCGCAAGGCGCTGGAAGACTTCTACCCCAACCTGCGCCAGATGAGCCTGCTCGACTACAAGGTCCGCATCCTCGACGAGTCCAAGGCCACCGCGGCCAAGACCCGCGTGCTCATCACCTCGGGCGACGGCGACGAGACCTGGGGCACGGTGGGCGTCGCGGACAATATCATCGAGGCGTCCTGGCAGGCGCTGGTGGACTCCGTCGAGTACAAGCTCCGGCGCGACGAGCGACGCGGCCAGCGCTGACCGACCCGTTCTGCCCGCCCTCTCGTCCCCTCTCTTGATGGACCCTCGCGCGCTCCGGACCATGGTGCTGCTGGCCATGGTGACGGCGCTGCTGGCGCTGGCGACCTTCGGCGCTCACCGCGCGCTCCGCGTCCTCGAGCAGCGGCGCTGCGCTCCCGCCGGCGCATCCTCCCCGATCGCCGATGAATGCCCGACGGAGACTGGTCGGGCCACCCGCCCCGCGACTTTGCGCTAGCGCGCGCGGGTTTTCCGCCAGGCGGCGATATCCTGGGCGTGCTCCGCGTAGTGATGGCGACTACTGCCGTCCACGATCTTGTACGCCGTCCCATCGGGGACCACGCGGTCCTCCGGCAGCGTTCGGGCCGCGCGGAGGAAGTCGGCGTGAGAGGCGTCGAGCTCCTTGAGGATGTCGGCGGTGGACCAGGACGCCTTGGCGGCGGCGAACTTCGCGTTCCACGCGTCGAAGTCCGCGTAGGACACGCCGTCGGCGAACGGTTTCTCACCCCGGGCCAGCCGCTCCACTCCCGGGAGCATCTCCCGGTGCCAGCCGGAGATGTGGCCGAGAATCTCGCGCAGGCTCCACGTTCCGCACCACACCTCGCGCATCTCGGTCTCGCCGAGGCCCGCGATCGCGCGCTGGAGTCCCTGGAACTCCGTCTCCGCTCCCTCGATGAGCTCGCTCTTGGCCGACATGGAGACCCTCCTCAGGCAAGTCCCCGGGGCGGCAGGCGCTTGTAGAACAGCAACTCGCGCACGCCCTGGGGCAGGTTGTCGATGTAGCCGCTGGGCGAGAAGCCCAGCGCGGTGTGCATCTGGATGGAAGCGGCGTTGGTCTCCTCCGTGGAGGAGAAGATGCGCGGCGAGAGTGAGACCGCCTCCACGGTTTGATAGAACTCGCGGGCAATGCCCTTGCGCCGGAAGTCTTCGCGGACGACCACGAGCGAGACGAAGGTGCACTGGAACCAGTCCGTTCGGTAGGCCAGGAAGCCGACCACTTCCCCCTTGGCCTCCGCCACCATGATCTGATGCCGCTCGAAGTGGGACTTCACGAAGGTACCGGCCCGATCTGCTCCGATCACGGTGGCGGCGAGCTCGGTGCAGGGTGTCGCGTCGGCAAGGCGCGGAAGTCGGATCTCGATCATGGCGGAGCCGGAGTCATTGTAGCGCGGCTACCGAGCGGTGAAGTCGAGGAGGAGCGCGGCGTGGTCGGAAAGCGCCGGGGTGGGACGGACGCCGGGGCGACGGCGTCCCCACTCGTAACGGACCGTTTCCAGCGAGGGGAGCATGTCCCCATTGAGAAAGGCCTGGTCCAGGCGGAAGCCGTTTCCGGCATTGGGTGAGTACCAGGTATAGGCGCGCGCCTCGCCCTCGAGGTGCCGGAAACCGTCGCGCCAGCCGGCGCGTTCGAGCCCGTCGATCCAGCCACCCTCGCGGGCATTGAAGCCGGCCCGGCAGGTGGGCGCCTCGTCGAGCCCGGGCCGGCCCGAATTCGTGTCGCCGATGAGCACCGCGGGGCCGTCGGCCCACCGTTCCGCCAGACGCAGCACCGCGTCGAGAAACGGCCACTTGCGACCGGTCATCCGATTGGGCACGTGCATGGCGCCGAGGGTGAAGGGTGCGGGGGCCGCCACCTCGGCGAGGAGGAAGCGGGCCGGCTCGCGGGGCGCCCGGCGCGTGAGCACGCGGCGCAGCGGCCAGCGCGAGGCGAGAAGGATGGCGTTGACGCCGGGGCAGCTCGGATCGGCGGTGGTGGCCTGGTGGACGAGCCCCTGCCCCACCAGCGCCGCGGCCAGGGCCGCGCTGGGCGGGGTGCCCCGGAACTCGCAGAGTGCCACCACGTCCGGCATCCAGCGGGAGAGCTGGCGGGCGAGCGCCGGCACGCGCGTGCCGCCGCCCGCCCGGATATTCCAGCCGATGAGGCGCAGCGCCCGCCTCTCAGTACGTCCCGGGGCGGATTTCCTTGTACACCGCCTTGAGCTTGTCCGCCGTGAAGTCGGGGCTCTGGCACACGGAGATGATGCGCTTCTCCATGGCCTCGACCTTGGCGATGGCGTCGGGAATCCCGGTGGCGATGTCATGCGGGATGGTGACCACGCCGTGCTGGTCGCCATGGATCAGGTCGCCCGGCTTGATGAGCACGCCGCCCACCTTGACGGGAATGCCGAAGTCCACCATGTGCACGTTGGCGTGGGACACCGAGACATGGGCGGCGCAGAACTGAAAGTTGAGCGCGCGCACCTCGTCGAGGTCGCGCACGGAGCCATCGGTCACCACGCCCACGCAGCCGAGCGCGCGGTGGATATTGGCCTGCACCTCGCCCCACTGCGCGCCCTGGCCGCGGGGCTCGTCGAGGTCGTGGACCACGATCACGCGCGGCGCGGGGATGGACAGAACGAAGTCCCACCACCCGAAGAGGCTGGCGCGGTGGCCCTCGATGGGTCCCTGCTCGGCCCGGATGAGGGCGGTGCAGGCATACCCCACCATCGGCCCCATCTCGGGGAACAGCGCCTTGACCTGCGAGGACAGGTTGCCCTGCTCGCGGGGGCGCACGTTGAAGGTCTCGATGGCATTGGCCACGCTGGGGCTGGTGATCTTCTTGAGGGCGGCGACTTGCGGCGGTGTCAGCGGCACGGCGGTCTCCTTTGGGCTAGGACGTCGGGGTGAGCGCCGCCTCGATGGCGGCGAGATCGGGCGCCACGGTGTGGAGCGGGCCCGCCTCGTCGGAAGGGCCGGCGGGCTGCTTGAGGCCATGCCCGGTGACGACGCAGACGACGAGATCGGTGGGGCGGATGCGGCCCTCGCGGCGCAGCCGCGCGGCGACGGCGATGGGCGCCGCCGCCGAGGGCTCGCAGTAGATGCCGGCGGTGCGGGCGAGGAGGGATTGGGCGGCGAGCAGCTCGGCGTCGGTGGCGCTGGCCGCGGCGCCGCCCGTCCGGCGCACCGCGTCCAGGCAGCGCCAGCCGAGCTGCGGCGCGCCCACCGCGATGGCCTGGGCCACGGTGCTCTGGGCGGTGAGGGGCGTGACCTCATCGCGGCCGGCCTCGAAGGCGCGCGTGATGGGATCCGCGGCCGCGGGCTGCGCGGCGACCATGCGCGGCACGCCGCGCGCCCAGCCCAGCGCCACCAGCTCGCGCCAGCCCTTCCAGCACGCGGTGACGCCGAGGCCGCCGCCGATGGGATGGAGCATCCAGTCCGGCGTCTCCCCGCGCAGATCTTCCCAGGTCTCGAAGGCATAGGACTTCTTGCCCTCGTTGCGCCAGGGATTCGTGGAGAGGCAGGAATACCAGCCGAACGCCTTGAGCGCCTCCTTGAAGAGCGCGGCGGTGGCGTCGTAATCCGCCTTCACCGCGAGCACGGTGGCGCCGTGGACGCGGGCCTGGACGATCTTGGCCGGTGAGGTGGCCGCCGGTACCATCACCACGCAGGGCAGGCCGGCGGCGGCCGCATAGGCGCCGACGGAGGCGGCGTGGTTGCCGCTGGAAGACACCGCCACCGTCCGTGCCCCCACCGTGCGCGCGTGAGTGAGGGCCACCGTCACCGAGCGGTCCTTCAAGGAGCCGGTGGGTAGCACGGTGTCGTTCTTGATCCACAGCCGCTCGATGCCCACCGCCTGCGCCAGCCGCGGGGGGAGGAGCAGCGGCGTGTCACCCTCGCCCAGCGTCACCGCGCGGCTTGGATCCACCGGCAGGAACTCGTGCCAGCGCCAGAGACCCCGTGGGCGCCGGCGGATCTTTTCCGCGAGGTTCGGCTTGACCAGGCGCAGGTCCGGCTCGATCTCCATTACGGTGCCGCACCGCCCGCACACCACGGGCGGGCCGGTGAGATCGCCGGGCTCCAGACAGCGCGGACAGGCGAGACGCGCCGGCCGGCCCATCAGATCCCGTCCATCAGGTCGTGTCCTTCTTCTGCTGCATGAGCTGGCCCTTGAGCTCCTCGATCACCCGCTCCACCTGCTCCATGTTCGGGTTCACCGCCAGCGCGCGCTCGAAATAGGATAGCGCGCGCGCGGGCTCGTTGAGCTGGAGATAGATCTGGCCGTAGCCGGAGAGCACGCCGAAGTGGGTGGGATTGCGCTTGAGCACCTCGTGGCAGTCCGCGAGCGACTTCTGGTACTCGCCCATGAGGAAGTACACGGTGGCGCGCTTGTTCCAGCCCTCCGCGAATTCCGGCCGCTTCTCGATGATGCGGCTGAAGATGGCGATGGCGGCCGGCCCGTCCCGCTGGGTCATCTGGGCGACGCCCTCCTCGAAGAGCGCATCGATCTCGGAGTCCCCCGACCGGCTCCACACCTGCCAGAGGGCGCGCTCGGCCAGCGCCCGGACCACCGGATCTGGATCGCGCAGCGTCTTGACGAGCGCGGGGACGTCGTCCATGCGCCCCACCTCGCCCATCCAGGCGGCGGCCTGTCGCCGCGCCTCCACATCGGATCGGCCGAGACCGGCCAGCGCTTGCTCGCGCGTCAGCGGGTTCGTGGTCTGCGCCGGCGCGGCGGCGGGGAGGAGCAGCGCGAGGGCGAGCAGCAGGCCGGTCAGCGGCCTCATGCGCGGCCCACCAGAGTGAGGAACTGCGCCTCGTCGAGCACCGGCACCTTGAGCCGGCGGGCGTCGTCGGCCTTGCTGCCCGGATCCTCCCCCACCACCACGTAGTCCGTTTTCTTGGACACCGAGCCGGTGACGCGCCCGCCGAGCCGGAGCACGAGGTCCCGGGCCTCGTCGCGGGTGAGGCGGCGCAGGCTGCCCGTCAGCACGATGCTCTTGCCGTCGAGCGGGCGGGGGCCGTCGGCATGGCCCGCTTCGGTCATGACCAGGCCCGCCTCGCGCAGCCGCCGAATGGTCTCGCGATTGCGCGGCTCGTCGAAGAAGCCGCGGACGGCGCGCGCGATCTCGGGCCCGATGCCGTGGATCTCGTTGATTTCCGCCTCGGACGCTTTCTCCAGATTGTCCATGGTGCCGAAGCGTACGGCGAGAAGCTGGGCCGCGCGCTCGCCCACCATGCGGATGCCCAGACCGTTGAGGAGGCGAGAGAGCCCGCGAGACTTCGACGCCTCGATGGCCCGGTGGAGATTGGTGGCGGACTTCTCGGCGAGGCGCTCGAGGCCCGCGAGCTGTTCCACCGTGAGGTGATAGAGATCGGCGAAGTCGCGGACGATTCCCTTGTCCACCAGCTGGGTGATCACGCCCTCGCCCAGGTGCTCGATGTCCATGGCCCGGCGCCAGCCCCAGTGGAAGAGGCGCTCCTTGAGCTGGGCGGGGCAGGCGCTATTGGTGCAGCGCCAGATGGCCTCGCCCTCCGGCCGGAGGGCCGCCGCTCCGCAGGCCGGGCAGCGGTCGGGCATGCGGAAGGGCACGGCGCCCGGCGGACGCTCGGCCTCGATGACCTGGACGAGATAGGGGATGACATCGCCCGCGCGCTCGATGAGGACGGTATCCCCCACGCGCACGTCTTTCCTCCGCACCTCGTCCTCGTTGTGCAGGCTGACATTGCTCACGGTGACGCCGGCCAGCTCCACCGGCTCCAGCTTGGCGGCGGGAGTGAGCGCGCCGGTCTTGCCGACATTGATGGTGATGTCGAGCACGCGGGTGGTGGCCTGGCGCGCGGTGAACTTGTAGGCGATGGCCCAGCGCGGGTGATGCGCGGTGGCCCCGAGCCGGCGCTGCTGCTCGAGGTCGTCCACCTTCACCACTACCCCGTCGGCCTCGTAGTCGAGCCCGTCCCGGCGCGTCTCGAGCTCGGCGCAGATAGGCGAGCACCGCGTCGAGGTCCGGGCATCGCCGCGACTCCGGATTCACCGGGAAGCCGCTCGCGCGCAGAGTCTCCAAGGTCTCCCAGTGCGAGGCCAGCGTCACACCCTCGGCCTCGCTCACGTGATAGAGGAAGACGGCGAGCGGCCGCGCCGCGGTCACCGCCGGGTCCTTCTGGCGCACGGCGCCGGCGGCGGCATTGCGGGGATTGGCAAAGGAGTCCTCGCCGGCCTCCTCCAGCCGGGCATTGAGCTGGCGGAACGCGCTGCGCGGCATATAGACCTCGCCGCGCACCTCGAGGCTCCGCGCCTTGGCCAGCCGGCCGGTGAGTCGGCGCGGGATGGAGTCGAGGGTGGACAGGGTGTGGGTGACGTCCTCGCCCACCCGCCCGTCGCCGCGGGTGGCGCCGCGGGTGAAGCGGCCGTTCTCGTAGAGGAGCGCCACGCCGAGCCCGTCGATCTTGGGCTCGCACACATAGGCGAAGGGGGCGCCCGGCTGCGCGCGCCGGAGCCGTGCCTCGAACTCGCGCAGATCGTCCGCGCTCATGGCGTTATCCAGGGAAAGCATGGCGGCGCGATGCTCGACGGGGGCGAACGCCTCGCCGGGGCGGCTGCCCACCGTCTGGGTGGGGCTGTCCGCCGTGCGCAGCTCGGGGTGCTCGGCCTCGAGCGCGGCCAGCTTCCGCTTCAGCGCGTCGTACTCGGCGTCGCCGATCTCGGGAAGGTCCTGCCCGTGATAGAGCGCATCGTGGCGGCGGATCTCGCGGCGTAGCGCCTCGATGCGGGCAGCGGCGTCCGGCTTGGCCATAGAGGTATCCACGAGATTAGCACGCACGCCGGGACGTGGCCGGGTGCGGTGGCGCTATCGCGAAGCGGGCAGGTCGCGGCGAAGCCATTCACGCAGCGCGAAGCGCAGATCGAATGCGCAGGGTCATGGGTTGCCTCCCTTGCTCCAGCGGATCACGACGATGACGGGCACGAGCCCGGCGAGGACGATAGCCAGCGCGGGCACGGCCGCCTCCTGCCACAAGGCCTCGTTGGTGCGCTCCCACACCTCCATGGCCAACGTGTTCAGCCCGAACGGTCGGAGCAGGAGGGTGGCCGGCATCTCCTTCATGGTCTCCACGAAGACGAGAACCACGGCGACGGCGAGGCCGCTACGGAGGAGCGGGAGATGCACGCGGCGAAGCGTCCGGCCCGCGCGCGCGCCCAGCGAGCGCGCGGCGTCGTCCAGGCTCGGGGCGATGCGGGTGAGGCTGGCGTCCACGCTCTGGAGGCTCACGGCCAGGAACCGCACGGCATAGGCGAAGAGCAGCCCCACCGCGGAGCCGGTGAGGAGGAGTCCCGCCGGCCGGCCGGTGAGGCGCGCCAGCGCGGGGGCCACCCAGTGGTCGAGCGCGGACAGCGGGATCAAGACGCCCACCGCGATGACCGCCCCGGGGAGCGCATACCCGAGCGACGCGAAGCGCGCCGACCAGCGGGTGGCGCGTGACGGATGAAGCCGTCCCGCATAGGCCAGGACCACCGCCAGGAAACAGGTCAGGATTGCGGCGACGGCGGCGAGCCCGAGGGTATTCGCGAGCAGCGCGCCGAGGTCCCGCGCCACGCGACCCTCGACCCACGTGCGCGCGGACCAGAGCACGAGCTGCCCCACCGGCAGGAGGAAGGCGAGCCCGAGCACCGCGGCGCAGGTGACGGAGGCGGCGGCGGCGCGGGTCCCGCGGAGGACCACCGGAGCGGCCTCGGCGCCGCGGCGCTCGCGCTGGATGAACCGTTGCCGGCCCCGAGATCGGCGCTCGATCGCGAGCAGCGCGGCCGCGAACAGGAGGAGCACGCTCGCCAGCTGGGCCGCGCCCACGCGATCGAACATGCCGTACCAGACGCGGTAGATGCTCTCGGTCAGGGTGCGATAGCCGAAGGTGGCCACGGTCCCGAAGTCGCCCAGGGCCTCCATCATCGCCAGCGTCACGCCGGCGGCGAGGGAAGGGCGCGCCAGGGGCAGGGTGACCTCCAGGAAGGCGCGCAGCCGCGAGCGGCCGAGGCTGCGGGCGGTCTCGAGCGCGGCCGAGCCCTGGGCGCGAAACGCCGCGCGGGCGAGGAGATAGACATAGGGGTAGAAGACGAGCGTCATCATCAGGGTGACGCCGCCCCATGTCCGGAGCTCGGGCAGGCGGACCCCCGCGCCGAGCCAGCGGCGCAACGCGGTCTGGAGCGGACCCGAGAACTCGAAGATGCCCAGGAAGGTGAACCCGATCACGTAGGCGGGAATGGCCAGCGGCAGGATCAGCGCCCACTCGAATATCCCGCGCCCGGGGAAGCGGTAGTTGACCACGAGCCACGCCAGCACGGTGCCCACCAGCAGGGTGCCTGCCCCGACCCCGGCCAGCAACGCCAGCGTGTTGAGAGCCAGCTCCACGAGCTGGGTGCGCCAGAGATGCAGCCAGAGGTCAACATTGGGCGTGGCCAGCGAGGACAGAACCACCACATTGGGGATCGCGCAATGCCTGCCGCCAGGAGGGCGGCGGCGGGCCAGGCGCGGGTGAAACGTCCCGCGGCAGGCCGGGGCCCGGAGGCCCGGCCCGCCGCGGCACTCAGAACGCGCGGTCACTTGTAGCCAGCGCGATCGGCGAGCTTGGTGGCGGCGGCCTGGAACTCGCCGCGGCGGCCACGTTGATGTCGTCCCGCTTGAACTTGCCCCACTTGGCGATGATGGGGTTCACCGACGCCTGCGGGTTCCCCGGGTACTCGACGTTGGAGTCGGCGAACATCTGCTGCGCCTCGGGGGAGGTGAGGAACTCGAGGAGCTTCACCGCGTTCGCGCGGTTCTTCGCGTTGGCGGTGATGCCCGCGCCCGAGATTTGATATGCGTGCCGGTGGTCTGCTGATTCGCCCAGAACGCGGCCACCGGGAAGGCGGGGTCCTTGGCGAGGATGCGTCCGAGGTAGTACGTGTTGGTGAGCCCCACGTCGCACTGGCCGGCCGCGATGGCCTCGAGGATCTTGGTGTCCCCGTTGATGAGGGTGGGTTATTGGCCACCCAGCCCTTGACCACCTGCTCCACCGTGGGCTCGCCGCTCCGTTTGATCATGGTGGCGATGAAGGACTGGTTGTAGACGTAGGTGGAGGTGCGGAGGCAGATCCGGTTCTTCCACTTGGGATCGCCGAGCGCCTCGTAGGTCGAGAGCTCCTCGGGCTTCACCTTGTTGGTGTTGTACATGATGGTGCGCGCGCGCACGGTGAGCGCCGTCCACCGTCCCTCGGGATCGCGAAGGTTCGCCGGCACATTGGCCGCGACCTCGGGCGAGTCCATCTTGGAGAGGAGGCCCGCCCGGCCGGCGTTCCAGAGATTGCCCGCGTCCACCGTGATCAGGACGTCGGCGGGGGTCTTGTCCCGCTCCGCCTTCAGCCGGTCGAACAGCTCGGGGTATTGCCCCCGAAGCTCTTGACCTGGATGCCGGTCTTCTTGGTGAAGGCGTCGATGGCCGGCTCCTGGCCGTACTGCGAGCGGGCCGAGTACACGACCACCTCGTTGGCGACGGCCGCCCCCGCCACGACAAGCAGGGCCAGCAGCAGCGCCAGCGCCCCGGCGGCCGCCCGCCTCTTCGTCTTGCTTCCCGGATACCGCATGTCAGGTGTCCCCCCGCGTGGGTTGAGCGGGGCCACGAGGCCCGTGACCTCGCAGTAAGGTAACCCTAACTCACTCGAGCTGTCGACCCGAACGGGAGCCTTCGGGCGGCCCCCTCTGGCGCGCGCTCGACCCGCGCGGCCTCGACCTGGTCGTGCTTGGGGCCGCTCGGCACGAGCACGAGGAAGCGCTCCCAGGCCCGCGCGGCGCCGGCGGGGTCTCCCTTGGCCTCGGCCAGCACTTGCCCCCGGAAGAAATAGGCGGGCGGATAGTTCGGGTCGATGGCCAGCGCCTTGTCGAAGCTTTCCAGCGCCGCGTCAGCGTGCCCGCCGAGGGCGACGATATAGCCGAGATGGGTCATCGCGTTCACGTTGCGGGGATCCCGCTTGAGCACGGCTTGATAGGCGGCGATCGCCTCCGTGTAGCGCCCCGCGAAGAGGCTCTGCCGCGGCGCCTCGAGCATGCCGGCCAGCATCTCCGGCGGAAGCGGGCGCGCCGGGCCCGCTCCGGGCGCTATCGGGCCGCCGCCTGGCGACACGGGTCCGGTGGAAGTCCCCGCGGGAGGCATCGAGACCGGCGGCGGCGCCGCGGCCACGCCGCTTCCCGGCGCGGGCGCCATCGAGTTGGTCGGTGTAGAGTCCCGGCCCACGCTCACGCCGAGGAGCACGCCGAAGGCGAGCAGCAGGAGCGCGCCCGTCCCGAGCGCGACCGGGCTTCGTGTCCAGCTTCGCCCCGTGATCACGGGGGCGCCCGCGCGCGGGGTGCCCGCGCGTGCCCGGGCGGGGGGGATGCCGAGCGCGTCCAGCGCGCGCAGCACGGTCGCCGCGCGCGCCTCGTAGGCATCGCGGAGGCCGCGGTAGTCGTCCTCCGAGAGATGTGGCCGGCCTCGTGGTCGAAGTCCAGCTCGCGCAGCGCGCGATAGATGGCCATCCCCGCTCCTCGCCGAGCTCGAGGCGCGGATCGCTCGCGTCGCTCGTCGCGGCGGCGGGGGCGGCTGACTCCTCGGCGGCCCCGCGGGCGCCGCGCCAGAGGGGCCACAGGACGAGCGCGGCAGCGGGCAGCGCGAGGACAAGGATGGGCAGGAGCTGGGCGCCCGTCACCAGTTGGCGAGCTCGGCCATCTCCCGCCGGATGCGCGCGCGCGTGGCCTCATCCACCGAGGCCGGGGGCGCGGCGGCGGCGGACCGCCGGCGCCAGCGGCGCATGGCCAGGACGGCCAGCATCAGGCCCAGGGCCAGTCCCGCGAAGGGGACCACCCAGACGAGGAGATTGAAGCCGCGACGCGGCGGCGCGAGCAGGATCCACGTGCCGTACTTCTCCACGAAGTACGCGGTGACCTGGTCCGGGGTTTCCCCCGCAGCGAGCCGCTCCCGGACGATGTCGCGCATCTGATTGGCCGTCTCCGAGGGTGAATCGGCCACGGAGAGGCTCTGGCACACCACGCAGCGGAGAT
>CAVTFC010000009.1:0-118959 GCA_963733725.1 uncultured Candidatus Rokubacteria bacterium | reverse complement strand
CGGGTGGTGATGTACCACCGACCGCGCGAGTACCGCGTCAACATGTACTCCGCCACGCCGGCGACCCCGGGCGCGGACGCTCTCCTCGGCCAGCTCGCCGGGGCCCTGAGCGGTCCGGGAGCCCGCTTCCTCTACCTCTGGTGGCCCTGAAAATCCTTCGGGGGGGCGCGTCCCGGTGCTAGCCTGCGTACGCCATGGCTCTTCGGTACCTGAGCGTCAGGCAGATCGCAATCGGCGCGGCTTCACCCTCATCGAGCTGATGGTGGTGGTCGCGGTCATCGGCATCCTCACCGCCATCGCCATCCCGCTCTACACCAATATGCAGCTCCGCGCCCGGGTGGCCAAGGCGCAGGCCGACGCGCGGGCGCTCGTCTCCGCCATCAGCGTCTACTCGCGCACATGCAGACGCTGCCCCCCAATCTGGCCGCGCTCAACGCGGTCGCCGTCAACGGCCAGGGCGCCACCGCGGGGCCCTTCATGGCCTCCACGCCGAATCCCCCGCCGGATGGACCACCTACGGGTACGCCTCCTCGGCGGCGGGCGTCTACGCCGTCTCGACCACCGGCGACAACCTCACCATCAGCCTGCCCTGAGGCCTGCCCTGCCGGGGGCGGTCTTCACTTCGGCTCCGGCATTCCGTAGCCCGCCTGATCCTGCCGCTTGTTCCACCTTATCCAGCCCGCCTCCGACTCATCCTTGGTGATCGCGCGGTTGGCCCCGGAGGGCCCGTGAGGGGAACCAGCAGCTCCTCGCCCGCCTTGACCGTGCGCTCCCACTTGGCGCCCTCGCCGGTCGACCGCGCCACCGCGAGACCATGGAAGACCCGCACCAGGATCGAGCCATCGCTGGTAACCCGGATGCCGGTGCCGCCGCTCCGCGCTCCTACCGTGACCGGCCCCGCCTCCACCTCTATCGCGGCCCGGGTCGTAGACAGGGGCAGCACCGCCACCCAGATCCATCCGCCGTCCTGCTTGATGCGCACCGTGCGGTCCGAGGCGGGAGTCCCCGCCGGCGCCTCCGCGACGAACACCTGGGTGAGCTGGGCCATGCGGATCGCGTTCCCGCTCGTCGTCCGCAGCACGAACCGGCCCCCGGAGAGGGCACGCGCACCGTCGCCCTCGGCGATCTCGTCACGAAGCTTGGCCTTGACCCACTTCTCCGCGCCCTTCTTGAAGACCTCGGAGGGCCCATTGATGGTGGAGGCCACCAGGGGCGTCTCCTTGGGCTGAGCATGCGCGAGCGCCGTGACACACACGAGCGCGACGAGGACGAGGAGGATCAGCAGCGCCTTCGGCTTCATCCGTCGAGTCCTTTCTTTCAGGGCGGGTCGATCAGTGACCGGCCCGTCAGTGGCCGGTCCAGCGGGGCGTGCGTTTCTCGAAGAAGGCCTTGACGCCTTCCCGGGCATCGTCGGACAGGAACACCAGGGTCGTCAGCTCACGCAGATAGCGGAGGGCGGCGCCGTACTCCATCTCGGTGGCGGTCGCCGCCGCCTCCTTGGCAAGGCCGAGCGCGGCGGGCGAGAGCCCGGCCAGCCGCGCGGCCAGCCCCTGCACGTCACGCTCGAGATCGCCCCGCGCCACCACGCGGCTCACCAGGCCCATCTCGAAGGCCTCGCGCGCGGACACCGGCTCGCCGGAGAGCACCATGAGCATGCCCCGTTTCCGGCCGGCGGCGCGCAGGATGGGCGCCATCACCACGAGCGGGAGGAGGCCGAGCTTGATCTCGGGGAGCCCGAACACGGCATCGTCCGCCGCCACCACCACGTCGCAGCCCACCGCGAGCCCGCAGCCGCCGGCCAGCGCGAAGCCATGCACCTGGGCGATGAGCGGCGTCCGCATCCGCGCCATGGCCTCCAGGATTCGCGGCAGGCGGCTGAAGGACTCGCGCGCCTGCAGCGAGGTGCCGCGGTCGCCCACGCCCTTGAGGTCCGCTCCCGCGCAGAAGGCGCGGTCTCCCGCCCCACGCAGCACGATGACGCGCGCGGCGGGATCGGTCTCGAGCGCGGTCAGGCCTCCTCCAGCTCGCCCAGCAGGGCCGGGTTGAGCGCGTTCCGCGCCTCCGGACGGTTGAGGGTGACGGTGCCGACGCCGTCCCGTGTCTCCACCAGCACCGCCGCCCCGCTCACGCGCCGGCCTCCGCCGCGTCCACCAGCTCGAGGAACTGCTTGAGGATGCGCGCGGTGGCGCCCCACACCACATCCTCGACCGAGACCTGGTAGAAGTGGACGGGATGGGGCTCGCCGCTGCGCTCCCAGATCTCGGTGCGGAAGATCGAGGGGTCGCGGAGGAGCTCCAGCGGGACCTCGATCACGCGCTCGATCTCGCGCCCGTCGGGCTTGAACTGCACCGGCTCGCGAATGATGCCCACCACCGGCGTGATGACGAAGGGAGTGGCCCGCGTCATGGTGTCGTCGAGAAGTCCCAGCACCTCCACGGACTCCGCCGGGATCCGCACCTCTTCCCAGGCCTCGCGCAGCGCGGTCTCCACCCGCGAGGCATCCCGCTCCTCGCAGATGCCGCCGGGAAAGGAGAACTGCCCCTTGTGGTGCGGCACCGACTCCGACTTCTTGGTGAAGAGGACATGCGGGCCGTCGCGGTCGGTGATGGGCAGGAGCACGGCGGCGGAGACGAGATCGCTCCGGTCCAGCGCCACGCGTGGGTGACGGGATAGCGCCGCGTCCAGTCGCCGGCGCAGCGCCTCCAGATCCAAGTCCAGGCGGCTCCGTCTACCGCGCCTGGAAGTTGGGCTTCCGCTTCTCCGCGAAGGCCCGGGGGCCCTCCACGGCGTCCTCGGTTCCGCGCAGCGTACCGGACAGGAAGGCCTCGAGCCGGAGCCCGTCGTCGAGCGGCATGGTGAGCCCGCGCAGCACGGCCTCCTTGGCGGCGCGGACGGCCAGGGGCCCGCGCTCGCAGATGGTCTCCGCCCACGCGCGCGCCGTCGCCATCAGCTCCGCGGGGGGCACCACCGCGTTCACCAGCCCGTGGTGGAGCGCCTCCGCCGCGGTGAGCGTCTTCGCCATGAGGATGAGCTCCATGGCCTTGGCGAGCGGAATGGTGCGCGGCAGGCGCTGGGTGCCGCCGGCGCCGGGCATGATGGCCCAGCGCACCTCAGGCAACCCGAAGGTGGCATGCGGCACCGCGATGCGGAGGTCGCAGGCCAGCGCCAGCTCCATCCCGCCGGCCAGGCAGTGGCCGTTGACGGCAGCGATCATGGGCTTCCAGATGGGGAGGCCGCGCGTGATGCCGCCGAGCCCGTAGTCGTTGTGCCCGCGGCGCCGCGCCCCCGTGCCGAAGGCGGCGGGAATCATCTTCTTGAGATCGGCGCCCGCGGAGAAGGACTTGTCCCCCGCCCCCGTGAACAGCGCCACCCACGCCTCGTCGTCGTCGCGGAAGCGCGTCCACGCGTCGATGAGCGCCGCGTGCGTCTCGGGGTCGATGGCGTTCATCGCCTCGGGACGATCGATGGTGATGGTGACGACGTGGCCGGCCTGCTCGTAGCGAACGGTCATGAGTGCCTCCGACCGATCCTACGACATGACGAACCCGCCGTCCACGTTCATCCCCTGGCCGGTGACGCCTCGGGACTCCGGCAAGGCCAGGAAGACGGCGGCGGCGGCGATCTCCTCCGCTTCGATCATGCGGCGCTGCGGCACCCGGCGCTTGATGTGGCGCTCGAACACTTCCTCGCCGCCCACCTCCTCCATCACCCCCTCGCGGCTCCGGACCTTCCGCGGCGCCATCCCCATCCCCGCGCGCACGTACCCCGGACAGAGCGCGTTCACGGTGATGCCGGGATAGCCCTGGGAGGCGAGCTCGGTGGCCAGCGCCCGCGTGAGCCCGATGACCCCGTGCTTGCTCGCCGCGTACGCGGAGACGTAGCCGAACCCGCCCATGCGCCCATAGATGGACGAGATGGTGATGATGCGCCCCTCACGCTGCTTCATCATCTGCGGGAGCGCGGAACGGATGGCGCGGTAGGTGCCGTTGAGGTTGACGTCGATGACCCGCGTCCAGTCGGGCTCCGGCTGCTCGGCAAGAAGCCCGCCCCCGGCGATGCCGGCACAGGTCACGAGCACGTCGAGCGAGCCGAGCTCGGCGACCGCGCGGGCCGCCATGGCGTCCATGTCCGCGAGGCGGGTGACGTCCGCGCCGAGCGCCAGCGCACGGGCCCCGAGGGCCTCGGCCTCGCGCGCTACCGCGCGCACCTCGGGCTCGACATTGGACGCCAGGAGGAGCGCGGCACCCTCGCGGGCCAGCGCCAGCGCGATGGCGCGGCCGATGCCGCTGCCGCCGCCGGTGACCACCGCGACCTTTCCCTTCAGGCGCATGTGGAGTCCGTCAGGCGCATGTCCGGTTCCGGGGCCCCGGGGACCGCTCAGACGAAACGGCAGGAGACGGAGCCGAGCCGGGTGAAGGAGGCGCGCACCGACTCACCCTTTTCCGGGCGGAGGATCTTGGAGATGGAGCCGGTGAGCACCACGTCACCGGCGGCGAGCCCGCGCCCCATGCGCCCCAGCGTATTGGCAACCCAGGCGAGTGAGATGAGCGGGTTGCCCAGGACCTCCGCCGCTGTATTGGTGGCCACCACCTGGCCGTTCTGCTCGTACACCACCCCTTCCAATGCCAGATCGAGGGCCGCCACCGGCGTGAGCGGGCGGCCGAGCACGATGGCATTGGCGAAGACCCCGTCCGCCACCACGTCGGCCCCGCGCGGCTTGCCCGAGCAGCGGAAGTCGATCAGCTCGAAGGACGGCATGGCGCCCTCGACGGACGAGCAGCGCGGACACCGGCGTCACGCCGGGCCCGGCCAGGTCCCGCTTGAGGAGAAAGGCCACCTCCACCTCCACGCCCAGGGACGCGAACCGGCTGATGGGGATGGAGTCGCCGCCGGAGAAGACGCCCGAGCCCAGCATGAATCCCAGCACGGGCTCACTGACTCCGTACTGTCCCTGGATCGCCGCATTGGTGAAGCCCGCCTTCCAGCCGATCACCCGCTCGCCGCGAAGGACGAGGGCCTGCTCGAGCGCGCGCTGCACCGAATAGGCCTCCTCCAGGGACAGATCCGGATACTTCTCGCTGAGCGGCGTCACGAGCCGATGGCCGTCCCGGCTCTGGAGGAGATGGTCCACGGCGGTGTCGATGGCAATGGGCATGCGGTAACTCCTTACTTTCTCTTGGTCTTTGCCTTTGGCTTTCGTTTCACTGACTTGGGAGGCTTCGCCTTCGGTCTGGCTTTAGGCTTGGGCCGGGGCCTGGCGGCGGCACGCGAGGCGAGATGCGCGGCATTTCGGGCCCCCACCGAGCCCGGAGGCACCGCCCCTGAGCGAATGGTCCGGATCCACGCCGACAGCTCCGCCGCGAGCTCCGGATAGCATGCCTCCCGGTATGCCTCGAGCGCGAGCAGCGCCGCGGGATCCTTCCAGGGCTTGAGGACGAAGGGCGCATTGGGGTCCGTGGGATCGAAGGGCCCCTCAGCGCCCATCGGCATCACGATGTATCGCCGGGTCAGCTCCGCCATGGCAAGCGCCTCCGCTGTTCGCTGGGTCGTGACATGCTCGGGCAGAGTACGACAGCGACGCGCGGCTATGCAACGGGGAGCCGATCGGGCTCTAGGCCGCGCTCCGGGTCCGCTTCTTGGGAATGCGCGCGCCGGCCTGGCGCGCCTCGCTCAGCGCGATGGCCACCGCCTGCTTGCGCTTGCGCACCTTGGCTCCGGAGGAGGAGCGGAGACTCCCCTTCTTGTATTCGCGCATGACCTTGCTGACCTTCTTCTGACCCTTCGACTTGGCCTTCATGTCCGGCATGGCTCGTTCACCTCCTCTCGAGCGCGCCTCAGGCGCGCTTTCTCGCCACCATTCGAGACCGTCTGGACGCCGGCGTCGCGTGCTTCCGGGCCAGGCTCTGCCGGAGGGCCTCCATGAGATCGATGACCTTGCCCTTGGGCGCCCGCGGGGCCGCGATGGCCACTGCCTTCCCCTTCGCCTTGCGCTTCACCACCTGCAGCACGCGGGCGCGGTACTCGTCCTTGTACTTCTCCGGCCGGAACTCGTCCTTCGAGAGCTCCTCGATCAAGCGGAGCGCCAGCTTTCGCTCCGTGTCGCGGGGCTTGACCGCGGGCCCCCGGTCGATCTCGCCCGCCGCCCGGATCTCATCGTGGTAGTAGAGGGTCTGCAGGACGAGTCCGGGCCCGCCCGACCGGATCATCACCAGGCTCTCCTTCCCGCGCATGACGAATTGCGCGATGGCTACCCTCTTGGCCTGGCGGAGCGCGTCGGCGAGCAAGTGGTACGGCTTGGCGCCTCCCTTGTCGGGACCGACGAAGTACGCCTCGTCGAGAAAGATCGGATCCACCGACTCCAGGGGGACGAACTCCGCGATGTCGATCTCCCGGGAGGCCTCGGCCTCGAGGGCCTCGAGCTCTTCCGCGGGCATCTTGACGTGCCGGTCCCGCTCGATCTCGAATCCCTTCACGAGCTGATCGCGCTCCACCACCTGCTCGCAGTGGGGACACCATGCCTGATACCTGATGCGATTGCCGCACCTGACGTGCAGGAGGTGAAACGACACCGTGCCGCGGAACCGCGGCCGGGTAGAGGCGGATGGGAATGGAAACCAGCCCGAACGAGATGATGCCCGAGGCAAGTGGACGCGGCGGCATGGTGCGTGGTCCTCCCGCTTCCCCGGAAGAGCAATGCGCGTGCCAGAGAAGAAACACCCGGAGTATCGAGCGTTATCGAGGGGCGCCGCGGCGGCGGGGACTTCTCAGCCCGGTAGCGAGAACCCGAGCGGGGCGTTCCTTACCCGGCGGCCGGGTGAGTATGTCCGTAGGGCACGTCCAGGACATAGATGATCTTGCCCAGCGCGATGAACTCGGCGATGGCCCAGGACAGCTCCAGCGCCTCGTCGTCGCTGAACTGGCTCCGGAGGTCCTTCCAGAGGGCGTCGTCCACCTTGTGGTGATCCTCGTACATGCAGTCCGCGTAGCGGAGCGCCACCTTCTCGCGATCGGTGAACGGCCCGCGCTGATAGTCATCCAGCGCGGCGACCAGCTCCTCGGTGATCCCCTCACGCCTTCCCAAGGCGTAGCGCGTGGTCATTCAGTAGTGGCAGGTATTGCGCTGAGCCAGCCGGAGCCGCACCAGCTCCTTGGTGCGGTGCTCCACCAGCCCCAGCCGCACCAGGGGCGAGTAGAAGCGGACGAAGCGCTTGAGCGCTTCCGGCAGCCGCCCGAAGGTGAGGATGAAGTTGGGATCGCCCCCGTCCGCCGTCCACTTGGCCAGCATGTCGCGGAGCTCGGGATCGAGGCTGTCCTCGGGCATCATGGGCATTCGCATGGCGGGTCCTCGGCGCGGCCGCTAGCCGCGAAGCTTGAGCACGTTGCAGGCCGCCACCGGGCGGGCGAAGCCCTTGAGCGTCAGGTCGCCGATCTCCTCCACCTCGATCTCCCCCTCGAGCTGCGTGGCCACCCGCCGCGAGGCCAGGATCTGGCCGGGCTTGGCCTCGCCGCAGAGCCGCGCGGCCAGATTGGTGACCGTCCCGATGGCGCCATAGTCGAGCCGGCCCTCGAAGCCGATGGCGCCGATGGTGGCATAGCCCTGGGCGATGCCGACCCCCAGGTCCAGCTCGAAGCCCTGCTTGCGCCATTTCCCGATCATCTCGCTCACCCGCTCGCGCATGGCCACCGCCATGCGCACCGCGCGGGCGGCGGCATCGGGCACCGGCACCGGGTCGTTGAAGAAGACCATCATGCCGTCGCCGGTGAAGCGCTCCAGCGTGCCCTCGTGCTCGAGGATGAGCCGGCCCATCTCGGCGTGATACTGGCGCAGCACCCCCATGACTTCCTCGGGCTCGGCCGTCTCCGCGAAGGCCGTGAAGCCGCGGAGGTCCAGGAATACCACGGCGATCTCGCGGCGGTGGGTCTTCAAGGGATCGTCCGCTCCGCCGGCCAGGATGGCCTCGGCGAGGGCCGGCGAGAAGAAGCGCTTGAGCCGGCCCAGACGGTCGAGCTGGGTCACTTGCTCCGTCACCCGCTGCTCGAGCTCTCGGTTCAATCCGGTGAGGGCATCGTCGAGCTCCTTGATGCGCAGGAGCGAGCGGACCCGGGCGAGCAGCTCGGGCTGATTCACCGGCTTGCTGAGGAAATCGTCCGCGCCGGCCTCGATGCCCTTCACCCGCTCCGGCACCGCGTCCAGCGAGGTCACCATCACCACCGGGAGCCGCGCCGTCTCCGCGTTCGCGCGGAGGCGCGCGCACACCTCGTAGCCGCTCATCTCGGGCATCATCACGTCCAGGAGCACCAGGTCCGGACGCTCGGTGGCGATCCGATCGAGTGCCTCCTGCCCCGAGGCCGCCGTGGTCACCGCGAAGCCCTTGACGCGCAGGAGGTCGGCGAGGAGCTTGACGTTCAGCGGCGTGTCGTCCACCACCAGGATGCGGGCGCCGTCGCTCATGGCCGCGGGCCCCCCGGCGGCGCGTCCAGCATGCGGCGGACGGCGGCGACGAACTCCTTCACGCTGATGGGCTTGGACTGGTAGCCGTCGAAGCCCGCATCGAGGATCTTCTGGCGGTCATGGGTCATCGCCGAGGCGGTGACCGCCATCACGGGAATCGCGCGCGTGGCGGGCTGGGCGCGTAGCTGGATCAGCGCCTCGATCCCGCTGATGCCGGGGAGCTGGATGTCCATGAGAATGAGCGCGGGCGGAGTCTCCAGCGCCAGGCGTACCCCTTCCTCGCCCGTCACCGCCTCGAGCACGCGATAGCCGTGGTACTGGAGCAGGTCGCGCTCGAGCTTCCGGTTCTTCTCGTTGTCTTCCACGATGAGGATCAGCTCGCCGGCCATGGGCGCTCCGGAAGCGTGAAGGTGAACGTCGATCCCTGCCCCTCCGCGCTCTTCACCCAGATCCGGCCCCCGTGCAGCTCCACGAAGCGTCGCGCCAGCGCGAGCCCCAGCCCGGTGCCCTCGCGCTTGCGCGCGTAGTCGGTCCCCACCTGTCGGAACTCCTCGAAGATGGCCTCCTGGTCCTCGGCCGCGATGCCGATGCCGGTATCCGAGACCGAGATCTCCACGGTGCCCGTCCGCGCGCTCCGCGCGCACCACCACGCGCCCGCCCTCGGGGGTGAACTTCACCGCGTTGGAGAGGAGATTGAGCAGCACCTGCTTGAATCTTCCGCTCGTCGCCGACCAGGCTCCCCACCCCGGGCCCCACCTCGAGCGTCACCCCGATGCCGTGGCGCGCGGCGCGCTCCTTGACGAGGGTGAGGGCGTTGTCCAGCGCCAGCGGCAGGTCGAACTGCGCCGAGGTCGAGCTCCATCCGGCCCGCCTCGATCTTGGACAGATCCAGGATGTCGTTGATGAGGGAGAGGAGGTGCCGGCCGGAGGACAGTACGTCCTCCAGGTACTCCTGCTGCTTGTCGTTGAGCTCGCCGAACATGCGCTCGAGCAGCACCTCGGAGAAGCCGATGATGGCGTTGAGCGGCGTGCGCAGCTCGTGGGACATGTTGGCGAGGAACTCGGACTTGTGCCGGTCGGCGATCTCGAGCTGCTCGGTCTTCTCGCGCAGCTCCTGGAAGAGGCGCACGTTCTCGATGGCGATCACCGCCTGGTCGGCGAACGTCCGCAGCAGCGTCGACCTGCTTGTCCGGGAAGGAGCCGGGCTCCCGGCGCGTCACGAGGAGGGCCCCGATGGTCTCGTCGCCCCGGAGCATCGGGACCCATAGCCCGCTCCGGGTCGCCGTTGCGCCGAGCCAGCTCGCGGATCCATGACGGGATGTTCGCCTCCGTTTCGAAGTCGTGCACCTCGATGACGCGACGCTCGCGGATGGCGCGCAGGGACGGTCCCTCCTCGTCCAGTCGCCGTGGGTAGTGGCGGCGAATCTCCGCCACGAGCTTCGGCGCTCGGGTCCGAAGGCACCGACATGATGAACCATACCGTCCTCCACCCGCAGCGCGGCCCCATGCGCGCCGCCGCAGAGGCGCACCGCGCTCTCGGTGATGGCGTCGAAGATGGGCTGGAGGTCGGTGGGGGAGCTCGAGATCACGCGCAGGATCTGGGCGGTGGCGGTCTGGCGCTCCAGGGCCTCGGTAAGGTCCCGCGTCCGCGCCTCCACCTTCTGCTCGAGATTCGCGTAGGACTCCTGGAGCCGCGCCGCCATGCTGTTGAACTGCTCGGCGAGGGCCTGGAGCTCGTCGCCCGTCTTCACGTCGATGCGCTCGCCTAGCTCGCCCGCCCCCACGCGCTCGGCGCCTGCCTGGAGCGCGCGAATGGGCCGGACCATCCGGCGCGCGAGGAACAGGCTGACCACGACGGAGAGCCCCATGCCGAGCACGATGAGGAGCCCGTGCGCATGGCGGAGGCGCGCACCGGCTCCAGCGCCTCTCCCAATGGCTGCTCGACGAACACCGTCCAGGCCAGCGGGCGGATGGTCGAGTGCGCGGTCAGGACCTGCTCGCCGCGGAAATTGTGCGCAGTATTGACCTGGGCGGGCGCCGGGCCCGGGCCCGCGAGCGCGGCCTTGACGTGGTCGAGCCCGGACAGATTGGTCTTCTGCAGCACCAGACTGATATCGGGATGCGCGATGAGGGCCCCCTGCCCGTCCACCACGAAGGCCTGCCCGGCGCGGCCGATCTTGATCTGGGACACCACGTCCCAGATGAACTTGAGGTTCACGTCCACCGCGATGACGCCGCCGTCGGGCCCGCTGCCCGCCACCGCCAGCGTCATGTACGGCTCCGACTCCTTCCGGAAGTACACCGGCCCGTAGTAGACCCGTCCGGCGCGGGCCTCCTTGAAGCGCGGTTCATTGGAGAAGTCCGCGCGGCTCCCCGCCACGTCCATGGCAAGACGGGAGATCCGCAGCTGCTCCCGGCCCGGGCAGTCGAGCAGGCTCACCTCGGTGATGGCGAGGACCTGGCGCTGTAGCCGGATGAAGTCGAAGCGGCGCTGCTCCGCCGCGGCCGCCCCGGAGGCGAGCTGGGGCTGGGTCACCCAGCCGAGCTGCCTCTCGATCTCGCGGACGAAGCCCTCGATGCCCAGGGCGGCGGCCTGCGCCTTCTCCTTCTGGATGGCGACCATCGCCTCCTTGTTCTCGAGGTAGGAGAAGTACAGCTCGATGAGCCCGCTGGCGAGGAGCTCGCCCGTGACGACCAGCAGGAACAACACCACGTATTTGCGGAACAGCTTGCCGCGGGGCTTGACGGGCTCGAGGAGTGGGAGCCGGCTCCACGGACCCACAATAACAGAAGGGGCCCGATCCCGGCAGCATCGACGCGACGCGTCCTGCTACTATCGCAGGCAGGCTCCGCATGACGCGCCACCTCTGCATCGTGGCCCGGGACAACTCGCCGCTCTACGGCTTCCTCACCATTGCGTTCAGGGAGCGGCCGGCCGGCGCCGATACGCTCGACGTGGTGCTGGACCGGCGCCGGGCGGACACCGTCCCCGTGAGCTCTGACCCGGCCCGCCGACCTCACGCCGACCGGCGGCGGCACGCCAGGGTGGCCGACGCCCTGCGGACTGCGCGGCTATGCCATCGTCGCCGGTCCGGGCGGCATGCCCAGCGCGACCGACGAGGCATTCATCGAGCGCGCGGTGGGCATCCTCGCCGACGTGGAGCGCCGCGGGCCCCTGGCCCTCCGATTCCACCAGCAGCGGCGGGCCGTGGGCCGAGCCCTCGTCCGCGTCGCCATCGGCGCGGTGATCGTGCTCGCCATCGTCTGGGTGCTGGCGACGCTCCCCAGGATCGGCGGGCTTGCGCGCGTCACCGACGATCTGGGTCGCTGGACCGATGCCGCCGTGGGTCGGCTCGAGCAGGCGCTGGACGACGCTCAGCGGTGGGACCGGCTCCATCCCGACCGTCCGCGAGCCGGAGAAGGACCGCCCCCGCCTGCCCGAGCCGCCGAGATCGGTGGCGGCGTCCGCTCCGTCGCCCTCACCCTCTCTCCCACCGCCGGCGGAAACCGAGCGCGCGGTCCCGGCCTTGCCTCCGGCCTTGCCGCGCGGGCCTCCGCGCGGGAGGCGCGCCCGGCGCCTCGAACCGCCCCGCGCGTTCGGAGCGTCGCGCCGGCTCCCTGCCGCCGCGCGGCCCGCACCCCGGGCCCCGGCGGTGGAACCGGCCCGCTCCGCGCCCCGCGACACCCTCGGCCCGCGAGACCCTGTCACGCGAGGCGGGCCTGCGCGAGCCGGCGTCGCGCGAGTCGTCGGACCCCGGGGACACCCGTTCCTCCCGCCCCCTTCAGCGGACTCCCGCGGGTGGAGCTTTCCCGCCAGCCATCGAGCTCCGGCAATGGCATCGTCTACATCGTGCGCCTGGCCGATACGCGGAGGCCGCCCGGTGCCGGGCGCCCAGGTCTGGATGCGGGGCCAGTCGGGAGATGGGCAGGCGCGCGAGACGCGGCTCGACCCGGTGGATCCGCCCGGAACCTACCGCAGCAGCCCGCTGCCGGCGAACACCTTGCCGCCCCAGCTCAGCGTGCGGGTGTTCTTCAGCAATATGCGCGTCGAGGTGCCGGTCGATCCCTGAGGCGCCCGAGGCGCGCCCCCGCGCCTCCCGATGGACCGGCTACTTGGAGAAGTGGTCGCGAGCCAGCGGCGGCCGCACCTCGTCGCCCCTGAAGAGCACCGTCGCGATCACCTCCACGCTGGCGCCCCCGCCCAGTCCCTGGCAGCCGATGGCGGCGCGCGTGGGCTTGCCGCGCTCGCCGTAGAGCTCCACGAGCAGATCGGCGGCGCCGTTGATGACGCGCGGCTGGTCGTTGAAGCCCGGCGCGGAGTTCACGAAGCCCAGCACGTGGACGAACTGCTCCACGCGGTCGAGGTCCCCCAGGGCGTACTTGATCACGCCGAGCGTGGTCAAGGCCGCGTAGCGCGCCGCCTCGTAGCCCTGGGCGATATCGAGATCCTTGCCCACCACGCCGGGCAGATACCCGCGGCCGTCGCGTACCGGGGTGGTGCCGCAGAGATGGAGGAGCCCCTTCACGGGGAAGTGCGAGATGTAGTGCGCGCCCGACGCGTTCACGCGCCAGAGCTCCTCCAGGTTCGGCACCGCCAGCCCGAGCCGGCTCAGGTTCTCCTCGACGCGCATGGGCTGCTCTCCCCGCTCAGGCGAGGCCGTAGAGCTCGGCCACATTGTCGTGGACGAGCAGGTTGCGCTCCGCGGACGTGAGATGGGCCGCGTGCTTGGCGAGCAGCTCCTGTGACCGGGGCCAGGTCGAGTCGCTGTGGGGGAAGTCGTTGGCCCAGAGCAGCCGGCGGATATTGCAGAGGTCCTTGACCTGGAAGGCCACCCAGTCGTCCTGGAAGGTGGTGTAGACGTTCTCCCGGAAATACTCGCTCGGCATGCGCGTCAGCGTGCCCGCGGGGAGCCAGTAGCGGTGGCGGTCGTAGGCGTGGTCCATCCGGTACATGTAGTGCGGCACCCAGCCCGCATCGGCCTCCACGCAGACCACGCGCAGCCGCGGATGGCGCTCGAACACCCCGCCCAGCACGAAGGTGCCCAGGATGTCCTGGCAGCCGCGGATGATGGCGAGGAAACCGTTGAGCTTGGGCCCGCGCACGAGCCGGCCCAGCGCATCGTCCCGGCTGGTGAGGATGTGGAAGGACAGCGGCAGCCCCAGGTCCACCGCCGCCTCATAGAAGGGGGCATACATGGGATCGTCGTAGTCCGCCAGCGCCGGATTGCCGGGCATCATGACGCCGCGCAGCCCGAGCGCCTTGATGCGCCGGAGATCGGCGATGCCGTCCTCCACCGAGCGCATCGCGGTCTGGCCCACGCCGATGAGCCGATCGGGGTGCGCGCCAGCAGAACTCCGCGATCCAGAGATTATAGGCGTCGAAGCAGGCCTGCTTGTAGTCGAAGTCGGGATGGTTGCAGATCATCATGCCCACGGTGGGATAGACCACTTCCGCGGAGACGCCATCGCGGTCCTGGTCGGCCATGCGCGCGTCCGGATCCCAGCCGCCGCGGTGGAGATCTTCGAAGCGGACGCCCCACATGGTGAGCTCGCTGGCGTCCTTGCCCGCACGCGGCGATCAGCCCCATGGGAATGGACTTGGGCATGCCGTCCACCACGAAAACGTCGCCCCGCTTCGGATCGTGGACGACATGCGGCGCCCGGTCTCGAAAGCGTCGGTCGATGCGGTCGATATAGGTGCCCGGGGGCTCGGTCACGTGAGAGTCGGCGGAGATGGCGGATTTCAGCATCGGCAGTCCTCCTAGACGCTCGCGGTGTCGCGAATCAGGCCGCCGAAGCTGTCCATTCGCGCCAGGCTCTCGGGGAGGCTGTCGCTCCGGAAGTCGAAGATCAGCTCGCTCACGCCCAGTCGCGCATAGGTGGCCACGTCGTCCGTGATCTGGGCCGGGCTGCCCGAGAAGGGGCGCCGCTCGGACCCCGCGGCGTCGAGCCCCTCCTTGGCGTCATAGACCGGCGCCTTGAAGGAGATGGTCAGCGCGTGGGGATCGCGCCCTTCCTTCTCGGTGAGCCGGTACAGGGCATCCAGCGACGCGCGCAGCTCGGCGGGGCGAAGCGGGACGGCGGGATTGGCGCCCACCGGATGCCACCCGTCGCCGTAGCGCGCCACCCGGCGAAGCGCGGCGGGGCTGTGGCCGCCCACCCAGATG
Organism: uncultured Candidatus Rokubacteria bacterium; assembly: GCA_963733725.1. GTDB lineage: Bacteria > Methylomirabilota > Methylomirabilia > Rokubacteriales > CSP1-6 > DASRWT01. The sequence continues at coordinate 104,340 of CAVTFC010000009.1, read as the reverse complement.
GGCGGATGCGGCTTCTGCAGGGGCGCGGGCAGGCAGCGGATCTCCTCGAAGCGGTAGAACTTGCCGGAGAACGAGGCGGGCGACTGCGTCCAGAGCGCCTTGAAGATGCGCAGGTACTCGTCGCTCACCGCGCCGCGCCGGTCGAAGTCCGGCGCGCCGAGCGCCTGGAACTCCTCGCGGAGCCAGCCCACTCCCACCCCGACGGTGACGCGGCCATTGGAGAGCACGTCGATCGTCGCCAGCGTCTTGGCCGCCACCACCGGATTGCGGTGGGGCAGGATCATGACGCTCGAGACCAGCCGCAGCCGGCGCGTCTTGCCCGCGATGAAGGCCATGAGAGCGAGCTGCTCGAGCGCATCGCCGCCGCCGGGAAAGGCGCCCGTCACCGTATACGGGTACTTCGACTTGATCGTCACCGGGAAGACGACATGGTCCGCAATCATCACCGAGGCGAAGCCCAGCGCTTCCCCGCGCCCCACCAGAGTCTCGAGTGCCTCCGGCGTGGCCGTCGGCCCCCGGGTCGGCAGGTAAAAGCCGTAGCGCATGGCGAGCTCGCCTCCCTCTCCGTCGTGAGCAGCGCGGAAATGCTAGCATACCTGCGTCGCGGGCGACCAGCCCGCGGCGCCGCGACGTGCACGGAGAGGTTCATGAGTACGACGAGAGGGAGGGTGCGATGGCGGGATCTCGGCTGGCCGGCAAGGTCGCGATCGTGACGGGCGCGGGCTCGCGCGCGGAGGGCATCGGCAATGGCCGGGCCGCCGCCGTGCTCTTCGCCCGCGAGGGCGCGCGCGTCCTCTGCGTGGATCGGAGCGGAGCGGCCGCGGAGGCCACGCGCGCCATGATCACGTCCGAGGGCGGCGAGGCGGCCGTGCTCGAGGTGGACGTCACGCGGAACGAGGACTGCCGCGCCATGGTGGAGGAGACCCTCCGGCGCTGGGGACGGCTCGACGTGCTCGACAACAATGTGGGCATCGGCGGCCGCGCCACCGTGGTGGAGGTGGACGAGGCGGACTGGGACCACCTGATGAAGGTGAACGTGACGAGCATGATGCTCACCGGCAAGCACGCCATCCCCGCCATGGCCCGCAGCGGCGGCGGCTCCATCATCAACATCTCGTCCATCTCGGCCCTGCGCCCGCGGGGCCTCACCCCCTACACCGTCTCCAAGGGCGCGGTGATCGCGCTCACCCGCGCCATGGCGGTGGACCATGCCGCCCAGGGCGTCCGGGTCAATTGCATCGCGCCCGGACCGGTCTACACGCCCATGGTGTTCGGGGACGGCATGTCCGCCGAGCTCCGGGAGCGCCGGCGCAAGGCCTCCCCCCTCGGCATCGAGGGGACGGGCTGGGACATCGGGAATGCGGCGCTCTTCCTGGCCTCGGATGAGGCCCGCTACATCACCGGCGTGGTGCTGCCGGTGGACGGCGGCGTCACCCTGACCAGCGCCTCGCGCTGACGCATTCGCGGCGGCGCGCCGCGATCAGACGAAGGCGGCCGGCGCCTGCGGGCTGGCCGCCCACTGCGCGGGGTCGTGACCGAAGAAGACCCGCGCCCCCTGCGCGTCGCGCAGCCGGCGCAGTGACCCGAGCGAGCGCGACATCTCCGCGGTATCCCAGACGATGGTCGGCAGGATGTCGCGGTCCATGTTCTCCTGCGTGTAGCAGGCGTCCGCGGTGAGCGCCACCGTGGCGCCCTTGCCCATGCGCAGCACCAGCGACTGATGCCCCGGGGTGTGGCCGAAGGTGGGGACCAGGAGCACGCTCCCGTCGCCGAACACGTCGTGCTCCCCCTCCACCGTCCGGTAGGACACGGGCACGTTCCAGTCCAGCTCGCTCGGCTTGTAGCGTCCGGTGGCCAGCACCTCGGGGGACCGCGCCGCGTCCAGCTCGGCCTTCTGCACCAGGACGGTTGCGTGCGGGAACAGCGCATTCCCTCCGCAATGGTCGAAGTGCAGATGCGAGTTCGCCGCCAGGGTGATGTCGGCGGGGGTGAGCCCCACCCGGGAGAGGCCGCTCACCACGTCGTCCCCGGGCTTCGATCGAATGCCGAGCCGCTTGGCGCGCTCGGGGCCCAGGCGGCCCACGGGATCGGTGATGGAGGCGGGATGCACGCCGGTGTCGAAGAGGAAGCGCCCCTTCGGGTGGACGATGAGAAAGCACGGCACCGGCACCGTCCAGCGCTGCACCGGCCCGTCGGGGATCATCTCGTGGCGCCCGAGGTCGATATAGCCGCCGCAGAGCGTGTATACGGTCAGCATGGCGGCGGGGCTACTGCAGCTCGGGAATGACCCAGAGGGGCCGCCCGCCGCCGGCCACGCGCTGGATATTGTCGAAGCCGTTGCGGAAGCGCGCCACCCAGTTCTCCCAGGTCGGCCCCGCGCTATGCGGCGTGAAGGTGACGTTCGGCAGCCCGAAGAGCGGATGGTCCTTGGCCGGCGGCTCTTCCACCATCACATCGAGCCCCGCCCCCGCCAGCCGCCCCGATTCCAGCGCCCTCTGCAGGGCGGGCTCGTCCACCACCGGGCCCCGGCACGTATTGATGAGCACCGCGCCCGGCTTCATCAGGGAGAGCTCGCGCGCCCCGATCAGGTGCCGGGTGCGGTCGTCGAGCGGCACGTGGAGGCTCACCACGTCGGCTGCGCGCAGGAGCTCGTCCAGGAGGACGAAGGAACCCCCAGCGCGTCCTCCTCGTGCTCGGTGAGGCGCCGGACGTCGTAGTAGACGACGCGCGCGTCGAAGGCCGCCACCCGGCGCGCCACCTTCTTGCCGATATTGCCCAGCCCGATGATCCCGAAGGTGCGCCCCGACAGCTCGTGCACCCGCGCCTCGACGAGATCCGAAGCCCGCCAGCGGCCCGCGACCACGTCGATGTGGAAGCGCACGAGGCGCTTCAGCACCGCCAGGGTCAGCATGAGGGTGTGCTCGGCCACCGCGGTGGCATTGGCCCCGCCGTTATTGGAAACGGGCACCTTGGCCTTGCGGGCCGCCTCCACGTCCACATGGTCATAGCCCGCGCTGAGGAGCTGCACTAGCTGGAGCTTGGGGGCGGAGCGGAAGAACTCGCCGCCCATGCGACGCGCCAGGCCGAGGTAGAAGTCCGCGTCCGCGGCGGCGGCATAGAACTCGGGCGTGCCCGGATCGGCGATCACCAGCTCGAAGCCGGCCGGCGTCATCGAGCGGGCGATTTCCAGGATCACGTCCGGCTGGCGGGGCGCGAACAGAACCTTCATTGCTGCGCCAGCGGCACGGTGGCGGTCACGCAGGGCTGGTTGCCGTGCACCCGCGTGGTATGCCCCTTGCCCGTGGTGTCCTCGACCAGCCGCGCGTCCCCGGCGCCGAACACCTGCTTGCTCCCGTCGCCGAGGCCGATCTCGAGCTGGCCCGACAGGATGATGACGAATTGCCGGCGCGGCGCCGGATGCCAGTCGAGGAAATGCCCCACCGGATCGGTGCGGAAGGAGATCCGGCTGGTCGCGAGCCCCTTGGTCCAGTCGGGCGTGTTCGCGAGGTCAATGGTCTCGAAGTGTGACTGCCCGTCGGTTCCGGTATAGAGACGAAACGTTCCCATGGCTTCCTCCCCGGGGGATGCTAGCACAGCCCGCCGCGGCGCGAGGGCCGGCCTAGCCCTCCCCATGTCTAACCGGCCCCATGTGTCTAACCGGCCCCATGTCTAACCGGCCATGGACAGCGCCGCGCGCGAGATCTTCAGCGGGCTGCTACCCCGCTGGAGCCAGTCGGACTCGCGGAAGGCCTCGCTGATCTTCTCCAGGGGGAACACGTGCGAGATCACGCGCTCGAAGGGGAAGCGGGTCCGCGTGCGCTTGAGAAAAGCCAGCGCCTCTCCCAGGGCCCACGGCGAGTAGTTGGACACGCCCACCAGCCGCACCCCGCCGCGCACCAGCGCGGTGGCGTCATACGAAAACAGGTTGCCCGGCGAGATGCTGCCCACCTCCAGATACGTGCCCCCTCCCCGGAGCATGCGCAGGCCCTCGGGCACCACCTGCGGATAGCCGACGAAGTCCGCCACCACGTCGGCGCCGAAGCCGCCGGTGAGGTCCATCACCGCCTGGATGCGCCGCTCGGGCGTGTCGAGCTCCCGCAGCGAGAGCGTGTGGTCGGCGCCGAAGTCCCGCGCCAGCGCCAGGCGCTCGGGGACGCCATCTACCACCAGCACCTGGTCCGCTCCCATGTCGCGGGCCACCGCCACCGCGTTGATGCCGAGCCCGCCGGCTCCCTGCACCACCACGGTGTGGCCGAAGCGGAGCCCGGCGCGCTTGAACCCGTAGATGACCTGGGCGAGCGCGCAATTGGCCGGCGTCGCCATCGCGTCCGGAATCTCTTCCGGCAGCCGGAAGATGAAGTGGCCGGGCCGGAGATAGTAGTAGTCGCCGTAGGCATTGTTGAAGTAGGGCGGCGTCCCCGCCACGCGATTGGCCCGGCCCTTGCGCGGGCACGCGCCCATCTCGTCCTGGAGACAGACGGGGCAGCGCCCGCACGGGAAAAAGTAGCAGAACGTCACGCGGTCACCGTCTCGCAGCGGCGCGCCCAGCGAGTCCGTGGCCACCCCCGCCCCCAGCCGCTCCACCCGCCCGCACATCTCGTGGCCGAAGGTGAGGTCTTTCGGCGCCTCGCCGTACAGCCCCTTCATCTCGCCGCGCCAGATATGCAGATCCGAGCCGCAGATGCCGGCATGGGTAAGCCGCACCAGCACCGCGCCCGGCTCCGGATCCGGCACCGGATACTCTCGCAGGTCGAAGTCGCCGCCGTACTTCTGGAGCACCGCCACGCGTCCCTTCATCTCGGTCTCCTTGTCATGGATGCGTCGTCAGGCCAGCTTCGCCATCACTTCCTCGGCGAAGAGGGTGAAGATATGCTCGCGCGCCTCGAAGCCGGCCCCGGGCACCTGCGGCAGCAGGATGATGCGCCCGATCTCCGGCACCGTCATCACGCGCCGGACGCCCTCGCGCACCTCGTCCGGGCTCCCCGCCAGGGCCATCAGGTCAACCAGGTGGTCAGGCACGAGCTCGCGGTGCCGCGAGGCGGCGGTGGCATGCTGGAAGGCATCGTACTCCCGACGCAGCCGCTCCACCGCCGGGCGGTCCTCCGCGCGGAACGGCACCGGCAGCGGATGGCGCAGCGCGGAGGCTACTCGCCCCCGCGCATGGTCGCGCGCCACCGCGCGGTCGCGGCCGATGGACATGGGCGCCCAGATCGCGAGGTCGAGGTCGCCCAGGGTTTTCCCCGCCTCGCGCGCGCCCTGCGGCCACGAAGCCGAGTCCCGCGCGCAGGATGTCCGGATCCACGCTGGAATACATGATGACGCCGTCGCCCACCCGGCCGGCCGAGGTGAGCATTCGCGGGCCCGAGCCGGCCGCGTAGATGGGAATGTCGCGCGGGCGGTCGAGCCACGCCAGCCGCGCGTCGGTACCCCGCTCGAGCCGGATCGACTCTCCGCTGGTGAGGCGACGTAACGAGGTGGCCATGGACTCGAGCGTGGCGGTGCGCGCGGTCTCGGCCAGGGTAAGCCCCATGGTCTGGGCGGCGCTGCCGCCGGTGCCCACGCCGACCACGGTGCGGCCGGGGATCAGCTCATCCAGGCTCGCGATGGCGCTGGCGGTGACGGAGACATGGCGCGTATGGGGCACCGTGATCCCGGGCCCGAGCCGCACGCGCGAGGTGCCGAGCGCACACGCGGTGAGGGTGACCCAGAGCTCCCGGCAGACGAGGTGGGTGTCGGTGATCCACACCGTGTCATAGCCGAGCGACTCGGCCAGCTGCGCCTGCTTCACGATGGTGGCCACCGGCTGGCTGCCGAGAATCCCCACGTCGAACTTCATGCTAGCCTGGACCCTCCATGTCGCCCGTCGTCTTCCTGCTGAGCCCGACTCCACTCGACTCGCCGCGCGGGAACGCCGTCACCGTAGCACGGATCGCCCGCGGCCTCCGCGGGCGGGACGTGGACGCGCGCGTGTGGCACGCTCCCGACGCCGCGTCCGCCGCCGCGCTCGAGGCGGAGGCGGCGCGGTCGCGTCCGTCCCTCGTGCACGCCTTCCACGCCCGCCACACGGGGACGCTGGGCCGGACGATCGCGGCGGCCGCGGACGCCCCGCTGGTGCTCACCCTCACCGGGACGGACGTCAACGAGGATCTCCGCGATGCCGCGCGTGGGCCGCTGGTCCGCCAGACCCTGCTCGCGGCCGCCGCCGTGACCGCGTTTCATTCCAGCGTCGTGAGCGAGCTCGGCGCCGTCGCGCCGGCCCTGGGGGAGCGGCTCGCCATCGTACCTCAGAGCGTATGCTTCGAGCCGGTGGGAGGAGACACGCCGCCGCCAATCTCCGGCGAGCCCTGCTTGCTCTTCCCGGCCGGTATCCGCGCCGTGAAGCGGCCGACCCTGCCGCTGGCCGCGCTGGACGGGCTCGTGGGGCGCCGGCCGGCGACTCGGCTGTGGTACGCAGGCCCCGTGCTCGACTCCGAGGAGCATGCGCGGCTGCTGGACGGCCTCGCCCCCCGTCCCTGGGCACGCCATCTCGGCGCGGTGCCGCACGCGGCGATGCCGGCGCTGCTCGCCGCGGCGGACATCGTGCTCAACTGCTCGCGATCCGAGGGAGGCATGGCGAATGCCGTGCTCGAGGCCCTGGCGCTGGGTCGCGCGGTGCTCGCCTCGGACATCCCGGGGAATCGCTCCCTCATCGAGCCCGGCGTCACCGGCCTTGTCTGGGGCTCCGCGGCGGAGCTGGCGGAGGGCGCCGCGCGGCTGGCCGCCGATCCCGCGTTGCGCCGCCGCCTCGGAGCGGCGGGGCGCCGGCTGGTGGCGGAGCATTTCACCCCCGCCGTCGAGGTCGAGGGCTACCTGACCGTCTACGCGCGCGTTTGGGCCCATGACCGCTGACTCGCGCGACGAGGGACGACTTCTCTTCGTCTACGGTGGCTGCACCTTCCGGCTCGACGCGGGTGTGCAGCCGCCCAAGGCGGGCTCGCTCCTCTTCTGCCGCCATCTCGGCGCGCGACCCGACGAGCGCGTCCTCGATCTCGGCTCGGGCGCGGGACTGGCCGCGGTACTGGCCGCGCGCGCCGGCGCCCATGTCGTCGCAACGGATATCCGCCCGGAGGCGGTGGCCTGCACGCGCGAAAATGCGGCGCGCAACGGCGTGCGCGTGGACGCGCGTGAAGGTGACGGCTTCGCGCCGGTAGCGGGGCTGCGCTTCGACCTCATCGGCACGAGCCCGCCCCAGATGCCGACGCCGCCGGGCCTCGAGCGCGACGACGCCGAGGCCGCCGCCGACAACGGCGGGCCCGACGGCTGGGCGCTCCTCGATCGGCTCATCCGCGAGTGTCCCGGCTATCTCAATCCGGGCGGCCGCCTGGTCTTCACCCTCTTCGGCTTCCTCGGAATCGAGCGCGCGCGACGCCGCCTGAGCGCCGCCGGCCTCGAGCCCGCCGTGCTGGCGCGCGAGGCGCAACTCTTTCCGCGCCTCGGGTACGAGCGGCTCGACTACCTGCGCGGCCTCGACATCGAGGGCACCATCCCCCGCGACATGCGCCCCCGCACCGTCGAGCGGTACGTCGTCGAGGGGCGCCGGGCCCCATGACGACGCGCGCCTTTCTCGGCATCGACGTGGGCGGCACCACCACCTCGGCGGGGCTGGTGACGGCTCAGGGTCGCGTCGTGCTCAGTCGGAACCGCCCCACTCACGGGCCGGGCGGCGGCGACGCGGTGCCTCGTCTCCTCGCCCTGGCGGCCGAGGTCGCGGGACTCGCGCGGCCCCGGGGATATCGGGTGGATGGTATCGGCGCCGGCGTGCCCGGCATCGTCGATGGGGCCACCGGCGCCATCGGCGGCGAGGCACACAATGTGCCCGAGCTCGGCGGCGTGCCGCTGGCGCGACTCCTCACCCGCGCGCTCGGCGTGCCGGCCGCGGTGGACAATGACGTGAACGCGCTCGCGCTCGGCGAGTGGACGTGGGGGGCCGGACGCGGCGCGCGCTCCCTCGTCCTCCTCGCGCTCGGGACGGGAGTGGGCGGCGGCATCGTGCTCGACGGACAGCTCTATCGCGGCGCCGCCGGCTTCGGCGGCGAGCTGGGCCATGTGCCGGTGAAGCTCGACGGGCGGGAGTGCGTGTGCGGGGGCCGGGGCTGCCTCAAGGCCTATGTCGCCGGGCCCGATCTCGCCGCGGAAGGCGCGCGCCGGCTCGGCCACCCGGTGGACACCGCGGAGCTCTTCCGTCTTGCCGCCGCCGGCGACGCCGCCGCGGCGGCCGTGGTGGATGAGGCGCTGGAGGCGCTCGCCGCCGGCCTCACCATCATCGTCAATGGGCTCAACCCGGAGCGGCTGCTACTGGCCGGCGGCATCGCCCGCGCCCTGGCGCCCCGCGCCGCCGAGCTCCGCGCGCGACTCGCGCGGCGCGCCTACGCCGGCGCGCTCGCCACCACCCGCCTCCGCTTCCTCAGCCTGGACAAGCGGACCACGGTGCGGGGCGGCGCCGCGCTGGCCCGGCACGCGATCCGTACGCGCGCGCGCGGCTGACCCCGCGCGCTTGCGCGCCGCCGGCCCCCTGTGCGAGCATCGCGTCCAGCGGAGGAAGACCCATGGGCCAGATCGTGTTCGCCGGCGCGATGTCGCATGTCCTCGACCCTGACTACTATGACCGTGCCTGCGGCGCCGCCGGCCGCCAGAAGGTCACCGAGTGCATGGCGGAGATCGCGCGGATGGGCGAGCGCCTCACCGCCGCCCGGCCGGATGCCCTCATCGTGGTGGCCGACGACCACCTCAACGCGTTCTCGTTCAACGCGGTCCCGGCCATCTGCGTGCGCATCGGGCGGGACGTGCAGCGCATGGTGCAGGACCACGCCGAGGCGTTCGACAAGGTGCTCGACCACATGCCGGAGCGCTATCCGCTCCACGAGGGGCTCGCCGGAGAGATCCTGGAGCGTGGGCTCGCGGCGGATTTCGATCTCGCGCTGTCGTGGGAAGCGCCGGTGGACCACGCCTTCCTGAGCCCGGTGAACACGCTCCACGGCATACGCCCCATCCCGCCCCTGGTCCCCATCTGGGTGAACTCCTTCGTGGCGCCCCAGCCCACCGCCCGGCGCTGCTTCGCGTTTGGACGCCACATTGCCAAGGTGGTGAATGCGACGCCCTGGCGGGTGGGGATCATCGCCACCGGCGGGCTGTCCCATTTCCCGGAGCTGTCGCTGCCGCGCGTGGGTGAGACCGACACCGTGTTCGATCGGCGGCTCATCCACTGGATGGAGACGGGCGAGCACGAGCCGCTGCAGGCGCTCACCGCGGACGAGCTGCACAAGGCGGGGGAGCACGAGTTCCTCAACTGGATGGTCCTGCTCGGCGCCGTCTCCCCTGCCCGCGCCGCCGTGCGCTACTTCGGCGAATTGCCGCGCATCAACCTCGCCGCGGTGGAGTGGAGCCTCGCGTGAGTCGCTACGCGGTCAATAGTCTTCTCTATCGCCTCAAGAAGGACCCGGACTATCGCGCGCGCTTCCTGGCGGACGCTCCTTCGGTGCTCGCCGGTCTGGACCTCTCGGACGCCGAGCGCGGCGCCTTCATCGCGCGGGACATGCGGCGGATCAATGAGCTCGGCGGATATCTGCATCTGGTCATGTCCGTGCCTGGCCTCGCCGCCCACTGACCTCTCGGCCGTCGAGCAGGCGCGGTGGCGGCGGCGCTGCGAGCTCAGCCCAGGAAGTAGCGGCGCGGATCGAAGAGGCGGATCAACCCCAGCTCTTCATCCGTGGGCGCCTCGAAGCGCCGGAGCCGCGGCGCCACCTGCAGGTCCCACCCGCAGGCGGCGCGCGCGGCCTGCGCGGCCTCGGCCTCCGGCGCCGTCCCCAGGATGCCCGTCAGGCGGAGCTCCCCGTGCTCCGTCTCCTTCTCGTAGACCCCGAGCGGGGACACCACCGTGCGCACGGTGCGGCCGGGCGCGGTGATGTAGGGCACCTTGTCCACGAAGCGCCGCACTGACTGCTCGAGACAGACCACCACCTCGCGCGCCGACGAAGTGATGTCGTTGGCCCCGCCGGAGCCCGTGACATAGGTGACGCCCGGGATGATGGTGGAGTTGATATTGCCATGCTTGTCGATCTGTCCCGCCGCCAGCGAGCCGAGGCACTGATTGTGGCGGCCGCCCATGAAGATGCCCATCACGTGCAGGATGTCGGTGAGCATCTTGCACGAGGGGAAGTTGCGGAAGGAGAAGACGAAGGGCTCGGCCGGCCGCGGGAGATAGCCCACCATCCCGGTCTCCGCCATGATCTCGATGTCCACGCCGTCGCGCTTGAGCGCGTAGCCGGCCAGCCACGCGGCCAGATTCGAGTTGCCCACGCCGGCGAGAAACGTCTTGTAGCCGTGCTTGCGCACCTTGTCCGCGAGCATCCGCGCGGCCGCGGTGACGGCCAGCTCGGCGCCGGTGGGCGCCGGGCCCCCGCGGGAGCGCGGCGCGGGCAGCCGGCTCGAGAGCGACTCCAGCTCGGACACCCAGGCATCGGTATGGGCACGCCCCTTGGTCTCCATGATCTTGGCGTAGCCCACCTTGGCGAGATAGGCGGCGTGATCCGGGAGATCGAGGATCCACTCCCGGATCCACGCGTCCGCGGTCTCGGGCTTCCGGAAGGCCTGACGGCACTCGAGTATCCAGTCGATGTCCTCCGCGTAGCTCTCGAGCTCGGGCACGTTCATGCCCCACATCCCGCCGGGGTGATTGCCCTGCGGCGTCTCCACCACCGCCTGCACGTACTGGGCGGGCAGGCGCACGAGGTTCGCATGGCGGCGGATGAAGTCGGTGGAGACGATCTTCTCCACCGTGACGATGGCGCCGCGGCGCGCGGCCATGGCGCCGTAGAGATTCTCGTTGAGCGGCGGCGCCGCGATCAGATTGCCGGACCGGTCGGCGGCCCAGGCATGGATCAAGGCCACGTCGGGCACCAGCGCGCGCACGAAGGCCACCCGGCCCTCGGCGCCGAAGGGATCGTCCGCCACCACCAGGTCGCCCGCCCGTGCATTGTCCTCCTCCATCGAGGACCCCAGCAGCGAGCGCGTGGGGAGGAACGGCACGCCCATGGCGCCGGCGAGGAGGCGCAGGGGGAAGGTCAGCATGGACCAGTTGGAGACCTCGAGCCGCCCCTCCAGCACCGCGCGCGAGATCAACGCCTGGGGGGTGGGAAACGGATAGCCTTCGCCCATGAAGGTGGTGATCACGCGGCGGACGAGCCCGCCGTGAATGAGCGCCGTCCACGGCGAGCCCAGGCCGACGGTGGCGAGGGTGAACTCCGGGTGGCGGCCCCACCACTGGCGCACCAGCTCGCGGATGAGGGGATTGGCGCGGCCATGGGCGGCGCCGAGATAGACGGTGTCGCCCGCGCGCACGTGGCGCGACACCGCGTCGGCCAGGGTAGTCACCTTGTCCGGCCCCTCGTGGGGCGCGATGTCGAGGCGCCGCGCGATCAGCTCTTGGTAGTGGGGATCCATATCCTCCTCTTCACGCGCGAGGGTACCCAGCGGGCCAGGCGCTTCGCGACCGCGGCGGTGGCGTCCAGCGACGCCTGATCGCCGGGCCAGTATTTCAGGATGAGCGACCGGTCGAGGAAATTCAGGAGCCCATCCACCACCACCGCCACCAGGAGCGCATCGTCCAGATAGCCGATGACCGGGATGAAGTCCGGAATGAGATCGAGCGGGCTGGCCAGATACACCGCCACCGCGGCCAGCGCGATCTTGGCCGAGCGGGGCACCGCGCTGTCGGCGAGGAGGCCGGCCAGCATCCGCGCCAGCCGGGGCAGCAGGAGCAGCAGGTGTCGGATCGCGTGAAACGGCCCGTTCACGGCGTTACTCGAGGCTCTCCGCGACGAGCTCGGCGATATCTTTCACCTGTAACCGCTCCTCCGCTCCCACTACCTTTCGCCCCAGGTCGACCATGGCGAGGCAGAAGGGGCAGGCGCTCGCGATCACGTCGGGCTTCACGGTCAGCGCCTCTTCCACCCGGATGACGTTGACGCGCTTCTGGGCCGGCGTCTCCATCCACATCTGCCCGCCGCCGCCGCCGCAGCAGAGTCCGCGCTCGCGATTGCGCGGCATCTCGATGAGCTTGAGACCCGGCACGTAGATCGCGGTCTCGCGGGGCGCGTCGAATATCGCGTTGTACCGGCCGAGATAGCAGGAATCGTGGAAGGCCACCGTCTTGTCCAGCGGCTTGGTGGGCGTGACGCGGCCCTCGCGCAGGAGCTCGCGGATGACCACCGAGTGGTGCAGCACCTCGAAGTCCCCGTCGAACTGCGGGTACTCGTTCTTGATGGTATTGAAGCAGTGCGGGCAGTGGGTGATGACCTTCTCGAAGGCGTACTGCTTGATATTGCCCACGTTCTCCTCGGTCACCAGCTGGTAGAGGTACTCGTTGCCCAGCCGCCGGGCCACCTCCCCGTGGCAGCGCTCCTCCGCCATCACCCCGAAAGACACTCCCGCCCGCTTGAGGATCTTGACCACCGACCGCGCGATGGCCTGGTTGCGGCGGTCGTAGGAGGCCGAGCAGCCCACCCAGTAGAGGAACTCCACCGGCTTGCCCGGCTCGAGCACGGGGACGTCCAGCCCCTCCGCCCACGCCAGCCGCTCGCTGGGGGCGAGGCCCCAGGGATTCCCTGCCCGCTCGATATTCTGGAGGGTCATGGGCGCGGTGGACGGGAGCGTGCCCTCCGAGAGGGTGAGGAAGCGCCGCAGGTCGATGATGGTGTCCACGATGTCGATGTGGGCGGGGCACTCCTCCACGCACGCCATGCAGGTGGTGCAGGCCCAGAGCTCGTCGGCCTTGATGACCTCGCCGTGGATGGAGCCGGTGTCCCCGTCCAGCATGTAGCGCTTGAGCTTGACGATGATGGACTTGGGGTTCAGCGCGCTGCCGGAGATGTAGGCGGGGCAGGCGTCCTGGCAGCGGCCGCACTCGACGCAGGCGTCGAAGTCCAGCCGCCGCTTCCAGGAAAACTCCTCGAACTTGGAGACGCCGAGGCTCTCTGCCTCCTCGATGTTCTCGATCTTGGCGATGGCGCCGCGGGGGCCCAGCTTGGCGAAGAAAATGTTCAGCGGGGTGGTGATCAGGTGCATGAAATACGAGTGCGGGATCAGCGCGATGAAGGTGAGCGCGATCACGGCGTGGAAGAGCCAGACTGCCAGGTAGAGGCTGCGGATCGCGCCCTCCCCGAGCCCGACTCCCAGGACGATCTGTCCCAGCGCGTAGCCCACGGGGGACCACGGGGCCCACCACGGCTTCACCACCGCCAGCCGGCAGGCCTCCATCACGAAGCCGGTGGCATTGATCACGAACAGGATGAGGAGCGCATAGGCGAACTTGGGATCGGGATCCACGCGCGCGGGCCGCTTGATGAAGCGGCGATAGCAGGCCATGCCGAGCCCCACCACGAAGAAGAGGCCGAACATGTCCAGCACCAGCTCGTAGAACAGGTAGAAGTTTCCCTTCAGGAGCTTCACCCCCAGGAGGGGGAGCGTGATGTCGTAGTCGATGGTCGCCAGCACCGTGCCCATGAACAGCGCCAGGAAGCCCCAGAAGACGGTGGCGTGCATGATGCCGGGGTAAGCCTGCGAGAGGACGCGGGCCTGGAGAAGACCATGCGTGATGACCATTCCCACCCGGGCGGGCAGATGATCCCAGCGCATCTCGTAGCGGCCACCCATCCAGATCCGCGCGCGCTGCGCGAGTCCCCACGCGAACGCGGCGACGGCCAGCGCGCCGCCGATATAGAGCGCGGTCTGTGCCCAGACCGGAATGCTCCAGAACGTGTCGCGAAAGGGCAGATCACCGTAGAGGGGATTCATGGCCCGAACAGCATCCGTGGGCGGCTCCGGATTGTCAAGCGATGCGCGGGGTTCCGCGGAGGGCGCCCCCTGAGGACGCCCTCCGCGGTGAGGGTGCGGGAGTGATTAACCCTGACGCGGAGGCGGAACGCGGAACGGCGTGTGGCAGGTGCCGCAGGCGACGCGGCCGAAGTCCTTCGCGATGGCCTCCACCTGCGCCTGATTCTTGGCGCGGGCGGCATCACGCAGCTTCTCGGACTCCCTCTGCATGGTCTTCGCCGCGGCCTCGAACTCGGCCAGCTTGTCCCATATTTCTGGCTTCGCCTTGGACTTGTCCGTCAGCGAGCCCTTCGGGAACAGCATCGGGATGTGCTCGGCGTTCAGCGCCATGGTCTCGGCGTTCACCGCCACCGCCTCGAAATTGCCCGCCTTGATCTTGGCCTGGGCATCCGCCCACGAGCCGCCATTGAGGCGCATGATGCGCTGGCGATCGGCCACGATGTCTCCGGAGCCCACGGTCTTCTTGTCGCCGGTCGCGCAGCCGGCGAGCAGACCAGCGGCCAGACTTCCCACGACCAACGTCACGGTGATTGCCCGTCGCTTCATATCGACTCCTTGGCTAGAGGGCACTGCACGCCGCCGCTACTTCCCGATCTTGTACTGGACCGGCGGGATGGACTTGAGATAAAACGCGATGGCGAGGAGATCCGCCTTGGTGAGGTCCTTGTACCCCGCGGTGGTTCCCTGGATCACCTCGGACATGAGGCTACCCGCGACGTCGCCGTCCGGCTTGTTTCCGGTGCCGAGATAGTCGGCGATCTGCTCCACGGTCCACGTGAGCCCGGTGCTCTTGTCGGGCGTGATGTTCGGGACCTCGGAGTTCTCCGGCCCCTTGGGATTGCCGGCCAGGAAGCGCGAGTTATCGGTGGCCATGGTCATGGTCCGCGGCGTGTGACACTCGCCGCAGTGGGCCACCGCCCGCACGAGGTACTCGCCGCGCGCGAGGCCGCCCGCGGGTGCGCTGGGCGGCGGCGTCTCCTTCGGCGCGAAGGCGGCCAGCCAGCCGGGCAGGAACACCGACTCGAAGAGCGGCATGGTGATCTTCTTCGGCTGGTTCGGACGGTTGACCGGAGGCAGGGAGCGGAGATAGGCGGTCACCGCCTTGAGGTCCCCCTCGGCCATGCCGTTGAAGACGGTATACGGATGCACGGGCAGGAGCCGCTCGCCGTTGGGGCGGCGTCCCAGGCGGATGGCGGTGACGATCTGCTCGTCCGTCCAGGAGCCGATGCCCGTCTTGGGATCGGGGGTGATATTGGTCGAGTAGACGGTGCCGAAGGGCCCGTCGTACTTGCGCCCGCCGGCATTCACGGGCTGCTTGGGCACGGTGTGGCAGCCGCAGCCTCCGGTGGCCCCGAAGACGTACTTCCCCCGGGCCAGCTCCGCGGCGCTGGGAGCCTGGGCGGCCGCCGGGGCGGTCACGGCAAGCGCCATCCCTACCAGGACGAACAGACCTAGAACGTGGCCCATGAACCTCCCGGTAAACCGCCGACGAGGCGCCGAAGTTCCCCTCGGGTGCGGCCCGGGCGCGCGATCAGGCGCCACGGTCCGCGCGGATCCCCGGCCAGGCGGGTTTCCATGACGAGGGCGTCCTCGCCGGTGTCGAAGTAGTAGCCCTTCCGGCGGCCGATCACGCTGAAGCCCAGGCTCTCGTACAATCCCAGCGCCTCCGAATTGGTGGGGCGCACTTCCAGGAACGCGAGCGTGACGCCCCGGCCGCGACCGTCCTCCAGCACGCTCTGGATCAGGCTCCGCGCCAGCCCCTGCCGGCGGCAGTCCGGATGCACGGCCAGATTGGTGATGTGGATCTCGTGGCCGATCTCCCACAGGCACAGATAGCCAACCAGCCGTCCATCCAGGCGGATCGCCAGGCAGCGAGCCACCCGGTTCTGCGTGATCTCGTAACGGAACGCGGCGCGCGACCACGGCGTCTTGAATGACACGCGCTCGATGTCGAGGACCTCGTCGAGGTCCTCCAGCGCCATGGGGGCGAGCGCCAGGGCCCCCATCATGCGGTGCGCCGCGCCTTGAGCTCGGCCTCGGACGGCCGCAGGTAAAGCGGCGTCACGGCCTCCGCGGCGATGCCGCGGCCCGCGGCGAGCATGGCATGACCGAGCTGGGCCACCGTGGCCGGCGAGGGCAACCGTCGCGCGGGCGGCGCCTCGCGCACCCCGGCGCCCAGGGGGACCAGATACGGGCGACACGCGGACACCCCGTCGCCCAGCACGATGACGGGCGCGGTGAGCCGCGCCGCCACCTCCTCGGGCGTCAGCGCCAGATAGTCCCACTCGCGCGTCATCTCGCGCTCTCGCCAGCGGTACAGCGAGCAGAACACCTCGCCCTTGCGCGCGTCGAGCAGGGGACAGACCGCCGCGTCCGCGAAGGGTAGAGTCGCGGCCAGCGCGTCGAGCGTGGGTACCGGCGCGACCGGCAGCCCCAGCGCCAGGGCCAGACCCTTGACGGTGGCAATCCCGATGCGGAGCCCGGTGAACGATCCGGGGCCGATGGAGACCGCGAGCCCCTCCAGCTCCTTGGGCGACCAACCGCAGTCGGTCATCAACCGGTCCACCACCGCCATCATGCGCTCCGAGTGCGTGAGCGCGATGGACAGCGTGCTCTCGCCCACGAGGTGGTCGCCGTCCAGCAGCGCGGCGCCGCCCGCGAGGGTGGCCGACTCGAGCGCCAGAATCTTCATCGTCGGGCCAGTTTACCTGCGTATCTTTCCGGTTGACAAGGCAGCGCGCCGATTGCCATTCTGACCGCCAACCCCTCTGGAAGGAGCCCGCGATGACCCCGCCGCCGCTCGCGCAAGGACAACGAGACCATGGACGCGGAGGTGCGCGAGAAGATTCACCTCGAGATTCTCAAGCGCACCGGCGCCTACCACGCCAACGACCACATCCTCCTCCCGTCGGGCCAGCACACCACGGAGTACATCGAGAAGACGCTCGTCACCACCGAGCCCTCGTTCACGGAGGGGCTGGGCGCGGTGATCGCCAAGCACTTCGCGCCCTGGCCCATCGACGTGGTGGTCTCGACGGGACCAGGAGCGCTCATCCTCTCCCACTGCGTGGCGCGCGCGCATCCCTCGCGGCCTACCGTGATGTACGGTACCAAGGGCGTGAGCGGAGGGAAGCGCCGCGTGACGCTGCCGGTGGAGTTCCACCGGCTCATCCGCCAGGGCACCAAGGTGCTCGTGGTGGAGGATCTCGTCAGCTCCGGCGCGACCGTGCGGCTCCTCACCGAGCTGGTGGAGAGCCTGGGCGGCAAGATCGTCGGGATCGGCGCGCTCTGGCGTCGGACCAAGCGCAGCGACGTGGACGGCAAGACCATCTTCAGTCTCGTGAGCCGCGACTTTCCCGACGTATGCGCCGGAGACCTGTCCCCTCTGCAAGAAGGGCATGCCGCTCAATCGCGAGTTCGTGAAGCGCCGCGACGAGCGCAAGCCCTCCACCGCCGAGGAGGACGACGAGTAACCCGTCCGCGCGCCGGGCCCACCCCCAAGATATGGGCCCCGGAGGGGGCCTGGACCCCCTCATCGTGTATTTTCTCCTTGACACCATTTTTTCACCCCCTTAGAGTCCGAACTGTCCTAATTCTCCGCCGACGCGCGCGGATCGGGAGGGGGTGAAACGATGGCGAAGAAGAAGGCCACCAAGAAGAAGAAGAAGTAAGGCGCCTACGTAGTGGCGCTCGGCCCTGTCGGCCCCATCCCGGCAGGGCCGAACTATGTCGGCGGATGTCCTGCGTCTGCGCGTACGCCGCTCCGCCTCCTCTTCCTCGTCACTGCCCTCTGGGCCGGCAATTTCCCCTTCGCCAAGCTCGCGCGGAGACCTCCGATGCGCCCTGGCTCACCCGGCTCCCTTCCCGGTTGTGCTTATGCTTAAATGCCTTCGTGACCTTGCCCGCCTTGAGGCAGCGGGTGCACACGCGCACGCGCGGTCTTGCCGCCGACGAGCGCCCGCATCGACACGAGGTTCGGCAGCCAGCGACGCTTGGTCAGCCTGTGCACGTGGCTGATCGTATGACCGACGGCGGGACCCTCCCCGCGCACATCGGCTCGACGTGACGGGGACCCGGGCCCTCGTCGATCGGCTGACGGCCATCGTCGCGCGGTTCGCCGCCGAGGACGGCAACGAGAAGCTCGGCCTGCTGGACCAACTAGCGAGCTCGCCGATCAGGTCACCGGCCACTCTCGCGAAGCTCCACGAGGCGCTCTGCTTCCTGCGGGCGTACCCCGACGGCCCCGAGGTCCAGGAGCGGGTGGAGCGCGCGCTGGCGGCGTTCCCTGCGCGCGTCGCGCGGCTCAGACGGCCGGCCAGGGCGCGGCTCCACGACTCCGGGATCGCGGGCACCAGGCTCGACTACCCGTTCGGCCTTCCGATGGCGCGCTGGCTCGCGTCGCGCTTCCCGGCCGACGTCGAGGTCGCGTGGCGGCGCTTCGAGGACACCGAGCGGCTGGAGGAGCTGCTTCCGCTCCTCGTCACCCACCAGGAGAGCGAGGCGTTCAGCGAGGGCGGGCTCCACCCGCGACAGTGGCTCGCGCTGGCCAAGGGCCACCGCGGGCTGAGCGACCTGCGGACCCTCCTCGAGCTGTTCGAGCGTGCGCCCTTGCCGCTCGCCGCCCGCGACGCGCTTTTTGAGGGCCTGGCGCTGCCGATCGAGTGGCGCCTGCGCGGAACGGCGCCGTCCCGCACGCGAGCCGTCCTGACGGGCGGACCGCGCTTCATGCACGGGGCGGGGCACGGCGACGGGCTCCGGCGCGGTGGCGTCGACTTCGCCCGCGAGATCACTCGACCGCTTTCCCCTCCGCGCCCGGCCGGCCGGGCGCTGAGCCCGGTCTCTGATCGATATGGCCCGGGCGTCGATGGCCACCCGGGCCCGCGAGCTGTACGCCTTCTCGCACCCTAACCCCAACGATGTGCTCGTGGCCGACCCCGGCCGCGGGCTGCGGGTGGCGCTGATCGGCCTGGCGCCGGAGTTCCGACTGCCGGTCCAGGCGTACTACGCCTTCCTGCTGCTGAAGAACGGCGTCCCCATGAGCTATGGTGCCGGCTGGGGCATGTGGGGAAGGCTCGAATGGGCGCTCAACGTGTTCGAGTCCTTCCGTCAGGGCGAGTCGGCGTTCGTGGCGAGCCAGATCCTGCGCGTCTACTACCACGTCTTCCGCATGCGCGCGGTGCTCGTGGACCGGTACCAGATCGGCTACGAGAACGAGGAGGCGCTCCGCACGGGTGCCTTCTACTTCTATCGCCGGCTCGGCTTCCGGCCGCTCGACCCGGCGGCGCAGCGTCTGGCCGAGGAAGAGCAGGCGAAGATCGCGCACGACCGGGGATACCGCTCGCCGCCGTCAGTGCTCCGCCGGCTGGCCCAGACCGACCTGATCCTGCGACTACCGGGTTCCGCGCCCGACCGCGTGACCGCCAGCGCGCTGGCCGCCCTGGTCGCGCGCCGCATCGGACGCGAGTTCGGCGGCGACCGCCGGGCCGCCCAGCGCGCCGACCGGGCGCGGGTGGCCCGCGCCCTGGGTTCGGCTCTGCCGGCGCGCTGGGCGGCGGAAGAGCGCCGCTGGTTCGAGCGGCTGACGCCGCTGGTGGCGCTGGTGGCCGACCTCGAGCGGTGGCCTCCCAGCGAACGGGCGCGGCTCATGGCCGTGATCCGCGCCAAGGGCGGCCCGAGCGAGCTCGCGTATCTCAGGAAGCTCGACCGCCACCGGCGGCTCCGGGCTGCCCTCGGCGCGCTCGTGGGCGGAGGTCGGTTGCCTTGACTCTCGTTCCGGGAGGCGGGTACCCATCGGCTCGCCTTCCCCTGGGGACGCCTACCGCCGGGGCGCGACCTTGGCCGGCTTGGCGGGCTTGACCTTCTCGCCTTCCTTGATGAGCCCTTTCACCTCGTCCATGAACTGGGAGATGTCCTTGAACTGGCGGTAGACGGAGGCGAAGCGGACATAGGCGACCTGATCGAGCTTCTGGAGATGCTCCATCACCACCTCGCCCAGCTCCTTGGAGGTGATCTCCTTCTCGGCCCGCTCGTGCAGCTTGGTCTCGATCTCGGCGACCACGTCGTCCACCGCCTGCACGCCCACCGAGCGCTTCTCGCAGGCCTTGAGGATGGACCCGCGCAGCTTCTGCCGGTCGAACGGCTCGCGCCGGCTATCGCGCTTGACCACGTGGGGCAGCACGTCTTCGATGTACTCGTAGGTCGTGTAGCGGCGGTGGCACTTGAGGCACTCGCGCCGGCGGCGGATGAACTCGCCGTCGCGCCCCACGCGCGAGTCCACCACGCGGTCTTCCGTATGGCCGCAGAAGGGACATTTCATGGGCGGAGCCGCTCCGGGTAGAGGGGGAACCGCGACGTGAGCTCCTGCACCTCCGCGCGCACGGCGGCCTCGGTGGCCGCATCGCCAAGCTTGGTGAGGACGCGGTCGATGAAATCCGCGATCGGCGCCATCTCGGCCTCCTTCATGCCGCGCGTGGTGACGGCGGGGGTACCGAGGCGGATCCCGCTCGTGACCATGGGCCCCTTGGTGTCGAACGGGATGCCGTTCTTGTTCGTGGTGATCCAGGCGCGATCGAGCGCCTCCTGCGCGTCCTTGCCGGTGACGCCCCTGGCCGTGAGGTCCACCAGGAGGAGATGGGTGTCGGTGCCGCCCGAGACCAGCCGGAAGCCGCGCGCGAGCATGGCCTCGGCCAAGGCCTTGGCGTTCTCGGACGATCTGCCCCTGGTAGGCTCGCCAGGCCGGCGTCTGCGCCTCGCGGAAGGCCACCGCCTTGGCCGCGATCACGTGCATGAGCGGCCCGCCCTGGATGCCGGGCAGCACCACGCGGTCGAGGTCCTTGGCATGCGCCGCGCGGCACATCACCATGCCGCCGCGGGGGCCGCGCAGGGTCTTGTGCGTGGTGGTGGTCACGAAGTCCGCGTAAGGCACCGGCGAGGGGTGCAGCCCCGCCGCCACCAGACCGGCGGGATGCGCGATGTCGGCCATCAAGGCCGCGCCCACCTCGTCGGCGATCTCGCGGAAGGGCTTGAACTCGATGGCGCGCGGGAAGGCCGAGCCGCCGGCGATGATGAGCTTGGGCCGGTGCTGCCGCGCGAGGTCGCGCACCTGGTCCATGTCGATGCGCTCGGTGTCCTTCCGGACCCCGTAGGGGACGATGGTGTAGAGCTTGCCCGAGAAGTTCATCGGGCTCCCCGCGCGTCAGGTGGCCGCCGTGGGAGAGGTTCGGGCCCAGTACGGTGTCGCCCGGCTTGAGCAGGGTGAGGTACACCGCCATGTTGGCCTGCGAGCCCGAGTGCGGCTGCACGTTGACGTGCTCGGCCCCGAAGAGCTCCTTGCCGCGGGCGATGGCCAGCTCCTCCGCGACGTCCACCATCTCGCAGCCGCCGTAGTAGCGCTTGCCCGGATAGCCCTCGGCGTACTTGTTGGTGAGGACGGAGCCCACCGCTTCCAGCACCGCTTCGGAGACGAAGTTCTCGGAGGCGATCAGCTCGAGGTTGCGGGCCTGCCGCTCGGTCTCGCCGCGGATCGCCTTGGCGATCTCGGGGTCCACCTGCTCGAGATGGCCGGCCATGGCGCGCCCTAGCGGCAGCCGTCCGCGCGGAGGCGCTGCTCCATCGCGGTGATCTTCCCCACCCGCCGCGCGTGCCGGTCGCCCGCGAAGGTGGAGTCGAGCCAGATCTGGAGGATCTCGCGCGCGAGGTCCCGGCCGGTGAGGCGCGCGCCCGAGGCAGAGCACGTTGACGTCATTGTGCTCGCGGCTCACCCGCGCGGTGAAGGTGTCGCCGCATACCGCGGCGCGCACGCCCCGCACCTTGTTGGCCGCGATGGCCATGCCGATGCCGGTGCCGCAAACCAGCACGCCATGGTCCACCTTGCCACCGCCACCGCCTCCGCGACTTGGGCCGCATAGTCGGGATAGTCGACGGAGTCGGGGGAGTGCGTGCCGAAGTCGAGCACGTGATGGCCCTGATCGATGAGCCAGGCCTTGAGGGCTTCCTTGAGCTCCCAGCCGGCGTGATCGGCGCCCAGCGCCACGGCCACCATGGCGGCCACCTTACGCTCCGTCGGGGTCGAGTGTCAAGGAGCCGCTAGATATGGTGTTTCCGGTCCTCCTCGCGTGCCGTCGAGCACGGACTTCGGGCACGAGGCGCACGAGGGCCTCGAACTCTTCGGCGAGGCCGCGGCGCCGCGCGACGAGGAAGCGGCGAAGGTCGCGCCGGGTGAGCAAGTGCACGAGCGCGCGAGTCTCGCGCGCGACGCGCTCGAGCCGGTCCTTCCACCCCAGCGCGAACAGTCCCGAGGGAACCAGGGCGATCAGAAAGAAGCCGAGCAGCGGCCACCCGCCCGAGCCGCCACGCCAGCCAGCCCTCGGCGATCCAGCACAGCGGGAAAGAGCACCATCCCCAGGACCAGCTTGTACGTGGCCTCCGCGTCGCCATCAGGATGCGCCAGCCGGACCACCCAGCCGTTGATGCGGTAGGGCGCCGGCATGGACCGCCAGCCCCCAGAGCGCCAGCGGCAGGCCGAGGATCAGGAGGAACGTCTCGCGAAGCGCCCAGCGGAGCGCGGTCCCGCGCGAGAACGGTGCGTCGAGCCCCCGCTCGCCGAGCCCGCTTCGCTCGCGCAGCGCCGCGTAGTGGTAGCATCTCGCGACGAAGCGCGACGATGCGCTCCGGCTCGCGGGTACGGAGCCAGCGATAGGCGCGCACCGCCCGCCGGCGCCACTCCGCGCTGGCCTCGGCATCCACCGCGGGGACGGCGCCTTCCGCGCGCCAGATCGACTCCGCGACGTGGAGCAGCCGCTGCGTCTCGCGGTCACCCGCCTCGACGATGAGGGCGCCGAGCGCGTCCTCCATCCGCTCGGTGAGGTCACGCACCG
Organism: uncultured Candidatus Rokubacteria bacterium; assembly: GCA_963733725.1. GTDB lineage: Bacteria > Methylomirabilota > Methylomirabilia > Rokubacteriales > CSP1-6 > DASRWT01. The sequence continues at coordinate 81,595 of CAVTFC010000009.1, read as the reverse complement.
TCGCCTCCGGCTCCGCCGCATAGCGGGCCCGCGTCTCCCCCAGACGCAGAGACTCGCCGACCAGCACATGAGCCCAGCCGCTGCGAAAGGTGCCGGGCTCGTTGAAGAGGAGCCCGACCGGGACCACGGTAGAGTCGAGCGCGCGACCCTCCGCCGCTTCGGCGCCGAGCAAGAGCCGCGCGGCGCCCGAGCGCAGCGGCTGGAGCACGGGCTCGGGCTGGCTCTTGCCCTCGGGAAAGATGAGGATGGCGCCGCCCTCCGCCAGGGTGCGGCCCGCCGCCTCGAACATGCGCGTGTTCTCCACCGTGGCGGTGCCGGTGTCCTGGCGCCGGACGACGGGGATGGCGCCGATCATCCGGAGAAAGGGCCCGATCAGGGGATTGGAGAAGAGCGGCGCTTTGGCCAGCGGCCGGAGCCGGCGGGGAATCACCGCCAGGAGCAGCATGCCGTCCACCAGCGCATTCTGGTGATTGGCGAGGACGAGCAACGGACCGTCGAGGCGGGATGCGCTCCGCGCCGACTACCTCGACCCGGCGATAGAAAAGCCGTAGGAGCAGGCGCGAGAGCGCCCGCACCAGCTTGTACCCGAGCGGCATGTCCGTCCGCGTCTCCCGCGGGTGTCAGACCGTCACCCGCTGGCCGTCACGCGCCACTTCCGCGCGCCAGCCGAGGGTGCCCACGATGGCCTCGCGCAGCGCCGCCGCCGCCTCGGGCTCGCCGTGCACGATATAGGTCATGCCCGGCGGGCGCTTGAAGCCCCCGAGCCAGCGCAGGATCTCGGCGCGGTCGGCATGCGCGGAGTAGGCGTCGCTCACCATGATGGTGGCGCGTACGGGCACCGTGCCGCCGAACATCCGCAGTTCCGTGGCCCCGTCCCTGAGCAGGCGCCCGCGGGTGCCCGCGGCCTGATAGCCCACGAAGAGCACCGTGGTCTCGGGGAGCGGGAGCAGGCGCCGCGAAGTGGTGGAGGATGCGCCCGCCGGTGGCCATGCCGCTGCCGGCGAGGATGATGCCGGGGCCCGGGATGTCGTTGAGTCGCTTCGAGTCGTCCACCGTGCGCGTGATCTCGAAGCGGCGCGGGGCGAAGGGGCGCTTGCCCGCCGGCGGCGATGCGCCGGTACGCGGCATCGTGCTCCGTCGGGGTGCTGCGCGTAGATGGCGGTGGCCTGGATGCCCATGGGGCTGTCGAGGAATACCGGCAGCGACGGGATGCGGCCGGCCTCCTCCAGCTCGCGAAGGTCGTAGAGGATTTCCTGGGCGCGCCCGACGGCGAAGGCGGGGATGAGGAGCCAGCCCCTTCTTGTCCTGCGCGCGCATCACCGCCGCGGTGAGCCGGTCGAGCGGGTCGCCGGCCTCGTGAAGCCGGTTGCCGTACGTGGACTCGATCAGGAGCGCGTCGGCCTCCGCCACCGGCTCCGGATCCACCATGATGGGCACGTTGTAGCGGCCGAGATCACCCGAGAAGACCACCAGGCGCCCGCCGAGCCGGCATTCGACCAGCCCCGCCCCGAGGATATGGCCCGACGGGCGTGAAGCGCGCCTGCGACGCCCGGCGCGGGAACGAACTCCGCGCCGAACTCAATTGCGCGTAACCGTCGCAGTGACTTCGCCGCGTCCTCGGTGGTGAAGAGAGGCAGCGCGGGATCGTGGCGGGAGGTCCTCTGCCGGTTGGCGAAGGCGGCCTCTTCCTCCTGCAGATGCGCGGCGTCCGGGAGCATGACCCGCAGGAGCTCGGCGGTGCCGCGCGTGCAGTACACGGGGCCCGCGAAGCCCGTCTTCACCAGGCGCGGCAGATAGCCGGAGTGATCGATATGGGCGTGGCTCAGGATCACCGCGTCGAGCCGCCGCACGTCCAGGGGCGGCGGCCTGCCAGTTCCGCTGGCGCAGCGCCTTGAGGCCCTGGAAGAGCCCGCAATCGAGCAGCACGCGGGCTCGATCCGATTCGAGGAGATGCCGGGAGCCGGTGACGGTGCCGGCGGCCCCCAGAAAGGTCAGGTCCACGCTCACCGGCGGCCGGCGCCTCCGCGACCTGCGTAGCCGCGGCGGGGCGCGGTCGCATGGGGCCCGCGCCCGCGGGGAAGTCGAAGGTCTCGAGCTCGGCACCCGTCACGCCCATCGCCACCAGGCCGGCGACGTCCAGCCGGCTCTCCACGGCGGCGATCTCCTCGCGGCTCGCACGCGTGCCGGGGTTCTTCGGCACGAAAAGCGTGCAGCAGTCGGCATCCGGCTCGATGGAGATCCCGTAGGTGCTCGATGGCCTCGGCCTGGGCGGTGATCTCGAGCTTGTCCATGCCGATGAGCGGCCGCAGCACCGGCATGTCGGCCACCTCGTCCACGCGGGCGAGATTGTGCAGCGTCTGCGAGGCCACCTGCCCCACGCTCTCGCCGGTGACCAGCGCCAGCGCGCCGCTGCTCCGCCCGATAACTTCCGCGATGCGGAGCATCAGGCGCCGGTAGACCACCACGCGCAGCGGTCCCGGCACCGCCAGCACCACCGCGCGCTGGATCTCGCCGAAGGGCACCAGGAAGAGGCGCGAGACGTACTGCCACGCGGTGAGCCGCTCCACGAGGGCGCGCGCCTTGCCCCGCGAGATGTCGGGCAGGTACGGCACGCTGTGGAAGTGCACGAAGGTGACGCGACAGCCCCGCTTCATCAGCCGCCACGCCGCCACCGGCGAGTCGATGCCGCCGGAGAGCAGCGCCGCCACCATGCCGCTGGAGCCCACCGGGAGCCCGCCGGGGCCCGGCCGGCGGTCGGCGTAGACGAAGGCCTGGCCGGGCAGCACCTCGACGTGGACGTTCAGCTCGGGATGCTCGAGGCTCACCCGCGCGGGATGCCGCGCGCGAGCACGTGGGCCCCCAGCTCGCGATTCATCTCCAGCGACGACAGCGGCGTGGTCTTGAAGGCCCGTCGTGCGGTGATGCGGAAGGACGCGAAGCGCCGGTCCGCGGTGACGCGATCCACCGCCCGCTTCAGCGCGTCCATGTCCGGATACGTCCGCTCGGCGAGGGCGAAGTTGGCCACGCCGAAGACGCGGCCGATCCGGTCGGCGATGGCGCCGGCGTCGAGAGTCGCCGTCGAGGCGCAGCACGATGCGGCCCGGCAGCTGCTCCACACGCGCGGAACCGAGGTCGCCGACGGCGCGCAAGAGATTGTCCTGGAGCCGGCGGAGAAAGAGCGGCCGGTTGCCGCGCTTGAGGCTGATCTCGTGGTAGTGGACGACCACCGTGTGCATCACGCGCTCTCGCCCAGGCTCGCGGGTGCTTGGGCCGGCGCCGGTATGCGGTCTTGGGCACCTCGACCTTGGGGGGCTTGCGCGGCATCGGCTTGCGCACGCGGGCGTAGAGGGGCTTCTTCTTCTTCGGCATATCCCCGCTAGTATAGTCCTCCGGGGAAGGTGTTCACGCCCGCATGGCGGCCGGTCGCCTTGTACATCTTGACGCCGCCCCAGGCATGGCCCGACACGCCGTCGTGAAGCGCCCAGCTCCGGCCGCGCACGGTGAGTCCGGCCCCGGGGGCGCGGAACGGCGTGGCGCCGTCGAGGCCCTCGGGTGAGGGCGCCCGTCTGGGAGAACTGCTCGTGGAGGAGCTCCATGATCTCGCGGCCCATGATGTACCCGCAGCCGCGCCGCTCGTAGAGGACGGCGGAGTGGTAGAAGAGCGGGTCGATGAGGTAGAGATCCTTGCCGATGATCCCGCAGAAGGCCTCCATGCACTGGAGCACGCGGGCGAGCATCCCCAGGCCCCGGCGTACCTGGCCGGGCGCCAGCCCGTCCCGCATCGCGCGCGCCTCTTCGTCCAGATTGCGGGACGCGGTGCCGAACAGCGTGTCCCGCCCGCCCGCGTCACGGTCGATGCCGTAGCGGGGGGCGTCGGGATCGTTGATCTGGACGAAGGCCAGCTCCGGCACCGACATCGCCGACATCTCCACGTCCATCAGCAGCATGGGATCGCGATCGCCGGGCGCCGCGCGCACCTCCACGCGCGCCCAGGGCCGTTCCTCCGGCGCGGTGATGCGGACCAGCCGGGCGCCGTCGGGCCGGCACAGCGTGCTGGGGCTGATCTCGAGACGGCGCAGCAGCTCGCCGGGCACCAGCCGGAGGTAGAGCGCCTCCGCCATCTCGCGCGGCAGCGTATTGATCTCCTGGATCGATGTCAGCCCCAGCCCCGCGGCGCGCGCGTCCATCTAGCGGAGCCCCCACCAGCGCGCGGGCGCGCGCCAGCTCCTCGGGCGTATTGACGTTCATGAACACGCGGGCGGGGTCGGCCAGCCGCGCGATCTCCGCCTCCGGTATCGCGAGCACCCGCACCTCGTCGAAGAACCCGGTGATCTTGAGCCGACCCTCGCGCAGCCGCCGCTCCATGGGGCCGAGGCAGCCCTTGCCGTAACAGGCGTGGAGCGTCTCCCACTGCTCGCCGACGCGCGGGGCCACCACATCCGCCTCCGGCGCGCGGGACGTGTCACCAGTCGGGCCACCGCCGGTGAGACGAACGGCATGTCGCAGGCCATCGTGAAGGCGACCTCCCCCGGCGCCGCCAGGAGCCCCGAGTAGATGCCCCCGAGCGAGCCGCCGTCGGGAAAGACGTCGGCGATCATTGGTAAGCCCAGGAAGCGATAGAGCTCCGGTGTATTGGTCACGAGCAGCACCGGGTCGGCGACGGCGCGCAGGACGTCGAGCACGCGCTCGACGATGCGGCGGCCGCCCAGCTCGAGCAGCGCCTTGGGCTCCCCGCCCATCCGCGTGCTCTTGCCGCCCGCCTGGATGACGCCCGTGATCGAGACGGTCACAGGCGCACGGGGCCCTGTCTCAGGATGCGGGGTGGCCAGACGGTGCAGTCCGCCACGGTGGACCCGGGGCCGCCCGCGGTGGGCCCGCCGTCCAGGATGACGTCCACGAGCCCGGGGAGCCGCCGGGCCACCTCGTCCGCGCGAGACGGCGGGGGCTCGCCGCTGGGGTTCGCGGAGGTGCCGGTGAGCGCCATGCCCGCCGCGCGCAGCAGCGCGAGCGTCACCGGATGGCCGGGCACGCGCACGCCCACCGTGCCCGTCCCCGCGGTGATGGCCGGGGGCACCACCGCCCCCGCCGGCAGCACGAGGGTGAGCGGCCCCGGCCAATATCGCGCCATGAGGGCACGCACCTCCGGCCCGGCGGCGGCGACCAGCGTGAGCGCGCGCTCCACGGAGTCCACGAGGACGAGCACGGGATTGGACTCCGCGCGGCCCTTGATGCGGAATACGCCCGCCACCGCCTCGGGATCGAGAGCGTCCGCGCCCAGCCCATAGAAGCTCTCGGTGGGAAAGGCCACGGTGCCGCCGGCCTTGAGTACCGCCGCGGCCGCGTCGAGCCCCGGCCCGTCCGGGTGCCCCGCGTCCACGCGGTGAACGGTGGTCACCGGTGGAGCGCCCTCCACGCGATGTCCCGCCGGTGGTGCTTGCCCGTGAACTGGATCCGGTCCGCGGCCGCGTAGGCGGTGTCCACCGCGGCGCGCAGATCGGGTCCCGTCGCGTGCACGCCGAGCACGCGGCCGCCCGCGGTGACGAGGACACCGTCGCGGCGCGCGGTGCCGGCATGAAAGACCTGGACGCCGGGCAGCGCCTCGGCCTCCTCGATGCCGGTGATGGGGAGACCCGTGTCATGGCGGCCCGGGTAGCCCCCGGAGGCGAGCACCACGCACACCGCCGCGTCCGGCTTCCAGGCGAGCGCGGCGGGCAAGCCACCGCCGCCGGCCACCGCGGCCAGGAGCGGGAGAAGGTCGTCGCCGAGCCTCGGCATCACCACCTGGCACTCAGGATCGCCGAAGCGGCAGTTGAACTCGACCACGCGGGGGCCGTCGCGCCCGATCATGAGCCCGACATAGAGGAAGCCCGCGAAAGGCACCCCCTCCTTCGCCATGGCGGCCACCGTGGGCCGCACGATCTCGACCATCACGCGATCGGCCATCGCCGCGTCCAGGATGGGCGCGGGCGAGTAGGCGCCCATGCCGCCGGTATTGGGCCCATGGTCCCCGTCGAATACCGTCTTGTGATCCTGCGCGCCGGCCAGCGGGAGGATCGCGGTGCCGTCCGTGATAGCGAAGAAGGAGGCCTCCTCGCCTTCCATGAACTCCTCCACCACCACGCTCGCGCCCGCGGCGCCGAAGGCTCCCGACTCCAGGCAGAGCGCCAGCGCGGCATCGGCGTCGGCCAGCGTCCGGCAGATGCGGACGCCCTTCCCCGCCGCCAGCCCATCGGCCTTTACCACCAGCGGCACGCGCAGCTCGCGGCACCAGGCGCGCGCGGGAGCGAGCTCGCTGAACACCCGATAGCGCGCGGTCGGGATATGGTAGCGGGCCATGAGGTCCTTGGCGAAGGCCTTGCTGCTCTCGAGCCGCGCCGCCGCCTGCGAGGGGCCGAAGACGGCAAGGCCGCGCTCGCGGAACCGATCGACAAGCCCCAGGGAGAGCGGCAGCTCGGGCCCCACCACGGTGAGGTCCACCCGCTCCCGCAGCGCCAGATCACGAAGGCCCTCTACCTCATGATCCTTGATGGCGACGCAGCGGCCCAAACGCGCGATGCCGGGGTTGCCCGGCGCGGCGATGAGCTCGGTGAGCCGCGGGCTCTGGGCGAGCTTCCAGGCGAGCGTATGCTCGCGGCCGCCGCCGCCGACCAGGAGGACTCTCACCGCTCCCGCTCGGGCTTGGCGGGCTCGCGCTCGCCGGGGACATCCTCGTCCCCGTCCGATTCGTCCGGCGCCGTCGCGTCGGCAGCCTGCTCGAGGTGGGACCGGGCGATCTGGGACCAGGGGCTGCCGAGGTCCAGCTCGAGATAGCGCCGCCAGTGGATGGCGGCGGCCTCGGCGCGCCCCATCTTGCCCAGCACGCCGGCGAGATTGAAGTGCGCGTCGGCATAGTCCGGATCCATCTCCAGCGCCCGCCGGTACCAGTTGACGGCAGCGGTGAAGTCGCCCAGATCCTCCTGCAGCGAGCCCAGGTTGAAGGCGGCCTGGGTGCAGGTCTCATCGGCGCCGAGCGCGGCGCGATAGCACTCCCCCGCTCGCTCGTAGTGCCCCATGCGGTGCTGGAGCAGGCCGAGGTTGTTCCACGCCGCCGCGTAGACGGGATCGATGGCGAGCACGCGCTCGTAGGCGTCCACCGCAGCCTCCCAGCGCTCCGGATCGCCGTCCCACTCCGCCGCGCGCTCGAACCACACCTCGGCGGCGTCGCGGGGCGGGATGAGCGGGCGGACGCGCCCCCAGGCGAGCGACTCCCGCGTCTCGCGCTCGAGCTCCAGCTCCGGAAAATCCAGCAGCGCCTGTCCGGTGCGGGCGTCGAAGCGGAGCTGCTCGTGGGCGACCACGATGCGCTGGTCCTCCACCAGGAGCCGCAGCTCGGCCAGGGGCGTCTCCGCATCGGGCGCGAGCCGGCGGGCGCCGGCCAGGGCCTCGCGCACCTGGCGCACGCTGGCCCCCTTCTCGAGCAGGGCGGCCCCCACGCGGCAGGCCACCAGCTCGCGGAATCGATAGCCCACGGACTCGGCGCGGAGGAGACCGAGCCGGCGGAGCTGGGCCGCGCGCTTGGGCGTGAGCCGCAGGAGCCGGGTCAGCTCCCGCAGGCTGAAGACGCGTTCCGGTTGGACCTGGGCCACGTCAGTGCTTGAAGTGCCGGATGCCGCAAGTGACCAGCGCCATGCCGTGCTTGTCGGCGGCCGCGATCACTTCCTCGTCGCGGACGGAGCCGCCCGGATGGAGCGCGGCGGTGGCGCCCGCCTCCGCCACCACCTCGAGTCCGTCCGGGAACGGGAAGAAGGCGTCCGACGCGCACACCGTACCCCTGGTCTCGAGGCCATTCGCCCGCGCGCGCATCACCGCGATGCGGGCAGAATCCACGCGGTTCATCTGGCCCGCGCCCACGCCCACCACCTCGTCCGCCGTGGCCAGCACGATGGCATTGGACTTGGCGTGCTTGGCCACGCGCCAGGCGAACCGGAGGGCGCGGAGCTCGGCGTCGGTGGGCCCCCGGCGGGAGACCACCTTGAGCTGGGTGGGATCGAGGTCGGTGAGATCGGCGTCCTGGACAAGGAGCCCGCCCAGCACGCTGCGCAGCTCCGCCATCCGCGCGGGATAGTCGGCGCGGGCGCAGGGGAGCTGAAAGACGCGGCACTTCTTCTTGGTGCGGCGCAGCTCCTCCAGCGCGTCGGCCTCATACGAGGGGGCGAAGAGGATCTCGAGGAGAATACCCGACAGCTCCTTCACGACCTCCATGGTGAGCGGCCGATTCACCCCGACGATGCCGCCATAGATCGACACCGGATCGCAGGCCTTGGCCCGGCGCATGGCCTCGCCCACCGCGCCGCCCACGGCGACACCACAGGGATTGGTGTGCTTGATCACCACCGCCGCGGGATCGTCGAACTCGAGGAGAAGGCCCAGCGCCGCCGACCAGTCCAGGAGGTTATTGTAGGACAGCTCCGGGCCGTGGAGCTGCGAGGCGGCGGAGAGACCCAGCGGCCGGCCCCCGCCGCGCGCGTCCAGGCGGTAGAAGGCTGCCGTTTGATGCGGATTCTCGCCGTACCGGAGCCCCTGCACGCGCTCGGCCTCGAGGCGGAGCCGCGGGGGCAGGAGCTCTTCCCCCGCCGCCGGCGCGGCGCCCCGGGCACCGGGATCGCGCAGGTAGGCCGCGATGGCAGCATCGTACTGGGCCGTCCGCCGGAAGGCCTCATGGGCCAGACGGTAGCGGGTCTCCGCGGAAAGGGCCCCGTCATGCGCGCGCAATTCCTCCAGCACGGACCCGTACTGCGAGGGATCCGTGACCACGCCCACGCTCTCGTGATTCTTGGCCGCCCCGCGAATCATGCTGGGGCCGCCGACGTCGATATTCTCGATGGCGTCGGCCAGGGTGGCCTTGGGGTCCGCCACCGTCTTCTCGAAGGGGTAGAGCGCCACGACGACCAAGTCGATTGGACGAATACTGTGCTGCGCCAGCGCCGCCATGTGCTCGGGCAGCAGGCGCCGGGCCAGGATGCCGCCGTGGATCTTGGGATGCAGCGTCTTCACCCGCCCGTGGAGCATCTCGGGGAAGCCGGTCACCTCGGCCACGTCCACCACCTTGATCCCGCTCTCGCGCAGCAGCGCCGCGGTGCCGCCGGTGGAAAGGATCTCCACCCCCAGCGCATCCAGCCCCTTCGCGAACTCCACGATCCCCGCCTTGTCGTGCACGCTGATGAGCGCGCGACCCACCCGGCTCATGCTCGCCCCTCCTCGAGAATGCGCACCCGCCGTCCCTCGACCCGGAGCCGACCCTCCGCGAAGAGCCGGATAGCCTCTGGATAGATCCGATGCTCCACGGCGAGAATGCGCGCGGACAGCGTCGCCTCGGTGTCGTCCGGGAGCACCGGCACCGCCGCCTGGAGCACGATGGGACCGGTATCGGTCCCTTCGTCCACGAAGTGCACGGTCGCGCCCGCCAGCGCCACTCCATGCTCGAGCGCCTGGCGCTGCGCATGCAGCCCCGGAAAGGCGGGCAGCAGCGAGGGGTGGATATTGAGGAGCCGGCCGCGAAAGTGCTCCACGAAGGCGGCGCCGAGGATGCGCATATAGCCCGCCAGGCACACGAGGCCCACCCGGCGCGCCTCCAGCAGATCGACCACCGCCTTGTCATGGGCCTCGCGCCCCGGATGTTCGCGGGGCTCCACCACCTCGGCGGCAATCCCATGAACCCGCGCGATCTCGAGCGCGCCCGCCTCCCGGCGATCCGAGACGAGGAGGACGACCTCCGCGGGGATGCGGCCGGCCGCCACGGCCGCCACCATGCTCTGGAAATTCGACCCGCGCCCCGATGCCAGCACGCCCACGCGCAGCCGCGCGCGCTCAGGCATAGCGGACTCCTCGCGGGCCGGCCTCGATCTCGCCCACCTCGAACACCGACTCACCCGCCCCGCGCAGGAGGGCGCGGGCGTCGTCGGCATCCTCGGCGCGGACCACGACCAGATAGCCGAGCCCCATATTGAAGGTGCGCCGCATCTCGTCCTCGTCCACGCGGCCGGCCTCCTGGATCACCCGGAATACCGGCGGAAGGGGCCACGTCTCGGGCCGGATCACCGCGCGGCAGCCCTCGGGCAGCACGCGCGGGAGATTCTCGGTGATGCCGCCGCCCGTCACATGCGCCATGGCGCGGACGGGCACCGCACGCAGCAATGCCAGGATGGATTTCACATAGATGCGCGTGGGGCTCAAGAGCTCGTCGGCCACGCTGCGCCCCGCGCCGGGGAAGGCGTCGCCGACCTCGAGGCCGAGCCGCTCGAAGACCACCCGGCGCGTGAGCGAATAGCCATTGCTGTGCAGCCCCGAGGAGGCCAGCCCGAGCACGCGATCCCCCGCCTGGACCGCCTCGCCGGTGACGATGCGGCTCCGCTCCACCACGCCCACCGCGAAGCCCGCGAGGTCGTACTCACCCGGGGCGTAGAAATCCGGCATCTCCGCGGTCTCGCCGCCGACCAGCGCGCAGCCCGCCTGGACGCAGCCCGCCGCGATCCCGGCCACGATGACCTCCACGCGGGCCGGATCCACCCGATGGACCGCGAGGTAGTCCAGGAAGTAGAAGGGCTCGGCGCCGTGGACCAGGAGGTCATTGACGCCCATGGCCACCAGGTCTATTCCGACGGTGTCGTGGCGATCGGCGCGAAAGGCCACCTTCAGCTTCGATCCCACCCCATCGGTGGAGGAGACGAGCACCGGCTCGGTGTACCCGGAGGGAATGGAGCAGAAGGCCGCGAAGGACCCGATGCCGCCCAGCACCTCGGGGCGCCGCGTCCGCGCGGCCAGACGGGCGATGCGGCGGACCGCCTCGTCCCCGGCCTGGATGTCGACGCCGGCGGCCCGGTAGGTGAGCGGATCCACGGTGGCGTCGCTCAGGAGTCGAACAGCTTGAGCTGCGAGGCATCCGGCTGCTCGAAGCCGACCTTGTACTGGCCGGTGAAGCACGCATGGCAGAAGTGGTTCGGGTCATTGCCCGTCGCCTTCAGCATGCCTTCGAGCGAGAGGTAGCCCAGGGTATCCGCGCCGAGATAGCGCTGGATCTCCGCCACGTCGTGACTCGCGCCGATCAGCTCCTTCCGGGTCGGGGTGTCGATCCCGTAGTAGCACGGCCACTGGATGGGCGGCGAGGAGATGCGCATGTGCACCTCGCGCGCGCCCGCGGAGCGGATCATCTTCACGATCTTGCGGCTGGTGGTGCCGCGGACGATGGAGTCGTCGATGACCACCACCCGCTTGCCGGCGAGCACCTCGCGGTTCGGGTTGAGCTTCACCTTCACGCCGAAGTGCCGGATACCCTGGCTGGGCTCGATGAAGGTGCGGCCCACATAGTGGTTGCGGACGAGGCCGCTGTCGTAGGGGAGGCCGGATTCTTCCGCGTAGCCCAGCGCCGCCCCCACTCCGGAGTCGGGCACCGCGATGACGAGATCCGCCTCCACCGGGTACTCGCGGGCGAGCTGATGCCCGAGCGCCTTGCGGACGGCGTGCACGTTGCGCCCCCACAGCATGGAGTCGGGCCGCGCGAAGTACACGTACTCGAACACGCACTGCAGCCGCTCGGCGGGCCGGAAGGGCTTGACGCTGGTCACGCCCCGATCGTCGATGATGACCATCTCGCCCGGCTCCACGTCGCGCACGAACTCCGCCTCCATGAGGTCCAGCGCGCAGGTCTCGGAGGCGAGCACCCAGGCCTCCCCCAGCCGCCCCAGCGACAGGGGCCGGAAGCCGGAGGGATCGCGGACCCCGACCATGCGGTCTGGAGTGAGCACGAGGAGGGTGAAGGCGCCCTTCACCCGATTGAGCGCGCGCGGCAGCTGATCCACCAGGCTCGCGCCGTCGGCGCGGGCCAGGAGGTGCATGATCACCTCGGTGTCGGAGGTGGACTGGAACACGGCGCCGTCCTGCTCCAGGCTCAGGCGCAGCTCCTCGGCATTGACAAGATTGCCGTTGTGACCGATGGCGACCGGGCCATGCGCGGTCTGGGCGCTGATGGGCTGAGCATTGCGGAGGTTCGACGAGCCCGCGGTGGAATAGCGGACATGCCCGATGGCGCGGTTGCCGGGCAGGCGCTTGAGCCGGTCCCGGCTGAACACGTCGGCCACCCAGCCCATGGCCTTTTCCACGTGGAAGGCATGGCCGTCGGTGGCGGCGATGCCCGCCGACTCCTGGCCGCGGTGCTGCAGCGAATAGAGCCCGAGATAGGTGACATTGGCGGCTTCCGCGTGGTTCCACACGCCGAAGAGGCCGCACTCGTCGTGGAACTTGTCATCGAGCTCGAAGCCGGGCAGCTCGACGCCGGGCTCGTCAGGCGACAGATCGCGCAAACCCGCTCCTCCACTCGTGGCCGAGTCGTTCCACCGCCAGGTCCACCACGGGGGTCTCGCCCCGGCGCACGATGAGCCGGTCGCCCCCTACCCTCCCGATCCAGCGCCACGGTACCGCAAACTCGAGCAGCAGCGCCTCGAAAGCCCGCGTCGCCGAGGCGAGCACCGATACCACGATACGCGACGGCCCTTCTCCGAACAGCGCCAGGTCGTCCCGGTCCCCGCCCGCGGGCAGCTCCAGCACGGCCCCCACGGGCGCCGGCCCGCTCACGCAGCACTCCGCCACCGTCACCGCGAGCCCGCCCTCGGCGCAGTCATGGGCGGACCGCACGAGCCGCGCCTCGATAGCGGCCCGGCAGGCTCCCTGCACCGCGCGCTCCAGGTCGAGGTCGAGCGGCGCCAGCCGCCCCGCCACTCGCCCGTGCAGCGCCCACAGATACTCCGAGCCTCCCAGGCTCACCGCGTCGGGCCCGATCAGGGCGATGCGGTCCCCCACTTCCTGGAACCACTGGCTGCCGCGCGCCTCCGCGTCCTCGAGGAGACCCGCCATCCCGATCACCGGGGTGGGCAGGATCGCTTGCCCGAGAGTCTCATTGTAGAAGGAGACATTGCCGCCTACCACCGGGATCTCCAGTGCCCGGCAGGCCTCGGCGATGCCCGCCACCACCTCCTTGAACTGCCAGAGGATTTCCGGCCGCTCCGGCGAGCCGAAATTGAGGCAGTCGGTGAGGCCCAGCGGCCGCGCGCCCGATACGGCGAGGTTGCGGGCGGCCTCCGCCACCGCCATGGCGGCGCCGCGGCGGGGGTCGAGATAGACCTGGCGAGCATTGCAGTCGGTGGTCACCGCCACCGCCTTCGGCGTCCCCTTGATGCGCAGGATGCCCGCGTCCGAGCCCGGCACGACCAGGGTATTGATGCCGACCTGGGTATCGTACTGGCGATACACCCAGAGCTTGGAGGCGATGGCGGGGGAGCCGGCAAGGGCCAGGAGCGCCCGCTCCGGCTCCGCCACCGGCAAGGTCAGCGGGTCGAAGGCCTCGAGCGCGTCCTGCCAGTCCGGGCGCGCGGTGGGTCGCTCGTAGACGGGCGCCTCGTCGGCCAGGGCCTTGACCGGCACCTCGGCCACGATCTCCCCATGCATGCGCGCGCGCAGGATGCCGTCGCCGGTGACGCGGCCGATCTCCACCGCGTCCAGCTCCCACTTGGCGAAGACCCGGCGGATCTCCTCCTCGCGGCCGCGCGCGCAGACCAGCAGCATGCGCTCCTGCGACTCCGAGAGCATGATCTCGTAGGGCGTCATCCCCCGCTCGCGCTGCGGCACGCGATCGAGATCCACCTCCATTCCCGTCCCCGCGCGGGCCGGCATTTCCGAGCAGGCGCAGGCCAGTCCCGCCGCCCCCATGTCCTGGATGCCCACGATGGCGCCGGTAGCCATGGCCTCGAGACAGGCCTCGAGGAGGAGCTTCTCCGTGAAGGGGTCCCCGACCTGCACGGTGGGGCGCCGCTCCGCCGCGCCCTCGTCGAAGGTGGCCGAGGCCATGGTGGCGCCGTGGATGCCGTCGCGGCCCGTCTTGGCGCCCACGTAGAAGACGGGATTGCCGACGCCTTCCGCGCGCGCCCGGAAGATCCGATCGGTGGGCACCAGCCCCACCGCCATGGCATTGACGAGGGGATTCCCGGCGTACTCGGGAGCGAAGCCGACCTCGCCGCCCAGGTTCGGCACGCCGAAGCAGTTGCCGTACCACGCGATCCCCGACACCACGCCTTCGAGGAGGCGTCGGGCCTTGGCATCGTCCGGCGGCGCGAAGCGCAGCGAGTCCAGGATGGCGATGGGCCGCGCGCCCATGGTGAAGATGTCGCGCAGGATGCCGCCCACGCCGGTGGCGGCGCCCTGGAAGGGCTCGATGAAGGACGGGTGGTTGTGGCTCTCGATCTTGAAGGTCAACGCGAGCCCGCCCCCCAGGTCCACGATGCCGGCGTTCTCGCCGGGGCCCTGCAGCACCTGCGGGCCCTTGGTGGGGAGATCGCGCAGGTAGACGCGTGAGTGCTTGTAGGCGCAGTGCTCGGACCAGAGCGCGGAGAAGAGACCCAGCTCGGTGAAGCGCGGCTCGCGTCCGAGCCGGCGGATGATGCGGTCGTACTCCTCGGCCGTGAGGCCGTGGCTGAGGGCGAGCTCTTGCGTGACCTTAGGCTCGGTGCCGGTCACCCGCTCGGCCCCGGTCACCCCGTCCCCACTTCACGCCGCTCCGTCCTACCGCTTGAGGAACGTCCCGTCCTCGACCAGGCTGGCGAGGAGGGAATGGAAGATGGCGAGCCCGTCGATGCCGCCCACCGCCTTCTCGGCGGCGCGCTCCGGATGGGGCATCAGGCCGAGCACCGTTCCCTCTTCGTTGACGACCCCCGCGATGTTCTCGAGCGAGCCATTGGGGTTGGCGTCCTTGGTGATGCGCCCGTCCTCCGCACAGTAGCGGAAGACGATCTGGTTCTTCTCTTTGAGCGATCGCAGGGTGGGGCCGTCGCAGTAGTACTTCCCCTCGCCGTGCGAGATCGGCATCTTCAGCACCTGGCCCGGACGCGTGGCCCGGGTGAACGCCGTCTCGGCGTTGTCCACGCGCACGTGCACGTACTGGCAGCGGTACTGGAGGGAATCGTTCCGCGTGAGCGCGCCCGGCAGGAGCCGGGACTCGCACAGGATCTGAAAGCCATTGCACGAGCCGAGCACCAGCCCGCCACGGGCCACGAACTCGGGCAGGGCCTCGACGACGGGAGAGCGCCCGGCCACCGCGCCGGCGCGAAGATAGTCGCCGTAGGAGAAGCCGCCGGGGAGCACCACGCAATCGTACCCGGAGAGATTCGCCTCCCGATGCCAGATATAGCTGACCGGCTGGCGGAGCACTTCGCTGATCACATAGTGGAAGTCGCAGTCGCTCCACGTGCCCGGGAAGACCACCACACCGAATCTCATGGGAGTTGGACGCTCCTCCTTGGTTGACCGCAAACCCACTGTAACCTGCGCCCGCGGTTCTGGCAAGAGCGGACGGACTTTCCGGCGCGTCGGGCTCAGTTTTCGGGGAGGATCTCGACCGTGAAGTCCTCGGTGACGGGGTTGGCGAGGAGCCGCGCGCACATCTCCTCGATGCGTCCGCGCGCCCGCGCCGGGTCCGGCGCGTCCAGCTCGACCTCGAGCACCTTGCCCACGCGCAGGTCACGCACCTCGCCGAAGCCCAGGCCCTCGAGCGCCCGCTTCACCGACGTCCCCTGCACGTCGAGGATGCCCGACTTGAGGCGGACGAGAACGCGCGCTTTCACTTTCCCGCCGCGAGCCTAC
This sequence comes from uncultured Candidatus Rokubacteria bacterium, assembly GCA_963733725.1. GTDB lineage: Bacteria > Methylomirabilota > Methylomirabilia > Rokubacteriales > CSP1-6 > DASRWT01. The sequence continues at coordinate 65,932 of CAVTFC010000009.1, read as the reverse complement.
GGTAGACTTCCTGATACGCCTCCTCCACCCCGCCGAGGTCCTGACGGAAGCGATCCTTGTCGAGCTTCTCGCGCGTCTCGGCGTCCCACAGCCGGCAGGTATCCGGGCTGATCTCGTCGCCCAGCATGAGCTTCCCGCCGGCCCGCCCGAACTCGAGCTTGAAGTCCACCAGGAGGAGCGCCTTCCGCGCCAGGTAGGGCCGGAGGACGGCATTGATCTTGAGCGCGGTGCGGCGGATCCAGGCCACCTCCCGGGGGGAGGCCAGCTTGAGCATGCGCACGTGGTCGTCGTTGATCATGGGGTCGCCGAGGGGATCGGACTTGAGGTAGAGCTCGACGATGGGCGGCCGCACCGGGGTGCCCTCGGGGAGCCCCGTGCGCTTGGCCAGGCTCCCCGCCACCACGTTGCGGACGATGGTCTCGATCTTGATGATGTCGAGCCGGTGGCAGAGCATCTCGCGGTCCGACAGGGTGGAGACGAAGTGCGTGGGGATCCGCGCCTTGCCCAGCCGCTCGAACAGCATGGCCGACATGCGGTTGTTCACCACGCCCTTGCCCAGGATCGTGCCCCGCTTCAAGGCATTGAAGGCGGTGGCGTCGTCCTTGAAGTACTGGATGACGAGGCCCCGCTTGTCGGTGGTGTAGACGATCTTGGCCTTGCCCTCGTAGATCTTGTCGCGCTTTTCCATGGCGATCCCCGAAGTCAGAGGAGATTCAGGCGGCGGTAGATGGCGTCGACGTTCCGGAGATACCACGCGGGGTCGAAGCACTCGGCGAGTGCGGCGGGAGCCAGTCGCGCCGTCACTTCCCCATCGGCGGCCAGGAGATCGCGGAAGGGCATCCGCTCGCTCCACGCCCGCATGGCGTTCCTCTGCACGAGCTCGTACGCCTGCTGGCGCGGCAACCCGCTCTCGGTGAGGCGCAGGAGCACCCGCTGGGAGTACATGAGCCCGAAGCTCCGCTCCATGTTCTCGCGCATGCGCTCCGGGTACACCCGCAGGCCCTCGAGGATACCCGTCATCCGGTGGAGCATGTAGTCCAGCAGGATGGTCGAGTCCGGCAAGATCACCCGCTCCACCGAGGAGTGGCTGATGTCCCGCTCGTGCCAGAGGGCCACGTTCTCCAGCGCGGCCCCGGCATTGGCGCGGAGGAGGCGGGCGAGCCCGGTGATGTTCTCCGACCCCACCGGGTTGCGCTTGTGGGGCATGGCGCTCTAGCCCTTCTGCCCTTCCGCGAACGGCTCCTCCGCCTCGCCGATCTCCGTCCGCTGCAGCGAGCGGATCTCCACCGCCACCTTCTCCAGCGAAGCAGCGATGATGGCCAGCGTGGTCATGAGCTCCGCGTGCCGGTCGCGCTGGACGATCTGGCTCGACACCGGCGCCGGCTCGAGCCCGAGGAGGTGGCACGCCTCCTCCTCCACGTCCGGCTCGATATGGGCGAAGGTCCCCACCGCACCGGAGATCTTCCCCACGCGCACCGTCTCCCGCGCGCGGCGCAGCCGCTCGAGATTGCGGCCCGCCTCCGCGTACCAGAGGGCGGCCTTGAGCCCGAAGGTCATGGGCTCGGCGTGGATGCCATGGCTCCGGCCCACGCAGAGGGTCGTGCCGGTGGGCGAGGGCGAGCGCGCGCACGGCGGCGCGGAAGCGCTCGAGCCCCGCGAGGAGGATCTCGCACGCCTGCTGGAGCTGCAGCGCGAGCGCGGTGTCCAGCACGTCCGAGGAGGTCATCCCGATGTGGACGTACCGGGAATCCGCGCCGATGGCCTCCTCGAGGTTGGTGAGGAAGGCGATGACGTCGTGGCGGGTGGTGGCCTCGATCTCCTCGATTCGATGGGGGTCGACCTTGGCTTGGGCCTTGATGCGATTGAGCGCGTCGCCGGGAATGACGCCCCGGCGCCCGTAGACCTCGCAGACGGCCAGCTCCACCCGGAGCCAGTTATCGTACTTGGCCTCCTGGCTCCAGATCCGGGCCATCTCCGGACGTGAGTAGCGCTCGATCATGGCTAGCCGCGGAGGATATCGCGGGGCAAGTTGCGCTTGTCGACCGGGCCCAGCGTGACGAGGGCGAGCTGCTCCTCGTCCAGCACGCGGTGGAGCAGCGCCTCCACGTCGTCGGGACGGACGGCGTCGAAGGCGGCGAGCATCTCGTCGAGGGTGAGGAAGGACCCGAAGCGCATCTCCTGCTTCGCCAGCCGGTTCATGCGGCTGGAGGTCGACTCCAGCGACAGCATGAGGTTGCCCTTGAGGTGATCCTTGGCCCGCCGGAGCTCCTCGAGGCTGACGCCGTCCTTCTTGAGCCCGCGCGTCTCCTTCAGCACCGCCTTCGAGCACCTTGCCGAAATTCGCCGGCTCGGTGCCCGCGTACACGTAGAGGACCCCGGTGTCGCGGTATCCCTGGGTGCCGGAGTGCACGGAGTACACCAGCGCCTGCCGCTCGCGAATTTCCTGGAACAGGCGGGACGACATGCTCCCGCCGATGACGTCATTGAGGAGGTACAGCGCGTAACGCTCGGGGGCGATGTCGGCGATGCCCGGGAAAGCCCAGCACCATGTGCACCTGCTCCAGCGGCTTGGCCACCATGTGGATTCCCGGGCGGAGGGTCGGCGGCGCGCCCTCCCGCGGCGTGGCGGGGCGCCCGAAGCCCTCGAAGCGCGAGGCGAAGAGCTGGCACACCTGCTCGTGCTCGACGTGACCGGCCACCGCCACCGTGATGCGTCCCGGCACGTACTCCTCCTCGAAATGCCGGAGAATGGTGGCCCGGTCGAACGCCTTCACCCGCTCCCATTGGCCGAGGATGGGGCGGCCGAGCGGATGCCCGGCCCACACCTGCTCCGCGAAGAGATCGTGGATGAGGTCGTCGGGGGTATCCTCCACCATCTTGATCTCCTGGAGGACCACCGCCTTCTCCTTCTCGATATCCTCCGCCGAGAAGAGCGGCCGCATGCAGGATGTCGCTGAGGAGATCCACCGCCAGGGGAAGGTGCTCGTCGAGCACCCCCACGTAGAAGCACGTGTGCTCCTTCGCGGTGAAGGCATCCATGTGCCCGCCCACCGAGTCGATGGCGCGGGCGATCGTCTCCGCGGAGCGGGTGGCCGTCCCCTTGAAGACGAGATGCTCGATGAGGTGGGAGATCCCGCCCGCGCTCCTCGGGCTCCACGCGGGAGCCCGTGTCCACCCACACGCCCACCGCCACCGAGCGGACATGCGGCATCGCCTCGGTGACGAGGCGGATGCCGTTGGGGAGGACGGCCTTGCGGTAGCCCTCCGGCACTATGAGGCCCCGGAGGGAACGACCTTGAGCTGCTCCTTTTCCGCCAGCGCGGGCTGATCGCGCAAGCGCGGCCTTCCGCGACAGGCGCATCTTGCCGTTGCCGTCGATCTCGATGACCTTCACCGCCACGATGTCGCCCTCGGTGAGGACGTCGTTGACGGTGCGGATGCGGTTCTCGGCGATCTGCGAGATGTGCAGCAGCCCCTCCGTGCCGGGGATCACCTCGACGAAGGCGCCGAACTCCTTGATGCTCTTCACCTTGCCCACGTAGATGCGGTCCAGCTCCACCTCGCGGCAGATGTCCTGGATCATCCCCAGGGCGGCCTGGGCGGCGTCGTTGCTGGAGGAGAAGATGGTCACCTTGCCGTCGTCCTCCACGTCGATCTTGGCGCCGGTCTTCTCCTGGATGCCGCGGATGACCTTGCCGCCGGGGCCGATGATCTCGCGGATCTTCTCCGGCCGGATCTTGATGGTGACGAAGCGCGGCGCATAGGGCGAGAGGTTGGTCCGGGGCCCCTTGATGGTCTCGGCCATCTTCTCGAGCACGTAGAGCCGGGCCTCGCGCGCCTGCACGAGGGCCTGGCGCATGATGTCGATGGACACGCCCTTGATCTTGATGTCCATCTGCAGCGCGGTGATGCCCTTCTCGGTGCCGGCGACCTTGAAGTCCATGTCGCCGTAGTGGTCCTCGCTCCCCATGATGTCGGTGAGGATGCCGACCTTGTCGCCTTCCTTGACCAGGCCCATGGCGATGCCGGCCACGGGGGACTTGAGCGGGACGCCCGCATCCATGAGCGCCATGGAGGCGCCGCAGACGCTGGCCATGCTGGACGAGCCGTTGGACTCGGTGATGTCGGAGACCACGCGGATGGTGTACGGGAACTCATCCTTGGTCGGCAGCACCGCCTCCACCGCCCGGTGGGCCAGCGCGCCGTGCCCGATATCCCGCCGGCCCGCGGTCCCGAAGCGCTTCACCTCGCCGGTGGAGAACGGCGGGAAGTTATAGTGAAGCATGAATCGGCGGTAGATATCTCCTTCGAAAGACTCGATTTTCTGCTCATCGTTCTTGGTGCCGAGCGTCGCCGCCACCAGGGCCTGGGTCTCCCCGCGCGTGAAGAGTGCCGAGCCGTGGGCGCGCGGGAGGTACTCGATCTCGGACGAGATGGGCCGGATCTCCTTCACGCTGCGCCCGTCCACGCGGATGCCCTTCTCGACGATGAGCCGGCGGACTTCCGCCTTCTCCACCTTCTCGAAGGCCTCCCGGACCTTGGGCTTGAGCGCGTCGTCGGCGCCCACCGCCGCGAGCACTTCCTCGAACACCGTCTCCAGGGCCTTGGCGCGCACCTGCTTCTCGTGCACGGACAGCGCCTGCACCACCTTGGCCGAAGCAAGCTCCTTGACCCGGGCGGTCAGCGCGGGATCGGCAAGCGGCGGCCTCGTAGGCCATGCGCGGCTTGGCCGCCTTGCCCATGAGCTCCTTCTGCAGCCGCGCCAGCGCCTTGCACTGCTCGAAGCCGAAGGCGAGCGCCTCGAGCATCTTGTCCTCGGCGATCTCCTTGCCGCCGGACTCCACCATGAGGATGGCGTCCTCGGTCCCCGCGATCACGATCTCCAGCGGCGAGGCGGCCACCTGGGCATAGGTCGGGTTGGCCACGGGCTTGCCGTCCACGAGGGCCACGCGCACCGCGCCGATGGGGCCATCGAAGGGGATGCCAGACAGGCTCAGCGCCGCCGAGGTGCCGACCATGGCGAGCACGTCTGGATCGTTCTCGTTGTCGGCGGAGATGACGAAGTTGATGACCTGGATCTCATTGCGGAAGCCCTTCGGGAAGAGCGGCCGGATGGGCCGGTCGATGAGTCGGCAGGTCAGCGTCTCCTTCTCGTCGGGACGGCCTTCCCGCTTGAAGAAGCCGCCGGGGATCTTTCCGCCCGCATAGGCACGCTCGCGATACTCGACGGTGAGCGGGAGGAAGTCGCGTCCCTCCATGGGGGACTTGGTGAAGACGATGGTGGACAGGACCATGGTGCCGCCGCAGCGGACGACCACGGCGCCGTCGGCCTGCTTGGCGACCTTCCCGGTCTCGATGGAGAGGGTGGAGCCGCTGATGGATGTCTGGACAGTGTGACTCATATGCGTACTGAACCTCCCGCTGAACGTGTCGCGGTCAGATGGTGGGCCCGGCGCCGCCGGGTTTGGTGGGGAAGAAGACGATCTGGGGCCCGCGATCACTTGCGGATCCCGAGCTTTTCGGTCAATACCCGGTAGCGCTCCGTGTCCTTCTTGCGCAGGTACTCGAGCAGCCCACGGCGCTTGCCGATGAGCATGAGGAGACCCTCGCCGGGAATGATGGTCCTTGAGGTGAGCCTTGAAGTGGTCGGTGAGCCCGGTGATTCGCTCCGACAGCAGCGCGATCTGGACTTCCGGCGACCCCGTGTCCCCATCGTGCGTCTTGAACTGCTCGATGAGGGTCTTCTTCTTCTCGACGGACAGACGCATGGCTCGCTCCTTCCGGGGGATCCCCCCCCAATCGCCCAGCCCCCAGAGATCTCGTTGCGTCTCCGTCGAGGCGGGTTCCAGAGAAATGTTTGGAAAATCTGCCGTAGCGGCTTGTACGGTAACATGGAGCGGTATCACTGTAAAGGGCTGGAATCACTCCTCGTCGGGGAGCAGGGGCGCGGCGGCTCGGGCCGTCTCGATGTCCGCCATGACCTGGCGCTTCAACGCCTCCACGTCCGGGAACTTCTGCTCGCCTCGGACCCGATCGTAGAACTGTAGCGTCAGGGTGCGGCCATAGAGGTCACCCGAGAAATCCAGCAGGAAGGCCTCCACCCAGTACTGGTGCTCCGCGAAGGTGGGCCGGTAGCCGATATTCACCACGGCCCCCCCCGTGCCGCCCCCACCCTCGCCCTTGCCGGCCCACCGCGCCCGCGCCACGTAAACTCCGGGGGCCAGGATGAGTGGCCGATCGGGTTGCAGGTTGGCGGTGGGAAAGCCGAGCGTTCGGCCCCGCCCGGCCCCGCGGAGCACCGGCCCGCTGACCGAGTACGGATGCCCCAGAAAAACGCGCGCCCGGGCCGGGTCGCCGTCGCGCAGGGCCTCGCGGATGGCGCTCGAGGACACGGTTTGCCCGTCCACCTGCAGCGGCGGCAGCACATGGGCCACGAAGCCGTGACGCCCACCCAGGGACTGGAGCAGCGCCGCGGTGCCGCGCGCGTCGCGCCCGAAGGTGTGGTTGTAACCCACCACCACCTCGCGGGCCCGGACCGTATGCACCAGCACGTCCGTCACGAAGGCCTCGGCCTCGATGCGCGAGAACTCCAGTGTGAACGGAATGACGAGGGTGGCATCCAGCCCTGCCCGGGCCATTCGCGCGAGGTTCTCTTCCGCGGTGGCGATGGGAACGGTGGGCCGCTCCGGATGCAGCACCGCCGCCGGGTGCGGCTCGTACGTGCAGGCCACGGCGGCGACCCCGAGCGCGCGGGCGCGCTCCACCGTGGTCTGAAGGATCGTGGCGTGAGCCAGATGGATTCCGTCGAAGGCGCCGAGCGCCGTCACCGACGGGGCCAGCTCAGCCGGGAAGGACGGGAGTCCGCGGAGGATCCGCATGGAGGATTCGCTCGGGGCGCGCCTGTCCCGCCTGGGCGGCGCCAATGCCGAGCAGCGCCCCGTCGTCGCCATAGACGCGGGCGAGCCCGGTGAGGGCGGGCGGGGCCGGCACCGCCTGGCCGTGGAGGAAGGCGCGAGTCTGCGGCGCGTCGAGAATGCAGCTCGGCGAGCTCGGCCAGCGCGGAGTCCAGCGGCAGGAGCGCGGGCCAGAGCGCGGCACCATCCCGCGCGTCGCGGAGCGTGGCCCAGGACACCGCCTCTTCCAGCCGGTACGGGCCCACGCGCGAGCGGACGAGGTGGGCGAGCACGGCGCCCGTTCCGAGTGTCTCGCCCAGATCGGCGGCGAGCGTGCGCACATAGGTACCCTTGCCGCACTGCACGCGAATGGTGAGCTCCGGCAGGGCCAGGTCCTCCAGCGTGATGGTGTGGACGGTCACGCGGCGGGGCTTCCGCTCCACCTCGGCGCCCTCTCGCGCCAGCTCGTAGAGGCGGCGGCCCTCGTGATGCAGCGCCGAGTACATGGGCGGGATCTGGTCGATCTCGCCCAAGAAACGCGCCAGGGCGGCGGTGACCGCGGCCGCGTCGAGCGGCGGCACCGGGCGCGTGGTCAGGATTTTTCCGGACGCATCCTGGGTGTCCGAGGTCAGCCCCAGGCGCACCCGCGCCACGTATTCCTTGTCCAGCGCGCCGAAATAGGGAGTCAGCTTGGTCCCCTCGCCCACCAGGATGGGCAGGACACCGGTGGCGTCGGGATCGAGGGTGCCGCCGTGGCCCACCTTCGGCACGCGAAGCAGGCGGCGGACATGCGCGACCACCTGAAAGGAGGTGACGCCGGGCCCCTTCTCGACGGCGAGGACGCCCGAGCGCGGCGCCACCGGGCGCGCGGCCGTCACCGGGGGGGCGCGGCGAGGGCCTCGCGAACCGCCGCGAGGATGGTGGCGGTGGCGTCGTCGAGCGTGCCGCGCACCGTGCAGCCCGCCGCGTTCTCGTGACCGCCGCCGCCGAAGCGGCCCGCGATACGGTTGACCGGCACCTCGCCCTTGCCGCGGAGGCTCACCTTCACCACCCCGGGGGCCTCCTCCCGCAGCAGCACCGCCACCTTCACCCCGCCGATGGAGCGCGGATAGGTGACTACGTCCTCGGCGGCCATGAACTCCTCGGAGACGAGCCCGCGCGGCACCGCCAGCCAGGCCACCGCGCCGTTGTCTCCCAGCTGGATGCGGCGGAGCAGCTCGCCGAGCTCATTGAGCGCCCGCGGAGCGCGGCGCTGATACAGCCACTCGGTGACCAGCGCGGGCTCGGCGCCCGCCTGGGTGAGGTCGGCGGCGATGCGGAAGGTCCGCGCGGTGGTGTTCGAGTAGCGGAAGGATCCGGTATCGGTGTGGATGGCCGTGTAGAGGTTGAGCGCGATCGCGGGTGTGAACGGCAGACCCAGCCGCGTCAGGAGCTCCCAGATCATCTCGCCGGTGGCCGCCGCGGTGGGATCGATCCAGTCCACCGTCCCATAGCGCCGGTTGTCCGGATGGTGATCGATGTTCAGCACCTGCCCGTCAGCCTCGCGCGCGCCTTCGAGCAGCCCCTCCGTGCGCCCATGATTCGGACAGTCGGTGAGGATGACCACCGGGAAAGTCCGCGGGGCCTTCGGCCACACCTCCCAGCGGTCCGCGCCGGGGAGAAAGCCCAGCACGTCGGGCACGGGATGCGGCCCGCCGAAGCGGACGCGCCAACCTTGCCATTCGAGCGCGAGCCCCAGGCCCAGCAAGGTGCCGAGCACGTCCCCGTCCGGGTGGACATGGCCGAGGAGCAGCGCCTCGCCGGGAGGCCGGCCGAGCACGTCGAGCAGCGCCGCGGGCGGCGTGGTGGAGAACTCGGCCACGAGACTCAGTCCTCGTCGGGCGAGTCGTCGGCCGGGCGGAGCCCGGACAGGAGCGCCGACATCCGGGCCGCGTGCTCCATGGAGCGGTCGGGGCGGAAGAAGAGCTGGGGGGTCACGCGAAGATCGAGGTTCTTCCGGAGCCAGCTCCAGATGAAGCCGCGCGCGCTCTCGAGCGCCTTGAAGGACGACACCCACTTCTCCTCGGGCCCGAGCACGGACACGTAGACCTTGGCCTGGCGGAGATCCGGGGTGGCGTCCACCTCGGTGATGGTGACGAAGCCCAGACGCGGGTCCTTGAGCTCCCGCTGGACGAGCCGGGAGATCTCTTCCTTCATCAGCTGGTTGACCCGCTCGAGCCGTTTCGCCTGCATCGGTTGCCTGTCCTCAGAGTACTTCCACGTGGATGTCGGTGACGTAGCCGTCGAGATTGTCCTCGATGAAGTCGAGGGCCTTCGAGATCACCTCGTTGGCGTGGCGCGAGTCGCCCGACACATAGGCCAGCGCGAGGGTGGCCCGCTGCCACAGGTCCTGGTGATCCACCTCGGCCACCGAGATCTCGAAGCGGCGGCGAAGCTTCTCCTTGAGCCCCTTGAGCACGTGTCGCTTGCCTTTGAGCGAGCCCACGTCGGGCAGGTGCAGCTCGACGGTCCCCACTGCCACCCGGGCCCCCGACATCGCCTAGAGCGTCCGCGCGACCTCTTCGGTGGAGAACGCCTCGATGGTGTCGTTCATCGCCACGCCCTTGACCCCATCCACGCCGATGCCGCACTCGAGGCCCTGCAGCACCTCGCGGACGTCGTCCTTGAAGCGCTTCAGCGAGCTGATGGTGCCCTCGCCGAGGAGCGTCTCGCCGCGCTTCACCCGCACCCGGGCGCCACGGACCATCTTGCCCTCGGTGACCGCGCTGCCGAAGATGAGGCCGAGCTTCGAGATGGGGAAGACCTGGCGGACCTGGGCGCGGCCCAGAATGGTCTCGCGGATCTCGGGGGCGAGCATGCCGGAGAGCGCCGCCTTGACGTCGTTGATCACGTCGTAGATGACGCTGTAGCTCCGCACGTCCACCCCGTCGGATTGGGCCTGGCTCGCCGCCTTCGCGTCGGCCTTCACGTTGAAGCCGAGCACGATGGCGTTGGAGGCGGAGGCGAGCATGACGTCGGACTCGTTCACCGCGCCCACCGAGCCGTGGATGACCTTGAGCTTGACCTCGTCGGTGGAGAGGCGCTCGAGCGACTCGGTGAGGGCCTCCACCGACCCCTGCACGTCGGCCTTGAGGATGAGGCGGAGCTCCTTGACCTCGCCCGACTCGATTTGCTTGTGCAGCTCCTCCAGCGTGATGCGGGCGGAGCCCTTGCCCTTGAGCTTCTCGCGGTCCGCGCGCACGGTGGCGATCTGACGCGCCTTGCGCTCGTCGGCGACCACCAACAGGGTGTCACCCGCCTGGGGCACGCCGGACAGGCCCAGGATCTCCACGGGATCCGCGGGACCCGCCGTCGGCGTCTTCTTGCCGCGATCGCTGAACATCGCGCGCACGCGGCCCGACTGCGAGCCCACCACCACCGCGTCGCCTTCCTTGAGGGTGCCGGCCTGGATGAGGGCGGTGGCCACCGGACCGCGACCGCGATCCAGGCGGCCCTCGACGATGACCCCGCGGGCGGCGCGGTTCGGATTTGCCTTGAGCTCGAGGATCTCGGACTGGAGCGCGGTCATCTCGAGCAGCTGCGCGATGCCGTCGCCCCGCTTCGCCGAGGTGTGGACGAAGATGGTCTGCCCGCCCCAGTCCTCGGGCACGAGCCCGTGGTTGGACAGCTCGCGCTTCACCCGATCCGGCTCCGCGCCGGGCTTGTCGATCTTGTTCACCGCCACGATGATGGGGACCTCGGCGGCCTTGGCGTGGTTTACCGCCTCCACCGTCTGCGGCATCACGCCGTCGTCGGCGGCCACCACCAGGATGACGATGTCGGTGGCCTTGGCGCCGCGCGCCCGCATGGCGGTGAACGCCTCGTGGCCCGGGGTGTCGAGGAAGGTCACCTTGCCGTGACTGGTCTCGACCTGGTAGGCGCCGATATGCTGGGTGATGCCGCCCGCTTCCTTCTCCGCCACGCGGGTTTTCCGGATGGCGTCGAGGAGCGAGGTCTTGCCGTGGTCGACATGTCCCATGACGGTGACCACCGGTGGCCGGGGTCGGAGCTGCGACGGATCGGTCTCTTCCTCCTCGAGCACGTCGCCCTCGAGCGAGCGGACCTCCACGTCGAAGCTGAACTTGTCCGCGACGAGCTTGGCCGCGGTGGGATCGAGCACCTCGTTCAAGCTCGCCATCACGCCCAGCTCGAGCAGCGCCTTGATCACCTCACCCGATTTCCGGCGCATGGCGGCGGCCAGCTCGCCTACCGTCACCGACTCGGGCAGCTTGATCAGCTCGCGCTTCACCTCGACGGGCGGCTCGGGCGGCGGCGGCAGCGGGCGCGACTCCCCGGGCTTGAGCGCGGGAACGGGCGGGACAACCGCGGCCGGCGCGGCGACGGCAGGCGGCGCGGCGGGAACGACCGGCGGGGCCGGGCGCGCGGGCGGAGTCACCACCGGCCGCGCCGGCGAGGGCGGTACGATGCGCGGCGGCGCCGTCATGGGCCCGCGCGAGGACGGAGGCGCGCCGGGACGCGCCACGCCGGGGGCGGCCGGCGCGGCCGGGACCATCGGTCGCCGGGGCGCCATCGGCGACGCGGGCGGTGCGGCGGCGGCGGGACGCACGGGGGTCATCGGCGCGACGCGGGGCGGCTCGATTCGCGGGGGCTCGACCCGGGGCGGCTCGATGATTGGATGCGTGGGCACCACAGCCGCCGGAGCCGCCGCAACGGGCTCGGCGGGAACCAGCGGAGCCGGAGCGGGCCGGAAGAGCGTGGCGGCGGGCTTCACCAGCTCGACCGCCGGCACGGGCTCGGGCACGATCTTCGGAGACTTGCCCGGCGCCGTCTTCGCGGCCATCTTGCGCGCGGGCTTGGCCTGATCCTCGGCGGGCGCCTCGCCCTCCACGGGAGCGGCCTTGGGCTTGGGAACGCGCTTGGGCTTGGCCTCGGGGGCCAGCTCCCGGCCGCGGCCGAGCTTGGTGCGGAGCTCGTTTGCGGTGGCCACGTCGAGCGGCGTCATGGCGCGCTTGCCCTTGTGGCCCATGCTGTCCAGCGCCAGCAGCAAATCCTTGCTGGTGACGCCGAGCTCCTTCGCGAGGTCAATGACCTTCAGCCGTCCCGCCAAAGCGTCTCTCCTTTACCCAAGTTCCAGTCCCGAGCTCCACGCCGCCAGCATTGCTTCTGCGCTCTCCGCCGGCGGCTCCGTCGGCCGCCGGAACGCGTGCTCAAGCCGCCCCTTCCGGAGCGCGCCCGCCAGGCACTCGAGGGCCGGACACGCATAGGCTCCCCGCCCCATGCCCGTCCCGCGCGCGTCCCCGCTCCTGCTCAGATCCAGAACCGCGCGCCCATCGCTTCCCCTCGTCAACCGGATCAGCTCCGCCTGAGGCCGGACCCGCCGACACCCCAGGCAGGTCCGGCGGGGCGGGGATTTCGTCACCCCGCTTCGGCCCGCGGCACATCGTCGATGCCGCCCTGGTCCGCGGGCGCCGCCTCGACCATCGCCTCGTCGGCGCCGAGCTCCGATTCCGTGATCGGCGGATGCTCCGCCACCCAGTCCATGGCCGCCTGGAGGAGGGCCTCCGCCTTCTTCTCCCCCAATCCGGGCACCGCTTCCAGCGCCTCGAGGCCGCCGCGCACGATGCGGGCGGGCGAGTAGAGGCCCGCGTCCGTCAGGCGGTCCAGCATCTGCGGGCCCACACCGGCGAAGCCGGCGATGGCTTCGCGTCCGGTCGCGCGCTCCTCCTCGTCCCGACGGCGCTCCTCTTCCACCTCGCCCTCGCTCTTGATGTCGACCCGCATCCCGGTCAACTTGGCGGCGAGGCGCGCGTTCTGGCCGCGCTTGCCGATGGCGAGCGAGAGCTGGTTGTCGGGGACGATGACGAGCACCGAGGCCTGCTCGCCCTCGTCCACGCGCTCGGTCACCGTCACCGAGGAGACCTTGGCCGGCGACAGCGCGCGCGCCACGAAGCTGGACGGCTCCGCCACCCACTCGACGATGTCGATCTTCTCGCCCCGTAGCTCCCGGCTGACCACCTGGATCCGGGTGCCCCGCAGCCCCACGCAGGCGCCGATCGGATCGACATCACGCTTGGTCGACGCGACGGCGACCTTGGCGCGCTCGCCCGCCTCGCGCGCGGCGGCGCGCACCTGCACGATGCCCTCCGCGATCTCCGGGATCTCCGCCTCGAAGAGCCGCGCCAGGAAGCCGGGATGGGTGCGCGAGAGGAGGATCTGCGGCCCCTTGGCCGTCTTCTTGACCTCCAGCACGTAGGCGCGCACCCGGTCGCCCGGGTTGTACCGCTCGCCGGGGATCTGCTCGCGCTCCGTGATGACCCCCTCCGCCTTCCCCAGCTCCACGATCACGTTGCGCTTCTCGATGCGGTGGACGACCCCGCGGACGATCTTGCCTTCCTTGTCGATGAACTCGGAATAGATGGCGTCACGCTCGGCGTCGCGCACCCGCTGCAAGATCACCTGCTTGGCGGTCTGGGCGGCGATGCGCCCGAACTCCTGGGGCGCCAGCTCCACCTCGATCTCGTCGTCCAGCTCCGCGGCGGCGTTGAGCGCGCGGGCCTCCGCCAGCCGGATATCGAGCTTGGGATCGCCCACCGCCTCCACCACCTTCTTCCGGGCGAACACCTGCAGCGCGCCGGTGTGGCGGTCGAGATGCATCCGCACGTTGTCCGCCACGCCCATGGTCTTCTTCGACGCCGAGAGCAAGGCAGACTCCAACGCCTCGAAGAGAACCTCGACTCCGATTCCCTTCTCGTTGCCGATCTGCTGAATCACGTAGATGAGCTCTTTGTTGATCACGGCCTAACCCTGCTTCCTCGGAAACAGCACCGGCACCAGACGCGCCTTGTCGAGCAACCGCCGCGGCACCGCCTGTGTCGCCTGCCCCGTTTCCGCGACCGTCAAGGCCTCCGGCGTCACCGCCACCAGGATGCCCTGCCAGCTCACGCCGGCCTTCCAGTGGCTCCCGCACCCAGCACCGCACTTCCTTGCCTACCGCCCAGGCGAACTCCCGATCCGACTTGAGCTCGCGGTCGAGTCCCGGGGACGAAACTTCGAGGTCGTACGGCTCGGAGATGAGCCCGGAAACGTCCAGGACATCGCCCATTTCCCGGCTGAATCGCTGACAGTCGGCGATCCCGACCCCGCCGACCTTGTCGACGTAGAACCGCAGGACCCAGCGCCGACCCTCCCTGCGCCACTCCGAATCGACCAGGGACAGACCGTGCGCTTCAAGCACCGGCGATGCCACCGCTTCGATCCGGCTGAGCCGTGCGTGCAGATCGCTCATTGCCAGATCGCCCCCTCGTTCTCAGAAAAAAAAGTGGGCAGAGCCCACTTTTGGCGACACTTTAGCACACGGCTCCCCCCCTCGCAAGGGGAGGAGGGCGCCTCGGCCCCTCAGCCGAGCCAGCCCGGTCCCGCCAGCGCCAGAACACCCACGGCGTGGATCCAGAGGGGGCCCGGCGGCGGCTCGGCGGGCAAGGGTGAGGGCGCAGGGCCGCGGGCAGCGCGACGCCGGCCACGAAGATGACGCGGAAAAGGGCGAGGTTGGCGGCCCAGCCGCGCGCGTCGTTGGCGGCGCGGTCGGCCTCGATCCAAGCCTTCAGCGGGGGCACCGCCCGCTCGGCGCGGCCGTCGCCGCCGGCATCACGCCGTCGCGAGACGGGCGGCGATGTCCTTCACGCTGGCCAGCACCTGATCGCGCGGCACCTTGTGGTCGCGGCGGGTGGCGCGCTCGCGGATCTCCACGATGCCTTCCTTGACCAGCCCCTGTCCCACGGTGACGCGGATCGGGACAGCCGAGAAGATCGGCGTCCTTGAACTTGACGCCGGCGCGCTCGTCGCGATCGTCCATCAGCACGTCGAAGCCGGCGCCCTGGAGCTCCGCGTAGATCGCCTCGGCCGCCGCGGTCTGCGCGCCGTCCTTGCCCGCGATGGGCACCACGTGAACCTGGAACGGCGCGATGGACCAGGGCCAGATGATCCCGTCGGCGTCATGGCGCTGCTCGACGGCGGCGGCGGTGATGCGCGCGGGACCGATGCCGTACGAGCCCATCACGATGGGACGCTGCTGCCCGCTCTCGTCGAGGTAGACGGCGTTGAGCGCCTCGGAGTACTTCGTGCCCAGCTTGAAGATATTGCCGATCTCGATCACCCGCTCCACCGCGAGGGGCTTGCCGCAGCGAGGGCAGCCCTCGCCCGGCAGCGCCACCTGCAGATCCACGAACTCGCAGGCGAAGTCCTGCCCGGGCGCGACGCCGGTGAGGTGATAGCCCTCGCGATTGGCGCCCACCACGTACCGGCCCTCGCGCAGCGACTCGTCCGCGAGCACGCGCGAGACGCCCTCGACCTTCACGGGCCCGATGGAGCCCGGCGCCACGCCGAGGTGCCGGGTCACCTCCTCGGGATGCGCCGGGCGCGCCTCCGCGCCGGAGCGCGCGGGCCAGCTTGCGCTCGTGCAGCCCATGGTCGCCGCGGACCAGCGCCAGCACCGGGCCCGCCGGCCCCATGAACACCAGCGATTTGACCGTCAGCGCGCGGGTCCACCTTGAGCTGCGCGGACACCTCGGCGATGGTCTGGGCGGCCGGGGTCGCCACCTCCTCGGGAGCGCTCCAGGGCGCGGCCGGCGGTGACGGGCACCCCGCGGGCGAGCTCGACATTGGCGGCATAGCCGCAGGCCGCGCAGAGGGCCACGTCGTCCTCGCCGGCGGCGCTGGGCGCCATGAACTCGTGCGAGCCCGAGCCGCCCATCATGCCGGGTCCGAGTCCACCACGATGTAGCGGACGCCGCAGCGCTCGAAGATCCGGCAGTACGCGTCGTGGTGGGCCTGGTAGGAGCGGTCGAGCGCGGCGGCGTCGGGATCGAGGGTGTAGGCGTCCTTCATGAGGAACTCGCGCGTCCGCAGCACGCCGGACCGCGGCCGCGCCTCGTCGCGCTCCTTGGTCTGGATCTGGTACCAGATCTGGGGCAGATCGCGATAGGACCGGATCTCCTTGGAGGCCAGCCAGGCGATCACCTCCTCGTGGGTCATGCCCAGGCACATGTCGCGGCCGTACCGGTCCTTCAGCCGGAACATCTCCGAGCCGATCGCGTCCCAGCGGCCGGACTGCTGCCAGATCTCGGCGGGGAGGAGCACCGGCATGGTGATCTCCTGCCCGCCGATGGCGTTCATCTCCCCGCGGACGATGGCGTTCACCTTCTCGAGCACGCGCAGGCCGAGCGGCAGGTAGACGTAGATGCCCGGCGGCGAGCTGGCGAACGAGCCCGGCCCGCACCATGAGGCGGTGGCTCACCGCCTCGGCGTCGGCGGGGTCGTCGCGCAGGGTGGGGATGAGGCTCTTGTTCCAGCGCATCAGGCCTCTTTGGGCGGGAGCGCCACCTTGTTGGGGCCCGGCACGCCGGGATCGTAGACGAGGCGCTCGACCGGCCGCCCGCCCAGGATATGCGACTCGACGATCTCGGCGAGATCCGACTCGGCGACGCCGCGATACCAGACGTTCTCGGGGTAGATCACGATCATCGGCCCGTGCCCGCACTGCGAGAAGCAGCCCGCCTTGTTGACGCGGACTTCCTTGTGCTTGCCCGCGGTGGCGACGGCGGTGCGCAGGGTCTTGACCATCTTCTCGACGTCACCCTGCTGGGGACAGGTCTCTCCCGATGTGCAGACGAAGACGTGACACGCGTACTGGCCCATGATCCCTCGCCTCGGTGGCTAGCGGAAGAAGCGGAAGACGTCGATACGCACCAGGTCGTTGTACACCGCGTACACCATCAGCATCATCAGCAGCACGAAGCCCACCTGCTGGGCCACCTCGCGCTTCCGCAGCGACAGCGGCCGGCCGAGGACCGCCTCGAACACGAAGAAGAGCAGGTGGCCGCCGTCCAGCATGGGCACCGGCAGCAGGTTGAGGAGGGCCAGGTTCACGCTGATCACCGCGGTGAAGAAGGCCAGGCTCGGCAGCCCCTGCCGGGCCTGCTCCCCCGCCGCCTGCGCGATCTGGATGGGCCCGCCGATATTGGACCGGTCGAGCTGCCCCACCACGATCTTCCACAGGCCGATCGCGGTCAGCGCGGTGACCTCCGCCGTCTTCTGCACGCCGTCCCGCAGCGCGACGATGGGATTCTCCCTCACGTAGGTGGTGGCGGGAGAGGGGCTGATCCCGATCCGCCCGACCTCGATCTCCTTCCCGTCCGGCCCCCGGTCCTTGACCGCGCGGGGGGTCACCGTGATGGCGACGCGCTCGGTGCCCCGCTGCACCACCAGCCGGGTGGGCTGGCCGGGACGGCGGTTGATGCTCTCGGCGAGATCGGTCCAGGACAGCACCGGCTTTCCCTCGATCTCCGCCACGGTGTCGCCGGACTGGAGGCCCGACTGCGCGGCGGGGAAGCCCGACACCACGTCGCCGATACTTGGGCGCGAGGTAGGGGCCCAAGCCGATGTCCCACACCTCGCGCTCGTCGCCGAAGATGTCGCGCTCCTTCACTCGCGCCGGCGTGGCCGTCACCTTGCGCTCGCCGCCCGCGGGCCCGATCACCGTCAGCTCGATCGCCCGCCCCTGCCCGTCCAGCACGGCAGCGGAGCACGTCCTCCCAGTACTTCACGGGCCGGCCATCCAGCGCCACGATCTTGTCGCCGGTGGCGACTCCCACCTTGGCGGCGGCGCCGTCGGGCGCGACGCGACCGATGATGGGCGGCATGGCCGGCCTTCCCACGATCATGAACACGAGGGCGAAGATGACGGCGGCGAGGACGAAGTTCATTCCGGGCCCGGCAAAGACGATGAGGAAGCGCGCGATGAGAGGCTTCCCGTGGAAGGCCTTGGCCGGATCCACCGCCGGGCCCGCGCCGCCCTCGAGCGGATTCTCGTCGTCGCCCATCATCTTCACGTAGCCGCCCATGGGGATGAGGGAGAGACAGTACTCGGTCTCCTTGCCCCGGTAGCGCCACAGCACCGGGCCGAAGCCGATGGAGAAGCGCTCCACGCCCACGCCGCACAGCCGCGCCACCACGAAATGCCCCAGCTCGTGGATGACGATGAGGATGCCGATCACGATGATGAACGCCAAGACCGACGTCACGTTGCGATCCTCCCCGCGGGGCGCGGCGCCGAGGGCGCGTCGGCGGGCAGCCACCCCGCCACCGCCCGGCGCGTCTCGGCGTCCACGTCCACGCACGTTTCAATATCGGCGAGCCCCCGCGCGGGAACGTGCGCCAGGGCCCGCTCGATCAGTTGAGCGATCTCGATGAAGCGGATCCGCCCCCCGAGGAACGCGGCCACCGCCATCTCGTTGGCGGCATTGAGCACCACCGGCGCCACCCCACCCACGTGGAGCGCACGGCGCGCGAGGGCGAGACAGGGGAACCGGTCGGTATCGGGCTCCTCGAAGGTCAACGACCCTACCCGCGTGAGGTCGAGGCGCTCCGCGGCCGCGGGGAGCCGCGAGGGATAGGTGAAGGCGTAGAGGATGGGGATGCCCATGTCGGCGACCCCGAGCTGGGCGATCACCGAGCCGTCCACGTACTCCACCATGGAGTGCACGATGGACTGCGGATGCACCACCACCTGCACGCGCTCGGGCGGGACGTCGAAGAGCCAGCGCGCCTCGATGACCTCGAGCCCCTTGTTCATGAGGGTGGCCGAGTCCACCGTGATCTTGGCGCCCATCTTCCAGGTGGGATGGTTGAGCGCCTGCTCCACCG
Organism: uncultured Candidatus Rokubacteria bacterium; assembly: GCA_963733725.1. GTDB lineage: Bacteria > Methylomirabilota > Methylomirabilia > Rokubacteriales > CSP1-6 > DASRWT01. Next base: position 47,339 of record CAVTFC010000009.1, on the reverse strand, counting down.
TGACATGCGCCAGGTCCGCCTTCGACATCCGGCGGAAGGGCCCGCCGGAGGCGGTGAGAAGGATACGATGCACTTCCTCGCGATTGTGACCGACCAGGCACTGGAACACCGCGCTGTGCTCGGAGTCGACCGGAAGGAGGGAAACTCCCGCGGTCCGCGCGGCCGCGGTCATGAGGCTCCCCGCCATGACCAGGGTCTCCTTGTTGGCCAGCGCCACCGTCTTGCCGGACCGGATGGCGGCCATGGTCGGGAGGAGCCCCGCGCCGCCCACGATGGCCGACAGCACCACCTCGGCGTCCACCTCGCCCGCCAGCGTCACCAGGCCGGCGGGCGCCGCGAAGGATCTCCGGATGCGGCCGGGGCAGGAGCCGCGCCACCGCGTCCACCGCGTCCGGTTCGGTCAACGCGAGCGCGCGCGGCCGGTGCTTGAGGCAGAGATCGGCCACCAGCTCCGGGTTGGAGCCGCGCGCGGCCAGTCCCTCCACGCGGAACTCGCCGGGGAACTGGTCCACCAGCTCGAGCGCCCGGCGCCCCACCGAACCCGTCGCGCCGAGGAGGACCAGCCGCTTCACTGGAGCCCCCGCACGTGCGCGGCGTAGTAGAAGAGCACCGGCGCATTGAAGAGCAGGCTGTCGATGCGGTCGAGCGCGCCGCCGTGGCCGGGGATGAGGCTGCCGGTGTCCTTGGTGCCCACGCTGCGCTTGAGCGCCGACTCCACGAGATCGCCGATCTGGCCGGACACGCCGAGGATCAGCCCCACCAGCACCGCGCCGGCGAGCCCGAGCACGGGAAAGAACCAGGCCTGCGCGATCACCGCCGCCAGCACCGAGACCACCAGCTGGGCGAGGGCGCCCTCCACGGTCTTCTTGGGGCTCACCATGGGCGCGAGCCGGTGGCGCCCCACCGCAGAGCCGATCAGATAGGCGGCGGTCTCCCCCAGCCACGTCACCCACACGAGGAGGAGCACCCACTCCTTCCCCGCCTCGAGGTCGCGCAGCCAGAAGGCATAGCCCAGCAGCCAGTTCACGTAGAGGATCCCGAACACCGTCACCACCGCCGGCTGCCATTCCATCTGCCCGATACGCTGCTGCCACAGGGCGGCGGTGAGCGCGCCCAGGAGCACGGCGGTGAGCATCACGCGCTCCGACACCGGCAGCGCGAAGCTGGCGGTGACGAGCACGCCCCCCATGAGGCCGAGGGCCCGCATCGTCCGCACGCCCGCGCGCTCGAACATGCCGGTGAACTCCCACTGCCCCAGCGCGCCCACCAGCACGATGATGGTGCCGAAGAGCCACAGCGGCCCCGCCATCACCAGCCACAGGAAGAGCGGGAGCAGCACGAGCGTGCTCAGCACGCGCCGGATCAGGGCCGCGCCGCGGGAGGGCGCCGCCACCGCGCGTGGGAGAGACATGTCCTCCACCCCCACCCTCACACGCGTCCGAACCGGCGATCGCGGCGCTGGAAGTCGGCGACGGCCACGTAGAGATCCCGCGCCCCGAAGTCCGGCCAGAGCGTGGGCGTCACCCACAGCTCGGTATAGGCGATCTGCCAGAGGAGGAAGTTGGAGATCCGCATCTCGCCGCTCGTGCGGATGAGGAGGTCGGGATCGGGCATGCCGTCGGTGTAGAGCGCCCGCGCCACCGCGGCCTCGTCGATGCCTCCGGGATCGAGCGCGCCCGCGCGCACCTCGCGCGCCAGCCCGCGCACCGCGTCCACGATCTCGTCGCGGCCACCGTAATTGAGCGCGAGCACCAGAGTGAGCCCGGTATTGGCGGCGGTCTCCGTCGACCACGTGCTCGATGCGCCGGCGCACGCCGGGAGGAATGCCGGCGGGACGTCCGATCACGCGGAAACGGACGTTCTTGCCATGAGATCGGGCAGCTCCCCGTCGATCGTGCGCTCGAGAAGCGTCATGAGGAACGAGACCTCGGTCTCGGGCCGCTGCCAGTTCTCCGAGGAGAACGCGTAGAGGGTGAGGAAGTCGACGCCCAGCTCGCCCGCCTGGCGCACGGTCTCGCGCACCGCCTTGACGCCCTGATGGTGGCCGGCCACCCGGGGCAGCCCGCGCTTGGTCGCCCAGCGGCCATTGCCGTCCATGATGATCGCGACGTGACGGGGCCGGGGCCGGGCCAAGACTCGGCTCCGGAGCTCCGCTTCCGGAAGGCGCGAGAGCTCGGCCACGGAAACGCCGGAGGCCGGGGGAAACGCCATGGGTGTCAAGTGTACCGGAGGCAGCAAGAGACGGCCAGGAAAATGAGGCGTTTCCTCCTCGCCGGGCGGCGGCGGCGCGCCTAGATCGCGAGGACCTCGCCTTCCTTCTTCTTCGATGAGCTCGTCCACCTTTCCGATGAACCGGTCGGTGCTCTTCTGGATGGTGTCGTGCCCACGGCGCTCCTCGTCCTGCGAGACCTTCTTGTCCTTGGCGAGGCCCTTGAGCTTGTCGTTGGCCTCGCGGCGGACATTGCGGATGGCCACCCGCGCGTCCTCGGCGAACTTGCCCACGGTCTTGACGAGCTGCTTGCGCCGCTCCTCGGTCAGCGTGGGCATGGTGAGCCGGATCACCTTGCCGTCGTTGGAGGGGGTGAGCCCGAGATCCGACTTCTGGATCGCCTTTTCGATCGCGCTCGTCGTGGATCACGTCCCAGGGCTGGATGACCAGCGTCTTTGGGTCCGAGACGGACGTCGAGGCCACCTGGTTGAGCGGCACGAGGTTACCGTAGGCCTCCACCCGCACCGAGTCGAGCAGCGCGGTGTTCGCGCGACCCGTTCGCACGCCCGAGAACTCGCGGGTCAGGAGATCCACTGCCGCCTGCATTCGCGCTTCCATGTCCTTGATCAGGGCCTCGTGCATGCGCTCACCCCCTGAGGGATCCGGCGTCCGCGGACACCACCGAGCCCACCGGCTCGCCCATGACGATCCGCCGGATGTTCCCACGGCGGGTGAGGTCGAAGACGACGATGGGCAGCTTGTTCTCCATGCAGAGCGAGATGGCGGTGGTGTCCATCACCTGGAGCCCCCGGTTCAGCACCTCGATGTAACCGATCCGCGGCAGCTTGGTGGCCGCGGGGTCAAGGGCGGGATCGGCGGTATAGATCCCGTCCACCTTGGTCGCCTTGAGGATGGCCTCCGCTCCGATCTCCACCGCCCGCAGGGCGCCGGCGGTGTCGGTGGTGAAGAAGGGATTGCCGGTGCCGGCGGCGAAGACCACCACCCGTCCCTTCTCCAGATGGCGGATGGCGCGGCGACGGATGTACGGCTCGGCCACCGCGCGCATCTCGATGGCGGACAGCACCCGGGTGGGCACGCCCGCCTTCTCGATGGAGTCTTGCAGCGCCAGCGCGTTGATGACGGTGGCCAGCATGCCCATGTAGTCGCCGGTGGCGCGCTCCATCCCCCCCGCGCTGGCCGCGATGCCGCGGAAGATATTGCCGCCGCCGATGACCACCGCGAGCTGCACCCCGAGGGCCACCACCTCGCGGATCTCCTCCGCGATGCGCGCGATGGTCTCCGGGTCGATGCCATACCCGCGGTTCCCCGCGAGGGCCTCGCCGGAGATCTTCAGCAGTACTCGACGGTAGGCGGGCGGCACTACCCGCCCTCGCCCACCTGGAAGCGGGAGAACCGCTTCACCACCACGCGCTCGCCCATCTTCGACGTGGCCTGGTCCACCATGTCCTTGATCCGGACCTTGCCGGTGGAATCCCGGATGAACGGCTGCTCGAGGAGGCACTGCTCGGCGAAGAACTTCTCCAGCTTGCCCTCGATGATCTTGTCCAGCACCGGCGGCGGCTTCTTCTGGTCCGCCATCTGCTCGCGGTAGATCTCGCGCTCCTTGTCGATCACCGCCCCCGGTACCTGCTCCCGCGCCACGTAGGAGGGGTTGGCCGCCGCCACCTGCATGGCGAGGTCCTTCACCAGCTGCTGGAAGTCCTCGGTTCGGGCCACGAAGTCCGTCTCGCAGTTGACCTCCACCAGGACGCCGATCTTGGCGCCGGGGTGGATATAGGCGTGGACCACGCCGTCCTTGGCCTCCCGGTGCGCCTTCTTGGCCGCATCCGCCAGCCCCTTCTTGCGCAGGAATTCCACCGCCCCCGTGAGATCCCCCTGGGAGGAATCCAGGGCCGCCTTGCAATCCATGACGCCGGCTCCGGTACGCTCCCGGAGCTCCTTCACCAGTTCCGCGGGTGATGCCATGAGTGCGCGTCTCCTCGGCGGCGCGGGCCGGCTAGGCGCCGGTCTCCGCCGCTGCGGTCATCTCCGCCTCGGTGACCACCGGCATGTCCGGCGAGGAGGGAATCTCCTCCGCCTCTCCCTTGGCCAGCGTGCCCCGGCCCTCGTTGATGGCGTCCGCCATGCGCGCGGTGATGAGCCGCACGGCGCGGATGGCGTCGTCATTGCCGGGGACGGGATAGTCGATCACGGTGGGGTCGCAGTTGGTGTCCACGATGGCCACGATGGGGATGGAGAGCCGGCGCGCCTCCTCGACCGCGATGTCTTCCTTCTTGGGGTCGACGATGAAGACGGCGGAGGGCAGCCGGTCCAGATTCTTGATCCCCACCAGGGCCTTCTCGAGCTTTTCACGCTCGCGCTCCAGTCCCAGCACTTCCTTCTTGGGCAGGCGCTCGTACTCGCCCGTCTCCTTCATCTCGTCGAGCTTCTTGAGCCGCGCGATGGACTTCCGGATCGTGGTGAAGTTCGTGAGGGTGCCGCCGAGCCACCGGTGGTTCACGTAGAACATCCCGCAGCGGGCGGCCTCTTCCAGCACCGCCTCCTGCGCCTGCTTCTTGGTGCCCACGAAGAGCACGGTGCCGCCCTGGGCGGCCAGGTCCCGCATGAAGGCATAGGCCTCGCGGAACTTCTTGAGGGTCTTCTGAAGATCGATGATGTAGATGCCGTTGCGCTCCCCGAAGATGTACTTCTGCATCTTGGGGTTCCAGCGCTTGGTCTGGTGGCCGAAGTGCACCCCGGCCTCCAGCAGCTCCTTCATGGTCAACGCAGCCATGGTGCCGTCCTTTCGGTTTGCCTCCGACCGTCGAGCGGCGGGGCCCCGGGGGCCGCCGCGCTTCCCCGCCGCACCCCCGGAGGGGCCGCGGAGACCGAAGCTCGCGGTCGTGCGTAGTTAACTGCGACTGCTCACGTCGTGCGCGCTACGTCGTGTACTTGGAATTCAGCCGCACATACTCCTCGGTGAGGTCCGAGGTCCACACGGAGTCCTCGCCGCGGCCCAGTCCCAGCTCGATGCCGATGGTGTACTCGGCGCCGCGCATGGTGGCCTCCACGCGGTCCATGCGCGCGCCCGCCCGGAGCATCCCGCGCTCCACGATGCGCTCGTCGCCGATCTGGATGGCCACCCGGTCCGGGGCGACCTTGGCCGACCCCTTGCCCAGCGCCATCAAGATACGCCCCCAGTTGGGGTCGGCGCCGCAGATGGCGGTCTTGACCAGGGGCGAGTTGGCCACGCTGCGGGCGGCGATCAGCGCCTCCCGGCGCGTGCGGGCCCCCGATACGCGCACCTGCACCAGCTTGGTGGCGCCCTCGCCGTCCTGCACCAGCATCTTGGCCAGCTTCTCCGCCACTGCCTCCAGCGCCTGGCGGAACTGCCGGAGCCCCCGGCCGCTGCGCTCCAGCGGCGCGTTCTCGGCCAGCCCATTGGCGAGCACGGCCACCGTGTCGCTGGTGGACTCGTCCCCGTCCACCGTCACGCGGTTGAACGACCGGTCCATGGCACGCCGGAGCGAGACCTGGAGCGCGTCGGCCGCGATCACCGCGTCGGTGGCGAGGAAGCAGAACATGGTCGCCAGGTGCGGCTCGAGCATGGCCACGCCCTTGGCGATGCCGCCGATGGTCACCGGCCGGCCCCCGATCTCGACCCGGAGCGCGGCCTCCTTCGGGATGGTGTCGGTGGTCATGATGGCCTCGGCCGCGCTCCGGCTCCCCTGCGGCGACAGCGCCTTCACCAGCTTGGGAAGACTCGCGCGCACCTTGTCCATGGGCATCGGCTGCCCGATCACGCCGGTGGCCGCGATGAGCACGCGCTGGGCGGGAATGCGCAGGTGCTCGCCCACGATCTTCGTCATCTCGCGGGCGTCCCGGATGCCCTGCTCGCCCGTGCACACATTGGCGCAGCCGGAGGAGGCCACGATGGCCTGGGCCTGGCCGCCCTTGACGTGATCGCGGGACACCAGCACCGGCGCGCCCTTGATCTGGTTGGTCGTGAACACCGCCGCTGCCCGTGCGGGGGAAGAGGAGTAGATGAGGGCGATATCCTTCTTCCCGCTGGGCTTGATGCCGGCGGTGACACCGGCGGCGAGGATGCCGGGAACGGCGGTGATGCCGCCCTCGAGCCACTGGATATCCGCCATGCCGCCGCCTACGGGTAAACGGGGGGCGCTTCGAGCCCGCTCCGCTCGTCCCAGCCCATCATGATGTTGAGGCTCTGGATGCCGTTGGCGGAGCCGCCCTTGCCCAGATTGTCGAGCGCGGACACGCACACCGCGCGCCGCGTGCGCCCATCCACGACCACCGTGACGTCGCAGAAGTTGGAGCCCACGATGTGGCGCGTGGTGGGCTTCTCGCCCTCGGCAAGCACCCGCACGAAGGGCTCCCCCGCGTAGAACTCCTGATACAGCGCCACCAGGTCCGCGGTGGAAGCGCCGCGCGTGAGCGGCACCGAGGCGGTGGTGAAGAGCCCGCGATTCATGGGCAGGAGATGCGGGGTGAAGGCCACCACCACCGGCCCGCCGGCCAGCGCGGACAGCTCCTGCTCGATCTCGGGCGTGTGCCGATGGGTGCCGCCGAGGCCGTAGGCCTGCACGTTCTCGTTGGCCTCGGTGTAGAGGTACATGGGCTCGATCTTCCGGCCCTGCGCGCCCGCTCCCGTCACGCCCGACTTCCCGTCGATCACGATGCCTTCGCGCGAGCCGAGCCCGCTCTTGAGCAGGGGCGCGGTGGCGAGGATGGAGCCCATGGCGTAGCAGCCCGGCGAGGCGACCAGGCCGGCCCCGGCGATGGCCTTGCGATGCAGCTCAGGCAGGCCGTATACCGCCTCCGCGAGGCCATCGGCGTCGATGTGCGGGGCCTTATACCACGTCCCGTAGAGCGAAGCGTCGCGGAGCCGGTAGTCCGCGGAGAGATCCACGACTTTGCGCCCATGGCGGCGAAGGATGGGCACCGCCCGCTGGGACTCCATGTGCGGCAGCGCGAGGAAAACGAGATCCACCTCCCCGGCGATCCGCTCGGCGTCGACCTCCTGGAAGACCAGCGAGGAGAGACCGCGGAGGTGCGGGTACACCTTGTCCAGGCGCTCGCCGGCCAGCCGCTCCGAGGTGACGGCGGTGAGCTGCACCTTGGGATGGACGGTGAGAAGGCGAAGCAGTTCCGCGCCCATGTACCCGCTCGCGCCCGCAACCGCCACCCGCAGCATGGTCGTCCTCTTACCGCTTCGAGTACTGGAACTTCGACCGCGCGCCCGGCTGACCGTACTTCTTCCGCTCCTTCATTCGCGGATCGCGGGTGAGGAGACCGGCCTTCTTGAGCGCCCCCCGGAGCTTCTCGTCGAACTCGAGCAGCGCCCGCGAGATGCCGTGCCGGACCGCGCCGGCCTGGCCGGTGGGACCGCCGCCGCCGACATTGATACTGCAGTCGAACGTCCCCAGCGTATTCGTCAGCTGAAGCGGCTGGCAGATGATCATCCGCAGCGTCTCGCGCGGGAAGTAGTCCTCGAAGGCCCGCTTGTTCACGCGGATATTCCCGCTCCCCTGCTTGAGCCACACGCGCGCCACGGAGGTCTTCCGGCGCCCGGTACCGTAGAACAGCATCGCTTCAGCCATATCCTCGCTTGCTCCTTGACCTGACTTGGGCCTGCTTGGGCTTACTTGGCCGCGCGACCGGCCGCGGCCAGCGGCTCGGGCTTCTGGGCGGCATGCGGATGGACGGTTCCCCGGTACACCTTGAGCTTCTTCGCCATGGCCCGACCGAGCCGCCCCTTGGGGAGCATGCCCTGCACCGCCCACTCGATCACGCGCTCGGGATGGGCCTTGATCATCTTGTCCGCGCTCACCTCGCGCAGGCCGCCGATATAGCCGGTGTGCCAGCGGTACATCTTCTCGGTCATCTTCCGCCCGGTAAGCTGCACCTTCTCGGCGTTCACCACGACCACGTGGTCCCCCACGTCCAGGTGATGCGCGAAGGTCGGCTTGTGCTTTCCTCTGAGGATGGTCGCCACCTGGGTGGCGAGACGTCCCAGCACGCGGCCCTCGGCGTCAACCAGGAACCACTTGCGGTCGATGGAATCTTCACTTCGGCATGACGGTCGGCATGATCCCTCCCCGAATTCGACAACACGACATACTACGGTCGGTCTACAAATCTGTCAACCCTTTCGTACCTTTCTCCCCGGTCGGGGCGGCCCTTGGCCTTCGCCTTCGCCTCCGCCGCGTGCGTCTTGCTCGGGCCAGGGGCAGAGCGAGCGGACTCCGCATTCCGGGCACTTGGGGGCGCGCGCCCCACAGGTCCGCCGACCATGCCAGATGAGGAGATGGCTGGCCTGGGTGAGCCGATCCGTCGGCAGGATGGCGACGAGCTCGTCGTGTATCTTCTCCGCGTCCGTGGCCCGGGTCAGACCCAGCCGCTGGGACACCCGCGTCACGTGGGTGTCCACCGCGAGGGCCGGAATCCCGAAGGCATTGCCCAGCACCACATTGGCGGTCTTGCGCCCCACGCCGGGGAGCCTGGTCAGCTCGTCGAGCGTGCGCGGCACCTCGCCGCCATGGCGTGCCACCAGCGCGCCGCGCCATGCCGAGCAGTGACTTGGCCTTGGCTCGATAAAAGCCGGTGGAGTGGATCTCGCGCTCGAGCCGCGCGGGCGGGATGGCCGCCCAGTCGCGCGCGGTGCGGTACTTCGGGAAGAGCCCGGCGGTGACCAGATTCACCCGCTGATCCGTACATTGTGCCGAAAGAATCGTCGCCACCAGGAGCTCGAGCGGGGTGGACGAATCGAGCTCGATTCGCGCGTCGGGATACATCCCGGCGAGCCCGTCGAGAATGCGCCGGGCGCGCCGCTTCCGGTCGGCGAGAGATTCCGCCATGGGTCTCCTTTCGGCTCAGCGCGTGGCCGCGCCGGCCGCGCCGCCGATCTCCAGGCGGCCGGGAAGTATGCGCAGGGTGGCCAGCGTGACTGCGACGGGCAGGCGGCGCGGCCGCGGCGTGGGGTCGAGATGGCGCAACACCCAGTCCACCAGGAGAGAAGGCGCCCGCGGCTAGCGGGGAGCGCCCAGGGCCAGGCGGATCGCCTCGATGCGCGCGGCGACCTCGTCCGCGGAGAGCGTCTTCGGCTCATGCTCCACGCGCCACACCGGCCACTGCGGCTCCGGGTCTCCGGCCAGGCGTGGGACGAGGTGCCAGTGGATATGGGCCACCTGATTGCCGAGGAGCTCGTAGTTCATCTTGACCGGCTGATACACCTGGGCCAGCGCCCGCGCCACCCAGCTCACGTCTTCCATCACGCGCGCGCGCTCGGCCCGGGACAGCTCGTACAGCTCCCGCGCGTGCCGGCGCAGCACCACGAAGACCCAGCCGGGGAAGAACTGGTCGGGATTGAGATAGGCGCGGCAGGCGTCGAGGTCGGCGATGAAGTGGTCACCCTCGCCCGCCACTCGCTCGCACAGCACGCAGGCGGGCTCGCTCAAGTTCCCCGCTCCGAGAGGAAGCGGCCGAGGCGCGTGAGGGCCTCCTCGATCCGCGGGAGCGAGTTGGCGTAGGCGAAGCGCAGATAGCCTTCCGCGTTCCGCCCGAAGTCCACCCCCGGCGTCACCGCCACGTGGGTGCGCTCCAGGATCTCGAAGGCGAAGGCCAGCGAGTCTGTCGTGTAGCGGCGGGCATTGGCCAGCACGTAGAAGGCGCCGGTGGGCGGCGTGGTGACGCCGAGCCCGATCCGGCGGAGCCCCGCGACCATGGCGTGGCGACGCTCGTCGAAGACGCGGCGAAAACGGGCCGCCTCGGGGCCCGCCTCGCGGAGGGCGGCCAGGGCCGCCCACTGGACGAACTCGTTGCTGGAGATGAAGAAGTTCCCGTGCAGCGCGGTGAGGGTGGCCATGAACTCGGAGGGCGCGATCACGTAGCCACACCGCCAGCCCGTCATGGCATAGGCCTTCGAGAAGCCGTTGAGCACGAAGGCCCGGTCGGTGAACTCGAGAATCGTATGCTCGGGCCCCTCGTAGGTGAGGCCGTGGTAGATCTCGTCGGAGACGATCCACGGGCCCGAGTCGCGCCAGCGCCGCCATCCGCTCCGGCGCCAGCACGGACCCGGTCGGATTCGCGGGCGAGTTGATGAGCGTGGCCCGCGTCCGCGGAGTGAGCGCGGCCGCCACCGCTTCGGCATGCAGCGGGAACCCGTCGGCCTCATGGACCTCCACGAACACGGGCTCCGCCTCCGCGTACTTCACGAACTTGGGATAGCAGGCATAGTGCGGGTCGGAGAGGATGACCTGGTCGCCGCGCTCGAGCAGGGCGCCGAAGAGCAGGAGCATGGCGGGCGAGGTCCCCGCGGTGACCAGGATGCGGTCCGGGGACACGTCCACGCCGTACCGCGTCCGGTAGTGCTCGGCGATGGCCTCGCGCAGCGGAAGAATTCCCAGGGTGTGGACGTAGCGGGTGCGGCCGTCCTTCAGCGCCTTCTCGGCCGCCTCGCGGATCACCGACGGCGTCTCGAAGTCCGGCTCGCCGTACTCGAGGTGGATGACGTCGGCGCCGGCCCGCTCCAGCGCCTGCGCGCGCTGGAACACCTCCACCGCGAGGAAGGGCTCGATCTCCCGGGCGCGGCGCGCGATCATGGCGTTCCCTTCCCTGCTTCGCGGCCGAGCCGCAGTCGCGCCGCGATGATCTGGGTAAGCATGCTCGGCCCGTCCCGGAACACGCCGACCTTGGAGCCGGGCTGATCGATCCAGTTGACGGGGACCTCGGCGATCCGGTAGCCGCGCCGCTCCGCGCGCAACACCAGCTCCACGTCGAACCCGAAGCCGTTGGTGCGGAGGGCGCCGAAGAGGTCGTCCGCGACCGCGCCGCGGAAGAGCTTGAAGCCGCACTGGGTGTCCACCACCTGGCGCACGCCGAGGGCGCGCGCGGCGGTGATGAACACGCGGCCGGCCAGCCGCCGGTGCAGGCGGGCGCGGACCACCACCGACGGGTCGCGGAGCGCCCGCGAGGCCACCGCGAGGTCCGCGCCGCCGTGCACGGCCGCTTCCAGACGCTTCACCTCCCCGATGGGCGTCGCTCCATCGGCATCGGCCATGAGCCGCAGCGTCCCGGTGGCGCGGCGCATTCCCGCCCGCACCGCCGCGCCCTTGCCCTGATTGCTTTCCAGGCTCAAGAGCCCCACCGCGCGGTGGGACGCCCATTCCTCTCGCACGCGCGCCGCGGTGTCGTCGATGCTCCCATCGTCCACCACCAAAATCTCGTAGGGCTCGTCGCGGCCGTCGAAGTAGCTCACGACTTCTCTCAGATAGCGGGGGAGGCGATCTTGCTCGTTGTAGGCGGGAATCACCACGGACCAGCGGAGGGCGGTGGGCGGCGCCACGCGCGGCGGCTCAGAACCAGGGCTGGCTGTCGGCGCGCGGGCGCCGGCGCGCGACCCCGGTCTTCTGGGCGGCGCGCACGACCTCGCGCGCCACCGCCGGCGCCACCTGCTTGTTGAACACGCTGGGAATGATGTACTCGGGCCCCAGCTCGGACTTGCCCACGCAGGACGCGATGGCGTGCGCGGCGGCGAGCTTCATCTCGTCGTTGACGCTGCGCGCGCGCGAGTCGAGGAGGCCGCGGAAGAAACCCGGGAAGCACAGGACATTGTTGATCTGGTTCGGGTAGTCGGAGCGGCCGGTGGCCAGCACCCGCACGTGGGGCTCCGCCGCCTCGGGCGCGATCTCCGGCACCGGGTTGGCCATGGCGAAGACGATGCGGTCCCGCGCCATGCTCTTGACGTCCTTCACCGTCAGCACCCCCGGCACGCTGAGCCCGATGAACACGTCGGCGCCCCGGATGGCGTCCGCCATCTTGCCCTGGACGTTCTGGGGATTGGTCGCCTCCGCCACCCAGCTCTTCATGAAGTCCATGCCCACCTTGCGGCCGCGGTGGATGGTGCCGTGCTCGTCCACCCCGATGATGTTCCGCACCCCGAGGGCGAGCAGGCTCTTCACCACCGCCGTGCCGGCCGCGCCCACGCCGGACACCACCACCTGGAGCCGCCTCCGGTCCTTCTTCACGATCTTCAGCGCGTTGAGCAGCGCGGCCAGCACCACCACCGCGGTGCCGTGCTGGTCGTCGTGGAAGACGGGGATGTCCAGCTCCTTGCGGAGCCGGCTCTCGACCTCGAAGCAGCGGGGGGCCGAGATGTCCTCGAGGTTGATGCCGCCGAAGGCAGGGGCGATGAGCTTGACGGTCTCGATGATCTTCTCGGGGTCTTTCGTATTCGAGCGCGATGGGAAAGGCGTCCACCCCGGCCAGCTCCTTGAAGAGCATGGCCTTGCCCTCCATGACCGGCATGGCCGCTTCCGGCCCGATATCGCCCAGGCCCAGGACCGCGGTCCCGTCGGTCACCACCGCCACCGCATTGTGCTTGATGGTCAGCGTGAAGGCGCGCGAGGGATCCTCCTTGATGGCCATGCACACTCGCGCCACGCCCGGGCGTATAGGCCATGGAGAGGTCGTCGCGCGTGCGGATGGGCACCTTGCTCCGCACCTCGATCTTGCCGCCCAGGTGCATGAGGAAGGTGCGGTCCGAGATATTCGCCACGCGGACCCCGGCGAGCCCCCGCAGCCGCTCGATGATGTCCTGGCCATGCTGGCTGTCGCTGGCCTTGATGGTGATGTCGCGGAGGACCCGGCCCCCCCTCATCTCCACCAGGTCCACCGCGCCGATATCCCCGCCCGCCTTGCCGATGGCGGAGGTGACCTTGCCCAGCATGCCGGGCTTGTTCTCGATCTCCAGCCGGACGGTGAGGCTATAGGAGGCGCTTGGAACCGCCGTCGTCATCGGGATCCTCTCGGGGCCGTGGGCGGATCAACCATTCCCCCGCCCCCGCCGGTGTGGACTGCTCGCCGGATCCCCCTGCTGCCGTTGACCGAGCGTGGGGGCCATGGTATCCCAACCGCGTGCTTTTGCGAATGCTTCTGGCGGGGCTCACCCTCGCCCTCCTCGCCGCCCCCTCCGACGCCCAGTCCCGCCGCTGGGTGCCGGTCGCCGGCAAGAGCTTGGTCGCCTTCGAGGCCACGCATCGGCTGGGAGACTTTCGAGGCAGCGCCGAGACCGTCACCGGCGAGTTCGAGGCGGATCCCGCCGATATCCGGACGGGCTTCACGGGGACCCTGCGCGCACCCGTCGCCGCGCTCCGCACCGGCGACACCGGGCGTGACCGGGACATGCGGAAGCTGCTGCAGGCCGACACCCACAGGCTGCTCCGCTACACCATCGGGGGCAGCGAAGCCTCGTTCAACACCATCACCGCCGCCGCCGACGTCCTCCTCACCATCAAGGGCGCGCTCGAGGTCCGCGGGGTCGAGCGGCCCCTCGTCTTCCTCGCCCGGGCCAGGCTGATCGGGGACCAGATCTGGGTGCGGGGCGAGGCGAAGCCTCAGGCTCACGGACTTCGGCATCGAGCCGCCGCGACGCCTCTGGTTCCGGGTGGCCAACGAGGTGGGCGTCAGCTTCGATGTGACGCTCCGGCCCGCGGACTGATCAGAGGGCGCGACGGAGCAGGTCCAGGCCCAGCGTCGCGGCGCGAATGCGAAGCGAGGCGCGATCGCCCCCGAACCGGTGCTCGCGCGTCTCGGTCTTCCCCGCCCCCGCCACGGCCAGGCAGATGAGGGTGACGGGTGGGGACGAATCCGCCGACCTCCTCGAAGCAGGTCGCCAGGCCCCACTGCACCCCGCTCCAGTCGCGCACCGCCTCGGCCAGGCGGCCGGCGCGGCTCGCCGCGTCCGGGAGCGCGGCGAGATCAGCGCCGAGCCGCATTGCATCCATCGCATCGCCCAGGATCACGCCGGTCGCGAAGGTCGCCCCGACTCCGCTGGCGAGCCGCTCGGTCACCGAGCCCGCGCTGCCCAGCTCGGCCACCGCGACCCGCACCCGCCCGGCGGCCAGGCGGGCGGCGATCTGACTCTCGAGGGTGTCCGCGTCCGCTCCGAACACCACGTCCCCCAGCCGTTGCCGGATCTCGGCCTCGACGGGCGCGATGAGCCGGGCCGCCTCGTCGCCATCACCGCCCTTGGCGGCGATGCGCACGTCCACCTGCCCCAGATGGGCGAGGGTGCCTACCGTGGGGTTCTGACCCTTTTCCATGAAGTCCGCGATGGCCTCGCCGATGCGGCTCTCGCCCAGCCCTACCGTCTTGAGCACCCGTAGCCGGATCTCGCCCTCCATCTTGTACCGGTCACGCAGATAGGGCATCACACGCGTGCGGAAGAGATGCTGCATCTCTCGCGGGACACCCGGCAGCGTGATCACGCAACCGGGGCCGGCTTCCACGATGAAGGCGGGCGCGGTGCCCACCGGGTTCTCGACGGGGATTGCGCCGGCCGGGATATAGGCCTGGCGGTGATTGGAGGGCGACAGCTTGAAACCGCGCGCCGCGAAGAACGCCTCGATCTGGGCCATCAGGTGGGCCGAGAACACCAGCTCGCGGTCGGTGGCGGCGGCCACGGCCTCCCGGGTGATGTCGTCCAGGGTCGGGCCGATGCCGCCCGTGGTGATGACGATCTCCGCCCGACCCAGGGCCTGGCGAACGGCCGCCTCGAGGCGGCCCAGATTGTCACCGACCGTCGTCTTGTAGTAGAGATCGACGCCGGCGCCGGCGAGCTCGCGCGCGATGAAGGCGGAGTTCGTGTCCACGATTTGCCCCAGCAAGAGCTCCGAGCCGACGACCAGGATTTCCGCTCTCACGCGCCACCTCCGGGCGGCATCATAGCAGACCCCCGAAGGACCGCTCGGCCCACCGAATAGGCCCCACTTCTCGCGCGTCTTTCCCATGGCGGCGCTCTCCGGGAACACGACCGTGGGGGTGCAGGTTCTAGGTCACACGGGGCTGAACCGATAGAGCCGGTTCATGCCCTCTAAACATTGAGTGAGCGTGCACATTCAACCGGCAGCGCTGAGATCGGGCCACCGGAACGGGTCAGCAAGGCCGGAGCGGGCCAATCAAGGCCGGAAGGATCGCGATGACCTTTAGGGAAAGCGAGAGGCCAAGTTTCCCCTGATTCGGTAGGAGTTTGGGCTGGGACACCTGCGACGCGACGCAAGGACCCCAAGTCAAGGTCCATGATCGGCCCCCCGATGGGGGCTCGCCGGCAAGCCCTGCGCACGCTGGCCCGGTCGCGCTCGGCGAGGGAATTCCCGTCGCCCTGCCGATCGATGGACGACGAGATCGAGTCCCCGGTGGCGGGCGTCCACGCGGCGGAGGAGCCCGGCCTCAGCGAGGAGGAGCTCCGACCCTCGCCGGCCGAGGGCGAGGACCCGGTACGGATTTACCTGAAGGAGATCGGCAAGGTCTCCGCTGCTCACGGCGCGCCAGGAGGTCGAGCTCGGCCAGCGGATCGAGGCGGGCCAGATCAAGCTGCGGGGCGCCCTGGCCGATATCCCGCTGGCCATGGGCAGGCTGCTGACTCTGGTGGACGGGGTGCGTCGCGGTGAGGTCCCCCTCGACGACGTCATCATCCTGCCCGAGGGCGGCGAGCCCGCGCCCGAGCAGGTGAAGCCCATGATGGCCGCCTTCGCCCGGATCCGGCGGCTCGAGCGCGAGTCCGAGCGTATCCGGATTTCGCTGGCCGATAAGAGGCGGGCTGCCTCCACGCGGGCGAGCTACCGGGACTGGATCGCCCAGAACCGGGCCTCGGTCCGCGGCATCGTCGAGCGGTTGCCGCTGAAGCCCGCGCTGGTGGACGGGATCGTCGCCGAGGTGCGCCGCGCTCGCCGGCTCGATGCGGGCCGTGCGCGGCGGCGAGGAGCGCGCTCGGCTGGAGGCGCAGGCGGGCCTGGCGCGGAAGCCTCTGCTCACCGCGCTGGCCGAGCTCGAGCAGCATGACCGCGTGGTCCGCCAGGCCAAGAAGGAGCTGATGGAGGCCAACCTCCGGCTGGTGGTCTCGGTGGCCAAGCGCTATCTCGGGAGCGAGCTCTCCCTCCTCGACCTCGTCCAGGAGGGCAACCTCGGGCTCATGAAGGCGGTGGACCGCTTCCAGTACCGGCGCGGGTTCAAGTTCTCGACCTATGCCACGTGGTGGATTCGCCAGGCCATCACCCGCGCCATCGCCGACCACTCGCGCACCATCCGCATCCCCGTGCACATGGTGGAGACGCTCAACCGCATCTCGCGCGTGAACCGCACCATGCTCAACGAGATGGGCCGCGAGCCCACGCCCGAGGAGCTGGCCCGGCGCACCGGGGTGCCCGCGCGGAAGGTCCGGCTCATCCTGGAGTCGTCGCGGAAGCCGCTGTCGCTGGAAACGCCCATCGGGGAGGACTCCGACCTGGGCGATTTCCTCGAGGACAAGTCGGCCGAGTCGCCCAACGACACCCTGATCAGCCAGGACCTCACGCATCAGGTGGAGCGCGCGCTGGGCACGCTGTCGCCCAAGGAGAAGCAGATTCTCCGCCTCCGCTTCGGCATCGGCGAGGAGGGCGAGCACACCCTCGAGGAAGTGGGCAAGCGCTTCGCGGTCACGCGCGAGCGCATCCGCCAGATCGAGACCAAGGCCCTGCGCAAGCTACGCCATCCCCTGCGCGGCCGCGCGCTGAAGGCCTTCGTCGAGAACTAGTCGCGTTCTCCCGTCGGCCTTCTCCCCTCCCCGGGGAGAGGCCGACGGCGCGCCCGGCCGCTCCCGCATCCGCGCCGCCGCGCGCGTCATCGCCCGCTCGAAGATCCGCATCGCGCCATAGGTAGGACCCAGCAGCCCCGCCACCAGCACCGCGAAGATCAGCTCGGTCAGCATGGGATCCGGCCCGCCGGCGAGCCACATGACGCCCCAGAGCGCGACCAGACTCGCGAGCGCGATCAGGAGCAGCCGACGAGCCCGACGGAGCCGCCTCTCCGCGTCGCTGAACATCGTGCCGCCGTCCCCCGACGAGCGGGAGGCGGCGCCTCGCACGATGAAAACGGATGCGGCCAGCGCGAGCACGATGACGGTGGCGCCCCAGATCAGGAGCCATGGCACCAGCGCGGCCAGCCGTGGCATCGTGGCGGCCAGGTGGGGCGTGAGCTCGGCCGCCGCCGGCATGACTAGCGGCGCCGGGCGATGAGGTTCACGTAGGGATCGCGACCGCGCAGACGTCCCGGCAGCGCGATCTCGGCGGGGTTGAGACGCCGCAGAATGCGGTTGGCGACGGCGCGCGGCGGAGCAGGCCGCAGCAGCGTGGTGTAGATGACGCCGGCCGCGCCACCGGGAAGCACGCGCAGCCCGATGCCCAGCGCGCGCCGCAGGGGCGGCCCTACACGGGCATGACGCCGTGCTTCTTCCACGGCCGCTCCACCTTCTTGGTCCGCGCCATCGCGAGCGCCCGGATCAGCACCGGCCGCGTCTCCCGCGGATCGATCACGTCGTCGATGAAGGCGCCGCCCGCGGCGATATAGGGATTGATGAGCCGGCGGAACTCCTCCACCCGCCGCGCCCGCTCCTCCTCCGGATTCGCCGCCGCCGCGATCTCCTTCCGGAAGATGATGTTCGTTCCCCCCTCGGGCCCCATCACCGAGATCTCCGCGGTGGGCCAGGCCACGATGAGGTCGGGCTCGTACGCCTTGCCGCACATGACGAAGTAGCCGGCGCCATACGCCTTGCGCAGCACCACGGTGAGCTTGGGCACGGTGGCCTCGCTCACCGCATAGAGCATCTTGGCCCCGTGGCGGATGATGCCCTGCCGCTCCACCTTGGAGCCCACGAGAAAGCCCGGCACGTCCTGGAGGAACAGCAGCGGGATGTTGAACGCGTCGCAGAGCGTGATGAACCGCGCCGCCTTGTCGGCGGCGTCCACGTCGAGCGCTCCCCCCAGCACCATGGGCTGGTTGGCCACCACGCCCACCGGGCGGCCGCCCAGCCGGGCCAGCGCGGTGACGAGGTTCCGCGCCCAGCTCGGCTTGATCTCGAAGAAGCGCCCGTGGTCCACCACCGCGGCGATGACCTTCTTCACGTCGTAGGCGCGGCGCGCGCTATCCGGCACCAGCGAGAGCAGGGCCTCGTCCATCCGGTCCGCGGGATCGTCGCAGGGGAGCACCGGCGGCGTCTCGAGATTGGACGAGGGAAAGAAGGACAGATACTCCTTCACCACCTCGATGCAGGCGGCGTCGTCATCCACCTCGAGGTCGGCCACCCCGGAGATCTCGGTGTGGATCTTCGATCCGCCCAGCTCCTCGGCCGTCACGTCCTCCCCCACGACCGCCTTCACGAGCGGCGGCCCGCCGAGCGCCATGTGGCTCGTCCCCTTCACCATGGGGACGAAGTCGGACAGCGCGGGGATATAGGCGGTGCCCGCCGCGCCCGGCCCCATCATGGCCGCCACCATGGGCACCACGCCCGACATGATCGACTCCTCGCGGAACAGGTAGCCGGACTGGGCGAAGGCTGGAGCCGATGGCCTCCTGGATGCGCGCGCCCGCGGAGTCGATGAGCCAGATCATGGGCATGCGCTTGGTGAGCGCGATCTCACGGCGCGCGATTGCACTTCACCTCCGCGGTGCGCCCCATGGAGCCCGCCATCACCGTGAAGTCGTAGGCGATGAGGGAGGCGGGGCGCCCGGCGATCTGGCCGAAGCCGGTGACCACGCCGTCGGCCGGCGTCTCCTTGCCCTTCATGGCGGGGGAGATATTGGCGTGGGTGGCGAGGAGGCCGATCTCCTGGAAGGAGCCCGCGTCGAAGAGGCGGTCGACGCGCTCGCGCACGGTGAGCTTGCCCTCGCCGTGCTGCTTGGCGATGGCTTCGGGCCCGCCCATGGCCAGGGCCCGCTGGCGGCGCGCGCGAAGCTCCTCCACCAGCTCCTTCATGCCCACTGGGCGCGCCCCTCTTCCATATCCGCTCGCCTCGCCTTGCGGCTGCGGCTCGCCCTACGCCTTCACAACGGCGACGCGGTAGGAATTGATGCCGGTATCGGGCGGGGAGCCGCTGATGAGAGTGATCATGGTGGCGGCCTCGCTGCGGTGATGGGTGGCGTGGTTCACCACGTGCTGGAGGAGCGCGCCCAGGGCCACGCGGAACTGGGCGCCCTCGGTGTTCCGGTACTCGATGGGGCGCGTGAGATCGGCCTCGCCCAGCCCCTCCACGAACGCGCGCTGGTCCACCTCCAGCGCGTCCCACCGCGCGCGGAGATCCGCCATGCTCGTGAAGTCGGCGTCACCGTAGAGACGCTTGGGTGACTCGCCCTTCCAGCGCGTGAGCCAGACCCAGTCCGCGCCGTATATGTGCGCGAACATGGCCTTGAGGGTGGCGAAGCTCCACTGCTTGCCCATGTCGCGGGTGGTGGCCTCCGGGCCCAGGCCCAGGGCAACGTCGAAGAGCCGGTGGTTGGCCCAGCGGTGATAGTCGTAGTGGTCTCGGATCAGCGCCGTACTCATCGAATTCCCCTCCCCGTTCCCCGGTCGCCCGGGAATCGGCTAGTCGATCACCGCGACGGTGTCACCTTCCTGGACGGTCTGGCCCTCCGCCACCTTGATCTCGCGGACCACGCCCGCGCGCGGGGCCTCCACGGGGATCTCCATCTTCATGGACTCGAGCACGATGACGGGGTCACCCGCCGCCACCTTGTCGCCCGCCTTGGTGGTGATCTGGAAGACCACGCCCGTGATATGGGCCTTGACGTCCTCAGGCATTGAACACTCCTTGTTCGACCATCTGGGTATGAACTCGGCCGGCGCGAAAGGCCGCGCTCTCGAGCACGCGCCGGTGGAACGGGACGACGGTGCGAATCCCCTCCACGACGAAGCCGTCCAGCGCCGACTGCATTCGCGCGATGGCCTCCTCGCGGGTGGCGCCCCGGGTGACGAGCTTGGCTAGGAGCGGATCGTAGTGTACCGAGACCTGCACCCCTTCCGCGACCCCGATCTCCAGCCGCACGCCGGGCCCCTCGGGCAGCGTCAGGCGCGAGATGGTCCCGGGCGAGGGCATGAAATTCTTGGCGGGATCCTCGGCATAGATCCGGCACTCGAGGGCGGCGCCGCGCTGGACGATCTCGTCCTGGCGCCACGGCAAGGGCTCCCCGGAGGCCACCCGCAGCTGGGCCTGGACGAGGTCGAGGCCCGTCACCTCCTCGGTGACCGGATGCTCGACCTGGAGCCGGGTGTTCATCTCGAGGAAGTAGAACTCGGAGCCCTGGACGATGAACTCCATGGTGCCGGCGTTGACATACCCCACCGCCCGCGCCCCCGACACCGCCGCGGCCACGAGCTTGGCCTTGACGCCGGGATCGAGCATCGGGCGCGGGGCTCTCCTCGATGAGCTTCTGGTGGCGGCGCTGGATGGAGCACTCGCGCTCGTGGAGGTGGACGACCTCGCCCCGCGTATCGCCGAACACCTGCACCTCCACGTGGCGCGCCTCGGCGAGGTAGCGCTCCACGAAGAGCGCGCCCGAGCCGAAGGCGGCCTGGGAGCGCCGCTCGGCCGAGGCCCACGCGGCGGGCAGCGCGGCGGCGTCCGGCACCCGCACCATGCCGATGCCGCCCCCGCCCGCCGCCGCCTTGAGCATCACCGGATAGCCGATGCGGTCGGCCAGCGCGACCGCCGCCTCGAGCGAATCAAGCGCGCCCTCGCTGCCGGGCACCACCGGCACCCCCGCGGCCTGCATGCGGCGGCGCGCCTCGACCTTGTCGCCCATCTGCTGGATGACGCGCCAGGACGGCCCGATGAAGACGAGCCCCGCCTCCTCGCAAGCCTTGGCGAAGCGCCAGTTCTCCGAGAGGAATCCATAACCGGGATGGACGGCCTGCGCGCCCGTCTCGCGCGCGGCGGCGAGGATGCGGTCGACGTTCAGATAGCTCTCGCGCGCGGGCGCCGGGCCGATCAGCACCGCCTGGTCGGCGTCCCGGACATGAGGCCAGCCCGCGTCGGCCTCGGAGTACACCGCGACCGAGCGCACGCCCAGGGCGCGGCAGCCGCGGATGACCCGGCGGGCGATTTCCCCGCGATTGGCGACGAGAACGCTGGACAGCACGCGGGGTCAGGCGGAACGGGCGGCCCGAACATGGGCCACGTCGAGAGCCTGCGCGCGCCAGCCCTCCGGCCCCGGCGCCCAGCGGGCGGCCAGAGTCACCGACCCCTCGGGGCCGTCCAGGCGGAGCTTCAGGAGGAGATGCTGGCCGATCCGAGTCGTCGCGACGATCTCGTGCCCATTGAAGCGGGCGGCGGCGAGCATGGAGTCCGCGGCCTCGCTCCAGACGGAATCGTCGGCCAGCCAGCGGCGGACGCCGACGGCGTCGCGAGCGACGAGCGCGTCACCTAGCCCGGCCGCGGCGGCGCGCAGGTCATCGGGCAAGGGCCAGCGCGCGGGTCGAGTCTCGAGGCGGATGAACTCCTCCGCCTCCGTCACGCCCTCGGGCGACACCGGCGGCGGGATCGGCGCGGGCAGGCCCTCACCGGTCGACGCCGCCGGCGGCGGCGAGCAGCCCGCCGAGCTCGCTCCGCCCACGCGGTGGCGCGGGCCCGGGCCGCGGGCGTCGTCACGAGGTGCGCGAGCACGCGCTCGCCCGCCGCGATGTGGCGCGCGCTCGTCCTCGGCGCAGCGCGCGAGGATGCGGCGCGTGGGCGGCTCGTACACCGCGTTGGCGCTGGCGAGGTCGCGCTCGTAGGCGGCGAGGAGATGGGGCTTGAGCACGCGGTACACGCCCACCAGGCGCTCCACCGTCAGCTCCGGCGTCTCCGCCGACTCCAGCGCGTCCATGAAGGCGATGAACCCCTCGCCCGGCGGGCTCGGATTCCTGGGCATGGGCGCGCAGCTCGGGCAGCCGGCGGCCGAGCGCGTCGGCGTGCTGGGCATTGTCCCAGACGTGCCGGCCCATGAGGAGCTTGGCGGAGATCTCGGGCGTGAGAGCCGAGCCACCCGCCGAGCACGCGCATCATGCGCTCGACGGCGTAGCGGTAGTGGCGGACGCGGCGGGCGACTCCTCGACCGAGTGGAGCGCCTTCCAGCGGATACATCGGGGCGTAGTAGACCTGGCGAGCGCTGCGTGGTCTTGATGAGGCGCTCGATCTCCTCGTCGGTGAAGCCGCCGAGCTGGCGCGCCTCCGTGGCGATCGAGATCAGCACCGCGTCGTGCTCGCCGTCCTGCCGCACGCCGCCCAGGTTGAAGCGCTCGTCGATGGTCTCCTGGAACTCGATGGCCCGGCGCCGGCGCTCCGGATCGCCCTCGGTGAGCTTGGTGAGCCACTTCGAGCCCATGCGCACGTGGGTGATCTCGTCGGCGAGCACGAAGTCCACCGCCCGCTCCAGGATCGGATCGCCGCATCTTCCGGGCGATGTGGACGAGCTGGTTGAAGACGTCGCAGGCGAGGCCCTCGAGGCCGCGGTTCACGCCCGCCACCCGCGCCGCCGCGTCCTCCGCGCAGGCGCAGCGCCAGAGGATGGTGGTCTCCGGGAACTCACCCACGTAGCCGTCCATGTGCTCGAGGAGCCGAGGTAGATCTCCAGGTGGCGGGACTCGTCCCAGACCTGGCGGGCCATGTCCATGGTGAACTCCCACGGCGCGTCGGGAAAGTCGTAGACGCTGCGCCCCGCCCCCTCCATGGCCTGCATCTCGCCCACCATGATGCCGTGGACCCGCTCCTTGATGGACTCGCGGCTGCCGAGATCGGGGAAGGGCGGGAGACCCTGCTCGATCTTGAGCTGCGCGACGTCGCGGGCCCGCATGCGGACGAAGCGCTCCTCGCGGGCCAGCTTGTCGTAGGCGATCGGGCGATCCATGAGTACCCCTTCCCGGCAAAATGAACCGTGGTTCATTCAGTCTAGTCGAAGCTGGGGTCGATGGCAATGCACCTCGCCAAGGGTTCAGAGGAGGGCCCCTTCGGCCGGGGTCACGAGTGCTTGATTGAAGGGTGGCCGGAGGCGACGACAGCCGGCCTCAAAGCCGGCCGCCGCCCCTCCGGCGGGAACCGCGCCGATTAGAACGTCAGCGGATCGGTCAGGCGCACCCAGCGCCCGCCTTTCACCACGGCCAGGAACGAGGAGTTGGCGCCCTGATGCTTGTCGGGGCCGAAGCTGGCCTCGGGGCCGTTGAAGATGTCGCGATAGCTCTTGATGGACTCGAGCCCCTTGACGAAGTTGTCGGTGGTCAGCTCGGGGCCCGTCTTCTCCAGGCCCAGCACGGTCAGGTCGGCGGCCACGTGCCCGTAGATCGCGCCGATGTTCGGGTCCACCTTGTAGCGGTCCTTGTAGCGGTCGAACCACTTCTGAGCGGCCGGGCTCAGCGTGTCGTGATAGGGCATGGCGGTGAGGCCCATGGCGTAGAGCCCTTCGGTCACGCCGCCCTGGGCCGCGGCCACGAAGAGATCGTAGCTGGCCGCCGAGCCGAGGAAGTCGACGTCGGTCCAGCCGATCTTCCGCGCCGTCGCGTAGGGGACGATCGAGTCGCGCACGATGGTGCCGAGCACCACCAGATCGCAGTTGGCGGCCTTCAGCTTGGTGATCTGGGCGCTGAAGTCCTGGTCGGTCGGCTTGTGGGTGACCGTCTCCACGATCTTGAGCTTCATCTTCTCCGCCTGCGCCTGCACGCCGTCCAGCACCTCCTTGCCGAAGTCGGTGTCCTGGTACATGGCGCACAGGGCCTTCTTGCCCTTCTTGGTCACGAAGTAGTTGATGCCGGCACGCACCTGGTCCACGTAGCTGGCCGCGCCGTAGAACTTGAGCTTGTGGAAGGGCTCGTACATCGAGCGCGCCGCGGAGAGCGGAAAGAGGTTCGGCACCCCTGCGTCGAACTGGTCCTTGAAGAGCGCGTTGTTCATCGGGGTGCCGAGGCCGGCCACGATGGCGAAGACCCGGTCGCGGTTGATGAGCTTGGCGCCGACCTGCACCGCGCGCGGCACCTGGTACTGGGTGTCCTCGACGACCAGCCGGATCTTGCGGCCGTTGATGCCGCCCGCCTCGTTGACCTCGTCGAAGCGCATCTTCACCGCATTCGACGACGAGACCCCGTAGGTGGCGGCGGGCCCGGAGAGATCGGTATGCATGCCGAGCACGATCTCCGCCTTCGTCACGCCGCGGGTCTCCTTCTGGGCGGTGGCCACCCCGGCCACCGCCACCGCGGCGGCCAGCACGCTGACTGCCAGTAGCTTCTTCATCCCTCGCTCCTTTCGTACATGCCGTCGATGAGATCCTTGTACTTCACGTTGACGAAGGTGCGCTTCAGCTTCATGGTCGGGGTCAGCTCCTCGTCCTCCGCGGTGAGGAGCTGCTCGATCAGCCGGAACTTCTTGATGGTCTCCACCCGGGCGAGCTCCCGGTTCACCCGCTCGATCTCGCTCCAGATGAGATCCTGCACCTCGGGCGCCCGGCAGAGCGAGGTGAAGTTGCTGAAGGGGACGTCGCGCTCCTGGGCGAACTGGGCCACCGTCTCGTGGTCGATCATGACCAGGCAGGAGAGGAACTTGCGCCGGTCCCCGATCACCACCGCGTCGGAGATGTAGGGCGAGAACTTGAGCTGGTTCTCGATCTCGGACGGGGTGACGTTCTTGCCGCCGGCGGTGATGATGATGTCCTTCATGCGGTCGGTGATCCGCACGAAGCCTTCCTCGTCCATGGTCCCGACGTCGCCGGTGTGGAGCCAGCCGTCCACCACCGTCTCCGCCGTCTTGTCCGGCTTGCCGTAGTAGCCGAGGAAGACGTGCGGGCCCTTCAGGAGGATCTCGCCGTCGGGGGACAGGCGGACGTGCGTATCCGGCCGGGCGGTGCCCACCGTGCCGAGCTTGATCCGGTCGCGCGGCATGGCGGTGGCGAGGCCGGTATTCTCGGTCTGGCCGTATACCTCCGTCATGTTGATACCGAGCGCGAGGTACCAGCGGATCAGGTCCGGGGCGATCGGGGCGGCGCCGGTGGCCGCGCCGCGCGCCCGGTGGAGCCCGATGGAGCGCTTGACGTTGTCGAGCACCAGAAAGTCGGCGATCCGGAAGGCGAGGCGCTGGAGCAGGGACGGGCGCCGGCCCTGGATCTGCCGGTCCGCCAGGCGCGAGGCCGACCCGGATGGCCTGCCCGTAGGCGAACCGGCCGAGCCAGGTGGCGTCGCGCATGCGGAGGGCCACCCCGGAGTAGAACTTCTCCCAGATGCGAGGCACCGCGAAGAACAGGGCGGGGGCGACTTCACGGATGTTGTCGGGCACCGTGTCGATGCTCTCCGCGAAGTTCACGGTGGAACCGGTGTAGAGCGGGTTGAAGACCGTGAACGTCCGCTCGGCGATGTGGCACAGCGGGAGGAAGGAGAGCTGCTGGTCGCCCTCACGCAGCTCGGTGATGAAGTCGGCGTAGGCGAGCTGGAAGAGGATGTTGCGGTGGCTCAGCATGGCGCCTTTGGGGGGCCCGGTGGTGCCGGAGGTGTAGACGAGGATGGCCAGGTCGTCGGGCTGCGGGATCTCGACCATGCGGTCGAAGGCCCCCGGGTGCTCGCGGTCGTACCGACCGCCGAGCTCGAGCAGCGCCTCGAAGGTCATGACCTGGTCGTCCTGGAAGCCGTGCAGACCCTCCATGTCGTAGACGACGATCTTCACCAGGGCCGGGCAGCGCGCGCGCACTTCGAGGATCTTGTCGAGCTGCTCCTCGTTCTCCACGAAGAAGAAGCGGGTACCGCTGTCGTTGACGATGTACTCGACCTGGCGGGCGGAGTCGGTGGTGTAGATGCCGTTGGGGACGCCGGCCACCGACATGACGCCGAGATCGGTGTAGAGCCACTCCGGTCCGTTGTCCGCGATGATCGAGACCACGTCGCGCGGCTCGAGCCCGAGCGCCACGAGCCCCAGGCCCACCCGCCGCGCCCGCTCGCCGTAGTCGCGCCAGGAGATACCGCGCCAGATGCCGAGGTGCTTCTCGCGCATGGCCACGCGGTCGCCCGCGCTCGCGCACCACGTGGCGAAAGAGCCGGGGCAGGGTGTCCTGGCCGTGCACGGTGAAGGCCGCGCGATCGGACGAGGAGACCGGGCCGGGTGCCGTCCTCAGCGCCATGTCTTCTTCCTCTTCCAGCGCCGCGTGCCGCGGACGCTCGACTCCTTGAGGCCCAGGTAGAATTCGCGGATGTCGTCCTTCTCGAGCAGGCGCTCGCAGGTATCGTCCATGACGATCCGGCCCAGCTCGAGCACGTAGCCGTAGTCCGCGGTGTGGAGCGCAATGTTGGCGTTCTGCTCCACCAGCAGCACGGTCACGCCACGCTCCCGGTTGATCCGCCGGATGATCTCGAAGATGTCCTTGACGAGCTTCGGGGCCAGGCCGAGCGAGGGCTCGTCGAGGAGCATCACCTTGGGGCGGGCCATCAGGGCCCGCGCGATGGCCAGCATCTGCTGCTCGCCGCCCGAGAGCTGGCCGGCCCGCTGCTCGGCGCGCGCCTGCAGCACCGGGAAGTACTCGTTGACCATCTCCAGATCCTGGGCCACGCCGTCGGCGTCCTTGCGGCAAGTAGGCGCCCATTCGCAGGTTCTCGCGCACCGAGAGGAACGGAAAGACCTCGCGGCCCTCGGGCACGTGGCTCGAGCCCGAGCCGGGCGACCCGGTCCGGATCGAGGCCCTGGATCTGGCGGCCCTCGAGTGTGATGCTGCCCTTCTGCGGATCCATGACGCCGGAGACCGTCTTGAGAATGGTGGTCTTGCCGGCGCCATTGGCGCCCAGGATCGTGACGATGGAGCGGGCCGGCACGGTGAAGCTCACGCCCGCGCAAGGCCATGATCGGGCCGTAGTACGTCTCCACGTTGCTCACGGTGAGGAGCGCGTCGGCCACCGGGTCAGCCTCCGAGGTACGCCTTGATCACGTCGGGATGCTCCTGCACTTCGCGTGACGTCCCGCAGGCCACCACGCGCCCGTAGTTCAACGCCAGCACCCGATCGGACACCGCGCTCACCAGGCTCATGTCGTGCTCGACCATGAGCACGGTGATGCCGAGCAGCGTGCGGATGTCCTGGATCCAGAAGGCCATGTCCGCGGTCTCCTCCACGCTGAGGCCGGAGGAGGGCTCGTCGAGCAGGAGCAGCGCCGGCTCGGTGCAGAGCGCGCGTCCCATCTCGACGACCTTCCGCACCCCGTAGGGCAGGTTCACCACGAGGCTGTCGCGATAGGCCTGCAGGTCGAGGAAGTCGATCACCTTCTCGGCCGCTTCGCGGTGGGCGCGCTCCCGCGCCCGTACGCTCGGCAGGAACAGCAGCTCGGCGGCCAGGTGCGGGCGGGCGTGGGCGTGACGGCCCAGGAGCAGGTTCTGCAGCACGGTGGCGTGCTCGAACAGCTCGATGTTCTGGAAGGTGCGCGCGACGCCGCGGCGGGCAATCTCGTGGGGCGGCACCTGGGTGATGTCCTCGTCCCGGAAGATCAGGCGGCCCTGGGTCGGGTCGTAGATGCGGGAGATCAGGTTGAAGATCGTGGTCTTGCCCGCCCCGTTGGGCCCGATGATGGTGAAGACCTGGCCCTGCTCCACCTCGAAGCTCACGCCGTCCACGGCCCGGATGCCCCCGAAGTTCACCACGAGCTCGTCGACGGCGAAGAACGTCATCGCAGCCGCTCCGAGCGCATGTAGGTCTTCTGGCGCCGGAAGGTGGCGCGCTTGTAGAGCGGGAAGGTCGAGAAGAAGACCTGCATCTTGCGCCACCGGCCGTAGATGCCGAGCGGCTCGAACAGGATGAAGAGCACCAGGATCAGGCCGAAGATGCCAGGCTCGAGGCCCGGCTGCTTGACGAAACGGTCGAGCCCCAGGTACACGACGGCCCCCGCGTCCTGGCCGAGCAGCGCCACCGCCTGGCCCGCCCACTGGGGCACGCGGTCGCGCGCCTCCGAGATCAGCACCGGCAGGATCGCCACGAACACCGCGCCGTAGAGCGCGCCGTGCAGACTGCCGAGGCCGCCCACCACGACCATCAAGAGAAATTGGATCGAGAGGAGCACGCTGAAGATGTCCGGGGCCAGGTAGCCGATCTTGTGCGCGAACAGCGCGCCCGCCGCGCCCATGAGACCGGCGGAGTAGGCGAAGGCCATGCGTCTTGTAGCGCGCCAGGTGCACGCCCATGGACTGCGCGGCGATCTCGCTGTCGCGGATGGCCACCCAGGCCCGGCCGGTGGGCGCGCGGAGCACGTTGGCGGTGAGCCAGAGCCCGGCGATCAGCACGGCCACGCAGAGGAAGTAGAACGCGACGTCGGAGGCGAACGAGACGCCGAAGATCACCGGCTTGTCCACCGGCCGGCCCTTGAGGCCGTGGGTGACCCGGTCCCAGCGCGTGAACACTTCCTGGATGATCAGCGCGAAGGCGAGCGTGGCGATCGTCAGGTAGACGCCGGTCATGCGGAGCGCGGGCAGACCCACCAGCACGCCCGCCGCCGCCGAGATCGCCGCGGCCAGCGCCACCGAGACCACCCAGGGCAGGCCGAGATCCTGGAGAAGAACACGTGGGCGTAGGCGCCGATGCCGAGAAACGCCGCGTGCCCGAGGCTCACCAGGCCGGTGTAGCCGGCCAGCACCATCAGCGAGAGTCCGCAGAGCCCGTAGATGAAGACGAGGCTCACGTCCGACCAGATAGGACGGGCACCGCCAGCGGCAGCAGGATCACGGCCGCGAGCAGGCCTCCGTACCAGCGGCGCTGGACGCGATCGCGGAAGAGGCCCAGGTCGTCGTCGTACGCGGTCTTGTACGGAAAGCGCATGCGCCGGTCAGACCTTCTTCCGACCCACGGTGCCGAACATGCCCTGGGGCCGGATGGCCAGCACCAGGAGCAGTACGATGTAGGCCGCCACGTCTTTGAACCCCTGGGGCAGGTACACGCCCGAGAACAGCTCGATCAAGCCGATGGTGACGCCGCCGACCAGCGCACCCGGGATGGAGCCGAAGCCGCCCAGGACCGCGGCCGCGAAGGACTTCAACCCGATGAACCCGAGGTTGATGTCGATCAGCGACACCGGCGCGAGCAGCACGCCGGCGATGGCGGCCACCCCCGCCGAGATGGCCCAGATCAGCGAGAACATTCGCTTCACCGGGATGCCCATGTAGTAGGCGGCAAGCTGGTTCTGGGAGGCGGCCTGCATGGCGACCCCCACGCGCGAATACGTGAAGAAGGCGTAGAGCAGCGCGCACAGGAGCACCGTGCCCACGATGATGGCCACGTACTCGTGGCTCACGCTGACCGCGCCGAGCCGCGTCGTCCTGGCGCTGAACGGGGTCGGCAGCGTGTAGATCTCGGAGCCCCAGGTCATGGAGGCGAAGCTCCGGAACATGGCGCCGAGGCCGATCGTGAGCATGACCACCGCGAACTGGGGCTGGCCGATGACGCGCCTCAGGAGCGTGGCGTCGAGGACGGCGCCGAACAGCGCGACGATCGCCCACCGCGAGGGCGAAGGCGGCCCAGTAGCCGACACCGTACCAGACCACGAACATGTAGCAGACGAAGGCGCCCAGCATGAGGAGATCGCCCTGGGCGAAGTTGACCAGCTCGGTGGCCTTGTAGATGAGGACGAAGCCGAGGGCGACCAGGCCGTAGATGCAGCCGACGGCGAGACCGTTCAGGGCGAGCTGCAGAATGGTATCCAGAGCGGACCCCCCACCGGCGACGCCGGCTGCTGCGCCCGTCCGCCGCGACGACCCTGTCGCAGGATAGGCAACATGAACGACCTCCGGAGACGGTCGCCCCTTCCTTGGGCCCCGTCAACGTGACCTCAGGTGCCAGACTCGGACGCTGGCCGGCCCTGAGCCGCAGCACACGGCACCCAACGCCCTCCGCGCGAGCCGAGAGCGCCGGGCTGGCGCAGCGACACCCTAGCCAGGCGCAGCGCAGGTGTCAAGCGTCCAGGCGGACTTCATGCACCTCGCCAGGGCGGCGCGAGTCCTTGACGCCCCGCTCGACGGCATCCATGCTTTCGGCATGCTCGGTCCCCGCCTCCCCGAGCGTCACGGGCCCGCTGCGGGCGCCCTGCTTCTGGGCCTGATTCTGTCCGCCCTGCTGGCGGCCGGCTGCACGAGCGGCGCCCGAGAGGCCGCGGCGCCCGAGGCCCCGCCCGCACGGGGTGCCCACGTCTATACCTGTCCCGGCGACTTCCGTTTCACCGTGCGCGCGGCGGGTGACGGCGTCTTGCTCTCGCTCTATACCCGCACGATCGAGCTCTCGCGCATGGTCTCGGCATCCGGCGAGCGCTATGCCGGGGAAGGCCACGTTTTCTGGACCAAAGGTGAGTCGGCGAGCCTGGAAACTCCCAGCGGAGCGCACCTGGACTGCGCAGGCCGGTTAGCGGAAACGCCGTGGGACGAGGCCCGGCTGATGGGCAGCGACTTCCGCGCCATCGGCCAGGAGCCGGGGTGGACGCTGGATCTCGCGGAGTCGCGCGGAATCCGCTTCGTCACCGCCGATGGCACCATTCGCGCGTTCACCCCGATGCCCACGCCCGTCGGGGACACGGCCGGCGGCGGTCTGACCTATACGGCGAAGTCGGAGGCGCACGCCTTCACGGTGACCATTCGGGAGACGCCCTGTCGAGACACCATGAGCGGCGAGGCGATGAGCCATGCGGTGACCGTGCGACTGAGCGGGCGCGAATTTCGCGGCTGCGGCGTGGTGCTGCGCACCGGTTCGCTCACCAATACCTACTGGAAGCTCACCGAGCTTGACGGTCGCGCCGTGCTCGCCTCTCCCGATCGCCGGGAGCCGCATCTGCGACTGATGGTCGAAGGCGCCCGTGTGGCCGGCTCCACCGGGTGCAACAATATCCTCGGCCGCTACGAGCAAGCTGGAGACCGCATCCGATTCTCCGCGCTGGCCACCACGCGGATGGCCTGCCTCGACGCGGAGGCCAACCGTCAGGAAGGGGTCTTCGCGGAAGTTCTGGGCCAGGTGGACCGCTTCATGGTGTCGGGCGATGCCCTCACCCTCTACCAGGGAGACCGGCCCCGGGCTCGCTTCGCTGCCGTGTACCTACGCTAGACCCGCTCCTTGACGTCAAACTGGACGCCCGCTCGAGGCCGCGTCGTCCCCCTCGGCGGAGGGCCGGCGTCGCCGGCGCCGGCCCAGCAGGCTGGCCGGGCGCACGGCGTCCTCGCCGAAGCGCTCGGTGAGCTGGTCCAGCGCCCGTCCCAGGCGCTCGCGCCGCGCGAGGTCGGGACCGAAGAGTGGGATCTGCCCCTGCCCCGCGGGACCCAGCCCGGACACCGAGAGACCAAGGAGGCGCACCGCCTGGATGAGCCGCACCCGGCCGAGCAGCGCGGCAGCCTCCTCGAAGATCCGCAGGCCATCCTGGGTGGGCTCGCCGGTATGGGCGCGCGTGTAGGTCGAGAAGTCGGCGAAGCGGATCTTGAGCGTCACTACGCGCCCGGCATACCCTTCGGACCGCAGCTCCCGGGCCACCCGCTCGGCCTGCCCTCGCAGGGTCGCGCGCAGGCGGTCGAGGTCACGATGGTCGGCGTCAAAGGTCTCCTCCGCGCCCATGGACTTGGGCACGCCGAACGGCTCGACCGGGCGCTCGTCGCGGCCGCGGGCGAGCTCTGCGAGAGCAAGGCCGCCGCTGCCGAAGCGTGCCTCCAGCGCAGCGCGCGGCATTTTCGCGAGCTGACCGATCGTTCGGATGCCGAGGCCCTCCAGCTCGGACGCGGTGACCTTGCCCACGCCCCAGAGCCGTCCGATGGGAAGCGGCGCCAGGAAGGCTTCCTCGGACCCGGGTGGTACGACCACGAGCCCGTCGGGCTTCTCGAGCTCGGACGCCACCTTGGCGAGGAACTTGTTCGGCGCCACCCCCACCGAAGCGGTCAGGGACATTTCGGCGCGTATCCTCGCCTTGATCTCCCGCGCGATGCGGGGGCCGTCGCCGCGAGAGCGCGCGGCTCCGGTGACGTCGAGGAAGGCCTCGTCGATGGACACCGGCTCCAGCAGCGGCGTCCACTGCGCCAGCAGCGCCATGATCTCTCGCGATACCCCCGCGTACTTGTCCATGGCCACCGGCAGGTACACGGCTCGGGACAGAGCCGGTAGGCGCGACTGATGGGCATGGCGGAGTGAACGCCGTAGCGGCGAGCCTCGTAGGAGGCGGCGGAGACGACGCCGCGCCCGCCCGGCATGGCGCCCGACCACCACGGGCGGCCCCGCAGCTCGGGTCGGTCCCGCTGCTCGACGGACGCGTAGAACGCGTCCATGTCCACGTGAATCACCGTCCGGATCGCGGGCGCGGATCCGGGCATGGCGGACTACTGCGCGGGGCCCCCGAGGCCGAGCGAAGGAGCCACCGCGGTGAGCGCGCCGATGACGAAGCGCAGATGCTCCTCGAGCGGCACCGCCAGCTCCTCGGCCCCCCGCGTGACGTCGTGCGGTTCACCGTCCGGGCGAAGCCCTTGTCCTTGAGCTTCTTGAGCACGGAGGCGGGCTCGAGGCCCGCGATGGCGCGACCGGGCCGCACCAGGGCGCAGGCGGTGACGAAGCCGGCGGCTCGTCGCAGGCGTAGAGCGCCCGGTCGAGCAGGGACGACCCGGGGCAGCCGGAATAGTCGGCATGGGCGAGGATGGCGTACACGATCTGCTTCGGGTACCCCCCGCGCGACCAAGATCTCCGCGCCCTTGAGCGGTGCTGGGGCGCGGTGGGGTGTATCTCGTAGTCGAAGTCGTGGAGCATCCCGGCGATGCCCCAGGCCGCCGCATCCTCGCCGTAAGTGCCGGCGTAGGCCCGCATCGCGGCCTCCACGGCGCGCGCGTGCTTGCGGAGGCTGTCGCCGTGGGTGAATTCGGTGAGGAGCGCCCAGGCCGCGGCGCGCTCGATCATCTCGGGCTCGGAGGGCGAGGCGTTCCTACTCAAGCGCGGGCGGTGGGCTGGCGGCCTGCCACTTGTCGATGGACTTCTTGGAGAAGAGCCACTCGCCGTTGTGACTGCAGGGCAGGGATGCGGCGCTCGGACGCCATGCGGGTCAACGTCTGCTCGTCCATGGCCAGGTACCGCGAGGCCTCCTTCATGCTCATCGTGTCCTTGGGAAGCCACGCGTCTGCCTTTTTCATTCGTCTCTCAGCTCTGGGCGCTCCGCCTGGCCTCGGCCGCCTTGCTTCAGGCGCCTCCATCTCGCGCCTCCAGCGCCCGCATGCGCTCGATCAACTGCTCGACGCGTTCGCGCCAGCGGATCGGGCAGGTCACTCTGGTTGAGGTCGATCTCGCCGGGGACCCGCTGGCCGTCCCGGTATGTTACGCGGCCGGGCACGCCCACGACAACCGAGTTGGCCGGGCACCTCCCGCACCACCACCGAGCCGGCGCCGATCCGGCTGCCCGTCGCCGATGGTGAAGCCGCCGAGCATCTTTGGCCCCCGCGCCGACGACCACGTTGTCGCCCAGGGTGGGATGACGCTTCTCCCGCTTGAGGCTGGTCCCCCCGAGGGTCACGCCCTGCAGGAGCGCTGACGTTCTCGCCCACCTCGGCCGTCTCGCCGATGACGATGCCCATGCCGTGGTCGATGAACAGGCCGGGCCCGAGCCGGGCGGCCGGGATGAATCTCGATGCCCGGTCAGGAAGCGGCCCACGTGCGGAGACGCAGCGGCGCGAGCGGTGCCAGCCCGCGTTCCACAGCCGGTGGGCCACGCCGGTGGAACCCAGATCGCGTGCACGCCCGGGATAGCAGAGCACCACCTCGAGCTCGGAGCGCGCCGCGGGATCCCGCTCGAGCACGGTCCGCACGTCGCGCCGCATCCGCTCAAACATGCCGTGCCTCCTCCGGGCCCCGGCCTCCGCGTCGAGTCGCGTCCCGCGCCGCCGCCCGCAGCGCCGCGCCGCCACCTCGGCGGCGTGCGCGCCGATCCTCGGGCAGCCCGTCCACCGCCGCCTCGATCCGCGCGGCGTCGACGTCGAGCAGGTCCTCCACGGCGCGCCCCGTCATCAGCTCGGTGGCCGCGCTCGCCGCCGCGATGGTCGGCCCGCACCCGTAGGTCTGGAACCGCGCCTCCAGTCACCCGCCCCTCCCGCACCCGCAGGTAGAAGCGGGCGAGGTCCATGCAGTCCGGGTACTCGTCCTCCCCCACCCCGTCGGGATCGCGCATCATGCCCGCGTTCCGCGGATTGCGGAAGTGATCGACCAGGGTCGGGCTGTACGCACCTCGATGCCGCTCAGACCGGGCGAGAGCGCTCCGCAGCTTCCCGCACCAGCGGCTCCGCGCCTCCGACCACGTAGTCGATGTCCTCGGCGGTGGTGGTCCGCCCCAGCGAGCACCGCACCGCGCCCATCGCCCAGTCCAGGGGCACGCCCATGGCCACCAGCACGTGCGGAGGGCTCCACGTTGCCCGACGTGCACGCCGAGCCCGGCCGAGACCGCGACGCCCTTGAGATCCAGGCCCGAGCACGATGGATTCCGACTCGATGTGGCGGAAGCACGATGTTGCAGGTGCCGGGCAGCCGCTCGGTCGGATGGCCGTTGAGCCGGCATCTCCGGCACCCGCGCGCTCGATGCCCGTCCCACAGCCGGTCCCGCAGCGCGCGCGAGCCGCTCGGCCTCGGCGGCCATGTCGCGGCCCGCGGACCTCCACCGCCCTGCCGAGGCCGACGATGCCCGGCACGTTCTCCGTGCCCGCGCGACGCCGCCGCTCGTGCTCGCCCGCCGTGCTGCACCGACACCATCCTGGTGCCCTTGCGGATGTAGAGCCCGGCCACGCCCTTCGGCCCGTAGATCTTGTGCGCCGGAGAAGGACAGCAGGTCGATGCCGAGGGCGTCGACGTCGATCGGAAGCTTGCCGAAGGTCTGCACCGCGTCCACGTGGAAGGGAATCGCCGTGCTCGCGCGCGATGGCGCCCGATCGCGGCCACCGGCTGGATCGTCCCCACCTCGGAGTTGGCGTGCATGATCGAGACCACGATGGTGTCGGGCCGCAGGGCCCGCCGCACGTCGTCCGGATCCACCATGCCGTGCCCGTCCACCGGCAGGTAGGTCACCTCGAAGCCCTGCCTCTCCAGGGCCTGCGCAGGTGCGCAGCACGGCGTGGTGCTCGATGCGCGGAGGTGATGATGTGCCCGCGGCCCCGCGCCGCGGCCACCCCCTTGACCGCCGAAGTTGTCGGATTCGGTGCCGCCGGAGGTGAACACGATCTCGTCCTGGCCCGACGCCCAGGAAGTGCGCGATCGCGCTCGCGCGCGCGTCGTCCACGCCCGTCGCGCGCCTCGCGCCCGAAGCCGTGCACGCTCGACGGGATTGCCGAAGCCGCTCGCAGAAGTACGGCAGCATCGCCTCGAGCACCTCCGGATGCACCGGGGTGGAGGCGTTGTGATCCAGATACACTCGACGGTTCATTGACTGCTCCCCTTCCACGGATGCTAGCTCGCGCCCGCGATGGATTTCGCCAGGAAGAAGCTGGGTCTCATGCTCTCCACCGGCCCCGAGCATCCGCAACCTCGACACCGCCGTCGGGCCTGTCCGACGGCGGCGCTCGATCGCGGCGGCGCCGATCTACCTCTATCTGATCGACGACGGCGTGGCCGCGCGTCGAGGACCCCCGCATCCAGGCCCTGGCCGAGCGGGGCGCCAAGCTCTTCGTGTGCGCCTACGGCTGCCAGAAGCGCGCGCATCCCGCTCTCGGAGCGCGGCCACCAACTGCGGCCTGGTGGTGCTCACCGACGTCATCAACGGCACCGATCGCTTCGTCGCGCTGAACTGACGCTGCGCGTGCCCGACGACCAGCCCGTCGCTCGTCCTGATCTCGGAGCGATCCGCGCGCGTCCCACCGCGCCAACGAGGCCATGCGCATCGCGCTCGGCGTGGTGGCGGGCGAGAACGACGGTGACGTTCGTGCTCACCGGGCCCGCCGCGCACCTGCTCGACGCCGACACCGACGACCTGGTGGACGGCGACGACATCGCCAAGTTCCGCGCCGCGCTCCGCGAGCTCGGCATCGCCTTCCACGTCGAGGCCGGCGCCGCGCCGCCGGATCCCGACTGGAACGCGGACGGCCACCCGGTGGTCCCCGTCGACCGCGGACGGATCGCCGCGCTCGCCGCCCGGCGCGACGCCGCGTCCTCGTCTTCTGATGGCGCGCTGTCCTCCACCTCCTCAAGGGCCGACGCGCCGCGCTGGCGCCCGGCCGGTGATCGGACGAGCCGCGCGGCCGGACGCTCCGTCACGGTGGTCGTGCTGGACGGCGCCCAGCGTCCGCCCTGCCCGCCGGCGGTCGGCGTCCATCGCGTGCGCCGGGCGATCTCGACCTACGACGGCCTGCTCGACCTGATCTTCGACCGCCGATCACGTGATCACCTGGTAGCCGCAGCGCCGGGCCGTGCCTCACCGGTTGCGATACTCCTCGTGCCAGTTCATCTGGATCGCCTCGAGGATCCCCTCGTTGGAGGCCTTCGGGTCGTCGTCGAAGCCCGCCAGCGCCGATGACCCACCGGTGCAGGTCGGTGAAGCGCACCGTGAGCGGATCCGTGTCGGGGATGCTCCTCCGATCAGCGCGATCGCGATGTCCTCGGTCGTCCATTTCGTCTCCGCCAGCTCGATCGGTCGCCTCCAGCTCGGCTACTTGGGAATCTCCACCACGACGTCGCCCCGGACCACCGCCTGGCATCCGAGGCGCGAGTGGAGCGTCAGGCCCTCGGCCGTGTCCAGCCGGTCCTCCTCGTCGGGCTCCATCGCGGACAGGTTCTCCTCACCCTCCCTGACGATGACGTGGCACGTCGTGCAGGCGCAGCTGCCGCCGCAGTTGTGCTCGAGGTGGATGTCGTGGGCGAGCGCGATGTCCAGCAGCGACCCCGGCTGGCCGTGATCGGCCAGCGGATACTTCTCGTCGTCGACCTCGACGGTCATGTTCGAGGGGAAGGAACGTCACCTTGTGCATCGCCATCACGAAGCCTCCAGGATGCGGTCGGCCCGCTTCGAGGCCAGCGCCCCCTTGAGCGCGGCGTCCATCATGGCCTCGGCCAGCGCGCTCGGTGGCCCGGTTCAGCGCGGTCGTCCGCTCGCGGATCAGGTCGCGGTCCGTCGCCCGCCCGCGCCTCGCGCGAGCTCGGCGAGCGCGGCCTCGATGCGCTCGCGCTCCTCGGCTCCGGCGAGCGCGCCGCCCTGGCGCGAGGGCGCGCTGCACGTGGTGTCGACCACGGTGTCGGCCTCGGTCTGCGCCTCGATCAGCAGCCGCGCGTCCACGTCGGCCTCGGCGTGCTCGAAGGACTCGTCCACCATCCGCTCGACCTCCGCCTCGGTGAGCCCGTAGGTCGGCCGCACCTCGATGGACGCCGCCTTGCCCGTCCGGAGCTCGCGGGCCTGGACCTGCAGGATGCCGTTGGCGTCGATGAGGAACGTCACCTCGATCTTCGGCATGCCCGGCCGGCATCGGGTCGATGCCGCGCAGCTCGAACCGGGCGAGCGAGCGGTTGTCCCGGGCCAGCTCGCGCTCGCCCTGCAGCACGTGGATGTCCACCACCGTCTGCCCGTCCACCGACGTGGTGAACTCTCCTTGGCCATGGTGGGGATGGTGGTGTTGCGCGCGATGAGCACGCTCACGATCGCCGCCCAGGGTCTCGATGCCGAGCGACAGCGGCGTGACGTCCAGCAGCAGCATGTCGGTGATGCCGCCGGCCAGGATCTGCGCCTGCACCGCCGCCCCCAGCGCCACCACCTCGTCCGGATTGAGCTGGCTGTGCGGCGTCTTGCCGAACAGCTCCTCGACCCGCCGGCGCACCAGCGGCACCCGCGTGGAGCCGCCCACCAGCACCACCTCGTCGACGTCGGCGGGCGTCGAGCCCGGCGTCGCGCAGCGCCGCGCCGGCACGGGCCGAGGGTCCGCTCCACCAGCGGCCCGATCAGCGCCTCGAGCTCCGCGCGCGTGATGTCGCGGCGGTAGGTGAAGTCGTCGAACGGGATGGTGAGCTGCGGTGCGCTCCTCGATGGAGAGCCGGCACTTCGCCGCCTCCGCGGCCAGCCGCAGCTCCTGCATCGCCTCGGGCTCCCCGAGCAGGTCCACGCCGTGGCGTGGCGCGGATGTCGTCCAGGAGCCAGTCCACCGAGCGCCCGGTCGAAGTCGTCGCCGCCGAGGTGGGTGTCGCCGTTGGTGGCGAGCACCTCGAAGATCCCGTCCTTGACCCGCAGGATCGAGATGTCGAAGGTGCCGCCGCCGAGGTCGTACACCGCGATCGCGCCCTCGTGCGAGCTTCTGCAGCCCGTAGGCCAGCGACGCCGCGGTGGGCTCGTTGACGATGCGCAGCACCTCGAGGCCCGCGATGCGGCCGGCGTCCTTGGTGGCCTGGCGCTGGCTGTCGTTGAAGTACGCGGGCACCGTGATCACCGCCTGCTCGATGGGCTCGCCGAAGTGCGCCTCGGCGCGCTGCTTGAGCGCCCGGAGGATGATGCGCCGACACCTCGGGCGGCGTCACCTCGCGGTCGCCGACCCGGATGCGCACGACACCTCGGCGCTCGGGATCGACCTCGAACGGGAAGTGGCGCGAGCTCGTCCTTGACGTCCTCGTAGCCCCGGCCCATCAGCCGCTTCACCGAGTACACGGTGCGCGCGGGTTGCCGGACGAGCTGGCGCCGCGCCGCCTCGCCGACCAGCACGCCCGCCGGGCGTGAACGCCACGATCGAGGGCAGCAGCGCGCGCCCTCGGCGTCCGGGATCACCCGGGGCAGCGCCGCGGTCGACGTAGGCCACCAGGCTGTTGGTGGTGCCGAGGTCAATGCCGACGATGCGCGACATGCTCTCCGTCCTCTCCGAGCGCGTCGCCGAGATCGTCGATGACGGTGCGCAGATACGCCCGCGTGGCGAGCCGCGCCTTGAACCACTCGAGGAGCGGCCGCGCGGTCGGCGCCCGCGTCCAGCGCGGCGTCCCAGTCCGGCGCGCCGGCCGACGATGGCCGTCTCCTCCTCCGCGCGCGCGCTCCAGCAGCCGCTCCCGCTCCTCGCCGAGCTCGGGCGCGCGCCGCCGCATCGATGCCGCCCGCCTTGGCCTCCGCGAGCGCCTCCTGGACCTCGATCATCTCCGCGAGCAGCTCCGGGGGCGCCTCGGGCTTGCACCGTCGCCCCCTCGCGCGTGTCCCGGCCCTCCTCGAGGCGCGACAGGTACTCGATGCGGCCGAGCGGATCCCGCAGCGCGCGGTAGGCGCGGTTCACCAGCGCGGAGTGCCGCGAGCGCCTCGCCTGGCGCTCGGCCGACGCGCCCTGGTGGAAGTCGGGATGGTGCGCGCCGCGACAGCTCGTAGAACCGCCGCTGCAGCGCCGTCGCCGTCCATGGCGAGCTTGCGCGGCAACCCGAACACCGCGAAGTAGTCGTCGATCACCGTCACCTCACACCTCTCAACAAGACCGACAACGGGCCCGCCGGCCGGGCCCGTTCGTCGATCAGCTCGCCGCGGGCCCGGGCCTAGGCCGAGAACGAGGTGCCGCAGCCACAGCTCGACTTGGCGTTGGGGTTGACGAAGGTGAAGCCGCCCGTCAGCCCCTCGCGTCACGTAGTCGAGCGTCGTGCCGTTCAGATAGAGGTAGCTCTTCTTGTCGCAGACCACCGTGACGCCCTCGATCTCGAACTCTCTTGTCGTGCGGGCCCATCTCGGTGTCGAACTCCAGCGAGTACGACAGGCCCGAGCAGCCGCCGCCCTTGACGCCCACGCGCAGGAAACGTTCTCGGCAGGTTCTGCGTCCTCCATGAGCTCCTTCACCTGCTTCGCCGCCTTCTCCGTCAGTCCCAGCCATGCCATGTGCCTCCTCGATCGGCTCGCCCGTCCTTAGGACGCCGCCGGCGCCGCGGCCGCTTCCGCCTTGGCCCACTTCTCCTTGTAGTCGGCCAGCGCCGCCTTGATGGCATCCTCCGCCAGCACCGAGCAGTGGATCTTCACCGGGCGGCAGCTTCAGCTCGTTGACGATGTCGGTGTTCTTGATCTTGGCCGCCTCGTCCACCGTCGCGCCCTTCAGCCACTCGGTGGCCAGGCTCGACGAGGCGATGGCGCTGCCGCAGCCGAACGTCTTGAACTTCGCGTCCTCGATGACGCCCGTCTCGACGTTGACCTTGATCTGCAGCTTCATGACGTCGCCGCACTCCGGCGCCCCCACCAGCCCGTCCCCACGCCCGGCGTGTCCTTGGTGAAGGACCCGACGTTGCGCGGGTTGTTGTAGTGGTCGACGACCTTTTCGCTGTAGGCCATGGCGCTCCGCCTCCTCGGCGCCGGGCGCCGCTACTCCGCCTTCCACTGGATGGACTTCAGATCCACGCCTTCCTTGGCCAGCTCGTAGAGCGGCGACATTTCCCGCAGCCGCTGCACGACCTCCACCGTGCGCGCGCGCGACGAAGTCCACCTCTTCCTCGGTGGTGAACCGGTGCAGGCCGAACCGGATCGAGGAGTGCGCCAGCTCCGCGCTCGACCCCGAGCGCCGAGATGACGTACGACGGCTCGAGCGTCGACGAGGTGCAGGCCGAGCCCGAGCGACAGCGCCACTTCCTTGTTGAGCCCCATCAGCACCGACTCCCCCTCGACGTACGCGAACGAGATGTTCAGGTTGTGCGGCAGCCGCCGCTCGGGATGGCCGTTGAGAAACGCCTCGTCCACCTTGGACAGGATGGCGTCCTGGAGCCGGTCGCGCAGCCCGGCGCAGCCGCTCGCTCTCCG
Organism: uncultured Candidatus Rokubacteria bacterium; assembly: GCA_963733725.1. GTDB lineage: Bacteria > Methylomirabilota > Methylomirabilia > Rokubacteriales > CSP1-6 > DASRWT01. Next base: position 6,626 of record CAVTFC010000009.1, on the reverse strand, counting down.
CGGCATCACCTCGCGGCAGATCTCGGCGGCCCGGCCGAAGCCCACCGCCAGCGGCACCGGCACCGTCCCCGACCGCATCCCGCGCTCGTGGCCGCCGCCGTCGATCATCGGCGCCAGCCGCACCCGCGGGCCCTTGCGCCGGACGTACAGGGCGCCCACGCCCTTGGGCCCGTACATCAGGTGGGCGGTCGCAGGACAGGAGATCGATGCCCATCGCCTCCACGTCGACCGGCACCTTGCCCACCGCCTGGGTGGCGTCGGTGTGGAACACCACGCCCTTCGCCTTGGCGAGCTTGCCGATCGCCGCGATGTCCTGGATGGTGCCGATCTCGTTGTTGGCGAACATCACCGAGATCAGGATGGTCTTGTCCGTCAGCGCGGCGCGAGATCGCCTCGGCGTCCACCAGGCCGTCGGCGCCCACCGGCGAGGTAGGTCACCTCGAACCCCTGCCGCTCCAGCCGCTTGCACACGTCGAGCCCCGCCCGCTGCTCGATGGCGGTGGTGACGATGTGGTTGCCCTTCTCCCGGTACATCTCGGCCACGCCCTTGAGGGCGAGGTTGATCGACTCGGTGCCCCCCGACGTGAAGACCAGCTCCTTGGGGTCGCGGGCGCCGATCAGCCTGGCGATCTCGCCGCGCGCCCGGTCCACTGCCGCCCTCGGCCTCCCACCCGAAGGGGTGGTTGCGGCTCGCCGGATGGCCGAACTTCTCGGTGAAGTACGGCAGCATGGCCTCCAGCACCCGCGGATCCGCGGGCGTGGTGGACTGGCTGTCCATGAAGATCGGCAGCTTCAACGTCATCGGTCTCCGTCTCCCGCTCTCGTCTATCGGGTCGCGGCTCAGCGCCGCCACCGGAACCGTCGCGTCGGCGCCAAGCTCGGCCAGCGTCATGCGTGTCCAGCATCGGGCTGATGCTCGCCTGGATCTTCTGCACCGGGCAGCCGCAGGTTGCAGCGCGAGTACTGCGGGCAATCGTCGTCCACCACGCAGCTCGCGATCTGGACCGGCCCCTCGAGCGCCCGCACGCACCTGCCCCACGGTGATCTCGTGCCGCGGGCCGGGCGAGGACGTAGCCGCCCTTCGGCCCGTTGTGGCTCACGATCAGCCTCTTCTTGGCCAGCCGCTGGAGGATCTTGGCGAGCAGCTCAGCCGGGATATGGAACTCCTCGGCGATCCGCTTGGCGCTCACCGCCGCTTCCTCCCCGTGGGAGGCGATGTAGTGGATCGCCATCAGCCCGTAATCGGCCCGCTTCGTGAACCGCAGCATTTCGTGTCCCCGACCCCCGGCTATATCCGACCGTTTCGATCGGCGACCGTTATGGTCGGAGTTTGCTCCCCCCGGCCCGGGAAGTCAAGCGATTCCTCGATTTTTCCAATGAGACCCAGGCCTCCCCCAGGCGGGCGGCAGCCTCCTCGGGGGCGAGGTTATTGACGTAGATCCCCCCGATACGGTTGAGGCGCTCGGGCTCGGCAAGATCTCGATATGCCAGTGATAATCGTCGGCGATGGTGGCCCATTCCCCTGGCATCACCTTGGAGGCCCGATTGGGGGCGTTGTACAGTGCCATCTCGAAGGAGGGATCCCCCAGAGCGCGGTGAAGGTCCGGAAGCAGCCCCCGAGCACCCGGGCCAGATCGGCCACCAGGTCGCCGGAGAGCGCATCCTCATAGGCGGCCGCGTGCTGTCGGGGCAGGATCCAGGTCTCGAACGGCGCCCGCGAGGCATAGGGCACGACGACCACGAACTGCTCCGTCTCGTGGACCACCCGCTCGCGGTCGGCCAGCTCCTGCCGGATGATGTCGCAGTAGATGCAGCGGCGCTTGTACTGGTAGTACTCGCGGCCTCGTCGAGCTTGCGACGGCCCTCGTCGAAAATGATGGGAATGGCGATGAGACGGGAGTAGGGATGCCGGATGCGCGAGCCCGTGCGGGGGTGCCGCCGGGTGACCAGGATGTCGCGGATGGCGAGGTCGCGCTTCAGGTCGCGGATCCGCTCGCCGTACATCCAGAGAACCTGCTCCCACTGTGCCTCCGGCATGGTGGCGGGCGTGTCGTCGTGACGCGGGCTCTCCACGATGAGCTCGGTCGCTCCCCGGGGCGTGATCTTGTCGTACAGGCCCACCCCCTCGCGCAAGAGCGGGAGCTCGATGCGGAAATACGGATCGCGCTCGGGGATGGCGCGCACCGACCAGTCCCCACTGTGGCGGGCGCGCCGTCTTTTCGATAGCACGCGGTCTCGGGCGGCGTGAGCCGCTCGTTTCCTGGGCAAAAGGGACACTCGCCCCCATCCGCGCTGGCGCTGCCGGGCGGGCGCACGAGCACCCACTGGCCTCTCGTGGGATCCTTGCGCAACTCGCTCAGGGAAGACTCGCTCGCGGCGGACTCGCTCATGGCCCGGTCACGATAGAGAATGCGCCGCGGCAAGTCAACCGGACGGGTCGCCAGCCCGGTAATTACGACTCGGTAGCGGTGATCCGAGTGGCTCCTCCTTCGACAGGCGCGGCGCGCAAGTGCTCACGGAGTCGGTCGAAAGACGGGCATGATTTTTGTAACGATTACCGTCATGAGTGATTCTCTCGCACGCCTCTACTCCGGCCGGCCGCCTGTCCGCGCCCAGCTCGAGCAGGAAGGGGCCGCGGCGCGCCGCCGGTATCGTCGCGCCCTCATGGCGCTCACGCGGTCGGGCTTGCCGTTCCTCGTGGGCGGCGCCTATGCGCTCGAGCACTACACGACCATCGCGCGGTGGACCAAGGACCTCGACATCTTCGTGCGGCCTGGTGACGTGGACGGCTGCCTGGACGCGCTGACCTCCGCCGGTTTCGACACGGAGATCGCGTTCCCGCACTGGCTCGCCAAGGCCTATGCGGGCCGCGACTTCATCGACCTGATCTTCAGCTCCGGCAACGGGGTCGCGGAAGTGGACGACGAGTGGATGGCCCACGCCACCCCCGGTCACGTCCTCGGCCTGCCGGTTCCCCTCTGTCCGGCGGAGGAGATGATCTGGTCCAAGGCGTTCGTCGCCGAGCGCGAGCGTTATGACGGGGCCGACATCGCTCACCTCATCCGTGCCTGCCACGCCGGGCTCGACTGGGAGCGCTTGGTCCGACGCTTCGGCGCGCACTGGCGCGTGCTGCTCAGCCATCTGCTGCTCTTCGAGTTCGTGTATCCTTCCGAGCCGGCGCCAGAGGCGCGCCCCTGGGCGCGCGTGCTCGCCCGGCGACTCGAGGCGGCCGGGAGCGTGCCCGATGCGAGCGAGCGCATCTGCCAGGGCTCCCTCCTGTCCCGCTCCCAGTACCTCCCCGACATCGTCGCATGGGGATACGGGGACGCGCGGCTGCGCCCGCACGGGCGCATGAGCGAGGAGGCGGTGCAGCAGTGGACGGACGCCATCGACGAGGACGAGGAGGGCCCGGCCGTGCGCATCGCAGCGGTGGGTGACCTTCACTGCGGCGTCGGGCTCGGCGGGGCACCTGGAGCCATTGTTCGCGCCATGAGCCGCGCCGCCGACGTGCTCTCCTCTGCGGCGACCTCACCGACTACGGGCTGCCCGATGAGGCGCAGGTGCTGGCGCGCGAGCTCCAGGTCGCCAGCCCGGCGCCGATGATCGCCGTGCTCGGCAACCACGACTTCGAGTCGGGGCCGCCGACGAGGTGCGGGGCATCCTCGAGGACGCCGGCGTCCACGTGCTCGACGGCGCACCCGCGTAGTCGGCGGGGTGGGCTTCGCGGGCGTCAAGGGCTTGGGCGGCGGCTTCGGCGAGCGCGCGCTCGAGCCCTGGGGCGAGGACGTCATCAAACGCCTCGTGCACGAGGCGGTGGAGAAGCGCTCAAGCTCGAATCCGCCCTGGCCCGCCTGCACACCTCGGTACGCGTGGCCGTGCTGCACTACTCGCCCATCGCGGCGACCGTGGAGGGCGAGCCGCCCGAAATTTTCGCGTTCCTGGGTTCCAGCCGGCTCGAGGAGCCGCTGGTTCGGTACTCGGTCACCCTGGCGCTGCACGGTCATGCGCATCGCGGCTCGCTGGAGGGGCGCATCCGGACCGGCGCGCCGGTGTACAACGTCTGCCTGCCGCTCCTGCGCGCGGCCTTTCCCGGGGAGCCGCCGTTCCGCCTGATCGACCTCGGCGAGATTCCCGAGGTCGAGCCGGCGGCAGCGCCCGCGGCGGGCGTCGGTCTTTAGTGCGGGCTAGTCCTTGAACTGGGACTTCAGCTTGCGCAGGTGCAGCCGCGCCACGTCCACCCAGTCCTTTTCTGCCGGCAGCGGGCCGGCGAGCGCGATGTACCGTTCCCACAAGGAGATGGCCTCCTTGGGATCCACCTTCTCGTAGACCAGGGCCAGGTTGTACAGGGCGCCCGTATTCTTGTCGTCCTGCTCGACCACCTTGCGGTATTCGCCGATCGCGTCCTGGTACAGTCCCTTGTCCTCGTAGACCTCGGCCAGCCCCATCCGCGCCTCCACATAGCGCGGATCCAGCTCCACCGCCTTCTTATAGGCAGTGACCGCCTCGAAGTAGAGCTGCTTCTCGCCGTAGTAGATCTTGCCCAGGCTCACGTACACGCGCGGATTGAGCGGGTTGTGCACGAGCGCCTTCTGATAGGCGCTGACCGCCCCGTTCACGTTGCCCTTGGCGGCACTGGCGTCCCCGAGCCCGCGTAGGCGTCGGCGAAGTAGGGCCGCAGCTCGAGCGCCTTGTTGTACGCCTCGATGGCCTGATCGAAGAGCCGGCGGGGCGCGGTCAGGAAGAGTCGCCGAGGTCCTGTGGCCCGGGAGAGGTCGGGTCCAGCTGGGTGGAGGCACGGAACTGCGCCGCCGCCTTCCAGCGGTTGCCCAGCGTCTGTGGACAACGCCCAGCCGTACTGGGACACCACGAACTGCGGATCGAGCTCCACCGCGCGGCCGACAACTCCACCGCCGCCTCGTCGCCTTCCTGGCGCCTCGCTGCGTCGCCATCTGCTCCTTGATGTAGGCCTCGTACGCGCGGGCGGACCCGTGGGGGCGGCGTATTTCTGCACGCGCGCCAGCGTCCGCGTCGGTGGCGGGTACCTTGAGGGGCACGTAAATACGCGACCGGAATGGTCTTGAGCCGCCGAGCAGCTCCTCCTCCGGCACCGTCACCGCTTCCAGCGCCCCCGGGCGGCCTGATCACCCTTCAGCTCGATGAAGCGGGGCTCGAAGCACAACTCCCCGCGGTCCGACGGACCTCGCCGTACAGCGCGATGTCGGCGTTCAGGCGGCCGGGCCGCGGACAGGGCGGATTTCTCGCTCCAGAAGTCCGACTGGGGCACCGTCTTGAGGCGCCCGGCGGGGGTCGATCGGGACCAGCGCGGGGACCTGGATCAGCGTGAGGCCCAGGCTTTCCGCCACCGCCGCGCCCAGCCACTCCTCCTCGCGCCCGAGATCGATCGGTGCAAAGGGCAGCACGGAGCACGCTGCGGGGCTTGGCCGAAGCCGGCGAGGCCCCCAGCAGCAGCAGGCCTCCGAGGAGCGCGCCGACTACCGTCCGGTTAGGGATCGCGCGGAGTCGCATTTCCGGTCCCCCCTCGGCCCCAGAGCCGTCGCAGGGGCGTCACTAACCGCGTCGAGCAGGCCAGGTCCGACGCGCCGGAGCGCGATCTCAGGAATCAGCATCGCCGCCACCAGGCCCACGAGCCAGGGCCAGAGCTCCAGGGACAACCGCGACCGCCGCCGGGCCTGCAGGAAGGCGTCGCGGGGCTGTGCGAGACCCACCGCCAGTCAGCTCCGACAGCTCCCGCATCAGCGCCTCGTCCACTCCGAGCTCCTTGAACTCCTGAGAGTACGGGCCACCAGTCCGGCGAGCTGGGAGCCCGCCATTTGCTCGCCCCGGCGCTGGGACAGGCCGACGAGGTACACGCCCTCCCGCGCGCGCGGGGAAGCGCCCGCGATAGCGGCCGGGTCCCACCTGCTCGAGCCCCCCATGTCTCCGCTGCTTGTCGGGCGCCACCACACCCACCTGGGAATCGAGGAGTCGACGAATTCCCCCTCGGGATCCACCGCGTCCACCACGCATCCCGCCGGTCTCGTCGTTCCGCTGCACCGCGGCGACGGTGTCGCTGCGCGTCCCCGTGCGCAGCGTCCAGCGCGTGAGCTGCGACCAGAACTCGTCGAACCCTCCCCAGCGCATCCAGAGCACGGCCCACTTCGCCTTGGCGTCCGACGTGAAGGCCGCGGTGCGGCGAGGCCGTAGCGCCAGGTGGCGAGCAGCGGGATCTTCCTGATGCGCGAGCAGGCACCATGTCCGCGGTGCCCTTGAGCGAGGCGTGCCAGTAGCCGCCCAGCGGCGGCGCGTTCTTCCAGTCGACGTCCTGGATGGCCCGGCGCGGGCGAGCCCACCGTCGCCTTGAAGGGCTGCTCCACCAGCGACGCCTTGGAAGCCAGCTGCGTCTCCAGCGTGAAGATGCGCGGGATGGTGGTGTCGTCCTCCGTGTAGTAGAAGCGCCCGTGGCTCCACTTCGCGCGATGTCGAACATCAGCTGGGCATCGGCGTCCTTGCCGATGGCCACCCAGGACACCGTCATCTTGTCCTTGGCCATTCGCCGGACGAGGCCGGAGAAGTCGCCGCGGGACTTCTGTCCGTCCGAGAGGAAGATCACGTGCTTGAGCAGGGCG
>CAVTFC010000008.1:0-173460 GCA_963733725.1 uncultured Candidatus Rokubacteria bacterium | reverse complement strand
GCAGCAGACTTTCTGGCTGGGGAACCTCGGCCCTCCGATTGGTGAGAGCGAACGCGAGGCGGGGTATCAGGAGAACGAAAAGCAGACTCGCAAGCCCGGACCACCGGGCCATGCGAGGGATGAGCGCCGACATGAGCGAGACTCATAGCACGGGGGATGCCAGCCGAAAGAGTTCCGGTTCTATCAGCACTTGGCGGATGCTGGCCGCCTTGTTGTAGAGAAAATGTAAAGGCGGTCGACACTTAGCAAGGTTCGACTTCCGGACTTCTTGAGGTAATATTGGCGGCCTGGGCCCAGAGATCATGCCACGCACCCGAGACCTCCGCGTCGAAACCTTCCGCCCGCTGGTGCCGCCCGCCATCCTCCTCGAGGAGTTGCCCCTGGGCGAGCGGGGCTCCACCACCGTGACCCGAGGGCGTGACGAGGTGTCGGCCGTGCTCCAGGGCGTGGTTGACCGCCTGGTCGTCGTCGTGGGCCCCTGCTCCATCCACGATCCGATGGCCGGACTCGAGTACGGGCGCCGGCTCAGTCCCTGGCCGACGATCTGGCGGGCGACCTCTGCATCGTGATGCGGGTGTATTTCGAGAAGCCGCGGACCACGGTGGGCTGGAAGGGGCTGATCAACGACCCGCATCTCGACGGCAGCTTCGCCATCAACGAGGGGCTGCGCAGGGCGCGCCGGCTCCTGCTCGACCTGGCGGAGCTGGGACTGCCCGCGGGCTGCGAGTTCCTCGATCCCATCTCGCCGCAGTTCACCTCGGACCTGGTGTCCTGGGGCGCCATCGGCGCCCGCACCACGGAGAGCCAGGTGCACCGCGAGCTGGCCTCGGGCCTCTCGATGCCGGTGGGGTTCAAGAACGGCACCGACGGGGGCGTGCAGATCGCCATCGACGCCGTCCGCTCGGCGCCTATCCCCACAGCTTCCTGGGCGTGACCGAGCAGGGCCGGGCGCCATCGTGGCCACGCGGGGCAATCCCGACTGCCATGTCATCCTCCGCGGCGGCCAGAGCGGCCCCAATTACGACGCGGCGAGCGTGGCCAGGTTGGCCGCGCGCGCTCGCAAGCGGAGCTGCCGCCCCGCTCATGATCGACGCCAGCCACGGCAATAGCGGCAAGGACTTTCGCCGCCAGCCGGCGGTGGCGCAGGACATCGGCGAGCAGGTGGGGCGGGGGATCGGAGCATCTTCGGCGTGATGCTGGAGAGCTTTCTCGAAGCCGGCCGGCAGGAGCTCGTGGCCGGCCAGCCGCTTCGCTACGGCCAGAGCATCACCGACGCCTGCCTGGGCTGGGATCTCACCGTGCCCGTTCTCACCGACCTGGCCAAGGCCGTGCGGTCCCGCCGCGCCGCCTCTCCCGCCGCCTAGCGCGCGCGGTAGGCCAGCATCCAGAAGCGCTCGAGCTCCTCGAATTCGAAGTCCCGCCCGCGCGCGCCGAGTCGGCGCGCGAGCCCCTCGCCGTCGAAGAAGTTCTTGACGATCTCGAACTCGTCTCCCGCCGCGAGGCGGCGGCGCTCATAGCGATTGCCCACCCCGTCGATGCGGCTGGCCGGCGCCCGCCGGTCGGGCGTGTCCCGCTCGTCGAACATGAGGACGACGGCTCCCCGCTCGAGCCGCGAGTGAAACGCGGCCAGGAACTCGTCCATCCTCGCGAGATCGACATGGGAGAGCCAGAGCGCAGCCAGGCCTCCGTCGAAGCCTCCGATGCCCGGGATATAGGCGTCCTGCTGCGCCAGAGTCACCGCGGCCGGGGCGTACGGGCGCCGGCGGGCGAGGGTGAGCGTCTCCGCGTTGAGGTCCTCGGCATGGACGCGCACGGCCACGCGGGCCACCCGCTCCGTCCAGTAGCCGGTGCCGCACGCCACCTCGAAGACCCGGCGCCCGGGGAAGAGCGCTTCGATCCGGGCGCCGAGCCTCGGAAGGTCGCTGGCCCAGGCGGGGTGGGAATAGACGCGATCGTACTCCGCCGCCCGCTCCGCGTAGTACCGCTCCATCTCGTTCATGTATCCGCTCGCCTCGTTCCTTGGATGGTCGCCTCGCCTCCGGCTTCGGCTCCCACTGCGGGCTGCGGCTCGCCCGCCTCGCTCCGCTCGGCCCTCACTATGTATCCGCTCGCCTCGTTCCTTGGATGGTCGCCTCGCCTCCGGCTTCGGCTCGCACTGCGGGCTGCGGCTCGCCAAGCCACTACTGCGGGTTACGGAATCAGGACGATCTTGCCGAACTGCTTGCCCTCGGCCAGCCGCTGCTGCGCGGCCACCCCGTCCTTGAGGGGCGTCACGGAGTCCACGATGGCCTTGAGCCGGCCGCGGAAGAGCTGGCCCATGACCTCGGCGAGCTCGGCATTGGTGGACATGGTGGAGCCGATGATGGAGATCTGCTTCCAGAAGACCTGCCGCACGTCGGTCTCGCAGATGGGGCCGGAGGTGCCCCCGCAGGTCACGAGCCGGCCGCCCTTGGCGAGCGCGCGAATGGCCCCCGGCCAGGTGGCGGCGCCGACATTCTCCAGCACCACGTCCACCCCGCGCCGTCCCGTCTTCTGGGCGATCACCTTCACCCAGTCCTCCTTCGCGTAGTTGATGCACTCATCCGCGCCGAGCGCGCGCGCCCGCTCGAGCTTCTCGTCGCTGGACGAGGTCACCCAGACCCGCGCGCCGCAGAGCTTGCCGATCTGCACCGCGGTGGACGACACGCCCCCGCCCACGCCGATGACGAGGAGGTCCTCCCCCGCGCGCAGCCGGGCCTGGGAGGTCAGCATGCGCCATGCGGTCATGTTGACGAGGACGAACGCGGCGGCGTTCTCGTAGGTCACCGCGTCGGGGAGCTTGATCACCTTCCGCCCGTCCACCTTCACGTACTCGGCCAGCCCGCCATGCGTGTGCTCGCCCAGGATCCCGTAGGTCATGCAGAGGCTGTGCTGGCCCTTCTGGCAGTACTCGCAGCGCCCGCAGTCCAGGTTGGGGTTGACGACCACGCGATCGCCGACCGCCACCCCCGCCACGCTGCCCCCGACCTCGACGACATCGCCGGCAATATCGCAGCCGCTCCAGAAGGGCAGGGGCAGCTTGAGCCCGGGTATCCCCTCGCGGACGAAGAGGTCCAGGTGATTGAGCGCCGCCGCCTTGACGCGGACGAGCACGTCGCCCGCGCCGATCTTGGGGTCGGCCACGTCCTGGTACTTGAGCTTGTCGAGGCCGCCGTGCTCGTGGAACGCGAGCGCCTTCATGCGATGTCTATCTCCCCTTGAAGTTGGCGCGCTTGCGCTCCGCGCCGGCCCGCATCCCCTCGAGGCGGTCCTCGGACAGGAGGACGGGCGCGGCGAGGTCGGCCTCCCAGGCGAGCCACGACTCGCGCTCGCGCCAGTAGGTGCCGTTGATGCTCTGCTTCGCCGCCTGCACGGCGAGCGGCGCATTGGCGGCGATCTCGGCGGCGAGCTCCGCCACCCGCGCGGGCAGGTCGGCGGCGGGGTAGACCCCGTTGACCAGCCCGATGCGGAGCGCCTCGGCGGCGTCGATGCGGCGCGCGGAGTAGATCAGCTCCTTGGCCTTGCCGATCCCCACCGTGCGCGGCAGGCGCTGGGTGCCGCCCATGTCGGGTACGATGCCGATCTGCACCTCGGGGATGGAGAAGATCGTGCCCTCCGCGGCGAGGCGCACGTCGCAGCACAGCGCCAGCTCGAGGCCGCCGCCGAGACAGGCGCGCTGGATGCCCGCGATCACGGGCACGCGGCAGGACTCCAGCCGCGTGAAGCAATCCTGAAGATGCTTGAGGTGGGTGCGGATGCCCGCCAGGGTCTGGGGCGGCGTCTCGCCCGCGGGGCGGGACAGCGTGGAGCCGGCCTTGAGGTCGAGGCCCGCGCAGAAGGCGCCGCCGGCGCCGGTGAGAACGGCGACGCGTACCCCGGGCGCCGCGTCGATGAGGACGGCGGCGGCGGCGATCCCTTCCCACATCTCCACGTCCAGCGCGTTGAGCCGATCGGGCTTGTTGAGCGTGATGGTGGCGACCGGGCTCTTGATCTCGACCTGGACCTTGTCGGTCATGATGGGCTCCCGTTGAAGGCCTTGATCAGCGCGGGCAGGCGCGGATCGTCCTGGCGCGGCGGGTAGGGCTGGTACAGCCCGGTGCGGTCGAGCAGCCCCGCGTAACGCGCCTGTAGCGCGGCGGCCAGCTTGTCGTAGGGCGCGGTCACCGCATAGGTGTCCAGCATCTCGTCGGTGATGAGGTCCGCCATGCCCTTCCAGTCGCCCTCGATGGACTTGCGGTGGAGCTTGGTGGTGAGGTCGCCCCAGCCGTGGCAATCGAGCACGGGCTGATAGGTACGCGTGGAGCCGTAAAAGGCGATCTGCTGCTTGACCATCTGCGCCTGCTGGCTCCGCTCCTCCGGCGTGTCACCCACCACCACGAAGGACGCGGTGGCATAGGTGAAGTCCTTGCGCGCGCGGCCGGACTTCGCCAGCCCCGCGTTGACCGCCGGTTGCACCAGCTCGCGGAGGTACTTGGGGCTATTGAAGGGATGCACGTGCATGCCGTCGCAGAACTCGCCCGCTACCCCGCACATGTAGGGATTCACCGCCGCCACGAAGACGGGAATCTTCGGGTGCTCGATGGGCCCCGGATTGAAGAAGGGCGTCATGACGTCGAAGGTGTAGAACTGTCCCTTGAAGTCGAGCTTGGTCCCGTTCTGCCAACAGTCCCAGATGGCGCGGATCGCCCGCACCGCCTCCGCCATCTTCGGCCCCGGCGACTCGTACTTCACCGAGAAGCGGCGCTCATTGTGGGCCTTGACCTGAGTCCCGAGCCCCAGCGTGAACCGCCCGCCCGAGGCCTTCTGGAGGTCCCACGCGATCATGGCGGTGACCATGGGGCTGCGCGAGAACACGGTGGCGATATTGGTGCCCAGCTTGATGCGCGATGTGGCAGAGGCCGCCACCGCGAGCGGGAGATAGGGATCGTGCTGGGTTTCCGCCGACCAGAGCGTGTCGTAACCCAGGGCCTCAGCCTTGCGCGCGTAGTCCGGGAGCGTCTGGAGGTCGTGGGTCAGCATGCCGATGTCGAGCTTCACGGAGTGGTCTCCTTCATGCCGGGAGCATACGCGAGGGCTCCAAGGCCTTCAAGGAACTGCTCGCGGAGTCGGCCCTTCTGAGCCTTGTCGCCATGGGGGCCGGGCGTGCGCGGCACGTCGGCCACCACCCGCACGTGACGCGGTACCTTGTACGACGCGATCTTCCCGCGGCAGTGGGCCACGATCTCCTCCGGGGTGACCGTCGCGCCGGGGCGGGGAATCACATAGGCCACCGCGACCTCGTTGAGCTTGGGATCGGGCACGCCGAAGACGAAGGCCTGCAAGACGCGCGGGTGTTCCATGAGGAAGGCTTCGATCTCCGCGGGCGCCACCATGAAGTGGCTGATGCGCAGCACCTCGCGGAGCCGTCCCTTGAAGATCAGGCGCCCCTCGGCGTCGCGCGTGGCGAGGTCGCCGGTCCGGAACCAGCCGTCAGCGGTGAAGGCCTTGGCGGTCTCCTCCGGCTTCCGGTAATAGCCGCGGCTGACGAGCCGGCCGCGGAACCATAGCTCGCCCTCCTCGCCCGTCGCCACGTCGCGCCCGGTGTCGGGATGGACGCAGCGCGCCTCGATGCCGTCGGCGGGCCACACGCCCGGCAGCGCCCGCGAGGCCGTGGTCTCGTCGAGATGGTGGTGCAGGCAGAGCGCGTTGAGCTCGGTCATTCCATAGGGCTGATAGGCTTGGGGGACGCCCAACCGCGTGACGATCTCGTCGAAGAGCCCGTCGCGGCCGCCCCCCGTCATGCCGAAGGCGCCGGTGCGGAGGTGGGAGCGGTCCCGGCGCGCGAGGTCCGGATGGTCGAGGACGGCAATGGCCATGGCGTCCACCGCGTTCCAGATCGAGATGCGCTCGCGCTCCATCAGGGCCAGCGCCACCGCGGCGTCGAAGCTCTCCATGAGCACGAGGGCGGCGCCGCGGGACAAGGTGGACAATGGAATGCAGAGACCGCCCCATGTGCCCGAGAAGGGGAGCGCGTGGAGCACGCGGTCGTCCGGCGTCACGCGCAGGACCTCGCCGCAGTACCAGCCATGCGGGACCGCGTTGCGATGGCTGATGACCGCGCCCTTGGGGAAGGCGGTGGTACCGGACGTGTAGAGGATGGTGAGGGGGTCGTCGGGCCCAATCTGCTCCCGCGCGCGCTCGAGCTCGGCCTCCAGCTCGGGCCCGTCGGCGTCGGCGAGCACGTCGGACAGACGTAGGCAGCCGGGATAGGGATCCTCCGCATCCACGATGATGCGGCGCAGGAGCGGGAAGCCTTCCGCTTCGAGCTCGCCCGGCATGGACGCGGCGAGCCCGGGGAGCACCTCGGCCAGGGTCTCGAGGAAATCGACCGGGCCCATGTGATCCGTGAGGAGGAGGGTGGAGGTATCGGACTGCGCGAGGATATAGGCGAGCTCGTGGGCCCTGTAGCGCGGGTTCAGGCCCACCACCACCGCGCCCACCAGCGCGCAGCCGTACTGGGCGACGAGCCAGGCCGGACGGTTGGGGAGCCACACGGCGACCTTGTCGTTCTTCCGCACGCCCAGTGCGAGGAGGGCCCGCGCGAAGCGCCGGGCCTCGCGCCAGAGCGCGGCGTAGGACAGCCGCCGGTCGGCGGCGACGAGGGCTTCGCGGTCCGGGAAGCGCGCGGCCACCTCGGCCAGCATCCCGCCCGCGGTCGCGTCGAGAAAGGGATTGGCGCCCATGCCGTCGGTGGCGACACTAGCATGGCGCTGCCATGCCCGCCATCGGGGCCCTCGCTCCGCTCGGGAGGCCTTTCCATATTCGCTCGCCTCGCCTTCGGCTGCGGCTCGCCCTGCATGGGCGTGCTATTCTCCCCCCGGTCTTGCCGCATGCGTCACGCGCTGATCGTTCCTGATGCCTCGCGTTCGCGCGTTCTCCTGATCGCGAGCTCCCGAGGGCTTTCGCTCCCCACCGTCCACGTGCCGCGCGACCATCCGGGCGCCATCGACGCGGTGCTGGCCTCGGCGCGCCGCCGCTACGGGCTCCGGGCGAGTGTGCTGCGGCCGGTCGCCCGTCCTCGCGATCCCGCCACCGGCGCCTTCAATGTCGCGCTGGAGCTGGAGCGTTTCGACGAGAAGCCGATCCGCGGGCGGGGCGCGCGCTGGATCCGGGTGGCGGAGATCGAGCCGCGCACCTTTCACAGAACAGACGACGGCGAGGCCTGGGCGCGCTGGCGCGGTCCCGCCCCCGCGCGTCCGGAGTGGGCGAAGCCCGGCTGGCGCGATCGGGCGCTGCGCTGGGCGGCCCGCCGCGTGGGCGCCCCCATCACCCGCGTCGAGCAGTGCCGGGCATGGGAGTCCTCCTGCGTATATCGGTTGCGCTCGACGCGCGGCGTCTACTATCTGAAGGCGGTGGCGGCGCGCTGCGACTGGGAGCCGCGGCTGACCCGGTGGCTGGCCGGCCGCTTTCCTCGCCTGATCGCGCCCGTCGTTGCGGTGGGGGGCGCGGGGCGCTGGCTCCTCTCGCGAGAGGTGAAGGGTTCCATCCTCCGCCGGTCGGGCCGGCTCTCCGAGTGGGAGCGCGCGGCCTTCGAGTACGGGCGGCTGCAGCGCGCCCTCGTGGGGCGCACGCCGACCTTACTCCGGCTCGGCTGCTCGCGCCGCGGGTCCGGCTGGGGGCTGCGCGAGATGCCGGGACTCTTCCGTGATCGCCGCGCGCTCGCCGCGGGTGGGCGGGAGCGCCTCTCCGAGCGCGAGATCGCCCGGCTCCGCGCGCTGGCGCCCCTTCTGGGGGCGCGCGGCCGGGCGCTGGCCGCCTGCGCGGTGCCGCTCTCGCTGGATCATTCGGACTTCTGGGCGGGTAATATCATCGCGAGCCGCCGGGGGCCCGTGTACCTCGACTGGGAGGACGCGACGGTCTCGCACCCGTTCTGGAGCGCGTTCATGCTGCCGTGGAGCCATGGCTTCCACGACCGCTGGGGCGCGCGCGGCGCGGCGGCCCGCCGGGTGAAGGAGGCCTACCTTCGGGGCTGGAGCGGCCGTGACGGTGTGGCGCGGTACCGCGAGGCGTTCGATCTCGCCCAGTCGCTGGCCCCGCTCCACTACGCGGCGACGTGGGCGCGCGACAGCATCCCGTATCTGGAGACGAGCCTGGAGACGGCCACCTTGCTGCCGTTCTTCCTGCGCCGTCTGCTGGAGACCGCCCCGCGGTAGCGCGGCGCGGCGGCCCGGCTCAGGCGCGCGCGCTGTGCTTGGCCTGAGCGCGCATGTACTTCTCCATCGCCTCCATGAGGAGACCGAGGGCTTCCTTCTCGGTGCGTCCCGTCGCGGTCACCTTCGGGTAGGCCACCGCGATGGCCTTGAAGACCCCGCCCTCCTCCTCGCTCAGCTCCACCTCGAATTGCATGGCGTCCTCCCCGCCGGCACGCTAGCAGGGGGCGGCGGCCGCCGTCAAGCTGAGGCGAAGGCCGCGCGGAGGCCGCTAGGAGTCTGTCCGAGTAATCATCTTTAAGATCTCAGGCCACCCGCGATCCGTAGATAATGCGGCCATGGCCAAGACCTTCCGTCCCTACGATCCGGATCAACTGCTGCTGATGCCGCCAGCGCTGACGGACTGGGTCCCTGAGGATCACCTGGCGCGGTTCCTCAGCGACGTGGTGGACACGTTGGACTTGGCCGCGATCGAGGAGACGTACACGGAGGAGCGGGGCTACCCGCCCTACCATCCGCGGATGATGGTCACGGTATTGCTCTACGGGTATTGCACCGGCATTTACTCGTCCCGCAAGATCGCCCGGCAGCTCACGGACAGCGTGGCCTTCCGCTTCCTGGCCGCCGGGAACCAGCCCGACTTCCGGACGGTGAGCGAGTTTCGCAAGCGGCATGGGGAGGCCCTGGCGGGGCTGTTCGCGCAGGTACTGCGGCTGTGCCGACGGGCGGGGCTGGTCAAGCTGGGGCAGGTCGCGATCGACGGGACGAAGATCAAGGCCAACGCCAGCAAGCACAAGGCGATGAGCTACCGGCGGATGCAGGAGGCCGAAGCGGCGCTCACCGCCGAGGTGGCCGAGTTGCTGCGTCGGGCGGCGGCGGCCGACCGGGACGAGGATGCACGCTACGGCCCGGACCAGCGCGGGGATGAGCTGCCCGCCGAGCTGGCCCGGCGGGAGAGCCGCTTGGCCAAGATCCGCGAGGCGAAGGCGGCGCTGGAAGCGGACGCTCGCACGCAAGCGCAGGCCGACGGCAAGCCGCCGGACGACGCGCGGCCGCCAGACAAGGCCCAACGCAACTTCACCGATCCCGAGTCGAAGATCCAGAAGACGAACGATGGCTTCATCCAGGGCTACAACGCCCAGGTCGCCGTGGACGCCACCGCGCAGGTGATCGTCGCCCAGCACGTGACCGCCGCGAGTCCGGATGCCGAGCAGCTGCAACCGGCCGTTCAGGCGCTGATTCGCGGGCTGCACCGGCGGCCGCGGGTGGTGCTGGCGGATGCCGGCTACTGGTCGGAGGCCAATGTCATCGCCCTGCAGGCCCGCGGCATCGAGCCCTTCATTGCCACCGGGCGGCGGAAACACAGCGAGCCGGTGCCGGTGGCACCGCGCGGGCGGCCGCCCGCCGGCTTGACCGTCAAGCAGCGCATGGCGCGGACCTTGGCGACCCTGCGCGGGCACGCCCAGTACGCCCGGCGCAAAGCCATCGTGGAACCCCCGTTCGGGCAGATCAAGCACGCGCGCGGGTTCCGCCAATTCCTGCGGCGCGGGCGGCGGGCCGTCGGAGAAGAGTGGGCGCTGATCTGTACGAGTCACAATCTGTTGAAGCTGTACCGGGCATGGATATGAGGGAGCGAGTGGCCCGCAGTCCGCGTCGCCCCGCGCTGGCGGAGTCCCGATTTCAACGCCGGGAAGAATCTCGCCGACTGCTTCCACTTGAACAAGGCCTCTTGCCGTCCTCATCCCCGCTTACCGGGACAGACTCCTAGCGGCCGTCGGCGCCCTCGCCGCGCAGGGTCATGCAGGTGCTGGAGGCCCGGGCCACGAGCCGGTCCTTGTCGTCCACCACATCGCACTCGGTCAGTCCCACAGTGCGCCCGCCCTTGACCAGGCGGCCGGTGGCGACGAGGCGGCCCGTCCAGACCGGCTTGAGGAAGTTGATCTTCAGCTCGAGCGTGGTGAAGGTCTCTCCGTCGTCGAGGGTGGACGCGTAGGCCATGCCCATGGCGGCGTCGGCGAGATCGCAGAGCACGCCCCCATGCAGCGTGCCCATCGGATTGGCGTGGCGGGGCTGCGCGTCCATCTCCACCACCACCCGGCCCGGCTCCACCGAGCTCAGGCGGAAGCCGATCAGCTCGGCGATGGGCGGCGGGGGCAGCTCACCGCGCTGGGTCATCTGGATGAGGTCGAGCATCCTGGGCATGGCGGATCTCCTGACGCTCAGCCGCGCTCGAGCGGCGGAGCAGGGCGAAAATCATGACGTGGGTGATGAGCAGCACCGGTACCGCGAGGATGGGGATGTAGTACGCGGCGCCGAGCTGAACCTCGAGGCGGACGCCCTGGCTCAGCGCGTAGAGGAGGTCGGTGAAGCCCACGAGGTTGAAAAGCCAGGTGAGCGCCCGCGCGCGCGGCCATTCGCCGCGCAGGGCGAGAAGGGCCAGGAGCGCGAGGCCGGCGGCGAGAAGATCCCCGTAGGCGGCCGGCACCGCGAAGGCCGCCGGAAGGCCGGGCGGTACCGTGGTGGGCACGAGAAAGACGAGGCCGACGTATCGCGTGGCGTGGACGAAGAGCAGGGGCTCGAGCGCGCGTCGCGTGGGGAGCGCGGCCAGCCGTGGCCAGACATGCCAGCGTGCGAGGAGCGAGCCCACCAGGAGGCTCAGCGCGAACTGGAGCCCTAAGATCTGGGTCGGCGTCATCCGCCACCTCCACGGCGCCGGCGCCACGCGCCGGCCTTGATCGGTATCGCCACCATGACGCCCATCACCACGAGAGCCACCGCGATCGCCACGAATACCGCGGAGGGACCGCCGCCGAACCAGCGCGTGGCGAGCCAGCCCCCCAGCGCGGCGACCACCAGCCGCACGAAGCCCGCGAGGAGCGGCCAGGCCAGACGGCCCGCGCCCTGCGAGGCGAAGTAGAGCGCGAGCCCGACGCCGAAGAAGCCGTACGCGGGGCCCACGATGCGGAGATAGGCGCTGCCGGTCTCCAGCACCGCGGGCTCGGTGGTGAACAGCCCCAGCCAGGCGTGCGGGAACACGGCGAAGGTGAGCCCGATGGCGGTGGTGATCGCGCCGGCCAGGCCCGCGCCGACCCACGCCACGCGCTCCGCTCGCGCGATGCGGCCCGCGCCCACATTGGTGCCGACCATGGCGACCAGGGCCGAGCCCACCCCGAAGACGATCGGGATCTGGATGTACTCGAGCCGCGCCCCCATGCCATAGCCGGCGAGCGCGTGGATGCCGAACGGTCCCACGAGCCCGGTGAGCAATACGACGGTGAGGTTGGTGAAGACGGTATTGAGCGAGCCCGGCGCGCCCACGCGCAAGATCTCGCCGAAGAGCGCGCCGCGCGGGCGGAATCCCGACGGCCGCAGGCGGACCAGGCTCCGGCCCGAGAGGAGATGCGCGGCGAGGACCAAGGTGCCCGCGCCGAAAGCGGCGACGCTGGCGGCGGCCGCGCCGGCCACGCCGAGGCGGGGTAGGGGGCCCCAGCCCATCACGAGGGCGGGGGCGAGCAGCAGGTACAGCACGCTGGCTCCCGCCATTGCCCCCGCGGGCAGGAGCATGCCCCCCGTGCCGCGGATCACGCTGGCCAGCGAGTTGAAGAGCCAGAATACGGCGGCTCCGCCGAAGAGCACGTGCGAGTACGCGACCGCGGCATCCAGAGCCGCGCCGTGCCCGCCGAGGGCGCGATAGACCGCGGGCCCTGCGGCGAGCAGCGTCCCCGTGAAGAGCGCGCCCATGGCGAGCGCGATCAGGAGCGCGTGGGCGGCGAGGCGCTCAGCCTCCTCGCGCCGGCCGCCCCCGAGCGCGCGGGCCACCGCCGAGGAGATGCCGCCGCCCATGCCGCCCGCCGACATCGTCTGCATGAGCATGAGCAGCGGGTAGACGAGGGAGACGCCCGCGAGCGCCTCCGCTCCCAGCCAGCCCACGAACACGGCGTCCATGGTGCCGACGCCCGCCTGCAGCAGCATGACCGCCACCCCGGGCGCGGCGAGGCGCAGGAGCGTGGAGGCGATGGGCCCCTCGAGCAGCGCCCGGGTGCGCGGATCGGCTACGGCCGCCGCGGCCGCCCGCGCGGCCGAGGTGCCGGCGTCGGTCGCGGGGGCGGTGAGGGAGGTGGCCATGTCACTATTAAAATAATAGTGACTTGCGGAATTGTCAACCGGCCACCCGTCGCCTATACTCGGGGCGTGCCCAAGCGCTACGGCCAGGCCTGCCCCGTCGCCAAGTCGCTCGAGGTGCTCGGCGACCGCTGGACCCTCCTCGTCGTCCGCGATCTCCTCCAGGGCACGCGGCGGTTCCAGGATCTCCAGGCGGGGCTGCCCGGCATCGCGCCCAATATCCTCTCGGACCGGCTCAAGTTGATGGAAACCCATGGGTTGGTCGCGCGGACGTTCTACTCGGAGCACCCGCCACGCGCCCAGTACACGCTCACCGAGCGCGGGCAGGGGCTGGGCGTGGTGGTGGGCGCCCTGGCGGACTGGGGCTCGCGCTACGTCTACAAGCGCGCGCGGCTGGTCCACGCGGACTGCGGCAAGGAGGTCCGCCTGGGTTATCACTGCGCCGATTGCGGTACGCGGGTGCGGGGAACCTCGGTCGAGCTCCGTCGCGCGGGCGGCCGGGGCCGCGCCGCGCCGAAGGCCGCCGCCAAGTCCGCGTCCTGAGCGCCCGCCACTCGGGCCGCGGCCGGGGTGGTATGATCCGTCACTGAGCCACCATGTTCGACATCGGCCTCCAGGAGCTGGTCCTCATCTTCGTCATCGCCCTGCTGGTCTTCGGGCCGAAGAATTTGCCTCAGCTGGGTCGCTCGATGGGGCGCGCCATGCGTGAGTTCCGGCGGGCCAGCGACGAGTTCCGGACCACGATCGAGACCAATCTCCAGATGAACGAGCCGGACCCACCGCCCGTCACCACGACCAGCACTGCGGAAACCGCGACCCCCCCGAGCCCGCTGACCCCGGCCGAGGCGCTGCCCGATAGCGTGCTGGACCCCCTGGCTCCGAGCGACGCGGTCGTGGTGGCCGAGCCGCCACCGGGTGAGCCCTATCTCGCCCAGCGGGGCGGCCGCCTGTTCCACGGCCGCGACTGTGGCTGGGTGCGCAAGATTCCCGAGGCCGAGCGCGTGTACTTCAAGCAGGTGCGTGAGGCCAAGGACGCCGGGTTCATGACCTGCCCTTCCTGCGAGCCCTGGGAGCCGGCCTGAGATTTTTTTTGACTTCCGATACTCAACTGGTGTGTACTACTGGCCTGTTGAGCAAAGATCCCTTCCACCCAGGAGAAGACCACGCATGAAAGACCACGTATGAAAGAGATGACGGCCCGGCAGCGCGAGGTGCTGACTTTCATCCGCGGCTTCATGGAGCGCCACGGCGCGCCGCCCACCGTGCGCGAGATCGGCGAGCGCTTCGGGTTCACCGCGCGCGCGGCCTTCGACCACCTGCGCGCGCTCGAGCGCAAGGGCATGCTCCATCGTCGGGTCACCGACAAGCGCGTGTCGCGCACGCTCGTGCTCACCCAGCGCCCGGGAGCGGGAGGCCGTCGCAGCAATGTCCGCGAGGTGCCCGTGCTGGGGCGCATCGCCGCCGGCTCCCCGATCTACGCGGACCAGAACCTCGAGGGCACCATCCCGCTCAGCGCGGACTGGGTGGACCGCAAGGGCGCGGACGTGTTCGCCCTGCGCGTGCGCGGCGAGAGCATGATCGAGGCCCACATCATGGACGGCGATCTCGTCCTCGTGCGTGCTCAGACCGGGGCGCAGCCCGGCGACATCGTGGCCGCCCTGGTGGACGACGAGGCCACCGTGAAGCGCTTCGGGCGCGACGGCGAGCGCGTCGTGCTCAAGCCGGAGCATCCGACCATGAAGCCCATCGTCGTCGAGCCGGGACGGGCGGACTTCCGCATCCTCGGCAAGGTGATGGGGCTGGTTCGCGGATTCTAGACGCCGAGGAGGCGCAGCATGGTGATCAGTGAGAGGCGAATCGGCAGCCGCTACGGAAGGATCCCGCCCGGCCCGCGCGCCGGCTACCGTCCGGTGCCGCGTGCCTCGGGCGGTCCGGGGGGCTGGCCGGCGCGGCGAATCTACGTCGGGCGGCGGAACGCGCTCGTGGCCCAGCGCGCCTTTTTTTCGGCCCCACGCGCTCGTCAGATGGCGATGCGTGTGCGGCTGGAGCCCTGGCTCGGCGGCGCGGCGCTGGTGGCGTGCGCGGCGACCTGGGGCGTGCTGCTGGCGCTGATGGCGGCGTGAGGGCGGGGGTTCCCCGCCGCGGCCGACCGCCTCAGGCGGGCCGCTTCTCCCAGGGCTTCACGGCGATGAAGAGCTCGAGCAGGTCCCCGTCCACCGCGCCCGCTTTCCGCTCGAAGCCCAGGATGTCCAGCGCCCGGTCCAGCGGCACCGCCGACTTGTAGGGGCGGTCGCTCGCGGTGAGGGCGTCGAAGATGTCCGAGATCGTCATCATCTTCGACTGGACGGGAATCTCGGCGGCGCCGATGCGGTTCGGGTAGCCGGAGCCGTTGAGCTTCTCGTGATGAGAGCGCGCGATCTCGGGCACTCTCCGGAGCTCCTTGGTCCAGGGAATCTGGACGAGGAACTGGTAGGTATGCACGACATGCGACTGGATCTGCTTGAACTCCTCGGGGGTGAGGCTCCCGCGGGGGATGGACAGGATCTGCGCCTCCTCGTGGGTGATCACCGTCTGCGGCTCGTCCAGATGGTCGAGGAAGGTGGCGACGGCGAGATTCTGGATCCTCGAGGCCACGTCTTCCGCCATCACCGTGGGCTCGTTGGCGGAGACGATGGCCTTCATGTGCTCGTCCAGCTCTCCCAGCGCGTTCTGAAGCTCGGCGTCCCACGCGCCCACGCGCTCGAGCGCCCGCGCGCGCTCCTCGCGGAGGAGGGCGTCCAGCTTCTGCCGCCCGTAGCGCAGGGCGACGCCGCGCTTGATCAGCTCCAGCCGTTGCTTGATCAGGTCGAGATGACTGGGGAAGAGCTTCTTGGCCTTGACCAGCACCTCCTCGCGCACGCCGACCTTGCCGAAGTCATGGAGCAGCGAGGCGTAGCGGATCTCCCGCATCTGCTCGGCGGTGAACCGGAGCGCGCGAAAGGGGCCGGCGTCGGCGCGGTCGGCGGCGGCCGCCAGCGCCACGGTGAGATCGGCGACCCGGAACGAGTGGCCGGAGGTGGTGGGGTCGCGCGACTCGATCGCGGTGACGGAGGCGTTGACGAAGCCCTCGAACAGCGCCTGGATATTCTCCAGCAGGCGGCTGTTCTGCAGCGCCACCGCGGCCTGGGAGGCCAGGGACGCCGCGAAGCTCATGAAGCGCTCGGGATAGGGAATGGTCTCGCGCTCGATGGATTCGACGGCGGGGAAGCGCCGCGCGGCCACGCGCTTGCAGTTGATGAGCTGGAGGACGCCGATGGTCTCGCCCGCCGGCGTCCGCATCGGGACCACCAGCATCGACTTCGTGCGGTAGCCCACCTGCTGGTCGAAGGAGCGGTTGATCTTGAACGGCGCGCCCACCGGCGGCGCGTAGGCGTCCTCGAGGTGCAGGATCTCGCCGGACTTGGCCACGTGCCCGGCCACGCTCTCGTCGCTGATGGGGATGGTGAACTCGGTGAAGGGCACCGTGACGAAGTCGTTCTGGGTGAGCTTGAACCGGAGGCGCGGCGGTCCTTCCTCCGGCTCCTCCACGAGGTAAATGGAGCCCGCGTCGCTATGCGTGATCTCGCGCGCCTTGGTAAGGATGAGCCCGAGCAGGGTGACCGGGTCCCGCTCGGCGGACAACCGCACTCCGATGGCGTTCAGCTCGCTCAGCTCCCCCCGCGTGCGCTCGGCCTCCGCGGTGAGGCGGAGGTGCTCGAAGGTCTGCTCGAGCGTGGCGGCGAGGACGAACGGCGTCGCCGACCTCGGCAGGAAGGTGTACCGGGAGGCGGGCCAGCCGCGCGGGGCCTCCGTCCCGCCCAGGAGCCCGACCACGGGGACGAGGCGCGGCCGCGCCAGCGCGGGGCGGATGGCGTCGGGGGAGTCCGCGTCGAGGTCCACCACGAGTACCTCGGGGTCGTCGGCGCGGCGGCGCAGGGTCTGCCACTCGGACAGCGGATGCGCCTCGTACTCCGCGGGCAGTGTTCGGGCCAGGACCGCAGCCGGGGAGCCGTCGGGAAACCAGACGAGCTGCCGACGCATGGCGCGAGAGTATGGTTTGCCCCTATGGGAGTCAAGGTTTCGGGGCGCTTGCCCCGGCCGGGGGCCCCTCGCTACAATCCGGCCCTATGACGACGCGCGTCTCGACGGGACTTCCGCGGCTCGATTCCATGCTGGGAGGCGGCCTTCTCCCCGGCACGCTCACCGTGGTCTACGGGGCCACCGGCATCGGCAAGACCCACCTCGGCCTCACCTATGCCAGTCACGGGCGCGTGACCGACGGCCGTCCCGGAATCCTCTTCGACATGAACGTGCGCGGCGACTCGCAGCAGCATCACGCCTATGCCGAGCGCCTCTTCGGCTGGCCGCTCCGGCGCTGGACGCATACCGTGACGCCCATGGCGGATCCCTATCCACCACCGGGCGCGCTGGACGCCTATTACTGCGACGCGTTTCCCTGGGTGGGCAAGCTGCGCGAGTATCAGCTGCCCTCGCCGGACGGGTTCGAGTTCGACTGGAACTGGAAGGCCGCCTACAATGCCGCGCTCTACACGGTGCGGCCGTTCGTGTACTTCCATCTCGGCGCCGGCTCGCGACGCATCGTGGTGGATGGCATCGAGCCGATGGACGTGCCCGGCGACTATATCCAGCCCCATATCTTCGACGAGCTGTATCGGAAGACCATACACCGCGACGCCGAGACCCTGGGAATGGAGATCTGCCTGCCGGTGTGGAAGCACCGCGAGTACATCGACGCGCACCTCTACGACCACCGGGCGGTGGCCACCCTCCTGCTCGTCACCACCGAGGAGACCCAGCTCGAGCACCTGCTCGCCCGGAAGGTCGCCAGCGGCGACATCGGCGCGGTGGCCAACACCATCCTGGTCATGGGGAGCGAGCGGGTGGGCCCGCGCCTCGCGCGCTATCTCGCCGTGGTCAAGCACCGCGGCAGCGCCATGAGCGACGAGTTCGCCGAGTTCCGCGTGACCGAGCAGGGGCTCCACTTCGTCGAGCCCCATGCTTCAAGGCGCTGAGCTCGAAGCCCAGCGCCGCCATCGCTTCCGCCAGACACCGGCCCGGCGCGTCCGGACCGAGCGGGCGGCGCTGGCCTTCGTCCGGGACGTGGGCGTGTGCTCCACCTTCTACTGCTTTCCCGATGGACTGGCCTGCCTGTGGGAGGCGGTGGCGGGCCGGGCGAAGCCACGCTGGCCGCGGCGCTCCCACCACGACGCGGGCATCGGGCTCACCTGGGAGCTCAAGGACACGCTGCCCGCGCGCCGCGAGGTCTACTACGGAAAGCTGCTGAAGGGCCGTCCGGTCCTGGTGGCCCTCGACCTGTTCCCCGCTTTCTATGCGCTGAAGCGCGGTCGCCAGCGGGCGCGCGACTATCGCGTCGAGTACGAGGCGGGCCGGCTCTCGCTGACGGCGAAGCGCGTGATGGAGGCCCTCATGCGCGAGGCCCCGCAGTACACGCGCGGCCTGCGCGCAGAGTGCTTCATGCTCGAGCCGGCGAAGACGCGAGAGTTCGAGCGCGCCATCGCGGAGCTGCAACAGGGGCTGTGGGTGGTCAAGACGGAGGAGCGCTACGAGCCCTCCTTCTCGTATCGCTGGGATCTGCTCGAGCGCTGGCTGCCGGAGGCGGTGGCGGAAGGCCGGCGGCTCGCGCGCGCGGCCGCGCTGCAGGCGCTCGTTGCGCGATACCTCCTCGGGGCGCGGTACACCACCCCGCGCCGGTTGGCCCGCCTCCTCGGCGTGCCGGCGGTAGAGGCCGAGGCCGCGGTGACGGTGCTCGCGCGGTCCGGCGCCGCGCGCGCGGACGAGGCGGTGGCGGGCTGGCCGGGGCGCTGGGTGGTGAGCGCGCGGTGAGCGCGCCCCCTCTGGGCGCCGCGCTCGCCCTCGACCAATTCCCCGCGACGCTGCGCGAGGTCATCGGTCTCCTGTCCGGCGAGGATCGGGGCGATGCTCCCGCCTGGCTGGTGGGCGGCGCGGTGCGTGACGTCTCTGGGGGAGAAAGGCCGCTGGATCTGGACCTGGCGGTGCCCGCGGGCGCGCTGGCCTGGGGGCGGCGGCTTGCCGACCGCCTGCGATCAACGTTCATTATTCTGGACGAAGCGCGCGGTGTTTGCCGGCTGGCGGGGCCGGTGCAGATCGATCTCGCGGATTTCCGGGCGCCGACGATCGAGCGGGATCTCGGCGCGCGCGACTTCACCGTCAACGCGCTCGCGGTGCCCCTCCGCGCGCTCGCGGCCGGCGGGCGCGTCCCCGTCACCGATCCCGGCGGCGGCCTGGCCGACCTCGCGGCGCGGCGCGTCCGGCTCTGCACGCCCGACGCTCTCGCCGACGATCCCGTGCGCATCCTGCGCGGGGCGCGGCTCGCCTCGCGGCCGGGATGGCGGCTCGACGCGGGTGTGGCGCCCGCCGCACGCGCCGCCGCGCCCGCTCTGGCCGGCGTGGCGGCGGAGCGGGTGCGCGACGAGCTGGGGGCTATGCTCGAGGGGCAGCGGGCGGGGCAGGGCCTTCGCCTCCTCGACGGCCTCGGGGCGCTCGCGGTGCTGCTGCCGGAGAGCGGAGCGATGCGCGCCACCGCCCAGCCCGAGCCCCACCACTTCGACGTATGGGAGCACTCGCTCCGGACCGTCGAGGGGGCCGATGCGCTGCTGGCGGCGCCGGCGGCGGACTTCGCGCCGGATCTCCTCGCGCATCTCGCGGACGACCTCGGGGACGGACTGACCCGACGAGCCACGCTCAAGCTCGCCGCCCTGCTCCACGACGTGGCCAAGCCCGAGACGCGCACCGAGTCGGATGGGCGCGTGCGCTTCATCGGCCACGACGTCATCGGGGCCGCGCGCGCCCTCGCGGTGGCGGAGCGGCTGCGGCTCTCGCGCCGCGCCGCCACGGTGGTCGAGCGCCTGGTCCGCTACCATCTGCGACCCATGCACCTGGCCCAGGCCGGTGAGATCACCCGCCGCGCGCGCCATCGCTTCTTCCGCGATCTGGACACCGAGTGGCCGGACCTGCTGCTCCTCGCCCTGGCGGACGCCGCCGCCCTGCGCGGCGATCCCCCGCTCGACCTCTGGGGGGACGAGCGCGGCCGTGTGCTGCGCGCGCTCATGTCGGGCGCCGCTGAAGAGGAGGCGCTGGCCGCGGTGCCTCCGCTTCTCCGTGGAGAGGACGTGATGGCGGCCTTCGCGCTGCCGCCCGGCCCCGAGGTGGGCCGTCTCCTCGCCCGCGCCCGCGAGGCCCAGGCCCTGGGTCTCGTCAGCACCCGCGAGGAGGCCCTCGCCGAGCTCGCGCGGCCCGCGCCGCCCGCGCCGGACACTCCCGACGCTTGACACTCATAGTCACGGACCCCTAGAGTAGCGCCACTAGAGTCGCGCCACCCACTCGTCGGGCCCATCCACGTAACGCCGCGCTCCGCAGGGAGGAATTTATGCGCCGGATCTCGATGGCCGCTCTCGTCGCCCTCGCTCTAGCAGGGCCCGGTGGCGCGACCACCGCGCCGCAGGGCAGCGTGGTGGTCGCGCAGGGGGTGGATCCCACGACGCTCGACCCCATGAACCACCAGGAGTCGCCGGCGGGGAACCTCGCGCGGAACATGTTCGACACCCTCCTCGAGCGCGATCAGAACCTCGTGATCCAGCCCGCCCTCGCCGCCGAGCTGCCAAAGCTCGTATCGCCGACGGTATGGGAGTTCAAGCTCCGGCCCGGCGTGAAGTTCCACAACGGCGAGCCACTCGATGCGGAGGCGGTGAAGTTCAGCCTGGAGCGCCTGGTGGATCCCAAGCTCAAGCTTCGCGGCGCCACCCCCTTCGCGCCCATCAGTCACGTGGAGGTGGTGGATCCCCTCACGGTGCGGGTGCACACCAAGGCGCCGTGGCCCATCCTCGATACGCTGATGTCCGGCAGCGGCTCGTCCATCCTGCCGCCCAAGTACTACCGGGAGAAGGAGCTTGCCTTTGTGGCGCGGAACCCGGTGGGCTCGGGCCCTTTCAAGTTCGTGCGCTGGGTGAAGGACGACCGCATCGAGCTCGAGGCCAACGAGCAGTACTGGCGGGGCGCGCCCCGGATCAAGCGGCTCACGTTCAAGCCCATTCCCGACGACGCGGTGCGGGTGGCCGCCCTCCAGAATGGCGAGGTGGACGTGGCGGTGAACATCCCGCCGCATCTCGCCGGCATCATCGCGAATCATCCACGGCTCTTCCTGTCCACCGCGCCCAGCGTGCGCACCATCCAGCTCATGTACTATACGCATCAGTTCGACGCCCAGCACAAGCTGGTCGGTCCCTACGCCGGCCCGGTGGCCGATCGCCGGGTGCGGCTGGCCATGAACTACGCGGTGGACGGCGACGAGGTGATCCGCACCGTGCTCGACGGCAAGGGCATCCGCGTGGCCACCATGCTCACCGACAGGCACTTCGGCTTCGACCCCGCGCTCAAGCCCACCAAGCCCGACCTCGCCCGGTCGAAGCAGCTCCTCACCGAGGCGGGCTTTCCCGGCGGGGTGGACATCGTCTTCAACGCGCCCCAGGGTCGCTACGTGCGCGACAAGGAAGTGGCGGAGGCCATCACCGGCCAGCTCAACAAGGCGGGCATTCGCACCACGCTCCGGGTCCACGAGTGGGGCAACTACCTCAACAACATGGCCTACGTGCACAAGGCGGGCCCGGTGTGGCTGATCGGCTGGGGCACTCCCACGTATGACGCGGAAGGGGTGTACGTGCCGCTCTTCCGCTCCGGCAAGATCCTGTCGAACTACCACAACGCCGACTTCGACGGCATGGTCGACCAAGCCCAGACCATCATGGAGCCCAAGCGCCGGTTCGAGCTCTATCAACGGATCAACAAGCTCTGGATCGACGACGCGGCGGCCATGCCGCTCTACCAGCAGCTGGACCTCTACGGGGCCACGCGGCGCATGTCCTGGAAGGCCCGGGGCGACGAAGGGATCAAGGGCTTCGACATGGCAGTCAAGGACGCGCGATAGAGGGCGGCGCCGCTTGACAGCATGGGGCACGGTATCTAGAGTCGAACCGTTTCCCCAACCCGGATCCCGTCACCCAAGGAGGATTGGATGAACTGGAGACTTCTCGCGTTCCTCATGGCGCTGCCGCTCGGGGCACCCGCTCTCGTCATCGCCGCCCCCGAAGGCAAGGTGGTGATCGCGCAGGGGGTGGATCCCACCACGCTCGACACCATGAACCAGCAGGAGACGCCGGCGTCGGTGGTGGCCACCCACCTCTTCGACACCCTGGTGGAACGCGACGGGAATCTCAAGATCGTGCCCGCCCTGGCGGCGGAGCTGCCCAAGCTCGTCGCGCCCACCACCTGGGAAGTGAAGCTCCGCAAGGGCGTCAAGTTCCACAACGGCGAGGAGTTCAACGCCGAGTCCGTGAAGTTCAGCCTCGAGCGCGTCAAGACCGGCATGCGCTCCAGCTCGAACTTCCGGCCCATCGACCGCGTGGACATCGTCGATCCCTACACGGTGCGGGTGCAGACCAGCAAACCGTGGCCGACCTTCACCACCATCATGACGTTCCGGCAAGCGTCCATGTATCCGCCCAAGGCCTATGCGGGCAAGGATACCGCCTTCATCTCGAAGAACCCCATCGGCACCGGCCCGTACCGGCTGGTGAAGTGGGACAAGGACGAGCAGATCGTGCTGGAGGCCAATGACGGGTACTGGCGCGGCGCCCCCAAGATCAAGACGGTGGTCTTCCGTCCCATCCCCGACGACGCCGTCCGCGTGGCCGCGCTCCAGAACGGGGAAGTGGACGTGGCGGTGAACATTCCGCCGCACCTGGCCAATATCATCGGCAACCATCCCAAGCTCTTTCTCTCCACCGCGCCCAGCATCCGCACGCTCCAGCTCATGATCGTGACCCACGAGTACGACAAGGATCACAAGCTGGTGGGGGTGGCGAAGTCCCCGGTGGCGGACAAGAAGGTCCGCCAGGCGCTGCTCTATGCGGTGGACGCGGACGACATCATCAAGAACGTACTGGACGGAAAGGCCTTCCGCACGGCCACTCTCCTCACCCCGCTGCACTTCGGCTACGATCCCGCGCTCAAGCCGGTGAAGCAGGACCTCGCCAAGGTCAAGACGCTCCTGACCGAGGCGGGCTTCCCCAACGGGCTCGAGCTCACGCTCAATAGCCCGCAGGGCCGCTACGTGCGAGACAAGGAAGTGGCGGAGGCGGTGGCCGGCCAGCTCACCAAGGCCGGCATCAAGACCCAGCTCCGGACCTTCGAGTTCGTGAACTACCTCAACAACATGGTCTACGCCCACAAGCCGGGGCCGGTCTGGCTCATCGGCTGGGGCACGCCCACCGTGGACGCGGAGACGATCTACGGCCCGCTGTTCCGGACGGGGAGCAATCTCGGCAACTACCACAACCCGGATTTCGACGGGATGGTCGATCAGGCGCAATCGCAGATGGACGAGAAGCAGCGCTTGGCGATCTATCACAAGATCAACAAGCTCTGGGTGGAAGAGGTCCCCGCCATCCCGCTCTACCAGCAGATGGACCTTTACGGCGCCAGCAAGCGCCTGGCCTGGAAGGCCCGCAGCGACGAGCTGATCAAGGCCTACGACATGTCGCTCAAGTGAAGTAAGATATGGGCAGAGGCGGCCGTAATTCAGTGGCAGAATGCCAGCTTCCCAAGCTGGACGTCGCCGGTTCGAATCCGGTCGGCCGCTCCAGATCGCGAGGGGCTACGGGTGATCCCGTAGCCCCTTCGTTCTGAGAGGGGAGTGGAGGGGAACTTCGCCGCTAGCGGGGGAGTTTCGTCGGGCGCGTTCAGATTGTTGACCACCCGCTTCACGCCCTCCACCGACTGGGTCACGCGCTCCGCCAGCAGCGTCTCCGCGCGCGAGGTCACCCCGCCTCCCGCTCGAACCGCCGCCGCACGCGGTCGAGGGCTGACCGGACGGACGACAGCGAGATGCCCGCCATCGGCGTGACCGCGGTCGAATGGGTTCGGGGGTCGGTCACGGTGGCGAAGCGGCCTTCCGGGGTCTCCCAGATTCCAACGAAGATGCCCCCGGCTCTGGCAACCAGTTCTCGGATCTCCTCGAGGGGGTCCATGGCGCTCTCCTCCCGGGAGGAGGGTTCTGCAAGCATCGAACCGATCACCACTGTGATCCAAGGGCTTGGATTGTCGGGTGGTTCGAGGTGCGCGGAAGCTCTCCGGGTAAGCCACGGCCAGGGAATTCTTCCCCGGGTCTATCGAAACGACTCACCCGTCACCGGATGCATTCGCGGGCCTCCATTCGTCG
Source organism: uncultured Candidatus Rokubacteria bacterium (assembly GCA_963733725.1). Classification (GTDB taxonomy): domain Bacteria; phylum Methylomirabilota; class Methylomirabilia; order Rokubacteriales; family CSP1-6; genus DASRWT01. Next base: position 149,838 of record CAVTFC010000008.1, on the reverse strand, counting down.
CGCTCGCGATGCTCGTCGTTCTCGCCCGTTTCAGCGCCACTGATGCCGCGGCCATTTCCTATACCTGTGAGGGTGTCATCACTCAGGTCAGCGGATGCCCGGTGCCCCCGCCGGCTCCGCGTCCTAGGACAATGCGCGCGCGTCAGAGGCCGCCACCCCAGCGGAGCTGCCAGGCAATTCCGCCGGTGTTGAGGTTGCTCCCGGTCCGCGCGAAGGCGCCGGCGCTGCCAAAGACCTTGATCGAGTTGTGCCGGTCGATCGGGAACGCGAAGGTCAGGCCCACGCGGATGTTCTGCTGGAAATTATCACCTCTCACCCCATCGACGGCGGTGCGCCCGCCGCCATATCCGACGACGTCGAGCGCGGCCCACAACCCGCGGGGGAAATGGTAGATGAGGTGCCCCTGCAGGGAGAACACCGGCTCCCGCTCCAGCGTCTTGTCCCCGAGGAAGTCATCGTTGCGGGTGAAGAAGGTGACGCCGGCGGCAAGCTCCACCGTGACTGGCCCCCAGGTCTTGGAGATCCCGACTTCCGGCTTGACGGACCATCGATTGGTTCCGATGTTCACGAGCTTGTCGTCGTCGTACTGGCCGAGCGGAACGGTCACCAGGAGACTGGCCCCGACGATGATGTCCTGCTTGTAGTCCGCGAACTCCGCCATGGTGAGGGCGGGGGCTCCGTACAGGTTGACCGAGAAGCGGACGCGGGGATCGGCAAACCCGGAGACCTCGCGTTCCACGGGCTGGCCCTGGAAGGACGCGGTCCCCGAGACCCAGGCGTGAGGGAGGATCACTTCGAGCTTGCCGGACTTGCCCCAGATGTCCAGGGCGCGCACATAGGCGAGGATCGCGGTGTGGACGCGGATCTTGGCGTCCTGGAGCGGCCCCCCGGAGTCGGTGATCACGTCACCTTCCGAGTACGCATAGCCCGCCGCGAGAAAGTTGAGCCCGACCGGGGTATTGGAGTACGCGCGCGGCTCGAGCTCCTGCGCGCGCACGCTTGTCGCCACGCCCAGGATGGCGACCAGGGCCAGCGTTGCGCTCAGCGTGAGCCGAGCTGCCTATGAGCGATCCCTTTCTACGGTGCCGCGACCTTCCCCGCTCGGCCGGGGGGTACGGGCTATCGGCCAGTAACGGAGGCGCGACGGCGCGACGGCGACCGCCACCCGGATGGCGCGCGCGGAGAGCCGCAGGGCGATCTCGTGTCGGCGGGACCACCCAAAGCCGTAGTCGGCGCGAAGCGGCGCCGGAAGCAACCCGACCGCCGGCAGCCGCGCCAGCGCCATCAGGGGTCGGGTCACTCGAGGAACCGGGATGAAGAGCTCGGCCGCCAGCCGGCGCGCGGGCTCGGTCACCGCGAGGTCCGGGCCCGCGAGCATGGCGCGCACGTAGCGCTCGAGGGCTTCGGTGGTGCGGGGCAGGAAGCCGTCCGGGATGCCGAGCAGAGGCTCGATGCGTGCGGCCTCCGCGCAGTACGCGTTCTTCTCGACCGGTGAGAGCGGCGCCACGAAGCGCTCGTAGGCGAGGAGGAAGCTGTCCACGAGGGTGGCGTGCACCCAGCGGAGCAGCTCGGGATCATGTGCGCTGTAGGTGACCGCGGGCCGACCGCCCCCAGGCGCGGCGGCGGGGCTGTGCACGCGGTCGTGGATGGCATTGATGCCGCGGGCGACGCCCGCCGCCTCGTCCGCGGCGCCGAAGGTCAGGACGAGCATCGCATCCAGGGTGCGCCGGAAGCGACTCCAGCGGCCACGCTTGTCGCGCAGGAACCCGCTGTGGTCGACGATGCCCTGGGCGACCTGGGGATGCGCGAACTGGAGCAGCAGCGCGCGTCCCCAGCCGAGCAGGAGGGCCCGCTCCGCGTGGATCTTCCGGCTCACCGGCCGCGCCGATCCCCCGCGGATCGCCGTCGCGTTTTCCATGGCGCCCGAGTCTACCGAACTGCTCGGGTCCGGGCTATAGTCGCGGGGAGGACGGGCAGCATACCGCGCCAGGAGGGATCGCCATGCCACGCTTCGTCAAGGTCGCCGCCGCCCAGATGGGCCCCAACAACGAGGGCACGAGCCGCGAGGAGATCGTCGAGCGGATGCTCGCGCTCATGGAGCAGGCGGTCCGGGAGAGCGTCGAGCTCATCGCGTATCCCGAGATGGCGCTGACGACCTACTTCCCCAAGCGCGTACGCGACGACTACGACCAGTTCTTCGAGACCGAGGTGCCGCCCAAGGCGCTGCTGCCCCTGCTCGAGCGCGCCAAGGCGGCCCGGATGGCCTGCCACGTGGGCTTTTCCGAGAAGGCGGAGGGCCGCTACTTCAATACCGCCCTGCTCACGGATGAGGCGGGCCGGCTGGCGGGGACCTTCAGGAAAATTCATCTGCCGGGGGTGAAGAAGCCCGACGGCCATGCGCAGGTGTACGAGCCCTATTTCTTCGAGACGGGGAATAGTGGCTACAAGGTCTTTCCCACCGCCAAGGCCCAGGTCGGGATCGCCATCTGCCAGGACCGGCGCTACCCCGAGTCCTATCGCTGCCTGGGGCTTCTGGGCGCCGAGATCGTTCTCATCGGCTACAACACCCCGCTCTCCGCCCTGGCCCTGGACCTCAACGAGCTCTGCCTGCGCGCGGGTGCCTACCAGAACAGCCTGTTCGTGGTGGGCATCGCCAAGGCAGGGATCGAGGACGGCATGGAGCTGATCGGGGCTCCTGCATCGTGAGTCCGCTGGGCCAGGTGCTGGCCAAGGCGGGCGGCAATGGTGACGAGCTCATCGCGGCGAGGATCGACCTCGACCTGATGACCCCCGCGCGCAAGCGGTGGAATTTCTTCGGCCGCCGGCACCCCGAGCACTATGGCCTCATCACCCAGCCGGTGCGTCCGGCCGACAAGGACGCATGATGGCCGCCGCCAAGGTCGACACCATCGTCCGCGGCGGGCGTGTGGTCACCGCCACCGAGGTGCTGGACGACCCTCCGTCGCGATCCGCGGCGGCCGCATCGTGGCGCTGGGCCATGACGAGGCGCTGCCGCCCGCCGACCGCACCATCGACGCCACCGGCAAGATCGTGCTTCCCGGCCTCATCGACTGCCACGTACACCTGGGCGCGGTGTACGACGACTGGAGCACGGGTCCCGTGGCGGCGGCCCATGCCGGGCTCACCACCCTCATCGCCTTCGCGGAGTACGACGACGGCGAGACCCTGCCGCAGGCCACCAAGCGGATCGCGGACGAGGCCAGCCAGGCCTCCGTGCTCGACTTCGGCTTCCACTTCATCGTCAACAATGAGCCGCACATCCTCGAGGGCATGCCGGAGGCCGTCGAGATGGGCGTGACCTCGTTCAAGATCTTCATGACCTACAAGAAACGGCCGAAGCGCATGTGCACGGACGATTTCATCGCCCAGGTCATGGAGAAGCTGGCGGCGCTGGGCGGTATCTGCCAGCTGCACTGCGAGAACGGCGACATCCTCTACCACCTCGAGAACAAGGCCATCGCCGCCGGACGGGTCAAGCCCACGGACTTCCCCGCCACCTGCCCGCCCTGGACGGAGGAGGAGGCGATCAACCGCGCCATCCGCATCGGCGCGATGACGGGCTGCCCCGTGTACGTGGTGCATCTCTCGACCGCGGGCGGGCTCCGGCGCATCAAGGAGGCGCAGTCCGAGGGGCAGCGCGTGTGGACGGAGACCTGCCCGCAGTACCTCCTCCTCACCGAGAAGGAAATGGAGACGTGGGGCCCTCGCCAAGATCGGGCCGCCGCTGCGGCCCGCCGACGGCGGCGATCGCGAGGCGCTGTGGGCGGGCTCGGCGGGCGGTCATATCGCCACGCTGGCCAGCGATCACTCGCCGCGGCGCAAGGCGCTGAAGGAGCCGGGCTGGAAGAATATCTTCGTGGACGGGGAAGGAAAGCCCGTTCCCTTCGGCAGCCCCTCGGTGGAGACGCTCGTCCCGCTGGCCTATAGCGAGGGCGTGGTGCGGCGGGGCCTGCCGCTCACCTGGATGGCGCGCGTGCTCGCGGAGAATCCCGCGCGCATCTTCGGCCTCTACCCGCGCAAGGGCGCCATCCGGGTGGGGGCCGACGCCGATCTCACCATCATCGATCCGGAGCCCGAGTCCACCATCACGGTGAACGATCACAAGGGCATTGCCGGCTGGACGCTCTACGAGGGCTGGAAGGCGCGCGGCCGGCCGTGGATGACGCTCCTGCGCGGGGAGACGCTGCTGGATCGGGCCGGCTCGAGCGGCGGCCCGGCTACGGTCATTCCTCCGCGCGGGGCGGCCCGATGGCGCCGCTCGGCGGCGCGTCCCGCTGAGCGCTCCCGCGCGCATGCTCTATCTGGACACGCTCGCCCGCTTCGCCGCCGAGGTGTCGCTCGCGCGTCTCGGCGAGTCCGCCATCACGGCGGCGCGGCTGGTGCTCCTCGACACGCTCGGCGCCATGCTCGCGGGCAGCGCGCAGCCCGAGAACGCGCGGCTGGCCCGGGCCATGGCCGAGCGCGCCTCGCGGCCGGCCGCCACCCTCATCGGGCATGACGCCAAGGCCGATCCGCTGCTCGCCACGCTGGTCAATGCCACCGCCGGCGTCGCGCTCGAGGTGGACGAGGGGAATCGGCTGGGGCGGGGGACATCCCGCCATCCACGTGGTGCCCGGGGCCCTCGCGGTGGCGGAGGAGCGCGGCGCCGACGGCGCGCGTCTTCTCGAGGCCATTGTCGCAGGCTACGAGGTGTCCTCGCGGATCGGCGCCGCCACCACTCCGCGCCCCAATGTGCATTCGCACGGCACCTGGGGGACCATCGGCACCGCGGTGGCGGTGGCCCGCCTCGCCGGCCTCGACGCGCGCGCGATGCGGGAGATCATCAACCTCGCCGCGAGCATGAGCCCCGCCAATACCTGGACGCCCGCGCTCGAGGGCGCCACGGTGCGCAATGCCTATCCGGGCCGCTCGGGCCTGCAGGGCGTCCTTGCCGTGGAGCTGCACCGGGCCGGCTTCACCGGGTTAGCCGATGCGCCCGCCGACGTCTACGGGACCATCCTGGCCGAGCGATTCGAGCCCGCCCGCGCGCTCGAGGACTGGGGCGGGCCGCTCCGCATCGAGCGGAACTACTTCAAGCTCTATGCCTGCTGCCGCTACAACCACCCCGCGCTGGACGCGCTCGCCGCCATCCGAAGGCGCGAGCCGGTCGCCGCCGCCGACGTGGCCGCCGCCGAAGTGGTCGTCTTCCCGTTCGGGCTGCGCATGGCGACGCCGGACCCCGCGAATCTCCTCGCGGCCAAGTTCTCCATCCCCTGGGCGGTGGCCGCCGCGCTGGTGCTCGGCCATGGCGAGCCGGCCGCCTTCACCGACGAGGCGCGGGCCGACGCCCGCATCCGCGACCTCGCCCGCCGGGTGACGATCACGGTGGACGAGGCGATGACGCCGCGCCGCTCCGACTATCCGACCTCACGCCTGCGCCTCTCGCTCCGCGATGGGCGGGTGCTCGAGGGCGAGGCGCGCGTGGTGCGGGGGGACGCGGACAATCCAGTGCCCGAGTCGGAGGTGCTCGCCAAGTTCGAGGCGCTGGCGGCGCCGGTGCTGGGCGAGCGCCGGGCCGGCCAGGTCGTCGCCGCGGTGCTCGCCATCGAGGACGTGAAGAACGTCGCGCATCTGGGCGCCCTGCTTTCCACGTCGGGCTAAGGCGCGCGGCCGGGCGCCTCACGTCGCCTCCAGGCGCGCGATGGAGCGGGCGAGATTGGCCCGCGCGGGCGTCTCGAAGACGGCGAACTCCGAGGTGGCGAAGAGCTTCGGATGATCGAGGAAGCGGCGGAGCAGCGCCGCCCGGCCCGTCCGCCACTCGGTCTCCGACCGGAAGCGGTACTCCGCGCGCACCTGGATCTCGTAGCGGTCGAAGTCCGTGGGCGCCGCCCCCAGGATGGAGAGATCCGCGTCCACGACGTAGCATGCGTCGTGCTCCGTGGGGGGGGCGGCATGGCGCGTGGCCAGGATGAGCGCGCGCACGCGCTCGCCGCGCGCGAGGTCCGCGCCGCCCTCCGCCAGCCAGGCCGCCGCGAGGTCCGCGCTGCGCGCCTCGTTGTCCGTCGCGCGGGGATCGTAGACGAGGTCGTGCAGCCAGACCGCCAGCTCCGACTCGTCCGGCCGGTCCAGACGACCGCGGACGCCATCGAGCAGGGTGAGGGTGCGCGCGATGTGCTCGCCGGTGTGATAGGCGCGGTGGGGCTCCGCGTAGCGCGCCAGCACGGCGGCGTGCAGCGGACGCGGGTCGCTGCGCGCGCCGAGCCGCGTCCACAACGCGCTCCAGGCCTCGAGCGAGAGGCGCGGATATGCGTCCATCTGGCGGCGATGATACCGCGCGCCGCGGCGCGCATGCTATCTTGACGCCGTGAAATTCCACTTCGTCAAGCGCCGCGCGCGGCTCGTCGTGGTGGGCCTCGCGCTGGCCGGCTGCGCGAGCGCCGGCCTGTCCGGCGGCCCCGGCACGCTGGCGATCTGGGCGCTCGGCAACCGGGGCGCGGACGCCATCGGCGACTGGCGCAGCGAGCTCCTGGGCGGCGCGGGCAGGGACTGGGCCCGCAAGGCCGTCTGCCGTCCGGACGGGGGCTGCACGTTCTTCGGGAGCACCAGGGGGAGCTTTGGCCCCGGCACGGCGTTCGTCGCGGTGGGAGAGATCCCGGACATGCGCCCGCAGTGGGCGCGCACCTACGGTGGGGGCGGCACGGACGAGCTGGACGGGGCGGTCGCCACCGCCGATGGCGGCTTCCTCATGTTCGGGAATAGCGACAGCCGCTTTTCCGCCGGCGCGGCCGGTGTCGCGCCGGGGCCGCGCCCGCTCATCGTCCGCGCCGACGCCGAGGGCGAGCCCCGCTGGGTCCGGACGCTCGAGGGCGGCGGCCTCCAGCGCTTTCACGGGGCCGCGCTCGAAAGCGGCGCGCTCGTGCTCACGGGCTATGCGACCATGAGCGCCGACATGCCGGGCCCCGCGGTGGTCCGGCTCTCCGAGACGGGCGCGCTCGAGTGGGCGGAGCTCCTCGATCTGGGCGCCGGTGGCTATGCGGTCGCGGCGGTGGGCACGGGCGACGGCAGTGTCATCGTGGCGGGCTATCTCCGCTCGGGCGAGGTCGCCTTCGCGGGGGCGTCGATCCTGATCCGGCTCGACGCGCGGGGCCGGCCGCTCTGGGCCCGCCGCTACGAGACGGATGTGCCGGCGCAGCCGCGCGCGCTTCTGCGGGGCGCCGGCGGCGAGATCCTGCTCTTGGGCACGCTCTTCGATGCCCGCGGGGGCCGAAACCCCTTCCTGCTGCGGGTAGGAGCGGATGGCGCCGTGGGCGCGGCGCGCGAGTATCGCGGGCTCGAGGCCAACGAGGTCCACGCGGCGGCGGATGCCGGCGAGGGGCGCATCGTGGTGGCGGGCCGCCAGCGCGACCCGTTCGTGAACCGCCAGCGAGGCCTGGCCCTGCTGCTCGAGCCGGGGGGCCGGGTACGCGCCTACGGGATCATGCACGCGCAGGGCAGTGTCGAGCTGACCTCGGTGGCGACCGCACGCGAGGGCGAGTACCGGCTGGTCGGCCACACCGACAGCTTCGGCGCCGCCGGGACTCGACATCGTCGCCGCCTCCTGGCTGCCCGCCGCGCGCGGCGGCAGCGGTGAGCTGGCCACCGGCATTGCCGAGCGCGAGCTGGCGGTGCGGACGCTGCCAGCGGCGCCGCGCGTCGTCGCGCTGCCGGTGGAGTCGCGCGAGGTGCCGCTCGACGCCCTCGTCGTCACCCCGTTGCGGGTGCCGGGCGGCGCGGGCGGCCGCTGATCAGGCGACGACGCGTTTCGTCCGCAGGCCGCGGATCTCCTCCGCGGTGAGGCCAAGGCTCCGGAGCACCTCGTCGGTGTGCTCGCCGGAGGCCGGCGCGGCCAGGCGTACCGTCCCCGGTGTCTCGGAGAGCTTGATGGGCACGCCGAACTCGGTGATGGTGCCGTGGGTGGGATGCCGCACTTCCACCACCATGTCACGCGCCTGCACCTGCGGATCCTTCACCATCTCCTCGGGCTCGTACACCTTGCCCACGCAGACATCGGCCTTGACGAGGTAGTCCCACCACTCGTCCCGGGTGCGCGTGCGGATGATGGCCTCGATCGCCTCGCGGACGCCCACCTCCTCGGCATTGGCGGCGCGCACGAATTGATCCGGCTTGCGCGCGAAGGCGGCGAAGTCCGGCCGGTTTATGGCTTTGCAGAAATTCTCCCACAGCCAGGGCTCGGTGCAGCCGATGGTGAGGAGCTTTCCGTCCTTGGTCTCGTAGATGGCGTAGTAGGGGTAGGAGCCGCCGAGAAAGCCTTCGCCGCGCGCGGGCGCCATCCCGTCGCTGAAGAAGAAGCGCATGTTGGGGGTGGCGGCGAGGAGGGCCACCGTGGTGTCCAGGTAGGACACGTCCACGTGCTGGCCCTTGCCGGTGCGCTCGCGCGCGAACAGCGCGAACATGATGCCGAGCGCGCCGTGCAGGCTGGCCCCCGCATAGTCCGCCACCAGGTTGAGCGGGATGACCGGCTTGCGCCCGGCCTCGCCGATGAGGGTGAGCACGCCGGCCAGCGAGAGGTAATTCATGTCGTGGGCGGGATAGTCGCGATAGGGGCCGTTCTGCCCGAAGCCCGAGAGCGAGCAGTAGACGATGCGCGGGTTCAGCGCGCGGACGGTCTCGTAGTCGGCGCCGAGCCGCTTCATGACGCCGGGACGAAAGCCCTCCACGATGATGTCGGCGGTGGCGGCCAGCCGCTTGAAAAGAGCCTGGCCTTCGGGCGCCTTGAGGTTCAGCGCCAGCGAGCGCTTGTTGCGGTTGACGTAGGCGAAGGCGGCGCGCCGCATCGCGTCCGGGGTGGCCGGCTCCGCCTCCGGCGTCTCGATCTTGAGCACGTCGGCGCCCATGTCGGCGAACATCATGCCGGGCAGCTCGGCGGGGGCCACGCGCGCGAGCTCGAGCACGGTGATTCCGTCGAGAACGCCCATATCTCTCTCCTAGCGGTAGCGATCGGGGGACTTGATGGCGCTGCTCCAGAACGCGGGATCGTGGCTCGGGAAGATGCGCCCGCCGGTGAGGCGCGCGATGGTCTTGAGGCGCTTGATCGAGTGCATGGCGCGGGTGGGGTCCCACACCACGCCCGGCGGCGTCTCGCTCGTCGATGGATTCCTGCCAGTAGCAGGAGTCGCCGGCGAGGATGACCGGCCCGGTCTCCGGCAGCTGGACGAGGAGTGACTGGTGGCCGGGGGTGTGGCCGTCGCTTCGCAGCACGGTGACGCCGGGGACCAGCTCGGCGTCACCGTCGAGGCGGCGCCAGCGATAGTCGGGCAGGTCGAAGTTCTTCCGGTAGTAGAAGCCCGCGAAGAAGGTCGACGGGTAGTGCGCATAGGCGTACTCGTCCTGCTGCACCACCAGCTCGGAGTCCTGGAAGAGCGCGGCCCCGCCCGCGTGATCGTAGTGGAGATGGGAGAGGACCACCAGGTCCACGTCGGCGGGTTCCACATCCAGGGCGTCGAGCCGGTGCACGAGCAGGTCCTCGTCGGTGAAACGGGCCAGCGGGTCGCTGCGGACCAGACCCGGCACCGCGCGTGGAGAGAAGCCGGTGTCGAAAAGGATCAGCGCGTCCGAGGTCCGCACCAGATAGCAGCACACCGGGATCTGGACGCGCTCGCCGGAGCGCTCCCCGAAGAAGAGCCCGCTCCGCTCGAAGCCGATGAATCCGTTCTGGAGGGCGTAGAGGCCCTGGACCGCCATCTAGCGCGCGGCCGCCCGCGCCTTGTCGTTATGTGCTCGCGGCGCGGGCTGTGCTCGCGGCGCGGGCTTCACTCGGCGGCGCGGCACCACCGGCTCCTTGGGGTCGTAGACCCAGATCTTGCCCGAGGCGACCAGCCCCATGGTGACGGCGCGCCCATCGAGGTGCACGGTGATGGTGCCCGCGTAGGGCGCCACGTCCTTGATGGCGAGGCGCGCTCCGGGCCGGATCCCGCTCTCCCAGAGAAAGTGGAGCAGCTGGCGGTCGGCCTCCGCTTCCTCCGTGATGCGCTCCACCGTCAGCTCCTGCCCCACCTGGGCCCGGCTGAGCGGAATGGGGTTATGCGCTTCCGGCGCCGGCATGCCCGGTATGGGATTGCCGTGGGGGCAGGTGCTCGGCATGCCGAGCTGCTTGGCGAGCCGCTCCTCCACCACGGGGGAGAGCGCGTGCTCGAGGCGGTGCGCCTCCTCGTGGGCCCGCGACCAGTCCAGCCCCAGCACGTCGGTGAGCCAGCGCTCGAGCAGCCGGTGCCGGCGGGCCATGGTCTCGGCCATGCCCTTGCCCTTGGTGGTGAGGCGGATCTCCTTCTTGCTCGCCAGTCGGACATACCCCTCGCGCTGCATGCGCCGGAGCGCCTCGGTGATGGAGGGCGCGGAGACGTGCATGTGCCGGGCGAGGCGCGCGCCGATCACGGGCTTGTCCCCGCCGGTGAGGTCGTAGATGGCGCCGAGGTAGTCCTGGATGGCCGGAGTCGTTTCCATGGTCACGAGGATACCGGGCGGAGACGTCCCCGGCAAGCCTCGCCGGGCAGCGTCACCTGGGGTAGGATCGGTGCCAGGCATCCGAGCCCGCGCCCCGGAGGGTTACCGACATGGACTTCGCGCTCACCGAATCGCAGGAGATGATCCGCAAGGAAGTCGCCGCGCTGTCGCGGGGCTTCTCGATGGACTACTGGCTCGAGAAGGACGAGAAGGCGGAGTACCCGCACGAGTTCGTCAAGGCCTTCGCGGAGGCGGGCTGGCTGGGGCTCATGATCCCCGAGGCCTACGGCGGCGCCGGGCTCGGCGTCACCGAGGCCGCGATCATGATGCACGAGATCTGCGCCTCGGGCGCGGGCACCTCGGGCGCGTCCCCCATCCACTTCTACGTCTTTCCGCCCACGCCCGTGATCAAGTTCGGCACCGAGGCGCAGAAGCGGAGGCACCTGCCCGGCATCTGCACCGGCGAGACGGTGATGGCATTCGGCGTGACGGAGCCGAACGCGGGCACCGACACCTCGCGCATCCAGACCCGGGCGGTGAAGCAGGGCGACCGCTGGATCGTCAACGGCCGGAAGGTGTGGACGACCAATGCGCAGAACGCGAACAAGTTCCTCCTCCTCGCCCGGACGAGCGAGCGTGATCCCGCCAAGCCCCTCAAGGGCATGACGCTCTTTTTCACCGCGTTCGACCGCACGGCCATCAGCGTGCGCCTCATCCACAAGCTGGGCCGCGCGGCGGTGGACTCCAACGAGATCGTCATCGAGAACCTCGAGATCCCGGAGGAGGACGTGATCGGGGAGGTGGGCGACGGCTTCTATCACCTCCTGGAGTCCCTCAACCCCGAGCGCATCGTGGTCGGCATCGAGGCGGTGGGGATCGGCCGGGCCGCCCTGGACCGCGCCGTGCAGTACGCCAAGGAGCGGATCGTCTTCGACCGGCCCATCGGGAAGAACCAGGCCATCGCGCATCCGCTGGCGCACGCCTCCGCCCAGCTCGAGGCCGCCGAGCTCCTCTGCCTCAAGGCGGCCTGGCTCTTCGACACCGGCCGACCGTGCGGGAAGGAATCCAACTCAGCGAAGATGCTGGCCGCCGAGGCGGGCTTCAACGCGTGCGATGCCGCGCTCCAGACCTTCGGGGGCTTCGGCTACGCGCGGGAGTTCTACGTGGAGCGGCTGTGGCGCGAGGTGCGGCTCTACAAGATCGCGCCGGTGTCACAGCAGATGGCGCTGAACTACCTCTCCGAGCACGTGCTCGGCCTGCCGCGGTCGTACTGAGCCACTAGCCGGTCTGGGGCCGTCGAACCTCAGGGAGTAGTCTGCCGGGGCCGTGCCTCGTTCCCCGATACCGTGCGGGTGGGGGTCAAACTCCTCGCACTTCAGAGCACGCTGCTTCAGGACCTCCAGGAATTCGCCATACCAGAACAGGTGTGTCCCAAGGTGAAGTCGGCGACCTTCGCGGGTGTGGATCTCGTTCAGCGTTTCCGCATCGCTCATACCCTTCTACTGTCCCCGAGGCCTCCTGAAGTCTTCTCTCCGATGGGAGTAGTGTGGCCGGTTTTGGAAGGATACATTTGATAGTGTCCTTAAGCTCCACACGGGAGACAGGATCGCCGATCAAGAACATTCGTCGATTCGTAGAACACGAGAGACTCAAGCCTGGCCAATCTCTCCAACGGCCGGAAGGCATTCGATGCTCCTGTTGTTGCTTAGGGATAACGTCCGCAGGTTAGTCAGAGGTCGTAGTTCCTCAATGGAAGAGAATCCGCGACAGGTAGTGGATTTCGAGCTCTTCGAGCTGATTTAGCGTCTCGATCCCGGCAAGCGAAGAAATCCTGCGGAGGTCGGCAAGCCGCAGCCGGCGAAGCTTCTGAGCTGCTCTAGCCCCCGCAGACTCTCAATCGGAGCATTGAGAATCGCCAGTGACTCCAACTCCGTGAGATTTGCGAAGGGGGTTATGTCTTTACCGCCATATCGACTGACAAACAACGTCTCGAGCGTCTTGCATTCAAAGAGCGACTGGGCCTTAGGACGCCACTCCAAGCTGCAATCCTCCAAGGCGGGAACGCCCTGAAGTTGATCTCTGTGGTGCAGTACGTAATCACACCCAGCGCCTTCAATGCATGAAGGGAGTGGATTGGCGTCACGTCCGAGATTCTCATATCGATAATCTGAAGTGATACGAGATGTGGTAGCTCAAGTAGAAAGATAAGATCATTTCCATGCCAGCCCTTTGCATGGTCAAGCTCCAGCTCGGATATTTCGTGATCCTTGACGTACGTCGTCATCCGGCGACGAAGCCGAGGTGACCACGCCTCGGCGACCGTATTGGCCCGTTCTCCAGCTTGAGACCGGTAATCATCACTTACGTATCTCAGCCGTCTCCGGAGCGTACCGGAGGCGGGCCGATCTGCACCAGCCCCGCCTCCGACTCCACCTGGATGGTCGTGTGGTCGATACCGAACCGCGCGTGCAGGAGCACGTGGAGGTCGTTGAGGAGCTCGTCGGCCAGGGTGCCGGGCTCCACGTTCACATGCGCGCTCATGGCCTCGCGGCCGGAGGTGAGCGTCCACACATGGAGATCGTGCACCCGGCGCACGCCGGCCACCGCGGCCATGGCGGCCTCGATCTCCTTGACGTCGAGATGAGGCGGCACCGCCTCCAGCAGGACGTTGACGGCATTGCTGAGGAGCGCGGCGGTGCGCGGCAGGATGAGGAGCCCGATGGCGGCGGCGGCCAGCGGGTCGGCCACCGTCCAGCCGGTCAGCGCGATGGTGGCGCCGGCGGCGAGCACGGCGCCGGATGAGAGCGCGTCGCCCAGCACCTCCAGGTAGGCGGCTCGGATGTTCAAGCTCTCTTGCGCGCCCGCGTGCAGCAGCCAGAGGGACGCCAGATTGACGCCCAGCCCCAGCACGGCGGCGACGATGAGCGGCGCCGCGGGCACGTCCGGTGGCGCCCAGAGTCGATGCCAGGCATGCCAGAGTATGCCCAGCGCGACGATGCAGAGAACGACCCCGTTGACGAGGGCGGCGAGGATCTCGACACGATAGTAGCCGTACGTTTTTCTTGACGTCGCCGGGCGCTCCGCGAACCAGATGGCGACCAGGCTCAGGAGGATGCCGCCCGCGTCCACCAGCATGTGCACCGCGTCCGCGAGGAGCGACACGCTGCCGGTCCAGACGGCGAGCGCGAGCTCGACCACGAGAAAGCCCGCCACCAGGCCCAGCGCGGCCCGGAGCCGGCCCTTGTGGCGGGAGCCGTGGGAGTGCAGGTGCACGGGCTCAGCGGGCGGGGGCGGCCGGGATCACGAGGCGGGCCTCGCCCTGGCGCACGCCCTGGCTCGCGAAGAAGCCCTTGCGCGCCTCCAGCGCGAAGCGGAAGTCGCCCATGGGCCCGTAGAGCGCGGTGGCGCTGGGCTCCATGCGCAGGATGGAGAAGATGCGGCCGTCACCCTTGATGAAGGCGATGTCGAGCGCCGCGGGGACGTTCTGCATGTGGAACTGGGTGCCGATCTCGCGGCCGAAGTCGAAGAGGATGAGGTTCTGGTCGATCTCCTGCGAGGTGGCGCACTGGAAGCCGGCCGCCTGCTGCTCCGAGGTGGCGGCCACCCGCACGCGCATGGCGACGGTGCGGCCGCCCGACTCGAGCGTGATCATCTGCACCGGCATGCCGGCGAAGAGCTCGCGAAAGCGCTTGCACTGCGCGTCCTGCGCGTCCGCCCCGGTGGCGGCGAGCGCCAGCACGCCCAGGAGAAGGCCGACGGCGGGACGCGACACCCGCGGGATCCCCCGGCGAAGGAGGGAGGCCGAGGCGAAGATCACCAGCGCGGCGAGCACGATGGCGCCGCCGGCGGCCAGCCGCAGGTAGTAGGCAGCGATGAGGCCCGCGACGACGGAGCAGAGCGCCATGGCGATGGCGATGACCATGGCCTGGCGGAAGCTCCGGCCCAGCGCGAAGCCGGTGAGGGTCGGGATCACGATCATGGCGCTCACCAGGAGAACGCCGACCATGCGCATCGCCACCACCGTGGTGAGCGCGGTCAGGAGCGTCAGGACGAGGTTGAGGGCGTCGACGGGGACCCCGCTGGTGCGCGCGAGGTCCTCGTTCATGGTGATGGCGAGGAGCCGGGGGTAGAAGATCCCCGAGGGTCAGGCCCACCACCGCGCCGAGCCCTCCGATGAGCCAGATATCGGTGGGGCTCACGGTGAGGATGCTGCCGAAGAGCACCGCGAAAAGATCGGCGTTGAAGCCCCGCGCCAGGCTGATCAGCACCACCGCGAGGGCAAAGCCTCCGGAGAGGAAGACCGCGAGGGAGGCATCCCCCGAGAGCGCGCCCCGCGTGCGGAGACGCTCGATGCCCACCGCGCCCGCCACCGTGACCACGAGGGCGCCCAGGAGCGGCGAGATCCCGAGGAAGAGACCCAGAGCCACCCCGGCCAGGGCCACGTGGGCGAGGCTGTCGGCGATCAGCGAGAGCCGCCGCGGCACCAGGAACATGCCGATGGCGGGGCAGATGATGGCCGTCATCGCGCCGGCCGCGAAGGCGCGATGCATGAAGTCGTAGGCGAGAAATTCGGGCAGGGGGCGCTCCTCAGTGCTCGTGCGAGACGACGCGCACCGCCGGCCCGTACAGCGCGGCGAGGGCGGCATCGCTCAGGAAATCGCCGGGACGGCCGTGGAAGATCAGCCGGCGGTTCAGGCAGGCCAGGCGCGTGACCTCCTTGGCCACCACGCCGATATCGTGGCTGACCAGGATGAGGGTGACCTCCCGCTCGCGGTTGAGGTGATGGAGCAGCGCGTAGAAACTCGTCTGCGCCTCGGGATCCACGCCGCCGGTGGGCTCGTCGAGGATGAGCAGCTCGGGGTCGGACACCAGCGCCCGCGCGATGAGCACGCGCTGCTGCTGGCCCACCGAGAGCGATCCCACGCGCGCCGCCGCATGGGCCGTCATGCCGACCTGGGCCAGCACGTCCGCGACGCGCTGCCGCTCGGCGGCCCGGACCCGGCGCAGTAAACCAAGGGTGGCGACGAGGCCGCTGGCCACCACCTCGCCAACCGTGACCGGAAGCGCGGGATCGAAGGTTGCCTTCTGCGGGACATAGCCCAGCCGGCCCCATTGCTTGAGGCTGGCCGGCGGATGGCCGAAGAGCCGGACCTGGCCGCTGGTGGGGGCGAGGAGCCCCAGCATGATGCGCAGCAAGGTGGTCTTGCCGGAGCCGTTGGGGCCGATGATGCCGAGGAAATCGCCCGGCTCCACGGTAAGATCGATGTCCTCGAGCACGGAGACCTCGCCGTAGCGCACGCTCACCTTCTCGATCTCGACGAAGGGGCGCATCGGTCAGTCCGCCGTCCGGCGCTCGAGCCGCCCGGGGGCGGCGGGCGGCGCCGCATGGGCGGTGGATTCGCGCGACGCGTCCCACCAGGCGGCGCCCGACGCGCAGGCGGCGCCGAGCGCCCAGCCGCCGACCACATCCGACACCCAGTGGGCGTCGAGCGCGAGCCGCGCCGCGCCCACGCCGAGTCCGAGCACGACCACGACGACCGCGCCCAGGGCCACCCGCCCCCCACGGCCGAGCGGCGCGCGGCCGAGGAGATAGAGCGCGGAAACCACGTAGGCGGCAGCGGCGGTGGCGTGTCCGCTTGGAAACCCGAACGCCGGGCCTTCCGGCCGCGTCCGGGCCACCAGCAGCTTCCAGCCGTTCTCGATGTTCGGCGCGAGGACGAGCACCGCGCACCAGAGCCACCAGCGGCGGCGCGCGTGAGGGGACAGGGCGAAGAGGAGCGCGGTGGCGGGGAGCAGCACCAGCCAGGTACCGCCGTGATTGATGCCGCGGAACAACGGCCCGGCCTCGGACCCGACATACCCGCGCACGAGCGCGCGCACCGCGACGTCGCCGGGGAGGGTACCGAGAGCTGCCCCGGCGCTCAGGACGAGGAAGAGCGCGAGGGCACCCAGACAGAGGGCCCGCCAGCGCGCGGCGTCGGGCGGAGTCATGTATTGAAAACCGCTTGCAGTGTAGCGACTTGCGGCTCGAAGTGTCAAGGTGCGCGCTCGGAGATCTCCATCACGCCGCCCCCGTCGTCTCTCTGAAATCGGAGCACGCGCGCACCGTCGCGGCGCAGGAGGGTGACGCTGCCGTCGCCGAGGTTGCCGTTCCAGCGCAGCGCGCCCGAGGGGAACGCCATGATGGCGCCGTGGAGGCCGCGCTCCTCGTCCGCCGTGGTGAAGGTGCCCTGATAGCTGCCGTCCTCCTTGATGACCAGCCTCACGGGGGCAAGCCCGCCCGCGCCGGAGCTTCGCCCCTCCCAGGTCCCGGCGAGGCCGGTCGCGGGCTTGGCCTCGAGGCCGGCGCAGCCGGGCAACAGGACGACGGCAAGCAGCGCTGCGCGGAGGAATCGTCGCCTCGCCATCATGATGGGACTCGGCGGAGAATCGCCTCGGCGAAAGCTTCCGCGGCCGCCGGGGCGAGGCCGAAGAAAAGGCCCGGCTCATGCGCCTCGACTTCCATCACCACGAATCCGCGTCGGGTCTCCACTCCATCCACCCGAATGTAGAGCGGCGGGACGGGCAGGGCGTCCAGCGCGCGCCGAGCGGCGGCGATCAGCGCGGGACCCGGGCGCTCCGCGGAGGAGCTGCCGCCGAAGCGCGGCTGCACGCGAAAGTCTCCAGGCGACGGGCGCTTGAGGGCGGCATGAGTGGAAGTCCCGTCGATGAACACGAGCGACCACTCCCCTGGCTCCGGATCTCCTCGACGAAAGGCTGCACCATCACCGGGGTCCGCATGCCGCCCGCCGCGATGATCCGCGCCACCACGCCGGCTTCTCCGGGTCCCACGAGCACGGTGTCGTGGGCGGAGGCGGACAGCACCGGCTTCACCACGGCGGTGTCCCAACCCCGCTCGGACAGCAGCGCGGGCAAGGTGCCGGACTCACCCTCGTCGAGGTAAGCGGTGGGCACCACCGGGATGCCCGCGCGCTCGAGATCCCCGAGATACCGCTTGGAGAGATTCCAGCGGATCAGGTCGGGCGGGTTCCAGAAGGGGACGCCCGCCGCCTCCCAACGGGCGAGCCAGGCGAGGAAGGCGTCGGGCGCATGGTGATAGTCCCAGCTTGAGCGGAACACCACCGCGTCGAAGCCGTCGAAGCGCGCCGCCGCGTCATTCCAGGCGAGCGGCGTCACAGTGGCGCCGCGGCGCTCGAGCGCGCGCGCCGCGAAGCCGTCGCTGTCCGATACCGCGGGCCAGGTGGCGCAGGTCACGAAGCAGACGCTCAGCGGCATTCGAGCGCGATCCGGAGGTTCGCAAGATTCTCGCGCATGAGGGCGAGATAGTCCTTGCTGGCCGTCGCCTCTTGCTTGGTGAGGCCCTCCACCGGGTTGAGCACGAGGGTCTTCGCGCCGACCTCCCGCGCGAGGGTCTCGGCGAGCTTCGGGCTGACCAGGGTCTCGAAGAAGACGTATTTCACGCCGGCCTTCCGGGCGAAGCGCACGAGGCGGGCCAGGTCGGCCGGGCTCGGCTCGGCTTCGGGCGCTATGCCGAGCACCGGGACCTGGTTGAGCCGGTAGCGCCGCGTCAGGTATCCAAACGCCGCGTGGGACGTCACCACGTCACGCCGGGCGCACTCTTTCAGCCCGGTCTCGAAGTCCGCGTGGAGCGCCGCAAGCCGGGCCTTGTAGGCGGCGGCGCGCTCCGCGTAGCCGGCTCGGCCCTCGGGATCCACCTGGATGAGGCCAGCGGCGATGGTGTCCACCTGCGCTTGCGCGAGCACGGGGTCGAGCCAGACATGGGGGTCCGGTCCCTGGTTCTTGTCGTGGCCGCCGTGCGCGTCTCCCGGCGACTCGAGGAGGGCGATCCCCGCGGTGGTATTGACCGGTACCGGGCCCACTCCCGCGAGCTCCTTGAGCAGGCGATCCGCGGCCTGCTCGAAGCCGGCGCCGTTATAGACGAAGAGCCGGGCCTTGCGGACCTGGATCACGTCCTGGGGGGTCGGCTCCCAGTCGTGGGGCTCCACGCCGGGTGGCACCAGCGAGACGACCTCTGCGCGCTCGCCCGCGACCTTCGCCGTGAAATCCCACAACGTGAAGAAGCTGGCGACCACGAGCGGCCGCGCCCCGGCCGCGGGTGGCGCGGGGGCCTGCTCGCATCCCAGCGCGGCGAGGGCGATCACGGCCAGTCCCCGGACGACGCGACGGCTCACGAGCTGGCGGCGAGGCGGCCGCGAAGAGTGGCGGTGACGCCCAGGGCCAGCAGGCAGGCGCCGAACGCGCAGACCACGGTCGCGCCGGTTGGAAGATCGAGGACGGCGGAGGCGAGCATGGCCAGCACGCTCACCGCGGTGCCGAAGGCCCAGCCGACGAGGAGTCGCGTGCGCAGGCTTCCGCCCACCAGGATGCCGGCCAGAGCCGGGACGATCAGATAGGAGAAGACGAGGAGCACTCCGCCGATCCGGACCGAGCTGGTGACCACCACGCCGAAGGACGCGTAGAAGAGGAAGTCCCACCAACGGACGCGGACCCCCTGGCGGAAGGCTTCGGCCGGATTGGTCGAGATCAGGAAGAACGGTCGCCGGCAGACCCAGTGGAAGAGTCCGATGAGGGAATAGAGTCCCGCGACCTTGAGCAGCTCAGGGAGCCGCACGCTGAGAATGCTGCCCACCAACATCCCGCGAAGGTGCTCGGCGCCGTGGGGGGAGCGGTCTGCCACCAGGACCGCGGCCGCAGAAGAGACGGCGTAGACCACGCCGATCACCGCCTCCTGGGACACGTGCCGCTCGCGGGTGCGGGTGAGCGCCAGGACCACCGCGCCCAGGATGGTGAAGCCCAGCCCGAACGCGTAGGACTCCCACGTGTCGAGCTCCCAGCCGAAGACGAAGGCCGCGGTGGCCCCGAGCGCGGCGATCTGGGCCAGGGCGATGTCCACGAACACGACCTCCCGCGCGATGACGTGGATGCCGAGGTAGGCGTGGATGCCGGTGAGGACGAGGCACATCAGGAAGGGCACCCACATCAGCGCGAGGAGGTCGGCCGTCATGGCTTACCGCAGCGCCTGCGCGAGCGTGGTCACGTTGTGGTCCACCGCCTCAATATAGCCGTCAGTCCCCTTGACCCCGCCCACCGCCGGGGCCATGAGCACCGCCTTGGCGCCGCCCTCCTGGCCGATCCGCTCGGCGAGCTTCCGGTCGCTCCACGGCACGGTCAGGATCACCTTGATGCGCTCGTCCTTGATGAGCTGGATGAGCCTGGCGAGATGGGCGGGTGTGGCGGGAATGCCGGGGCGCTCCTCCACGGTGGCCGCCTGGATGATGCCGAAGCGTGTGAGGAAGTAGGTCCATATGCCGTGGTCGACCACGACCCGGGCCCCCTTCATGGGGGCGAGGGTCGCGGTCCATCGAGCCTGGGCCTGCTCGAGCCGCGCGAGAAAGGCGGCCCGATTTCGCTCGAAGGCCGGGCGACTGGACGGCGCCACGCGGGCAAGCCCATTGAGGATATTGGTGGTGATGGCCGGCGCCATCCCGGGATCGAGCGTATAGTGCGGGTTGCCCACCGGGTGGACGTCGCCCATGGAGCGATCCACGCGGGTCGTCGGCACCTCGAGGACGAGGATGCCCTCGGAGGCGTCCACCCGTCCCGGCGCCCCCGGATTCACCTTCGGGTTATTGGCGCCCTGGATCACCACCTCGGCCCATTGATCCAGGTCGAGGCCGTTGACCACCATGACGTCGGCCCGGCGCACCTTCACCATGAGGCTCGGGCGCACCTCGAGGTCGTGCGGGTTCTGGTTGCCGCGGGCTAGCGCATCGACCTCGACGAGGTCGCCGCCCACCGCCTCGGCGAGCGCCTTGAGATCGGTGGTGGTGGCCACCACCCGGATCTTGTCCGCGGCGCCCGCCGGGCCCGCGAGGAGCGCGAGCCCGGCGAGGGCCACGAGCGTGAATCTCCGCAATCTCCGCATCGCATGATCTCCTTGTGACCGCACTAGATTAGAACGGATGCGCGGGGTGCGCGCCGAGAAGGAACGTCGCTTGGAGCAGGATCTCGTCGACGGTCCGGGCGCTCCCGCCGTTGTCGCCGAAGCCGTCACGCTTGTTCCGCTCGGTGTGCTTGTAGCCCAGGCGGAAGCGGAGGAACTCGGAGGGGATGAAGGCCACGTAGGGCTGGACGGCCCACTCGTGGCCGCGCATATCGGGGAACTCGGTCCAGTCGTAGCGGAAGCCGAAGAGCCAGCGCTTCCAGGGTTGGACCTCGGCGTACGCGTACCACCCGTTCTTCTCGCGCGTCCGCTTCTCGGGCTCGGTGTCAAGGATTCCGTCGCCGTCGATGTCGGCCGCTTCGGTCGTGACCCGGCGGGTGAGGTGCAGCCACTCGCCGGCGACGGTGAAGAGCGCGTGCTGCCAGCCCTCCGGCCGGTACTTGTACTTGGCGTCCACCCCCACCACGGTGCTTCGCTGCCGGTCGGTATCGGTCCCGCTGGCCACCGAGGCGCCGAGCTGGATCGCTCCAAATTCATCGAAGTCAAAGAAGGTCCGCACGCGACCGGTCCAAAGGGGCTCGCTGATCTTTCCATAGCCGAAGAGAACCTCGTTGTCGCCGTCGAAGATGCCGGCGATGAACTGGAGATAGAAGGGGAGGGGCGCCACCCAGACGAACTCGGCTCCGCGCTCCACCAGCCCCTCGTCGCCGAGGAAGCGCGTGAGCACATTGGGCGTGTCGATCTGCGGCCGGTCGTGCGCGTGCAGCTCGTTGAGAAGCCCGAAGCGATTGCGCATCTGGCCCACCTTGAGCTGGGTGCCGAAGGGCAGGGCCATAAGGGTGAAGTGGGCCTCGGCGAGATGCAGCGCGATCTCGCCCGAGTCCTCCTCGCCGGCCTCGATCCGGACCTCGGCGCGCGCGTAGGGGTCGACCTGACCGAAGAAGGACAGCTCGATCTCGCGCGGGAAGAAACGATTCTCCTGCCCCGAGAACGTGCCCCCGTTGGCCTTGTCCACGTTGCGCTGGGTGATATTGGCGATGAAGTCGCCGGCGATGCCCATGTCGAACAGGAGCTGGCCGGCACCCCGCCGCGTGTAGAGCGCGAAGGGCTCGCGCGGCGTCGCGAGCTCCTTGAGAGTGGGCGTGCTCCCCGTCCCCGCCTGAGCGCTCAGATCGCCCAGATAGGGTGCGGCGGGCGGCGGGGCCGCGGTGACGGTTCAATTGGGGGCGGGTCGTTCCTCCACCGCCTTGAGGCGGTCCGCCAGCGTGTTGATGGCCTTCTCGTACCCGTCCTTCATGGTATCGAATTGCCGCCGCACGTTCTCCAGCTCCCGGCGCAGCGCCTCCACTTCGGTGTTCTTGTCCTGTGCCCAGGCGGGGGCCTCGCCGAAGCCCAGCGCCACGAGGGCGAAGATGCCGATCCATGTCCGCATGAAAGACTCCTCCCCCTTCGAAGGGGAACCCGTGAAGGTGACCGAGCGCGGCCGGACGGCGGAATACCGTCGGACGGAGGTCGGGCTTCAGCGCGCGGAGGAGACTAGCGGACGGGCGGAGCGCGAGGGGCGGCGTGCCGGGCGGCGGGGACGGCGAGGTGGAGCGCCTCCACCACCGCGGCCGCCGCCGCGACGATCAGCAGATACGCGGCGGCGGGCGCGTCGGGCAGGGGCGCCGCATGGGTGAGAGCGGCGAGCCCCTGGACGACGTGTTGCTCGTTGTAGAGCCCGAGCGAGTCGCTCTCGTGGACGTGGCGGAGCTGGCCGCCCTGCACCAGCAAAGTGACCAGCGCGACCGCGAGCAGTACCACGAGACCGACGCGGCGAGGGGCCGATCGGATAGGCGCGTGCACGTGGCAACTCATGGTTCGACCTTATACACCCGCGATCCGGGGCGCGCAAACTCCGCGAGCGAGAGCGGCGCTACTTCACGAGGGGGAACTGGTTGCGGTACCAGCCGTCGAAGCCGTCCTCCAGGACGACGTGGTTCTTCCAGCCGAGGCTCGAGAGAAAGGCGTGGACGCTCCCCATCTCCTCCAGCGGGCAGCCGCAGTAGAGGACCACCCGCGGGCCCTTGGGAATCTCGCGATAGCGGCGCTCCAGCTCGATGACGGGCAGGGAGATCGCTCCCGGCAGATGCCCAGCCTTGTACTCTGCCGGCTTCCGCATGTCCACGAGCACCACCGGCTCCCGGACGTCGAGCAGCCGTTTCAGGGCGTCGGAGCGCAGGGTGGGGAAGGAGGCGCCGGGCGTATGGCCGCCGAGCGCCGGGCCCGCCGCCGCGAGCGCGGCGGCGAAGAACAAGGCGCCGGCCACGCGTCGCCTCAGAGCTTGCCCTCCTTGCGAAGCTCGGTGAGGAGAAGATTGGGCGGGACGCCGCGCAGCGTGAAGGCCAGCACGTCGCCCACCTGCACCCCGTCGAGGAGCTTGCCCTCCTGCGCGCGGAATCCCATGGTCATCGGAGGCATGAAGCCCGCGATCTCGTCGTGCGAGAGCACGACCACGTTGATCTCGGGCACCACCGCCCGCACCACGCCGCGCGCCCGCAGCACGCGCTCCACGCCGGCGGGCACCACCTGGCCCCGCAGCTCGGCCAGCTCGCGCCGCGTCTCGTCGAGCGACCGGCCCCAGGCGAGATAGCCCAGGAGGAGACCCACCACCACCGCGAGGTTGACCAGCAGGATCACGCGCCAGAGCCGCATGCTAGTGCACGTGCTCGGCGGGGGGCGGCGCGGGGGTCTCACGGTTGAGCTGCTGGAGCTCGGCCAGCAGCGCGGGCAGCGAGGCCCAGCCGGGGCCCCCGGTCTGGGGAATCCAGCGGGCCCGGAGGTAGCCGGCGCGGTCGACGAGCAGCTCCATGTGGGACGGCATCGGGGGATCGGGCGTCATGCCTTCCGGCGAGAGCGTACGCCGGAAGAGCCCGTAGGCTCGCGAGATCTCGTCGCTGCCCTCGGTCACGACGGGGAAGTAGACGGGCGGATCCGCGCCGAGCCGGGTGAGCACCCCATCGCCGCCGTTGAGCGGCACGGCCACGATCTCGGTGCCGAGCCCCTGGAGAGTCTCATAGCTCCGGGCCAGCACGTCGAGTCTCCGCTTGGAGTCAGGAAGCGTAAAGAAAACGAATAGAACGGTACGTACCCCTCGAAAGTCCTTGAGGCTCTTGGCGGGCACGGGGCCGAGCATGATGGAGGCGTCGGGCGCGACGACGCGCGGGCGGTTCGGCTCCACCGCCGGGCTCAGAATGCGCGCGCCATCGGCGGCCGACAGCGCACGGATGAAGTTGATCAGGTCCCAGTGATCGTCCTCGGAAAGGGTCCCGGCGAAGCCCGGCATGCCGCCCGCCGGGATCCCCCGACTGAGCCACCAGAACATGTCACCCGCGGTGTGCTGGGCGGTATGCGGTGCGGTGAGGTCGGCCGGCTTCCGCGGAAGCCCGGCGCCGGCGGGCCCATCGCCCCAGCCCGCCACGCCGTGACAAGCCGCGCAGTGGCCCCGATACAGCTCCAGCCCGCGGCTGATGGACGAAACGTGATAGGGCACAACCGTCCGTCGATAGGTGGTCGGGTAGGCGTCGACGGAGAGCGGGGGCAGCGCCGTGCCCAGCCCGATGGCGACGAGCAGCAGGCCTGCCGCGGCGGCCAGCAGCCGCGTGCGGGCGATCACCAGCGCCACCGCGAGCCCGAGCAACCCGACCACCGCGATCTGGCTGCCGATGAGGAAACGCGTCCGCACGCCGGGGAGGCCTCCATTGACCTCCCAGGAGAGGCGGAATGACAGCGGCCACCAGGGCGTATCGTGCCGGCCCGGCGGCGTGACACCGAGCGCGGCGACGACGGCCACGATGGCCAGCGCGAGCAGGCACTCGAAGCTGACGAAACGGGCCAGCCGCGCCATGGCGGGGCGGCCCACGGTGGCGGCCTCGCCCGAGAGCGCGGGGACGAGCCGTCGATTAGCCGCTGCTAAAGCTAAAATGGGCCCGAGCAGGGCCAGCTTTGCGAGCAGCAGCCAGCCGTAACGCGTGCCGATCAGCGAGGGCAGGTCGCCGACCTGCATCCAGGTATTCCAGAGCCCGGTGGCGATGAGGATCAGCATGGCGGCCAGCGCGAGCTGCGAGAAGCGGCGCACCACGAGGACCGCGTGGGGGCGCCCGTCCGCGCCGGCCTGCGTGGCGGCGGCGCGGAGCAGCACGATCAGTGGCGCCAGCGCGCCGAGCCAGACGCCGGCGGCGATCAGATGGACGAGATCGCTGGCCAGGGCCAGGCCGCCGTTCGGCTCCACCGCCGCGGCATGGCCGGCCCAGGCCAGCGCTCCCGCGGCGCCGGCGGCGAGCAACCACCCCTCCACGCGCAGCGCCGCCCAGTCCGCGGTGGAGTCTTCCCGCTCGCGCAGAAGAAGCACCGTGGCGAGGAGGAGGATCATGCCCATGCGCAAGAGCCACACCGCACCGAACTGGGTGTGGAGGAGCACACCGATCCAGGCCGAGGGCTCGAGCGCCGCGCCCGCGCGCCCCGCCACATGCGCGGCCTGCGCCGCGAGGAGCAGCAGGCCCGAGCCGAGCGCCGCCAGCGCGGCGCGCCGGCTCCAGACCAGCATGCGCGCCTCCCAGCCTCGCGGCGTGGGGTGTGCGGCGCGGCCCGCAAGGAGGGTGAGCCCGAAGATGCCGATGAGGAGGAAGACCGAGAGGAGGTGCGCCCAGCGCAGCGCGGCGGCGACCGCGGTCACTCCTTCGCCCGTCCGGTCATCGCCCGCACGATGATCACGACCAGGATGCCGACGGCGAGCACGCCGCCGCCCGCCATGAGGGCGAGGGTGAGGGGGCTCATGGGAGCGTCGCGCAGGGGACCGCCGTGATCGGCCAGGGCCGGCGTCGCCCAGAGCGTCGACACTAGCAGCGCGGCGGGCAGGACACGGAAGAGACGCGGCATCGCTCCGTCATTATAATGAAGGCGTTCCCACGCCATGGCTCCTTCGACACCGCCACCGCCGACACGGGCGCCGCGCGCCATCCTCTTCGACGCCGGCAACACCCTCATCCGCATCGACTACGCCGCCATCGCGGACGCGCTGGCCGGGTACGGGCACCGGCGGGATTCCGCCGCCATCGAGGACGCCGAGCTCCGGGCCCGCGTGCGCCTCGATCCGTTCCTGGCCCCCGGCGCGTCCACCGAGAGCGGCGACACGCACGGCCGCTATCTCCGCTACCTGCTGGAGCATCTCGGCGTGACGAACGCCGCGGAGGTGGCGGCGATGGAACGCTGGCGCCGCGACTACAATGCGCCGATCGGCCTCTGGACTCGCGCCGACCCGCGGGCGGCCGCCGCGCTCGCGCGCGCCCGCGCGGCGGGCGTGGTGGTGGGCGTCATCTCCAATTCCAACGGCACCGTGCGACGGACCCTCGAGGCCCACGGCCTTGCCGCGCAGGTGGACTTCCTCATCGACTCCTCCGAGGTCGGCGTCGAGAAGCCCGACCCGCGCATCTTCGGCCTCGGACTGGCCCGGGCGGGCGTGGCCGCCTCGGAGGCCGTCTATGTCGGCGATCTCTACTCGGTAGACGTGCTGGGCGCGCGGGCGGCGGGGATCGCGGCGGTGCTCATCGACCCGCGCGGCTACTGGGGCCCCCGCGACTGCCTCCTCGCGCGCGACGCGGAGCACGCCGTCGCCATTCTGCTCGGCGAACGGATCTGATGGCTTGGTTCCCGCGCGGCGCATCCTGTACGCTGGACCGCATGGCGACGAAGGCGCTGGCGCTGGGATTGCTGCTCGCCGGATGCGCCCCCGCATGGGCGCAAGGGCCCGACACCGTGCTCCTGGAGGAGCTCACGTGGACCGAGGTGCGCGACCTGGTCAAGGCGGGGAAAGCCACCATCCTGATCCCCCTGGGCGGCACGGAGCAGAATGGCCCGCACCTCGCGCTGGGCAAGCACAATGCGCGGGTACGGGCGCTGTCCGAGCGCATCGCGCGCGGGCTCGGTGATGCCCTCGTGGCGCCGGTGCTCGCCTACGTGCCGGAGGGCGGACTCGCTCCCCCCACCGGCCACATGCGCTTTCCCGGCACCATCACCGTGCCGGAGGACACGTTCGAGAAGGTGATCGAGTCGGCCGCGCGGAGCTTCCGGCTCCACGGGTTCCGGAATATTGTCTACCTCGGCGACTCGGGCTCGACGCAGGCCGCCCAGCGCGCGGTGACGGCCCGGCTCACCCGCGAGTGGAAGGACTCGCCCGTCCGTGTCCACGCGGGCGAGGAGTACTACCGGGCGGCGGCGGTGGATTTCCCGCGGCTGCTCCGCGAGCGGGGCTTTCGCGAGGACGAGGTGGGCAAGCATGCCGGCCTGGCCGACACATCGCTGACCCTCGCGGTGGATCCGCGGCTGGTCCGGACGGACCGGCTGAAGTCCGTCGGGGGATCCGACCCCTTCGATGGCGTGGACGGCGACCCGCGCAAGGCCACCGCCGCGCTGGGGAAGGTGGGCACGGATGCCATCGTCACGCGGACGGTGGACGCCATCAGGAAGGCCGTCGCCCGCCGCTAGGCGTGGCGGAACGCCAGAGGAGAGCTCGTGACCGGAACAATGCGCCTGCATCATCCGCCTCACCGCCGGGTCATGGCGGCGAGCTTCGCCGCTCTTCTCGGCGTCCTGGGTATCGCCGCGTCGGCGGGCCGGGCGGCGGAGCCGCTGCCCGGCATGCCCCCGGTGGTGGATCCCGCCAATCTGTACAGCGAGACCCAGGCCGGCCGCATGAGTCCCGCGGTGGCGGGAGCGCTGCCGCGCGTGTACGTCCCGAACCGGACGTCCAATGACGTCTACGTCATCGATCCCGCCACGCTCAAGGTGGTGGACCGCTTCAAGGTCGGGATCAATCCCCAGCACATCGTCCCGTCCTGGGACCTCAAGACTCTCTGGGTCACCAATAACGCCGAGGGCCGCACGGACGGGAGCCTCACCCCCATCGATCCCACCACCGGCAAGCCCGGCAAGGCGATCGCGGTGGACGATCCCTACAACATGTATTTCACGCCGGACGGCAAGTCGGCGGTGATCGTGGCGGAAGCGCTCAAGCGGCTGGACTTCCGCGATCCCCACACCATGGCCATGCAGTGGTCCCTGCCCACTCCGGGCTGCGCCGGCATCAACCACGCCGACTTCTCCATCGACGGGCGCTTCGTCATCTTCACCTGCGAGTACCAGGGGAGCCTGGTCAAGATCGATCTCGTGGGCCGCAAGGTGCTGGGCTACCTCAAGCTCTCCAAGGGCCGCATGCCCCAGGACGTGCGCGCCGCGCCCGACGGCAAGATCTTCTACGTGGCCGAGCTGCAGTCGGGCGGGGTATTCCTGGTGGACGGCGAGACCTTCACCGAGGTCGGCTTCATCGCCACCGGCGTGGGCGCGCATGGGCTCTATCCCAGCCGCGACGCGAAGAAGCTCTACGTCATCAACCGGGGGACGGCGCGAGTATACGGGCCGCCGCGGGGCAAGGGCAGCGTCGCCGTGATCGACTTCGCTACCCGGAGGATCGAAGCGACCTGGATCATCCCCGGCGGGGGCAGCCCGGACATGGGCAATGTCAGCGCCGACGGCAAGCAGCTCTGGGTGTCCGGCCGCTACGACGACGTGGTCTACGTGATCGACACCAGCTCCGGCGAGGTGCGAAGCATTCCGGCGGGCAAGGAGCCGCACGGCCTCACCGTCTGGCCCCAGCCCGGCCGCTACTCGCTGGGGCATACCGGCAATATGCGCTAGGCCGGCAGAGTCACCTCGGGGTAGCGCCGCAAGGCGTCGTACACGGTATTCCGCATGGCCTCCAGCGCGGCCGGGCTCCTCGCCTCGAAGCGCAGGGTGAGGTAGGGGTTGGTATTGGAGGCGCGCACCAGGCCCCAGCCGTCGGGAAAGATGACGCGCACCCCGTCGATGTCCACCGTCTCGTACCGCTGCTTGAGCTCGCGGGCGAGCCCCGTCACCACCGCGAACTTCTTGTCGTCGGGGCAAGGCGCCTTGAGCTCGGGAGTGGCGAAGAGATGGGGCAGGGTATCGAAATGCGCCGAGACCGGCCGGGGCTCGCGCGCGACCAGCTCGAGGAACTTGCACGAGGCGAGGATGCCGTCGTCCACCCCGTACCAGTTCTCCCCGAAGAACATGTGGCCGGAGACCTCGCCGCCGAGCAGGATGCCGTCCTCGCGCATCTTGCGCTTGAGGTGGGAGTGGCCGGTCTTCCACATCACCGGCTGTCCCCCGTGCTTGCGGATGTCGTCGATGAGCACCTGGGAGCACTTGACGTCGAACACGATGGCGGCGCCGGGATGCCGCGTGAGGAGGTCACGGGCGAGGAGGGCGAGGATGAGATCGGCCTCGTGGCGGCGGCCCTGCTCGTCGATCACCCCCACGCGGTCGGCGTCGCCGTCGTAGGCGATGCCCACGTCGGCCTTGCCCTCCCGCACCTTGGCCACGAGGTCGCGGACGTTTTCCTCCATCTCGGGGTCGGGGAGATGGTGGGGGAAGGAGCCGTCGGACTCGCAGTAGAGCTCGATCACCTCACAGCCGAGCCGCCGCAAGAGCTCGGGGGCGAAGACCCCCGCGATGCCATTGCCCGCGTCCACCACCACGCGCAGCCGGCGGTCGAGCCGGACATGCGCGGTGATGGCGTTGAAGTAGTCGTCGCGTGGGTCCCGCGTGGTGAGCCGGCCCGCGCCCCGCTCGAAGTCGCCCGCCCGGATGGTGGCGAGAAGGCCCGAGATCTCCTCCTCGCTGAGCGGCGCCGCCCCCGCGTGCACCATCTTCACGCCGTTGTCGGATAGGGGGTTGTGGCTGCCCGTCACGGTGGCGCCGCCGTCCAGGCGCCAGTGCGCGGTGGCGAAGTACAGCAGCGGGGTGTGGTTGACGCCGATGTCCACCACGTCGAGGCCGGTGGAGAGCACGCCCGCCCCGAAGGCCTCCTTGAGCGGCGCGGAGGAGACGCGATTGTCCATGCCCAGCGCCACCACCTGCCCGCCGCGCCTCCGCACGAGGGTGCCGAAGGCGCGGCCGACCGGCTCGAACACCTGCGGGCGTGATGTCGACGCCGACCTTGCCGCGCACGTCGTAGGCGCGGAAGATGAACGGGTTCAGCGCGGGCACGCCCTAGATCACCGCGACCGCCTCCACCTCGATCAGGTACTCCGGCTGGGCGAGCGCGGCGACCGCCACCAGAGTGGAAGCCAGCGTCTTCTTGCCGAAGAACTCCTCGCGGATGGGCACGAGCTCCGCGCGATGGCGGATGTCGACAACGTAAGTGTTGATCTTCACCACGTTGGCGAGGGTGCCCCCGCCCGCTTCCACCTGCGCCTTGAGCGCCTGGAACACCGCGCGCGCCTGGGCGGCGAAGTCGCCGCGATGGGCGGGCTTCCCATCGGGGCCATAGGCGACCTGGCCCGCGATGAAGAGGATGGTCTGGGCTCCGGTGACCTTCACGGCCTGGGTATAGGTGGGTGGATTGAAGACGGAGGGCGCGCAATATGGCTCGATCGTCGTCGGCATCGGGGGCTCCTGGGCGAGGGGTGTCGTGCTATGTTCCCCTACGCTAGAGGGCGCGACCGCGTCCGTCAACCCCCAGAAGCCGCCGGGGTGAGCGTTCCGCGGAGGAGCTCAGGCGCGGGCGGTGATGAGACGCTGAACGATCTGGCGTATCCGCTCGGCGTGGGTGGGGGCGACGCGCGCGAAGCGGACGCCGATGCGTCGCGGCTGGCGCGAGCGGATCTCGGCCACGTCGATGTCGATGGGCGGCTCTCCTTGCGGCTCGAGCTGCAGGAGCACGAGGGCGCCGATGGGGACCGCGGCCTCCGTCTCGATCCCGCAGCCCGTCACGGAGATGTCGCGCACGGTGCCCTCGCCCTGGCCGCCGTCCTTCCAGTGGATGGTGACACGGATGCGTGTGGGCAATCGCTCGGCATCGCGTCGGTCGAGCGGCACGCGGACATAGCGTTCACCCCACCGGAGCCGGCGGAAGCGATGCTGGCAGACCTGGCACTTGAAGGGATAGATATAGGCCATGCTGGCCGCGTGCTCCACCATCCCATTGCGGTGAGTGCGGCCCACCAGGTCGCTCTTGCACTTGGGGCAGGCGGGCGCTTTCATGAGGCGTCGGTGGAGCGGGCGGGGGGCGTGGCAGTCGGATCCGGTGCGGCCGGGGCCTGGCGGCCGGCGAGGAACTTCCACAGCCGCGCGTCGCCGTCGTCCTTCACCTGGACGAACTGGAGGCCGACACGGCCGGACTGGACGGACCGGACCACCGCCACCTCCGCGCGGATGGGGCGCTCGCCGGGAGCGGGCTGGAGATCCAGCTCGAGATGCTGCCCGGGCTCGAGCGGGGCGTCGGTCTCGAGGCTCATGCCGGTGGCGGAGAGGTCGCGCGCGCGGCCGGGGCGCCCGCCCTTCTCGAGCCAAAGCGTAGTCCAGAAGTCCACCGTGTGCCGCGCGTGTTGCCGCCGCTCGGCCGAGCCGGTGCGCTGGGTGCGCACATAGCGCTGCCCCCAGACCAGGAGGCGGAAGCGATGCAGGCAGGACTGGCAGCGGAAGGGATAGACGTAGGCGACGCTCAGGAGCCGCTCGAGCAGGCCGGCCCGGCCCGCACGTTCGAGAACCTCGCTCTTGCAGCGGGGGCAGTGGGGCTCGGCCATGGGCTTCGCGTCTCCGCGGGGCAGTGTGACAAACAGGTAGTGAGGTGTCCAGCAAAAACACGAGGAAGGGAGACGCCATGGACGAAGCGCTCAAGGACCGGACCCGCAAGACGGCGCAGATGCTGTTCCACTCCATCAAGGGGGGGGTGGGGTTCGACACGTGGAAGAAGTTCGACAAGGAGCTGGCCCGGGAGCTGTCCCTCTTCTTCACCGGCAAGCTCTATAGCCGCGAGGTCATCTCGCAGAAGCAGCGCGAGCTTTGCGCGGTGGCCTCCCTCACCGTGCTGAACCGCCGGAACGAGCTGCGCGCCCACCTGCACGCGGCGCTCAACGTGGGCGCCACGCGACAGGAGGTGGCGGAGGTGGTGTTCCAGCAGGTGACCTATGGCGGCATGCCGGTGGTGGTGGAGGCGCTCGCCGCCTTCAAGGAAGTGCTCGAGGAGCGGGGCGAATGGGAGTAGGCGCGGCCCCGTCGATCCATCCGCCCACGCCCCATCCGATCATCGCCGCCGCGATTGCGGCCGCGCGCGAGGCGGGCGAGATCGCGCTGCGCTACTACCACGGCGGCTTCGAGGTCACCATCAAGGCGGACCAGACCCCGGTGACCCAGGCGGATCGGGAAGCCGAGACGGCCATCACCGCCAGCCTGCGTCGCGCCTTCCCCGATATTGGATTCCTCGGGGAGGAGTTCGGGCCGCAGGGCTCCACCGACCGCCGCTGGATCATCGATCCCATCGACGGCACCAAGAACTTCGTCCGCCACATCCCGATCTGGGCGGTGCTGCTCGCGCTCGAGGAGCACGGGGAGGTCACCGCGGGCGTGGTGCTGAACCCCGTGTCGGGTGATCTCTTCTGGGCGCGCAAGGGGGACGGCGCCTGGGCCAATGGCGCGCGGCTGCGCGTCTCCGACGTGGCGACCCTGCGGGAGGCATTCCTGCTCCACTCGAGCCTCTCGCTCCTGCGCCCCACGCCGTACTGGCCTGGCTTCGTCCGGCTCGTGGACGGCACCGCGCGAACGCGCGGCTTCGGTGACTACTACGGCTACTGCCTGGTGGCGCAGGGCAAGGGCGAGATCTACGTGGAGGCCGATCTCAAGCCCTGGGATGTGGCGCCGATGAAGATCCTCATCGAGGAAGCGGGCGGCCGCCTCACCGACTTCAGCGGCCGGCCCAATATCTACGACGGCACCGTGGTGGCGACCAACGGGCGCCTCCACGACGAGGTGCTGCGCGCTCTCCGCCCCGCGTGAAGGGACGGCTCAGGGCACCTGGGCGCGGAGGCGCTGGAACTCGGCGATGGCGCGCTCTTCCCGTGCTCCCAGGCGATAGGTGAAGCCGCGGAGATAGGTCGAGATCTCGGCGAGGCCCCAGCCCGTGTCGGTCCGCCGCGCCGCGATCTCCGGGAGGCGCTCCATGCCGCGGACCAGCGCGGCGTCCAGCGCGCGCGCGAAGGCCTGGCGATCGTCCGCGGCCGCCGCGCGTCGCATCCCCCAGCGCGCGAAGACGCAGGGCAGGCCGGTCCAGTCCACCCATTCGCTCCCGAGATCTACCGTGCGACGGAAACGCGGTGGGCCCGTGAGCGCGCGAATGGCGCGATCCCCGATGAGGAGCACCGCGTCGGCGTCGGCGTCGGGCCCCACCCAGGCCCGGGGCGTCACCCGATAGCGCAGGGCCAGCAGGATGCGGAGGATTTCCACCGAGGTCGCGGTCTCATCAGTGACCGAGATGGTGGCGCCCTCCAGCTCGGCGGGCGCGCGATCGGAGAAGAGGATGACGCTGCGGGCGGGGCCGTCCGTCGCGATGCCGAAGGGCAGCCCCTCCAGCGAGGGCTCGAGGCGGAGAAAATCGGCCAGGGACAGGGCCGCCGCGTCCGCCTCGCCGCGGGCGAGCGCCTCCCCGAGCTGGCGCGGGGGCAGGTCGAGAGTGGCGAAGCCGCTCAGGTGCGCGAAGAAGGGCTCGCAGTTGAGATAGGGGATGCGGCCCACGCGGAACATCAGGCCACCCGCCAGTCGTGGGTGAGCGCGCGCACGCGCGCGAGGAGGGCGTCCTGGTCGAGCGTGGCGAGGCGCCCGCCGCGGACCACCCGCTGCCCATGCACCCAGACATCGGTCACCGCCTGCGGCGACATGGCGTAGACCACGCTCTTGAGCAAGTTGGCGCGGGGGTGCAGCGACGGATGCCCCAGATCCACCGCCACCAGATCCGCCGCCCGCCCCGGCGCGACCGCGCCGGCGGCGAGACCGAGCAGCGCGGCGCCCTCCGCGGTGCCCATGCGAAAGGCCTCCTCGGCGGGCAACCGCGTGCCATCGAGATGGCGCACCTTCTGGAGCAGCGCGGCCATGCGCATCTCCTCGAACACCGAGAGCCGGTTATTGGTGCAGCCGCCATCGGTGCCGAGCCCGATGCGGATGCCGAGCGCCTGCATCTCGGTGATTCGCGTGATGCCGTCACCCAGGACCATGTTGGACGACGGGCAATAGGCGAGCCCGGCCCCGCGCGCGGCCATGAGGCCCAGCTCTTCGTCGTCGAGCCAGACGCAGTGCACGCCGATCATCCGCGGGCCGAGCACGCCGAGCCGGTCGAGGAAGCGGATGGGCGTGGCCCCCTGCTCCTTCAGGGTGCGCTGCCCCTCGTACTGCCCCTCGGCCACGTGGATGTGGAAGCGGGTGTCGGCCGCCTCCGCCACCTCCCAGCCCGCCCGGATCATGGCGGGGGAGGCGCCGTGCGGGCTGTGCGGCGCGGGCTGCACGGTGATGAGCGGATCGCCCGCGTGCTCGCGGATCAGCTCGGTCACGCGGCGGGCCGCGTCCGCCGGCGTCTCGCGATAGCGTGCGGGCGCGCCCTCCCAGTCGTACATGGTGCGCGCCAGGACCAGGCGTATCCCCGTGTCCCGCGCGGCCTGGATGACGGCGCGCGCATTGTCATTGCCCGCGTCCTGGAGGTAGAAGAAGTCCACGCAGGAGGTGGCCCCATGGAGCAGCATCTCCGCGAAGGCGAAGGCGGCGCCGAGATAGATGCCCTCGCGGTCGAGGCGGGTCGAGAACGGGTAGAGCACGCGGTCGCGCCAGCTCATGAAGTCCATGTCGTCGCCCAGCCCGCGCAGCAGCGACTGGAAGGTGTGGCAATGCGCGTTGACGGTGCCGGGCAGGAGCGCGCGGCCGGGCAGGCGCACCAGTTCGTCGGCGAAGGCGGCGTCGCCCCAGGCGGGCGGGAACGGGACCACGCCGGTGATGCGGCCGTCGGCGATCTCGACGGCGCGCCCGGGCTCGAAGCGCCCGTCCACCAGGACCAGATCGGGGAGCAGCCTCATGCGGCGGACATCTTACTACCGGCGCGGCGGGCCACCACGGCGAAGAGCGGATCGCCCCGTTCCGGGCTGCGGTCGAGCGCGACGAGATCGTCCCAGCCGCCCGACTCCCGCAGGTAATGCCCCACGAGCTGCGCGTGACCGGCGTCGTCGAGCGATTCCCACCGGGCGATCACCTTGGTAGGAAAGCGGCGATTCGAGAACGTGACGACGAGCCGCGCTCCGGGGCGGAGCACGCGGGTGAGATCGCGAAGCACGGCCACCGGCTGGACGAGATAGTCGATGGACACGCAGCAGGTCGCGGCGTCGAACTCCCCATCCGCGAAGGGCAGCCGGGGCTCGGCATTGAGGTCGTGAACGACCCAGCCATCGAGGCGCGGATTGGCCGCCAGCTCGTCGGCGTTCATCCCCAGCCCGAGCACGCGGCCATAGGACACGTCCGGCGGCAAATGGCTGACCCAGCTGCTCATGAGGTCCAGCACCGCGCCGCCCGCGGGGAGGTGCTCGCGATAGAGCTGGGTCACCGCCGCGATGGCGCCGTCGTCGATATGGGTGACGAAGCGGGGCGTCGGCGTAGAACGCGGGGTCCGGCGACTCGTCCAGGCGGCGAAACGACTCCGGCGGGAGGCGAGGATCCGTCAGAGGACGTGAATGAACGGCCGGCCGGTGAGCGTCCCCGGGGTCCAGAGCCCGGACTCGGTGAGGGGCTCCAGGGCCTTCGCCGCGTCGGGCGAGGTCATGAGGGCCAGGGTGCGGCCGCCCGGGAAGAATCCGCCAAAGGCCATGCGGCCGGCGCCCCGAGCTTCGATCAGGGCGAAGGAGGCCATCTCGACGTCGGGGGCCAGCCCTTCGACGAGGGTGACCAGGCGGGTGCCGTCCGTCAGCACCTCCACCTGCCGCCAGGGCTCGAGGAACTGGCTGAAGGCCTCCGGCTTGTAGCCGGTCCAGACCCCGCCCTTCCAGTACGGATCTTCCTCGACGAGCCGGACCACCGTCTCGAGATCCGGCGCGCGATAGAAGAGATCCGCGGTCTTGCCGTCGGGCGCGGGCCCGCCGCCCACGACGAAGCCCTGCGCGCGCAGCCCCGCGATGCGCTCGAGATGGGCCGGCCGGTGCTGGCCGCGCCGCGTGGCATAGTCTTCCGCGGCGGTGATGCCGACATGGCAATAGATCATGGCCCCCATCTTACGCCATCTGGATTGCCCTATACTGGCGCCCGATGCCCCGGTTCCTCTCCGGTCGGGTCCGCCGCGCCCTCCTCCTCGGTCTTGCCGTCAGCCTCGGCGTCAGCGCGCTCTCGCGCGTCGGCGCGCTCGCGGGCTGGGAGACGCGGGCGGTGGATACCTTCCTCGCGTTGCGCGATCGCGGCTCCGCGCCGGATCTCGTCATCGTCCCCATCGACGAGGCGGCGTTCCGCGAGCTGGGCGAGCGCCAGCCGCTGTCGCGCCGCTATCTGGCCGACCTGGCCGCGCTGCTCGTGGCGAGCGGCGCGCGCGTGGTGGCCTTTGACGTCCAGTTCCGCGCGCCCACCAGCGCGCAGGAAGACGCCGCGCTGCTCGCGGTGGCCTGGCGCGCCGGCTCTACCGGCGCCACCCGGCTGGTCTGGGCGACGGTGGCGGAGCCGCGGCCGGGCGTGGCGCCACCGCGCTACGAGATGGGCCCACTCTTCTCGCCCGCGCTGGGGGGCTCATGGGCTTCGCCAATGCTCCCGTGGGCCCGGACGGCGTCATTCGCCGGCTCGACGCGGTGCTCCCCGCCGAGCGCGGCTGGTTGCCCTCGCTTGCCCTGGCGGTGCTCGCCGCGCATGCCGGCCATTCTCCGGCCGCCCTCGCCGACGCCCTGAGGGACGACCGGCCCCTGGACCTCCCGGTGCGCTCGCCCGGCCGGCCAATCGAAGGCAATGCGCCCGTGCGCCCCGGCGCGCTGGGCGCCGCCGCGTGGCGCATCGACTTCGTGGGCGCGCCGGGCACCGTGACGGCGATCCCCGCCGGGCCGCTGGTGGCGCTGGCGCGCAGCGGGGTGAAGCCGGACGCGGACAATCCCTTTCACGGCAAGATCGTCCTCATCGGCGCCACCTTCCCGGAGAGCCGCGATCACTACCCGACGCCGGTGGGCCTCATGGCGGGTGTCGAGATCCACGCCAATATCCTCGAGACGCTGCTGTCGCGCCGGACCCTGCTGCCGCCGCCGCTGGGCCTCAACCTCGCCGTGCTCGCCGGCGCCTGCGTGGCCGTCGCGCTCCTGTCCGCCTGGCTCCGGCCGCTGTGGGTGGCGGTGGCCAGCGCGGGGCTGATCGCGCTGTTCGCCGCTGTCGCGTACGAGGCGTATGCGCGCGGCGGCTACTGGCTCGACTTCGTGGCCCCGGTGACGGGCATGCTCGGCTACCTCCAGGGGGCGCGCATCCTGGAGCGGCGCCGGCTCCGCCGAACCTTCGGCGAGTTCGTGAGCCCGGAGGTGATGGCGCGCGTGGCCCGCGACGGCGCCGCCCTGGGCGGCGAGCTGCGGACGGTGTCGGTGCTCATGTCGGACGTGCGCGGCTTCACCGCCATGGCCGAGCGCCTGCCTCCGGCCGACGTGTCCGAGACCATGAACGAGTACTTCACCGCCATGGTGGACGTGATCCTCGCCCACCGGGGCATGGTCCAGGATTTCATCGGGGACGGCATCCTCGCCGTGTTCGGCGCGCCCGTCGACGACGCGGATCATCCGATGCAGGCGGTCCGCGCCGCGCTGGAGATGCAGGACGCGCTCGAGCGGCTCAATGCGCGCTGGAAGGCGGCCGGCCGCAGCCCGCTGGCCATCGGCGCCGCCGTCCATACCGGCCCGGCCTTCGCCGGCTACCTCGGGTCCCCCCGCAAGAAGAAGTACGGTGTCCTCGGCGATACCGTCAACACCACCTCGCGGATCGAGGGGCTCAACCGCGAGCTGGGCACGACCATACTGCTCTCGGGGGCTACTCGCGTGGCCCTCGGCGCGAGGGTCACGGTGCGGTCGCGCGGCGCGGTGCCCGTCAAGGGCAAGGCCGAGCCGGTGGAGGTCTACGAGGTGCTTGGCTTCGCCGGCGAGGCGGAGGTCAGGGACGCGAACGCAAGAGGCCAATCCCCAGCGTGAGCACGCTCACGACCAGGAGCGGCGCGCCCAGATAGATCAGGACCACGGCGGGGCCGGGGGCCACCGCGGCCGGTGGCAGCATGGACAGAAAGAAGCCCGCCGAGAGCAGGATACCGGCGATGGGGACGCCGAGTCGAGCCAGCCACTGCAGCGCCGGCGAGAGCGCGGCGGCGTCGACGAGAAGCTGGCAGACCAGCGACAGCAGCGTGATCACGCCGGCATGCGCGTGGCCGGCGCGGAAGAAATCCTGCCGGAGCGCGTTCGCCGCGTAACCGGAGCTCTTGTCGATCAGCGAGGTGAGCAGGAAGTAGCCGCCGAACGCGATGGTCGGGATCGAGATCAGGATGAGACCCGCCATCACCCGGGTCGCCCGGCTCATATCCAGCCCCCCGCAAACGGTACCACCTGGCCCACGAAGAAGTCCGAGTCCTCGCTGGCGAGGTACACGGCGAGGCGGGCGGACTCCTCGCCGCGCGCGAGGCGCCCGGCGGGAATATTGCGGACCATGCGGGCCCGCGCCTTGTCATCGGCCACCAGCGCGGGCGGGAAGTAGGTGGGGTTCTCCACGTAGTTCTGGGCGATGGCGTTGACCTGGATACCGTCCCGGGCCACCTCGCGCCCCACCGCTCGCGTGAGCCCGTTCGCGCCGGCGCGCGCCGCGGAGTAGGCGGCGTAGCGCGCGAGACCGGGCACGCCGGCGGCGGAGGTGATGTTGATGATTTTCCCGCGGCCCGCCGGGCGCATCACGCGCAGCGCGGCGCGGAGGCAGTAGAAGGGCTCGTCGAGGAGGCGCGCCATCATGTCCCGCCACACCGCGTCGCTCACCTCCTCGGTGGCGCTGCTGGTGGGCGGATGCGCATTGTTGTTGACGAGGATGTCGAGCCGGCCGAAGCGCGCGGCCACCGCGGCGACCACGCGGTCGGCCTCGCCGGGCGCGGCGAGATCGCCGTCCAGCGCCAGCGCGGTACGCCCCAGGCGCTCCGCCAACGCTACCATCTCGCCCGCGGCGGCGGGCTCGCGGTCGTGCAGCGCCAGGGTGGCGCCCTCGCGGGCGAACTCCTCCGTGACGGCGGGGCCCATGTAGTGGCGGACATTGGTGACCAGGGCGACCTTGCCGGTAAGCTTCATGCGGGTCATATGATAACGTGGAAGCGCAGCACCGAGGGGGCGCCTATCTCCAGGCAGGATCTGCTCGAATCCTTTACCGCGCGCTACCAGTTCCCCCTGGATGACTTCCAGGTTCGCGCCATCCGGGCCGTGCTCGACGGCAAGTCAGTGATCGTCTCCGCGCCCACCGGGGCGGGGAAGACCCTGGTGGCGGAGTTCGCCATCCACCGCGCGCTGGCCCATGGGCGGCGCCTCGCCTACACCACGCCGCTCAAGGCGCTGTCCAATCAGAAGTTCGCCGACTTCGGCCGCCAGTTCGGCGCCGATCAGGTCGGCATTCTCACCGGCGACGTCAAGGTGAACGCGCGCGCGCCCATCCTGGTGATGACCACCGAGATTCTCCGCAACATGTTCTATACCGGCGGGCTGCCGGGACTCGAGACGGTGGTGCTCGACGAGTGCCACTACATGGGCGACGAGGGGCGAGGGACGGTGTGGGAGGAGATCATCGTCAACGCGCCCAAGGACGCGGGTCTGGTGGCCCTGTCCGCCACCGTCGCCAACGTGGCGGAGATCGCCGACTGGATCGGCCTCGTTCACCGGCCCATCGAGGCCATCACGCACCCGCATCGGCCGGTGCCGCTCCAGTACCTCGTGGCGGACCTTTCCGGTGAGCTGCACGGCTACGAGGGCGTGCGCGCGGGCACGGTGCATCTCATCGGAGACGAGCACGACCGGGGGGGCAATGACCGGGGCCGCTGGTACACGCGGCGGGTCGTGGACCCCACCGTGATGCTCGACGCGCTGGACGGACGGGGGTGGCTGCCCGCCATCTACTTCATCTTCAGCCGCGCTGGTTGCGAGCGCGCCATGGAGACGGTGCTCGCCGAGGGCAAGCCGCTGCTCAGCCGGGCGCAGCGCCAGCAGGTGGACGAGGCCATCCGCGAGGCGGTGACGGAGACGCCCACCATCGCGGAGTCGCCGCTGAATCAGACCATCTTCCAGGCGCTCGGCATGGGGGTGGGGATGCATCACGCGGGGATACTCCCCAGCGTGAAGCGCCTCGTCGAGCATCTCTTCGAGCGCGGCCTCTGTCGCGTCGTCTTCGCCACCGAGACCATGTCGCTGGGCATCCACATGCCGGCCAAGAGCGTGGTGCTGCAATCCCTCACCAAGCGGACGGACCGCGGTTTCCGCAGCCTCACCCACAACGAGCTGACCCAGATGGCGGGCCGCGCGGGCCGCCGCGGCATCGATCCCGAGGGCAAGTGCGTGATCGCCCTCGATGTCCGCGACGGCGTCGAGGATATTCGTCGAGTAGTCGATGGCGAGCCGGAGCCGGTGGTGAGCCAGTTCAAGCTGGGCTATGGCTCGGTGGCGCTGCTCCTCGGCAGCGGCAGCGACATGGCGGCCATCCGGCGCACGGTGGAGTCCTCCTTCGGCCAATACCAGAACCTCAAGCGCATCCGGGGCCTGGAGGCGGAGGTGGCGAGTCTCGAGACGGCGGTGGCGGACGCCCGTACCTTCCGCGCCCCCTGCGGCGACTTCGACCGCATCGGCCGCTACCGTCGCCTGCGCACCGAGGTGGAAGCCGCGCGCGCCGCCCTGGGCCGAGGCGGCCGCCGCGCCGCGCACACGGTGGCGGACGCGGAGCCCGGCCGCTTCGTCCTCGCCCGCCGTCGCGGCGGGCAGGCCCTGGGCCTCCTGTGCCGGGTAGACGCGCGCCGCCACAAGGTGATCGCCAGCGTGCTCCTGAGCCATGGCGAGGTCGTGCATCTCAAGGCCGGCCATGTGAAGCGCGTGTTCTGGGCCACGCCGCCCCTGCCCATCCCGCGCGACTGGGAGCACCGCACGCAGGCGCTCAAGGCGCAGCTGGCGCGGGTGACGGCGACGGAGCTCCTCGAGCGGGAGCGGGCGGAGGGCCCCGAGGGCGCGCTGGCGGCCATCGAATGCCACCGCTGCCCCTGGAGCTCTCAGCCGCGCTGCGAGCACACGTGGAAGGGCCTCGAGAAGCTCGAAGCCCGTCTCGCCATGAAGAGCGAGACGCTGGCCGCCATCCGCAACGCCTACTGGGGGGAGTTTCTCCGGGTCGTCGAGGTGCTCGAACGGTTCGGCGCGGTGCAGGACGGTAAGCTCCTCGCGAAAGGGCCAGCTCATCGCCACCCTGCGACACGACAACGAGCTGCTGGTGGCGGAGATGGTGGACCGCGGCATCCTCGCGGACACCACGCTCGCCGAGGCGGCGGCGCTCTGCTCCTGTCTCATCGAGGAGTCGCGCTCCGGCGACAGCGCGATGGCGCGCCTCTTCCTCCGCAAGCGGCCGAAGCTCAAGCGGAAGCTGGGCGAGCTCGAGGGAGTGGCGCGCACGGTGTACGAGGCGCAGCGCCTCCGCCAGCTCCCGATGGGGGTGTCGGTGTCCACGGGGTTCATGCCGGCGGTGTTTCGCTGGGCGTCGGGAGAGGACGACTGGGCGGCCATCGTGGAGGAATCCTTCGGGGGCCACGAGGGTGACCTCATCCGGGCCATGCGGCGGCTCATCGACGTGCTCCGCCAGCTGGCGGACGCGCCGGAGGTCGACGCGAGCCTCACCGCCTTGCTGGCGCGCGCGGTGCGGGTGATCGATCGCGGCATCGTGCTCG
Source organism: uncultured Candidatus Rokubacteria bacterium (assembly GCA_963733725.1). Classification (GTDB taxonomy): domain Bacteria; phylum Methylomirabilota; class Methylomirabilia; order Rokubacteriales; family CSP1-6; genus DASRWT01. Next base: position 108,571 of record CAVTFC010000008.1, on the reverse strand, counting down.
AGTCGGCGCTGATATAGTGCTAGATAACCTCTTGAAAAGGAGGGTAAAATGAACTCTGCGTGTTTCGGTTCGTGGTGGTCGCCGGCCTGGCGGCGACGCTGGGAATGGGCGGTTGCGGGTTCTGGATACCCAAGACCGATATCCCCGAGCGGATGGGCCGAGGGCCGCGCGCGGAGGAGATGTTCTACGCCAAGATCTCGGCGACCAGCAACCGCGAGCCCAACTTCGACGAGAAGCGGCAGTACAAGGATCAGATGGACGAGCGCGTCTTCCGGTACCTGCGCGAGCACCCGGAGATCGAGCAGACCACGCGTTACAGCGAGTTCCGGTTCTGGCGCCAGGTGTCCGAGGGCAGCACGCCCGGCGAGGTTCGCGCGCTCCTCGACGAGCCGCTCGAGCAGACCGCCGATCCTGCCCTCATGAAGATGAAGGCCAAGGTCCACTGGGCCCAGATCTCGACCAAGGCGAAGGAAGCCTGGACCTATCCGCTCGGGCTGGGTCCTCTACTTCGACGACAAGGGCGTCACGGACATGATCCGGCGGGTCGATCCCCATTTCTTCCTCACCGAGTAGCCGAACGCGGCATGGCCGACGCGCCGGACTGGATACACCCGGGGGACACCGCCACCCTCCTCTGGCACGGGCGCGCGCGCCGAGCGTCCGGGCGGCCCCCGCATGTACCAGGTAGCGGGCCCCGCGCTCGAGGGGTTGCCGCCCGCCCCGCGCTTCCTGCTCGCGCCCACGGAGCGGGAGGACTTCGCGGCGCGTCTGTATCGGGGCGGCGTGGGGCTGTCCGCGCTCCGCGACTTCCTCTCCGAGTGCCGGGTCGCGCGCGGCGAGCTGATCGACGACGGGGAATTCGTCGCGGTGACCGACGAGGCCCCGGTGCTGCCCCTCATCGAGGCGTGGAAGGCGGGCCCGGGGCGGCCCATGGTCCCCTACCTCGAGGACATCGCCGCCTTCATGCCGGCCGAGACCCCGCTCTACGTGGATCCCGTCGCGCATGCCGCCGCCCAGCGCGAGCCGGAGCTCTTCCGCGTCGCCTGGGTCTGCGACGAATGCGGCGACGCCGCCGACGCGGGAGTGTTCCTCTGGACCGCGCATCAGGACGCCGGCATCCGCGTCTGTCTGCTCATCCACAACGACGCGGGCATCTGGCAGGTGAGCCTGCATCCCTTCGAGTTCCCAAAGGAGACGGCCGCATGATCCGCAGCACCCTCCGGATGACCAAGCAGACACCCGATTGCCGCGCGCGGCATGGTGGTGGCCGAGCATCCGCTCGGCGCCGAGGTGGGCGCGAGCATGCTTGCCCGCGGCGGCAATGCGGTGGATGCCGCCGTGGCCACGGCGTTCGCCATGCCGGTGGTGGAGCCCTTCATGTCCACTTTGGCCGGCGGCGGCAGCTTCCTCATCCACATGGCCCGGCGCGGCGAGACGGTGGCCATCGACGCCAATGTCGAGGCGCCCGCCCGCGCGCACGAGCACTGCTATGAGCTGGGCGAGGGCGTCTCCGACGACCTCTTCCCGTGGCGCCGTGTGGTGGGGGACGCCAATGTGTTCGGACCGCGGGCGGTAGCCATCCCGGGCTCGGTGGCCGGTCTCTGCCTGGCGCTGCAGCGCTACGGCACCATGGCTCTGGCCGACGTGCTGGCGCCGGCCATCCGCCTCGCGGAGGAGGGCTTCATCCCCGACTGGTACGTGGCTCAGACGATCTCGCTCTACACGCGCGAGCTGCGCGCCTTTCCCGAGACCGCGCGCACCTATCTGCGCGACGGCCAGGACATCTACCGGCCGCCGGCCAGCCACGACGGCGACCTCCTGCGCCAGCCCGACCTCGGCCGGAGCCTCAGGCTCATCGCGAAGGACGGGCCGGACGCGTTCTATCGGGGCGCGATTGCCCAGGCCATTCACGAGGAGGTGCAGGGCGAACGGCGGTTTTCTCACCAAGGATGATCTCGCGGGCTACGAGGCGCGGGCTCTGTCGCCCTTGACGGGCGGCTATCGCGGCCTCGAGCTGGCCTTCATGCCCGGCGCCACCGGCGGCATCACCTCGCTCGAGATCTTGAACCTCCTCGCCGAGTTCCCCTCGGCCCAGGTGACGTATCGCAGCGTGGGCGGCCTTCACCTCCGCGCCGAGGCGGTGCGGCTCGCATTCCTCGACCGCCTGCGCTATCTCGGCGACGCGTTGCGCGTCACCGCCCCCTGGGACGGGCTTGCCTCGCGCGCCTACGCCCACGACCTCGCGCGCCACATCAAGCCCTCCGGCCCCCGCACCACCGCCACCGCGCCCGACCCGTGGAAATACGGCGCGATGCGGCCATGTCCGCGGCGGACAGAACGGGAAGGTCCGCAGCGGAGGGAGAGTCGCGGGGGCCACAACGAGTAGTCCGCGGTGGGGGGAGAGCGGGGGCCATGTCGAGGCCCCCGCTGATGACAAACACCGCCGATTGCACGACCCACATCGGCTGCATCGACCGGCACCGCAACATGGTCTCCTTCACCAATACCGCGGTCTCCCTCTTCGGCGCGCGGATGGTGGTGCCGGGCACCGGCATCCTGCTCCAGAACGGGATGATCTGGTTCGACCCCGAGCCGGGGCGCGTGAACTCCGTCGCCGCCGGCAAGCGCCCGCTGGTGAACATGGTGCCGGTGCTGGGCTTCCGCAAGGGCGAGCCGCTCTTCACGCTCGGCGCCCCCGGCGGCCGGAAGATCGTCGCGGTGGTCCCGCAGGTGATCTCCAATATGGCCGACGCGGGCGATGCCCCCCAGGCCGCGGTGGAGGCGCCGCGGCTGCACACGGAAGGCGGCGAGCTGCTGGTGGACGATCGGGTGGGCGAGGCCGCCCTGGCCGGGCTCCGCAAGCGCAAGCACCCGGTCACCCCCAAGCACTGCTCCGTCGGCAATCTCTTCTTCGCGCGGCCCATCGCCATCCGGATCACGAAGAAGGGCCTCGAGGCCGGGCTGGACGCCACCAGCGATGCCAGCGCGGCGGGCGTCTAGGCGCGCGCCATGGCCGAGATCAGCCTGACCGCCGCGTTCTCGTCGGTGCTGGGCCCCGACCAGGAGGCCATCAAGCGGCTCCTCGACGGAAACGGTCGAGCAGCTCGCCCAGGAGGACCGGACCTTCAGCCGCGCCAAGCTCGTCTTCACCGAGTCCGACGAGCGCTGCGGGCTCACCGCCGAGCTGGACGGCGTCAAGAAGGAAGGCGTGCCCCTCCCGCTCGAGCTCGACCTGCTGGAGGATGCCCAGACCGGGGCCGGGCCGCGCGCCCAGCTCAAGGAGGCGCTCCGGCTCTATTTCCGTCGCGTGATGGGGCAGCGATGAGCGCGGCGCGCCGGCTCATCGTCAATGCCGACGACTTCGGCCTCACCCGGGGCGTGAGCCGGGGCATCCTCGAGTGCTATCAGAACGGCATCGTGACCAGCACCACCCTCATGGTGAATCGCGGGGCCGATCCGGCGCAGCTCGAGGCGCTCCGGAGCTCGGGGCTCGGGGTGGGGCTTCACGTCAACCTCACGCTGGGGACGCCGATCTCCGATCCGCGGCGCGTCGCCTCGCTGCTGGACGGGGAGGGGCAGCTCGTGCGGGACGCGCGCGTCCAGGCCGAGCGCGCCAAGCCGGACGAGGCCCGCATCGAGATGGGGAATCAGATCGAGGAGTTCCAGCGGCTCATGGGCCGCTTTCCCACCCACCTCGATAGCCACCACCACGTGGCGAAGGACGGCGCCCTCCTCGACCTCCTCTGCTTCTTCGCGCATGCGCTCAGGATCCCCATGCGCGCGCAGGACGCGCAGGTGCGAGCGCGGGCGAAGAAGGATCGCATTCGCACTCCCGATCACTTCATGGGCGAGTCGGGCCCCGATCCCTACTGGTCCCGCGAGCGCGTGCTCGAGCAGCTCGTCGCGCTCCCGCCCGGCGTCAGCGAGTTCATGACCCATCCCGGCTACTTCGACGATGAGCCTCGCCTATAGCCGCTACGGCAAGCAGCGGGAGACCGAGGTCGCGGGCCTCACCGCACCCGAGGCACGCGCGCTGCTCGCCCGTGAGGGGATCCATCTCGCCCACTTCGGCAACCTCTGATCGGCCAAGGAGCCAAGCCATGAAGGCGATCACGCTGCACGGGACCGGCGATGTCCGGGTGGAGTCGGTGGCGGATCCCAAGCTGGTCGATCCCGGGGACGTGGTGGTGCGCATCACCACCAGCGCCATCTGCGGCTCCGATCTCCACCAGTATCACGGGCGAGTGCCGGGACTGCCCAAGGGCGTGGTGCTCGGCCACGAGTTCATGGGCGTGGTGGAGGACGCCGGGTCGGGAGTCACCAAGGTGAAGCGCGGCGACCGCATCGTCGCTCCCTTTTCCATCTCCTGCGGGACCTGCGACTGGTGCCGGATGCGGCTGCCCACCCAGTGCTCGGTGACGGGGCGCGCCGTGTTCGGCGGCCGATTCGGCCACGTCTATCCGGGCGGGCAGGCGGAGCGCATCCGAGTGCCGTTCGCCGACTTCATGTGCGAGAAGGTTCCCGAGGGGATGGCGGATGAGGACGCCTTCTTCCTCGGTGACATCCTCTCCACCGGCTATTTCTGCGCCGAGAATGCGGGCATCCGGCCGGGCGACCACGTCGCGATCTTCGGCGCGGGCCCGGTGGGGCTCTTCGCGCTGCAGTCGGCGCACCTCTTCGGCCCCAGTCGGGTCTACGTGGTGGACCGCGTGGACTATCGCCTGAAGCTGGTGGAGGAGCTGGGCGGCATCCCGGTGAACCTCGACGCGGGCGACCCGGTCCAGCAGCTCCGGGCCCAGACGGCCGGGCGCGGACCCGACGCCGTGCTGGAGTGCGTGGGGCACGAGGTGCCGTTCTCCCAGGCCATCATGGCGGTGCGCCCGGGCGGCACGGTGTCCTCGGTGGGAGTCTACGTGGAGGACGCCATCGGCTTCCCGGTGCGCGAGGCGTTCTTCAAGGACCTCACCCTCCGGATGGGCATCTGCAATGCGCGGAACTACATCACGCCGCTGATGGGGCTGGTCCAGGCGGGCCGGCTGAGCCCGCGTCGCATCATCACGCACACCATCGGCCTCGACGAGGCGCCGCGGGGCTATGCCATCTTCGACAAGAAGGAAGAGGGCGCCATCAAGGTGATGCTCAAGCCCTAGGGGGCGAGCAGGGGCTCGATGATCTTGGCCAGGCGCGCCTCGTCGGCGGAGCCGGTGATGCGCGCGACCATCTCGCCCTTCTTGTCGATCACCACCGTATAGGGGGCGCGCTTGAAGCCGAATCGGGTGGCGATGCGCGCGCCGGGGTCGAGGGCGGCCGGGTAGGTCTGCTTGTAGCGCTTGCGCCAGGCGCGGGCGTCGGCGGCGGTCTCGTTGACGTGGACGCCGATCACCTCGACGTCGCGCGGGCCGTACTTCTCGGTGAGCCGCTGGATCGCCCCCGCCTGCGCGGTGCACACCTTGCACCACGAGCCCTGGAAGCGGAGCACCACCACCTTCTTGCCGATGAGCGCGCGGGAGTCCAGCGTCCGGCCCTCGTCGAGGAGCCGGGCGGAGAAGGCCGGCGCCGCGGGCGTGTCGGGCGCGGCCGCCGCCGGCCCCGCGAGCACCAGGACGAGCGCGAGCGCGGCGCCGGGGCGGAGAAGGCGTGATCGGGCCATGACGTCATCCAGTATAATCCGCGCATGAGCGAACTCGAGCACGCCTTGCGCCGCGCCGTCGAGGGCGATGTCCGCTTCGACCCCTACTCGCGCCTGCTGTACTCCACCGACGCCTCCATGTACCAGGTGGAGCCCATCGGGGTGGTGATCCCGCGTCACGCCGACGACGTGCAAGCGGTGCTGGAGGTGGCCAATCGGCTGAGCGCGCCGCTGCTCGCGCGCGGCGGCGGCACCTCGCTCACCGGCCAGACGGTGAACCACGCGGTGGTGCTCGACTTCTCGCGCTACATGAACAGGGTGCTGGAGGTCAATACGGAGGAGCTCTGGGCCCGGGTGCAGCCGGGGCTGGTCCAGGACGAGCTGAACCACCACGTCCGCGGGCCGGGCCTCCTCTTCGGTCCCGACACCTCGACCTCGAACCGGGCCACCCTCGGCGGCATGCTCGGGAACAACTCCGGCGGCAGCCACTCCATCGCCTATGGCCTCACCGTCGAGCACGTGATCGAGCTCAAGGGCTTTCTCGCCGACGGCAGCCCCGTCACGTTCGGTACGGTGACGCCGGCGGAGTTCGCGGCCAAGGCGCGGCTCCCTGGCCTCGAGGGGCAGATCTATGCCGAAGTCGCCCGGATCCGCGTTCAGTACCGCGAGGAGATCGCGCGGCGCTTCCGCGGCCACTGGCGCCGGGTCTGCGGCTACAACCTCAACGAGCTCATCAAGGACGGTCCGCTCAACATGGCGCGGCTGCTGGTGGGCTCGGAGGGGACGCTGTTCACGATCGTCGAGGCCAAGGTCCGGCTGGTGCGGCGGCCGAAGCACACCTCGGTGGACGTCATCCACTATCGCGACATCCAGGAGGCGCTGGAATCCTCGCAGGCCATCCTGGAAACCGGGCCCTACGCGGTCGAGCTGACGGACAAGATGATCCTCGACCTCGCCCGGGCGAATATCGAGCACAGCAAGCGCATGGCCTTCGTCCAGGGCGATCCCGCCGCCATCCTCATCGTGGAGTACACGGGGGACTCGGACGCCGAGGCGAAGGACAAGGTGGAGAAGCTGGAGGCGCTCCGCGCGCGCGAGCGCTTCGGCTATGCCGGCCACGTCGCCCTGGGCGCCGCCGAGCAGCAGTCCATCTGGAAGCTCCGCAAAGCGGGGCTGGGCCTCCTCCTCGGCACCCGCGGCGACGCAAGCCCATCGCGTTCATCGAGGACACCGCGGTGGACCCCAAGCACATGCCGGCCTTCGTGCCGCGCTTCCGCGACATCATGGCCAAGCACGGCGCCGAGGGCGCCTACTACGGCCACTGCTCGGTGGGGTGCCTCCACATTCGCCCCCTCATCAATCTCAAGACCCAGCGTGGGCTCGAGCAGGTGCAGGCCATGGCGGGGGAGATCTTCGACATGGTGCTCGAGTTCGAGGGCGCCATCTCCAGCGAGCACGGCGACGGCCGGGCGCGGAGCCCCTACCTCGAGCGCGTGTTCGGGCCCCTCGTGTTCGGCGCCTTCCGGGAGCTCAAGGCCGCGTTCGACCCCAAGAATCTCCTCAACCCCGGCAATATCGTGGCCAGCCCCGGCATCACCGAGCACATGCGCTATGGCGCGCAGTACCAGACCTGGGAGCCCAAGACCCTGCTCGACTTCCGCGAGCAGGGCGGCTTCGCCGCCGCGGTGGAGATGTGCAATGGCGTGGGCGTGTGCCGGAAGAACCTCGAGGGCACCATGTGCCCGTCCTACATGGCCACGCGGGACGAGGAGCATTCCACCCGGGGCCGCGCCAATGCGCTGCGCGCGGTGCTGTCCGGCCGGGTGCCGGAGGCGGACTTCACCGGACGCCGGCTCTACGAGGTGATGGACCTCTGCCTCGAGTGCAAGGGCTGCAAGGCGGAGTGCCCGTCCAACGTGGACATGGCCAAGATGAAGTACGAGTTCCTGCACCACTACTACAAGGTCCACCCCACGCCCGATGCGCAACGACCTCTTCGCGCATATCGGCGATCTGTCCTGGTGGGGCTCGCGCCTGGCGCCGCTCTCCAACTGGATCGGCGGCTGGCGCATCAACCGCTGGCTGCTCGACGTGGTGGTGGGGGTGGACCGCCGCCGGCCGCTGCCCGGCCTTCGCGCGCCGGTCCTTCACCGACTGGTTCGACGCGCGCAAGCCGAACGCCGGTGGCTCCGCGCGGCAGCGTGGTCCTCTTCCACGACACCTTCAATACCTACAACACCCCCGAGGTCGCCCAGGCGGCGGTGGAGCTGCTGGAGGCGGCGGGCTATCGAGTGGAGCTGGTGGGCCGGAAGTGCTGCGGGCGGCCGCTGATCTCCAAGGGCATGCTGGAGGAAGCGCGCGCGCACGCCGAGTGGAACGTGACCCGGCTGGCGCCGTGGGTGGAACGCGGGGTCCCGGTGGTGGGGCTCGAGCCCTCCTGCCTCCTCACGCTCCGCGACGAGTACGTGGATCTCCTTCGCACCGACGCCGCCCGCGCGGTGGCGCGCTCGAGCTATCTCCTCGAGGAGTTCCTGCTTCGCGAGCGCGCGCGGGGGCTCACGCTGCCGTGGACGAACGGCGGTCCGCGGAAGGCGCTCCTTCACGGGCACTGCCATCAGAAGGCCATGGTGGGCACGGCGCCCACGGTGGCCGCGCTGGCCTGGGCGGGTTACGAGGTGAGCGAGGTGGACTCCGGCTGCTGCGGCATGGCGGGCGCCTTCGGCTTCGAGAAGGAGCACTACGATCTCTCGGTGAGCCTGGGGAATCGGCGGCTCGCGCCCGCGGTCCGCGCCGCCGACCGCCGAGACGGTGGTGGTGGCGCCCGGCATCTCCTGCCGCCAGCAGATCGCGCACCTCACCGACCGCCGGGCGCGCCACCCCTCCGAGGTGCTCCGCGACGCCCTCCTCGGACCTCAGCGCCGCCAGTAACGCGCGACGCCGAGGTTCAAGGCGAGGAGCCAGGCGGCTCCGCCGGTGACGAGCCAGGCGAGGCCCATGAAGAGGTCGCGCGTGGGCTCCCACGCCTCCACGTGCGGCCAGATCCACCACAGCCCCCCGAGGAGAGCGGCGAGCCAGACCAGCATCATGACGAGCCAGAGGTACGCCTTCATCCGAACCGCTTGGCAATCTCGCCGGGGAGCACGGTGACCGCCCAGATCCCGACGCCTCCGAAGCCGGTGACGACGGTGATCCACAGGAGCACGGTGTTGAGCCGGCTCACCTTGAAGCCCTCCGGCAGGCGCCGATTGTTCAGCAATAGAATTTGCCAGGCCCCGATCGAGCGATAGACGAGCGCCGAGATGGCCACCCCGATCCACAGGATGAAGGGCTGGGCCACCGTGATGAGGTAGAAGCCCGCCGCGACCGCGGCGGTGACCACCACGAAGTAGTAGAAGCGGTACGGCCGTCGGGCCCGCCCGGTGACCGCGATGGCGTCGCAGGTGGTGCGGCCGATGAAGGTGTCGTAGAGCGGGAACTGGGCGTCGTAGAGCGTGACCATGATGAAGAGCAGCATGAGCCAGCCCGCCATCGGCCCCAGCACCCCCTGGGCGATGGTGGCCATCTGGATCGGAACCTCGACGCCGCTGGGGATCTTGCCGGTCTTGAGGAAGTCCTCGTGGAGGTAGGCGAGGCCGCAGACGGAGTAGAGGTAGGTCATGATGAGGCCGCCGATGATGGCCCACCAGAGGATGAGGCTGTAGCCGCCGACCTTCACCCACTGGTCCATCTTGCGCCGCTCCTCGGGGTCCGAGGTGTCCCAGCGCAGCTCGTGGGCGGTGATCCGTTCGGGCGGGCGGAGCACCCCGGTGACCTGCCCCGCGTAGCGGCCCATGCCGAAGCCCGCCGCGATGACCCAGAAGCTCACCCACATGAGGCTCCCGCCGGGCTGATTGAAGAGGGCGAGGGCGTCGGTCTTGGGCAGGGCGGCGGGATAGCCCTTCGAGGACGAAGGTGATGCCGAGATAGCCCATCAGGACCTGCCAGTAGTGCTGGGGTTTCGCCGCGATGAGGGTCACCGCCAGCACCAGCACGATGTTCGCGAACATGATGAAGGTGAAGAACTTCGAGAGGAAGTTGTAGGTCCGATCGGAGAAGTAGAAGACCGACGAGCACGGCGAGGAGGGCCACCACCGCCCAGATATAGTGCGGCGGGAGGCCCAGGACGGGCGGATTGCCGATGCCGGTGAAGCGGTGCGCGGCGATGACCGCGCCGCCCATCCACGCCGGCCACGCGAAGGTGACGATGGTCACCACGGCCCAGAACCACGGCCAGAAGCCGAGCGGCTTGAGCTCGTTGGTCGCGGCGAAGAACGAGCGACCGGTGCAGACGCTGTACTTGATGCACTCGTAGACGAGCGCGGTCTCGAGGACCACCGAGATCGGCCATGAGCCAGTGCATCCCGAGCGTCCCGCGGGCGGAGACGTTCGGGAGGAGGTAGGCCTCGCCGCCGCCGATCGAGATGCCGAAGTTGATGGCCTGTGGGCCGAGCGCGGCCAGCATGCCCGCCAGGGTCAGGGGAAATGGGTCGGGGACCTTGTGTATCGTGCGCTCGTCGGACGCGATCGAGCCCGGACTGTCCATCACGCGTGCCATTCGGGCCTCCTCGTTGAGTCCCTCGGGTGCGCTGCGAGGCGTGAAGGTGACGGCACGGGGCGATGGCGGGGGAGGGCGCGGGCACCGCGCCCGTGGCCGCGCCGGCGCGGACGAAGCGGGCGAATTCGAAGGCCCGAGCGAGGACCATGCGACCTCCCCTGGGGGCGGCCGGACGTTTGCGGGCGAGTCCGGGGCTGAGGATAGGAGGGCGGTAGCCGCGCTTGTCAACCAGCGCGCCCGCCCACGCTCAGATGGTTTCCTTAAGCCTGATGACGTTGAAAGCGGGAACGGGCCGGAGCAGCCCCTTGAGGGTGAGGGGTCCGACCTCCTCGAGGTCGGCCAAGGTCTCGATCGTCGTGGCCACGCGCTGGTGGACCAGGATCTGTCCGCCCTTGGCTTCCCCGCAGAGCCGCGCCGCCAGGTTCGTGACCGTGCCGATGGCGCCATAGTCCCAGCGTCCCTCGAAGCCGATGGCGCCGATGGTGGCGTAGCCTTGCGCGATCCCAACACCGAGGGCGAGCTCGTAGCCGCGCCTCTGCCAGACCACGACGAGGTGGTGGACGCGCTCGCGCATCGCCACCGCCATCCGGATGGCCCGCTCGGCGGGATTCGGTACGGGCACCGGATCGTTGAAGAAGATCATCATGCCGTCGCCCGTGAAGCGCTCGAGGGTGCCCTCGTGGTCCAGGATCAGCTTGCCCATCTCCGCGTGGTACTCGCGGAGGACTCCCATCACCTCTTCCGGCTCCGCGGTCTCGGCGAAGGCGGTGAAGCCCCGGAGGTCGAGGAACACGACCGTCACCTCTCGCCGGTGGGTCTTGAGAGGATCGTCGGCGCCACCGGCCACGATGAGCTCGGCGAGCTGAGGCGAGAAGAAGCGCTTGAGGCGTCCGAGCCGCTCGAGCTGGCCCACCTGCTCCTCGACGCGGCGCTCGAGGGTCTTGTTCCACTCCGCGCGCTCGGCGGCCAGCGCCTCCACGGTGTCGTGGAGGTTCTTGATCCGGAGCATGGACTTCACTCGGGCGACGAGCGCGGGCTGGTCCACCGGCTTGGTCAGGTACTCGTCGCCGCCGGCCTCGAGGCCCGCGACGACATCCTTGGGGTCCGTCTTGGCCGTGACCATGATGATCGGGATGAAGGGGAGCGCCGGGTCCGCCCGGAGGCGCCGGCAGACCTCGAATCCGTCCATCTTCGGCATCATGACGTCCAGCAGGATCAGATCCGGCTGCGTCTCCCTCACGGCGGCGAGCGCCGCCTCGCCGTCGGTCGCGGTGACGATGTCGTACCCGTTGGCGGCCAGGCGCGCCTGCAGGATGTGCACGTTGGCCGGCGTGTCGTCCACGATCAGGATCCGCGGCGGAGTTCGCATTCTGAGTCTTTCCCGTCGCTACGCCAGGAACTCCCGGACCTTGGCCAGGAGCTCGCGCGGGACGAACGGCTTGGTGACATAGGCATCGCAGCCCGCCTCGAATGCCTTCACGTCGTCGCCGCTCAGCGCGTAGGAGGTGACCACGATGATCGGGATATGCCGGAGGGCGGGATTGGCCTTGATCCGCCGGGTCGCCTCGTAGCCGTCGAGGCCGGGGAGCTGGATGTCCATGAGGATCAGGTCCGGGCGCTCCTTCTCCGCCGCCGCGACCCCTTCCTCGCCGGTGACGGCCTCGATCATCTCGAAGCCGCCGCTCTCCAGCAGGTAGCGCAGGATGCGCCGGTTCTCCTCGTGATCCTCGATGACCAGGACGCGCTTGTTCATGCATCTCTCCCCCTGCCGCTCGACCCGTAGCGGCACGGTGAAAGAGAAGGTGGACCCCTCACCGAGCGCCGATTCCACCCAGAGACGGCCCCCGTGCAGCTCCACGATCCGCCGGGAGATCGAGAGCCCGAGCCCGGTGCCGCCCTTCTTCCGGGTGCTGGAGCTGTCGGCCTGCTGGAACTCCTCGAAGATCTTCTGCTGGTCGGCCTCGGAGATCCCGGGACCGGTATCCGACACCGAGACGAGGAAAGCGCCGTCGGCCGCCCGCGCCTCGATCGAGATCGAGCCGGTGTCGGTGAACTTGATGGCGTTCCCGGCCAGGTTCAGCAGCACCTGGGTGAGCCGCCGCTCGTCGCCGTGGCCCGACGGCAGATCGGCAGGGACGATCGCCTTGAAGGCGAGCTTCTTCCCGGCCGCGAGGGACTCCACCGCCGAGACCACCGCGTGGACGACGTCCCCCATGGCGTAGTCGCCGAGCGAGAGCGTGAGCTGGCCCGCCTCCATCTTGGAGAGATCGAGCACGTCGTTGATGAGGCCGAGGAGGTGCTGCCCGTTGGTCTTGACCCGCTCGAGAGTCTCGCGGATCCGCGCGGGCACCTCCCCGAAGATGTCATCCAGGATGAGGTCGGTATAGCCCAGCACGGCGTTCATCGGCGTGCGCAGCTCGTGGCTCATATTGGCGAGGAACTGCGACTTGTGCTTGCTCGCCAGCTCGAGCTGCTGGCTCTTCTCCTGGATCTCCTGGAAGAGACGGGCGTTCTCGACGGCGACCGCCGCCTGGGCGGCGAAGGTATGCAGCAGGTCGACGGTGTGGGCCGGAATCGGCGCCCGGCTCACGCGGTTGTCCGCGCTGAGAACGCCCACGGTGCGCCCGCGGGCGATCATGGGGCTGACGAGAAAAGCCTTGAGCCTCAGGGCGGCAATCGCCGAGTAGGGGAGGCGCAGTCGATACTTCTCCGGCAGCGGATGCGCCTCGCTGAATAGCAACGGCTCGCCGTCGCGGTATACGGCCGCCAATGCTCCCGCCTCGCCGAGGGGTATCGTCACGCCGACCAGATCGCGCCAGTCGCCCTCGCTGAGCCCCGCCCCGGCGCTGACCACGAACCCGTCGGCGGCGGGGCTGGGCGTCCAGATGTAGAGGTGGTCGAGGCCGACCACCTGCCGCGCGGCGTCGAGGACGCGCGTGAGCTGCTCCGCGAGGGACAGCGGCTCCTGGAGCGCCGTCGAGAGGCGGGCGAGCTGCTCCTGGTTGCGCGAGAGCTCTTCGAGCGCCCGGCTCTTCTCGTCGATCTCCAGAAAGAGGCGCGCATTCTGGATGGCGATTACCGACTGGGTGGCGAAGGTCTGCAGGAGGTCCACCACCGGCTTCGGGAACGTCCCCGCGGCCTTCCGCCGGACCACCAGCCCGCCGATCACGCGGTCCTCGCGCAGGAGCGGGACGGCGAGGAGCGCGCGGTACCCCGCCTCGATCAGAAAGCGCAGCGCGTAGTGCGGCTCCCTCTCGAGGTCGGCGATCTGGAACGCGGCGCGCGTCGTCGCCGCCTGTCCGACGGCGCCCTCGCCGACCCGGATATGGGATTGGCGGAGAGCCTCGATCAATTCCTCGGCCATGCCGTAGTTCGCCCGGGGCACGAACGCCTGCGTCGACTCGTCGAACTCGTAGATGGTGCCGGCGTCGGTCTTGGAGAGCTCGACCGCGTGCGAGACGATGCTGGTGAGGACGGACTGGATATCCAGGCTCCCGCTGACCGCCTGCCCCACCTCGCCGAGCGCCCGGAGCTCCTCCACCGAGCGTGTCAACTCCTCCGTCCGCTCGTGGAGTTCCTTGAGCAGCCGCACGTTCTCGATGGCGATCACCGCCTGGTCGGCGAAGGTCTGTGACGAGCTCAATCTGCTTGCCGGTGAATTCGCGCACGTCCAGCCGCCACATGGCGATGACGCCGACGAGGCGGCCCTTCCTGAGCATCGGCACGCCGAGGACGTCCGGTGTCTCACGTCCCTGCTGTCGGCGCTGCTCGACGTGAACCCTTCTCCACTCCGGATCTGCCTGCGCGTCCAGGATCTGGACCGTTCGCCCCTCCAGGGCCACCCGGCCCACGAGCGAGCCATCGCCGGGCTGGATGGCGAACGCGCCCGCCACTCCTTGAAGGCGGCGGGCACCCGGTAGCCCGCGGCCAGCCAGTACCCGTCTTCCTCGCGGCGAGAGAGGAAGCCCATGTCAGCGCCGCAGAGACGCGTGGCGTTCTCGATGAGGGTCTCGAGGACCGGCTGGAGGTCGAACGTCGAGCGGCTGATGACCTTGAGCACTTTCCGCTGGTGGCCGTCTGCTGCTCCAGCGCCTCGGTCAGGTCGCGGTTGCGTGCCTCCAGCTCCGTGAACAGCCGCACGTTCTCGACGGCGATCACCGCCTGGTCGGCGAAGGTCTTGAGCAGCTCGATCTGGGTCGCCGAGAAAGGCCCGGCTGCTCGCGATTGACGACAATCGCGCCGATCGGGTTCCCCTCGCGCAGCATCGGCACGGCGAGCATGCTCCGGAAGCCGCCGGCCCGCGCGACGGGCTGCGCATACTCGGGGTCGGCCAGCGAGTCCTCAACGTGGACGACGGCTCGCGTCAGGATCGCGCGCCCGGCCATGAGCCGGCCGTCCGGCCGCATCGGTAACATTTGCTGGAGCGTCTGGAGCACTTCCGGCGTGTAATGATAGTGGCGCGCGAGGTGCATCAGTTCGCCGTCGAACCGCATCGGCGGTCCCGAACAGCCCACCGCACAGGCGCACGGCGCTTCGTGACGATCGCATCGAAGACCGGCTGGACGTCGGTCGGCGACTGGCTGATCACCCGCAGGATCTCGCTCGTCGCCGTCTGCTGCTCGAGCGCCTCGGTCAGGTCGCGGTTGCGCGCCTCCAGCTCCTTGAACAGCCGCACGTTCTCGATGGCGATCACCGCCTGGTCGGCGAAGGTCTGTCACGCAGCTCGATCTGCTTCTCGGTGAAGGCGCGAACGTCAATTCGCCAAAGCACGATGGCACCGATAAGCATGCCTTCCCTAAGCATCGGGATGCCCACGACGGTCCGGAAGCCCGCAATCCGCTGAGCCTCAAGCTGTTGAAACTCAGGCATCGGCCAGGGCATCGAGGATCTGAATCGTCCGCCGCTCGAGGCCAACCCGTCCCACCACCGATCCGCGCCCAGGGCGAAGCTCGGCTCGCTGCCGGAACTCTTTGAACTCCGGGGAGGCGCCGTAGAAGGCTCCAGCACGAAAGACTTCGCCGTCGAATCTAAAGATGTTTCCCTGTGTGGCGTCGCAGAGCTTCGTCGCGCTCTCGATGAGGGTTTCGAGCACCGGTTCGAGGTCGATCGTCGAGCGGCTGATCACCTTGAGGATCTCGGCGCGTGGCCGTCTGCTGCTCCAGCGCCTCGATCAGGTCGCGGTTGGCGTCGGCCAGCTCCCGCGTGCGCGCCTCCACCTTCTGCTCCAGGCCCTCGTAGGATTCCTTGAGGCTCGCCGTCATGCGGTTGAACGACGCCGCGAGGGCCTCGATCTCGTCGCCCGTGTGCAGCTCGATCGGCTGGTCGAGCGTCCCGGCGCCGATCCGCGCCGCGCCTTCCTGGAGCACCCGGATCGGCGCGACCATGCGCCGGGCGAGGAAGAGGCTCGCCAGAACTGAGAGCCCGAGGCCGAGCACGAAGATGACGGCGCTCCGGATGATCGGGGCCCGGAGGGGGGCGTAGGCGGCCGCGGCCGGCCGTTCGACGAAGACGAGCCACCCGAGGGGAGCGATGGTCGCGTGCGCCGCGAGGACCCGCCCGCCGCCGAGACCGTCGGCGACCACGGCCACCGGGGCGTCTGCCGTCGCGCTCGAGCGATCGGCCCGCGCTGACTTCACCTGGACGAGGGCGGAGACATCCCGCTTCTCTCGCAGCAGCCGACTGTCCGGATGGGCCACGAGCTGGTTCCGGGAATCCACCACGTAGGCATACCCGTCCGAGCCGACGTCGATCTGAGAGACGGCCTTCAGGACAGCGCCGAGGCTGACCTCCGCCGTGGTCACCTCGAGGGCGTACTTGCCGAGCGGCACGGCCAGCGTCACGTAGGGCTCGGACTCGTTCGTGAAATAGACGGGACTCCAGTAGGTCTTGCCCGCTCTTCGCCTCGAGGAACTTGGGCGCCTTGGAGAAGTCCTCCTGGCTGCCGACGACATCGGGGTCGAGGCGAGAGACGCGAAGCTGCTCTTTGCCCGCGAGGTCGAGATGGCTCAGCGCGCTGACCGCGGGCACATTGCGAAGGACCCGGAGGAAATCGAGCTCGCGCTGCTCCGCCAGCGCCGCCCCCAGACCCTGGCGAAACCCGAGCCGGCCCTGCCCCACCTGGCTCGCGTCGGGATCGTCGGACGCGGTCCGGGTCGTCTCGCGCACCTGCTGCTCGACCTCCCGCAGAAATTGCTCGATCCCGACGGCCGCCGCCACCGCCTTCGCGCGCTCGACCCGGACGATTGCGAGCTGGGTCTCCCGGTAGGAGAAGTAGAGCTCGACCAGGCTCGACGCCATCAGCACGCCACCGACCAGCACGAGCAGGACGACGACGTACTTGCGGAAGAGCCGCCCGCCGCGAGGTCGGGTGCTTCATCGCCGGAAGGCGTCGGCCCGGAGCAGGATCTTGCGCGGCACGGCGAGGCCGAGGACGTCCGCGGTCTTGAGGTTCACCGCGAGATCGATCTTCTCGGCGCCCTCGACGGGCAGGTCCTGGGGCCGGGCACCCCGCCGGATCTTGGCGACCAGCGCGGCGGCCTGGACGCCCTGGGCGAAGTAGTCCGGGCCGTACGACACGAGCCCGCCATAGCCGACCCAGAGCGCCGTCCCGAAGACGGCCGGGACTCGCGAGGCGAGCGACTGCTCGATGATCGCGATGGCGAGATCGGGGCTCGAGCCCTCCGGCGTGAGCACCGCGTCGTCGCGCCGGACTTCGCGGAGCACCCGCCTCAGCTCGCTCGCGTCGAGCACGCCCTTCGGCACCACCTCCAGCTTCATGCGCTGCGCCGCCTCGAGCGCCTTGCGAATCATGGGCGTGGTGCCCAGGTCGCCGCTGTAATAGATGAGCCAGACCCGGCGGACGGCCGGGGCGAGCGTCTTGAGGACTTCCAGGCGCTTCGCCACGAGCTCGGTCTGGAGACTCGAGACGCCCGTCACGTTGCCGCCGGGCCGGGCGAGCGTGCCGACGATGCCGGCGCCCACCGGGTCGCCCACCAGGGTGAACACGATCGGCACGCTCTTCGTCGCGTCCTTCGCGGCCTGCGTGGCCGCCTCCTGGCTCGTGAAGATCAGGTCGACGCCGGCCTTGACGAGGGCCCCGGCGGCCGCGGGCATCGTGTCCAGCTTGCCTTCCGTGAAACGGATGTCGAACGTCACGTCGCGCCCGTCTTCGACGCCGAGCTCCTTGAGGCCGGCCTTGAGCCCTTCCACGGTCGGATGGCTCGCCGCCCATGCCGCATTCAGGACACCGATCCGGAATGGGCGAGGAGCCTCCTGCGCCTCGGCCGCGATGGGCGGACAGCCACAGAGAGAATCGCCACGGCGATGCGCCGCAGCTTCACGGCGTTCGCCCTCGGCCATTCGTCCAGCGCATCGCTATACCGCCACGAGCTGGTGGTAGGCGCCTTCGGCGACGTGGTCCCAGGGGCCCACCAGCGCCTGGAACTTCGTGAAGGACGCGTGCACCTTCCGGGCCATGGGGGTCTTCTCGGATTCTTCCCTGACGACCTCGGCGGCCAGCTTCTTGAGATCGCGCAGTACCGGCACCGGGAGCGGGAGCATCTCGACCTTGCCCTTGAACTCGGTCTTGAGTCGCTCGAGCGCGATCGCGTTCTTCGCGTGGAAGTCCGTGAGGCCGTAGACTTGCACCGCCGCCGCGGCATGGTCGAGCGTCCGCCGGAGATCGACCGGCAGCGCCTCGTACGCCTTCTTGTTGAAGCCGAACTCGTTCAGTGGTGCCGGGCTCGTGCCAGCCCGGGTAGTAGTAGTAGCGCGCGGTCTTGTGGAGGCCCAGCTTCATGTCGTCGTGCGGGCCGACCCATTCGGCGGCGTCGATCACGCCCCGCTCGAGGGCGGCGTAGATGTCGGCGGCCGGCGTGAGGACCGCCGTGCCGCCCGCTCTGACGATGACCTTGCCGCCGAGGCTCGCGATGCGCATCTTGAGTCCCTTGTAGTCGCCGATCGTGTTGATCTTCTTCCGGAACCATCCGGCCATCTGCGGGGCGACCGCCGGGCCGGGGCGCGGCACGAGGTTGAAGGCGGCGTACGTCTCCTCCCAGAGCTTGAGCCCGTCGCCCTGGTAGTACCAGGCCGCCATGCCCTCGGGGTTCATGCCGAACGGGATGGTCGTGAACCACTCGAACGCGGGCTCCTTCGGCTTCGCCGCCCAGTAGGACGGCGCGGCCATGAACGCCTCGATCGTGCCCTTGGAGGCGGCGTCGAAGCACTCGAACGGCTGCATGATCTGGCCGCCCGGGAAGACCTCGATCCGGAACCGCCCGCCGCTCATCTCCTCGACGACCTTCGCCAACCGCTGGGCCGCGCCCTGGAGCACGTCGAGCGCCGCGGGCCAGGCCGTGGACATCCGCCACTGGACCTTCGGCTGGGCGATGACGTTGGGGGCGTCGACGATGGCGGCAGCCGCGGCGGCCGCCACCACACCGCCCGCCTTCGCGATGAACCTGCGTCGTTCGGTCATCGACGTCCTCCTCACCCCGCCACGAACTGATGGTAGGCGCCTTCGGCGACGTGGTCCCAGGGGCCCACCAGCGCCTGGAACTTCGTGAACGACGCGTGCACCTTCCGGGCCATGGGCGTCTTCTCGGATTCTTCCCTGACGACCTCGGCCGCCAGCTTCTTGAGATCGCGCAGCACCGGCGCCGGGAGCTGGAGCATCTCGACCTTGCCCTTGAACTCCGTCTTGAGTCGCTCGAGCGCGATGGCGTTCTTCGCGTGGTACTCCGTGAGGCCGTAGACCTGGACCGCCGCGGCGGCATGGTCGAGCGTCCGCCGCAGATCGACCGGGAGCGCCTCGTACGCCTTCTTGTTGAAGCCGAACTCGAGCGTGGTGCCGGGCTCGTGCCAGCCCGGGTAGTAGTAGTAGCGCGCGGTCTTGTGCAGGCCGAGCTTCATGTCGTCGTGCGGCCCGACCCATTCGGCGGCGTCGATCACGCCCCGCTCGAGGGCGGCATAGATCTCGGCGGCCGGGGTGAGGACCGTCGTGGCGCCCGCCCTGGCGACGACCTTGCCGCCGAGGCTCGGCGATGCGCATCTTGAGCCCCTTGTAGTCGCCGATCGTGTTGATCTTCTTCCTGAACCATCCCGCCATCTGCGGAGCGTCCGCCGGGCCGGGGCGCGGCACGAGGTTGAAGGCGGCGTACGCCTCCTCCCATGAGCTTGAGCCCGTCGCCCTGGTAGTACCAGGCGGCCATGCCCTCGGGGTTCATGCCGAACGGGATGGTCGCGAACCACTCGATCGCGGGCTCCTTGTCGCGTCCCAGTAGTGCGGCGGCGCCCATGAACGCCTCGATCGTGCCCTTGGAGGCGGCGTCGAAGCACTCGAACGGCCGCATGATCTGGCCGCCCGGGAAGACCTCGATCCGGAACCGCCCGCCGCTCATCTCCTCGACGACCTTCGCCAGCCGCTGGGCCGCGCCCTGGAGCACGTCGAGCGCCGGCGGTCCAGGCCGTGGACATCCGCCACTGGACCTTCGGCTGGGCGATGACGTTGGGGGCATCGACGATGGCGGCGGCCGCGGCCGCCGCCATCACGCCGCCCGCCTTCGCGATGAACCGGCGCCGTTCGGTCATCACGCTCCTCCTCACACCGCGACGAACTGATGGTAGGCGCCTTCGGCGACGTGGTCCCAGGGGCCCACCAGCGCCTGGAACTTCGTGAAGGACGCGTGCACCTTCCTGGCCATGGGGGTCTTCTCGGATTCTTCCCTGACGACCTCGGCCGCCAGCTTCTTGAGATCGCGCAGCACCGGCACCGGGAGCTGGAGCATCTCGACCTTGCCCTTGAACTCCGTCTTGAGCCGCTCGAGCGCGATCGCGTTCTTCACGTGGAAGTCCGTGAGGCCGTAGACCTGGACGGCGGCGGCGGCATGGTCGAGCGTCCGCCGCAGATCGACCGGAAGCGCCTCGTACGCCTTCTTGTTGAAGCCGAACTCGGTCATGGTGCCGGGCTCGTGCCAGCCGGGGTAGTAGTAGTACCGCGCGGTCTTGTGGAGACCGAGCTTCATGTCGTCGTGCGGCCCGACCCATTCGGCGGCGTCGATCACGCCCCGCTCGAGCGCGGCGTAGATCTCGGCGCCGGAGTGAGGACCGCCGTGCCGCCCGCCCTGGCGACGACCTTGCCGCCGAGGCCCGTGCCAATGCGCATCTTGAGCCCCTTGTAGTCGCCGATCGTGTTGATCTTCTTCCGGAACCATCCGGCCATCTGCGGGGCGACCGCCGGGCCGGGGCGCGGCACGAGGTTGAAGGCGGCGTACGTCTCCTCCCAGAGCTTGAGCCCGTCGCCCTGGTAGTACCAGGCCGCCATGCCCTCGGGGTTCATGCCGAACGGGATGGTCGAGAACCACTCGATCGCGGGCTCCTTCGTCGGTCCAGTAGTACGGCGCGCCCATGAACGCCTCGATCGTGCCCTTGCGAGGCGGCGTCGAAGCACTCGAACGGCTGCATGATCTGGCCGCCCGGGAAGACCTCGATCCGGAACCGCCCGCCGCTCATCTCCTCGACGACCTTCGCCAGCCGCTGGGCCGCGCCCTGGTGCACGTCGAGCGCCGGGGTAAAGGCCGTGGACATCCGCCACTGGACCTTCGGCTGCGCGATGACGTTGGGGGCATCGACGATGGCGGCAGCGGCGGCGGCCGCCATCACGCCGCCCGCCTTCGCGATGAACCTGCGTCGTTCGGTCATCACGCCGTCCTCCTCACACCGCGACGAACTGATGGTAGGCGCCTTCGGCGACGTGGTCCCAGGGGCCCAGCATGGTCTGGAACTTCGTGAAGGACGCGTGCACCTTCCTGGCCATGGGGGTCTTCTCGGATTCTTCCCTGACGACCTCTGTCGCCAGCTTCTTGAGATCGCGCAGCACCGGCACCGGGAGCTGGACCACCTCGACCCTGCCCTTGAACTCCACCTTGAGTCGCTCCAGCGCGATCGCGTTCTTCACGTGGTAATCCGTCAGGCCATAGATCTGAACGACCTCGGCAGCGTGGTCGAGCGTCCCGCGTAGATCGACCGGGAGCGCGTCGTATGCCTTCTTGTTGAAGCCGAACCCGGTCACGGTGCCGGGCTCGTGCCAGCCCGGGTAATAGTAGTAGCGCGCGGTGTTGTGGAGCCCCAGCTTCATGTCGTCATGCGGCCCGATCCATTCGGAGGCGTCGATCACGCCCCGCTCGAGCGCGGCGTAGATGTCGGCAGCCGGGGTGAGGACCACCGTGCCGCCCGCCCTGGCAACGACCTTGCCGCCGAGGCCCGGGATGCGCATCTTGAGCCCCTTGTAGTCGCCGATCGTGTTGATCTTCTTCCGGAACCATCCCGCCATCTGCGGGCCAATCGCCGGACCGGGGCGCGGCACGAGGTTGAAGCCGGAGTACGTCTCTTCCCATAGCGGAGCCCGTCGCCCTGGTAGTACCAGGCTGTCATGCCCGCGGGGTCCATGCCGAACGGGACGGTCGAGAACCACTGGACCGCGGGCTCCTTCTCGGGCCAGTAATACGGCGCGCCCATGAACGCCTCGATGGTGCCCTTCGAGGCGGCGTCGAAGCAGTCGAACTGCGGCATGATCTGGCCGCCCGGAAAGACCTCGATCCGGAACCGTCCGCCGCTCATCTCCTCGACGACCTTCGCCAGCCGCTGGGCCGCGCCCTGGAGTATGTCGAGCGCCGGGGGCCAGGTTGTGGACATTCGCCACTGGACCTTCGGCTGCGCGATGACGTGGGGGGCGTCGACGATGGCCGCCGCCGCCGCCGCCGCCATCACACCGCCCGCCTTCGCGATGAACCTGCGTCGCTCGTTGATCATGCTGACCCCTTCGCTTGGACTGCGGGGTACGATGCGGCGGTTTCGAGCCCGCGTTCGGGACGTGAACCGGAATGCTGGCGGACGAAGGCGGCGATGGGAGGAAGCTGGACGGGGGAAGGCGGTGCAGGTTCGCGCCGGCTTCGTTGCCTCACTTGCAGTGACCGGTCCGCTGATGCCTCGTCGCTATCTCGGCACCTCTGCCGGAACGGTAGGATGGGTAATCTGTATCATCCGCCAATCAGGCACCTTTCGGTCTTGTCCGGCGAGTATAGGTGGCACGGCCCCCTGCGTCAACCTTCGGTGGGGACTCACCCTGCCCGCCGTCCATCGCCGCCGCTCGGCCTAACATCGGGCCCGTCGCCCGCGGGAAGCGACGGCCCCGCGGTCCTCCCGCGCCACATGAGGGCGCGCTCAGATCGGCGCGACGACGACGTCGGTGGGCTTGCCGGCGAGGAAGTGCTCGACATTGACCACGGCGCGGAGCAGGCCGTCCCGCACCACTTCCGGGGTCTGCCCGGCATTGTGGGGCGAGCAGATGACGTTGGGCAGGGTCAGGATGGGATCGTCCGGCGCCAGCGGTTCCTGGTGAAAGACGTCCAGCCCGGCGCCCAGAATTTTCCCCTCGCGAAGCGCGGCGATGAGGGCGTCCCGCTCCACCAGCGCGCCCCGGCCCGTGTTCACCAGGATGGCGGTGGGCTTCATCATGGCGAGCTCCTTCCGGCCGATGAAGCCGCGCGTGTCCTCGGCGAGGCGCACGTGCAGGCTCACCACGTCGGCCTGGCGGAGGATGTCCTCCTTGGTCGCCGCGCGCGCTCCCGCCGCGCGGATCCGGCCCTCGTCCCCGCGCGCGCTCCAGGCGAGCACGTCCATCCCGATGGCGCGGCCGAGCGCGGCCACCCGGCTTCCGATGGTGCCCATGCCGAATACGCCCAGGGTCTTGCCCAGGAGCTGGGTGAGCATCTCGCGCGGCCACTTGCCCGCGTGCATCTCCCGGTCGATGGCGGGAATCTTCCGCGCCACCGCGAGCATGAGGGTGAGCGCGTGCTCCGCCACCGCGAAGGCATTGACCCCCGGCGTATTGCAGACGGTGACGCCGCGCATGCCGGCGGCGTGGAGGTCGATATTGTCGGTGCCGGTGCCCCACACCGAGACCATCTTGAGCGCGGGGCAGGCGACGAAGACGCCGTCGCTGAAGCGGGCGTGCGCCCGGATATTGATGGCCACGCGAGCATCGCCGATGCGGCGGATCAGCTCCTGCTCGGCATCGGCGCCGCGCTCGCTGAAGACCCGCAGCGCGCCCAGGGCCTTGGCGCGCTCCTGGGCCGCCGAGCCCTGGAATACGGACGGGAAGTCGTCCGGAACGACGATCATGCGGTCTTCGCCGAGAACACGGTCTGGGCGGCGGCCACGCCCGCGCCCGACTCGCTGCGGTGGCCGAGGTCGCGCAGCGTGAGCTCCAGCGCCGAGAGCGTGGGCAGCACGTACATCGGGTTCGCGGTGATCCCCATGTGACCCACGCGGAGGGTGCTGGTGCGGATCTTGTCGAGCCCGGTGCCGACCAGGATGCCGTAGCGGTCACGCATGTGCTTCACCACTCCGGCGGGATCGATCCCCGCCGGGGTCTTGAAGCAGGACACGGTGTCCGAGGCGATGGAGGCGTCGGAGAACATCTCGAGCCGCATGGCGCCGAGACCCGCCCGGAACGCCGCGCCCGATACCGCGTGGCGGCGGAACCGGTTCGGCAGCCCCTCCGCCTGGATCAGCCGCGTGGCCTCGGCGAGGGCGGCGGTGAGGTGGGTGGGGATGGACACCGGCTGGCGCCGCCCCTGGCCGTCGGGGATCTGCCCCCCGCGCGAGGTGGGGATCCAGTTCTCCTTCCAGCGCAGAAGGTCGTAGACCAGCGAGCTGGCCTTGTGCTTGCGCCGCTCCATGGCGTCCCAGGCGGCGGGGCCGACGGCGGCCAGCGACATCCCCAGCGGCGCGGCGAGGCACTTCTGCGAGCCCGTCATGTTGAGGTCGATGCCCCACTCGTCGGTGCGCACGTCGATGCCGGCCAGCGAGGACACGGTGTCGAGGAGGAAGAGGGCGCCGTGGCGCTTCACCACCTTGCCCACCTCGGCGGCGGGATAGGTGCTGCCGGTCGAGGTCTCGTTGTGCACCATGGTGACGGCCTTGGGCCGCGCGCGCTCGATCTCGCGCTCGAGCTGGCCCAGGTCGAGGGGTCGGCCCCACTCCACGGAGAGCTCGGTGACCTCCGCGCCCGCGCGCACCATGATCTCGCGCATGAGGGTGCCGAACACGCCCGCCACCACCACCAGCACCCGGTCACCGGGCTCGATCACGGAGATGGCGCCCGCCTCGAGCGCGGTGCGGCCCGATCCCGGCATCACGATGACCTCGCCCTTGGGCGTCTGGAAGACGTCGCGCAGGGCAAGGGTGGTAGGCTCCAGCACGTTCACGTCGAAGTTCATGTCGTACTGGATGGTGGGCGGCTGATTCATGGCCTGGACCACGGACCACGGCAGCTCGGTGGGTCCCGGGATCATGAGGATGGCACGGCCCTGCGGCGTGCCCCACTGGATGCTGGAATCCATGAACGGTCCTCCGGTGCTCCCCGCCGGAATCAGGCGCCGGCTTCCGCGAGCCGTCGCTCCTTCTGGCGGATGAGGAAGAGATTGCGCAGATAGACGAAGAGCCCGCTGCCCTGCCCGACGATGAAGACGGGATCGAGGCGATAGATGGCGTAGGTCAGCAGCACCAGCCCGCCGCCGATGGAGAAGTACCAGAACGCCACCGGGATGACGCTTTCCTTTCGTTTCTCGGAGGCGAGCCACTGAACGAAGAAGCGCATGAAGAAGAGCGCCTGCCCGAGAAAGCCCACCGCCACCCACAGATGTTCGCCGGTCATTTCCCTTTCGCTCCCGCGGCCCCGCGTTTCTGCATGCTAGAATTCCAGCGGTTCACCTTACCGGAGACGTCCCAGCGGGGCAAGGAGTATTGCGCGGAATCGACCCGGAGCTCGTCGACGAGGTGTGGCGCGAGATGACGCGCTACGCCCCCGAGCGGGTTGCCGTGGAGGCTCAAGCGTTCCTCGCGCAGCAGCCGCACGTCGCCGCCTTCTCCCACGCCGTCACCCGGGGCGCCAACGAGGCCGTCCAGCGCGCCGCGCTCGGCTTGTGCTTCCTGCTGTTCAAGGTGCTGGAGCGGAGCCTGGGCCGGCCCTTCCCGGAGCTGGCGGAGGCGCGCATCGCCGACGCCTACACGACGACTCGCGCCTGGCTGGACGGGCAGGAGGGAGCCGATCCCGGCACCGTGGTGCGCGCGATGGACGACGCCGCGCACCCGAGCCTGGTCAGCCACATCCTCGCCACGCTGTACGGAGGCGGCGGGGCGGCGGCGGACTACGACGACGGGGTGCGGGCGAACCTCGCGCTGCTGCTCGGCACCCTCACCGATGCCCTCGACCTCGGGCCCGTGGACGGCTGACGCGCGCTACTGCGGGCGCGCGGGCAGGTCGATGAGCTTGCGCAGCGCGATCTTCAGCGCGACCGAGACCCGGTAGAGGCTGTCCACCGAGATCGACTTCTCGCCCCGCTCGACCTCGCCGATGAACTTGCCGGAGAGGGCCGAGCGCTCGCCCAGCGCCTCCTGGCTCCAGCCCCGTTCCTTGCGGAGCGAGCGAATTCTCGTACCCAGCGCTTTGCGGACGTGGTTCACGCGACGCTCCATCTCAGACGGCCTCCGTTGGTCCCGACGTCACGGCGAAGACGAGCGCACCCGTCTCGCTCCGGACGCTGTGGACGCAGCCCGGCGGTCGCCGGGCATAGTTGCCTGCGGTGCATACGCCAGTTTCGTCGGACACGCTGCCCTCCAGCACGTAGATCTGCTCGTCCCCGAGGTGACGATGCCGGGGAATGGTGGCCCCCGGCGCGTACCGCATGAGGATGGCCTTGTGCCGGCCATCGGGATCCTCCCACACCGTTTTCCAGAACACGCCGGGGCGTCGCTCCACCCACGGCACCTCCGCGGTGGCGACGAAGAGACTCGTCACGGCCTCGCTCATCGCGCGCGCTCCCCACTGAGTAAGCGCAACCGTGCCACCCCTAGCGCCGGGCGGAGGCCAGGGCCTCCCGTACCACTTCGCGGAAGGTCTCCACCGGATGCGCGCCCACCAGCCGCTGGCCATTGATGAAGAAGGTCGGCGTTCCCGTCACCCCGAGCGCGCGGCCCTCGCCCAGATCTTTTTCCACTTCCGCCTGGAACTTGCCGGCGTCCAGGCATCCCACGAAGGCCTCGCGACCTATGCCCACCCGCTCCGCGTACTCGAGCAGGCTCTCCCGGCCGAGCTCGGACTGCCCGGCGAAGAGCAAGTCGTGATACTCCCAGTAGCGCCCCGCTTCTCCCGCGCAGCGCGCCGCCATCGCGGCCGGCCGCGCGCGGTCGTGGAAGTCGAGCGGGAAGTCCTTGAAGACCAGGCGCACCTGACCCGGGAACTCCGCCATCACCTGGCCTAGCACCTGCTGGGCCCGCTTGCAGAAGGGTCACTGGTAGTCCGAAAACTCGACGATGGTGACGGCGGCCTCCGCGGGGCCCCTGGTCATCACGGGATCCACCGTGATGGCGCCGGCCACGGATCCGTCCGTCTGGCCGGAGCAGGCGCTCACCCAGAGGGCCAGCGTCAACGTGACCAGGCTTGCCATTCGCGTCACGGTTCTCCCTTCGTCTCGTGATCCGACGTGTCAGCGTGCGGTCGCATGCGTGTTCTTCATCCGCAGCACCATCGGGTGGCTTCACCGATAGTGTCACAATACGCGAGAGCCCGAGGCGAGGCAAGGTTGGCGGGCGCGGCCGCGCAAAATAGGCCGCGCCGGCGTCGCGGAAGCGCGAGCGCGGCGGCTAGGCGGCGCGCCCTTCCTCGAGGGAGGTAATTATGTACGTGCCGCTCTTCGCGTCGCGCTCGAGGGTGACGATTTTCTGCTTCTCGGCCTCCTCGAGCAGCTTGGAGAAGGTCGAGTACCCATAGTACGTCTCGTTGAAGGCGGGGTTCTTCCGGATCATGGTCTGCTTGACCATGGAGCCCCAGAGCGTGTCCTTGTTCTCGCGCTGCAGCGCGAGGATCGCCTCGATGAGCTGGGCGAAGGCTTCCGCCTTCTTCTCGGGCAGGCCGCGGAGCGCGGTGGTCTTGCGGGACTCGCGGATGAGGTCCTCGTAAAAGATGAATTCGTCGCAGTTTCCCACGAACAGCTCGGAGGAGGACGACTTGACGCCCAGTCCTATGACGTACCTATCGTTCTCCCGGAGCTTCGAGACCAGGGGAGAGAAGTCGGAGTCCCCGGAGACCAGTGCGAAGGTGTCCACGTGCTGCTTGGCATAGGCGAGGTCCATGGCGTCCACCACCATCCGGATGTCGGCGGAGTTCTTCCCGCTGTACCGGCTCTGGGGGACGTCGATGAGCTCGATGGCGTGCTCGTGGAAGGGGCGCTTGTACTCCGTGTAGCGGTTCCAGTCCGCATAGGCCCGCTTCACCATGATCTTGCCCTTCTCGACGAGCCGCTCCAGGACCAGCTTGATCTCGAATTGCTTGTACTGCGCCTCCTTGACCCCGCGCACGATGTTCTCGAAGTCGATGAACATCGCGAGCTTCCTGTCGTCGCTCATCCTCCGTCCTTCCTGCGGGTCCGGCCCGCCCCCTGGCCTCCATTATAGGGGGCCGCGCGGGGCGGGCCAACTTCGGCGGGCGGGATCAGCGCGGCAGGGGCCGGGGCGCGGGGCCGGTGAAGTGGGCGCGCGGCCGGATCAGGCGGTTGTCGGCGAACTGCTCGAGCGCGTGCGCGCACCAGCCGGCCACGCGGCCGGTGGCGAAGATCGAGGTGCAGAAGTCGGGCGGAATGCCGAGGGCGTCGTAGACCACCGCGGAGAAGAAGTCCACGTTCACCGGCAGCCCCGTGCGGGCGGTCACCGCCGTGTAGACCGCCTCCGCCACCGCGAAGAGGCGCGTGCGCCCGGTGGCCTCGGCCATCTCGCGCGCCATCCCGCGCAGGACGCGCGCCCGCGCGTCGTCCACCTTGTAGACGCGGTGGCCGAAGCCGGGCATGCGCGCGCGGGGGTCGGCGCGCTCGGCCCGGGAAAGCCGGTCGCGCCCGCCGATGCGGGCCTCCACGTACGCCTCCGCGCGCGCGGGTCGCCGATCTCGTGAAGCATGGCGAGGACGTCGTCGTTGGCGCCCCCGTGGCGGGGGCCCTTGAGGGTGGAAATGGCGGCCACCACCGCGGCATGAATATCGGCGAGGGTGGCCACCGCCACGCGCGCCGCGAAGGTGGAGGCATTGAGCTCGTGATCGGCGTGGAGGGTGAGGATGACGTCCAGCACCCGCGCCACCTCGGGCGCCGGGGCCCGGCCTTCGAGGAGGTGGAGGAAGTGCGCGGCGTGCGCGCCGTCGCGGGGGCCGGCCACCGGCTCGCGCCCCGACCGGATGCGGTGCCACGCCGCCACCGCCTCCGGGACCAGCGCCATCAGCCGGATCGCCTTGCGGCGTTGGCGTCGGGATCGCTGGACCGGACATCGGGGTCCCGCACCGGCGGCCAGGGAGATCGCGGTGCGGAGCGCGTCCAGCGGGTGGCAGTCGCGGGGCAGGGTACGGAGCAGCGCCGCCACCTCGGCGGGCAGCCCGCGCGCCCCCGCGAGCGCCGCCGCGAAGGCGCGGCCGGCCGCGGGCTCGGGCAGCTCGCCGTCCCAGAGGAGCTGGGTGACCTCCTCGAACGTGACCGCGGCCGGCGAGGTCGCCGATCTCGTAGCCCCGGTAATAGAGGCGCCCCGCCGCGCCGTCCACCGCGCAGATCGCCGACCGTGCCGCCACCACGTCCTCCAGGCCCGCCTTCCAGTCCTCCTGCGTCGCCGTCACGCATGGCGGTCCCTCCTCGCTGGGTTGCCGGGCCCGGTTTCGGTGTAGATTGACTATACATGATTTATATTGATTCTGATAGACGAGCCATTGAACCGGGATGCCCGCCGGCGGCGTGGCCTGTACGATGGGAGCGCGATGATCGTGCTGGACGGCGACGAGTTCCTGACCGTGGAGGAGGCGGCGAGCCCTGCTGGGGATCAAGCCGGCGACGCTCTACGCCTATGTGAGCCGCGGCGTCATCCGGAGCTACCGGCAGGGGATCAAGCGCCAGCGCCTGTACCGGCGCGCCGAGGTGGAGGCGCTGCTGCGCGTGGCGCCCGCAGGCGGCACCGACCCTGGCTCCCGCTCGACCGCGCCGCGCTCGCGCGAGCGCCGCGTCCCCGACATCCCGCTGGCCGAGTCCTGGATCCGCGAGTAGGCGGGCCGTGAAGGCCTCCCGCCCGACCTGGCGCACCGCGTGCCCCCGGGCCAGGTGCTCACCGAGAAGTGGCCGGTGCTCACCTACGGGCAGACGCCCCGCTTCGACCCGAAGAAGTGGAGCTTCCGGTGCTTCGGCCTCGTGGAGTCGGAGATCGCCTGGTCGTGGGACGAGTTCCGGGCCCTGCCGCGCGCGGAGGTGCGCTGCGATATCCACTGCGTGACGCGATGGTCGCGCCTCGACAACCGTTTCGAGGGCGTGCCCATCGGCGAGATCATGCGGCGGGTGTCGTGAAGCCGGAGGCGCGCTTCGTCCGCATCCACGCGGATCCCGACTACACGACCAATCTCTCCCTCGACGAGCTGGTGGACGACGACGTGCTCCTCGCCCTTCGTCACGACGGCCAGGACCTCACGCCGGACCACGGCGGCCCCCTGCGGCTGCTGGTGCCCAAGCTCTACTTCTGGAAGAGCGCGAAGTGGCTCCGGGCCTTCGAGTTCCTCGACGTCAACGCGCCCGGCTTCTGGGAGCTGAACGGCTACCACATGCACGCGGACCCCTGGAAGGAGGAGCGCTACTCCGAGCAGGAGACGGACGCGATGCAGCGCATGCGGGCGGAGGCGGCGCGGAAACTGCGCGGCCGCTGACGCCCGAGCGCGCCCGCATCTCCGGTCGCGCCGGCCGGCGGCGCCGCTCCGCTCAGCCGCGCCGGCGCGTGACCTCGGGAAGGCAGGCGAGCGCTCCCAGCATCGCCACCGCCGCCGCCGTCCACCACATCGCCCCGTAGCCCGCGCGCGCGACGAGAAGGCCCAGCAGCACCGAGCCGCACGAGATCCCCAGCTCCCAGAGCGTGAAGTAGGTGCCCATGGCGCGTCCGCGCTCGGCGGCGGGCACGCGGTCGGCAGCCATGGCCATGAGGGCCGGCTGGCCCGCGCCGAAGCCCACGCCATAGAGCACGGCGGCGACGACCAGATCACTGGGCGACGTGGCGCGCGCCAGCGCCGCCAGCGAGAGCGCGGCCGCGAGCAGGGCGGGCACGATGACGAGACGGCGCCCGAAGCGATCCGACAGGGGCCCCGCCTGGGTGCGCGCCACCAGGACCGTCACCGCGAACACCGTGAAAAAGAGCCCTGGGTTGCCGAGCCCGGCGTCGCGCGCGAAGAGCGCCAGGAACGACATCACCCCGCCCCAGCTCACGAAGAGCGAGAAGAGCACCAGCGACGGGTAGAGGGCGCCACGGCTGAAGAGGCTGGATACCGAGAGGGGCGGTGGGGCGGGAAGATCCGGTGGCCGGGTCTCGGGGATGGCCCAGGCCAGACCCAGCGCCGCGAGCCCGACGACGGCGGACAGCGCGAAGACCGCGTGAGGCCCCCAGCGCTCGAAGATCTCGATCGCCGCATAGGGCGCGAAGGCCAGCCCGGTGGTGGCGGTGAGGCCGAAGATGCCCATGGCCTCGCCGCGGCGCGCGGGCGGCGCCACGTCCGCCACCACGGTGGAGGCGGCGGTGGGGCCGAAGCCCATGCCGATGCCGTGGAAGAAGCGGAGGGCGAGAAACGCGCCGAGGCCACCCACCATGGAATATCCGAGCGCGGCGACGGCGAAGACGGCGGTGCCGAGAATCACGAGCGGCCGACGGCCGAGACGATCGGCGAGCCAGCCCGCAAGCGGGCGCCAGAGCATGGACGAGAACGCGAAGGTGCCGAGGATGAGCCCCACCGCGGCTTCGCCTACGCCGATGCGGGCGATGTAGAGCGGCACCACCGGGATGAGCAGGTGGAAGCTGACATAGAAGAGGAAGATCGAGAGGCAGGTGCAGACGAAGGCGCGGCGGTAGAGCGGAGCGGGCGGCAGCCGGCAGCTACCGGACGTCGCCCACGAAGCGGCGCACGAGGTCGGCGAACTGCTCCGGGCGGTCACCCGGCACGGTGTGCCCGGCGTCCGGTACCTCGACCACGCGGCCGTCGGGCAGCGCGGCCAGCATGCGCTGCGCCAGCTCGGGCGAGTACACGTCGCTCTCGGCGCCGCGGATGAGCAAGGTGGGGCAGGTGATGCGCGGCAGGCAGGCCCAGAGGTCGAGGGTCTCGCGCCGGCCGCCCCGCCGCATCATCTCGCGCAGCTCGCGATCGTACTTCCAGGTCAGCACGCCGTCGGCCCCGCGCCGGATCGCGTGCTTGATCCGGTGGCGCAGCTCGCCGAGGTCGGCGCGCGGATTGGCTACCGTCGCCATCTCCACCGCCCACTCCTCCGACTCGATGGCCTCCGGGGCATTGGCCATCATGGTCCGGATGCGCGCCATGCCCGGCGGATGGATGTCGGGCGCGATGTCCACGATCACCAGGCGCTCGAGCCGCGCGGGATGCGCGGCGGCAAACGCCATCGACACGCGCCCGCCCATGGAGAGCCCGAGCAGGGTGAAGCGGTCGAGGCGAAGCGCGTCCACGAAGGCGGCGAGGTCCTCCGCCATGGCGCCCACGCCATAGTCCCGGTCGGAGGCCGGCTCGGAGTCTCCGTGGCCGCGCTGGTCGAGAGCGAGCACGCGCCAGGTGGGCCCGAGCGACGCGGCCAGGTGATCCCACGTGCGCGCATGGCCCGTGATGCCGTGAAGCAGGACGAGCGGCCGGCCGGAGGCATCGCCCCACTCGACGTAGTGGAAGCGGATGCCGCGCAGGGTGAGCGAGTGATCGCGGGGCTCGGTGGCAGGTGTCATGGTGAGCGCGAGTGTACGGCGGGGCGGAGGCCCGGTCAAATAGCGGCTAGTCCAGATCGCCCGCGGGGTGAAGGGTCGTGCGGAGCGCGCGCCCGCCGTCGGCAGGGGTCCAGTGGAGCTCCAGGGCACGTTCCGACGCGCGCCTGAGCGCGATGGAGGGGGCGCTGCCTTCGCCCAGCGTGGCGCGGAGCTCGTCGCCCTGCAAGCGGGCGGGATGCACCCCGCCGCCGAGCTGTGGGCTCGCGGCACGGTAGAGCACGCGCAGGGCATCGCCTTCCCCACGCAGCACGACCAGCGCCACCACGACTTCTCCCACGAGCCCGTACCAGAAATCCCCCGCGGGCGGCGCGAAACCGGCCAGCGCGTCGCCGTCGCGCGGCGGGCGCGCCGCGGCGGGCCACGGCTTCATGAGAAGATCGCGCGCGGCGGCGGCCTCCCGGCCTCCAGAGCAGCCGACGCGGCCCGGTGGCGGCGAGTCCGCGGCGTCGAGGAAATCGGCCAGGCAGAGCCCGTAGCGCAGCGCAAAGCGGCCGCCGGTGGCGCCGTCATGGCCGCTGAGGCTGGTGGCGGTCTCGTCGATCACGAGATATGGCGCGGGCCGGCCAGCCAGCGCTCGAAGCGCGCCCGGCCCCCGGGCCCGGTTGTCGAAGAGGGCGTCCCCCTGGGGAAAAACCAGGGCGAGGCGGCGCGCCTTGACCGCCGTGACTAGCCGCTCGGTGATGCTCGGGTCGAGTCGATTCACGCCGAACGACGTCACCCCGGGGGCCATCGCGACCACGCCGAAGACGTCGCGCGAAGCAGCGGCCGTTTCCAGGGAAACATAGCCCCCGAAGGACTGGCCGGCCAGCACCACGCGGCGATAACCCCGCGCAAGCTGAGCGCGGACCTCGGCCTCGGTACGCTCGGTGGCCCGCGGGAGCGTGAGATTGGGCGCGGTCCCGCCGAGATTGTTCCGGTTGAGCTTGAGGATGTCCCAGCCGCGGGCGTGGAGGAGCCGCAGCGCCATCGCGGGCGGCGCCTTGTACTGCTCCGCGGTGCCCGAGATGCCGTGGTTCCAGATGACGAGGCCGCGCGCCTTCTCGGGGCCGTGCGGCTCCAGATCGCAGAAGCCCCATTCCGTCCAGAAGAAGCGCGTGCCCGGCTCCTGGCCGCAGCGCAGATCGGGAGCATCCGCGCCCATGACCGGGGCGCGGCGGCGAGGGCGGCGGCGGCGAGGCAGCCGAGGAGGGTGGCGGTGAGTCGGCGCGCGGTCATGATAGAGTCGGCCCGTACGATTACTCCCACGGAGGACGCCCCCATGGCAAGCCTTGCGCTCACCGACGTCGCGATCGTCCTTCACCCGCAGGACGACGTCGCCATCGCCAAGAAGGAGATCAAGGCCGGCACCGTGCTCGCGGACGCGGGCGGGGCGACCATCACCGCGCGGCAGGACATCCGCCCCGGCCACAAGGTGGCCCGGCACGCGCGCGCGAGGGGCGAGACGGTGCGGCGCTACGGCCAGGTGATCGGCTTCGCCACCGAGGCCATCGCGGTGGGCGATCACGTCCACACGCAGAATCTCGGCATCGGCGAGCTGGCCGCCGACCGCTACGAGGTGGGCGTGGACGTGCGGCCGGTGGACTTTTATCCGATGGAGCGGATGCGTTATTTTGACGGCTACAAGCGCGAGGACGGTCGCGTCGGCACCCGCAACTACGTGGCCATCATCTCCGGCGTGAACTGCTCCGCCTCGGTGAGCCAGTTCGTCAAGGACAAGTTCCGCGACGTGCAGAAGGATT
This sequence comes from uncultured Candidatus Rokubacteria bacterium, assembly GCA_963733725.1. Taxonomy (GTDB): domain Bacteria; phylum Methylomirabilota; class Methylomirabilia; order Rokubacteriales; family CSP1-6; genus DASRWT01. The sequence continues at coordinate 74,733 of CAVTFC010000008.1, read as the reverse complement.
TTCCGAACATCGACGGCGTCCTGGCCATCACGCACAAGTCCGGCTGCGGCACCAAGCTCTTCGGCGAGGACCACATGGCGCTCCAGCGCGTGCTGGCTGGCTACGCCAAGCATCCCAATGTCGCCGCCTATATCCTGGTGGGCCTCGGCTGCGAGGTGAACCAGGCGGCGGTGATGGTGGACAAGCAGCGCATGGCGGCCCCGGGGCATCCCGAGCGCCAGCCTTTCGTGGTGAATATCCAGGACGCGGGCGGGATCCGGAAGACGGTGGAGATCGCGGCGCGCGAGGTGGCCCGGCTCCTGCCGCAGGCCAACGAGGCGCGGCGGAGCCCGCAGCCGGTGTCCGAGATCTGCCTCGCCACCAATTGCGGCGGCTCCGACTCGAACTCGGGCATCACCGCCAATCCCGCGCTGGGCTGGGCGGTGGACGAGCTGGTGCGCTACGGCGGCACCGGCGTGCTCGCCGAGACGCCGGAGATCTACGGCGCCGAGCATCTCCTGATCCGGCGCGCCGTCAACGAGGGCGTGGCCAAGAAGCTCATCGATCGGTACAAGTGGTGGGAGTGGTACTGCCGCGGCATCGAGGCCATGGACAACAATCCCGCGCCCGGCAACAAGGCGGGCGGCATCACCACCGTCTTCGAGAAATCGCTGGGCGGCGTCACCAAGGGCGGCACCACCCCGATGCAGGACGTCTTCCAGTACGGCGAGCCCATCTCGACCCGCGGCTTCGTCTTCATGGACACGCCCGGGCACGATCCCGTGTCCATCACGGGGCTGGTGGCGGGGGGCTGCAACCTCGTCTGCTTCACCACCGGCCGCGGCTCCGTCTTCGGCTGCAAGCCGGTGCCCTCCATCAAGCTCGCCACCAATTCCCTCATGTACCGGCACATGGCGGAGGATATGGACATCAACTGCGGGACCATCCTCGAGGGCGTGCCGCTGCCCGAGGTGGGCCGTCAGATCTTCGAGGAGATCGTCGCGGTGGCGTCCGGCAAGCGGTCGAAGAGCGAGCTAAGCGGAGTCGGCGAGGAAGAGTTCGCCCCCTGGATCATCGGACCGGTCATGTGACGGGTGCGCTTTCGCCTTGACTACCGCGCCGACGAAGAAGGCCGACCAGAAGCGCGACGACGGCGGAGCCAGATGGCCGGTGCTGAGCAGGCGTGCGGTACGGAAGCCGGCGCGGGCGCGATAGGCCAGGCTGTAGAAGGGCACCATGTTGCGGCCGGCTGTCTTGCCGTTGAAGACGATGTCCAGCGGCAGGTGTAGCGCCGCCGCCCCCAGCACATAGCCCCACAGCGACTCGACGTTCCACGCCCAGGCGGCGAGCGGCGAGGAGTGCCAGTATCTCGTACGAGTGCAGCAGCAGGACCACGGTGCGGGTGCGCCCGGTCAGGTAGTAGCGGAGGAAGGCGGCGGGGTGGAGGTCGCGCTGCCGCTCGAAGGCGACGTAGTCGAGGACGTGATCGAGGTCGATGAGGAAGCCGCCGGCGGCGACTCCTGCGGTGAGGGCGGCGGAGCCGGTGGCGGTCTGGACGACGGCGCAGGCAACCGCCGTCGTGACGAGATGGCCTCCGGGGCTCACGCCGCCCTCACCTGGTTCGGAGAGGGCAAACTAGAAGCGGCGAGCCCGGCGGTTGCGGGCCTCGACGTAGGCCACCTTCGCCACCGGGAGCAGCCAGCCGAACGGAAGCACGATCGCAGCAGCGAGCATCCACGCATTCGGGCGGCGGTACCAGGGACGCACGATACCGCCCCGATGATCTTCCTGCCACGCTTCACGGATCAGATCGAGCAGTCGATTCATTTTCGGGCTCCTGTGGGCCTCACTTCGGCCACACCTCACCATAGCAATGGCGGTGCCACTGACACGGAGTCCGCTAAGTAACTGATAATATGCCTGTTCTTGGTGTCACGTTTCCAGGCCGGTGAGGCGCTGGCCCCCCTCAAAGGAGGAAGGGTTCCGACAAATTGGAGAGGGGTTTTCCTGCGAAGGGACTGCGTGGCGGAGCGAAGCTCGCTAGGACTGCACCACGGTCACCACCAGGCCGATGGCGGCGAGCAAGTTTCCCACGCGGACACACTCGGTTTCGGGGCCGACCTTCACGACGGCCTTGCCCCGGTTGTGGACCTCCCAGGCCAGCTCCCAGCCGCGCTCCTCGGAGCAGGCGATGGCCTTCATGAGCTGCTGCACCACCTGCTCGAAGGTGTGGCAATCGCAGTTGTGAAGGACGGTCATCCACGGAGGCGCCAGGGCCCCCTCCGTACGCTCGACCTCCTCGGCCTCCGGGGCCTTCGCCGGGGCGTCCACAGGGCGGCTCAGGGGATCACCTCGGCGGCCGCCGGTCGGGGGCGCCCAGCACCCCCCGGGCCCGGAGCCCCGCGATGGTGGAGGCGCCGTAGCCGAGGATGTCGCTCAGGATGGCGTCGGTGTCCTCGCCGAGCTTCGGGGCGCGCCGGGGATGGCGCACCTCGCCCTCGGTGCGGATGGGGCTGCGCACCTCCCTGAGCGTCCCGAACTCGGGGTGCGGCACCTCCACGATCATGTCGCGCGCCTGCACCTGCTCGTCGGCCAGGGCCTGCCGCACGTCGTTGACGGGCGCGCAGGGCACGCGGCCCCGCAGTCGGTCCAGCCAGTCCGCGGTGGTGCGCGTCGCGAACCGCGCCTTGAGCAAGGGCAGCAGCAGATCCCGGTGGGTGTGGCGGTCGGGGAAGGTCTGGAAGCGCGGATCCGCGGCGAGCTCCGGGGCTTCCAGGGCCTCGACCAGCTCTTGCCAGAACTTGTCCTTGTTGCAGAAAACGACGATCCAGCCATCCCGGGTGGGGAAGTTCTGGGCGGGGACCAGCACCTGGTGCGCAGAGTCGCGCGTTCGCTCGGGGGCCCACTCGCGGTTGAGCGTCCAGATGGCGAAGTAGGACAGCATGCTCACCGCGGTGTCGAGGAGGGAGATGTCCACGTCCCGCCCGATCCCGGTGCGCTGGGCGTCGAAGAGGCCGACCATGAGGCCGACCATTCCCACGTAGCCGCCCGCGAAGTCGATGATGGAGACGCCGCACTTGCCGGGCGGGCCGTCGGGCTCGCCGGTCACGGCCATGTAGCCCGCATAGCCCTGGATCAGATAGTCGAAGGCCGGCTCCGCGGCGCGCGGCCCGGTGGTGCCGAACCCGGTGAGCGCGCAGCAGACGATGCGGGGGTTCACGGCCTTGAGCGCCTCGTAGGTGAGCCCGAGCTTGCCGGGGAGATCGCCGCGCGCATTGTTGAACACCGCGTCCGAGACCTTCACCAGGTCGTGGAGCACGGCCTGCCCGTCGGGATGGCGGAGGTTCAGCGTGAGCGAGCGCTTGCCCCGATTGAAGGACTGGAAGTAGGGCGAGTCGGCCTCGCCCTCGAAGGGCGGAACATAGCGCGCGCTATCGCCGCCCACACCCGGGTCCTCGATCTTGATGATCTCGGCGCCGAGGTCGGCCAGCACCTGGGTGCCGAAGGGGCCCGCGCCGAACTGCGACACCGCGAGAATCCGCACGCCCTCCAGAGGTGGTCGGCTCATGTCAGTAGGGGAGACGACCCTCGCCGAGCGTGGGGTGATTCTTCCGGGGCACCAGGACCATGCGCGTATAGGAGCATACCTGGTCGCCGCGCTGATTGAGGCCGCGCGTCTCCACGGTCACGATGCCGCGATCTCCCTGCCGGGATTCGCGCAGCTCGAGCACCCGGCTATGCGCGTAGAGCGTGTCGCCGATGAAGGTGGGCTTCTCGTGCTTGAGCGCGTTCACCTCCAGGTTGGCGATGGCGCGGCCTGAGATGTCGGCCACCGTCATTCCGATCACCACGCTGAAGACGAGGGGGCCGAGCACCACGCGCTGCTTGTGCTGGGTATGGGTCTCGGCGTAGTGCGCGTCCGAGTGCAGCGGGTGCTGGTTCATGGTGAGGAGCGCGAACCAGGTGCAGTCCGCCTCGGTGATGGTGCGGCCCGGCCAGTGGCGGAACTCCTGGCCCACCGTGAACTCCTCGTAGTAGCGGCCATAGCTCATGTCGGGCGTCCCTCGAGCACCGCGCGGGCCACGGTGAGGCGCAGCCGTCCCGCCGAGCCGTCGCCGGCGAGCAGCGCGGCGGCGTCGCGATAGAAGCGCTCCACCGGAAACTCCTTGGTGTAGCCATAGCCGCCGTGCGTGCGCATGGACTCGAGCGCGGCGTGATAGGCGGTCTCGGCGGCCTCCAGCCGCGCCATTGCCGCGGGGGCGGCCTCGCCGGGACGCGCGCCGAGGCGCGCCGCCGCGCGGTAGACGAGCAGGCGCGCGGCGGCGACGCGGGTGGCCATGTCGGCGAGCTTGAGCTGTATGGCCTGATGCTGGGCAATGGGCTTGCCGAAGGTGCTGCGCTGCTGCGCGTACCGGAGCGCCGCCTCGAAGGCGGCCTCGCCGATGCCCACGGCCACCGCCGCCTCGCCCAGGCGGAGGCGGGATTCGATCGATGTGGCCACGTCCGCGTCGTCACCGCCCAGGCGGGCCTCGTGCGACAGGCGCAGGTGGGCGAAGGTCATGTCGGCGGCGCCGAGCCCCCGCAGTCCGAGGGTGTCCGCCGCGGTCCCCACCTCGAGGCCGGCGACCCCGTGGGCGGCCAGGAAGGCGGCCCGGTGACCATCGAGATCGGCGACGATGGCGAAGACGGTCGCGCGCGTGGCGGCGGGCACCAGCGGCGCGCGCCCGGCGAGTCCCCAGCCGCCGCCGGCGCGGCGCGCGGCGGCGGGAGCGCCCAGCGCCACCGCGCCCAGGCGCTCGGCGCGCACCATGGCCGGCAGCAGGCGTCCGCGCTCGGCCGGCCCCGCGTAGCGCGCGATGGCGTCGGCGGTGGCGAGATGGCCGGCAACGAGCGCCCCCAGCATGGCCCAGCCGCGCGCCAGCTCCTCGACGATCATGGCCGAGGTGGTGAGGTCGAGGCCGAGACCACCGTAATCCGGGGGCACCAGCGCTCCGAAGACCCCGAGCTCCGCGAGCCGCTCCACGAGCGCGGCGGGGAAACCGCCGGCGGCATCTTCTTCCTGGGCCAGCGGCACCACGTCCTTCTGGACGAACTGCCGCACCGCCATGACCACCTGCCGACGCTCCTCGGGCTCGGTCTCGCGCGATGTCGTGGCCCCGAAGCGCTCGCCGTGGCGCTCGAGGAGCTGGCGCGCGATGATGAGCCGCTGGATCTCGTTGGCGCCCTCGCCGATGATCATGAGCGGCGTGTCGCGGTAGAGGCGCTCCACCGTGGATTCCGCGAGCACGCTGCGCCGGCCGGCGATGCGCATCGTCTCCACCGCCGCCTCCTGCGCCGCCTCGGAGGCATAGAGCTTGGCCATGCCCGCCTCGAGATCGCAGCGCTCGGCGCGGTCCTTCATTCCCGCCGCCCAGCCGGTGAGGAGACGGGCGGCTTCCACGCGCGTGGCGATGCCGGCCAGCGCGGCCAGGGCCGGCTCGGCGGTGTCCTGCCGCACGGCGGCGGTCGCTTCCTCGAGGGCGGCCTGCGCCACGCCCACCGCACGCGCGGCGATATTGATGCGCCCCGTCTCGAGCCCGGCCATGACGTGCTTGAAGCCACGGCCCTCCACGCCGCCCACGAGGTTGGCGGCGGGCACGGGGAAGCCGTCGAAGACCAGCTCCGCGGTGTCCACCCCCTTGTAGCCGAGCTTGGCGATGGACTTGACGACCTCGAGCCCGGGCTCGCCCTTCTCCACGATGAAGCAGGACATCCCGCGGTGCGGTGGCTCGGCGGCGGTGTCGGTGCGGGCGAGGAGCGCGAAGGTGTTACCCTCACGTCCATTGGTGACGAACATCTTCGTGCCCGAGATCAGGTAACGATCCCCGTGCCGGCGCGCCACCGTACGGATGGCTTGCACGTCCGAGCCCGCATGCGGCTCGGTGAGGCAGAGTCCCCCGCGCGCCTCGCCGCACGCGAAGCGCGGCAGCAGCCGCGCGCGCTGCTCGTCGGTGCCGTGGTGGAGCACGATGAGGGCGGCCATGGTGTGGCTGTTGATCACGCCGGCCAGCGACATCCAGCCCCGGCACAGCTCCTCGATCACCCGCGCGTACTCCGTCATGCGCAGGCCGAGCCCGCCATGCTCCGCCGGCACCAGGGCGCCGAAGAGGCCCAGCTCGCGCAGGCGGCCGACGAGGAGATGCGGATATTCGTCGGCGTGCTCCAGTGCGGCGGCCACCGGCACCACCTCGGCCTCCACGAACCGGCGCACGGTGGCGATGATCGGATGCGGCGCGGGCGGCGGCGCGGGGGGAAGAGGCTGCGGCATCGCTGGATCGGGTGAGGGCACCTCGCTCACGGAAGTCCTCGCGGTGTGGGCGTCCGTCTCGGGTGGCCCGAGCCTATCAGACGCCTTGTTAAGATAGCAAGGAGAAGCCATGTTCCGACGCCGACCGCGAGGGATGGATGCGACGAGCGAGCCGCACCGGGCCGCGCTCACCGTCGCCTCCTACAATATTCACAAGGGCCAGGGGCTCGACGGCCGCGTCGATCTCATGCGGATCGCCGCCGTCATCGAGGAGCTGGACGCCGACCTCGTGGGCGTGCAGGAGATCTACCGCCCGCAGGCGGAGATGCTCGCCGCGCGGCTGGGGCTGGAGATGCACATGGGCGTCACTCATACCCGGGTGGAGGGCGCGTACGGCAATGCCGTCCTCACGCGGCTGCCCGCACGCGGGTCGGGCGTCTTCGACCTCACCCACTCGCTCCGCGAGCCGCGGGGTGGCATCCGCGTGGACCTGGTGGTGCCCGATGGCCTGCTGCACCTCTTCAACGTCCACTTCGGCTTGCGCATCCGCGAGCGCGCGGCGCAAGTGGCGCGGCTGGTGCGCGAGCACATCCTCCACGCCGATCTCACCGGGCCCCGGGTGGTGGTGGGCGACCTCAACGAGTGGTTCCCCGGCGCGGTGGGCCGGGCCCTCCGCCAGGAGCTGGCGGGCCCGCGATACCGGCGCACCCACCCCTCCCCGCTGCCGTTCTTCGCGCTGGATCGGATCTACTGGGACCGCGAGCTCCACGGCGAGGGCTTCCGCGTGCACCGGAGCCGGCTGGCCCGCGTGGCCTCGGATCACCTCCCGGTGGTGGCGCGGCTGCAGCTGCCGCGGCGGGGCTGAGCCTACTGCTCCTGCTGTTGCTGCGCGATATGGGCGTCGGAGACCGCCTTCGCCCAGTCCCGCGTGCGCTCGGGAATTTCCTGGAATACCGGCAGGTCGATGGACTCGATCTCCTCGCGCAGGGTCGAGATGTCCTTTTGCGCCGAGGGCCGCGTGTAGACCTCGGCGGTGAGGGCCTCTTTCGCGTTCCCGCGGAATATCCCCTTGTTGGGGGGGACGTCTTCATAGTGGCGCCCGTGGCCCACCGCGACGTACCGCTCGTCGATGGGCCGGTCGTGGGTGGGGTCGAATGGCACCCAGCCGCGCTCGGGTGAGTAGACCTCCACCCAGGCATGGCTCTGTGCCGTCTCGCCCGCCGCCGGCTCCACGTGGACGTAGCCGCTCACGTACCGGCAGGGAATATGCCGGAGCCGGAGGAGCCCCAGCATGAGATGGGTGAAGTCCTGGCAGACCCCCGCGCCGGCGGCGAGGAAGTCGTCGGTGCTGGAGTCGTAGCGGGTGACGTTCTTCCGGTACTCGAAGCTCGAGTGGACATGGCGGCTCAGCGCCTGGACCTGCGCCCCCAGGGGGGCGCCGCCCGGGAACGCCACGCCCTGGCTGAACTTCCTAAGAGCCGCGCTGCTCCGCACCGGGCCGCCCAGCTGGACGAAGTCCCAGAACGAAAAGGGGAGGCTCCCAAGCGGCAGGCGATCGGTGACGTCCTCGAGCGCGGGCGCCGCGGGGTGGGTGCTCACCAGTGCGCGGCCCGCCACCGCGATCCGGTCGTGGTAGGACGTCACCGTGAAGTGGTGGACGATATTGTCGTTCCAGTCCCGGTACCGCGAGAGCGAGGTGGGCGGCCCCACCGCGAGGACGAAGGACTGCAGGGTCTGGTGCGGGGTGGTCTTCGGCTGCATCCGCAGCTCGATGAAGGACTCGCGGATGAACGCGTCGTAGTCGAAGGACAAACGATGCTCCACCTCGAGGAACATGCCGCTCAAGTCCCGAAGTACTGCGTGGAGAGCGCCTCGTGAGTCTTGGTGACCTCTTCGAGGACATGCTCGAGGAAGGGAATGTACTGGCTCTGCCGGATCACCTCGTCGCTCTGGTAGGTCAGCTCCGCGAAGAGCCGGCCCATCAGGCGCGCGGGCGCGCTCGGGCTGCCGCCCGCGGAGAGCCGGTCGAGGGACTCCTTGACCGCGGTGGTGCCGTAGCGGAGGGACCGGGGCGCCTGGCCGTCGAAGAGGAGGAAGTGCAGCACGTCGAGCGGCTCCAGTCGCGCCCCGTACGACTGGCGGAAGGCCTCGAAGGACGAGAGCCCGCGCAGGAGGCCCCGCCAGCGCGTATGGAGGAGCGGGAGATCCACCTTGGGCTCCGGCACGATGAGCGCGGGGAGCTTCACCCGCAGCACCGCCGCCGTCCGGTACAGGCGCTCCATCGACTCCCCGAGCCGGAGAAAGAGCCAGCCCGGCTGCCGCGTGAGCGTGTGCTCGATGGAGCCCACGGTGGCGAGGATGCCGCGCTGGGTGCTGCCGAGCGCGCTGCGGAAGGTGGGCGTGTCGACCAAGCGGCGCTTGGCCGCCTCCTCGAGCTCGCGATAGGTTTCGTTGAGATTGACGAAGACTTCCACGGTGAGGGCTTCCCGCACCCCCCGCGCATTGTCGCGGGCCCGCTTGAGCGAGAAATACACCGAGTTCGGATGGGCGGCGGAGAAGGTGAGCGCCTGGAGCGAGTGGGCGGCGAGGCCGGCCACGTGGCGAGTGGCCCGCTCGGGGAGCGCGGGGCCCGGGAAGATGTCGCCCAGGTCATGCCACTCCGAGCGGGCGACGTCCTCGTCGAGCCCGAAGACCTCGGTGGCCAGCTCCTCGGCGACGAGGAGGAGGCGGACGGTGTTCTCGGCGCGCTCGAGGTAGCGCCCCATCCAGTAGAGCCCGTCGGCGACACGCGAGAGGATCATGGCTCGCGGGGCGCCAGCACCCAGGTGTCCTTGCTGCCCCCGCCCTGGGAGGAGTTGACGACATAGGAGCCGGGGCGCAGCGCCACCCGGGTGAGCCCGCCGGGCAGCACGCGGATGCGGTCGCCGTACAGAATGAAGGGCCGCAGGTCGATGCGGCGCGGCTCGAAGCGCCCCTCCACATGGGTGGGATGCGAGGAGAGATCCACCAGCGGCTGCGCGATGTAGTTGCCGGGGTTCTTCTTGACCTGAGCCACGTAGGTCTCGATCTCCTTCTTCGACGCGAAGGGGCCCATGAGCATCCCGTAGCCGCCCGCATCGCCGGTGGTCTTCACCACCAGCTCGCCCGCATGCTCCGTGATGAAACGCAGGTCGTCCTTGCCGGCGCCGAGGTAGGTCGGCACCTGGGGGAGCAGCGGCTCCTCGCCCAGGTAGTACTTGATCAACGCGGGCATGAAGGCATAGACGCTCTTGTCGTCGGCCACGCCGGCCCCCGGCGCATTGGCGAGGACCACGTTGCCCTCACGGTAGACGTTGAGGAGGCCGGGCACGCCCAGCATGCTGTCGCGGCGGAAGGTGAGGGGATCGACGAACTCGTCGTCCACTCTTCGATAGATGACGTCCACCTGCCGCTTGCCGTGGGTGCGGCGCATGAAGACGCGATTGCCCTCCACGAGGAGATCGCGCCCTTCCACGAGATCCACGCCCATCTCGCGGGCGAGATAGGAGTGCTCGAAGTAGGCGGAGTTGTGGATGCCGGGCGAGAGCACCACCGTGACGGGGCTCTGGCTGGAGCGCGGCGCCGCATGGAGCAAGGTGTCGAGGAGGAGGCTCGGGTAGTCCTTGATCGGCCGCACCGGGTAGGAGGCGAAGAACTCCGGGAACACGCGGTTGAGCAGGGTGCGGTTTTCCAGCACGTAGGAGACGCCGCTGGGCACCCGGCAATTGTCCTCGAGGACGAGATACTGGCCCTTGCCGTCGCGGATGATGTCGGTGCCGACCACGTGGGTGAAGATCTTCCGCGGCGGCACCACCCCGCGCAGCTCGCGCTTGTACTCCTTGCGCGAGAGCACGAGCTCGGCGGGAATGACCTTGTCATGGAGGCACTTCTGGTCCCCGTAGATGTCGAGCAGGAAGAGGTTGAGTGCGGTGATGCGCTGGACGAGGCCGTCCTGGATCAGCTTCCACTCCGCGGCGGGGATGATGCGGGGCACGAAGTCGAAGGGAAAGATGCGCTCGAGCCCCTCCTTCTCGCCGTACACCGTGAAGGTGATGCCCTGGTTCATGAGGGCCAGGCGCTGGAGGCGCTCGCGCCGCGCCACGTCCTCGAGGGTGAAGGACTCGAGGATGGAGATGAGCGCGGCGTAGTGCGCGCGCGGGGTCTGGCCCCGCCCGAACACCTCGTCGAAGCCCGACTTCGCCGCCACCCATTTCATCGCGCGGGCAGATGGTAGACTGCGGGCGCATGAGCGTCAACGAATCCCTCCGCCAGCTCACGCCAGACGGCGTGCGCTTCTGCCCACTTTGCGGCGGCGCGCTGGAGCGCCGGCCCGTCCCGCCCGAGGGCCGGCACGAGCCGGTGTGCGCGCGCTGCGGGTTCGTCTTCTACCTCAACCACAAGGTGGTGGCGGGCACCATCCCGGAGTCCGACGGCCGGATCCTGCTCACGAGACGGGCAATCAACCCGTCCTACGGCAAGTGGACCTTTCCGGGCGGCTTCGTGGACTGGGGCGAGCCGGTGGCGGCGGCGGCGGTGCGCGAGACCTGGGAGGAGACCGGGCTCCGCGTGGATCTCGGGGGGCTGGTGGGCGTCTACTCCTATCCCGGCTCACCGATCGTGATCGTGGTGTACCGCGCCGCCGTCACCGGCGGCACGCTCGCCACCTGCCACGAAAACGATCGCGTGGAGTGGGTGGCCCCGGCCCAGATTCCGTGGGAGGAGCTGGCTTTCCCGTCCACCCACGAGGCACTCCGTCAGTTCCTGGCCGCCTCGGACCCCTAGTCGTTCTCGCGCGAGACGAGGGCCGCGGTCGCGCGCCCGGTGACGACCTTCTCGCCCTTCTGATTCTCGGCCCACAGCTCGAGGTCCACCTCGCCCGGCCCGCGGCCAGGCTCTTTCGCGGGCCGCTTGGCGACGACCTTGCCGCGGCAGGTGATGACGTCGCCCAGGCGCACCAGGCCGGCGAAGCGCACCCCGACCTTCTGGGTGGCGCCCACGCCCAGCCAGTCCGTCACGGACTGGGCCACGAAGCCCATGGAGAGCATGCCGTGACCGAAGACGTCGCCCATGCCGGCGGCGCGGGCGAAGGCGGCGTCCTGGTGAATGGGATTGAAGTCACCGGAGGCGCCGGCGTAGCGCGTGAGCTGGATCTGCTCGATGGGCCCCTTGACCAGCGGGGGCATCTCGCTGCCGACCTCGACGTCCTCGAAGTAGACCTTGGCGTATTTCATGGCGTCCTCACAGGCGAACGACGGTGATGCCGCGGACCCTGGCCACCACGTCGTTGTCGGCGTCGGTGATCGTCGTCTCCCGGACCACGAAGGCCATGGGGCCGGACTTGCCGGACTTTTCGTAGATATCGGAGATCCGTCCCCGGCAAAGGAGAGTATCGCCCGGCCGGATGGGCTTGAAGTGCTCGAACTCCTGCTCCCCGTGGAGGATGCGGGAGAGGTCGGTGCCGAGATCTTTCAACATGGAGCCCGTGTCGGCCTTCTCATCCTTGAACGTGATCGGGAAGGTGGGCGGCGCGATGATGTCGCCCCACGGGGACGCGCGGCCCACCTCGTCGTCGAGGTAGAAGGGGGAGAGATCGCCGATGGCGCGGGCGAACTCCTTGATCTTGCCCCGCTCCACGTGGACCACGTAGGGCGCGTACTCCTTGCCCTTGATGCTGGTGTTGATCTGGATTGGCATGGGGACCTCCTAGGTCCGGGACTTGCCCTTGGCCATCGCGCGCTCCAGGAAGCGCGCGAGGTTGCCGACGACGAAGCGCTCGTGGCGTCCCTCGGCGATCTTCTCCACCTCGTCCCAGGCCTCCACCGCGAAGAGGACGCGCTTGCCGTCGGTTTCGAGCACGGTGGCGGTGGCCCGCACAATCATGCCCACCGGCGTGGCGGCGAGATGCTTCATCTCCACCATGGTGCCCACCGAGCCGGCGCCCGGCGGGAGGTGCGGTTTGAGGACGGCGCTGGAGGCGTTCTCGAGCAAGGTGACCACGTAGGGCGTGGCGTAGACAAGCACGCCCGGATTGCCCAGCGTGTCGGCGGTGAGCTCACGGGTGACGGTGATCCGGATCTCGGCCGACATACCCGGCGCCAGCGGCGAAGTCATGGGTCCCAGTTCTACCGCGACCCGCGCGCCGGGGTCAACGGGCGGGGAAGAGCACACACGAGCGCGACGCGATTGTTCGTTCGCATGAGTGAAAACCCCTCCAGATGGCTGCGCAGCCCGGCTAGTATACTCTGGTGTCTGTCGCCCTCGCCGCGCTTGGCGCGCTGGTGGTCTCGCTCGACGCGTCCGTGAACATCGCCTTCCCCGCCATGTCGGCGGCCTTCGGGGTGGGCCCGGTGTCCATCCGCTGGGTGATCGTCTGCTACGTGCTCACGTATGCCCTCACCGCCTTCGGCGCCGGCCTGCTCGCCGACCGCTTCGGTCCCGGTCCCGTGTTCACGGCGGGACTCTGGATCTCCGCCGCCGCCTTCGCGGGCTATCTCGTCGTGTCGTCCTTTGGTCTCCTCCTCGCCACCCGGGTGCTGCAGGGCGTGGGCGGCGGCCTCATCTACGGCACCGCGCCCGCGCTGATCACGCTGGCGCTGCCGCGGGAGCGCCACGGATTCGGGCTCGGCCGGCTCGCGCTCGGCATGGGCGCCGGGCTGGCGCTCGGGCCCATCATCGGGGGCGCGCTGGTGGAAGTGTCCGGCTGGCGCGCGGTGTTTCTCTATCGCGCGCCGCTCGCCCTCGCGGTGGGCCTCCTCTCGCTGTGGCGCTTGCCCCGCGGCGGGCGCGTGGGCGCGTGGCGCCTGCCGCCCCGCGCGGAATGGCTGCGCGCCGGCGTGCTGGGCGCCCTGCTCCTGTCCGCGCTCGCAAACTGGGCGCAATTCGCCGTGTGGTTGCTCGTGCCCTACTATCTGGTGGGCGTGCGGGGGCTCCCCGCCGCGGGCGCCGGGCTGTTCTTCATGCTGACGCCGCTCGGCACCGCCGCCATGTCACCGCTGGCCGGCCGCATCACGGACCGCGCGGGTCCGCGGCTCCCCATGACGCTGGGGCTGACCGCGGAGGCCGTCGGGCTCATCCTCATCAGCCGTCTCGACGCGACGTCGTCCTGGCCCGTGGTCGGGGTGGCGCTGGCGCTGGTGGGCCTGGGTCTCGGCCTCTTCCAGGTGCCCAATCTCGCCCAGGTGATGCGGGCCTTCCCGGCGGCGCGACAGGGCGCGGCGGGCGGCCTGGCCTTCATGAGCCGCACGCTGGGCATCGTGGCGGGCGTCCAGGTCTCCGCGTCGGTGTTCGGCGGGCTCGAGCGCGCGCTGGGGTGGGACGGGGCGTTCAGCGCGGCCTTCGCGGTCGCGGGGGGCGTGTGCGCCCTGGCGGCCGTACTCGCGCTGGTCTCGGTTCGTCCCGGTCAGGGGCCGGGTCGGGGGGGGCCGGGGGGGGCCGTGAGTTGCGCAAGAGGATATGATGGTCCCGTCACGCTCGATGGCCCGCGCATGCACGCTCGAACGGAGGCCCCATGACGACGCTGATCGCGCTCGCCCTCGCCCTGATCGTGGCCGCGCCGGATCGTCGCGGCCGCCGCCGAGCCCACCCCGTCGCCGGCCAGCCGAGGCCCCGTGCAGACGCCCGCCGAGGAGGAGTACGGCAAGGGCATGCGCGCCAAGCGCGCGAAGGAGTGGTCGGTGGCGGTGGCGTCCTTCAAGAAGGCCACCGAGCTCAAGCCCGACTACCCGGAGGCGTGGAACGAGCTGGGCTATGCGCTCCGCCACGTGGGCAACTATCCCGACTCGGTGAAGGCCTACGACGAGGCCCTGCGGCTGAAGCCGCGCTTTCCGGAGGCGCTCGAGTATCTCGGCGAGGCCTACGTGAAGATGGGGCAGCTCGAGGAGGCGCGGAAGGTGCTGGAGCGCCTCAAGCCCTTGGACCGCAAGCGCGCCCAGGAGCTGGCCGACGAGATCGCCAAGGCGAAGTAGCCCCGGCGACTAGACGTAGAGCCGCTCGAAGTACTCGCGCACCATCCGGTCGGAGGAGAAGCGCTCGACGCCCATCTTGATGGAGGCGCGCATCATCCGCGTCCAGCGGTCGGGGCTCGCCCAGGTGGGCAGCACCTCGCGTCTCGAGCGTGTGGTACAGCGCGGCGAGGTCGCGGGCGGTCGGGGTCGGGCGGCTCGGTGCCGTCCCCGATGGCCCAGCCGGTGACGCCGTGCTCGCAACCCTCCGGCCACCAGCCGTCGAGCATCGAGAGGTTGAGCACGCCGTTCATCGCCGCCTTCATGCCCGACGTGCCCGAGGCCTCGAGCGGGCGCCGCGGATTGTTGAGCCACACGTCGCAGCCGCGCGTGAGCGAGCCGGCCCAGCCCCATGTCGTAGTTCTCGAGGAAGACGATGGACTCCGGCCACTGCCGGATGGTGCGGACCAGGTTCGCGACCACCGCCTTGCCTTCGCCGTCCGCCGGATGCGCCTTGCCGGCGAAGAGCACCTGCACGCGCCCTTCCTTCAGCAGCGCGCGCGAGGCGCTCGGGCTCGCGGAGGAGGAGGTCGGGCCGCTTGTAGGTGGCGGCGCGCCGGGCGAAGCCGATGGTCAGCGCGTCCGGATCCATGCGCACCCCGGTGCGCCGCGCCGACCTCCGCGAGGAGCTCTTCCTTGAGCTCGCGCCGCGTGGCGCGGAGCGCGCCGTCGCTGCGACAGCGCGGCAGGCACGCGCGGGTCCTGCCAGGTCGCCACGTGCACGCCGTTGGTGATGGCGATGATGGGCGCCGCGCCGTCCACGTCCGGCCCACATCTTGCGCGCGGTCTCGCCGTGCAGCTGCGGCCACCGCGTTGGCCCGGTGCGGCCAGGCGCAGGCCCGCCACCGTCATGTTGAACGGATCGCCGCCGAGCGCGCGCAGCTCGGCGGCGCAGGAGGCCGCAGTCGGCGCCGAGCCGGTGGAGATCGGCGAGCGCGTGCGCCTCGTTGCCCGCCGGCACCGGCGTGTGCGTGGTGAACACGATGCGCCGGCGCGCACCGCCGCCCACGCCTCCTCGAACTGACGCCCCGCCTCCATGCGGTCGGCGATGAGCTCGAGCCCGGCGAACACCGCATGCCCCTCGTTGAAGTGGTAGAGGTCGACCGGCTGATGCCGAGCCTGCGAGCGCGCGCACGCCGCCGATGCCGAGCAGCATCTCCTGGGCGATGCGGCAGTCGGGCCGCGGGTCGTAGAGGCGGCGGGTGATCCAGAGGTCGCGCGGATCGGTAGGCTCGAGGAGGAAGAGCGGCGCGATCTGGTAGCGCGCGACGCGCCACACGCGGCACTCGACTTCACGGGCGGCGACGCGCACCCGCACCCGGGTGCCGGTGTCGGTGAGGAAGTCGGGCTTGTGCTCGGGCCACTCGTCCACGGGCTGGCCGTCCTCGCCGATGCGCTGGGCGGTATAGCCCTGGGCCCATCGGAGACCGATGCCGACCACCGGCATCCCGAGGTCGCCCGCCGACTTCATGAAGTCGCCGGCGAGGACGCCGAGGCCGCCGGCGTACGAGGGGAATTCTTCGTGCAACCCGTACTCCATGGAAAAATACGCGACGAGGGGCATGGACGCTCGAATCCTCCGCTTGGAATGTGCTGACCATCAGTGTACTAGGCCGGGCCGCGCCAGCGGCCGGTGATCAGGCGGGCGCCCCGCTGCCAGGTGGCATAGGCCCATGCCCATTCGAAGAGCACGAGGAAGCGGTTCCGGAAGCCGATGAGAAACATGATGTGCACGCCGAGCCAGGCCAGCCAGGCCATCAACCCCGAGAGCCTCAGGGGGCCGATAAGCGCGACGGCGGAAGCGCGGCCTATCGTGGCCATGCTCCCGCGGTCGCGATAGCGGAAGGGGAGGGTGGCTTCGCCGGCGAGCCGGCGCCAGGCATTGTGGGCCGCCGCTCGGCCCTGCTGTATGGCCACCGGGGCCACACCGGGCAACGGCTCGCCGGTACCGTGATTGAAGGCACAGAGATCGCCGGCGACGAAGATCTCCGGATGCCCGGCCACGGAGAGGTCGGGCGTAACGGGAATGCGTCCGGCGCGGTCGAGCGGCACGCCGAGGGTGCGGGCCAGCGGCGCCGCCGCCACGCCGGCCGCCCACAGCACGGCGCGCGAGCGGATCTGTTCACCGCCCACCCAGACCGCGTCCGGCGTGATCCGCGTGACCAGGGCGCCGGTACGCACCTCCACGCCGATGCGCTCGAGGCTCCGAGCCGCCGCGCGGGCGAGGCCTTCCGGGAAGGTCGCGAGAATGCGCGGTCCGCCCTCGAGGAGGACCACCCGCGCCTGGGTCGGGTCGATCGCGCGGAAGTCGCGCGCGATGGTGTGGCGCGCGATCTCGGCCAGCGCGCCCGCCAGCTCCACGCCGGTGGGGCCGCCGCCGATGACCACGAGGGTGAGGAGAGCGCGGCGCTCCGCGCCGTCCTCGGCGCGCTCGGCGGCCTCGAAGGCGAGCAGCACGCGCCGGCGGATCTCCAGCGCGTCCTCGAGCGTCTTGAGGCCGGGCGCCAGCGCTTCCCACTCATCGTGGCCGAAATAGGAGTGGGTGGCGCCGGCGGCGAGGATGAGCGCGTCATAGACCAGCTCGCCCTCGTCGAGGACCACGCGGCGCGCTTCGGACTCGACGCGCACGGCGGCGGCGAGGATCACGCGCACATCGGGAGCGTTCCTGAGGATGGATCGCAGCGGCGTGGCGATGTCGGCGGGGGACAGGCCCGCGGTGGCGACCTGGTACAGCAGCGGCTGGAAGAGATGATGGTTGCGGCAGTCCACCAGGGTCACGCGCGCGCGGCGGCGCGCGAGGACGCGGGCCGCATTGAGACCGGCGAAGCCGCCCCCCACGATCACCACGTGCGGCTTCGTGCCCCCGAGCATGCCCGCATATTCGGGTATAATCCCCGCCATGACAACGGCACTGGCTTCCAAGCGTCACGTGGTCGCGGATATCGGCCTCGCCATGGAGCTGTGTTACGAGCGGGGCTGGACGGACGGATTGCCCGTCGTGCCGCCCACCGAGCCTTCGGTGCGGGCCATGCTCGAGGCCGCCGGGCTCGAGCCGGACCATCAGATCGCCTTCATCACCAATCGCCAGGTGGCGGTGACGGCGGAGAAGGTCGCCATCAACGCGGTGATGGCGGGCTGCCGGCCCGAGTACATGCCCATCGTAGTGGCGGCGGTGGAGGGCATCGCGGAGCCGGTCTGGGGCTATCACGGCCCCGCCACCTCCACCGGCGGCGCCGCCGTCTTCATGATCATCAATGGGCCCATCGCGGCGCGCCTCGGCTTCAACTGCGAGGACAATCTCTTCGGGCCGGGCTGGCGCTCCAATGCCACCGTGGGGCGCGCGCTACGCCTCGTGATGCGCAACGTGATCGGGACGCTGCCGGGGCTGCTCGATCGCGGCACCGTCGGGCATCCCGGCAAGTACACCTATGTGATCGCGGAGAACGAGGCGGAGAGCCCCTGGACGCCGCTGCACGTCGAGCGCGGCTTCGCCGCCGGCGACAGCACGGTGACGGTGATGTCGGCGGAGGGGCCGCGGCAGTTCTACAATCAGCTCTCGAGCACCCCGGAGGGGATCCTCAAGACGCTCTGCGACGACATGCGCCACCACAACAGCACCGGGGGGCAGCCCCAGTACGTGGTGGTGCTGGCCGGCGAGCACATGCGGACCATCGCGGCGGGCGGCTGGAGCAAGGCCGACATCCGGAAATACGTCTTCGACAATACCCAGGTCAGCATCGCCCACTTCAAGCGTACGGAGCGGCTGCCCGGGTCGGTGACCCCGCAGGACGAGACCACGTACAAGTCGTTGCTGGCGGGTCCGGAGGACGTGCTCGTGGTCGCCGCGGGCGGCCGCGCGGGCGCGTTCTCGTGCTATATCCCGGGCTGGGCGGGGGGCCGCCGCTCTTCCCAGTCGGTGACGAAGCTCATTCGTGAGAGGAGGGCCTGATGGCACCCATCGAGATTCTCGACCCCACCGTGGAGCCGCGCCGCCAACCGCTGACCTTCGTGGCGCGCCCGGACTCGCTGAAGGGCAAGCGCGTGGGCCTGGTGGAGAACACCAAGTTCAACTCCGACCGGCTGCTGCACCGGATCGGCGAGATCCTCATCAACGAGTACGGCGCCGCGGAGTGCCGGATGTGGCGGAAGCACAATGCCAGCGTGCCCGCGCACGCCGAGATCCTTGAGGAGGCCAAGCGCACCGTCGACGTCGTCGTCGCCGGCATCGGCGACTGAGGGTCGTGCTCGTCGGGCAGTGTGCTCGACGGAATCCTGATGGAGAAGAACGGCGTTCCCGCTGCGTCCATCGTCACCGACGTCTTCGAGGGCACCGGGCGGGCCATGGCCCAGTCGTGGGGGCTGCCCGCGTACAAGTTCCTGTCCATGCCGCATCCCATCGCCAATCTCTCCGAGGCCCAGCTGGATCAGCGCGCGCGAGAGATGGCGCCGCACGTGGTCCGGCTCATCCTCGAAGGCCAGGAGTAAGCGGCCGCCCTGCCCGCGCATGACTGCCGCCCCCGCTGACTACCGGCCGCCGTGGTGGCTGCGGGGGCGGCACCTGCAGACCCTCTGGGGACCGCTTCGCCGGCGCCCGAGGCGGCCCGCGCTCCGGCGCGAGCGCTGGGAGACGCCGGACGGCGATTTCCTCGACCTCGACTGGCTGGCGGCCGGTCGTGACGATGCCCGCGCGCCGTGCGTGGTGGTCCTTCACGGGCTCGAGGGGTCGTCGGACTCGCACTATGCCCTGGGGCTCATGGGGCTCGTGGAGGCGTCGGGCTGGCGGGGTGTCGTGCTGCACTTCCGCTCGTGCAGCGGGGAGCTGAATCGGCTCGGCCGCCTCTACCACTCCGGGGAGACCTCCGATCTGGACTGGACGGTGCGGCGGCTCATCGACGCGGCGCCCGGCGCGCGCCTGGGCCTGGTCGGCGTCTCCCTCGGCGGCAACGTCGCGCTGAAGTGGCTGGGCGAGCAGGGGGACGGCGCGCCGGACCAGATCGCCGCCGCCGTCGCGATCTCGGTCCCCTTCGATCTCGCCGCCTGCGCGGGGGCGCTCGATCGCGGGATGAACCGCCTCCTCTACACCGCCCACTTTCTCCGCACCATGAAGGCCAAGATCCGGGCGAAGTCGGCGCTCTACACGGAGCGGGTGGACCTTCCGGCGGCCCTGCGCGCGGGGACGTTCCGGCTGTACGATCGACTCGTGACGGCACCGATCTTCGGCTTCGCCGACGAAGAGGACTACTGGAGCCGGTCGAGCAGCGGGCCGTATCTCTCCGCGATCCGCCGGCCCGCGCTCCTCATCAACGCCGTGAACGACCCCTTCGTCCCGGCGGAGTCGCTGCCGCGGGCCGAGGTGGACCGCTCCCCCTGGCTCGAGGCGGAGTTTCCCGCCGAGGGCGGACATGCGGGGTTTCTCGAGGGCGGCGCCGGGCCCTCCTGGGCCGAGCGGCGCGCGGTCGAGTTCCTGGCGCGACATCTCCGGGGGGCCGCGTGATGGACGTGCGCCGGCCCCTCCGACGCTCGCGGCGGTCCCGTATGATTGCCGGCGTCTGCGGCGGCATCGCGGAATGGTTGGGCTGGGACCCCACGCTCGTGCGGGTGCTCTACGTCATCGGCTCCATCTTCTCGGTGGCGTTCCCCGGGATCCTCGTCTACCTCATCCTCTGGGTCATCGTGCCCAACGCGGAAGAGTAGAGCGCGTCGCGAGGCGGCGGGGCGCCGTCGACAGCCCGAGGGCCGGTCTGCTAGGATGGCCGCCGTGCTGCGCGACGCTTATGGGCTGACCGTCTCCAGCGACTCCCGCGCCGCCGTCGACGGCTACGATCGCGGGGTGCGCGCGCTGCTCGGCTTCGGCGCCGACACGGTGACCGCCTTCGAGTCCGCGGTGGCGGCCGATCCCGAGTTCGCCCTGGCCCGGGCCGGATTGGCCGTCTCGCGCTATCTGAACGAGGAGCTGCCCGAGGGGCGCGCGGAGATGGACCGCGCGGTGGCCGCGGCGAAGGCGCCCGGCCTCTCGGCGCGCGAGCGCCGTCATGTCGACGCCCTCGCGCTGTGGGTGGGGGGGCGCGGCAACGACGCCATCCCGCTCATCCGCGAGATCCTCGCCGAGCATCCGCGCGACATGATGCTCATCCAGCGCCTCTACTACATCCACTTCTGGCAGGGGCGCTCCGCGGAGATGCTGGACCTGACGGAGTCGATGCGGGGGGCCCTCGAGGGCGATTCCTACATGCTGGGGCTCCACGCGTTCAGCCTCGAGGAGAATCGCCGCTACGCCGAGGCGCTGCCGCTGGCGGAGCGCGCGGTGGGGATGAACGCGAAGGACGCGTGGGCCGTCCACGCCATCGCGCACGTGCTGTACGAGACGGGGGAGAACGACCGCGGGGCGGAGGCCCTGCCGCCGCGCATTCATCCCTGTGATCACCTGGGCTATTTCCGGAACCATCTGCTCTGGCACCTGGCGCTCATGCACCTCGCGGAGGGGCGCTACGACCGCGCGGCGGCGCTGTTCCAGTCGGTGTTCGGCCGCATCCCCATCCAGGTGGGCGCCGATCTTCAAGATTCGGTGTCGCTGGCGTGGCGGCTGGATCTGTTCGAGCACCCGGACCCCGAGCGCTGGCGTCACCTGGGGGCGGCGGCGCGGAGCTGGCTCGAGCTGCCGCTCCTGCTCTTCCACGACCTCCACGTGGGGATGGCGCTGGCCGCGGCGGGGGACTGGGGGAATGCGGAGCTCCAGCTCGAGCGCCTGCGCGCGCGCGGCAAGAAGTCGCGCCACCCGACCCTCGGCGAGGTGGTCGTCCCGCTGCTGGAAGGGCTCCACGCCTTCGTCCGCGGCGAGCATGCGGACGCGGTGGCGCGCATCGCTCCCATCGAGTCGCGCATCCTCGAGGTGGGCGGTAGCCACGCCCAGCGCGAGGTCTTTCACGATACCCTGCTGGCCGCCGCGCTGCGGGGGGGCGACGTCGCGCGGAGCCGTGGGCTCCTCGAGCGCCGCCTCGCCAAGCGACCCCATCCTGGGCGTTACTGGGAGAGCCGCGCATGATGGACTGGGCGGCCGCGGCATGAAGACGAGGCGCGCCGCGCGCCGAGTGCCGCGGCGGCCCGCGCGCTCGAAGCGCGCGGGCGCTCTCACCATCCGCCCCGGCACCGCACGCGACATCCCGACCATCGTCGCCCTCATCCGCGGGCTCGCCGACTACGAGCGGCTCCGGCATGAGTGCAAGGCCACTCCGGCGGAGGTGCGACGGCACGGATTCGGCCGCCGGCGCTACTTCGAAACGCTCATCTGCCGGCGTGGCGACCGGCCGGTGGGCATGGCCCTCTACTTCTTCACGTTCTCCACTTTTCTTGCCCGGCCCACTCTGTACCTGGAGGACCTCTTCGTCCTCCCCGAGGAGCGGGGGGCGGGGGCGGGCAAGGCCCTGCTGGCCGCGCTGGCGCGCATTGCCGTCAAGCGCGGCTGCGGCCGGCTCGAGTGGGCCGTCCTCAACTGGAACCGTCCGGCCATCGGCTTCTACGAGCGGCTCGGCGCCCGGCTTCGCCGGGAGTGGATCCTCACGCGCCTCACCGGCGCGCCGCTTCGGAGCCTGGGCAAGAGCGGGTAGCTCAGCCGAGAAACGACCGCAGCATCCAGGCCATCTTTTCGTGCTTCTCCATGAGGCCGGTGAGGAAGTCGCTGGTGCCGGCGTCGCCGTGCTTGTCCATCGCCGTCTGGAGATCCGCGCGCAGGGTGCGGATCAGGCTCTCGTGGTCGGCGAGGAGATTGGACAGCATCTGCTTGGCCTCGGGGAACTTGCGGGGCTCTTCCTTCAGGCGCGCGTGGTGGGTGAATTCCGCCAGCGTTCCCAGCGCGTGGCCCCCCAGGCTGCGGGCGCGCTCGGCGACCTCGTCGATGAACCCGTCCAACGCCTCGTACTGCGCCTCGAAGAACTTGTGGAGGTCGTTGAACTGGGTTCCCACCACGTTCCAGTGGTAGTTGCGCGTCTTGGTGTACAGCACGTACTCGTCGGAGAGCAGGTCGTTGAGGATCTCCACCAGACTCTCTCGCTTGTCGTCGGTGATGCCGATCTTGGGCTTCATGCGTGCCTCCTTGTCCTCATTGTAGCGTGCTCGTCTAGCATGCAATCGCGGGCCGCCTAGGCCCGGTGCGCGCGCTCCCGGGCGGTGATCACCGGCGGGATCCGGCCCACCCAAGGCTGCGCGGCCTCGAACGCCGCCGCGGCGCGGAGCACCGCCGTCTCCGCGTGCCACCGTCCCACGATCTGCAGTCCCACCGGCAGCCCGCTCGACGTGAAGCCGCATGGGACGGAGATGACGGGGAGCGCGGTCAGGGTGATGCCGTAGGTGAGGAAGAACCACTGGGTGTAGTTGTCCAGCGGCTTGCCGTTGATCTCGGTGGGATAGCGTTGCTCCACCGCGAACGGCGGCACCGCCACGGTGGGAAGGATCAGGTAGTCGTACCGCTCCATGAAGGCGCGCACCCGCTGCCAGAGCGCGCTGCGCGCGATCTCGGCGCGGGCGATGTCCCGGGAGGTGAGGGCAAGCCCCTGCTCGATATTCCACAGGAGCCCCTTCTGCAGCTTGTCCTTCCACTGGGGCAGCTTGTCGGCGTGTCGCGCCACCATGGAGAGGCCCCGGGTGCCGAGCACGATGTCGTTGACCTCCGAGAAGTCCGGGCAGGCGTGGTCGACGCGGGCGCCCAGTGAGCGGAAGACGCGGCAGGCGCCGGCGGCGATGCGCGCGACCTCGGCGTCCACCGGAATCAAGCCGTCGAGGTCGGGAGTCCACGCCATGCGGAGCCCCTTCACCGAGGGCGATCGCAGCGCCTGCGTGAAGGCGCGCGTGTCCACCTCATACGACAGCGGCGCCCGCGCGTCGGGGCCGGCGATGGCGGCCAGCATGAGGGCGGCGTCGCCCACCGTGCGCGCCATGGGTCCCGTCACCGAAAGCGAGTCCCAGGCCAGGTCAGCCGGCACCTGGGGCACCAGGCCCGGCGTGGTCCGGAAGCCCACCACGCCGCAAAAGGCGGCGGGAGTCCGCAAGGAGCCGCCGAGGTCCGAGCCCTGCGCGATGGGCCCCATGCCGGTGGCGAGCGCCACCGCCGCGCCCCCGCTGGAGCCGCCACAGGTCAGCGCGGGGTCCCACGGGTTCCGCGTCGCGCCGAAGACGGCATTGAAGGTATTGCCGCCGGCGCCGAACTCGGGCGTATTGGTCTTGGCGAAGACGATGGCGCCCGCGGCCTTGAGCCGCTCCACCACCAGCGCGTCCTCCTTCGGCACATGGTGCTCGTAGATCTTCGAGCCCCAGGTGGTGCGGATGCCCTTGGTGGGCGTGAGGTCCTTGATGGACACCGGCACCCCATGCAGCGGCGGCAGGGCCTTGGCGCGGCGGAGGGCCGCGGTGGCGCGTCGCGCCTCCGCCAGGGCCGCCTCGCGCGCCACCGTCACACAGGCATTGACCGCCGGGTTCACCGAGTCCACGCGCCCCAGTACCGCCTCCATGACCTCGAGCGGCGAGACCTTGCGGGCGCGGTAGAGGCGGGCGAGCTCGGTGGCGGGCGTATAGCAGAGATCGCTTGGGGTCACTGCGGGCCTCCGGTGGACTGGGGTCTAGAGAACTTTGCGGGGATCGAGGGCGTCCCGGAGGCCGTCCCCGATATAGTTGATCGAGAGCACCGTGAGGAAGATGGCGGTACCGGGGAACAGCGCCCAGTGGGGGGCGAAGTCCAGGTTGTCCTTGGCGTCGAACAGGATGCGCCCCCAGGTCGGGATGTCGGGGGGGAAGCCCAGCCCGAGGAAGGACAGGGACGACTCGGCGATGATGGCCGCCGCCACGTCGATGGTGCCGGCCACGATGACGGGCCCCACGGAGTTCGGCAGGATATGGCGGAGTACCTGCCGGATCGGCGCCGCGCCGAGGCCGCGCGCCGCCTCCACGAACTCCTTCTCGCGGAGCGACAGGAACTGGGCGCGCACCAGCCGCGCCACCGGCATCCACCGCAGCCCGCCGATCACCGCCACGATCATCACGAAGACACCCACCTCGGGCCCGAGGTACTTCTTCAGCGCGTCCCGGAAGAGGTACACGATGAGGAGGAGCAGCGGCAGGCCGGGCAGGGAGAGGAAGAGGTCGGTGATCCGCATCAGCGCGTGGTCCACCACGCCGCCCGTGAAGCCGGCGACGGCGCCCACCGCGGTGCCGGCGAGGATGGCGATGAGCATGGCGCTGAGCCCCACCGCCAGCGAGATCCGGCCGCCGTAGAGCATGCGGGCGAGGAGGTCCTGGCCGAGGTCGTCGGTGCCGAGCGGATGGGCCCAGGAGGGTCCTTTGAGCTTCGCCTTGAAGTCGATCTCGTCGATGGGCACCCGGTACACGAAGGGGCCGGCGAGGACGGCGACCACCATGACCATCAAGATGGCGGCTCCGAAGAGGGCGAGCCGGTGACGACGGAAGCGGCGCCAGGCCTCGGCCCCCAGCGAGGTGGGGGGCCGCCGCGTCATCGCCGGGTCCGCCGGGAGCGCGGTGGCGCGGGTGGCCGGCCTATCGGTACGAGATGCGGGGATCGAGCCAGCCATAGAGGATGTCGGCGACGAGGTTGAAGAGGACCACCAGCGCCGAGAACACGAAGGTGATGGCCATGATCACCGGGGTGTCATTGGCGAGGATGGAGCTGATGAGGAGCGAGCCGATGCCGGGCACCCGGAAGATCTGCTCGGTGATGAGGGCGCCGGCGAACACGGAAGGGATCTGCAGCGCCACCAGCGTGACCACCGGGATGAGGGCATTGCGCACCACGTGCCGCACGACGGTCACGCGCTCGGTGAGCCCCTTGGCCCGGGCGGTGCGCACGTAGTCGAGCTGGATCACGTCGAGCACCGCCGAGCGCATGAACCGCGTCATGGAAGCGGCCTGGAAGAGCGCCAGCACGGCCACCGGCATGATGGCCTGGCGGATATGCTCCCACCACCAGCGCCAGCCGGAGGCGCTGATGTCGGCGCGGTAGATGAAGGGAAGCCAGTCCAGGTAGATGCTGAAGAAGAGGATGAAGAGGAGACCGGTGAAGAAGGTGGGCAGGGAAAAGCCCAGGAACGCGCCGGTGGTGGCCACCTGGTCGAACAGCGAGTAGGGCCGGGTGGCCGAGATGACGCCGATGGGAATGGCGATGAGCAGGCCCAGGAGCTGCGCGGAGCCGATGACGAGGATGGTGGTGGGCAGCCGCTGAAGGATGAGCTGGTCCACGTTGACTCGGCTCACGAAGGAGAAGCCCCAGTCCCCCTTCATCATGGAGGTGAACCAGCGCACGTAGCGAATGGCGATGGGGTCGTCGAGGCCGAACTGGGCGCGCAGGTTCATGCGCACCTCCGGCGGCACGTTCGGGTTGGTGGCCAGCTCCTCGAAGGGATCGCCGGGGGCCATGGCGAGGATGGTGAAGAGCACGAGGCTGATCCCCGCGAGCACCGGGATGATGATCAGGACGCGCCGGAGCAGGTACTTGGACATTCAGTGGTCGTGAGGCAGCGGTGTCGCCGGAGCGAGCGGGCCGGGCTCGCCAGGCCCGCTCGCTCCGGCGGACAGCCGGTCTACCCCTCGCGATACCAGTTCTGGAGGGCCCAGAAGTCGGAGTCCCAGCCGCTCTGCTCCGCGCGCAGGGTATTGCTGACCGCGGCCACGCGGGGGCGGAACACGACCGGGATCACCACGACGTTCTGGATCACCAGCTCGTTCATCCGGATGAAGAGCGCGGCGCGCTTGACCGGATCGAGCTCGGACTCGGAGGCCTTGTGGAGCTTGTCGAACTCCTCGTTGCGCCAGCGCGTGATATTGCGACCCTGCCACTTGTTGTCCTTGGAGGCCACTTCCTCGGTCAGGAACTGGCGCATGAACTGCTCGGGATCGGGCTGGGTCATGGTGGTGGTGTACATCTGGATGTCGGTATAGAAGTGGCTATAGGTATCGGGGTTGGCCACGTCGGACGAGAAGTACACCGAGGCGGTCACCGACTTCAGCTCCATCTCGATGCCGGCCTTGGCCGCCGCCTGCTTGACGATGGCCTGGGTCTTCTGGCGCGGCGCGTTGATTGACGTCTGGTAGACGAACTTCAGCTTCTTGCCGTCCTTGGCCCGGATGCCGTCGGAGCCCTTCTTCCAGCCCGCGCTCTCCAGGATCTGGTTGGCCTTGTCGACGTTGAGCTCCCACTTGGTGCTCTTCGACGCGAAGCGCGAGGGCTGATTGAGGAAGTTTGCGGTGGCGATGCCGGTGCGGCCGTAGATCTGCTCCTGCACCGAGGCACGGTCCACCAGGAGGTTCAGCGCCTGCCGCACCGCGGGATCGCTCAGCACCGGGTGCGTGGTCTTGAGGCTGGCGCGCTCGCCGTCGACCTCTTTCCACGGATCGGTGAAGTTGCACTGGATATGCTCGATATTGCCGCCGGCCACGATGTCGGCCTTGCCCTTGCCGCCCTGCTCCATCCGCTTGAGGATCTCGTCCTCGACCTGCATGTTCCAGGCGTAGTCGAACTCGCCGGTCTGGATGACCGCGCGCGCCGCCGAGACCGCGTCGCCGCCGCCCTTCATCTCGATGCTGTCGAAGAAGGGCCGGTTCGGCATGTGGTAGTTCGGATTGAGGTCGCCCCGCACCATGTCGCCGGGCTTGAAGTCGGCGAACTTGTACGGCCCGGTGCCGACAGGCTTGAGGTTGGCCGGCGCCTCGCGTGAGTTGCCGCCCTTGAAGGCTTCGAACAGGTGCTTGGGGAGGATCATGCCGCGCACGCCCACGAAGACGTCGGCCCAGAAGGGCGTGGGCTTGGTGAAGCTGACCTTGATGGTATGGCTGTCGACCTTCTCGACCTTGACGTCCTTGTAGGTGCCGATGGACACCGATGCGGTGGCCGGATCGGCGCAGTACTCCCAGGTGAAGACGCAGTCGTCGGCGGTGAAGGGCTTGCCGTCGTGCCAGCTGACGCCCCGCTTGAGCTTCCACGTGACCGACTTGCCGTCCCGGGCGAGCCCGCCGTTCTGGACGGTGGGAATCTCGGCGGCCAGGGTCGGCGAGAGGTTGCCGTCGGGATCCCATGAGGCGAGCGGCTCGTAGAAGATGCGCGAGCCGTCCTGGTCCTTGGTGCCGGTGGCGAAGTGGGGATTCAGCAGGGTGGCGCCCTGCCACCACAGGACCTTCAATGCCCCACCGCCGCCCCGCTTGGTGGGCTTGTAGGGCTGCTTCGACTGGGCGTGGGCAACCCCCGCCGACGCCAGCATCTGCGCGGCGAGCGGCCCGGTGAGACCCACGCCCACCATCATCTGCACGAAAGCGCGTCGGCTCAGACGGCCGGCCTTGACCTGGCCGATCAGACTGCGTAGCTCGCGTTCATCCATGGTTGTGTGCTCCTCCTGCAATGTGGTCCTCCTGGGTGGGTCGACGGTGACCGGCCAAACCGAGTTCGGACGGCCCCATTCTTATATGCTGTACGAGGGAAACTGTCAAGGGCGGCGGGGGGTTCCGCCGCCCTTGGAGTAGATAGGCGTGGGGATCGGCGCGGGACTGCTACGCCTCCTTGTACCAGTAGGGCAGCCGCCAGAGGTTGCTGTCCCAGCCGCTCAAGTCGATGCCCCGGAGCTTCAGCCCCGGCCACCGCGACGCCGTTGCGCCAGAGGACCGGGACCACCACCCTGTTCTGGATCACGAGGTCGTTCATCCGGATGAACTGCGCGGCCCGCTTGACCGGGTCCATCTCGCCCTCGGCGGCCTTCCAGAGCCGGTCGTACTCCTCGTTGCGCAACCGGGTGATGTTCCGCCCCTGCCACTTATTGTCCTTCTGGCGACCTCCCAGGACGTGAACTGGCGCATGCACCAGAGCGCGGGTCCGGCGACGGTCGTGGTGTGTACATCTGCAGATCCGAGTAGAAATGCGGGTAGGTGTCGGGATTGGCCGGGTCGGAGGAGAAGAACACCGAGGCCACGACCGACTTCATCTCGATCTCGATCCCCGCCTTGGCCGCGGCCTGCTTGACGATGGCCTGGTTCTTCTGCCGCGGCGCATTGATCGAGGTCTGGTAGAGGAACTTGAGCCGCTTGCCGTCCTTGGCTCGCACCCCGTCGGCCCCGCGCTTCCAGCCGGCGGCGTCCAGGATCTGGTTGGCCTTGTCCACGTTGAACTCCCAGCGCATGTTCCGCGAGTGGAACCGCGACGGGGCATTGAGATAGTTCGCGCGTGGTCTGGCCCCCGGCGCCCGTAGATCTGCTCCTGCACCGCGGACGGTCCACGAGGAGACTGAGCGCCTGGCGCACGGCAGGATCCGAGAGCGTGGGGTGGGTGGTCTTGATGCTGGAGCGCTCCCCGTCCACCTCGCGTCCACGGGTCGGTGATATTGCACTGGATGTGCTCGATATTGCCGGTGGGTCAGATATTGACCTTGCCCTTGCCGCCCTGCTCCAAGCGCTTGCAGGATGTCGTCCTCGACCTGGATATTCCAGGCGTAGTCGTACTCGCCGGTCTGGAGCACCGCGCGCGCCGCGGAGGCGGCATCGCCCCCGCCCTTCATCTCCAACGTGTCGAAGAAGGGCCGGTTGGGACGTGATAGGCGGTGTTGGTCTCGCCCCGCACGAGGTCGCCCGGGCTGAAGTCCAGGAAGCGGTAGGCGCCGGTCCCCACCGGCTTGAGATTGGCGGCGCCTCGTGGGCCTTGGCGCCCCGGAAGGCCTCGAAGACGTGCTTGGGGATGATCATGCCGCGTACGCCGCAGAAGGCATCCGACCAGAAGGGCGTGGGCTTGCTTGAAGACGAGCTTGACGGTGTGGTCGCCGAGCTCTCGATCTCGGTCGATCTCGCGATAGGCGCCGATGGTCACGCCTCTTGTCGCCGGGATCGCTCGACGATACTCCCAGTTGAACACCACGTCGTCGGCGGTGAACGGCTTGCCGTCGTGCCAGCTCACGCCCTTCTTGAGCTTCCAGGTCACCCATTGCGGTCGCTGGCCGAGCCCGCCGTTGGACACGCTCGGGATGCTCGGCGGCCAGCACCGGCACGACATTGCCGTCGGGATCGTAGGCGGCCAGCGGCTCGTAGAAGATGCGGGAGCCGTCCTGGTCCTTGGTCCCGGTGGCGAAGTGGGGGTTGAGCAGGGTGGGCGCCTGCCACCAGAGCATCTTCAGCGCGCCGCCGCCGCCGCGCTTGGTCGGCGCGAACGTCGAGCCTCTTGCGCCTGCGCGGGCCGACCCCGCGCCGCAGCGAGCATCTGGGCGGCCAACGGCGCGGTCAGCGCCGAGCGCCCACCATGGTCCGCATGAAGGACGCGGCGGCTCATCCGACCGGCCTTGACGTCGGCGATCATGTTCGCGAAGGGCCTGCTCGTCCATGGTGACGTCTCCTGTACCGTGTGGGCGGCTCGAGGGTTGGCTCGTTATACGGGCGGGCTCGTTCGACTGTCAAGCGTGCGCCGGCACGGGCGCCAGCCAGTCGGCCAGCGCGGCGAGGGTCTGGAACTCACGGTCCGGCCGCGCGGCGCCGCCGGGCGCCTCGCTCTTGCGATTGATCCAGGCGCACGGAATGCCCAGCGCCCGGCACGGCGTCACGTCGTGGAAATAGCTCGCGGCCGCGTGCAGCCAGGGGCGTCCTCCGATGCGGGCGCGCGCCTCGAGGAAGTGGCCGGGAGCCGGCTTGTAAGAGCGCACCTGCTCCGCGGTGACGATCAGCTCGAAGGGCGCGGCGAAGTGGCGCCGCGTCCAGGCCAGGAGATCGTTGTCCACGTTGGAGAGGATGCCGAGCCGGTAGCCCGCCGCGGCCAGGCGACGCAGCGCCGCATTGGTGTCCGGGAAGGGCGTCCAGCCGAGAATGCTCTCGGCGAGGAAGCCCGCGCGCGCGGCGGGCAGCGGCCAGCCGAGACGCACCGCCACCCGCCGGCCGGTCTCGGCGAGCACGTCGCGATAGCTCCGGAAGGCCTCGGCCTGCACGGCAGGCTCCATCTCCGCGAAGAGACGCACGGCGGCCACGGTGTCCACCGGGCGCCCGCTCGCCGCCGCCGCCGCCGCGAAGCCGTCGCGGAGGCCACGCTCCCAGTCGATGAGAGTGCCGTAGCAGTCGAAGGTGATCACTTCATAGGGCTGGTGGTCCACGGGGCTCCTCTCAGGTGGCGCGCTGCCAGAGGGCGAGGTTCCAGAGATTGCCGTCCCAGGGCGAGATGCTCACCCCGCGCAGCCGGGAGGACACCGCGGTGGCCTCGTTGCGCCACACCAGCGGGATGACCACGCCCTCGCGCATCACCAGGTCGTTCATCCGGATGAAGAGCGCCGCGCGCTTGATGGGGTCCATCTCCCGCTCCGAGGCGCGCCAGAGCCGGTCGTACTCCTCGTGGCGCCAGCGGCCGGTATTGCCCAGAGTCCACTTGTTCTCCTTCGACGCGATCTGCCACGAGGTGAAGCGCTCCATGTAGAGCTGAGGATCCGGTCGCCCCATGAGGAGCTGATACATCTGGAGATCCGCGAAGAAGTGCCGGACGGTGTCTGGATTCGCCTCGTCGGAGGAGAAGTAGGTGGCGGCCACCACGGACTTGAGCTCCACCGCGATGCCGGCCCGCCCGCACGCCTGCTTCACGATGGCCTGGGTCTTCTGCCGGGGCGCGTTGATCGACGTCTGGAAGACCAGCGCGAGCCGGCGCCCGTCCTTGGCACGCACGCCGTCCGCCCCGCGGCGCCAGCCGGCGCTCTCAAGAAGCTGATTGGCCCGCTCGGGGTTGAAGTCCCACCGCGTGTTCGGCGACCGGAAGCGCGCCGGCGCGACGAGAAAATTGGGCGTGGTCTGCCCCTGGCGCCCGTAGATCTCGGCCTGGATGGTCTCGCGGTCCACCAGCAGCGCGAGCGCCTGCCGGACCTCGGGGCTGGACAGGAGGGGGTGACTGGACTTCGCGCTGGCGCGCTCGCCGTCGACCTCGCGCCA
Organism: uncultured Candidatus Rokubacteria bacterium; assembly: GCA_963733725.1. Classification (GTDB taxonomy): domain Bacteria; phylum Methylomirabilota; class Methylomirabilia; order Rokubacteriales; family CSP1-6; genus DASRWT01. The sequence continues at coordinate 43,524 of CAVTFC010000008.1, read as the reverse complement.
CGGGTCGGCGAAATTGAGCTCGATGAACTCCGTGCTGCTGCTGGGGGTGAAGACGATGCGGCCCTTGCCGCCTCCCTCCAGGCGCTTGAGGACATCGTCTTCGACCTGCATGTTCCAGGCGAAATCGTACTCCCCGGTCTGGAGCACCGCGCGGGCGGCAGAGGCGGCGTCACCGCCGCCCTTCAGCTCGACCTGATCAAAGGTGGGGCGCCCCGCCAGATGATAGCCCGGGTTGAGCTCCGCCCGGAGGGCGTCGCCGGGGCGGAAGTCGCCGTGCCGGTACGGTCCGGTGCCCACGGGGCGCAGATTGGCGGGCGCCTCGCGCGAGGCCGCGCCGCGATAGGACTCGAAGTGATGCCGCGGAAGGATCATCCCCGCGCCGCCGCAGTATGGCCCCGCCCAGAACGGCGTGGGCTGCTTGAAGACCACCCGCACCGTCAGGTCGTCCAGCTTCTCCACGCGCTCGAGATCGCGATAGTTGGAGAGGGTGGTGGCGGCGGTGGCGGGGTCGGCGGCGTACTCCCAGTTGAACACCACGTCGTCGGCGGTGAAGGGCCGCCCGTCATGCCAGGTCACGCCGCGCTTGAGCCGCCACCGCACCCAGGTTCCGTCGCGCGCGAGGCCACCATTGTCCCGGGTGGGGATCTCGGCGGCGAGCTGGGGCACGAGATTGCCGTCGGGATCGAAGGCGGCGAGGGGCTCGTAGAATAGCCGGGCGGCGTGCACGTCCTTGACCCCGGTGGCGAGGTGGGGATTGAGGCTGGTCGGCGCTTGCCAGTAGAGGAGGCGGAGCGCGCCCCCCCCACCGCGGCGCGCCGGCGCCTGTGCGCCCGCGGGGCGCGTGGGCGGAAGGAGCTGGGCGGCGAGGGGGGCGGTGAGTCCGAGCCCCACGAGCTCGCGGATGAAGCGCCGGCGGCTCAGCCGACCGCGAGCCACCTCGCCGATGCGCTCGCGGAGGGCCGCCTCGTCCATGGACGGCGCGCGAGGCGCGCCTAGTCCCCTCGCGCGCTCAGCATGTGGGTGGCCACCGCGATGGCCTCGATCATGCTCTCGGGATTGGCGATGCCCTTCCAGGCCCGGTCGAAGGCGGTGCCGTGATCCACCGACACGCGCAGGAAGGGGAGGCCGACGGTGACGTTCACGCCGGACAACCCCGTCCACGTGCCCGTCGCGTGATCGAACGTGAAGCCCAGCGTCTTCACGGGGACATGACCCTGGTCGTGGTACATGGCGACCACGATGTCGAACTCGCCGCCGCGCGCGCGCGAGAACAGCGTGTCGGCGGGCAGGGGACCGTACACGTCGAGCCCATCACGCCGCGCGGCCTCGATGGCCGGCGTGATCTCGCGCGCCTCCTCGTCCCCGAAGAGGCCCTCCTCGCCTGCATGCGGGTTGAGCCCGCACACCGCGATCTTCGGGCGCGCCACTCCCAGGAAATTCATGGTCTGCTGCGCGAGCCCGATCACCCGGCCCACGCGGTCGCGCGTCACCAGGTCGGGGACGCGGCGCAGTGCCACATGCGTGGTCACGTGGATGACGCGCAGCTCCTTGCCCATGAGGAGCATGGCGAAGTCGCGCGTATTGGACAGCTTGGCCAGGATCTCGGTATGTCCGGTGTGCTGGTGCCCGGCCGCGGCCAGCCCCTCCTTGTTGATGGGGGCGGTGACCATGGCGTCGATCGCGTGTCCCTGACAGAGGCGCACCGCCGTCTCGATATAGTCGTAGGCGGCCCGGCCCGCCTCGGCGCTCACCGCGCTGCGCGGCAGGCTGCGCACGTCCACGTTCTCGAGGTCGAGGCATTCCAGCGTGCCCGCGGCGAAGCGGCAATCGGCGGGCGACTTCACGCGGTGAAGCGTCAACGGCGAGTGGAGCAGCTCGAGCGTGGCCGCCATCACGTCGCCCGAGCCGATGACGACGGGACGGCAGGTGGAGGCCACCGCCGGCAGGGCGAGCGCCTTCGCGGTGATCTCGGGGCCCACGCCGGCGGGATCGCCCATGGTGATGCCCAGCAGCGGGATGCGCGTGCTCATGCGGCGCGTCCCTCCAGCAGGGTCAGGAAGAGATCTCGCGCGCCGAAGCCTCCCGCCTTGGCGAGCAGCGGCAGCGGGCGCACATCCGATCTCGCCACCGTGAGGGCGCCCAGCGCAAGCCCGCTCGCGGGCGCGCCGAGGAGATCGAGGCGCGTGGCGCCGAGCGCCTGGAGCACCTCGTAGGCGGTTTCGCCGCCGGTGACCGCGAGGACGTCGGGCGCGGCGTCGGCGAGAACGCGCGCCGTGGCCGCGCCCAGCGCGCGGGAGACTTCGCGCGGCGCGCGACGCGCCCCGGGGGCGCTGGCGAGGAAGGCGGGGCGGCCGTGGCCGAGCGCGCGCAGCACCGCCGAGATATCGGGTGAGGTGGCGCCCTCGTCCTCGCCGCCGCCCAGGTACACGCCCGCCGCGCCGGCCGACTCGAGTGCGGCGAGCTGGGCACGACTGGCCGCGTGCAGGCTGCCCACCACCCAGAGCCAGGCGCGGCCGGGCGGGAGCGAGACGGTGGCGCGCGGAAAGTGGAGCGCGCTCGCGATCGCCTGCCCGAGCCCGGCCGAGCCCGCGAGCAGCCAGGCCAGGCGCGGCGCGGTGGCGCCGGCGAGGACGGCGAGATCCGCGTCCGTCTCCGCGTCGGCGGCGACGAGCCCGCCCGCCGCCCGGCCGAGGGCATCCCGCACGGCCTCGGCGCCGGCGCGCACAGCGGCCAGCGGCAGCCGGTGAATTGCCCGCGCCCCGCCGCCGGCGAGGATGACCGCCACGTCGGAGGTGGCCCCGGGATAGTGGCGATCGCGCCCGATCGCGGTCTCGTGAGCGGGCACGCCGTCCACGTGGAGCACGCCGTCACGGACTACGCGGCCCTGGGCGGGGAAGGCGGGGCAGACCAGGGCCCCGTCCCAGCCGCCCGTATCCAGCAGCGCGGCGAGCTCGGCCGCCACGGGGCCCCGCAGCGTGGAGTCGATCTTCTTGAAGAGCGGGCCCGCGTGCAGCCGCGATCCCAGCCGCGAAGCAGCCGCACGCACGCGGCGGTCCGCGTCGGAAGCGACGAGCGCGCGGCTCTCGGTGTCCACCGCTACCACGGCCGCGTCGCTCCGGCCGAGGCCGGGCTCCGCGATCACTCCGACGGGCGCCGGCCCGGCGAAGAGGCAACCGGTGTCGCAGGCGCCGGTGAGGTCGTCCGCGATGATGGTCAGAGTCATTCCCAGAAGCACCCTATCACAGACGGGCAGGAGCCCGGGCGCGCCGGAAGCCGCGTGTATACTGCCGTCGTGACGCGCATCATCCTGCTCCTGGCCTGCGCGCTCGTGGCGGCGCCCGGCGTGGCCGCGCGCGCGGCGGACCCGGCGGCGCAGCTCGAGCTCGTCCGGCCGGGCCGGGCGCAGTCCGCCAAGCCGTTCGAGGTCCCGACGCCCGAGGGCGCCCGGCTCACCCTGGCCGATTTTCGCGGCCGCGTGGTGCTCCTGAACTTCTGGGCGACGTGGTGCGGTCCCTGCAAGGAGGAGATGCCGGCGATGGAGCGTCTCTACCAGAAGTACCGGGAGCAGGGACTGGTGGTGGTGGCCGTTTCGAATGACTCCGAGGGCTCCACCCGCAGCGTCGCGCGCTTCGTGAAGGAGAGCGGACTCACCTTTCCGGTCGGTCTCGATCCCAGCCTACGCGTGGCGAGCCTCTATGGTGTCCGCGTCTTGCCGGCCAGCCTCATCATCGACCGGAAGGGCAGCATCGCCTACATCGCGCTGGGGCCGCGCGATTGGGATAGTCCCGCCGCGAGCCAGCTATTCGAGTCTTTGCTGAGATGACAGATCTCAAATGACTGATTCTGTGGGTATATCAGCAGCAGTATTGGCCGGCCTCCTTTCTTTTCTCTCTCCGTGCGTCCTCCCGCTCTTCCCGTCCTATCTCTCCTTCATCACCGGCATGTCCGTGGAGCGTCTCTCGGGTGAGGTCACGGCCGGCACGCGGGGCCGCGTGCTGCTGCACTCGCTGGCCTTCATCGCGGGATTCACGGCGGTGTTCGTGAGCCTCGGAGTCTCGGTGAGCGCCGCCGGTCAGTTCCTCCTCGACTATCGGGACTGGATCCGCGTCGCGGGCGGCATCCTCATCATCGTCTTCGGGCTCTACATCATGGGGATACTCCGGGTGGGTTTCTTCGGGCGCTCGGCTCAGTTCCAGATCCAGCGAAAGCCGGCCGGCCTGATCGGGTCTTTCCTGGTGGGGCTCACCTTCGCCATCGGCTGGACCCCGTGCGTGGGCCCCATCCTGGGCTCCATTCTCACGCTCGCGAGCAGCGATCGCACGGTCGGGCAGGGCACCACGCTCCTGCTCGCCTACTCCGCGGGGCTGGGCATTCCCTTCCTCCTCTTCTCGCTCGCGCTGAGCAGCTTCCTGGCCTTCTTCAAGCGCTATCGCCCCTTCATCCCGGTGGTGGAGCGGGTGGCCGGGGCGCTGCTGATCGCGGTGGGCGTGCTGGTAGTCAGCAACTACTACATCGTGCTGAACTCCTGGGCGCTGAGCCTCACGCCGGAGTGGCTGCTGAAGCGGCTGTAGGGTAGAGTCCCCGCCATGCGCGTCCGCGTCCGCGTGCCCGCGACCTCGGCGAACCTCGGGCCGGGCTTCGACGTGCTGGGGCTGGCCCTGGCGCTGCACAACGAGATCGACGCCGAGGAGGCCGACACGGTTTCCGTGGCGATCGAGGGTGAGGGCGCGGGCCGGCTCGAGACCGGCGAGCGCAACGTGGTCGCGCGGGCGGTGCGCATGGCCTTCGAGGCCACCGGCCGTCCGTTTCGCGGCGTCGCGCTCCGCTGCGTGAATCGCATACCCCCGAGCCGCGGCCTGGGCTCGAGCGCCGCCGCCTGGATGGGCGGGCTGGTGGCGGGCAATGCCCTGGCCGGCGGCGGCCTCTCACGCGACACATTGCTCGAGCTGGCCACCCGTGCCGAGGGCCATCCGGACAATGTCGCCGCCGCGCTTCTGGGCGGGCTGACGGTGTCCTGCAACACCGGCGACCGGGTGGTCGCGCTGTCGCTGCCGGTGCCGCCCGCCATCCGATGGGTGGTGCTCATCCCGGAGTCCGAGGGCTCGACCAGGGAGGCCCGCGCGGTGCTCCCGGCCTCGGTATCGCGCGCGGACGCGGTGTTCAATCTCCAGCGCGTGGGCCTGCTGCTCGGCGCGCTGAGCGCGGGACGCCTCGATCTCCTCCCCGAGGCGCTGAACGACCGCCTGCACCAGTCCCAGCGCTGGCGCCTCTTTCCCTGGCTGCCCGCCGCGGTGGCGGCGGCGCGGGGCGCCGGCGCGCTCGGCTGCGTGCTCAGCGGCGCGGGGCCGTCCCTGCTCGCCCCGGTGGCGGGTCCGGGCGACGCGGTGGGCGCCGCCATGGAGGCCGCGCTGCGGGGGACCGGCACCGCCGGGCGCGCGGTGACGCTCGCGGTGGACGTTGCCGGCGTCACCTGCGAGCCGGTTGCTTGACTCCCTCTCGGCGGCGGCAGTACCATGACCTCAGTGAGACGCACTGGGAGCCATCGCGCGAGCAGGAGTGATCGAACGTGATCAAGAGTGATCGGTGGATCAAGCAGATGGCCCTCGAGAAGGGCATGATCAAGCCCTTCGAGGACCGGCAGGTCCGCAAGGGCATGATCTCCTACGGCGTCTCCTCCTACGGCTACGACCTGCGGATCTCCGACGAGTTCAAGATCTTCACCAATATCAACAACACCCTCGTCGATCCCAAGGCGTTCGATCCCCGGTCCTTCGTGGATTTCCAGGGCGACGTCTGCATTATTCCCCCCAACTCGTTTGCGCTGGGCCGGTCGGTCGAGTACTTCAAGATCCCGCGCAACGTCCTCACCATCTGCGTGGGGAAGTCCACCTATGCCCGCTGCGGCATCATCACCAATGTGACGCCCTTCGAGCCCGAGTGGGAAGGGTTCGTGACGCTGGAAATCAGCAACACCACGCCGCTGCCCGCGAAGATTTACGCCAACGAGGGCATCGCCCAGGTATTGTTCTTCGAGTCGGACGAGGCATGCCTCACGTCGTACGCGGATCGGCAGGGGAAGTACCAGGGCCAGCAGGGGATCGTGCTCCCCACCGTCTAGCCCGGGTGCCGGCCTCGCTCGAGGAGGCCAGGAGGCAAGTCCCATGGCAGAGCAGAAGAAGAAGGAAACAAGGCCGAGCAAGCCCGCGGAAGGCGATGAGTCCGGCGCGGGAAGCGGCGAGCTCGCCAAGAAGGGCAAGAAGCTGAAGGAAGACCTCGACAATCTCCTGGACGAGATTGACGATATCCTCGAGGAGAACGCCGAGGAGTTCGTGAAGAGCTACGTCCAGCGTGGAGGGGAGTAGCGGTGCCGATCTACGAATATACGTGCCTGACCTGCGAGCGCGAGTTCGAGAAGCTCGTCACCGGCAGCGCCGCGGTGGCGTGTCCGGCCTGTGGGGCCGAGCGGGTGATGAAGCGGTTGTCGCTCTTCCGCGCGCGCACCGCGGTGTCCGCGGGTTCCGCGCCCTCGGCCGGGGCCGCGCCCATGGGTGGCGGCTGCTGTGGCGGGGGCTGCGGGTGTCACTAGCGCTCGCGTACCGGGCCGACTAGTCCAGGGGCCCCCGCGGGCCCCTTTTTCTTTCCGGGAGACGTCCATGCCGAGGACCAGAGTCGAGCCGCGATTCTCCATCGAGCACCTGTCCGTGCTGGACAGCGATGGCAATCTCGACGAGGCGCTCGACCCCGCGCTCACCGCCGATGAGCTCCGGCGTCTCCACCGCGCCATGGTCCTGGGCCGGCGCCTGGACGAGCGGATGGTCCGGCTGCAGCGCCAGGGACGGATCGGCACCTTCGCACCGATCAAGGGACAGGAAGCCGCGCAGATGGGCAGCGTCTTCGCGCTCCGGCCCACCGATTGGATGGTGCCTTCCTTCCGCGAGACGGCGGCCATGATCTGGCGCGGCTGGTCCATCGAGAAGCTGCTCCTCCTCTATTCAGGGCACCTGGAGGGTGGCCAGCCCGGCCCCGAGCAGCGGGATCTTCCCGTGTGCATCCCCGTGGCCACCCAGATGCCCCATGCGGTGGGCCTGGCCTATGGGGTCCAGTATCGCGGCCACGACGCGGTGGTCATGGCGTATTGCGGCGACGGCGCCACCTCGGAGGGCGACTTCCACGAGGCGTTGAACTTTGCCGGCGTCTGGTCGGTGCCAGTGGTCTTCGTGGTCCAGAACAACCAGTGGGCCATCTCGGTGCCGTTCAAGAAGCAGACGCACTCCGCGACCATCGCCCAGAAGGCGCTCGCCTATGGCTTCCCCGGCATCCAGGTGGACGGCAACGACGTGCTCGCGACCTATGTCGCCAGCCGGGACGCGGTGGCGCGCGCGCGGGCGGGTGACGGCCCCACCTTGATCGAGTGCGTGACCTATCGGCTCGGCGTCCACACCACCGCGGACGATCCCACGAAATACCGCTCGCAGGAGGAAGTGGCGGCCTGGGAGCGCAAGGATCCGCTGACGCGCTTCACCGCCTATCTCGAGAAGCGGAATATCGGGGTGGCCGGAGTGGAGGCGGACGTGGATGCCGAGATCGCCGCCGCGGTGACGCGCTTCGAGTCCGCGGGACCGCCCGACCCCCTCACCATGTTCGACCACGCCTACGGCGCGCCGCCGCTCCAGGTCGAGGCCCAGCGCGCCGAAGTGGCGGCGCGGCTGCGCGCGGCCGCGGCGGCGCCCGCGTCGGCTCCGGGCGCCGACGGCGCCGCGCCGCCCCCTTCCGTGCCCATGCGCGGCCAGCGGACGACCAGGCGAGAATCGGGCCGCCCATGACCAAGCTCAATATGGTGAAGGCGCTCAACGTGGCGCTCCAGCAAGAAATGGAGCGGGATCCCGACGTCCTCATCCTGGGCGAGGACGTGGGAGTGGATGGCGGCGTGTTCCGCGTCACCGACGACCTCCAGCGGCAGTTCGGATCGCGGCGCGTGATCGACAGCCCGCTGGCCGAGGCCGCCATCGTGGGCACCGCGGTGGGGATGGCGCTGTACGGGCTGCGCCCGGTCTGCGAGATCCAGTTCTCCGGCTTCGCCTTCCAGTGCTTCCACCAGATCGAGAACCACGTGGCGCGCTTCCGCCAGCGCTCCCAGGGGCGCTTCCAGGTTCCGCTGGTGGTGCGCATGCCCTATGGCGGCGGGGTGCGCGCGCTCGAGCATCACTCGGAGAGCGAGGAGCAGTTCTACGCCCATATCCCCGGGCTCAAGATGGTGGTGCCCTCGAGCCCGCGCAATGCCCGCGCGCTGCTCGCGGCGGCCGATTCGCGACCCCGATCCCGTCATCTTCTTCGAGGCCAAGGCGCTCTATCACGCGGCCAAGGAGGAAGTGCCGGACGAGCCGGAGACCATGCCGCTGGGCAAGGCGCGCGTGGACCGGGAGGGGCGCGACCTCACTCTCGTGGCCTACGGCGCCATGGTGCGCGTCGCGCGGGAGGCGGCCGACACGCTCGAGGGAGAGGATGGCATCCAGGCCGAGATCCTCGATCTCCTCACCGTCTCGCCCCTCGACCGCGAGGCCCTGGTGGCCTCGGTGGGGAAGACGGGGCGGGCGGTGATCGTGCACGAGGCGCCGCGAAGCTTCGGCCCGGGCGCAGAGATCGCCGCCTCCATCCAGGAGGGCGCGTTTCTCTCGCTGGAGGCGCCGATCCGGCGCGTCACCGCCTACGACATCCCGTTCCCCGGCTTCGCTCGCGAGAAGGCGAATGTCCCGGACGCCGCGCGGGTAGTGGCCGCCGCGCGCGAGACGCTGGCCTTCTAGGCGGCGCTGCCCCGCCCATGCCGCGCGACTTCAAGCTACCCGACCTCGGCGAGGGGCTCACCGAAGCCGAGATCATCAAGGTTCTCGTGCGCGAGGGCGACGTGATCGCGGAGGACGCGCCGCTCCTCGAGGTCGAGACCGACAAGGCCCAGGTGGAGATCCCATCGCCCATGGCGGGGCGGGTGGAGCGAGTGCACGTGCAGCCCGGGCAAACGGTGAAGGTCGGCGCCGTGCTGGTGAGCTTCGCCGACGCGGGCGCGGTGGAAAAGGCCAGGAGCGGAGCCGCCCCCGCGCGCGCCCGCCCCGCCGCGGCTCCGGCTGGCGTCGATCCCGCTCCCGGGGTCGCTTCTCCCGCCGGCGCGCGGCGCGCGGACGGCGGCCCGGCCCCGGCGACGCCCTCCACGCGTCGGCTCGCGCGCGAGCTAGCGGTCGATCTGGCCACCGTGTCGGGCAGCGGGCCGGGCGGCCGCATCACCGACGAGGATGTGCGGGCGGCGGCCGGCGGCGCGGGCGCCGGCGCGACCTCACGCGGCGGTTCACCTGCCTCACCCGAGGCGCCGACCGTTCCCGCGGCGGCCCGGCCCGCCGGTCCCGCGCGGCCGCTCGCCGCGGTGGGACTCGAGCCGCCGGCGCTGCCGCGGTTCGAGCAATGGGGAGCGGTGGAGCGCGTGCCGCTCTCGCACCTGCGCCGTACCATCGCGGAGCGCATGGCGCTGTCGGCGGCGCTCATCCCCCACGTGACGCACTTCGACCGCGCGGACATCACCGATCTCGAGGCGGTGGTCCGCGACGGCTTCGAGCCCGCCCGCGCCAGGGGGATCTATCTCACGCTCACGAGCTTTGTCCTGAAGGCGGTGGCCACCGCGCTCATCTCGCATCCCGTCTTCAACGCGAGCCTCGATCCCGGGGCGGGGGAGCTCGTCCTCAAGCGCCACTACCATCTCGGCGTGGCGGTGGCCACCGACCGCGGCCTCATCGTGCCGGTGCTGCGCGACGTGGACCGGAAGCCCGTGCTGGAGGTGGCCCGCGAGCTGGCCGCCCTCGCGCAGCGCGTGCGCGAGGGCAAGGCGGCGCTGGACGATCTCCGGGGCGGCACCTTCACCGTCACCAATATCGGCGCGCTCGGGGGCACCGGCGCCATCCCCATCATCAACTACCCCGAGGTCGCGATTCTTGCGCTGGCGCGCGCGCGCCTCGAGCCGGTGGTGCGAGACGGGGCCATCGTCCCGCGGCTCATGCTGCCGCTCACGCTCACCTTCGACCATCGCGTCGCCGACGGCGCCGACGGGGCGCGCTTCGCCGCGGAGGTCGTGGCGCTGCTCGAGAGCCCCGGCCGGCTTCTGCTCGGCCTCTGAGCGAGACCGCCATGGTGATGGGCGACCTGGTTCGCGAGGTGGACGTGGTGGTGGTGGGTGGCGGGCCCGGCGGCTATTCCGCCGCGTTCCGCTGCGCGGACCTCGGGCTCGAGACCCTGATCGTGGACGGGGACGGCCGGCTCGGGGGGGCCTGTCTCCATGAAGGCTGCATCCCCTCCAAGGCCCTCCTCCACGTCGCCCACGTCATCGCGGAGGCCGAGCGCGCGCGCGAGCTCGGCGTGGAATTCGGACCCCCGCGGGTGGCGCTCGACCCGCTCCGCAAATGGAAGACGGAGCGCGTGGTCGGCAAGCTCGCCAAGGGGCTGGCGGGGGTCGCCCGCGGGAAAAAGGTCGAGATGGTCGCCGGGCGGGGCGTCTTCGAGGGCTCGCGGACGCTGCGGGTGGAGGGCGAGGCGCCGCAGACCATCCGCTTCGGCCACGCCATCGTGGCCACGGGCTCCGAGCCGGCCGCGCTGCCTGGCGTGACGGCGGGCGAGCGCATCATGGACTCCACCGCCGCGCTCGAGGTGCCCGACATCCCGGAGCGTCTCCTGGTGGTGGGCGGCGGCTATATCGGGCTCGAGCTGGGACAGGTCTATGCCGCGCTGGGGAGCCGCGTCACCCTCGTGGAGATGGCGGACGGCGTATTGCCCGGCGTCGATCGCGATCTGGTGCAGCCCCTGGCCCGTGAGATCGGGAAGCGCTTTGCCGAGATCCGGCTGGGCACGCGGATCGAGGGGCTCCGCGAGATCGGCGCGGAGGTGGAGGCGATGCTCGGCGGGCGCCCGGAACGATTCGACCGTGCGCTCGTGGCGGTGGGCCGCCGCCCGCGGAGCGCGGGGCTCGGGCTGGAGACGACGCGGGCGCGGGTGGATCCCCGCGGGCTGATCGCGGTGGACGGGCATGGCCGCACGGACGATCCGCGAATCTTCGCCGTCGGCGACGTCACCGGCGAGCCCATGCTCGCGCACCGGGCCATGCGCCAGGGCAAGGTGGTCGCGGAGGTCCTCGCCGGCCGGCCCGCCGCGTTCGACAATGTCGTCGTGCCCGCCGTGGTGTTCACCGATCCCGAGGTGGCGTGGTGCGGGGTGACCGAGCCCGAGGCGCGCGCCGCCGGGCGCGAGATCAAGGTGGCGCGCTTCGCCTGGGCCGCCTCCGGACGCGCCGCGACGCTCGGGCGCGCCGACGGGCTCACCAAGCTCGTGGCCGAGGCCGCCACCGGGCGCCTCATCGGCGTGGGGCTCGTGGGGCCCGGGGCGGGGGAGCTCATCGCGGAGGGCGCGCTCGCGGTCGAGAATGCGCTCCTGGCCGAGGATGTGGCCGCGACCATCCACGCCCATCCGACGCTCGCGGAAGGCTTCATGGAGGCCGCCGAGGCCCTGCTCGGCTGAGCGCGTCGGGCCCCGCGGTATACTCGACCGCCATGGATCTCCGTCAGCTCGAGATCTTCAGCAAGGTCGCCGAGCTCGGGTCCTTCTCCCGCGCCGCCGAGGCGCTGCATCTCACCCAGCCCACGGTCTCCGAGCATATCCGCGCTCTCGAGGACGAGCTGGGCGTGCGCCTGCTCGACCGGTTCGGGCGCGGCGCCGACGTCACGCGGGCCGGCCAGCTCTTGCTCTCGTACGCGGAGCGCCTGCTTGCCCTCGCGCGCGAGGCGCGCCAGGCGGTGGACGCGTTCCAGGGCCGGATGAGCGGCGCGCTGGTCGTGGGGGGGAGCACCATTCCGGGGGAGTACATCCTTCCCGCCATCCTGGGCCGCTTCAAGGAGAAGTTCCCGGACATCTCGACGACGTTGCTCATCGGCGACAGTCGCGGTGTGACGGACTGGGTGGCGGAGGGCCGCGTCGAGGTGGCGGTGGTGGGCGCCCGCCTGCCGCAGCGCGGGCTCGAGTTTCGCGAGCTCCTCCCCGACGAGGAGGTGGTGGCGGCCCCCGCGGGTCATCCCTGGACCGGGCGCGAGGAGATCACGCTGACGGAGCTGGCGCGCGAGCCCCTGCTCATCCGCGAGGCGGGGTCCGGCACGCGGGCCGCGCTGGAGGCCGCGCTCGAGCGCGCCGGCGTGGATCTGCGCGCGCTGCGGATCGTGGGCGAGATGGGCTCGAGCCAGGCGGTGAAGCAGGCCGTGAAGGCGGGGATGGGCATCACCATCATCTCGCGCCGCGCGGTGGAGGAGGAATGCCGCGCCGGCACCCTCGTTTGCTTCCAGGTGAAGGATCTCGCCATCACCCGCGCCTTCCACGTGGTCACCCACAAGGACCGGACGCGGTCGCCGGTGGCGGAGGCGTTCCGGGTCTTTCTCGAGGCCAATCCCGGCTAGGTCGGCCCCGTCCGGCACCTCGAGCTCGCGGCGATAGACGCTCCCTATCCCGCGCCTGATCCCCATCGAAACTGCCAATTGGACTTGTCCCGACAGGTTCGTACCATTGACGGGCGAGAGTCACTCAGGGGGGGTCATTCAAATGGAGCGTCGTGCGTTCTTGAGGACGGGTCTGGGCGCGTCGGCCGCGCTGACGGTGGGAACTATCGGGGCGCGCCGCGCTCTCGCGCAGGGGGCGTCGGACGGCACGCGGTGGCGGGCCTTCGAGGTCGTTACCCGCGCGGAGATCCTGAATCCCGCGGGGCCCGTGCGCGCGTGGCTGCCGCTGCCGCTCACCGCAGACACCGACTACTTCAAGAATCTCGGCCAGACCTGGACGGGCAATGCCAAGGTGGCCCGCGTGGTCCGGGAGGACAGGTACGGCGCGGGGATCTTCCACGTCGAGTGGGGGGCGGGCGAGCCGGCGCCGGTGGTCGAGGCGACCATGCGCTTCGCCACTCGCGATCGCGCGATCGACTTGTCCCGGCCCAGCGACGCCCGCGAGGACAAGCGGGTGCTCGCGCGCTATGTCGAGCCCACCCGGCTCATGCCCACCGACGGCATCGTCCAGAAGACCGCGCGCGAGATCACGAAGGGGCAGAAATCCGATCTCGACAAGTCGCGCGCCCTCTACGAGTGGATCGTGGACAATACCTTCCGCGACCCCAAGGTGCGCGGCTGCGGGGTGGGCGATATCCGCGCCATGCTCGAGTCCGGCAACCTCAGCGGCAAGTGCGCCGACCTCAATGCGCTGTACGTGGGCCTGGCGCGGTCGGTGGGCATCCCGTCGCGCGACGTCTACGGCGTCCGGGTGGCCGACTCGGCGGAGTTCAAGAGCCTCGGCAAGAGCGGCGACATCACCAAGGCCCAGCACTGCCGGGCTGAGTCCTATCTGACCGGCTTCGGCTGGGTGCCGGTGGACCCCGCGGACGTCCGGAAGGTGGTCCTGGAGGAGCGGGGCGGTCTGCCGCTCACCGACCCCACCGTGCTCAAGGCCCGCGCCAAGCTGTTCGGCCAGTGGGAGATGAACTGGCTGGCCTACAACTACGCTCATGACGTGAAGCTGCCGGGCTCCACGGGCGACGCGGTGGGCTTCTTCATGTATCCCCAGGCCGAGGTGAACGGCGAGCGCCGGGATAGCCTGGATCCGGATACGTTCCGCTACAAGATGACGGCGCGAGAGCTGGGGGGGTAGGCGCGGTGCGAAATCGGGCCGGGGAGCCCGGCGCGCGCCTAGGCGCGCGCGGAGCGCTTGAGGAAGGCGACCAGCTTCTGTTGCAGCTCGGGGGGAGCGTGGTCTCGCGCAGCCGCCGCGCCGCGTCCACCGTCCCCTTATAGGTATTCACGAAGCTCACGCACGGCGCACACCCCTCGAGATGCCATTCGAGGAGCTCGGCCCGGTGCTTTGGAAGGCTCCCGTCCACGTAGTCGGACAGAAGCTCCATGCATTCCCGGCAGTCCAGGTTCGACGGCTGCTCCGGCATCGCGCTCCTCGCTGAGGGTTCGCGGGCCGCCATCGGCCCGTTCGCGCCCGTGTACGCGGCAGCCACCTTAACACAGGCCGCGCTCCTCGTTCTTGCCTCTTGAGACGCCCCGCGGGGGTACGACGCTTCCGGCGGCCGAGGATTTTCGACCGCCTGACGCCCCGCGCGTACCCGCCCTGCGCACAGTAGGGGCACTTTTTTCAGCCCCCTACCGCGCATCGGGTTGACGGGTCGGGGAACCACCCATATGATGGGACAAATTTGGGTCCGCCTCCTCATCACCTGTCGGGAAAGGGGCACTTCATGGCGCAGTCCCCGCAGCCGTCCGGAAGCCAGGAGCAGCGCGTCGAGGCCTTCGTCCAGGCGTTCCGGACCCTCCGCGCCGAGATGCAGAAGGTGATCGTCGGCCACGACGACGTGGTGAACCAGGTCCTCGTCGGGCTCTTCGCCGGAGGCCATGTGCTCCTCGAGGGCGTGCCGGGGCTGGGCAAGACTCTCCTGATCAAGACCCTGTCGGAATGCCTGGATCTCACCTTCTCGCGGATCCAGTTCACGCCCGACCTGATGCCGGGCGATATCATCGGCACCAATATCATCGCGGAGGACACGGGCGGGCGGAAGCACTTCCAGTTCCAGCGGGGCCCCATCTTCGGCCACATCCTCCTCGCCGACGAGGTGAACCGCGCCACCCCCAAGACACAGTCGGCGCTCCTCGAGGGTATGCAGGAGGGCAATGTCACCGTGTCGGGCACGGCGCATCCGCTGCCCTCGCCCTTCTTCGTCCTCGCCACCCAGAACCCCATCGAGATGGAGGGGACGTATCCTCTCCCCGAGGCCCAGCTCGACCGGTTCATCTTCAAGCTGCGGGTGCGCTATCCCGTCCTCGAGGAGCTGACGGAGATCATCGACCGCACCACCCGCCCCCGTGTGGTCGAGGTGCGGCGTGTCATGACGGGGCCCCAGGTGATGATGTTCCGGGAGCTGGTGCGGGAGGTCCCGCTGGCGACCCACGTGCGCGAGCTGGCCTCCTATCTCGTGCTGGCGAGCCACCCGCAGTGGGACCGGGCGCCGGACGCGGCGCGGCGGTTCGTCCGCTACGGCTCCAGTCCCCGCGGCGCGCAGGCGCTAGTGCTCGGGGCCAAGGTGCGGGCGCTGTCCGAGGGTCGCTATAACGTGAGCGTGGACGACCTCCGTGCCATGGCCCTGCCGGCCCTCCGGCACCGTCTCATCCTGAACTTCGAGGGCGAGGCGGAGGGCGTGGACGCCGACACGCTGATCGATCAGCTGGTCGAGGCCGCGGAGTCGTTGAGCGCCACCGGCAAGGACGCGTTCGTCCGATAAGCGCGGGACGCCCGGCGTCCAACGCGATACGAGGGAGGGACGGGGAATGCCCGATCCGAAGATCCTCGAGCGACTGGTGCAGCAGGTCATGCGCGAGGTGCGCCTGCGGCGCGCCGAATTCTGGGCGCTGCGCGGCTTGTTCGCCGGGGCGGTGGCGGCCGCCATTCCGCTGGTGTTCCGCGAGCCGCTGGGCACCTTGGCCTTCATCCTCGCGGGCGCGCTCCTGCTGGCTGGTCTCCTGTCGGGCTGGCTCTGGGGCTTCTTCCGGCGAGTCACCCCCGCGCGAGGCCGCCCGGCTCGCCGATCGCGGCTTCGGCTTCCAGGATCGGGTCGCCACCGTGATCGAGTGGGCGGAGCACCCGGATCGCACCCCGCTGGTTGACGCGCTCGTGAGCGACACCATGGCGCGGGTGCAAGCCCGCGACGGCCGGCGCGTGGTGCCACGGCTGCTTCCCGCGCGAGGCGAAGCTCGTCCCCCTGCCGCTGGCCCTGGGGCTGGTGCTGGCGCTGGCCCCGCCCATTCCGCTGCCCACCGGCGGCCTGCCGAACTTCACCGCGAAGTCGGAGGAGGACGAAGCCAAGCCCGCGGACCGCGGGGGCAAGATCGAGTCCGACGAGCGGAAGGCAGCGGCTCGCCGCGAAGCGCTGCCCCGCGGCGGACATGCAGGAGCGCACGGTGGCGCCCCGCCAGGGCGGCGGCGGTCCGACCCAGGCCGGCGACCTCGCCGCCGTGTTCAAGGACACCTCGCTGGGCAGCAAGAGCCCCGACTTCAACGCCTTTCTCAAGAAGGGCGACGAGCGGATCCGGATGCTCGAGCAGGTGGACCGGCTTCCCGATCTCCAGCGCGACTTCACCCAGAGCCAGAGCAAGGCGATGTTCCAGCGGGCGAAGGAGCTGCGCGGGGCCATGGGCGGCAACCAGTTCTCGCCCGACAAGATGCGCGAGCTGCTCAACGAGATGGAGAAGCTCGGCCGGAAGGGCGGCGGGCAGATCCCTGGAGCGGCGAGATCGGCGAGGGGATGGAAGCCCTCGAGCAGGGGCAGAACGACAAGGCCATGGACGCCATGGAGCGCGCGCTGAACAAGCTCCGCTCCATGGAGGAGCGGGGCGCCGACGGCAAGGGGTTGCGCGGCGGCCGCGAGAGCGAGCGGCGGGGCGGGCAGCGGGGGAATCAGCGTGGGCAGGGCCAGCCGGGGCCCGGTGACGAGGGCGACTTCCCCGAGGGCGAGGGCCTCTTCCCGGGCAAGGGCAAGAGCGGCAATCCCAAGGGCGATCCCTCCCAGCGACTGCGCGCCAATCCCTTCGACGTGGGCGTGGAAGGGCAGTCGCGCTCGGGTCGCAAGGAAGGCATGACACCAACCTGCTCGGCAAGGGGGCCAATACGCCGTCGCGGCTCCAGTACCTCGGCGTGGTGGGGCAGTACCGCAAGATGATGGAAGAGGCCATCGCCCGCGAGCAGGTGCCGCGGGACTACCAGAGCCAGGTCAAGCAGTACTTCCAGTCACTGGACGAGAATAGCCCTTGCCCACGGCCCGCGCGGGCAGGAGCTGCTCTCGGCGGACTTTCTCGCGCAGCTGGAGCGCCTCGCGCTGCTGTCACGACGCGCATTCCGCGGTCGGGTCAAGGGCGAGCGGCGCAGCCCCCGCAAGGGATCAGCGTCGAGTTCTCCGACTACCGGCCGTACGGCCACGGCGACGATCTCCGCTACGTGGACTGGAACATCTACGGGCGGCTGGACCGCCTCTACGTCAAGCTCTTCGTGGACGAGGAGGACCTTTGCCTGAACCTCCTCCTCGACGCCTCCGCCTCCATGAGCTTCGGGGCGCCGAGCAAGCTCGACTACGGCGCGCGGCTGGCGGCGGCGCTGGGCTTGGTCGGCCTGGTGAATCTCGAGCGCGTCGGCGTGGGCGTGGTGCGGGAGCACGTTGCCGAGGGCTGGAGCCCGACCCGGGGCCGCGGCCAGGTGCTGCCGCTCCTGGACTTCCTCGCCCGTGTGCGGCCCGCCGGCGGGACGTCGCTCGACGCGGGGCTGGCCGCCTGGCGCCTGCGTACGCGCGAGGCCGGGCTCGCCGTGCTCATCTCGGACCTCATGGATCCGGGCGGCTATGAGCGCGGGCTTCACGGCCTGCTGGAGCACCGTCACGACGTGCACGTGATCCACCTCCTGGCCGCGGAGGAGATGAACCCGCGCCTGGCGGGCGACCTGCGCCTGGAGGATGCCGAGACCGGCGAGACGCGCGACCTCACCCTCGACGCGGACGCGCTGCGCGTGTACCGGCAGCGGCTGCGGGAGTTCTTCGAGAAGGCCGAGGACTTCTGCCGCGCCAACGAGATCGGCTATCACCGGGTGGTGACCGACGTCCCGGTGGAGGAGTTCATGCTCCGCCAGCTCAAGGGATTCCTGGTCGGATGAGCTTCCTCTCGCCGCTGTCATTCCTGCTCGCCACGCTCGCGGTGCCACTGCTCCTCCTCTATTTCTTGAAGGTGCGGCGCCGGCCGCAGCGTGTGTCGAGCCTCCTCCTCTGGGATCCCGCGCTGCGCGACCGCGAGGCCTCCGCCTTCTTCCAGCGCCTCCAGCGCGACCCGCTGATGCTGCTGCAGATCCTGGCGCTCATCGCGCTGACCCTCGCGCTGGCCCGGCCCGCGGTCACGGTGAGCGGATACGGGGCCAAGCGCGTGGTCGTCGTGCTGGACTCCTCCGCCTCCATGAAGGCCACCGACGTCTCGCCCTCGCGGTTCGCGCATGGCCCAGCGCGAGGCCCTCGGGCTGGTGAGCCGCCTCGGCGAGGGCGCCGAGGTCATGGTGATCGAGGCGGGCGTGCAGCCCAAGGTCCTCGCGCCTTTCACGCGCGACCGCGCCCGGGTGGTGGGGGCGATCCGGGGCGCGCATGCCCGCGACCTGCCGAACCGGCTGGGGGACGGGGTCCGCACCGCGCGAGCCCTGGTGGGCCCCGACGCGCGCGCGGAGATCCACGTCTTCACCGACGGCGCGCACCCGGATGCGGTGAAGGGGCAGGGCGAGGACGTCCGCGTGCGCTGGACGGCGGTGGGCAGCGCGGGCGAAATGTGGCCATCACCAACCTCGCCGTCCGGCGGAACTACTTCGGGTCCTTCGACTCCCAGGCCTTCCTCTCGGTGGTGAACTTCTCCGGCGAGGCGCAGTCCCTCTCGCTTCTCCCTGACCTGGACGAACGACCTCATCGCCGAGAAGTCCCTCACGCTGGAGCCGCAGTCCGCCGCGCGGTGGTGCTGCCGTTCAGCCACCCGGGCGGCGGCGTGGTGCGGGCGCGGCTCAACGTGTCGGACGACCTCGAGGCCGACAATGCCGCCTACGCGGTGATCCCGCCGCCGCGGACATCGCCGTCCTCCTGGTGAGCGCGGGGAACCTCTTCCTCGAGAAGGTGCTCAAGACCGACCCGCAGGTGAAGCTCGAGGTGCGGACGCCCGACGCACTACCAGGGCGGCATGGAGGACTTCGACGTCGTGGTGGTGGACGGCGACGATCCGCCCGCGGCTCGGGAACGGGCGGTTCGTGCTGGTCAACTCCGCGCCCGCCGACGTGCCCATCGAGGTGCTGGGCCGCCTCGAGTCGCCGGCGATCATGGACTGGGATCGCACCCACCCGATCATGCGGCAGATCGACTTCGCCAAGGTGGCCATCGAGGAGGCCCTGCGGGTGCGGCCCCTGCGCCGCGGGCAAGACGCTCGTGGAGGCGCACGGGCGGCCCGCTCATCTACGCGCTCGAAGAGCGCGACCGCAAGGCGGTGTTCTTCGGCTTCGACCTCTTCCGCACCGACTTCCCGCTGCGGGTGGCCTTCCCGCTCATGCTCTCGAAGAGCCTGCGCTGGCTGCATCCGGCGGGGCTGGACCAGACGAGCCTGCAGCTCGCCACCGGCCAGCCGATCCTGCTCCCCGTCGAGCACGGGGTGACCAGCGCCACCGTGAAGACGCCCTCCGGGCGGGCGGTCCAGGCCCAGGTCACCCGCGGGCTCGCCAGCTACACCGAGACGGACGAGGTCGGCGTCTACCGCGTGACCACCTCGCGCGGCGAGACGCGCGTGGCGGTCAACCTCATCGGAACGGCGAGGAATCGGATCTCACCCCCAGGCCCGTGCCCTCCTTCGTCGAAGGCGCGCGGCCCGAGGTGGCGCCCGTGCCCGTGCAGCGTGAGCTCTGGCCGTACTTTGTGCTGCTTCGCGCTGGCGGTGCTTCGCGCTGGAGGGCCTCCTGTACTGGCGGCGTCAAACCGGGGGGCGGCTGGTGCCTGCCGTTCACTCCGGGCGAGCGCTGGGCGCTGGGCCTGCGCTGCGTGCTGCTGGCGGTGCTGGTGGTGGCCCTCGCGCGGCCCACCGTGCCCCGGTGGGTGGACCGGCTGAACGTACTGTTCCTGCTGGACATCTCGGACAGTGTGAGCCTCGCCGCGCGCGAGAGCGCCTTCCGCTTCGCCGCGCAGGCCGCGCAGTCGCTGCAGCCGGGCGACCAGGCCGGCCTGATCGTCTTCGGCGAGGAAGCGGTGGTGGACCAGGCGCTCAAGCCCTCGGCGAAGCTGGATCGCCCGCAGGTGCAGGTGGGCGGGCGGGGAACCAATCTCGCCCAGGCCCTCCAGCTGGCGCTGGCCACCGCGCCGCCCGGTCACGCCAATCGCTTCGTGCTCCTCACCGACGGGCGCCAGAACGCGGGTAATGCCCTCGCGGTGGCGCAGGCGGCCAAGGACGCGGGCGCCGACATCTACTACGTTCCCGCCCCGCTCACCTTCAAGCAGGAAGTGGTCGTGGAGTCCATGGTGCTGCCGGCGGAGGTGAAGTTCGGCGAGCCCTTCCAGGCCAAGGTGGTGGCGTGGAGCCAGGCCGACACGCAGGGGCGCCTGTCGCTGTTCCGCAACGGGGAGTTCCTCGGCTCGCAGGTCGTGCGCATGAACGCCGGCAAGAACGTCTACACCTACCGGCAGTCGCTGGAGCAGAGCGGCATCCACGTCTACCAGGCCGCCCTCGAGGTCGAGGGCGACACCATCGACGAGAACAACCGCGCGGTGGGCACGGTGGTGGTGCGCGGCCGGCCGCAGGTGCTCCTCGCGGAGAAGGACAAGGCTCAGGGCCAGACCCTCGCCGCCGCGCTGCGCGCCCAGCACGTGGACGTGGAGGTGGTGGAGCCCGACCGGATCCCCAAGGACATGGCGGGGCTGCAGAAATACGACGGGATCATCCTCTCCAACGTCTCCTCGCTGAAGATGACCAAGAAGCAGATGGAGAACATCCGCGACTACGTGCGCGACCAGGGCGGCGGGCTCATCATGCTGGGCGGCGAGGAGAGCTTCGGGCTCGGCGGCTACTACCGCACGCCCGATCGAGGAAGCGCTGCCGGTGACCATGGAGGTGAAGCAGAAGCTCGAGATCCCGAGCCTCGCGGTGGTGCTGTCCATCGACCGCTCGGGCTCCATGGCCATGACCACGGACAGCAAGGTCACCAAGCTCGACATCGCCAAGGAGGCCGCGCATCTGGTGGTGGACCTCCTCGACGAGCGGAACGAGGTCGGGATCATGAGCTGGGACACCGAGTTCATCTGGGACTCGGCCGTCCGCCCGGCGCGCGACAAGCAGACCGTCCATCAGGCCATCTCGACCATCAAGGCGGGCGGCGGCACCGACGGGTATCCCGCGCTCAAGGAGTCGTACCAGGTGCTCTTCGAGCGGCCGGCCCTCCTCAAGCACGTGATCTTCCTCTCCGACGGGCAGATGACCCGGGGCGACTTCTCCGGTCTCGTCCGGCGCATGGCCAAGGACAAGATCACGGTGTCCTCGGTGGCCATCGGCAAGGACGCCGACGCCCAGCTCATGTTCGACATCGCGAAGTGGGGCCGCGGGCGCTTCTACTACACGGAGGACGACACCACCATCCCGCGCATCTTCACGCTCGAGACGCAGCTCGCCTCCAAGGCCTCGCTGGTGGAACAGCCGTTCAAGGCGGCGGTGGGCTCGCCCGCGCACGAGGCCATCCAGGACATCGACTGGAAGAACGCGCCGCCGCTGGGCGGCTACGTGGCGACCTCCGCTCAAGGGCACCGCCGACATGGTCCTGCATCACCCATCAGGAGGATCCGCTGCTCGCGACCTGGCGTTACGGCCTCGGGCGCACCGCGGCGTTCACGTCGGACGCCAAGGCGAAGTGGGCGGTGCTCTGGATGCGCTGGGGCGGGTTCAACAAGTTCTGGTCCCAGCTCACGCGCTGGACGCTGCGCACGGGACACGCAGCGACACCGTGGCCACGGTGCAGCGGAACGATGAGACCGGCGAGATCGTGGTGGACGCGGTGGATCCCAAGGGCGAGTTCATCAACTTCCTCGACTCGCAGGTGGGCGTGGTGACGCCGAACAAGCAGCGGAGCGTGGTGGAGCTCGAGCAGGTGGGGCCGGGACGCTATCGCGGGCGCTTCCCCGCCTCGCGGAAGGCGTGTACCTCGTCGGCATGTCCCAGCGCCGCGGCGACCAAATGGTAGGCTCCCAGCTCGCCGGACTGGTGGTACCGTACTCCCAGGAGTTCCGGGACCTCGGCGTGGACGAGGCGCTGCTTCGGGAGCTGTCGGAGCTGACCGGCGGCGGGGTGGTCGCCCAGCCCCGCGACGCCTTCCTGCAGGCCCGGCGGCGGTCGCGCTGTCCCTGGAGCTCTGGCCCTGGCTGGTGGGCCTGGTGGCGGTGATGCTGATCCCCGAGATCGCGCTCCGGCGCGTCGGGCCCGGCCTCCTCGGCCGGATCGCGGCGCCGGTCCGACGGCTCTGGGATCGAGGGGGGACCGGGAATGCGACTCCGCGCGATCCCTAAGAGGGACGGTACTCGGCGCGCTCCTCGGAGCGTTGCTGCTGCTGGGCGCCTCGCCGGTAGCGGCCAAGCCTCGCAGCGTGCTCGTCTTGCCCTTCGCGCCCGTGGATCTCGGACGCGAGGAGCAGTGGCTCGGTGAAGCGATGGCGGAGAGTCTGGGGCTCGCCCTCGTCCAGGTCCCCGCGCTGGTGCAGATCGATCGCGGGCGTCTCAAGACGCTGCCCCAGCCGGACTCCTGGAGCGAGAGGTCCGCGCTGTCGGCGGCCCGGGCGCTGAGCGCCGACATCGCGCTGTACGGGGAGGTTCGTCGCACCGCCGGCGAGTTATCCATCCAGCCGCGCTTCGTCGAGGTGAAGGGCGATCAGGGCGCGCACGGGGCGCTGGACGCGGTGGCGGTGCCGGAGGGCGCGCTCCTCGAGCGTCTCAAGACCCTTCCCGTGGCCTATCTGCGCGCGCTGAAGGTGCCCGCCACCGACGCGGAGCTCGCCCGCGTGCAGAAGTACGCCGCCCCCACCGGGTCCGCCCGCGCCTACGAGGCCTATATCAAGGGCCAGATGTCGGCGCAGCGGGGCACCCAGGAGGGTAACGAGGCGGCAGTGGAGCTCCTCGGCCGCGCGGTGGAGCTCGACCCGCAGTTCGTGGTGTCCCAGTACGGGCTGGGCGTCGTCCACCAGACGCTGGGCAATCGGTGGAAGGCAGCGGCGCAATTCCGCGCCTCCACCCAGCTAGACCCGACCTATCCCGAGCCCTACAAGGCCCTCGGCGATCTCTTCCTCACCGCGCCTCGGCGCCTTTTCGACCAGGCCATCGAGGCGTACAACACGGCGCTCGTGCTGCGCCCGTACTTCGCCGACGCTTATGCCGGCCTGGGGGACGCGAGCGCCGCCAAGGGCGACGTGAACGGGGCGGTGACGGCCTATCAGAAGGCGCTCGTGCACAACCCGCTCAACCCGCGCGTATACGTGAGCCTAGGCAAGATCTACTACGGCGAGAAGCAGCTCTACTTCGAGGCGGTCACCGCCTACAAGAAGGCGGTGGAGCTGGATCCGCGCTACGTCGAGGCGCGGATGGGCCTGGCCGAGGTGTACGAGGACAAGGGACTCTATCAAGACGCCATCGGTGAGTACCGCAAGGTGGTGGAGCAGGACGAGAAGAACACGGGCGCGCTCTACAACCTGGCCCTGGTCTACGAGAAGGTGGATCCCAAGGAGGCCATCAACCTCTGGGAGCGATACATCGCCCTCGCGGGGCCACAGCCCACGGAGAAGGACTGGGTGGACGTGGCGCGGCTCCACCTGCGCAAGCTCAAGTCCCAGTTCAAGGACTAGCGCGCGAGCGGCCACCCCCGCCGCGCCCGCCGCCGGGGTCGCTCGACCAGATCCTAGCGTCCCTCGAGGCCCTTCCGCACGTGGATCTCCTCGCCGTTTGGTTGACTTGCCGCGTTGCATTCTCTATGGTGGCCGGGCCATGAGCGAGAGCGACCTCCGAAAGGATCCGACACGAGGTCAGTGGGTGCTCGTGCGACCGCCCGGCGGGCCGCGCGCGGACGGGGGCGAGTGTCCCTTCTGCCCAGGAAATGAGCGGCTCACGCCGCCCGAGATCGCGTGCTATCGGAAAGACGGCGCGCCCGCCAACGGCGCTGACTGGACGGTGCGCGCCATCCCGGAGCGCGACCCGTATTTCCGCATTGAGCTCCCCCTCATACGCGAGGGCGTGGGGCTCTACGACAAGATCACGCCCCGCGGGGCTACCGAGCTCATCGTGGAAAGCCCCCGCCACGAGGACACGCCCGCCACCATGCCGGAGGCGCAGTGGGAGCAGGTGCTGTGGATGTACGGGGAACGCATCCGCGATCTGAAGCGCGATCTGGCCATCCGCGACATCCTCGTCACCCGGCGGCACCGCATCCCCGGAGCGCGGATCACGCATCCCTACTCCCGCGTCACCGCCATCCCGATCATCTTTGGCGACAACCGGCGCAAGCTCGACGAGGCGCGTGATTACTATCGCTACAAGCATCGCTGCGTCTACTGCGACATCATCCGACAGGAGCTCGCCGACCGCGAGCGGGTGGTGCACGAGACGGAGCGGTTCGTGGCGGTGGTGCCCTATGCGGCGCGGTTCCCCTTCGAGACCTGGATCCTGCCCCGGCAGCACGCGGCCGCCTATGAAGACGTCCTGTCCGGCGACATGGTGGCGGATCTGGCGCGGGTGCTCGCCGGCTGCTTCCGGACCTTCGCCCAGTCCCTCGGCAACCCCTCGATTGAGCTGACTCTCTTCAATGCCCCCAATCGGGCTTCCAAGGTCATGGCGGGAGAATGGGCCACCCTGGCGGACGATTATCACTGGCATATCGAGGTCTTGCCGCGCCCCGAGCGCGTCAAGCGCATCGGGGGGATCTACGTGAATACCACCCCCCCGGAGGACGCCACCAGGCGCCTCCGTGAGGCCTGGGCCTAGCTTCGAGAATCGATGAACGGCTTGACTTCCCGGGTGGTTGGGCGCAAACTCCGACCATAACGGTCGCCGATAGAATTGGTCGGATATAAGCAACCGGTCACAGCAGGGGGCGTAGAGAGGCGAGATGCTGAGGTTCACGAAGCGGGCCGACTACGGGCTGATGGCCATCCATTACATCGCTGCACATCCGGATGAAGCGGCGATGAGCGCGAAGCGCATCGCCGAGGAGTTCAATATCCCGGCGGAGCTGCTGGCCAAGATCCTCCAGCGTCTGGCCAAGAAGAAGCTGATCGTGAGCCACAACGGGCCAAAGGGCGGCTATGTGCTGGCGCGCTCGCGGCACGACATCACGGTGGGGCAGGTCCTGCGGGCGCTCGAAGGGCCGGTGCAGATCACCAGCTGTGTGGCGGACGATCACTGCCCGCAGTACTCGCGCTGCAACCTGCGGCTGCCCGTGCAGAAGATCCAGGCCAGCATCACCTCGATGCTGGACGGCATGACGCTGGCCGAGCTGAGCGCCGACGCGGTGGTGCCGCTGTCCGCGCTGACCGCGGCCCGATAGACAAGAGGGGAGACGGGAACCGATGACGTTGAAGCTGCCGATCTTCATGGATAGCCAGTCCACCACGCCGGTGGATCCGCGCGTGCTGGAGGCCATGCTGCCCTACTTCACCGAGAAGTTCGGGCATCCCGCGAGCCGTAACCACCCCTTCGGGTGGGAAGCGGAGGGTGCGGTGGACCGCGCGCGGGGCGAGATCGCCAAGCTGATCGGCGCCCGCGACCCCAAGGAGCTGGTCTTCACGTCGGGGGGCACCGAGTCCATCAACCTCGCGCTCAAGGGCGTGGCGGAGATGTACCGCGAGAAGGGCAATCACATCGTGACCACCGCCATCGAGCAGCGGGCGGGGCTCGACGTATGCAAGCGGCTCGAGCGGCAGGGGTTCGAGGTGACCTATCTCGCGGTGGGCGCCGACGGCCTGGTGGATCCCGAGGCGATTCGCGCGGCCCTGACCGACAAGACCATCCTGATCTCGGTGATGCTCGCCAACAACGAGATCGGTACCGTCCAGGACGTCGCCGCCATCGGCAAGCTCGCCAAGGAAAAGGGCATCGTCTTCCACACCGACGCCACCCAGGCGGTGGGCAAGGTGCCGGTGGACGTGGAGGCGATGGGGATCGATCTGCTTTCCTCGACCTCGCACATGCTCTACGGCCCCAAGGGCGTGGGCGCGCTGTACGTCCGGCGCAAGGGGCCGCGGGTGCGGTTGGCGCCGATGATCGACGGCGGCGGACACGAGCGAGGCATGCGCTCCGGCACGGTGCCGGTGCCGCTGGCGGTGGGCTTCGGCGCCGCCGCCGCGCTCGCGGGCGAGGTGATGCCCGACGAGTCGAAGCGGCTGTCGGCGCTGCGCGACCGGCTCCAGGACGCCATCCTGTCCCGGGTGGACGAGGCGTTCCTCAACGGCCATCCCGAGCGGCGGCTGCCCCACAACCTCAACATCTCCTTCGCCTATGTCGAGGGCGAGTCGGTGCTGATGGGGCTCAACAAGGAAGTGGCCCTGTCCTCCGGCTCCGCCTGCACGTCGTCGACGCTCGAGCCCTCCTACGTGATCTCGGCGCTGGGCGTGAACGCGGAGCTGGCGCACTCGTCCATCCGATTCGGGCTGCACCGGTTCAGCAGCCAGGAAGAAGTGGACTTCGTGGCGACGCGCACGGTGGACGTGGTGCAGCGGCTCCGCGAGATGTCCCCGCTCTACGAGCTCGCCAAGGAAGGCGTGGATCTCAAGACCATCAAGTGGAAGGCTGAATAGCGGCGCCCGGCGCCCCTCAGGAGGCGATGAGCCATGGCCTATAGCGAGAAGGTAGTGGACCACTACAACAACCCGCGCAACGTGGGATCCTTCGGCAAGGACACCCCGGGGGTGGGGACGGGGCTCGTGGGGGCGCCGGAGTGCGGCGACGTCATGAAGCTCCAGATCAGGGTCAACGTGGAGACGGGAGTCATCGAGGACGCGAAGTTCAAGACCTTCGGCTGTGGCAGCGCCATCGCCTCGTCGAGCCTGGCCACCGAGTGGCTGAAGGGGCGCACGGTGGACGAGGCGGCCAAGATCAAGAACACCGACATCGTCAACGAGCTGAAGCTGCCCCCGGTGAAGATCCACTGCTCCGTGCTGGCCGAAGACGCCATCAAGGCCGCGCTCACCGACTACAAGGAAAAGTGGGCGAAGGCGGAAGCGGGAGCGGACACCGGCGCGTCCTAAGGACGCGTCGAGTCCCAATCGAGGAGGCATACCCACATGGCCGTGACCCTGACCGAGACCGCATCGAAGCAGGTGAAGAAGCTCATGCAGGAGCAGAAGCTGGAGCAGGTGTTCCTGCGCATGGGCGTCAAGGGGGGCGGTTGCTCCGGGCTCTCCTACTCGCTCGAGTTCGACACCGAGAAGGGCAAGCACGACAAGACATTCGAGATCGATGGCGTGCCGGTGGTGGTGGATGCCAAGAGCTACCTCTACCTCAACGGGACCACGCTCGACTACGTGACGGAAGGGCTGCAGGGTGGCTTCACCTTCGTGAACCCGCAGGCAAAATCCAGCTGCGGCTGTGGGACCTCGTTCTCGGCGTAGGCCGGGCTCCCGGGAACGACCACCAACGGGCCCCGGCGGGCCCGTTCCGTATTTTAGGAGAGGCGTGAAAGGTGACGGCGATCGACGACTACTTCGCGGTGTTCGGGCTGCCGCGCAAGCTCACCGTGGACGGTGAGGCGCTCCGCGCCCGCTTCTACGAGCTGAGCCGCGCGCATCACCCGGACTTCCACCAGGGAGCCGGCGCCGAGGCCCAGGCGGAGACGCTCGCCCGCTCGGCCCTGGTCAACCGCGCCTATCGGGCGCTCCGGGATCCGCTGGCGCGTGTGGAGTATCTGATCGCCCTGGAAGAGGGCCGAGACACCCGCGAGGGCGCGACGGCGCGGCCGGCCGCGCCCCATGATCTCCTGGCCGAGATGATGGAGGTACAGGAGGCGCTCGAGGAGGCCAAGGCGGCGGGGATGGACGAGGGGGCGCGCGCCGGGCTCCGGGAGGAGCGGAAGCGCCTGCAGGAGCGGAAGCGCGCGGAGGAAGACGCCATCGTGGGCCGAGCGGCCGACTGGGACGCCGTGCTGGGCGCGGGCGCCGACCGCCGGCCGCTGCGAGAGTGGTTCAAGGCGCGGCTGGCCGCGCGGGCATTCCTGCGCACCGTCATCGACGATCTGAGCGAAGCGCTCGGAGAGGAGCTGGAGAGTCATGTCTCGCATCGTCGGCATTGACCTCGGGACCACCAATAGTCTGGTGGCCTACGTCGACCGCGGCGTGCCCCGGGTCATCCCGGACGCGGAGGGCCGCGCGCTGCTGCCCTCGATCGTGGCGTATACCCCCGAGGGGGTGCTGGTGGGCGACGCCGCGCGGCGGCAGCTCGTCCGGAACCCCGCCCGCACCATCTACTCGGTGAAGCGGCTCATGGGGCGGGGTTACGAGGATGTCCGCGGCGAGCTGGCCCATCTGCCCTTCGCGGTGGTGCCCGTCGCCGAGGTCGTGCGCATCCGGGTGGGCGAGCGCGAGGTGACGCCGCCCGAGGTCTCCGCCCAGATCCTGCGCGCGCTCAAGCAACGTGCTGAAGTCGCGCTGGGCGAGAAGGTGGAGCAAGCGGTGGTCACGGTGCCCGCCTACTTCAACGACAGCCAGCGCCAGGCCACCAAGGACGCGGGCCGCATCGCGGGGCTGGACGTGCTGCGCATCGTCAACGAGCCCACCGCGGCCTCGCTGGCGTATGGGCTGCAGAAGCTGGCCCAGGGCACCATCGCGGTGTTTGACCTCGGCGGCGGGACCTTCGACATCTCCATTCTCCGGGTCAAGGACGGGGTGTTCGAGGTGCTCGCCACCAACGGCGACACCCATCTCGGCGGCGACGACTTCGACCGGGTGCTGGTGGACTGGCTCCTGGAGGACATCCGCGCCACCCACGGCGCGGATCTCTCCGGCGACGTAGAGGCCCGGCAGGAGCTCCGGCTGGCCGGGGAGGCCGCCAAGTGTCGCCTGTCCTTCGAGGCGCGGACCCAGCTCACCATTCCGTTCGACGACTTCGTCTACCGCCGCGACATCACGCGCGAGGAACTGGAGGCACGTCTGGTCCCCCTCGTGGAGCGGACTCTCGGCCCCTGCCGCATGGCGCTCCGCGACGCGGGCCTCGCGCCCGCCGAGGTGGACGAGGTGGTGCTGGTGGGCGGCTCCACCCGGGTGCCGCTGGTGCGCCGGCGGGTGGAGACGCTGTTCGGCCAGACGCCCCACAGCCAGCTCAATCCCGACGAGGTGGTCGCGCTGGGGGCGGCGGTGCAGGCCCAGATCCTGGCCGGCGGGATCACCGACATGCTGCTGCTGGACGTCACGCCGCTGTCGCTGGGCATCGAGACCCTGGGCGGCATCGTGAGCGTGCTCATCGCGCGCAATACCACCATCCCCACCATGGCCAAGGAGCAGTTCACGACCTCGGTGGACGGGCAAACGGTGGTGGACCTCCACGTGCTGCAGGGGGAGCGCGAGCTGGCGCGTGACAATCGCTCCCTCGCGCGCTTCGAGCTGCGCGGCATCGATCCCATGCCGGCGGGGATGCCCAAGATCGAGGTGACCTTCCTCATCGACGCCAACGGCATGCTCCAGGTCCATGCCAAGGAGCTGCGGACGGGCAAGGAGTCCTCCATCGAGGTGCGGCCCACCTACGGGCTCACCGAGGCCGAAGTGGAGCGGATGGTCGACGAGTCCTTCGAGCACGCGGAGGCCGACGTGAGCGCGCGGCTCCTCATCGAGGCGCAGACCGAGGCCGACAACGTGGCCAATCACGTGCGGCGCGCGCTGACCCAGGGCGCGCAGCTCGCCGAGCCGGGCGAGCGCGAGCGCATCGAGGCCGCGCTGGCCCGATTGCGCGAGGCGCGCGCGGGAACGGATCGCGATCTCATCCACGAGCGCACCACCGAGGTGAACCGGGCCACGGAGCGGCTGGCCGAGGCCATGATGGACGCCGCGCTGAAGGGGGCCCTGGCCTCCAAGCGGGCGGACAGTATTCTGGGGTCTTCCTGATGGCGAAGCACAAGGTGACCTTCCTCCCGCTCGACATCACCGTCGAGGTGGACGACGAGAAGTACCCGCTCGCGGACCATGGCCAGCCCGGCTCGCTGCTGGACATCGCGCTCGCGAACGACATCCATCTCGAGCACAACTGCGGCGGCGCCTGCGCCTGCACCACCTGCCACGTCATCGTCCGGGAGGGCGAGGCCAACCTCTCCCCCATGGAGCCCGACGAGGAGGACCGCCTCGACACCGCCGAGGGACTCACGCTCCACTCGCGGCTCGGCTGCCAGGCGGTGGTCAAGGGCAACGTCGTGGTGGAGATACCCAAATGATTGGCGAGCCGCCGCCGGAGGCGAGGCGAGCGGAAATGGAAATGGAGGGAGAGAGAGGATGAAATGGTTGCGAGCGGAGCGAGCGATGAAATGGTCGGACGCCGAAGACATCGCCATCGCGCTGCTGGAGGCGCATCCGGACACGGACCCGCTCGCGGTGCGGTTCACCGACCTGCACAAGTGGGTGATCGCGCTGGAGGACTTCGACGACGATCCGAAGGGCTCCAACGAAGGGATTCTCGAGGCCATCCAGATGAAGTGGTACGACGAGTACCGCGACCGGTGACGCCGGGCCGGCGCGCGCTACCAGGCGATGACGTGATCCGATTCGAAGATCAGGTCGAGGAGCCCCGCATGGTCCAGGCCCCGGCCCAGGCGCAGGAGGCGCGCGCCCGGGGGCAAGGTCGGCGGGGCGCTTCCGTCCAGCATGACCACGGTGACGGTGGCGCCGGGAGCGGGGTGACCGATCACCGCCGGGGCCAGCGCGGGCGCGTTCGCCTTGAGGAGGTGGAGGTAGCGCGCCATCAGAAGACGAGGTACCGGCTCGCGCGGGCGGCGAGCGCGGCCAGCCCGTCCGCGTCGATGGTGGCCACCGGGTGGCCGTCCACGTTCCAGTCGGGATCCGGCGGCGCGGCGCCGGCCTCGACGTGGAAGACGATGCCCAGTTTCTTCAGCGCGGCGCGGAACTTGGCGATGTCATCGCCGTCCACGAGGTCGTCGGTGTCCGCGTCGAGCAGGTGGGCGGCGGGCCCGCTGAGCACCACCGCCACCTCGTTCTCCCCCGCCACCACGCCGAGCGCGATACGCATGGCCTCGTTGGCGCGATGGGATCGGCGCGGATCCTCGGAGATCATCACCAGCACCGGCCGGCCGTCGGGCACGCGATCAGTTCAGCGCGACGAAGCGGTCGGTGCCGTTGATGACGTCGGTGAGCACGACCAGACCGCAGTTGGTGGCGCGCTCCGACAGCGGCAGGCCGCGCTTCTGGCAGCCGAAGGCGCATACGAAGAGCCGCGCCCCCCTCTCGGCGAGGGCCTGCACGCGGGGGTCGTCGACCGCGGCCACGCCATCGTCGATCAGGTAGAGGTACACCTGCGCGCCGCGATCGAGCGCCGCCCCGGACAATCCCACCGCGGTGTCGAGGTTACCGTGTGCGGGGGCGGTGGAAAGCATGAGGCCGAGCTTTTTCCCCGCGTATTGCATCGCGCGCTCAGCCTAGCATCGTGAAAGGGGACCGTCAATGAACCGTCGGGTGTATCTGGATCACAACGCCTCCACCCCCGTGCATCCGGAGGTGCTGGAGGCGATGCTGCCGTACTTCGCCGACCGTTTCGGGAATCCCTCCAGCATCCACGGCTTCGGCCGCGAGGCGCGCGACGGGGTCGAGGCCGCGCGCGAGCGCGTGGCGAGCTTCCTCCGCGTGGGCAAGGAGGAAATCGTGTTCACATCCGGCGGCACCGAGTCCGACAACGTGGCGGTGAAGGGGATCGCCGCCGCGCGGGGCCGGGGACACATCGTGACCTCCGCGGTGGAGCATCACGCTGTTCTCCGCAGCGTGCAGGCCCTGGAGAAGGCGGGCTTCGAGGCCACCTATGTGCCGGTGGACGGCCACGGCATGGTGGACCCGGACGACGTGCGCCGCGCGCTCCGGCCCGACACCATGGTGGTGTCGATCATGCACGCCAACTCCGAGGTGGGGACCATCCAGCCGGTGGGCGCCATCGGGCGGCTCACCCGCGAGCGGGACATCCCCTTCCACGTAGACGCGGTGCAGACCTTCGGCAAACTGCCGCTGGACCTGGACGCCCTCGGCATCGACCTCCTGTCCTTCTCGTCCCACAAGATCTACGGGCCCAAGGGGATCGCCGGTCTCTATATCCGCAAGGGCACCAAGATGGCGTCGGTGCAGCACGGCGGCGAGCACGAGCGCCGCCGCCGCGCCGGCACCGAGAACGTGCCCGGCATCATCGGCCTGGGCAAGGCGGTAGAGGTGCGGGCCCGCGACATGGCGGCCGAGGAGCCCCGCGTCCGCGCGCTGCGCGATCGCCTCTGGGCGGGCCTCGAGCGGCGGGTGCCGGACATGCGGCTCAACGGCCATCCCACCGAGCGGCTGCCCGGCACCGGCAACGTCTGCTTCCGACACGTCGAGTCCGAATCCATCGTCCTGGGACTGGATCTCAAGGGCATCGCGGTCTCGGCGGGATCGGCCTGCACCTCGGGGAGCATCGAGCCCTCCCACGTGCTCGTGGCCATGGGAGTGCCGCTGGACTGGGCGATGGGCACGGTGCGCTGCTCGGTGGGGCGAACCACCACCGCCGAGGACATCGACTACGTGCTCGACTGCGTGGAGCCGCTGGCGGCCAAGCTGCGGAGCCTCTCTCCGCTCAAGGTCTGAGGTGCGCTATAGCCCGACGCTGATCGAGCACTTCCGCAACCCGCGGAATGCGGGCATGATGCGGGATCCGGACGGGGTCGGGGAGAGCGAGTATCCGGAGTGCATGGATCTCGCCCGCGTGTATCTTCGCGTGCGCGAGGGCCGGGTCGCGGAAGCGCGGTTCCAGACCTACGGCTGCGGGCCGACCATCGCGGCGTCGAGCGCGGCGACCGAGCTGATCCAGGGGGTGGCGGTGGTGGATTTGCTGGAGCTGGCCGACGCGCGGGTAGAATCGGCGGTGGGGGGACTCCCCGCGGACCGGGCGCATGCCGCCCAGGTGGTGACGGCGGCGGTCCGGGCGGCGGCGCGGGACGTGATGGCGCGGATGCAAGAGGCCGGCGGCAAGCCGGCAGGGGGAGCCTGAGCCGATGTTCGAGCGGATGAAACACGACGTGCAGACGGTGATGGAGCGAGATCCCGCCGCGCGGTCGAAGCTCGAGGTGGTGCTGGCGTATCCGGGCGTCCACGCGATCTGGATTCACCGCGTGGCGCACCGCCTCTGGAACGCGGGCTGGTTCACCTTCGCGCGCTTCGTGGCTCACCTGGGCCGCTTCTTCACCGGCATCGAGATCCATCCCGCGGCCAAGCTGGGGCGGGGTCTCTTCATCGATCACGGCATGGGGATCGTCATCGGCGAGACCGCGGAGGTGGGCGAGAACGTGTCCCTGCTCCAGGGCGTGACCCTCGGCGGCACCAGCGTGCGGCGGGAGAAGCGCCATCCCACGCTGGGCGACAATGTCACCGTGGGCGCGGGGGCCAAGATCCTCGGCGGCTTCACCATCGGGGCGGGAAGTCGTATCGGCGCGGGATCGGTGGTGGTGCGGGAGGTTCCGGAGAACTCGGTTGTCGTCGGCGTGCCCGGGCGGGTAACATATCGCGACGGGCGGCGCGTGCAGGGCGAGATCGACCTCGACCAGGTGGACCTGCCCGACCCGCTGGCGCGTACCGTGGAGCACCTCCTCGACCGCATTCGTGCGCTCGAGGCCGAGATGGAAGCGCTCAAGCACCCCGCGCGCGAGCGTGATGAGCAAGCGTGAGACCCCAGTCGGAGAAAAGGAGACGGCGTGGTTCCCAAGGACACGATGAGCATCAAGGAGGCGTCGCAATACCTGGCCATGGACGAGCAGACGGTGGCGCGCATGGCCACGGAGCGCCGCATCCCCGCGCTGCAGCACAATGGCCAATGGGTGCTGTCCAAGAAGTCCATCGACAAGTGGAAGGCCCGCCAGCCCACCGCCCGCGCTTGACCTGGGACCTGCTTCCCCCGCTTCCACGATGATCGATCGCTCCGCCGCCTGGAGTGTCCTCGCCGAGTTCACGCAGGGCGACAGCCTGCGCAAGCACGCGCGGGCGGTGGAGGCGGCCATGCGCGCGTACGCCGGGCGCTACGGCGAGCGACGCCGAGGCATGGGGCATCGCGGGGATGCTGCACGACTTCGACTACGAGATGCACCCCACCGCGCCCCGCCCATCCGCATGAAGGGCGCGGAGATCCTCGCGCGCGCGGGGCGTGCCCGAGCCCATCGTCTACGCCATCCTCGCCCATGCCGACTACTCCGGGATGCCCCCGCGACTCGCTCCTCGACCGGGCGCTCTACGCCTGCGACGAGCTCTCCGGCTTCGTCACACGCCTGCGCGCTGGTGCGCCCCGGTCGAGCCATCGCGGGTCTCGAGCCCGCCTCGGTGCGCAAGAAGCTCAAGGACAAGGCCTTCGCGCGGACGGTGAACCGTGACGACGTCTACACGCGGCGCCGAGGAGCTGGCGGTCCACCTCGACGAGCACATGCGCTTCGTCATCGGCGCGCTCACCGCGGTGGCGCCCTGCTCGGCCTCGGGGCCCCGCGCATAGTCCGCCATGCCCGGTCCGCGCCCGCGATCCGGACGGTCGATTCACGTCGACATGGACGCGTTCTACGCGTCCGTCGAGCAGCGGGACCGGCCCGAGCTGCAGCGGCCGGCCGGTCGTCGTGGCTGCCGCGCCGGGGGGCGCGGCGTGGTCTCCGCCGCCTCCTACGAGGCGCGCCGCTTCGGCGTCCACTCCGCCATGCCCATCAGCCGCGCCTACCGGCTCTGTCCCGATGCCGTGTACCTGCCGGTCGACATGGACGAAGTATGCCGGGCGTATCGCGCGAGATCATGGCGATCCTCGCCGAGTTCACGCCGCTGGTGAGCCGGTCTCGGTCGACGAGGCGTTCCTCGACCTCACCGGCACCCGCGCGCTCTTCGGCGACGGGCCCCGCATCGCGCGCGGACATCAAGGCGCAGCATCCGCGCCGAGACGTGGCCCTGACCGCCTCCGCCGGGCTCGCGCCGAACAAGTTCCTCGCCAAGGTGGCCTCCGATCTCGAGAAGCCCGACGGCCTGGTGGTCGTGCCGCCCGGCGGCGAGGCGGCGTTCCTGGCGCCGCTGCCCATCGGACGGCTCTGGGGCGTGGGCAAGGTGCTGCGACGGAGCTGGCGGGCCTCGGCATCCGGACGATCGGCCAGCTCGCGCAGATGCCGCGCGCCACCCTGGAGGCGCGCTTCGGCAGCGGCGGCCGTGCACCTCGCGGAGCTCGCCCTCGGCCGCGACGATCGCCCCGTCGAGCCGTTCGGGGCGCCGAAGTCCATGGGCGCCGAGGAGACCTTCGGCGCCGACTACCGCGACCTCGACCGGCTGCGCGCGACGCTGCGCGCGCCAGGCCGAGCGGGTCGCGCGCGAGCTGCGCGAGGAGGGGCTACGCGGGCCGCGTGGTGACGCTGAAGCTCCGCTTCGCCGACTTCCGCACCTATACGCGCGCACATGACCGGGGAGCCCACGCAGGACGGCCTCGCGCATCTTCCGGCGCGCCGCTGCGCTGCTCGAGCGCGAGTGCCGCTCACCCAGCCGGTGCGGCTCATCGGTCTCTCGGCGTCCGGCCTCGGGCCCGCGGGGCAGGGTCAGCTGCCGCTCTTCGACCCGCGATCCGTCCGGCGGGAGCGGCTCGGTCGGGTCGCTCGACCAGCTCACCGCGCGCTTCGGCGAGGACACGGTCGCCCGGCCCGCCTCCTGGCCGCGCCGGCGGCGGCGTTCCCCGGCGAGGGAGGGATCGGGCCCCAAGCGTCCGTCGACTTTGACTTTTCGCGACCCTCCTATAATCGGCCGCTCACCCGCCGACTCGCGGCGCGACCTCACGGTTCACGACCATGCAAGAAGTTCTGGCAAGAGGAGGATGAGCAATGGCGCTGCGATCCTGGCCACCGCTGCCTTGCGCTCGCGCTGGCGGTGCCTTCGACCGCCTCGCCCAGGGCAAGGACGCCAGGCGTCACCGACACCGAGATCCTGGTGGGCCTGACGACGCCGCTGTCGGGTCCGGCCGCGGCGTGGGGCAACACGGCGGTCGGCGAGGAGGCCTGGGCGCGGTACGTCAACGAGCAGGGGGGCTCCACGGCCGCAAGATCAAGGTCGAGCTCAAGGACGACGGCTACAATCCCGGCCGCGCGGTCGCCAACCTCAACGAGATGCAAGGACACGGTCTTCATGAACGTGGGGCTCCTGGGCTCGGCCGTGCTCCAGGCGTCGAAGGACAAGATCGCGGAGTTCAAGATCCCCACGATCAGCCCGTACGGCAACCCCGCCATCTGCGCCAAGCAGCCGCAGCGAGAAGCTGCGCTACGTCTTCGTCAGTCTATCACGGACTACGTGGACGAGGGCGACTTCCTCGTCAACTTCGCCGCGACAAGCTCGGGGCCAAGAAGATCGCGGTGTTCCACCAGAACGACGAGTACGGCAAGGGCGGGCTCGAGGGCGTGAACCGGGGGCTGAAGGGGTGGGCGGCAAGATGACCCTGGCCGCCGACGGTCTCCTACGAGCTGACCGATCGCGAGATGGGCACCCACGCGCTGAAGCTGAAGGACTCCGGGGCCGACACGCGTGATCCTGTACTCCGACGATCACCCACGGCGCCAACCTCATCAAGGAGATGGCCAAGGCCGGCTACCGGCCGAAGCTCGTCGCCTCGTTCCCGCTGGGCGACCACCATCATCATGTACCGCCTGCTCGGCGAGCTGTGGGAGGGCGCCCACTTCACGTGCTGTCCGGCGCCGCGCTGCCCGGCGACCCGGACGGCAAGAAGGTGCATCGAGATCCTGGTGAAGTACGAGCCCAAGCTGGTGGGCAA
The DNA here is from genome assembly GCA_963733725.1 of uncultured Candidatus Rokubacteria bacterium. Lineage (GTDB taxonomy): Bacteria > Methylomirabilota > Methylomirabilia > Rokubacteriales > CSP1-6 > DASRWT01. The sequence goes on along the minus strand of CAVTFC010000008.1, from coordinate 6,914 downwards.
GGAGAACACCGCGCTGGCCGGCGCCACCGCGATGATCACCGCGGTCGAGGGCCTCAACAAGGCCGGGCGGAACCTCACCCGCGAGTCCTACGTTGAGGCGATGGAGTCCATCAAGGGCTTCACGGCGAGGGGCTGACCGCCGCCAATCACCTTTGGTCCCCGACCCGCCGCCACGGCCTCAACCCGTGCGGCTGATGCGGGCGAAGAAGGCCGCCGACAACTCGTCCTCGAGACCATCACTGGCCACCAGATCTTCCAGCCGCACTTCTAGGAGCTCGGCAAGGGGGGCTCCGGCCCCCCTTCACCTCGCCGCGGCGCTAACCATGAGCGACTTGCTCGAGGTCACGCGACGTCTCGCTGAGCTTCGGCGGCATCCAGCGCTCGCAGCGGGGTCGGCGTCGAGCGTCCCCGAGGGCGAGACGCTGGCCGTGATCGGACCCAACGGGTCGGGCAAGACCTCGCTCTTCAACTGCATCACCGGGCATCTACCGTCCGACGTCGGGCGCGATCACGTTCCGGGGGCGGACGCCTGCTGGGGCTCTCCCCCGACGCGGTGACCGGCGCGGGGCATCGCGCGGACGTTCCAGAACCTCCGCCTCTTCCACAACATGTCGGTGCTCGACAACCTGCTCGTGGGGCGGCACCTGCACTTCCGGCGGAGCTTCGTCCGCTGCCGTCCTGCGCCTGCGCGGCGAGGAGGTGCGCCATCGACGCCGGTGCGAGGAGATCATCGAGTTCCTCGACCTCGAGGCCGTGCGGAAGAGCCGGGTGGCCGACTGCGCCTACGGCGTCCAGAAGCGGGTGGAGCTGGGCCGTGCGCTGGCCACCGAGCCCCGGCTGCTCCTGCTGGACGAGCCGGTCTCCGGGCTGACCCAGGAGGAGAAGGAGGAGTTCGCGTACTGGATCCACGAGATCCGCGGGCCGCTTCGGCATCACGGTCCTCCTCGTCGAGCACGACCTCCGCGTCGCGTCCCGGCTGGCCGGCCGGATGGTGGCGCTCGACCACGGCGTGAAGATCGCGGAAGGCACCCCGGCCGACGTCCAGCGCCACCCGGACGTCATCCGGGCCTATCTCGGAGACTGACGCGTGACGGCACTGCTCCGAGCTGTCGCAGCATCGAGACGCTCTACTTCGACCGGATCTACGCGCTCTTCGGCGTCTCGCTCGAGGTGGCGGAGGGCGAGATCTTCACCGTGCTCGGCCCCAACGGCGCCGGGAAGACCACGCTCCTCCGCACCGATCGCCGGCCTCCTGAAGGATCAGCCGAAGAAGGGCGAGATCCATGTTCGACGGCCGGCGCATCGACGGCTGGGCAGCCCGAAGCCATCGCGCGGCTGGGCGTCGTCTACGTGCCCGAGGACCGCGGCCTCTTCAAGGAGCTGACGGTCGAGGAGAACCTGCGCCTCGGGCTGTGGGGACGCCGGGACGCCGGCGTCGCCGGACGGACCTCGAGTTCGTGCACGACGATGTTTCCGATCCTCCGCGAGCGGGCGCGACAGCAGGCCGAGACGCTCTCGGGCGGCGAGCAGCAGATGCTGGCTCTCGGCCGCGCGATGCTCCGGCGGCCGCGCCTGCTGATGCTCGACGAGCCCTCGCTGGGGCTGGCGCCCCGCGTCGCCCGGTCGGTCTACGAGGCGCTCGGCACCATCAGCCGGCGCGGGCACCACGATCCTGCTCGTCGAGCAGAACGCCCGCCTGGCTCTCGGCATCGCGCGCCGGGGCGCGATCCTCGAGGCCGGGCGCATCGTCCTGGAGGGGACCGCGGCCGAGCTCAGGAGAACGACGACGTGCGCGAGGCTCTACCTCGGGGTCGGCGGGGCGGAGACGCGTCGACGAAGGCCTGGCGGCTCTACCGCAAGAGGAGGCGATGGTGATGACGACGACCGAGCCCCGCTCGCTGCCCGAGCTGTTCACGCACCAGGTCGCGCCGCCGCGGCGACGCGCTCGCCCTCCGCTTCAAGGCGTACGGCATCTGGCACCGCATCTCGTGGCGCGATACGCCGAGGAGGTGCGACAGGGTCGCGGCGGCGCTCCTGGCCTTCGGGCTCCGCCCCGGCGAGAACGTGGCGGTCCTGGGCGACAACCGCCCGGAGTGGCTCTACTGTCACCTCGGCATCATGACGGCCGGCGGCGTGACCGTGCGGCATCTATCCGACCTCCGCGCCCGACCAGGTGCGCTACCTGCTCAACCACTCCGAGGCCCGGCTGATCTTCGTGGAGAACGAGGAGCAGCTGGAGAAGGTGCTGTCCGTCGCTCGCGCACACGCGGCTCGAGCGGATCGTGGTGTGGGACGCCAAGGGCCTGTGGGGCTTCACCGACGAGCGGGTGACGTTCTTCGAGGACTTCCTGAAGCAGGGCCAGGCGCTCGCGGACACGCGCCCGCGCGCGGTGGCCGAGCGCCGGTCAGCCATCGAGCCCGGCGACACCGCGATGATCATCTACACCTCGGGCACGACCGGCCCGCCCAAGGGCGCCATGCTCGTCCCACGGCTCCATCCTCTGGGTGACGCGCGCCGTTCTCGAGATCAACCGCGTCGGCCCCGACGACGAGGTCGTCTCGTACCTGCCGTTCGCCCACGTCTACGAGAACCTGATCTCGGTGTTCGGCGCCCTGCGCGTCGGGTACGTCGTGAACTTCGTGGAGAGCCTCGACACGCTCGCCCAGAACCTGCGCGAGGTCTCGCCGACCTACTTCGCCAGCGTCCCCCGCATCTGGGAGAAGTTCGCGTCCACGGTCGAGCTGCGGATGGCCGACTCGACGCCGCTCAAGCGCCGGATCTACCGGCGGCCGTCGCCGTGGGCCGGCGTCACGCGCGGACGCGCCTGGCCGGCCGCGCCGTCCCGGCCTGGCTGGCGGCTCGCCTACGGCCTGGCTTTCTGGGCCGCGCTGGCCCCGCTCAAGCGCCGCCTCGGCCTCGAGCGCACGCGCATCGCCGTGTGCGGCGCGGCGCCGGCCTCGCCGGAGCTGTTCGAGTACTACCATGCGCTCGGCGTCCCCTGATCGAGGGCTACGGGCAGACGGAGTCCACCGGCGTGATCTCGGTCAACCGGGTGGAGGCTCCGCGGGTGGGAACGGTCGGGCAGCCCGTGCCCGGCATCGAGGTCGCGCCTGGCCGACGACGGCGAGATCCTCACCCGGGGCCCGCACGTCTTCAAGGGCTACTTCAAGGACCCGGAGCTCACCGCGGCCAACGGTCGACCCCGACGGCTGGCTCCACACCGGCGACGTCGGCGCGTGGGAGGACGGGCACCTCAAGATCCTGGACCGGAAGAAGGACATCATCATCACCGCCGGCGGCAAGAACATCACGCCGGCCTACATCGAGAACAAGCTGAAGTTCAGCGGCTACATCCAGGACGCGATCGTCGTCGGGGACGGGCGCCGGTACCTGGTGGCGCTGATCCTCATCGACGAGGACACGGTCACCAAGTTCGCCCAGGATCAGCGCATCCCGTTCACCACGTTCCAGGACCTCACGCAGAACCCCGCGATCGTCCGGCTCATCGAGTCGGAGGTCGAGCGCGTCAACCGGACGCTCTCGCAGGTCGAGAGCGTCAAGAAGTTCGCGCTGCTGCCCCGGCGGTTCTACGCCGAGGAAGGCGACGTGACGCCGACGATGAAGGTCAAGCGCCGCGCGCTCGAAGAGCGCTACGGCGATCTGATCCGGGGCCTCTACCGGGAGTGAGGCGGGGAGCGTCGTGGATCTCGTAGAGTCGTACCGGGAGGATCTGCGCTTCGCGCGCAAGCCGGTGGCGCGGACGCTGCTCGGCCTGCTGCTCGTCGCGGTCGCCGTCTTTCCCTGGGTGGCGCCCGAGCACGTCGTCTTCATCGCGACGTTGATCGCGCTCTATTCCATCGGCGTGATGGGGCAGAACGTCCTCATCGGCTACACGGGACAGATCTCCTTCGGGCAGGCCGGCTTCCTGGCCATCGGCGCCTTCGCGTTCGGGCACCTGCGCATCTGGGCGTGCCGTTCCCGCTGGCCCTCGCGGGGGCGGGGCTGGCGGCGGCGCTGGCCGGCGTGCTGGTCGGCTTTCCCTCGCTCCGGCTCAAGGGGCCGTACCTGGCCATCGTCACGCTGGGCTTCGGCGTCGCCGTGTACCAGGTGTTCGTGAACTGGGAGGTCCTGTCGGGCGGACGGTCCGGCCTGGCCATCGCCGAAGCTCACGCCGATGCTCGGGCTGTCCGGGACGCAGACGGTCTACTACGTGTACGTCCTGCTGCTCGCCGTCTTCACGCTGGCGACGCTACAACATCGTGTCGTCCTACGTGGGGCGCGCCTTCGTCGCCATCCGCGACGCCGAGATCGCCGCCGAGGTGAACGGCGTCAACCTCACCCGCTACAAGCTCCTGGCGTTCGCGATCTCGTCGTTCTACACCGGCGTGCACGGGGCGCTGTACGCCCAGGTGCTCGGCCACATCGAGCCCCAGAGCTTCAACGTGCTGGAGTCGATCACGCTGTTCGTCGCCGTGATCATCGGCGGCGTGGCCTCGGTGGAGGGCTCCATCCTGGGCGCCGCGTTCGTGCTGCTCGTCCCCAAGGTGTTCTCGACTTCCGCGAGATGGTGCCCGTGGTCTACGGCGTGACGATCCTGCTCGTCCTGATCTTCGAGCCGCTCGGTCTCTACGGCCGCTGGCTCAAGACCCGCCTCTACTTCCAGCTCTGGCCGTTCCGATGATGCTCGACCGGTTCCTGCAGTACACGCTCACGGGGATCTCGGCCGGAAGCCTGTATGCCCTCGTCGCCCTCGGCATCGTCCTGATCTATCGCTCGACGCGCGTGCTGAACTTCGCCCACGGCGACGTCGCCACGCTGGCGACGTTCGTGTCGTTCTCGCTCCTGTCGCACCGCTACTCGTTCGCCGTGGCGCTGGCGGCGAGCCTGCTCGTGGGCGCGGCCGTGGGGGTCGTCTTCTACTTCGGCGTCCTCGTGAAGGCCCAGCGCCAGGGCGCGAACCTCCTCGGCATGGTCATCCTGACGCTCGGGCTCGCGCTGATCCTGCAGGGCGTCGTCGTGTACGTCTGGGGCGCCGAGCCGGTGTCGCTTGCCGTTCCCCATCTCCGACACCAAGACGTACCGGCTGGGCGGCGTGGTGATCAGCCAGCTCTCGCTGGCGACGATCGCGGCGGGCGTCGTGGGGAGCCTGGGCCTCTACCTGCTCGTCCAGCGCACGCGGCTGGGGCTCGCCATGCGCGCGACGTCCGAGAACGTGATGGCCGCGCAGACGCTCGGGATTCCCACCCGGCTCGTGCTCGGCGTGGCGTGGGGCGTGGCCTCGGCCCTGGGCGTCGTGGCGGGGATCTTCCTCGCGCCGGCCCTGCTGCTGGACCCCTTCTTCATGCTCGATCCGTTCCTCAAGGGCTTCGCCGCCGCGGTGCTCGGCGGGCTCAACAGCCTGCCCGGCGCGATCGTGGGCGCGCTCCTCCTCGGCGTCGCCGAGAGCCTGACCGGCGCCTATCTCACGCTGCAGTTCAAGAACACGCTGGCCTTCGTGATCATCATCGTCGTGCTGCTCGTGAGGCCGGAAGGACTGCTCGGGCGGGAATTCAAGGAGCGTGTGTGACGACGTATAATGGGTCCATCGTGGATCGCCCGATCGCCTACGACCAGCTCGCGCGCGAAGACCGGTTCGTGCGCATGCGGGCCCGCGACGTCGCCGCCCGGCGCGTCGAGCAGGGCCTGCCGCCGTTTCCCGACCTCACCACGCCGGACTCGATTCGCGAGCGCGTGCACGGGATCCTCGTCGGCGAGCTGCAGGCCATGGAAGGCGCCGGGCGCAGCGTCTACGACTTTCCGGATGCCCCGTGGGAATTCACGATGGACATGGCGCGCCAGGTCTGGGACGAGTCGCGCCACGTCGAGGTCTACCTCGGCCTCCTGGAGCACCTCGGCGGCTTCGTCGGCCAGTATCCCGAGTCCACCATCCTGTGGCGCTGCGCGTGCGCGGAGGACGCCGCCGCCCGCGTGGCCGGCGTGAACCGCGGGCTCGAAGGCCTCGCCTGCGACGTCTTCACCCAGCTGATCCACATCGCGGCCCGCATGGGCGACCCCATCATCGAGCGGGCCGTCGACTTCGTGCTCGCGGACGAGATCACCCACGTGCGCATGGGCTCGCGCTGGCTGAACGAGCTGACGCGCGGGGACCCGGAGCGACGCCGGCGCGCGATCGAGTTCCAGGAGACGATCGACGAGCGCTTCAACCTGGGTGGTGTGCGCCAGGACGGCCAGCCCGAAGACATCGGCATCTCGATCGCCCGGGACGCGCGGCGGCTCGCCGGCTTCACCGACGAGGAGATCGACCGCCTCGTCCGCAGCACGCAGCGCTCGCCGGTCTACTAGCCCCGATGTATCCGCCTAGGCGCTCACTCGGTCGACGCGTCTGCCGCGCCGCATCCGCCGCTACCGCTACGCCGTCGAGCGCATGATGCGCATCCTCGGCGGCTGGATCGCCCTACGCCCGAGCTGCCGGCCAAGCTCCTCCTCGGGCGGCACGTCGGGACTGTGCCCAGCACGCCGACCTCTGGGGCACGGCTGCCCGAGCTCCGCGCCGCCGGCCCAGGAATCCGAGCCCGCCGACGCGCGGCTCGTCGCCTTCATGGACGCGCTGGAGCCGCCGAGCGGCCGGAGCCAGGAGCGCCTGATCGCGTCTACCGCGTGCTCAAGCCCCATCTCCTCGCCGCCTACGAGCGCCACCTCGCGCGCGCCAACCCGGTCTACGAGCCGCCCACCCGCCGCATCCTCGTGCGCTGCCCCGACGACGAGCGGCGCCACATCGCGGCGGGCGAACGCGTGCTCGCGCACCTCGTGACGACGCCCGCGGCCCCGGGCCCGCGCCACCGTGTGGGCGGAGCGACTCGGCCGGGCTGCTCGCCGCCGCCGGCGGCGTGACCGGTGAGGGCCTGCCGGCCCC
>CAVTFC010000007.1:0-34906 GCA_963733725.1 uncultured Candidatus Rokubacteria bacterium | reverse complement strand
GAAGAGGATCACTTCCTTGCCGTTGCCGTTCATCGCGTCTCCTTCCGTGATTGGTGAAACCGGTTCCGCGACTGATCGTCCGGCCGATATTACACCACGGAAGGGTTGCGCGGGCGGAAGGTCAGGCCAGCTCCCTCAGCGCAGACTCCGCCTGCGCCAGCCAGAAGCGCATATCCATCTCGGGTACATGGTTGCGGCGGTCGTGAGACGCTCCTGCGCTGGTTGCGCTTGCGCGTTTCTCGCGCAGGCTTGCCCAGGCCGAGGTGGCAGTGCGCGATGAGGGGACGCATTCCCAGCTCGCCGGCCAGATCCAACGCCTGGCCGTAGTGCCGCTCGGCGGCCGCCCGGTCCGGGGCCGACCCCGTCGCCGCGATCTCACCGAGGAGCCGGAGCGCCCACGCCTGATGCCCGCGCTCCCGGTGGGCGATCGAGACGTCGACGGCTCGCGCTCCAAAGCGGCGGGCCTCGTCCAGGCGCCCGTCGAGGAGGTGGGCCTCACCCAGAGGGATGATGGCGATCAGGTGATCGAACATGGCGCCCATCGCGGCCGTCTGGGTGACGACGGGGTCCAGGAGCGCGATGGCCTCGGCCATGCGTCCCGACCACGCGTAGCTGCCGCCCAGGAAGGCGGCGACACCGTGGAAGCCGAGCGCCCTCAGATTCGAGACACGGCAGATCTCCAGCGCGCGCTCCAGGACGGGATCGCGCGCGCGAACTCACCCCGACGAAGGTGAAGCAACCCGAGGCCGAAGGACGCCTGGAGCTGGCCGAAGGGCCGGTTGGCGGTATCCGCTATGCGGAGCGCCACCCCGGCCGGCGCCAGGGCCGCGTCGAACTCGCCGAGCTCGGCCAGCGCCCAGGCGAGGAACGCCCTCGAGTAGACCGCGGGCAGGCTTGCTTCTCCGAACGGTTCCGCCGCCGGTCGTCCGTCGAGCGCGGCGATGTTCTCGCGATAGACCTCCACGGCGCGACGGAAGTCGCCCGCCGTCAGAAACGCCCACGCAAGATTGAATGAGGGGCCGACACGGAGGGAAAAATCGTCGAGGGCAGACGCGATGGCGAGCGCTTCTCGGGACAGCTCGATGGCTCGCTCGGGCTCCCCGGTCAAGCAAGAGTGCGAAGCGAGGGAGCTCAAGACGCGGCCCAACCGGCGTTGATCCCCGAGGCGTTGGGCGAGAGCCTGGGCCCGGCGGAGATTGTCCAGCGCGCGGGCGAGCTGCCCGATCGGCCACACGACATTCCGCAGCTCGATGTGGAGATCGAGCCGCTCCGCAACTGAACATCGCTCTCCGGCGTATGCTCGAGCGCCTCGAGAGCCCGCTCGAACATGACCGCCGCGTCGGCCAGAGCCGACCGATCGAACGCCTTCGATCCCGCGACCCGAAGGTACCGGGCGGCCTGCTCCCAGTGTTCGGCGCCGAGCGCGTGATGCGCGAGCCGGTCGACCTGCTCCGTGCGCCGCTCGGGGGAGGCCTTCGAGAACCTCGACGATCCGCGCGTGCAGGGCGCGTTTCCGCTCGTGGAGGAGACCGGCGAACGCCACCTCGTGCGTGAGCGCGTGCTTGAAAGAGTACTCGAGATCCGGATAAAGTCCGGCCTCGTAAAGGAACTCGGCGGTCTGCAGGTGGTCGAGTCCACGACGGAGCGGCTCTTCCGGGAGATCCGCGATCGCCTGGAGCAGCGCGAACGGCACGTCCTTGCCGACGACGGACGCCGTCTGCAGAAGGCGTTTCTCTCGGCGGGAAGCCGGTCGATGCGCGCCGCCAGCACCACCTGGACGGTGGGCGGAACCTGGCTCGCCTGCACGGGCTGCGTCAGGCGAAACCGGCCGCGCTCCCCTACCAGGACGCCGGTCTCCACCAGCGTCCGGACCGTCTCCTCCAAGAAGAACGGATTGCCGCGCCTCACGAAGAGCTGCTTCAACGCCGCCAGTCCAGGATCGTCGCCGAGCAGCGCATCCAGCAGCTCCGCGGTGGTCTCGGCGGGGAGCGCGTCCAGGCGGACCTGGCTGTAGGGCGTCTTGCTCCCCCAGGTGTGCTGGTACTCCGGCCGATAGTTCACGAGCAGGAGCAGGCGCGCCGATCCGAGACCGTCGACGAGAGCCTCGAGCACGGCCTGGGTCTCGCCGTCGATCCAGTGGAGGTCTTCGAAGACGACGAGCACAGGCTGCTCCCGCGCTTCCCGAAGCAGGAGTCGCTTGACGGCATCCAACGTGCGCTGCCGGCGCTGCGCCGGCTCGAGCGCCCGCCAGGCGGCATCCTCGATCGGCACGTCGAGCAGCGCCAGCAGCGCCGGCAGCGCCGGCTCCAGCGACCGGTCGAGCGTGAGGAGTCTTCCGGTCACCCTCTCGCGGATCTCGCGGAGGCCATCACGATCCTGGATCTTGAAGTAGTTCCTGAGGAGCTCCGTCACCGGCAGGTAGCTCGTGGCCTTGCCGTAAGAGACCGAGGCCGCCTCGAGAACAAGCCAGCCCTGCAGGCGGTGCGAGCGCGTGAACTCGTAGACGAGGCGCGACTTCCCCACCCCCGCCGCGCCGACGATGGCCGCCACCTGCCCATGACCGGTCCCGGCGAGCTGCTGCGCGCGGCGGAGCTGCTCCAACTCGGAGCCGCGGCCGACGAAGCGCGTCAGGCCTCGCCGGGCGGCGGCCTGGAAGCGTGTTCGTGCGGGCCCCACGCCCGTGATCTCGTGAACCTCGAGGGGGTCGGCCAGCCCCTTCACCGGAATGGAGCCGAGGGACCGCACGGCAACGAGGCCTTCCACCAGCTCCAGGCTCGACGGTGTCAACAGGATGCTCCCCGGACTCGCGAGCTGTTCCATCCGCGCCGCCAGATGCGTCGTCTGGCCGACCGCCGTGTAGTCCATGCGAAGATCGCTGCCGATCGCGCGCACCACGACTTCGCCCGAGTTCAGCCCGACCCGGATCTGCACGTTCACGCCGTGGGCACGGCGCGCCTCGTCCGCGTAGTGCTTGACCGTCTCCTGCATCCGCAACGCGGCGTAGCACGCGCGCACGGCGTGATCCTCATGCGCGAGCGGCGCGCCGAACAGCGCCATGATCCCGTCGCCCATCACCTGGTTCACCGTGCCCTCGTAGCGGTGGACCGCCTCGATCATCCGCTCAAGCATCGGATCGAGGATCTTGCGTGCCTCCTCCGGATCGCGGTCGGCAAGCAGCTCCATCGAGCCTTTCATGTCGGCGAAGAGCACCGTGACCTGCTTGCGCTCGCCTTCGAGGGCCGCCTTCGAGCTGAGAATCCGTTCCGCGAGATGCCTCGGGGTATAGCTCTCTGGGAGGTAGCGCGCAGACTAGGGGGGTCTTCCGACGCCAACACGGTCGGATGAGCGCACTCAGGACAGAACCTGGCCATCGGGGAGAGCTGACGACCACAGCGCCCACATGTCCGCGCCAGAGACGCGGCGCATTCCTCGCAAAACTTCGCGCCGGCGTCGTTCTCGTGCTGACACCGCGGACACTTCATCGTGCGGCGAGCGGGCGGTGTCCGTACCGCATGTGCACGTTGCCCCCTTGTCCTCGAAGATATCCCATTTGACACCAGTTTCGCGGGCGACTGAGCGGGGCTGCGGACGCCCAACGCGCGCGGTACGATGGGTGCCCATGAGCCCCGGCGCCACCATCGTCGAGCTGCGGGAGCTGACCAAGCGCTACGGCGATGTCCACGCGCTGCGCGGTGTCAGCCTCACCATCGCCGCCGGCGAGATCGTCGCCGTGCTGGGCCCCAACGGCGCGGGCAAGACCACCTCGATCAGTCTCATGCTCGGGCTGCGCCGGCCCAGTGGAGGCGAGGTGCGTCTCTTCGGCCTGTCCCCCACCGACCGCCGGGCGCGGAGCCGGGTGGGCGTGATGCTCCAGGAATCGGGCGCGCCCGGCGTCCTCACCGTCCACGAGCTGATCGGGCTCTTCGGCGCTTACTATCCCGCGCCCCTGCCGGTGGCGCAGGCGCTCGCCATGGCCGGTCTCGAGGACAAGGCGGACGCGCGCGTGGCCACGCTCTCGGGCGGGCAGCGCCAGCGCCTCTACTTCGCCCTCGCCGTGGCCGGCAATCCCGAGGCGCTCTTTCTCGACGAGCCCACGGTGGGCATGGACATCGAGGCGCGCCGCGCCTTCGTGACCAGCATCCAGGCGCTCGCCGGCGCCGGCAAGAGCGTGATCTTCACCACGCACTATCTTCGCGAGGCGGAGGAGCTCGCCACCCGCATCGTGGTCATCGATCACGGAGTGGTCATCGCCGACGCCACCCCGCGCGCGCTCATGGCGCGGGTGGCGGGCAAGCGCGTGGCCTTCACGGTGGCGCGGCCCCTGCCCGCCGATACCTTCGCGGGGCTGGCGGTCACCGCGCTCGCCGTGTCCGACGGTCGCGTGCGGTTCCTCACCCGCGAGCCGGAGACGGCCTTGCGCCGGCTCTTCGAGCGCGGAGTGGAACCGCGCGACCTCGAGGTGGCGGGCGCCGACCTCGAGGAGGCCGTGCTGAGCCTCACCCGTCGGCCGGAGGGCGCGTGACGGCGCCGCTCCTTCACATGCTGGGCGCGCAGACCCTCGCCGAGCTGCGCGTCCGCTGGCGCATCGCCGCCTTCAGCATGACGAGCCTGGCGCTGCCCGTGGTCTTCTTCACGTTCTTCGGGCTGCCCTTCGTGAGCCAGCGCTTCCCCGATGGGGTGAGCGTGGGCGCCTATCTGCTCGTCTCCTTTGCCGCCTACGGGGTGGGCAACGTGATGGTGTACGGCTTCGGGATCGGCGTGGCCAACGAGCGCGGCATGAAGGTAGATCTGCTCATGCGCGCCACCCCGCTGCCCCCCGCCGTCGCGGTGCTGGCCAAGGTGCTGGTGGCGCTTGCCTTCGCGCTGGTCGCCATCGTGGTGCTCATCGTCTACGGCGTGGTGGTGGGCGGTATCCGGCAGGACCTGGCCGTCTGGATCCAGGTCATCGCGCGCCTGCTCGCGGGCTCCCTGCCCTTCGTGGCGCTCGGCTTCGCCATCGGCTACACCGCGGGCCCCCATGCCGCTCCCGCGCTCGCCAACCTCATCTATCTCCCGCTGTCCTTCGCCTCGGGGCTCTTCATGCCCGTGAGCCAGCTCCCCGGCTTCGTGCAGAAGATCGCGCCCTATCTGCCGTCCTATCACTACGGCCAGCTCGCGTGGAGCGCGGTGGGGGCGAAGTCCGAGCCGCTGGCGGTGAGCCTGGCCTGGCTGGCCGGCTACACGGTGGTGTTTCTCGCCATCGCGGTGCGGGCGTACCGGCGGGAAGAAACGCGGAAGTTCGCCTGAGCCCGCCGGGGGAGGCGGGGGCGGTCAGCGCCCCGCGCCATTGTCGCCCGAGCGCACGGTCCACACGAAGTCGTAGAGCATCAGGAGGACCACGGCGCCCACGATGATGGCCAGCGGCAGCGCCTTGATCCACCACACCAGAATCCCCAGGAACACCACCAGCATGGCAATGCCGATGAGGCCGGTGACCAGGGTCAACATGACGAGTCCCTCTTCCTCTTCCGCCCGGGACGGTGGGGCGCGCGGCCGAGCGTCGCGACGAGCCAGCGCGCGGTGCGCAAGAGGCGCGCGTCACCGTCGCGGCGCGCGACCAGCTGCACGCCGAGCGGCATCCCCGCGGGCGTTCGCAGCAGCGGCAACGTCACCGCGGGCGTGCCGAGATAGGTCCAGAGGGTGCAGAAGATCGGGTTCCCGGTGCTCTCGAGCCCGCGCGGCGCTTCGCCCGGTGCCGCCGGGGTGACGATCGCGTCGAACTCGTCGAACACCGAATCGAGCACGCCGTTGAGCGACGGAATGCCGGCGACCGCGGCCGCGTAATCAACCGCCGCACGGCCGCGACCGCGCTCGATGAGCGCGCGCAGCGCCGCGCTGAGCCCGTCCCCACCCTTGTCGTAATCACGGCCGAGGTTGTGCGCCATCTCCACTTCCATGATCGTGCGGTGCATCTCGACGGCCCGCGCGAACCCCGCCCCGAGCTCGACCTCGGACACCGTCTCGCCCAGCGCCGCGACGAGCTCGGCAAAGGCCTCGCGCGTCGCCGGCTCCGCGTGCTCCCAGGCGGGCGAGCGCACGAAGGCCAGGCGCGGCGGCAGCGGCGGCTCCGAGGCGGCGACCGCGGAGAGGGGCGGACGGGCGATGGGTCGCGTGTCGGGGTCCTCCTCGTCGAATCCGACCAGCGTCTCGGCCACCAGCGCCGCGTCCACGACCGTGCGCGCGAACACGCCGACGTGATCGAGGGTGCGCGAGAGGAGGAGCGCTCCGCGACGCGGGATGAGGCCGTGGGTGGGCTTGAACCCGACCACCCCGCAGAAGGCCGCCGGCCGGATCACCGAGCCGTTGGTCTGCGAGCCGACGGCGCCCGGCACCATGTGCGCCGCCACCGCGGCGGCCGAGCCGCTGGAGGAGCCGCCCGGCGTGCGACCCGCGTCGTGTGGATTGGTGGTCTTGCCGGGCTGGCGATACGCGTACTCCGTGGTCACCGTCTTGCCCATGATCACCGCGCCGGCGGCCCGCAGCCGAGCGACGACGGCCGCATCCCGTCGCGGCGTGCGGCCCGCCCACAGGGGCGAGCCGAGCTGGGTGGGCATGTCCCCGGTGTCGAAGATGTCCTTGATGCCGATGGGCACGCCGTGCAGCGGCCCCAGCGCCTTGCCCTGCTTGCGATGCGAATCGGCGGCGTCCGCCTGCGCTCTCGCGTGGTCGGGGTCGAGAAACGCCCAGGCCTGCACCTCGGCGTCGACTTCCTCGATGCGTTTCAGGCAATCGCCCACCAGCTCGGCCGAGGTGATGCGCCCCTCGCGAAGGTCGGCGGCCGCTTCGGCCAGCGTGAGCGCGCTCCCGCTCACGGGCTCACCGCGGCCGGTACATGTAGTCCGGCAGCCAGAGCGCCATGCCGGGGAACAGGTACATGAGGACCATGAAGACGACCACGATCCAGATATACGGCATGACACCCCTGAAGATCTCGTTGATCGTGACCTGCGGCGGCGCCACGCCCTTGAGATAGAACGGCGCCATCGCGACCGGCGGCGACAGGAACGAGGTCTGTAGATTGAGCGCGACCATGACGCCGAAGAACAAGGGATCGATCCCGAACGCGTCGAGCAACGGCAGGAAGATCGGGACGAAGATGATGATGATCTCGGTCCATTCCAGCGGCCAACCCAAGAGGAAGATGATCGACTGGGCCATGATCATGAAGCCGAGCGAATTCAGGCCAAGGCCGAGCACGAACTGCTTGACGTACGCCTGACCGCCGAGCAGAGCGAAGGCCGAGGCGAAGATGGCCGAGCCGACGAACAGCCAGCACACCATCGCAGCGGTGCGGGCGGTGAGGAAGACGGATTCCTTGAGCTTCTCGAGGGTGAACGTGTTCTTGTGCATCAGCGCGACCAAGACCGCCCCCGTGACCACGGCGACCGCGACGAAGGGCCACTGCATCGGGGGTAGATCGAAATAGCGGACGCCGATGAGCCAGATCGTAAACAGCAGGAGCAGCCCCGCGCAGCCCTGCAGGAGAAGCACCGCCCAGCGCTTCGAATAGTCCGCGCCGTATCCGATGGCCAGCACGAGCGCGCCGGCGGCTCCCATCGCCGCCGACTCCGTGGGCGTGGCAAGGCCGAAGAAGATGACCGCCAGCACCACGAAGGTCAGAACCGTCAGCGGCATGAACGAAACCAACAGTTCGTAGAGAATCGTCCCGAGCGGAGCGCTGCGCTCCTCCTTCGGCAGCATCGGTGCGAGATGGGGTTTCCACATCGCCAGCACGACGATGTAGACGATGTAGGCCGCGGTGAGGCCGAAGCCTGGGATGAACGCGGCGGCATAGAGCTTGACGACCGACACGCCGGCGATCGCGCCGTAGAGAATGAGCATGACGCTCGGCGGGATGAGGATACCCAGCGTGCCGCCGGCACAGATCACCCCGGCAGACATCTTGTGATCGTATCCGGCGCGCAGCATCGCCGGCATCGCCAGCAGCCCCATGAGCACCACGACCGCGCCGACGATCCCCGACGCGATGCCCCACAGCGCGCAGACGACCATGGTGGCGACGGCGAGCGAGCCGGGCATGCCGCCTATGGCAAGCTGGAGCGCATGGAACATGCGATCCAGGATGTTGGCGCGGTCGATGATGTAGCCCATGAAGGTGAACACCGGCACCGCGATCAGGACGTCGTTCGAGGCAACCTCGAAGGTTTTCTGCACCAGGAGGGTGAAGACGCGATTGGCAAACATCTCCTGGCCGGGCACGTAATAGGCATAGAAGCCGAAGCTCACCCCCATGGCCATGAGAGTGAACGCGATCGGAAAGCCGAGCATGATGATGAATATGAACAGACCCAGCATCATCAAGCCGATCTGCGGGTCGGTCATGCTCAAGGCCCCTTTGGGCCCGGCTGCGCCGGCTGGCCGTGCTCGCGCAGATACTCCTGCTCGTGCAGGATCACGGTCTCCATCTCTTCGACGTCGTGCAGACGTTGCGGCCACGCGCCGAGACGGATGCAGAGGATGCAGCGGATGATCTCGGCGATCCCCTGGATGAGCACGAACAGGCCTGCCGCCGGGATGAGGCACTTGAGCGGAAAGACCGGTATGCCGGCCGGACTGAAGATGCTCACTTCGCGAAACCGTATCGATGTTTGCGCGTATCCCCAGCCGGAGTACACGAGGGCGCAGATGCCCGGGAGAAAGAAGATGACGTACAGCGCGAGGTCCATGGTCGCTTGCGTCCGCGGGCGCCACGAACGGTAAAGGAAATCGCCCCGCACGTGAGCGTTGCGCGAGAGCGTGTAGGCGCCGGCCATCAGGAACAGGGCGCCGTAGGTGATGTAGCTGAAGTCGAACGCCCAGGTCGTCGGAGCGCCTCAGCGCGTAGCGTACGAAGACCTCGTAGCTCATCGCAAATGTCAGCACCAGAATCAACCACGCGAAGGCCTTGCCGACCGACGTGCTGAGCGAATCGATGAAGAAGAGAAAACGAGTCATGCCCGTCGAGTCTGCGGACGCGGTCGCAGCATCCCTCCCCCTACAGAAGGTCGGGCGGCGTGATGCCACGCCGCCCGATCCGAAAAGATCAGCACGGTCAGTGCCGGAGCAGAGCTACACCGCCAATTTCCCGAACTGATGCTCGTAGGCGGCGCGGTAGTCGGCGGAGTTGAACATCCCGTAGTAGACCACGCGCTTCACCCACGCCTTTTGCGAATCCATCACCTTCTTCATGTAGGGGTCCTTGCCGAGCGTCTCGATGAGGCCGTCCCAGGCCTTCATCTGAGCCGCGAACACGTCCTTGGGCGTGCGGAGGACGTTGACCTTGTCCTTGGTGATCAGCTCCTGCAGGTCCTTCGAGTAGTAGTCCATGCCCTTCCACTCGTTGGCGGAGGAGACGGCCTCGGCCGCGTACTGAAGAATGGCCTGCTGCTCCTTGGGCAGCGAGTTGAACTTGGTGCGGTTGAACATGATCTCGAAGTACTCGGTAGCCTGATGGTAGCTGCCCATCATGTAGTTCTTGGCCACGTCCTGGGCGCCGAAGCGGCGGTCGGAGGTCGGGTTGTTGAACTCGAAGGCGTCGATCACGCCGCGCTCCATGGCCGGCACGATCTCGCCGCCCGGAAGCTGCGCCACCGAGACGCCCATGGCCTGGAACAGGTCGGCCGCCAGGCCCACCGTGCGGTACTTCAAGCCCTTCAGGTCGGCCGCGCTCTTGATCGGCTTCTTGAACCAGCCGAGCGGCTGGGTCGGCATCGGCATGGCGAAGAAGCTGATGATGTTGACCTTCATGATCTTCGTCTGGAGCTCGTCGAAGAGCTCACGGCCGCCGCCATTGTGGATCCAGCCGAGCCCCTCGTTGGCATTGAAGCCGAACACCGGCCCGGTGCCGAACAGTGATGCCGCCTTGTGCTTGCCGTACCAGTACACGGTCACCGTGTGGGCGCCGTCGAGCTGTCCGCCATGCACCCCGTCCAACACCTGGAAGGGATGGACGACGGCGCCGCCGATCAGATAGTCGATCTTGAGCCGGCCGCCGGCCATCTCGTTGACGCGCTTGACATAGTCCTCGGCGAACTCGTTGAACACGTCCTTGGCGCCCCAGGAGCCTTGCATCTTGAGGACCGTGGTCTGGGCCCGCGACACCTGCGGGAACGCCAGCGTGGCGGCGGCGGCGCCGGCGGCGACGGCCGCGCCCTTGAGGAACCGGCGGCGCGGGGCTTCGTTAACGGCTTTCGTGTCACTCATGTTGAGGCCTCCCTGGGATCGGTCGTTGAAGTGGCCACAGTGCCCCGGTCCGGTCGGACCATCGAGCCAGCGGCATTCTACCGCTATAATGGTGATCCCGAAAGGAGAGTTCCCCATGAACGCCCTGGTCGAACGGATGAACGCGCTATGTGATGCCCTGCCCTTTCAGACCAGCTGGTACCTGCACGACCTCGTCAGGGGTGAGCGGGCCGACCGGCTGGGCGACACCCCGGTCCCCTCGGCCAGCACGCGGAAGATCTCCATCCTCATGGCGGCGCTCAAGGCCGTCCACGACGGCAAGCTCGCCCTGGACCAGAAGGTGACGATCGACTCGCGCTATCAAGACAATGATTCCGGTACTTTCCAGCACCTCACCCCCGGCTTCGCGATCACCTTCCGGGACGCGCTCGTGATGATGATCATCGTGAGCGACAACACCTGCACCGGGACGGTGGTGGATCTGGTGGGGCTGGGGGAGATCCAGCGGTTCTGCGAGTCGGCGGGCATGACCCGCACGGTCCACCGCTTCGGCATCCCGCCGCGGCTGCCGGCCGACCACAGGCTGGAGCAGGTCACCTCCACCACCCCGCGGGACCAGGGCCTCCTCCTGGACCTCATGGTCCAGGGAGCCGAGGACCCCGCGGTGGCAGCGCGACTGGGTTCCACCCCGGCGCTCTGCCGGCTGGGGCTGGACATCCTGTCATGGCAGAAGCTCAAGGCCCGGCTACCCTCGCTCCTCCCGCTGGGCACCAAGGTCGCGCACAAGACGGGGACGGGCTCGCGCGGCTATATGGACGCCGGCATCGTCTACAAGGAGGGCCGCCCGCTCTTCATTTTCACCGCCTACACGGACGGCGTGCCTGCCGCGCTGCCCGACGGCATGCCCGGCTTCGCCGCCGCCAACCAGGTCATCGGCCGCATGGCGCGGCTGGCCTGGGACGAGCTCGCTCGCTAGCTCGCCTTCCCGGCGTAGCCCTGGCGGTGGAAGTAGTTGGCGTTGTAGAACGCCAGGACGAGGTCGCGGTAGACGGCGGGGGGATAGCGCGGCGGATCGTCCGCGCTGGTGCAGCTCGGGACGCACTCGATGGTCGAGTCCACGTTGGGGCTGTAGAAGAAGGCGATGGAGTAGCGGTCCTTCCCCGAGTCGTTGAGCACGCCGTGCGGGGTCGAGAGGAAGCGGTCGTTCGACCACCGCTTCATCATGTTCCCGAGATTGACCAGGAAGGTCCCCGCGATGAGCGGCGGCGTCAGCCACTCCCCGCTGGGCAAGCGCACCGCCAGCCCCGGCACCTCGGTGCGCGCCAGGATGGTGATGAAGGAGTTGTCGGTGTGCGGCCCCTGCCCGAACTGCTCGTCGTCGTCCCCTTCCTGCGGGGGGTAGTGCAGGAAGCGCAGGTTGATATGCGCCTCGCCCGCGAAGTGGGGGGCGAACCAGTCGGCGGGCAAGTCCAGCGCGCGGGCCAGCACGGGGAGCATCTTCTCGCCCACCGCCTCCAGCGTCTTGAAGTAGGCGACCATGGCCGCCCGCATCACGGCATGGCCCTCCGGCCACTGGTTGCGGCCGCGCAGCGTCTCGCCGTTCACGATGGCGGGATGGTCGGATTCGCGGTCGTGGCTGATGAAGAAGCTCTCGTTGTAGTTCGGCCGGGTGGCCTTGTGCACGGTGGAAGCGCCCTGGATGCTCTGGTTGGGCGCGAGGTAGCCGATATTGTTCTCGTTGATGGCGAGCGCTTGCTTCGCCGCGTCGGGCAGCGCGTGGAACTCGCGCGAGGCGGCGAAGGCCGCGTCGACTAGGGGATCCGGGACGTCGTGGCCGGCCAGGTAGAAGAACCCGATCTCCTCGCTGGCACGCCGCACCTGCCGGGCCACCGCCTCGAGCCCGCCGGGCTCTCCGCGGAACGCGGGGCCGAAGTCGATCACCGGGATGGCCCGCGTCACCGCCTCGGGGTCCTTCACCGCCAGTGCCTTGAAGATGTTCATCGCGCCTCCGTGAGCGGCCGGGTGGCCCTGCCGCTCCGAGCATACGCCGCCCCCGCCGCGGTTGCCAAGGTGAAGACGCTGGTCTATTCTCGGGCCCCATGGCAGCAGCGGTGAAATGGCCCGGCGGCGCGCGCTGCGCCATCATGATGACCTTCGATCTCGACGGCGAGAGCCCGTGGATACACCGTGACGCCGCCCTCGCCGACCGGCCGCTGCACATGTCCATGGGCGCCTACGGCCCCAGGACCGGGATGCCGCGCATCCTCGACGTGCTGGACCGCTACGGGATCAAGACCTGCATCTTCATCCCGGGCTGGATCGTCGAGCGCTACCCGGCGCTCTGCGAGGAGATCGTGCGCCGCGGGCACGAGGTGGGGCATCACGGCTATCTCCACGAGAAGCCTTTCTTCATGAAGAGCCGCGAGGAGGAGGAAGAGCTCCTCGTGAAGAGCCTCGACATCTTCAGGAAGATCCTGGGCGTCAAGCCGCTGGGCTCCCGCTCCCCCTCCGCCGATCCGAGTCACCACACCATGGCGCTGCTCAAGCAGCACGGCTTCCTCTATCACAGCAATGCGCTGGATACCGACCTGCCCTATTGCCACGACACGCCCCATGGCCCACTCGTCGAGTTTCCCACCGCCTGGTGCAATAACGACGCCCCCTTCTTCATGTTCAGCTCGGTGCCGCCGGTGGGCCACGGCATCTGGAGCCAGGAAGACGTGTGGGAGATCTGGTCGGAGGAGTTCGAAGGCATGTACGCGGAGGGCGGCTTCTTCAACTGGCTCGGCCACCCGCAAATCGTGGGCCGTCCCTCGCGGATGCGCATGGTGGAGCGGCTGATCCAGCGCATGCTCGGCAAGAAGGACGTGTGGTGGCCGTCTCCGGTGGACCTCGCGCGGTTCTGGCTCGAGCAGAGCCGGCCCGGCACGCGCGCCTGATGGCGGGCGGCCGTCTGGTGGGACGCGTCGCCCTCGTCACCGGCGCCAGCCGCGGCTTCGGCCGCGCCATCGCGCTCGCCTTCGCCCGCGAGGGCGCCCGCCTCGCCGCGAACTACTTCGCCAGCGAGCGCGAGGGGAAAGAGGTGGCCGCCGAAGCGGGCCGTCTGGGGGTGGAGGCCATCGCGCTCCGCGGGGACGTATCCCAGGAGGAGGACGCGCGCGCCCTCGTCAAGGGAACGCTCGATCGCTTCGGGCGCCTCGACATCCTCGTCAACAATGCCGGCATCATGGTGCGCGGGCCGCTCCTCCAGGTGCCGGCGGACGGCTACCGGCGCATGCTCGAGGTCAACGTGACCGGCGCCATGCTGTGCAGCCGCCACGCGCTGCCCGCCATGATCGAGCAGAAGCACGGGCGCATCATCAATCTCTCTTCCCAGCTCGCCCAGCGCGCGGTGGGCGGGGGCGGCTTCGCCGCCTACGCCGCCACCAAGGGCGCCATCGAATCGCTCACCCGCGCCCTGGCCTCGGAGTTGGGCGGCCACGGCATCACCGTGAACGCGATCTCGCCGGGCGGCATCGAGACCGACATGAGCAAGGACGTGATGACGCCGGAGTACCGCGCGCGGCGGCTGGCCGAGTTGCCGCTGCGCCGCTTCGGCGACGTGGCGGACGTGGCCTACTGCGCGGTGGTGCTGGCCGCCGACGAAGCGGGCTATCTCACCGGCCAGATCCTGCACCCGAGCGGCGGCTGGGTCAGCGGCTGAGCCCCCTCGCCTGACAAGGAGACCTCCATGCGCTACCGGTGGCCGGATGGCAAGCAGTCCGCCGCGGTCCTGTCCTTCGACTTCGACGCCGAGTCGGGCTTTCTCTTCCGCGAGCCCGAGAAGGCGAAGCGAAGCCTGGGCGATCTCGAGGAGCGCCGCTTCGGCCCGCGCGTCGGAGTGGACCGCATCCTGCGGCTGATGGACCGGCTCAAGATGAAGGCCAGCTTCTACATCCCCGGCTGGACGGTGGAGAACCATCGGGCGCCGTCGCTCCGCATCCGCGACGCGGGCCACGAGATCGGCGCGCACGGCAATATGCACGAGGCGGTGAGCTTTCTCGACGCGACCCAGGAAGAGGAGATCATGCGCCAGCAGCTCGCCATCCTGAAATCCGGGCTCGGGGTGACGCCGGCGGGCTATCGGTCGCCATCCTGGGACGTGAACACCTGGACCCCGGGCATTCTCAAGCGCCACGGCTTTCTCTACGACTCCTCCCTCATGGGCAATGACGTGCCCTACGAGGTGCCCAGCGAGCACGGGCCATTGGTGGAGCTGCCCATCCAGTGGCTGCTCGACGACGCCCCGCTGTTCCGCCACGTGTACGGCTCCACCAATGCCATCGCCGATCCCGGGCGCGTGCTCCAGATGTGGAGCAAGGAGTTCGCGGCCATGCACGCGGAGAACGGCTGCTTCATCCTCACCTGCCATCCCTTCGTGAGTGGCCGCGCCTCCCGCATCCAGCTCCTGGAGGATCTCGTGGGCTTCATGCGGAAGTTCCGGGGCGTGTGGTTCACCACCTGCGACGAGATCGCGCGCTGGCATGCGAGCGGGAAAGGCCGGGTGGACTCGCCCAATGGCCGGCCCGCGGCCGCGAAGCGGAAGGCGGCTAGCGGGCGCCCGGCGGCGCGGGCGCGTCGCTGAGGACGGCGGCCAGGCGCGGGTAGGCGTCGGGGGTGAGGTGGCCGTCGGTGACGATCGCGCGCGGGTCTCCCGCGGCCAGCAGGCGCGCGATCGCCAACCCGATCTCGAGCTTTCCATGAAGCCAGGGCGCCAGCGAATCGCCGAAGCGCTCGCGTAGCGCCGCGCCGGCGCGGGGAAGATAGGCGGCTCCGTCCGGCGACTTGGCCTCGATCTCCACCTCGTGATGCCGGACGTCGCCCACGGACAGGTGATAGGTCACCGCGTCGATGGCCAGCTCCGCGAGCCGGACGCCGCCCGCGTCCACCGCGTTCCGGAGCCGCCGCTGGGTGGTCCGCTCCTGTAGCGCCTCGAGCCCCATGATGCGCAATGTCGAGACGGGCTCCCCCGCCGCCGGCGCCGAGCGGAGCTCGATGCCGCGCCCCGCGAGGAGGGCCCGCAGGCGGTCGAGCGCCGCGGCGGACCAGGGCGCCTCGATCTCCTCGCGCTCGAGCACGCCGGGATCCACCTCGCGGCTCGAGCCCTTGAGCGCGAGCAGCGTTTCGCTCCCCGCCACCCGAACCCTCAGCCCGACCCCAAGGTCGCTCAGCGCGCGAGCGGGCGTGTCGAGATAGACGTCGCGGAGCGCCACTTCCCCGGCGGGAACGAGGCGGGCCCCCGCGAGCTTGTCCAGCGCCGCGATGGCGTCCGCGACGGCCTCCGGCCGCGCGTCGCGGATGACGAGCTTGGCTTCACGCTCCGACAAGGGAACTCAGGTGCGGCATCACCTCGGCCGCGAAGAGATCGATCGAGGACCCGGCACCCGCCTCGCTCATGTCGCCAAACATGAGGCGGCCGGCGAAGTAGGTGCAGCCGCTGGCCGCCACCTGGCGCTCGATCTCCTCGCGCACGCGCGCGGGCGTGCCCGCGATGGCCACCCCGCGCTGGCGCGCCTCGTCGAAGTCACGCGCGAAGCGGAAGGGCACCGCGCCGTAGTCGCGCCAGAGCTTGGTGAGATTGGCATACCACGCGGCATAAGCGGGGCGGGCCAGCGCCTCCGCGGCCGCCTCGGTGGGCGCCACCACCACGTGGCGCGACATGCCGAGCCGCGGGAGCGGCACGCCGCCGTGCTTGCGCTGCCAGGTCTCGCGGTAGCGGTCGAAGAGCGGGCGCGAAGCCTCGCTGGGGCTATTGCTGATGACATTGACGCGATTGGTGGCCGCCCAGTCCGCGCCGGCGGCATGGCCGAGCCCGTACCAGAGCGGCGGATGCGGCTGCTGAAACGGACGCAGCACCATGGGGACTTTCCGATAGCGGTAGCGGGTGCCCTGGTGCTCGAGCACCTCGCTGGTCAGCCCCTGCAGCACGATGGCCAGCGTCTCCTGATAGATCTCCTCGGTCTCGAGGTGGTGGAGGTCGAAGAACGCCATCTCGTACGGGACGATCCCGCGGCCCACCCCGAAGTCGAAGCGGCCGCGCGAGAGGTGGTCGAGCATGCAGACTTCCTCGATGAGCCGCAGCGGATCATAGAGCGGCAGGCAGTAGACGCAGGGGCCGAGGCGGATGCGCCGCGTGCGCTGGGTGGCGGCGGCGAGGAAGAGCCCGGGCACCGGGGCCAGGCCCAGCGGCGTGGCGTGATGCTCGGCCAGGTGATAGGAGTAGAAGCCCGCCGCGTCGTATTTCTCCAGCAGCCGCAGCCGGCTCTCGTAGTGCTCGTGCACCGGCACGTCCCGCTTGTCCAGGTGGTCGAAGACCCCGATGTCCATGGCGCCCGCCAGGGTATACCGCGTCCCGGGTGATGGAAAGCCATTAGGAAAAGGTGCCTGGAGGAAGTGCCACCCGCTGAGGTACGATTGGTCCACGGTCGAGCGGTACACCCCGGGCGCATCGAAGAGGAGCGTTCCATGGCCTATGACCTCCTGATCAAGAACGGCTGGGTGGTGGACGGGTCCGGTCGGCCGCGGTATCGGGCCGATGTGGGCGTGAGCGGGGGTCGCATCGCGGCCATCGGTCGCATACGCGAATCCGCCCGCGAGGTCCTCGACGCCGAAGGTCAGGTGGTCTCGCCCGGCTTCGTGGACGGCCACACCCACATGGACGCCCAGGTGTTCTGGGACCCGCTCGGGACCTGCTCCTGCTGGCATGGCATCACCACCGTGGTCATGGGCAATTGCGGCTTCACCCTCGCCCCTTGCGCCAAGGAAGACCGTCACCTGGTGATCCGCAATCTCCAGCGCGCGGAGGACATCTCGCTGGAGGCGATGGAAGCGGGCATCGATTGGAAGTGGAAGACCTTCGCCGAGTTCCTCGACACCGTGGACGGGCTCCCCAAGGGCATCAACTACTCGGGATACATGGGCCACTCCGCGCTGCGCACCTATGTCATGGGCGAGCGCGCCTTCGAGCAGACGGCGTCCGAGGACGATCTCCGCGCCATGGAGGCCGAGCTGCGGAGCGGCCTGCGGGCCGGTGCCATCGGGTTCACGACGTCGCGGTCACCCAGCCACGAGACGCCGGATCGCCGCCCGGTGGCGAGCCGCCTCGCCAACTGGGACGAGGTGCGGCGGCTGGTGGGCGTGATGGGCGACCTGAACGCGGGCATCTTCGAGCTCGCCGGTGAAGCCGTGGACCGCGACCCCAACAATCCCGGTCTCATCGACTATCATCGCCGCCTGCGCGAGCTGGCGGTGGAGACGGGTCGGCCCATCACCTTCGGGCTCTTCAGCCGGCGGGACGCCCCGGACGCCTGGCGCGCCTACGTGAAGCTGCTCGAGGACACCGCGGCCCAGGGCGGGCGCATGACGGCCCAGGTGCACAGCCGGGCGCTTTCCGCCGTGCTCTCGTTCAAGACCCAGCTCCCCTTCGACCGGCTGCCGGTATGGAACGAGCTCCGCGCCCTGCCGCTCGACGAGCAGAAGCGGCGCCTGCGGGATCCCGAGCTGCGGAGGAAGCTGGTGGCGGCGGCGCGCGAGCGCGCGGACCGCAAGGCCATCGGCGCCGAGGCACGCCCCGCCGTCTACGAGTGGATCCACGTCATGGAGAGCGTGCACGGCCCCCACAAGTCGGTGGCGGAGATCGCCCAGGCGCGTGGGGTGGATCCGGTCGAGGCCATGATCGACCTCGGGCTCGAGACGGACATGGACGTGTTCTTCCTCCAGCCCATCGCCAACGAGAACCAGGAGATCGCGCTGGAGCTGATCAAGAACCCGCGCACGGTCGTGACGTTCTCCGACTCCGGCGCGCATGTATCCCAGTTGATGGACGCCTCGCTCCAGACCCACCTCCTCGCCCACTGGGTGCGCGCCAAGCAGGCGCTCACTCTGGAGGAGGCGGTGCGCATGCTGACCTTCGACACCGCCACCATGTGGGGCTTCTCGGACCGCGGCCTCGTCCGCGAGGGCATGGCGGCGGATCTGGTGGTCTTCGATCCCGACACCATTGCCGCCGAGATGCCGGAAGTGGTGAACGACCTGCCCGCGGGCGCGCGCCGCCTCATCCAGCGCTGCCGCGGCATCGCCGCCACCGTGGTCAACGGCGAGATCCTGCTCCGCGACGGCAAGCACACCGGCGCGCTGCCGGGCAAGCTCCTCCGGGGGCCGCTGGCGCGCGCGGGGGTGTGACCCCGACGGCCCCCGTCCCAAAGAGTGTCCGGAAGGGCGGCGGCGCGCACCTCGTGGGGAGCGTGCCGCTGCCCGACACGGAATCGGTGTTCCGCGCGCTCACCACCGCGCTCGGCCCTCACCTGCGCCGCCTCCCGGACGGCGAGACCGGCGAGCGGCGCCGCTGGATCTTCTTCCAGAGCGTCATGCTCAAGAACCACCCGGCCATGGAAGAGGACCCCACCGTCCCGCCCTTCGCGCTCCGGCAGTGGGACGGCAAGCTCCTGCGCGAGATGGCGCTGCTTCGCTTCCGCGCCGGCATCGATCCCGAGCAGGTCACGTTCGAGACCGGTTATGCGCAGGCGGCGCAGGCCTCCTACGACGTGTTCCGGCGCCTGCACGCCGAGATGGTGATCCCCCTCGGCGTGCGCTTCCAGGTCTGCCTCCCCACCCCGATGGCGAGCGCCTTCATGTACGTGAGCCCGGCGGCGCGGGACGCCTATATCCCGGCCTACGAGCGCGCGCTGCGCCGGGCCCTGGCCGATATCGTCGCCACCATCCCCCATGCGCAGCTCGCCATCCAGTGGGACGTGTGCCAGGAAGTACTCGTCTACGAGGGCTTCTTCCCCGATCGGCCGGCGGACTACAAGCGTCGCATCGTGGCGGAGCTGGCGCGGCTGGGCGACGCGGTGCCCGACGGCGTGGAGATGGGCTACCACCTCTGCTACGGCTCCCCCGCCGACGAGCATCTCGTCATGCCCAAGGACACCGCCATC
Source organism: uncultured Candidatus Rokubacteria bacterium (assembly GCA_963733725.1). GTDB lineage: Bacteria > Methylomirabilota > Methylomirabilia > Rokubacteriales > CSP1-6 > DASRWT01. The sequence goes on along the minus strand of CAVTFC010000007.1, from coordinate 15,710 downwards.
ATGGTGGAGATGGCCAACGCCGTGCGCTCGGAGGTGAAGCGGCGGATCGACTTCCTCCACCTCCCGGTGCCGCAGGATCGCGCGGACGCGGACTATGTCCGCCCCCTGGCCGGCCTTGCCGGCTTCGACGACACCGAGCTCTATCTGGGGCTCATCCACCACAATGATCCGATCGGCGACCTCACGCGGATCAATGCCGCGCGCAAGGTGGTGGGGAGCTTCGGGGTGGCGTCGGAGTGCGGCTGGGGGCGAAGCGACCCGAGCGCCTGTCGGGGCTGCTGCAAAGCCACCGCGCCGCGCTGGAGCGCATGCGCGAAGACGGCTGAGGCCTTCTCTCAGTCCTTCAGTCCTTCGGCAGGCCGAGCACCCGCTCGCCGATGATGTTCCGCTGGATCTCGCTCGTCCCGCCCGCGATCGTGTACTGCCGTGCGCTGACGACGCGGTTGTACCAGCGCGGCGCGTCGGGGACCTCGTCGGTCGGCTGATTGACGAGCACGCGCGGTCCCAGCAGCTCCCCCACGAAATCCGCGATGCGCACCCCCAGCTCGGAGCCGAAGAGCTTGAGGATGGAGCCCTCGGGGCCGGGCGGCTCGCCGCGGAGCTGCCGGGTCAGGTTGCGGTAGCGCGTGTACTTCAGCGCGGCGACGTCGATGACGAGCTGGGCCCAGCGCTGTCGCACCAGCGGGCTCTCCCACGCCGGCGCGCCGTCGACGGTCAGCTCGCGCGCGAGGGCGCCCAGCCGCCGGACCTGCTCGTCGTGCCCGCGCCCGCCGCCCGACTTGCGCTCGTACATGAGAGTGGTCATGGCCACGCCCCAGCCCTGGTTCACCTTGCCCACGAGATTTTCCTTGGGCACCGCCACGTCCACGAAGAACACCTCGTTGAAGTGCCGGTGGCCGTTCATGAGCACGAGCGGGCGCACCGTGATGCCCGGTGTCTTCATGTCCACCAGCAGATAGCTGATGCCCTTGTGCTTGGGCGCGGCGGGATCGGTCCGCACCAGAAGATAGATCCAGTCCGCGAACTGGGCGCCCGAGGTCCACACCTTCTGACCATTGACGAGGAAGTGGTCGCCCTTGTCCACCGCGCGCGTCTGGAGCCCCGCGAGGTCCGAGCCCGCGCCCGGCTCGGAGAAGCCCTGGCACCAGATGTCCTCGGCGGTGAGGATGCGCGGCACGAAGCGCGCCTTCTGGGCCGGCGTGCCCACCTCGATCAAGGTCGGGCCGATCATGCCGATACCGGAATAGCCCGGCAGCACGGGCGCCCGCGCGCGGAAGCACTCCTCGTCGTAGATGAGCTGCTCCATCAGAGTCGCGCCGCGCCCGCCGTACTCCTTGGGCCAGGAAATGCCCACCCAGCCGGCCTTGAACATGACGCGCTGCCAGGCCACCCGGCGCTCGAAGGTGGAGCGATCCGGCGCCACGCGCTCGTCGGTGGGATCGTCCACGCAGAGCTCGCGCGGCAGGTTGGCGGCCAGCCAGCCGCGCAGCTCCTGCCGGAAGGCTTCCTGCTCGGGCGTGTTCTCGAAGTCCATCGCGGTCGATACTACCGCACTGCTCAGTCGCTCGCGAGGCGCTCGACGCGGGCGCCGGACAGGCGCAAGAAGTCGGCGCAGGCCATCACCATGGACACGTCGTTGCTCCCGGCATTGAAGGCGATCTCCTCGCGGGCGGCCAGGGCCGCGTCCACGAGCACGGGCAGACCGAAGAGATTCCCGAAGGGCGGCACCGCGCCGGGCACGCAGCCGGTCAGCGCGAGCAGCTCCTCGGGCGTGGCGAAGCGCAGGGTGCGGGTGCCGAGGAGGGCGCGGACGCGGGCATTGTCCACGCGCCGGCTGCCCGGCAGCACTACCTGGACGGGCTTGTCCGCGGCGAGAAGCACGAGACCCTTGGCGCCCGACTCGGGAGCGGTGCCGCGGACGCGCGCGGCTTCCGCGCTGGTGAACACGGGTACGTGCTCGAGGAGGCGGTAGCGCGCGCCTTGCTGGATCAGCCAGGCCTCGAGGCGCTCTGTCACCGGCGTCCGCATCCGCGGTAGTATAGACGCCCATCGCGGCCAACGGAGACTCCCCATGAAGATCACTCACGCCCAGACCCATGTGCTGCGCACCCCGGCTAGCAACCCGTTGGTGGTCGGGCTGCCCGCCCCCACCGACACGCGCGAGTTCGTCACCGTCGAGCTGGGAACCGACCAGGGGTTGACCGGGCTGGGGCTCACCTTCTTCGGCGGCGCGCTCACCCCGGCGCTCAAGTCCGCGGTGGACACGCTCGCCGGGCTCACCATCGGCGAGGATCCCACCCAGACCGAGCTCATCGCGGCCAAGTGCCGCCGCGCGGCCAGCCACGCCGGCCCCGGGGGCATCTACTCGCTGGCGCTGTCCGCCATCGACATCGCGTGCTGGGATCTCAAGGGCAAGGCCGTCGGCCAGTCCGTGTGCGCGCTGCTGGGCGGGCTGCGCGACCGCGCGCCGACCTATGCCAGCGGCGCGCTCATGCGGCCGCATCCGAAAAAGTACCTCGCCGAGGCGGGCCCGCGGCTGGTCAAGATGGGCTTCCGCCAAATGAAGATGCAGTGCGGGAGCGAGGCCACCGTGGCCGAGTCGATCGAGCGCGTCCGCGTCATGCGCGAGTCGATCGGGCCGGACGTGGACCTCATGTGCGACATCAACCAGCTCTGGAGCGTGAACCAGGCCATCGAGATCGGGCACCGCATCGAGCCGTACCAGCTCTTCTGGTTAGAAGACCCGGTGGCCCACGACGATTTCCCCGGACTGGCCCGGGTGGCCGACAACCTCATCACGCCCATCGCCGCCGGCGAGTACCACTACGGCATCGTGCCGTTCCGCCACTTGCTGGAGCACCGCTCCATCGACATCGTGATGATCGACCTGCTGCGGGCGGGCGGCATCACCCAGTGGATGAAGATCGCGGGCATGGCCGAGGCCTTCAACCTGCCCGTGGTCAGTCACCTCATCCCCGAGTTCCACGTCCACCTCATCGCCGCCATTCCCAACGGGCTCACGGTGGAGTACATGCCGTGGACGCTCGAGCTGTTCGAGGAAACGCCCGCCATGGATGCGGGCCAGCTGGTGGTGCCGCGCAAGCCGGGCTTCGGGCTCTCGTTCGACGCGGCCGCGATCAAGCGCTACAAGGTCGGCTGAGGCCGACACAAAGGAGACGGAATCCATGGCCACCCAGAACAAGGTCGCGATCATCACGGGCGCGGGCAGCGGCATCGGCGAGGCCACCGCGCTGGCGCTCCTGACCGAAGGCTATTGCGTGTCGCTGGCGGGGCGCCGGAAGGATCAGCTCGAGCGGGTGGCGGCCGCCGCGGGGGCGGCGAAGAGCCGCGCCTTGGTCGTTCCCACCGACGTGGCCGATCCCGGCTCGATCCGGAATCTCTTCGCGCGTACCAAGGAGACCTTCGGTCGCCTGGACCTCCTCTTCAACAATGCCGGCATCGGCGCCCCCGCTATCCCCATGGAAGAGCTCACCGTCGAGCAGTGGAAGGCGGTGGTGGACATCAACCTCACCGGCTCTTTCCTCTGCACCCAGGAAGCCATCAAGATCATGAAGGATCAGACGCCGCGCGGCGGCCGCATCATCAACAACGGCTCCATCTCCGCGCATGCGCCGCGCCCCAACTCGGTGGCTTACACCTCCACCAAGCACGCTATCACCGGGCTCACCAAGTCCACGTCGCTGGACGGGCGCCGGTACGACATCGCCTGCGGGCAGATCGACATCGGCAATGCGCTGACCCCGCTCGCGGCGCGCATGTCCCAGGGCGTGCCCCAGGCCAATGGCACCGTCGCGCCGGAGCCCCTCTTCGACGTCTCCCACGTCGCCAACGCCGTGGTGGCCATGGCCAAGCTGCCGCTGGATACCAACGTGCAGTTCATGACCATCATGGCGACCAGATGCCCTTCGTGGGAAGGGGCTGAGCACGGCCCGCGAGAACTAGACGCGCGGCTCGGCGGCCAGCTCTTTCGCGAGGGCGTCGGCGAGCCGCGCGTACTGCGCGCGGTGGTTGTAGAGCTGGGCGGAGACGCGGATCACCCGGTGCGGCGGGCCGGGCCAGCGCATGATCGGCACCTCGATACCCCAGCCCTCGAAGAGCCGCGGCTGAAGCGGGTCGGCCTGCCGCCACGCGGGATTCTTCAGCGGGCTCTCCGGCAGGCGCACGCTGGCGATGGAGCCCACCATCTCATCGGGGCTGGCCGGCGCCGTGCCCACCGCCGCGCACAGGAGCCCGCGGGCCTCCAGCGCCAGGGCGCGATTGCGCGCCATCACCGCGGGCCAGCCGCCGGGGAGTAGCCCGCCCACGTACTCGATGGCCTTGGGCACGGTGAGCCAGCCGGTGGGATCGCTGGTCCCCGTCCAGTCGAACTCGAGGCGGAAGCGCGTCCGCCCCGGCCGCTCGCCGGTGGCGCCGTGGCTGATGGTGAGCGGGTGCACCGCCGCCTGGCGGTCGCGCCGCACCCAGAGAAAGGCCGTGCCCTTGGGCGCGCAGAGCCACTTGTGGCAGTTGCCGCTGTAGTAGGCGGCGCCCAGCCGGGCGAGGTCCAGCGGCACCATGCCCGGCCCATGCGCGCCGTCCACCAGCGTATCGATGCCCCGCGCGGCAAGCGCCTGGACCATTTTCTCTATGGGCAGGATGAGGGCGGTGGGGCTGGTGATGTGATCCAGCAGCGCCAGCCGGGTCTTCGGGGTGACTTTGGCGAGCACGGTGGCCACGATCTCATCGGGAGAGGTCACCGGAAACGGGATGGTCGCGATCACGACACGCGCGCCCGTGCGCCGGGCCACGTAGTCGAGCGTGTTCTTGCAGGCGCCATAGGCGTGATCCGTGGTGAGAAGCTCGTCTCCCGCGGCGAAGTCGAGCGAGCGCAGCACCGCGTTCACGCCCCCGGTGGCATTGGTGACGAAGGCCAGATCGTCGGGGTCCGCCCCGAGAAAGGCGGCGAGCGCGGCGCGCGCGACGTCCAGGCGCCCGTCCAGCTCGCGCCCGAGGAAGCGCACCGGCTCGGCTTCCAGCTCGGCGCGGAGCGCGGCCTGGTGCCTGAGCACCTCGACGGGGCAGGCGCCATAGGAGCCATGATTGAGAAAGGCGACGGCGGGGTCGAGCGGCCAGAGCGCCGCGAGATCCGGCGGAGTGGTCACGGCCGGGCCCGCCTCAGAGCGGCTTGACGTCGACGGCCTGGCCGGACGCGGCGCTCTTCGTGACGGCGTCGGTGAACTCCATGTAGCGGACGCCGTCCTCGAAGGTGGTGTGGGTGATCTTCTCCCGCCCGCGGATGGCGTTGACGAACTCCTCCTCCACCCGCCAGCCGATCCGCTTCTCCTTCGGGATCGGAATCTCCTTCAGCGCGCTCTCGCCCTTGCGCGCGCCCGACAGGCCGCTTGGCGTCCGCCTCGAGGCGAATCGTCCCCTCGGTGCCGTAAATCCACACCTCGCGGGCGACGGGGCCAGCGCGGTGACCGAGCTGAAGCGCAGGTGGGCGATGGCGCCATTGCCGGAGCTCGGTGAGTATGTCCGCGTGATCCGGCACCTTCACGTCCTGCGTCTTGCCGTCGGCGTCCTCCGACGGTCACGCGCGCGAAGGCGGTGAGCCGCTTCGCGTGCCCCAGCCAGCGGGACATGGCCTCGTACCAGATCCCCATGTTGAGGATATTGTGCCCGGAGAGCGAGAGGTCCTGGCGCCAGTGGAGCGGCGTCGTGGTGTCCACGAACTTCCCCTGCCCGGCCTGGAGCTCGACCGCCACCACGTCGCCCACGAACCCTTCGGCGAGCAAGGTCTTCAGCGTCGGGTCGGTCTCGAGCGTGTGCGGCGCCGGCACGAGCTGGGCCACCAGGTTCGGCGCCTTGCGCGAGGCCTCCAGCATGCGGCGGCCTTCCGCGGCATTCATGGCCATGCGCGCCTCACAGAGCACGTGCTTGCCCGCGGCCAGCGCGGCCAGGGTCAGCTCGCAGTGCATATAGGGCCAGGTGCCGATGCAGATGGCGTCCACGTCGGGCGCGGCTATCAGCTCGCGCCAGCCACCGTACACCTTGGGGATGTCGAATTCCTTGGCCACGCGGTCGCCGGATTCGACGCTGCGGTTGGCCACCCCCATGAGAACCACGCCGGGCTGGGCCCGGAGCTTGGGGATGTGATGGAGACGGGTATTGGCGCCGGCACCGACGAACCCTACGCGGATGGCCTTTTCGCTCATGGGCGACATGATAGCATCGCTCCGCCATGGATTTTGGAGTCGTCACCGCCAAGGTGGACGAGATCGGCTACATCGCCCACGCCGAAAATCTGGGCTTCACCCACTGCTGGGTCACCGATAGCCAGATGATCCGCTCCAATTGCTGGGCGGTGCTGGCGCTCGCCGCGCGCGAGACGCGCACCATGCGGCTCGGCACCGGCGTGAACGTGCCCGGCCTTCGCCTGGCGCCCGCCGCCGCCAACGGCATCGCCACCATCAATCGCCTCGCGCCGGGGCGCTGCTTCATCGGGCTCGGGACCGGACACACCGCCATGCGCATGCTGGGACACAAGCCCATGCGCCTCGGGCCCGTTCCGCGAATACGTCCGCGTGGTCCGTGCGTTGCTCGACGGGCAGGAGGTGGACTACACGCTCGACGGCGAGACGCACCCTATCCGCTTCCAGATGCGCGAGCACCGCTTCATCGATCTCGAGCCCCGCATCCCGCTCTATATCGCGGGCTTCGGCCCCAAGGCGCAGGCCCTGGCCGGCGAGCTCGGGGATGGTCTCGTGTCGGGCCTGCCGCGCGGCGGAACCGTGCCGGAGATGCTCGGCCCGCGCGCGCAAGGGCGCGGCCCTCGCCGGGCGCCCGCTGCCGAAGGATTTCCTCTGCTCGGCCATGGTGAGCCTCGCCATGACGGAGCCCGGCGAGGCGCTCGACTCGGATCGCATCATCGGCGAGTGCGGGGCGGCGGTGATCTCGGGCCTCCACTATCTGGTGGCCATGCATCTCGAGACGGGCGCGGACCCGCCCGGAGTACGCGCGCCCGGTCTGGGCCGCCTACATGAAGTGGCTGGACCAGGCCCCGCCGGAGATCCGCCACCAGCGGCTTCACGGCAGCCACTACAGCCATGTGGATCCCGAGGAGGCGCGCTTCCTCACCGCGGATCTCATCCGCGCCTCCTGTCTCGCCGGCACGCCGGAGGAGCTGGTGGAGCGCGTGCGCGCGCTCGAGGCCCAGGGCCTCACCCAGATCATGCTCTACCCGCCGCTGAACCGGCAGTACCGCGTCATCGAGGATTTCGCCGCCAAGGTGATGGCCCGCCTGTGAGCGCTCCCATCCAGATCGCCACGCCCGAGGGCCGCTTCACCGCGGACGTGGCCGGGGCCGGCCGGCGCGTCGCTGGTGCTGCTGCTCCACGGCTTCCCCCAGTCGCGACATTCCTGGCGGGAGCAGGTGCCGGCGCTGGGCGCCGCCGGGTACCGTGCGGTGGCGCCGGATCAGCGCGGCTACTCGGCCGGCGTGCGGCCCGACCCCGCCGCGGGCCTCTCCGCCCTACTCGGTGGACCGGCTCATCGCGGACGTGCTCGATCTGCCGTCGCCGAGGGTATGGCGCGAAGCCTTTCCACCTCGTCGGCCACGACTGGGGCGGCCATGTCTCATGGGCGACGGCGCACCGGCATCCCGAACGCGTGGCGTCGCTGACCATCCTGTCGCGGCCGCACCCGGCCGCCTTTCGCCGGGCCTTTCGCGAGAACGCGGACAATCAGCAGCACCGCTCGCGTCACCACAAGATCTTCCACGACCCCACCACCGCGGACCTCCTGCTGGAGGACCACGGCCGGCGTTTCAAGCGGAACCTCGCCAATCAGGGTGTGGGCGCCGCCGCCATCGCGGAGTACTACTCCGTGTTGGGCGATCGCGCGGCGCTGGAGTCGGCGCTGGCCTGGTATCGCGCGGCGGGCGCGCTGACCGGCACCGAGGTGGCGACCATCACGGTGCCGACCATGTATATCTGGGGCGACGCGGATGCCACCGTGGGCCGGAGCGCGGCGCGGTGGACGGCGGAGCACGTCAAGGGCCCGTATCGCTTCGAGACGGTGCCGGGCGCCGGCCATTTCCTGACCGATCAAGCGCCCGCCACGGTCACGCGGCTACTGCTCGAGCACCTCGGCGCCCGCCGCTGAGCGAGCGCGCCGGCTCAGCGCCGCAGCCACTCCACGATCTCGCGGGCCAGCGGCGTGGACTCGAGCCCGCGCGGAGACCGGGATCCTGCGTGCGCTCTCGCAAGCCCTTGATGATGTGCCAGGCCGCGCCGATAGGCCGCCCGCGCATCGTCTTTCGGCCGCACGCCTCGTGGAGACGGCCGGCCGCGTGGCTCAGCCAGATCTGGCGCGGTTGCTCGATCCCCAGCGCGATGGCGAGCGCGCGGCGAAGGCGTCCTCGGCTTCGGCCCACGCCTGGCGCGCGGTGGCGCTCTCGCCCTCGAGCCGCCAGCCCCAGCTCTCGTACTTCCGCGAGCGGGCCGCCGTCGCCATCTCCAGGCTCTGCTCGGCATGGCGCCGCGCGCCGTCGGCGTCGCCGCGCAGCAGGGCGAGCTGGCCAAGGCTCGCGTGGCAGTGCGTGCTTGTAGCGCCACGTCATCCACCGGGACGGTGGTGGATGCTGGACGATATGGAGCGATTCGTCGAGAGCCTGGGCGGCGGCGGCGAGATCGCCCTGGGCCATGAAGGCGTCCGCCTCGTTGTTGCGGATGAAGGCGCGCCGCTCCGCCCCGGTGCCGTGGCCGGCGCGCGAGGAGCGGTTCGTCACCTCGTACGAGTGCTCCGACAGCGCGATGCCGCGCTCGAAGTCTCCGCAGTCGATGCGCACGAAGCCGACGGTATTGAGATAGCGCGGGATGAACGCGTCGTCGCCGAGCTTCTCGGCGAGCGCGAGCCCCTCGGCGAGCGCGGCGAGTGGCGCGATCGTCGTCCCCCATCTCGTGCAGTCCAGCCCCTGGTTCCAGAGACAGCGGAGGAGAGGAATGGCCAGCCGATGCTCACGGGCGAGTCGCATCCCCTCGTCGCCCAGCACCAGGCTCTCGCGGTACCGCCCCTGCCAGCCGCGCTGGAGCGCGAGCAGGTGCAACACGAGCGCCTGAAGATTGGCATCGCCCATCGACCGCCCGATCGCGAGGGCCCGAGCGAGGTCGCTCTCGGCGGCCTCGAGCCGGCCATTGACCGCGTTCATGTAGCCGCGGATGTAGAGCCCGCCGGCGAGCGGCCCTCTGCCCCGACCTCCTCGGCGATCTCGGTGGCCTCTCGCGCGCGCGCGTGCGCGGCGGGAAAATCCTCGATCCACTGAAGGGCGGACGGCCACTTGCACGAGCGCGCTCGCCTCAGCGGGCCGATCGCGGAGGCGCCGCGTGAGCTCGACCGAGGATCTCGCCCTCTTCACGCGAGCGGACGAACTCACCGAGCCCGAAGACAGGTCGGCCCGCGCTCGATGGATGGCGATGAGTGTCCGCCGGCACCCGATCGCCCAGACGGCCCGCCGCCTCCAGCGCCTCGCCGTAGAGGGCAAGGGCTTGGCGGAGGCCGGAGACCCACGTGGCCTTCTCCGCGGCCTTGAGCAGATAGTCGAGCGCGCGCGGCCAGTCCTCGGCTCTCGAGAAGTGATGGGCCAGCATCTCGTAGTGCTCGGGGAGCCGGTCCGCGTAGAGCTCCTCGATGGCGCGGCCCACCAGCCCGTGGAGATCGCGTCGCCGCTGCACGAGCAACGATTCGTAGGCGACGTCCTGGGTCAGGGCGTGCTTGAACATGTACGCCAGCTCGGGGTACAGGTGGCGCTCCAGGATGAGCTCCAGCGCGGTCAGCTCGCGGAGGAACTCCTCACTGCGCTCCCGGACCTCGGCGAGGCGGTCCACCAGGCGGCGGGTGAACTCACGGCCGATCACCGCGGCGAGCTGCAGCGTGCGCTTGGGGGCCTCGGCGAGGCGGTCGATACGGGCGGCGATGATGTCGTGGATCGATCCGGGCACCGCCATCGCGGTGAAGGACCGGGTGAGGACGAGGCGCTCTCCCTCCCGCCGCAGGGCGCCGCTCTCCTCCAGCGACTTGGCCAGCTCCTCCACGTAGAAGGGGTTCCCCTCCGCCTTGCCGCCGATCAGCGACCGCAGCGCCTCCGGGAGATCGGCGGCGGCGAGCACGGCGGTGGCCATCCGCGCGCTGTCCTCCGCGGACAGGGCGGCGGGGACGATTCGCGTGGAGTAGCTCCGCTCGCCGAAGGGATTCGAGTAGCCCGGCCGGTAAGTGAAGACGAGCAGCACGCGGAGCGCGGGGAGGCTGTCCACCAGCGTGGCCAGGAACTGCTCGCTCGCGCTGTCGATCCAGTGGAGGTCCTCGATCACAAGCACCTGCGGCCGCCGTTCGGCGGCCCGGACGAAGAGCCGCCGCAGTGCCTCGAAGGTCTCGCCCCGTCGCTGGACCGGACTCATGGTCCGCACGTCGGCGTCGCCCGGATCCACCGACAAGAGCGCGCGGAGATACGGCGCGATGGGCGCGGGATCCTCCCCGGCCTCCCTCACCCCGCGCTCGATCTTGGCGCCGATGGCCGCTTCGTCATCGGCCTCCTCGACGCCGAACCGGCGGCGCACCAGATCGATAAGGGGATGGAAGGCCATGGCGCCGCCAAAGGAGAGGCAATGCCCTTCCTGCCACACCGCCTGCTCTCCGACCCGTCTCCCGCAGCTCCAGGAGGAGCCGCGACTTTCCGATGCCCGCATCGCCGACGAGGAAGACAACCTGGCCCTGGCCGGCGCGGGCCCGCTCGAAGGCGTCGAGGAGCAAGGTCAGCTCGCGCTCCCGCCCCACGAAGGGAGTCAGACCTCGTTCCGACTCCACCTCGAGCCGGGTGCGCGTCTCGTGCTCTCCGATGATCTCCCACGCGCTCACCGGCTCGGCCTTGCCCTTGAGATGGATATCGCCGATGCGCCGGGTCTCGAAGTAGCCGTGGACGAGCCGGTACGTGGCTTCGGAGATCGTCACCCGCCCCGGCTCGCCAACCTGCTGGAGCCGCGCCGCCACATTGGTGGTGTCGCCCACCGCCGTATAGTCCATGCGGAGATCGCCACCGATGCTGCCCACCACGACGAGCCCCGTATTGAGGCCTTGACGCGCGCGGAACGTGATGCCGCGCGAGGTGAGCTCCTGCTGGAACCCCGCGAGCGCGCGCTCGATGCCGAGCGCGGCGCGCACGGCCCGGCGCGCGTGATCCTCGTGCGCGATGGGCGCGCCGAACAGCGCCATGATGCCGTCACCCAGGAACTGATTCACCGTGCCCTCGTTCCGGTGCACCTCGGCCAGCATGAGCTCGAAAGCCCGGCTCATGAGGCCGTGGACGTCCTCGGGATCCAGGCGCTCGGAAAGCGATGTGAATCCCGACACGTCCACGAAGAGGACAGTCACCTGCTTGCGCTCACCCTGAAGCGCGCTCGCGCTGGTGAGGATCTTGTCGGCGAGATGCTTGGGGGTGTAGGCGCGGGGCGACACGGACGCCTCGAGCGAGGCGCCGCATTGTGGCAGAAGCGATTGTCGGGCGGGTTGGGGACTGGCAGGCGGGGCAACGCGCCTCCAGAGGCGCGCCGCACCCGCCGCAGAATCGGCGCCCGCGGCATTCTCCCGGGCGCAGCCCGGACAGACCAGACCGCTCAGCTACGGTACGAAGAGTCGACCGGTCGAGCCGGCGCAGCAGCCCCGGCCACACCAGCGCGCCCTGCCCGCCCCGCGGACGCTGGGCGGCCGCCGCGCGCGCGTAGCCCTCATCCATCACTTCCTTGGGCACGGGGATCAGCTCGCCGCCGCCGGACTGCGCCCGCACCTGGATGGCGCAGGAGGCCTCGAGGTAGTACATCGCCACGAAGGCATCTGCCACCGTCTCGCCCACGGTGAGGAGTCCGTGGTTGCGGAGGATGAGCGAGGAGTTGTCGCCCAGATCCTTGGCCAGCCGCGGCTTCTCGTCGTCGTTCAGCGCCGGGCCTTCGAAGTCGTGATAGCCGAGGCTCTTCAGCACGAACATCGAGTGCTGCGAGATGGGCAGGAGCCCCGCCCGCTGCGCCGACACCGCCACCCCGTTCAACGTGTGGGTGTGAAGCACGCACTTGGCGTCGTGGCGCACGGCATGGATGGCGCTGTGGATGACGAAGCCCGCCTGGTTCACCGCGTACTCGGAGCCGTCCAGCTTCTTGCCATCCTGGTCGATCTTGACCAGGCTGGAGGCCGTGATCTCGTCGAAGAAAATGCCGTAGGGATTGATGAGGAACTGGTCCTCGGTATCCGGCACCCGCGCCGAGATGTGGGTGAAGACGAGGTCTTCCCAGCCGTAGCGGGAGACCAGCCGGTAGGCGGCCGCGAGGTCCACGCGCACGGCCCATTCCTCGGGAGACACCTTGCCCTTGCAGCGACGGGAACTCGAGCGCGGATGCGGACATGGGTCGGTCCTCTTCTCTAGCGAAGGTTATAGAGCTTGGCGACGTTGTCGTGGGTGATCTTGCGACGCACCGTCTCGGAGATCCCGCTGAGGTTCTTCTGGAGAATGGCGCGCGAGTTGGGCCACAGGCAGTCGGGATGCGGATAGTCGGCGCCCCAGATGATATTGTCCTCGCCCACCAGGGGGATGATGGGCTCGAGGTATTGATCCTGCTGATAGGTCACGTAGCCCTGCCGGTGGAAGTAGTCGCTGGGCTTGAGCTTGAAGCCGAGGGCACGGGCGCGATCCTCGTACTCCGTGTCGAGCCGGTCGAACACGTAGGGCAGCCAGGTAACGCCGGACTCGCCGAGCACGAACTTGAAGTTCGGATACTCCTCGCAGGCGCCGGAGGCAATGATCGACACCAGCACCTCCATGGTGTCGAGCTGGAACAGGGCGGAGCGCACCAGCCGCCACTGCACCATGTACTCCTTCTCCATCTCGGGCGTGTCGGGCGTGCGAAGCCCCTTGAAACCGGTCGAGTGGAAGGAGATGGGGAAGTCGCACTCCGCCGCCGCTTCCCAGAGGGCGTACCAGTCGCGGTGGTAGATGGGCAGGCTCATCCGCTTGAAGGCGAGGTCGCCGCCCCGGAGCCCCAGCTTGGCGCAGCGCCGGACCTCGGCGGCCGCGTCCTTGGGATCGTTGTTCGGGATGATGGCGAGGGGGAACACGCGGTTGGGATCGCTCTGCTTGGCGAAGTCGGCCGCCCACGTGTTGTAGATCGAGTTCGCCCACGCCCGCTGCTCGCCGCTCGGCGATGAGGTCGTTGATCATCAGGCAGCCGTAGATGATCTCCTTCTCGACGCCGTCGCGGTCGAGATCGGCCAGGCGCAGCGCGGGGGTGGTGGGCCGCGGGCTCGCGCCGCGCCGGCTGCTCCACTCGAACCCGACGTCCTTCATCTCGTCGATGTGGGCGAAGACCCCCTTCGTGTACGGGAGAAATCCGGGCCCCACCCCGTTCCACATGCCCCGATCCACCGCGTCCACGAACCAGTGGCAGCCGTCTTCGAGCTCCTCGACCCGCGGCACCAGGAGCTTCCACTTGGCCGGGGCCTGCGAGGACCAGAGGTCGGGCGGGCAATACGTGAGGTCGATGTGATTGTCGCCCGAGATGAGCCGGTCGGTCATGACGCGCTCCTTTGCGGGACGAGGGGCCAGGGGGCTACCGGTCGATTGGTCGCGATCATATCAGATCTGGCCCTCCCAGGAAGCGGGCGCCACGGCCTTCCAGCGGGCGCGGATCCGCTCGCGCTCCGCCTCGGGAATGCCGGCCGTCGCCCAGGAGCGCCGCGTTCTGCCGCCAGCGATCGGGCTTGGTGGTGCCCACGATGGCGGTATGCACGCCCGGCACGCCCAGGGTGAACCGCAGCGCCGTCCGCACGGGGGTGTCTCCCTTCCCCTTCAGGAAGGGGTAGTCGAGGGTCCGGAGGCGCTCCCAGTATTCCTGGTAGTAGGCCTCGCCGGGCTTGCGCGCATAGCGCCAGGCCGCATTGGCAATGGGGCGCTTGGCGATCACGCCCATCCCCGCCGCGCGCGCCGCCGGCAGGGTGAGATCGATCGCTTCCTGGTCCGCGATGCTCACCGAGGTCTGCAGCGTGTCGAAGCGGCCGGATCCACCGCCCATCGCGCGGCGGCGCCGTCCCCGCTATAGCCGATATAACGCACCAGCCCGCGCTCCCGGGCACGTTCCAGCGCCGCGATGGCGTCCCCGCGCTGGAGCACCTCGAGCCCGCAGGAGTGGAGCTGGATGAGGTCGAGGTGGTCGGTGGAGAGGCGGCGGAGGCTGCGCTCGATGCTGCGCAGGAGCGCTTCGCCCCGCCAGTCCGAGCGCGCCTCCGCGCGCGCGTGCCCGCACTTGCTGAAGAGGAAGACCTCGCCGCGCCGCGCCCCCAGCGCCTTCCCGATCAGCTCCTCGCTGTCCTCGTAGCACTCGGCGGTGTCGATCACGTTGAGCCCCGAGTCGAGCGCGCCACCGAGCAGCCGCGACACCGTGCGCGGGCTCGCGCGCTGGTACCCGATCTCCGAGCCGCCGAAGCCGAGCACGCTCGCGTCCATGTCCGTCTTGCCCATGCGCCGCCGTTCCATGCGCTGATCTTGCACCGATCCCGCGCGGCACGCTAGAGTTCTCCCCAGGAGGACCACCCCATGGCTCAGACCCTCGAGCAGTTCGCCGCCGCCTGCCGCCGCGTGCTGGAATCCGATCCCGGCCCGGAGGGGCGGAAGAAGTATGCGCCCTCGTCCAGGACATGCTCAAGGACAAGGCCTTCACCGCCACCCACCTCGGCGACGAGACACCCGAGCGGAAGATCCTCTACGAAGACCCGAAGCTCGGCTTCTGCATTCTGGCGCACGTCTACAAGGGCGCCAAGGAGAGCAACCCCCACGATCATGGCTCGACCTGGGCCATCTACGGCCAGGCCGACGGTTCCACCGTGATGAGCGACTGGGAGGTGCTCCAGCCCGCCACCGCGACCGTGCCCGGCAAGGTGCGCCGCGCCCGTAGCTATACGCTCGAGCCCGGCATGGCGAAGGTCTACAACGAGGGCGACGTGCACTCCCCGCGTCGCGAAGGGCCCACCCGGCTCATCCGCATCGAGGGCCAGAACACGGAGCGCATCAAGCGCTTCGCCTTCGAGAAGGCCTGAGTCGCCGGCGGTGGTGAAGAGCCTCTCGCTGCTGACGCGCAAGGCGGGGATGACCCGCGAGCAGTTCGTGAAGCACTGGGTGGAGGTGCACGCTCCCCTCGCCCACGCCGTGCCCGGCCTCCGGCGCTACGTGCAGTCCCATATCCTGGAGGAGCGCCGCCGGCCCGACATCCCCGCCACCGACGTGGAGGTGGACGGCATCGCCGAGCTCTGGTTCGACGACGCCGACGCCCTGGCGGGCGCCTTCGCCTCTCCGCAGGGGAAGGCGCTGCACGCCGACGGCGCGCTCTTCATCGGACGGATCAAGAGCTACACGACGGAAGAGCGCGTCATCGTCGGCTGAAGGCCCGCCGCCAAGAACGCCTGAGATAGCCGATTCGCCAGCGGGTGCAGCACGTCGATCGCCCAGCCGGCATCCAGGCGCTCGCCGACCCAGCCGGGGCGCGTCGTGTGTGCGTCGAGGTGAAACCCCTCGGCGGCGTGAGCCCACTCGTCTCGACGGCCGCCACCGCGCGACCAATCCATCGAGCCGAAGGTGTCAAGCGAAAAGTGCGCTACCCGTGAAAACTGCGCCGCCCCTC
>CAVTFC010000006.1:0-116417 GCA_963733725.1 uncultured Candidatus Rokubacteria bacterium | reverse complement strand
AGTTCACCGCGGACATGCTGCCCTCCGACGTGCTGGGCGTCTCCGTCTGGGACCCCGATCGCGCGGTGAGTTCAGCTTCAAGCCCGGCCCGCTCTTCGCCCACATCGTGCTCGCCGACGAGATCAACCGCACCACGCCGAAGACCCAGTCGAGCCTGCTGGAGGCGATGAACGAGGCGCAGGTCTCGCTGGACACGTCACCCACCCGCTGCCGTCGCCGTTCATGGTGCTCGCCACCCAGAACCCGCGCGAGTACGAGGGCACCTTCCGCTCCCGGAGTCGCAGCTCGACCGCTTCCTCCTGCGCATCCGCATCGGGTATCCCGACCCCGCGGACGAGAAGGCGATCCTCCGCGGCGGCGCGGCGGCGCCCGTCCCTCGAGCCCCGCGCTCGGTACTCGCGGACGGTGCTGGACTGCAGGCGCTAGCGGACGCCGTGCGCGTGGAGGACGTCGTGCTCGACTACCTCATGGCGCTGGTGGCGGCGACGCGCGAGTCGCCACGGCTCGTGCTCGGGGTGAGCCCGCGCGGCTCGCGCGCGCTCATCGCGGCGGCGCGGGCCGCGGCGCTCGCCGAGGGCCGCGACTTCGTGTCCCCGACGACGTGCAAGCGCTCGCCGTGCCCGCGCTGGCCCATCGCGTGATCGCCCGCGCGGCGCCCGGCGTCGCCGGCGGCGGGCTCGACAGCGGAGGCCGTCATCCGCGCGCTCGTCCACGACCTCGCCCGTCCCGCGCTGAGCGGGCCCGCATGCGCGCCCCGACTGGCTCCGCCGCCCTGGACCCGCGCCGGACGATCCGGCCGACGCGCGAGGGCTGGTGGTGTCTGTTCGCGGCGGTGGGGCTGGGCGTGACCGCCGTGAATACCGGCAACAACCTCTCTATCTCCTCTCGTCGATGCTCCTCGCGCTGATCGTCGTCTCCGGGGTGCTCTCGGAAGCGGTGATCCGCGGGATGGGCTGGCGGCCGGTGATCCCGGAGGAGATATACGCGGGCCGCCCGCGCGCTCGGGGCGCACCGTGCCGAGCCACAAGCGCCGGGTGCCGTCCTACTCGATCACGCTCGAGGTGCCGGACGGTGGGCGGGCGGTCGCGCTTCACTATCTCCCCGGTCCCGGCGGGAGCGGCTCGTGACCTGGGAGGCGATCCTGCCGCGGCGCGGGCGTCATCGGCTGGGCGGCTTGCGCGCTCACCACGCGCTTCCCTTCGGCATCTTCCCGAAGGCGGCGCGCCCGACGCCGCGCGAGGAGGTCATCGTCTTTCCCGCGCTGTCGCCGCCGCCGACCCACCTGCTGCGTCAGGGGGCGGGGCGGCTCCGCGGCCGCGCGGCGGCGGGGTCTGGGCAGCGACTGCACGATATCCGCGACTATCGCGCCGGCGACGATCCGCGGCTGGTGCACTGGAAGTCAGCGCCAAGACGGGCACGCTGACGGTGCGCGAGATGGAAGCGGAGACGGCGCTGGACACGCGCATCGTGCTCGGGGACGGCGGCGACGCCGCGCGGCTCGAGGAGGCCATCAGCGAAGCGGCCTCGCTCGCCGCGCACTGATGGACGCCGGCGCCCAGGTGGAGCTGGCCGGCCGCGGCCTCTGGGTGCCGCCCGGGCGCGGGCCCGGCCAGCGCCGCCGCCCGCTCACCGCGCTGGCGCTCTGGGAGCCGGCGGGCGCCGCCTCCGGCCGTCGCATCGCACCCCTCGCTCCGGTCCGGCGTCCGCGAGATCCGGCGTGGGGCTCGACTGATGTCCTCGCGCTGGCGGTACGTCTCGCCACCTATCTGCTCGTGCTCGACGGCATCGTGGCGCTCGTCCTCGCCGGGCTGCTCGGGCCGGCGGGGATGGCGGTCGTGCTGCTCGGCGCTGGCACTGAGCTGGGCGCAGGCGGGGATTCGCGCGCGCATCCGCACGCGCGGCCTGGGCGCGGCGCTGGTGAGCGTGGCCGCCCTCGCCTCCGTGGTGGATCCGCTCTACCTCGCGGAGACCGTGCTCGACGGCCTCGTCCACCTGCTGCTCTTCCTGGTGCTCGCGCGCTCTTCACGCCGACGCCCGGCGCGATGCGCGGGGGCGGCGTTCCTGGCCTTCTTCATGCTCGTGGCGGCTCCTCGGCGGCTTTCGACGTGGGCTTTCTCGGCGTCTTCATCGCCTTCCTGCCCATGTCACCTGGCTCCTGCTGCTCCAGCACGTGCTGGTGGAGTCGGCCCCCGCGCCGGACCGCGTGGTGGCGGGCGGGCGCGCGCCGTGGGCGAGCCCGCGCATGCTCATGGGGCTGGCGGCGGCGGCCTCCATCGCGACGTTCCTCATCACCACCGCGCTGTTCTTCGTGATCCCGCGCGTCGGCCTGGCCGCGCTGCCCTTCCGGGGGAAGATCGGCTCGCTCGTCACCGGCTTCTCGGATCGCGTGGAGCTGGGCGCCTACGGCCAGATCCAGAACGACGCCAGCATCGCCATGCGGGTGCACGTGTTGGAAGGCACGGTGGAGCCCGAGCAGCTCACGGCGCTCCGCGCTGGCGGGGCATCGTCTTCGACCAGTTCGACGGCCGCGCCTGGTCGGTGGGCCGGGCCCACCGGGCGACCCTGCGCCGCTCGCCGGCCAGCGACTACCGGGTGGGCCCCTTTCGGGGTCGCGGGCCGCTGCTCGTCCAGGAGGTATTCCTGGAGCCCATCGGCACCGAGATCATCTTCGCCGCCCCACGCGCGCTGCGGCTGGAGACGCGCGCCGCCGAGATCCCGCTCGACGACATGGGCAGCATTGCCGTACCCTCGCCCTCGGCGCGTCTGCACTACCGGGTCGAGTCGGAGCTGGAGACCCCGCCCACGCTCGGCGCGCTCCGGGGCGGGGCGCGGCTGCCGCTCGACGAGCCCGCGGTGGCCCGCTTTCTCCAGCTTCCGGCCCTGGCCCCACGCATCGCCGCGCTCGCCCGCGAGGTCACCGCGGGGAGCCGTGACGCCCACGAATCCGCGCTGCGGCTCACCGCGCATCTCTCGCGCGAGTATCGCTACTCGCTCAACCTCGAGCGCCGGACGAAGCTGCCGCCGCTGGAGGAGTTCCTCTTCGACAGCCGCTCGGGCAATTGCGAGTACTTCGCGGCCGCGCTGGCCGTCATGCTGCGCACGCTGGGCATCCCGTCGCGCGTGGTGGGCGGCTTTCAGCGGGGCGAGTGGAACCCGTACGGCCGCTACTTCACCGTGCGCATGCGGGACGCCCACGCCTGGGTGGAGGTCTATCTCGCCGGCGCGGGCTGGGTCAGCCTCGATCCCTCGCCGCGCGCGCGGTGCGGAAGACGCGGCCACCGGCGCCTCGCTGTACCTGGACTCGCTACGCCTGCGCTGGTACCGCTACGTCATCAACTGGAGCCTGCGCGATCAGGTCGAGGTGGCCACTACCATCCGGCGCCAGGCCACCGCCTGGCGCTTCGATCGCGCCGCGCTCCGCGAGTGGCTGCCGCCGCGCGCGGTCCTGGGGGGGGCGCTCCTGGTGGGGGCGGGGGTGATGATCCTGGTCTGGCGCCGGCGCCGGCGCGGCGACGGACCGGCGGCGCGCGCGGCCACGGCGCCGCCGCGCTTCTACGCGCGGCTGCTCCGCGCCCTCGCGCGGCAGGGGCTGCGTCCGGGTCCGGGGGAGACCGCACGCGAATTCGCCGCCCGCGCGGCGCGGGCCCTACCCGGCGCGGCCCCCGTGCTCGAGGGCGTGACCGCGGGCTATGAGCGCGTGCGCTTCGGCGCCGTCACGCTGGACGCCCGGGAGCTGGCCGCGCTGGAGGCCGCCGCGGAGTCGCTGCGCCGATCCCGCGCCGGGCGACCGGCTTGACCCGCCTCTCTCCCGTGTGTTAGGTCGGAGGGCACCATGACCATCACCATCTTCGGCGCCGGCGCGATCGGGGGCACCACCGGGGCGGCACTGGCGGAAGCCGGACACGACGTGCTGCTCGTGGACAGCAATGCGCCGCACGTCGAGGCCATCAATGCTCAGGGCCTCACCGTGGAGCGCGAGGGCAAGGCCACCACCACGCGCGTGCGCGCGATGCACGCCCGGGACCTCGGCCACGGCCTGGATCTGGTGATGCTGGCGGTGAAGAGCCACCACACCGCGGACGCGCTCGCCGTCCTGGTGCCGCGACTGGCGGCCGGCGGCACCGTGGTGTCGCTGCAGAACGGGCTCAGCGAGGAGCAGATCGCCCGCGCGGTGGGGGCGGCGCGCACCGTCGGGCTGCCTGGTGAACTGGGCCGCGGACTGGGTGGCGCCGGGGCGCATTCTCCACGGCGGCCACGGCGCCTTCGTGCTGGGCGAGCTCGACGGCCGCATCACCCCGCGCGTCAAGGAGCTGGCGTCCTGCTGAGCGCGGTGGAAGAGACGCCGGTCACCGACAATATCTGGGGCTACAAGTGGGCCAAGCTCATCTACGGCGCGCTCCTCTTCGGGACCGCGGTGGTGGACGCCCACGTGTACGAGGTGGTGGAGCGGAGCCCCGGCGTGCAGCGCGCGCTGGTGGGCATCGTGGGCGAGGGGATGGCGGTGGCCGACAAGGCGGGGGTGCGCATCGAGCCCTTCGACGAGTTCGATCCCGCCTGGTACCGGGCCGCGCTGGCCGGCGACACCGGCGCGCGCGAGCGCGCCATGACCGCCATTGCCGTCCACTACCGCGCGCATACCAAGACCAAGACCGGCATCTGGCGCGACCTCGCGGTGCGCAAGCGCAAGACCGAGGTGGACGGCCAGCTCGGCATGCTGGCGGCGAAGGGCGAGACCCTCGGCATCGCCATGCCGCTGACGCGGCGGCTCATCGAGCTGATCCGCGATCTCGAGGACGGCCGGCGGCAGATGGACTGGGCCAACCTCGAGCCGCTGGCCGCGCTGGCGGGGGGAGGCCGCGCATGAGGCGCGCCCACTGGGGCTGGCAGGACCCGCTGGAGTCCGTCGCTCCTGCCCGCGGTGTCCGCCGACTCGCTGATGGCGCATGCGCGCGCCATCGCCACCTGGGAGCGCGAGTCGGGCAGTCCGGGCGAGGCGCGCGCCTTCGACTATATCGAGAGCTGCCTCAAGGGCTATGGCCTCGAAGTGGAGCGCCGCGAGATCGAGGCCTATATCTCGCTGCCGCTGGAGTCCCGCGTGCTGCTGCCCGACGGCACCGTGCTCGCGGCGCTCACGCACTCGTTCTCGACGTCCACCGGGCCCGAGGGCCTCGAGACCGAGCTGGTCGACGGCGGCGACGGCGCGGTGGAAACTCTCACGCGTGCCGGCGCGCGGGGGAAGCTGGCCCTCATCGATAGCTTCGCCACGCCGGCCAAGGCATGGGCGGCGCAGGAGGCGGGCACGGTGGGCCAGGTCTTCACCAACTTGGACCACCTCCACAATATGATCGTCACCACGATCTGGGGCACGCCCACCCCGGAGACGGCGTGGCGCATCCCGAAGCTCCCGTGCTGCTCGATCAAGAGAGTGGACGCGGACGGCCTGCGCGCGCGACTCAAGCAGGGCCCGCTCCGCGTGCGGCTCGTCACCCGCGTGCGCACGGAGTGGATGCCCATCCCGCATCTCACCGGACATCTGGCCGGAGCAGACGACGCGTTCACCCTCTTCTCCGGTCACGTCGACGCCTGGCATCACGGCGCCATGGACAATGGCAGCGCCAACGCGACCATGCTCGAAGTCGCGCGGCTGCTGGGCCGGCATCGGGGGGCCTTGCGCCGCGGGCTGCGCCTGGCCTTCTGGTCCGGCCATTCGCATGGGCGCTATGCGGGCTCGGCGTGGTACGCGGACCATGCGTGGCGCGAGCTCGAGCGGCACGGGATCCTGCACCTCAACGTGGACTCCACCGGCGCCCGGGGCGCGACCGATTTCACCGTCTTCCATGCCACCGAGGACGCGGCGGACTTCGCCGAGACGGTGGTGGCGGACGTGACCGGCCAGCAGGGCCGGGCGCGACATTTCTCGCGTGCGGGCGATCAGTCCTTCTGGGGTGTCGGGCTGCCCAGCGCCTTCATGTCCATGTCCCAGCTCCCTCCTCAAGATTCGGAATTCGGCCGGACCACCGAGCGGCTCTTCGGCACCTCCGGCTTCCCCTGGTGGTGGCATACGCGCGAGGACACCATCGACAAGCTCGACGGCGACGTGCTGGCGCACGACACCCGCGTGTTCGTGGCGTCCGCGCTGCGGCTCTGCAATGCGCCGGTGCTGCCGCTGGGGCCGGCCCGCGCCGCGCGCGCGGTGGCGGACACCGCCGCCGAGCTGCACGCGGCGGCGGGCGGCCGCATGGATCTCTCGCCCCTGGTAGCCGCCGGGCGAGGACTGGCCGCCGCCCTCGAGACCGCGACGCCGGGACTCGCGCGCCTGGCCGCCGGCGACGGCGGCGACCCCGCCGCCGCCAACCGGCTCCTCATGCGGCTATCGCGCGTGCTGGTGCCATTGCTCTTCACCGGCGGTGACCGCTTCGCCCATGATCTGGCCGTCGGCATCCCGCCGCTGGCCGGCCTTCAGCGAGCCCGGGAGCTTCCCGGAATGGACGCCGCCGCCGACCTCACCAAGTTCTCGCTCGCCGCGCTGGGGCGCGAGCGCAACCGCGCGCATCACGCCCTCGACGTGGCGTCCGAGCTCGCCGCCGAGCTCGGCACGCGCGTCCCACAAGGAGAGATCCGATGACGCGATTCCGGAACGCGCTGCTCGTGCTCATCGCCGGCGCCGTTGCCGCGGGGCTTCTGGCCTCCGCCGAAACCGCCGAGGCCCAGAAGCGGGGGGGCACGCTCACCATCGTGCGCCCGACCGATCCCGTCTCGCTGGACCCGAATCTCGAGACCACCGCCCCCGGCGCGTGGGTGTACTTCAACATGCTGGAAGGGCTGCTGACCCTGGATGCCAAGATGCAGGTGCAGCCGTCGCTGGCCATCTCTTACGAGGTGATGTCGCCCACGCGAGTGCGCTTCAGGCTGCGGCCCGGGGTGAAGTTCCATGACGGCACCCCGATGAACGCCGCCGCGGTGAAGTTCACCTATGACCGCGCGCTCAAGGGGACCCCGCCCGCGCGCTGGGCCAGCCTCGCCGGCTCGCTGAGCGGCGCCGAGGTGGTCGACGACCTCACCGTGGACATCGTCACCCGGGAGCCCTATGGCCCGGTGCTCCGCACGCTCGCCATGTACTGCATGGGCATCGTGTCGCCCACCGCGGTGGGCAAGCAGGGCGCCGACTTCAGCCGGGCGCCGGTGGGCACGGGGCCCTTCAAGTTCGTGGAGTGGAAGACCAATACCCACGTGATCATCGAGCGCTTCCCCGACTACTGGGGCGACAAGGCCCTCCTCGATCGCGTGATTTTCAAGGTGGTGCCGGAGGAAGGCGCCCGGATGATCGCGCTGCAGACCGGGGACGCGGACATGGTGCTCTTCCCCTCGCCGGCGCAATTGCCCGCGCTCCGCCGCGACCCGAAGTTCTCCGTGCACGAGACCACCGGGATCCGCGTGGTCTTCGCGGGGCTGCACGCGGGCCTGCCGCCGCTGGACGACGTGCGGGTGCGCCAGGCGCTGCTGCACGCGGTGGACCGGAAGGCCATCCTCGACAACATCATGGAGGGTTCGGCGGGGCCCGCGATGGGGGTGCTGGCGCCCGGCGTGTTCGGCTACAAGGACATGCAGCTGGACAAGACCTATCCGTTCGATCGCGCCAAGGCGAAGGCGCTGCTCGCGCAGGCGGGCTGGACGCCGGGGCCCGACGGCATGATGCAGAAGGGCGGCCAGCGCCTGTCGCTCTCCTGGCTCACCGCGCGCGGCCGCTATCCCAAGGACGGCGAGATCACCGAGGCCATCCAGGCCATGTTCAAGGAAGTGGGTGTCGAGGCCAAGGTGCAGGTGCTCGAGTGGGCGGCGGTGTTCCAGCAGGTGCGCGGCAGCACGCTCAACCATCACATGTTCACGCTGGGCTGGGTGACCTCGAACGCCGACGCGGACTATTCCCTCTACGCGCTCTTCCACAGCAAGCAGGCGCCGCCCGCGGGCTGGAATACATCCCGGTATGCGAACGCGCGAATCGATACGCTGGTGGAGCAGGCGCGCCGCAGCCTGAACCAGTCGGAGCGCGAGAAGCTCTACTTCGAGGTGCAGGACATCCTGGCCAAGGAGATGGTGTGGATCCCGGTGTACACCACCAAGGAGATCGTGGCCACCAAGGCGGCGGTGAAGGGCTTCACCATCCATCCGGTGGAGTACAACCTCTGGCTGGGTAAGGCCTGGCTCGACAAGTAGCTCGCTCCCGATGCTGACGTTCCTCCTCCGGCGCCTGATGCTGGCGGTGCCGGTGCTGCTGGGCGTCGTCTTCGTGGTCATGCTCACCGTGGAGCTGATTCCGGGCGATGCGGTGGCGCTGATGCTGGGCGAGCATGCCACGCCGGAGGCGGTGGCCAAGCTCCGCGACTACCTCGGGCTCGACAAGCCGATGCTGGTCCGCTACGTGGAGTATGTCGGCCGCGTGGCGCGGGGCGACCTCGGGCGCTCCATCCAGCAGAACCGCCCCGTGATCGACGAGCTGAGGGATGTCTGGCCGGCCACCCTCGAGCTCACGGTGGCGGCGCTCGTGATCGCCGCCGTGGTGGGCGTGCTCGCCGGTCTCGTCTCCGCGGTGTGGCCCACCTCGCTCTTCGACGCGGTGGCCCGTATCGGCTCGCTCTTCGGCCTGTCCATGCCCGTGTTCTGGACGGGCCTGGTTCTCATCGTGGTCTTCGCCTTCTGGCTGTCCTGGCTCCCGGTGGGCGGCGCGGGCACGCCCGCCCATCTCGTGCTGCCCGCGGTGACCCTGGCGCTTCCCTCGGTGGCCATGGTCGCGCGCATGACTCGCTCGAGCGTGCTGGAGGTGCTGCGCGAGGACTATGTGCGCACGGCGCGGGCCAAGGGAGTGGCCGAGCGCCTCGTGGTGTCCAAGCACGCGCTCCGCAACGCGGCCATTCCCATCCTGACCCTGCTCGGGCTGCAGGCCGGGCAGCTCATGGGGGGCGCGGTGCTGACGGAGACGGTGTTCGCGTGGCCGGGGCTCGGCCGGCTCATCGTCAAGGCCATCTTTGCCCGCGACTATGTCCTGGTGCAGGGGGCGGTGCTGGTCTTCGCGGTGGCCTTCGTCCTCATCAATCTCGCGGTGGATCTCGCCTACGGCGCGCTCGATCCTCGCGTGTCGCGGCAGGGCTAGCCCATGGCCGTCTCCGCCGCGGGGGCGCTGGACGGCGCGGCGATGTCCGTCGTCGAGACCGGGCGGCTCAACGCCTGGGGCCAGTTCCGGCGGAATCGCCTCGCGGTGGCGGGGCTGGCCATCGTGACGCTGCTCCTCGTCGCGGCGGTGGCGGCGCCGTGGCTGGCGCCCTTCGATCCCGCCAAGCAAAGCCTGATCGAGAAGCGGGCGAAGCCGGGCGGGAAGTTCCTCCTCGGCGCGGACGAGTTCGGGCGGGACATCCTCTCGCGCGTGATCTATGGGAGCCGCGTCGCGCTGGTGGTGAGCGTGCTGTCGGTGGCGGTGGCGCTGACGCTCGGCCTCACGCTCGGCTGCCTGGCCGGCTTTCTCGGCGGCTGGACCGACATCCTCGTCATGCGGGCCACCGAGGTGCTGCTGGCCTTTCCCTACCTGCTCCTCGCCATCGCGGTGGTGTCCGCCCTCGGCCCCGGCGTGGTCAACACCACCCTCGCGGTCGGCATCTGGGGCGCGCCCACCGTGATCCGGGTGGTGCGCGGCGCGGTGCTGGTGGCGCGGGAGATGGAGTACGTGAGCGCGGCGCGGGCGCTGGGCGCCTCCGCGCTGCGCGTGCTGACGCGCCACGTGCTGCGCAATGTGCTGCCCACCGTGATCGTCTACTCCACGCTCTTCATGGCCAATGCCATCCTCGTGGAGGCGGCGCTGTCCTTCCTGGGGCTGGGCGTGCAGCCGCCGACGCCGTCGTGGGGGCTCATGGTCTCCACCGGGCGCGACCTCTTGCTGGTGGCCCCGCACGTCGCGACCATTCCGGGGCTGGCGATTCTCGTCGCGGTGCTGGGGTTCAATCTCCTCGGCGACGGGCTGCGCGACGCGCTCGACCCGCGCCTGCGGGGCCAGCTCTGATGCGCCTCGACGGGCGCACCGCCATCGTCACCGGCGCCGCCAACGGCATCGGCCGCGCCATTTGCCTGGAGCTCGCGCGCGAGGGCGCGGCGGTCTGGGGCTGCGATGTGCTCGGACCCGAGCTCGAGGAGACACGCCGGGCGGTGGAGGCCGCCGGCGCGCGCCCGGGCCGCGCCGCCCTCCCCGCCCGCGCCGCGCCCGCACGCCGCGATCGTCGACGTGCGGGACGCCGGCGCGGTGGTGGGCCTTCGTGGCGCGCGCGGAGGCGGAGAGCGGGCGCGTGGACGTGCTCGTCAATACCGCGGGCGGCGTGGCGGGGCAGGTCATGCGGCCGGTCGAGGAGGTCTCGGACGCCGACTGGCGCGTCATCTTCGCGATCAACCTGGACGGCGCCTTCCACTTCACCCGCGCGGTGGCGCCCGCCATGAAGCGCGCCGGGCGCGGCGCCATCGTGAACATCTCCTCGGGGGCCGGCCGCTCCTATAGCCTCACGGGCATCCAGGCGTATGCCAGCGCGAAGGCGGGGCTCATCGGCTTCACCCGCCAGACCGCGCGTGAGCTGGGCGCGCACGGCATCCGCGTCAACTGCGTGGCGCCGGGCTTCGTGCGCTCCAATCCCGCGTCCGAGCGGCAGTGGCAGGCCATGGGCGAGGCGGGCCAGCAGCGGCTGGTGGACTCCATCGCGCTGCGCCGCATCGGCACTCCCGAGGACATCGCCCGCGCCGTCCTCTTCTTCTGCGGGGACGACGCCGGCTACGTCACCGGCCAGACCATCAGCGTCGACGGCGGCATGTGGATGCTGGGCTAGGGGCTAGCGCGGGCTCCCGGCCGCGCGCCAGGCGGCGACGTTCGCCTCGATCTGGCGCGAGTGATCCTCGAGGTGGGCGGCGTAGATGCGCAGCCAGTCCTCCGCGGAGTAGGGGCCGGACTCGGTGTGGCGCCCCGCGCGGCTCCACGCCGCCTCGGGCAGCCGGCGGATCAGCGCCGCCGTATTGGCGCGCACCGCGTCCACCGTGGCCAGCGCGACCTCCAGCGGATGGGCGTGATAGTCGAAGGTGACGGCCCAGCCCGCCTCGTCATAGCCCTGGACCAGCGGCTGCGGCTCCGCCACCAGGAAGCGGATGCGGCCGGCGGCCTGGGTCTCGGAGTCCGAGCAGTGCACGGCCACCTCATGCGCCGACCATTCCTTCGGCGCCGGGCGCCAGGTCAGCGCCCCCGCGGGCACCGCGGCGATGGCGCCCCGGAGCCGGGCGGGGCCTGCCGCGTACCGCTCGATCAGGGAGCTTCGTTCGGCGTGGGTCAGGGGCATGGCATTCCTCCTGAAGGTGGAGCCTACGCGACCAGGCCCCCGCGCGGGAAGCGGGAACCGAAGGCACCTTGACGATTCCGCCGCGATCTCTAAACTGATCCGCACACATGAGCGACAGGATCGAAAGGATGCTCGACGAGACTGGCTGGGAGATCTTGCGTGCCCTGCAGGAGAACGCGCGCGTGTCCTGGAGCGTACTCGGCCGCCGTGTCGGGCTGTCCGCGCCGGCGGTGGCGGAGCGGGTGCGCCGCATGGAGGACGCGGGCCTCATCACCGGCTACCGCGCCCAGGTGGATCCGGCGCGGCTCGGCTTCGCGGTGCCCGCCATCATCCGCGTGAGCGCGCCCGAGGAAAAGTGCGCCGCGCTCAAGAGCCTCATCAAGGCGTTGCCCGAGGTGCGGGACTGTCACCACGTGACCGGTACCGACAGCTTCGTTTTGACGGTCGCCGCCACCTCCGTGGGCCATCTCGAGTCGCTCATCGAGCGGCTGGGGCGCTACGGGACACCGACCACCTCCATCATCCTTTCCTCGCCGGTGGCGGGGCGGCCGCTGGAGCCGCGCGCCGCGTCGGCGGCGCGACGCGCGCGGTAGGGCGCTGGTGACGGGGTCGCGCCTGCGCTATGCCGGGCGCCGGCTCGCGCAGGCGGTGCCGGTGGTGCTCGCCATGGTGATCTTCAACTTCGCGCTGCTGCACCTGGCGCCGGGCGACGCCGCCGACGTGCTCGCGGGCGAGGCCGGCTCCGCCACGCCGGAGTTCATGGCCCAGCTTCGCGCCGATTTCGGCCTGGACCGGCCCGCTCCTCGTCCAGCTCGGCTTCTACCTCCGCCAGGTGCTCATCGCTCGACCTCGGCTTCTCGTTCCGCCACAAGCTGCCCGTGCTGGACCTCATTCTCACGCGGCTGCCGGCCACCCTCGTGCTCATGGGCACCGCCATCACCCTCGCGGTCAGCCTGGGCATCTTCCTCGGTGTCCTCGCCGCGCGCTACGTGAACACCTGGGTAGACGGCGTGGTGAGCGTCTTCGCGCTGCTCTCGTATGCCACGCCCATCTTCTGGATCGGGCTCATGCTCATCGTGCTGTTCGGCATCCACCTGGGGTGGCTGCCCACGCACGGCATGGCGCTGGCCGGCACCGGCGTGGCGGGGCTCGCGTACGCGCTCGACGTCGGCCGGCATCTCATCCTGCCCGCGGCCACCCTGGCGCTCTTCTACGTGGCGCTCTACACGCGGCTGATGCGGGCGGCCATGCTGGAGGTCTACTCGCTCGACTACGTGCAGAGCGCGCGGGCCAAGGGCCTGGGCGAGGGACGGATCGCGCTCAAGCACGTGCTGCGGAACGCGCTGCTGCCGGTGGTCACCATGGCCGGCATCCAGGTGGGGCATGTCCTGGGAGGCTCGGTGCTGGTGGAGACGGTATTCGGCTGGCCCGGGCTCGGGCGCCTGGCTTTCGAGTCCGTCTTCGCGCGCGACGTGAATCTCCTGCTGGGGCTGCTCCTCTGCTCGTCGCTGCTGGTGGTGCTGGCCAATCTGGTCACCGATCTCCTCTACTCCGTACTCGATCCGCGGATCGCGGTGCGGTAGGCGTGATGCGAGCCTTCTGGGCGCGGTTCCGCCGGCGGCCCCCGGCGCTGTTCGGGCTTGCCGTGCTCGTCCTGGTGCTATTCGTGGCCGGCGTGGGGCCAACCCTCTATCAACAAGACCCCTGGGACCTTGCCGGCCGGCCCTTTTCGCCGCCGTTCGGGCAATTCCCGCTCGGGACCGACACGCTGGGCCGCGATCTCGCCGCGGGCGCCATCCACGGCGCGCGCGTGTCGCTGCTGGTGGGCCTCGTGGCCACCGCGATGGCGCTGTCGCTGGGCACTTTCATCGGCGCGGTGGCGGGCTATCGCGGCGGCTGGGTGGACGACGCGCTGATGCGGTTCACCGAGTTCTTCCAGACCATCCCATCCTTCATCTTCGCGGTGGTGCTGGTGGCCATCTTCCAGCCCAGCCTCCGCAGCATCGTGGCCGCCATCGCCATGGTCTCGTGGCCCGCGGTGGCGCGGCTGGTCCGGGGCGAGTTCATCGCCTTGCGCCACCGCGAGTTCGTCCTCGCCTGCGAGGCGCTGGGCATGGCCGAGCGCTCCATCATCTTCCGGCAGATCTTGCCCAATGCCGCCGGCCCCGTGATCGTGACGGGCTCGCTCATGGTGGCGACGGCGGTGCTGCTGGAGTCGGGCCTGTCGTTCCTGGGCCTCGGCGACCCGAATCTCATGAGCTGGGGCTTCATGATCGGCTCGTCGCGGAGCGTGCTCCGCCAGGCCTGGTGGATGTCGGCGGTGCCCGGGGTGGCGATCCTCCTCACCGTGCTCGCGCTGAACCTGGTGGGCGAGGGGCTCAACGACGCGCTCAACCCCCGCTTGCGGTCACGCTGAGGCCGGCGCGCGTGCTCGAGCTGAGCCAGGTCATTCTCGGAGTCCGAGACCTCAACGCTTCGAGCCGCAGGATGGAGGCGCTGGGCCTCAGCGTGCTCGACGGCGGCGTGCATCCCGGCGTCGGCACCGCCAATCGCGTGGTGCCCCTCGGACGCCAGTACCTCGAGCTGCTGGGCGTGGTGGACGAGGCCGAGGCGCGGGCGGGCTGGTACGGCCGCGCGTTGCTGGCGGCCATCGCCGAGGGTGACCGCTTCGTCCGCTGGTCGCTCCGCACCGATCGCATCGAGGAGATCGCGCCCCGGCTCGGCCTCACCGCGGAGCCACGCCAGCGGGTGCGTCCCGACGGTGTCCGGCTCACGTGGAAGGCCGCCGGCATCGCGCTGGCGGCCGAGCTCGGCTGGCTGCCCTTCTTCATGCAGTGGGATGATCCCGCACAGTATCCGGGCGTTCAGCCGGTTCGACATGCCAACGGCGCCAAGGGTGTCGCCTGGATCGAGGTCGCCACGCCGGAGCCGGATCGGCTCGCCCGCTGGACGGAGGGAGCCGAGGTGCCGCTGCGGGCAGTCCCGGGCGCGCCGGGGCTGCGACGGGTGGCGCTGGCCACCGACACCGGCGAGATCGTGATCGACTGAGGGAAGGGCGCGCCCGCGCGCCGGGCGCTAGCGCAGGCGCTGATGCTCGACGAGCAGGCAGCGGTCCTGCACCACCTGGATGCCGGCGCGCGCGAGCGTCTCGGCGGCCTCGTCGTTCTCGATGCCGAGCTGGAACCAGACCACGCGCGGCTTGACGGCGAGGATATCGGTCACGTGCGGCGGGATGGCCTCGGACCGGCGGAAGACGTTCACCATGTCCACCGGCGCGGGCACGTCGCGCAGCGAGCGGAAGACGGGGCGGCCAAGAATCTCCGTGGCCTCCGGGTAGTACACCGGCACCGGCACGATGTCGTAGCCGGCGCGGGCCATGTACTCGGGCACGTAGAAGGCGGGCTGGCCGCGCTGCGCCTCGGTCTTGATGCCGAGCACCGCGATGCGCCGGCACGCGCGCACCAGCGGCGCGATGGCCTCGCGCTCCGTGATCAGATTGTCACGCCAGTCGCCCATGTCCTCAGTCTAGCACTGTGCTAGCCTGAGCGCGGGAGGGTGAGCTCATGGCGATCCGGATCACTCGCGTCTACACGCGTACCGGCGACGGTGGCGAGACGGCCCTCGTCGGCGGGCGCCGCGTCGCCAAGGACGCGCCGCGCATCGAGGCCTACGGGACCATCGACGAGCTGAACGCGGTGATCGGGCTCGCCCGCGTCTTCAATGCCGAGAACCTGAAGCCTGGACGCGGGAAAAAAGACAGCGACCACCGCTGGCTCGACGAGGTGTTCCGTCGCATCCAGAACCAGCTCTTCGACCTCGGCAGCGAGCTGGCCACCCCCGAGGACTCGGTCTACGAAGGCATGCACCGCGTGGGCGAGGCCGAAGTGACCGCGCTGGAGAAGCTGATGGACCAGTGCCAGAAGGACCTCAAGCCGCTCAAGTCCTTCGTGCTCCCGGGCGGCGGGCGGGTGGGCGGCTTCCTCCATCAGGCGCGCACGGTGTGCCGGCGCGCGGAGCGGCGCGTGTTGGCGCTGGCCCGGAGCGAGACGGTGTCGCCCTGGCCGCTGCGCTACGTGAACCGACTCAGCGATCTGCTCTTCGTGCTCTCGCGCTGGGTGGGCCAGCGGCTCGGCGAGACGGAGTATCTCTGGGAGCGGGGGCTCGCCTCGCATGAGCGCAAGCGCCGCTGAGGCGGCCGGCTACCAGATCCGGCGCGCGACGGCGGCCGACCACGGCGCGGTTGCGCGCGAGCTCGCCGCCTATCTGTCCTTCCTCGGCGAGACGCTGGACCCCCTGGGGATCGACCGCGACATCGCTCAGTGGCAGTCGGCCTATGACGGCGACAAGGGCGTGCTCCTGGTGGTGATCGAGCCCGGAGGCGACGTGGTGGGGACGGCGGCGGTGCGCCGGCTCGAGCCCGGGATCGGCGAGATCAAGCGCATGTGGATCCGCCCCGCGCACCAGGGCAAGGGGCTCGGCCGGCCGCTGATGGACGCGTGCCTCGCGGAGGCGCGCGCGACTGGGCTTCCAGCGGCTGCGGCTGGACAGCGAGCGGAAGCTCGAAGCCGCGGTGCACCTCTACCGCACCTACGGGTTCATCGAGGTGCCGGACTATAACGGCAACCATCGCGCCGAGATCTGGATGGAGCGCGCGCTCTAGCCGCGTGAGACGCGCGGCGCAGGTCGCGGCTCGAGGGAGAGCGTGGAGACGGCGAGACCGCTGACGCGGGCGCGGCGCGGGATGGTGACGTGCCCCCACACGCTCGCGTCGGAGGCCGGCCTCGACGCGCTGCGCTCGGGCGGCTCCGCGGTGGACGCCGCCATCGCCGCGAGCGCGGTGCTCGCCGTCATCTACCCGCACATGACAAGCGTGGGCGGGGACGCCTTCTGGCTCATCCACTCCGCGCGCGAAGGCGGCGTGCGATTCCTCGACGCCGGCGGGATGGCCACCGCCGCCGCCACCCTCGAGGCCTTCCGCGCGCGCGGTCTCGCCGAGATTCCGAATCGCGGCGTCCTGCCCGCGACGGTGACCGTGCCCGGCGCGGTAGATGGCTGGCTCGAGGCCCATGCCGCCTACGGCCGGCTGCCGCTCGCACGCGTGCTCGCCCCGGCCATCGGCCATGCGCGCGACGGCTACCCGGCCACCGCGCGGCTGGCCCACTGGCTCGCGGGGGCCGCGCCGATGCTCGCGGCCGATCCCGATGCCGCCGCGATCTTCCTGCCCGGAGGGCGGCCGCGGCAGGCGGGCGAGACGATCCGCAATCCCGACCTGGCGCGCACGCTCGAGGCCATCGCGGCCGGCGGGCGCGGGGCGTTCTACGAGGGCCCAGTGGCCGCGGAGATCGCCCGCTGGGCACGCGAGCGCGGCGGGCTCGTGACCGCGGCGGACTTTCGCGCCCAGCGCGCGGAGTGGGGCGCGCCGCTGTCCGCGATGTACCGGGACGTCACCCTCTTCGAGACGCCGCCCCCGACCCAGGGCCTGTCCGTGCTCCAGATGCTCCGCCTCCTCGAGACGTTCGACGTCGGCGCCCTCGAGTATCTCGGCCCCGATCACGTGCATCTGCTGATCCAGGCCAAGCAGCTCGCCTTCCACGACCGCGACCGCTTCCTCGCCGATCCGCGCTTCGCGGAGGTGCCGGTGTCGCGACTGCTATCCGACGCCTATATCGCGGAGCGCCGGCGGCTCATCGATCCCGCGCGCGCCTTGCCCTGGGACCGGGTGCCCGACGCGGGGAGCCTGGTTGGCGATACGGTCTACGTCGCGGCGGTGGACGCGGACGGCAACGCCGCCTCGCTCATCATGAGCCTCTATGGCGATTTCGGCGCGGGCGTGGTGGCGGGGCGAACGGGCATCGTGCTCCAGAACCGCGGCTCCTACTTCTCGCTCGATCCGGCCCATCCCAATCGGCTGGAGCCGGGCAAGCGGCCGCTGCACACTCTGATCGCCTCGCTCGCTTTTCGCGGTGACCGGCTGTGGCAGGTATTCGGCTGCATGGGGGCCGACGGCCAGCCGCAGATCCACCTGCAGGCCTATACCGCGATGATCGACTTCGGCCTCGACGTACAGCAGGCGGTGAGCGGACCGCGCTGGCTATCCGGCCGCTTTGCCCTCGGCGAGCCGCGCGACCTGCTGAACATGGAGGGCCGCTTCCCCGAGCACACCTTCGCCGAGCTGGCTCGGCGCGGCCACCTCATCAATCGCTGGGAGGCCTGGAACGAGCGCGCCGGCCACGCGCATGGCATCACGCTGGACCCGGAGACCGGCGAGCGTCTGGGCGCCTGCGACCCGCGCAGCGACGGCGCCGCCCTCGGCTACTGAGCCCGCCACCCTCTCGAGGAGGAGCTCGCGCCATGCCCTATCAGATCTACGCGCTCAAGTACGCGGAGCGGGACACCAAGCAGTGCACGTTCTTCTTCCGCGAGCCCTCGCCGGACACCCTGACCCTGCACTTCTACCTCTGGGTGATCCTGGGCGGGCCCTATCCCATCGTGCTCGACACGGGCTTCTCCGCCGCGGACGCGCAGCGGCGCGAGGCACGGCAGTGGGTGAGCCCGGCGGACATGCTGGCCCGCGTGGGGGTGAAGGCGGCGGAGGTGCCGGTGGCGCTGATCTCGCACCTGCACTGGGACCACTGGGACGGCTACCAGTTCTTTCCCGGCGCCCGGTTCTGGGTGCAGCGGGAGGAGATGGAGTTCTGGACCGGTATCGGGGGGCAGCACGCGCACTATCGGTTCTTCGCCGAGGCGGAGCCCCTGGCCGATCTGGTCAAGCTGAACTACGCGGGGCGCGTTCGCCTGGTGGAGGGGGAAACGCCGGTGCTGCCCGGCATCACCGCGCACCTCATCGGGGGGCATACCGCCGGGCTGCAGGTGCTGTCGGTGGAGACGGCCAAGGGCACCGTGGTGCTGACCTCGGACGCCTCGCACTTCTACCGGAATATCGAGCGGCGCGATCCGGTGCAGATCATCACCAACCTGCCGCAGATGCTCCAGGGTTTCGAGCGCATTGACGAATTGGCCGGCTCGCCCGCGAGGGTGGTCACCGGCCACGATCCCGAGGTGGCGAAGCGCTTCGACGAGGTGGAGCCGGGGATCATCAAGATCGCCTAGACGGCCCGCCGGCGAGACGGCTAGCCGCCGAGCTCCTTACGGACGAGGGCGGCGCCGGCGGCAAGAGCGTGGAGCTTGCCCACCGCGACCTCGCGGGCGAGCGGCACCATCCCGCAGTTGGTGCAGGGGAAGACGCGCTCGGGCTTGACGTGCTTGAGGCCCTCGCGGATCACGGCGGCGACCTGGCCAGGCGTCTCCACCGTGTCGCTGGCCACGTCCACCGCGCCGAGCAGGATGTCCTTGTCGCCGAGCAGGCCGATGAGGGAGATGGGCACCCGCGACGCCGCGCACTCGAGCGACACACCGCCGATGCGGGAGCGCGCGAGCAGGGGAAACGTTCGCTCGTACTGGCGCCACTCGCCGCCGAGGGTCTGCTTCCAGTCCGTGTTGGCCTTGATCCCGTAGCCGTAGCAGATGTGGACGGCGGTGCGGCAGCGGAGGCCCTCCACTGCCGCGTCCAGCGCGGCCAGGCCCCAGTCGCGCACCTCGTCCATGTAGACGTTGAAGGCGGGCTCGTCGAGCTGGATCACCTCCACGCCGAGGGCCTCGAGCTCCCGGGCCTCCTCGTTGATGAGGCGAGCCAGCGCCATTCCCAGCTTGGCGCGGCTTCCGTAGTGGGCATCGTGGATGGTGTCCACGATGGTCATGGGCCCCGGCATGGTGAACTTGAGCGGCTGTCGGGTCTGGCTGCGCGCGAAGCGGACCTCGGCGGAGTGGATGGGCCCGCGGCGGCGGACCGGCGCGGTCACCGTGGGCACGTCGGCCTTGTAGCGGTCGGCGCGGATGCCGACCGTGACCATCTTCGAAAAGTCCACCCCTTCGAGGGTTTCCACGAATCCCCACACGAAGTGCCGGCGGCTCTGCTCGCCATCGGTGACGATGTCGATGCCCGCCCGCTCCTGATCGCGCAGAGCCAGCACCACCGCGTCCCGCTTGGCCTCCTCCAGCGCGGCCCCCTCCGCCTGCCAGGGCGCCCAGAGCGTCCGGGGCGTGGCCAGCCAGGCCGGCTTGGGGAGGCTACCCGCGATGGTAGTCGGCAACATTTTGGGGCGCATGGTATCATGGCCGCCGTGAACCGCGTTGTCG
The DNA here is from genome assembly GCA_963733725.1 of uncultured Candidatus Rokubacteria bacterium. GTDB lineage: Bacteria > Methylomirabilota > Methylomirabilia > Rokubacteriales > CSP1-6 > DASRWT01. The sequence goes on along the minus strand of CAVTFC010000006.1, from coordinate 96,864 downwards.
CCGCCGCTCTCGCGCTCGGAGTCCTCCTCACCGGTTGCCAGTCCCTGGAGCCGGAGCGGCAGTGGTACAAGCCGAGCGGCGACTACACCACCGCCGAGTTCGAGCGAGACAGCAAGGCCTGCACCAAGGACCGCATCCTCAACGCGCAATGCCTGGAGCAGCGCGGCTGGGTGTCGCTGTCGGGCGACCGTGTCCCGAAGGTGAAGGAGGCCGCTCCGGCCGGCTCGGGCATGAACCTGAATACCGGGCGCTATTAGCCTCCGCGCCGTCGTCTTCGACTTCGGCGGCGTCCTCTGGGACATGCGCTGGGATGTGGCGCGCACCCTCTCCGAGCAGCACGGCCTTCCCCGCTCCTCCGTCTTCGAGACCCTCTACCGTTCCGACGCGTGGCGAGACATCGAGCGCGGCATCGGCGATCCCCAGGCCTGGAAGGCGCGGGCCCATGCAGAGCTCGAGACGCGCGCGGGCCGGCCGCTGCCGGCCTTGCACGAGGAGTGGCGTCGGGCCCAGCGCCCCATCGGGACGAACCTCGAGCTGGTCGAACGTCTCCGCCCGCCCTATAAGGTCTCGGTGCTGAGCAATGCCGACGGCTCGCTCCGCGGGCGCCTGGAGGACGAGCTCCGCATCCAGCACCTCTTCGACGATATCGTCTGCTCGGCGGAGGTGGGGATGGCCAAGCCCGAGCCGGAGATCTTCCGGCTCGCCGCCGGGCGGCTCGGGCTGGACCCCGCCGAGTGCGTCTTCGTGGACGATTGGGAGCAGAACATCGAGGCGGCGAAGGACGTCGGCATGACGGCGATTCGCTTCCAGCTCGACAAGGGCGACGACCTCGCCGCGCTGCTGGCCGGCGCCGGCGTGCGGCCGCGCGCATGAGGCGCTGATGCCGCGCGTGGCCTGCTTCATCAATCCCGGCGCGGCGCTGGCCGACTCCGTCGCGCTGGCGGCGCGCGCCGACGCGCTGGGGTATGACAGCGTCTGGTGCACGCATGGGCTGGGCCGCGACGCGCTTCTCGTCCTCGCCGCGTATGGTGCCGTGGCGCCGCGGGTAGGGCTGGGCTCCGGCGTGATCCCCATCTACCCGCGGCATCCCGTGCTGCTTGCCCAGGAGGCGCTGACCCTCGCCGATATCAGCGGCGGGCGCCTGCAGCTCGGCATCGGGGTGAGCCACGCGCCCATGGTGGCGCAGGCGCTCGGGCTCGACATGGGGCGTCCGCTCGAGGTCATGCGCGAATACGTGACGGTGCTGCGCGGCGCGCTCACCGGAAAGGTGCGGCACCAGGGGCCGCGCTACCAGGTGGACTGGCAGAGCGGCGTGCCGAGCCTGCCCGCCGCGCCGCCCGTGCTCCTGGGCGGGCTCGGTCCCAAGATGCTCGAGCTGGCGGGGGAGATCGCCGACGGCGCCGTGCTCTGGCTCTGCGCGCCCGAGTACATCCGCCGCGAGGCGCTGCCCGCCATCCGCCGGGGCCGTGAGCGAGCCGGCAAGCCCATGGCCGGCTTCGAGATCGTGGCGTCGGTGCCCGCGGCCATCACGGTGGACCGCGGCGTGGGGCTGGCGCTCTTCAAGCGCGAGCTCACGCGCTATCTGGCGCTGCCCTTCTACCGCGCCATGCTGGAGAAGAGCGGCTTCGGCGCGGAGCTGGCCGCCTATGACCGCGCGCCCTCGCCGGAGGCGGTGCCCGATCGGATCGCCGGCGCCCTCGGCGCCGTCGGCGACTATCGCGCGCTCGCCGCCTTCGTCACCGCCCACCGCGAGGCCGGCGTCACCCTTCCGGCGATCCGGCCCATCGGCTTTCCCGACGCCCCGCACTACCTGCCGACGCTGGAAGCCGGCGCCACCACCTGAGGCCGTGTGGGGACCGGACGCGTCCCGTTCGGGAGCCTGGCCGCGCTCCTCCGCGCGGTGCCGATGTCACTCGAGGATCCCGGCACCGCGGCCCTGATGGAGCGGCTGCGCGGGGTGCGCCGCGCGGGCGAGTTCGATCGCGCCGCCTTCCTCGCCATGTGCCGCTGGAAGAGTCCGCGCGCGCTGCTCCACTACCGCCGGCACTCGGCATCAACCGTCCGGCGGGTGGCCCGCGCGGTGCTGGCCACGCGGAGCGAGCGCCGGCGCCTCGCCCTCCTGACGGCGCTGCGCGGCGTGAGCGTGCCCACCGCCTCCGCCATCCTCACCCTCATCGAGCCGCGGCGCTACGGCGTGCTCGACATCCGCGTGTGGCAGCTCCTCCACGCGCTCGGCGCGGTGGAGGCCTGCCCGGCCGGCCGCGGCTTCGGCGCCGCGCACTGGGCGCAGTTCCTCCGACTTCTGCGGGCGCAGGCGCGGGCCCGGCGCACGACCCCGCGCCTGGTCGAGCTCACGCTCTTCCACTATCACCGGACGGTGCAGACGGGGCAGCTCTACGAGCCGGCGGCGGTGGGACGGCGGCGGAGTCCGGCCACCATCAGGGCCGTGCCGCCCAGGAAGAGCGGCAGGCCGAGCCACAGCCGCTGACGGTTGCGGGCGCGCGCCCGGAGCGTCTCGAGCACCATCCGGTCGCCCGCCGCGATCTCGCCGCGTCCGGCGAGGAATTGCCGGAGGCGCTCCTGCATCTCCGGCGGCACCTCGCGCTTTCCCCACTGCACGTCCTGCTGGAGCGCCCGCAGTCGCTCCAGCTCAGCGTCGGCGCGTGCCAGCGCGGCGCGGCTGTCGGCGTCCGTCGCGCGCTCGCGGGCGGTGAGGAAGGGCGCGCGCAGGCGTGGCAGGCCCGCCTCGAGGAGGTCGAGCCAGGGATGGTCCATGGCGGGGAAGGCGAGGAGCAGGAGTCCGGCGAGCGCGGCGGCGGCGCTCGCCACCAGCGCCATTCCCCGGAGCGCGCGCCAGCCCTGCGCCCGCACGCTGCGCCAGATCGCTAGCGCGCCCAGCGCGAGGGCGGTGGTGGCGGCGAGGGCGCCGAAGGTCGTGACCACGCTGGCGCCGGTGGGCAGGTCCCAGCGGTAGGCGGCCGCGAGCCCCGTTGCGCTCACCAGCGCCCCCGCCGCCCAGCCGACGGCGAGCCGGCCCAGGATCGAGCGCGCGAGCAGCGCGCCGACGGCGGCGGGAATGATGAGGTAGGAGAAGACGAGGAGCACGCCGGCCATGCGCACCGAGCTCGTGACCACCAGCGCGAAGGAGATGTAGAAGCCGAGATCCCAGACGGCGATGCGTCGGCCCCGCGCCCGCGCCGCCTCGGGGTCGAGCGAGATCTCCAGCAACGGCCGGCGCAGCAGCCAGTGGCCCGCGCCCACCGCCGCGTAGAGCACGCCCACCGCGCCCACCTCGCCCGGCGTCACGGTGAGGATGCCTCCCACCAGGAGCTGTTTGATGTGCTCGCTGCCCTGGGGCGCGCGGTCCACCACGAGCACCGCCGCCGCTGCGGATACCACGTAGACGATGCCGATGATGGCCTCCTGCGGGATCGTGCCGCTCCGGTTGCGGCTCACCGCGAAGAGCGCCGCGCCCCCCATCGCGAACGCGAGCGCATACCAGTAGGCGGCCGGGCTCTGGATGGGATGCCCCGCCAGATACGCGACGGTGATGCCCAGCGCCGCCACCTGGGCCAGGGCCAGGTCCACGAAGATGACGCCGCGGGCGAGTACGTGGAGGCCCAGGTAGACGTGGATGCCGGTGAGGACGAGACAGGCGAGAAGGGGAAGACCGAGGATGTCGAGCATGGCGCCGCGCTCGTGTCCGCCTAGCGCGGAGCCGCCGCGGCCTCGGCGAGCCGCCGCACGTTGAGGTCGAAGAGCGCGATGTAGTCGCGGGCCTCCGGCTCCGCTCCCACCGACGCGGCGAGGTTCACCGCGCGCGCGCCGCTTTGCGCCGCCACTCGCGCAATGATGGATGGATCCGACCAGGGCTCCGCGATGATGAGGCGCACCCCGCCCTCGCGCATCCTGGCGGTGAGGGCGCCCAGCGACTGCGGGGAGGGGGGCACGCCGGGACTCGGCTCGATAGCGGCGACGACCACGAGGCCGAAGCGGCGCGCGAAGTAGGGCCAGGAGTCATGCGCCACCACCACGCGGAGCCCCGCCAGCGGCGCCGTCGCGCGGGACCAGCGCGCGAGCCCCGCGTCGAGACGCTCGAGGAAGCGCGTACGATTGGCGGTGAAGGCCGCGTGTTCGGCGGGGGCCAGGCGCGCGAGGCCGCCGAGAATGCTCGCGGTCATGACGCGCGCGTTCTCGGGATCGAGCCAGTAATGCGTATTGCCGAGGGCGTGGACATGTCCGCCGCGCTTCGGCCGCGCGCGCACCGTCTCGGTCTGAAGGAGCTCGACGCCGGGCGACACGTCGAGATCGCCGGCCCCGCCCGGCAGGAGCCGCGGGTTGCCGGCCGCGCGGAGCGGGCGCGCCAGCCAGGGCTCGTGGTCGAGGCCGATGCGAACGAGGAGGGCGGCCTCGCGGAGCCGCGCGAGCTGACCGGGCTTGACCTCGACCGCGTGCGGGTCGTGGATGGCGGGGGCGAGGCTTTCCACGCTGACGCGGTTGCCGCCCACCGCCTCCACGAGCGCCTTGAGGTCGGTGGTGGTGGTGACGACGGGGAGGGCGCCGCCGCCCCACGCGGGGGCGGCGGCGAGCAGCAGGACGGCGATGAGCGCCGGGAGGCGCGTCACCGGCTACTTCTTGGCGGTGAAGATGCCCTTGGGCACCATGCAGTGCACGCCCTTGCGGACGTCCACGACCTGGGTGACCCGGCAGTCCCCCACCATCGAGGTGAGGGAATATGCCTCGTACCGGTCCAGCGGCACGATCTTCTGCGCGGTCAGGAAGTCGACGGTCTCGCGCACGGCATTGACCATCGCCTTGTTCAGGTCCTCGTCGAATCCCATCATGATCCAGTGGGTGCGCGTCTCCATCCGCGGCCACTCGAGCTTCATGTCCTTGCGCACGATGAGCTGCATCACGATCTCTCGGTAAGAGCACTCGAGCCCGGTGAGGTTCACCTCGCCATTGCCCTGGCGGCAGTGGGAGTCACCCGTCCAGACGAGCCCGCCCTTGATGAAGATCGGGATGAAGATGGCCGTCCCTTCCCGCAGCTCGTTGAGGTCCATGTTGGAGCCGTTCTTCCACGGCCGGATGGTGGACACGGGCGCCATCGGGTCGGTGGCGCCGCCCTTCCGAGGGGAGGGGTCCTTGGGATCGATGCCGACGGCGAGGGTGCCGGGGAAGGGCTGGAGGTCAATGGTAACGCCGGGCTTGAACTCCGCCTGGCGCTTCTCCCAGTCCAGATAGAAGTACCGGAGGAAGCCATTCGGCATCTCGGGAGCGAGCGCGCCGATGGTGGGGAACTCCTTGCCGGGGAGGTTGAAGTTCACCCCGAAGGCCTTCGGCACGATCTTGAGGATGCGGATCTCCATCACGTCGCCGGGCTCGGCGCCGTTGACGTAGATGGGGCCGGTCAGCGAGTGGGGCCCGCCGCCCGGGTTCGCCTTCCGCAGGGCGACGATCTCGTCCATGGTGGTGCCGGGAACGATCTTGTTGTGGGCGTGCATCATGGTCTCGACGGCGACGGTGTCGCCGGAGCTCACCACCAGCTTGGGGGGCTCCTTGGGATCGAGCCAGCCCCACTGGGTGGTCTCGAGCGTTGCGGGGAGCACGTGGAACTTGCCGCCGGGAACCGCGAGCGCGCGGTCCCGCTTGCCTTCGTCCATCTGCTGGGCGCTGGCATACAGCCCCAGCGCGAGGACGACGGCGGCAAGGGCAAAGCCAGTAACGATCCGGAGTCGGGCCATGAGGGATCTCCTTTCGAGTCGCGTTCGAGAGAACGCCGCGCGTCGCGACACTGCGGAGCGGGCCGTGGCCGATTCTACCCCAGGTTCAGGGCTTCCCGTCCAGCGCGCGCCGGAGCTGGTCGAGGTGGTTGTCGTCGTGCCCGGCCATGAGCCCGACGAAGTCGCGCATGCTGAGCCGCCCGCGGGTCGGGTGCACGCCACGGCGATCCCAGTCGGCGGGCCTCAGATGGCGCAGGAAGGCCAGCGACTCCGCCCGTCGCCGGCGGAACGCGGCCAGCGCCTCGCCCGCGTCGTTCCGCCGGTACTGGCGGTCTTCCGCCCAGCGGTCGGGCTCCCCGCCCGAATAGACCGGCCCGTCCACCTCCAGCATGGACTGGAAGAAGCCGAGGAATGACTCCTCGGTGTCCCGCAGGTGGCAGACGATTTCCGTCGCGCCCCAGCTCCTTCTATCCGGCCGCGCCGAGAGCGCGTCGTCCGGGATGCCCCGGATCGCCGCCGCGACGTCATCCGGCGTCCGCGCCATGCGCGCCAGCTGCTCCTCGAGAGTGGCCATGCCGCTGTCTCCGTCGGTGACGAGCTGGTGGAAGAGGTGCGACTCCCGCGCGTAAAAGCCCTGGGTGTGAAAGGAGTCGCCCAGCGCGAGCCCGGTGTAATCGAGATGATGCCCGAGCTCGTGCAGAAGGGTCCGCAGGAACGTCCGGAACGCCACCACGCGCTTCTGCTTGGCCGTGCGCATCCAGAGCGTGATGAGCGGCGTCTCCCCGCGGCCGCGCTCCCACTCGTAGAGCCCGTGCAGCTCGCCCCAGCGCGCGTGTGGGCGCGCCGCGAGGACCTGGACGCGCACCGGCGGTAAGCGCAGCGCGCGGGCGAGTCCGGCCACGAGCGTGCGGGCGGCTCGCTCCGTCTCCTCCCGGTCTTCGCCGAGTAGCGCGTCCGCGAGCGCCGAAACCAGGGGCCGCACCGCCTCCGGCCGTGGGAGCGGCACCACCGTCAGCGCGTCGCTCTTGAGGTAGATCGCCTGCCGGCGGCGGTCGAGTCGCTTGAAGAACGCGAACGGCATCCTGCCCCGGCGCGGCTAGCGGCCGGACCAGCTCGGCTTTCGCTTCTCGAGGAAGGCGCGCGCGCCCTCCAGACGGTCGTCGGTGGTGCGGAGGAGGGTGGAAAGGTCGCCCTCGAGGCGGAGCCCGTCGGCCAGCGGCAGAGCGAGCCCGCCTACCACCGCCTCCTTGGCATAACGCAGCGCGATGGGCGCCTTCTCCGCGATGGTGCGGGCCAGGGTGGCCGCACTGGCGGCCAGATCGGCGGCGGGCACCACGCGCTCCACCAGCCCGATGCGGAGCGCCTCCGCGGCGGAGATGCGCGCGCCGGTGAGGATCATCTCGAGCGCCTTGCCCCGCCCCACCAGGCGCGGCAGGCGCTGGGTGCCGCCGCCGCCCGGAATGATGGCGAGGTTGATCTCGGTGAGCCCGAGCTGCGCGTCGTCGGCGGCGACACGGATGTCGCAGGCCAGGGCCAGCTCGAGGCCGCCCCCGAAGGCATACCCGCGGATGGCGGCAATGATGGGCTGGGGGCAGCGGTCCATGACCTGCCGGAAGTCGATGCGCTTGCGCGACTCCCGGAAGCCCGTGGGCACCAGCGGCTCGACGAACTCGCGAATGTCCGCCCCCGCCGAGAAGGCCCGCTCGCCCGCGCCGGTGACAAGGACCACGCGCACGTCGTCGTCCTTGGCGAGCCGGGTGAAGACGTCGAGCAGCTCCTCGCGCATGGTGTTGTTCATCGCGTTGTGGACGTCGGGCCGATCGAGGGTGACGGTGGCCACGTGGTCGGCGGTGGCGTATCGGATGGTCGAGTAGGGCATGAGGAGTCAGGCTCCTGCGGGCGGCTTGCCGCCCACTACGCTGCGCCGGCGAAGCTCGGCGATTTCGGTGTCCACGTACCCGGCCTCGCGCAGGATGGCGTCGGTGTGCTGGCCGAGGGTGGGCGGCGGGCCCGCGTCGTCCGCCTGCGTCTCGGAGAAGCGGAGCGGCTGGCCCATGAGGGTGAGGGGGCCGCGCTCCGGATGGTCGTACTGCACCACCATCTTGTGGTGCACCACCGCGGGGTCCCGCATGAAGTCGTGGACGGTCTGGGTGCCCGCGGCGGGGATGTCGTGCTCGGCCAGGATGCGCAGCCACTCCGCGCGGGGCTTGGAGGCGAAGGTCTCTTCGAGCTGCGTCATGAGCTCGTCGCCATTGTCCCGGCGGGCGAGCCAGGAGCCGAACCGCGGGTCGTCAGCCATCTCGGGATGGCCGATGGCCTGGCAGAGCTTGCGCCAGAAGGACTGGTTGCCGACGGCGAGAAAGAACCACTCGCCGTCGCCCGCCTGGTAGATGCGATAGGTGGGCGTGTCGCGATACACCGTCTCCCGCCCCGGATAGTCCACCACACTGCCGGACTGCAGCGCCATCACCCCCTGGAGCAGGGAGGTGCGGACGTGCTGGCCCCGGCCGGTGCGCTCGCGGACGAAGAGCGCGGCGAGGATGGCCTGGCAGGAGAGCGCGGCGGTGTAGTAGTCGGTCACGGCGATGCGCATGTACTTCGGGGGCCCGCCGAATCCCTGGGTGGTCATGACGCCGCCCATGGCCTGGAGCAAGGGGTCGAAGCCCGGTCGCTCCTCGTAGGGGCCGTCGGGGCCGAAGGCGGTGACCGAGGAATAGATGAGGCGCGGGTTGACGGCGCGGAGATCCTCGTAGCCCACGCCCAGCCGGTCGCAGACCCCCGGCCGCATGTTCTCCATGGCCACGTCGGCGCGCCGGGCGAGGCGGTGGACGAGCGCGCGGCCGTCCGGCTCCTTGAGATTCACCGCGATGGAGCGCTTGCCGCGGTTCCAGCCGTAGAAGCCGGGCAGCTCGCGGAAGCTGTCGCCCTCCAGGCCCTCCACCTTGATCACGTCGGCCCCGAGGTCGGCCAGCATCATGGCCGCATAGGAGCCGGCGATGTACGACGTGAGATCGACCACGGTGATGCCGGCGAGCGGGCCGGAAGTCATGAGGTAGCGACGTGCCTGGCGATCAGCTCGCGGTGGTATTCCGCGTCGCCGAACTGCACCTCCAGCGACTTGGCGCGCTTGAAGTAGAGGTGAAGATCGTACTCCCAGGTGAAGCCGATGCCGCCGTGCACCTGGATGGCTTCGCCGCAGACACGGCGCGCGGAGTCGCTCACGTAGGACTTGCAGATGGAGGCGGCGACGGTGGCGTCCTCGGCGCCGTTTTCCAGCGCCCACGCCGCGTAGTACACGGCGGAGTGGCTGTTCTCCACCTCCATGAGCATCTCCGCGCACTTGTGGCGGATGGCCTGGAAGGTGCCGATGAGCTGACCGAATTGCTCGCGCACCTTGGCATAGCCCACCGCCATGTCGAGGGAGCGCCGCGCCGCGCCCAGCATTTCCGCGGAGGCGCAGACGGCGGCGCGGCGCAGCGTCGAGTCCAGCAGCGCGCCCGCGCCTCCCGCCGGGCCCACCAGCGCATCGGCGCCGACGGTGACGCGGTCGAGCGTGATCTCGGACCACCTGGTGGTGAGGTCCATGCCGGTGGTCGGGCGGAGCGTGACGCCGGCTGCCTTCGGGTCTATCAGGAAAAGGGATACGCCCTCATGCGTGCGGGCGGGCACCAGCACCGCGTCCGCGGCCTGCGCCCACGGCACGAAGCGCTTCACACCCGAGATGATCCAGCCTGCGCCCGCGGGCGCGGCGCTGGTGGCGGTGGAGGCTGGATCCCAGTCGAGGCTTTCTTCCTGGAGGGCCGCGGTCAGCCGCGCGCGCCCCGAGGCGATGGCGGGCAGCCACTTTTCCTTCTGGGCCGCCGAGCCCGCGAGGAGCAGCGGCAGGCCGCCCAGCACCACGGTGGCGAGAAAGGGACCGGGATAGGCGACCCGTCCCATCTCCTCGTGGAGGAGGGCGAGCTCGACGAGCCCCAGCCCGGCCCCGCCGTACTGCTCGGGAAAGGGCAGGCCCAGCCACCCCAGCTTGGCCATGTCGCCCCAGAGCGCCTCGCCGTAGCCGCGCGTGTCTTCCTGCATGGCGCGCACGTGCTCGGGCTTGCAGTGCTCGTCGAGGAGCGCCCGGGCGGAGTTCTTGAGCAGGGTCTGGTCGTCGGTGAAGGAGAAGTTCATCGGGCGGCTCCCGCGCGGTCGGCGCGCGTTTCCTTCGGTAGGCCGAGGATGCGCTCGCCGATGACGTTCTTCTGGATCTCGGAGGACCCCGCGTAGATGGTGCCCGCCCGCGACCACAGGAAGGCATAGGCCCAGGTGCCCTGGTCGCCCACCGCGGTGTCGATCTCCAGCGCCAGCTCCGGCGGCGCGCCGTCGGTGAGCTGGCCGTAGGCGCCCAGGATTTCCTGGGCCACCTCCATGAAGCGCTTCTCGAACTCCGAGTAGGAGAGCTTGGTGAGCGAGCCGCCCGCGCCCGGATGCTCGCCCTTTTCGAGCTGGGTGAGGATGCGGAGCGCGTTGTAGCGCTCGACCTCGAGGTCCGCCCAGATCTTGCCGAGCTTTTGCCGGACGAGCGGGCTCTCGATGAGAGCCTTCCCGTGGCGCTTGAGCCGGCGCGCCGCCGCCACCAAGTGGTGGTACTGCGAGGCATAGCCCGAGATCCGCGCCAGCGAGCGGCCGCCCCGCTCGTAGCCGAGCGTGGTATTGGCGATGGCCCAGCCCTCGCCCAGCCGGCCGATCTGGTTCTCCTTCTCCACCCGCGCCCCCGTCATGAAGACCTCGCAAAACTCGGAGGAGCCCGTCATCTGCTTGAGCGGACGCACCTCCACGCCGGGCTGACGCATGCTCATGAGGAAACAGGAGATGCCCTTGTGCTTGGCCACCTTCGGGTCGGTGCGGGCGAGCAGCAGGCCCCAGTCCGCCACCTTGCCGCCGCTGGTCCAGATCTTCTGCCCGTTGACGGCGAAGTGATCGCCCTTGTCCTCGGCGCTCGTCTTGAGCGAAGCGAGGTCCGAGCCGGAGTTCGGCTCCGAGTAGAGCTGGCACCACATCTCCTCGGCGGTGAGAATCTTCTGGAGGTAGCGCTTCTTCTGCCACTCATTGCCGTGGACGACGATGGTGGGGCCGACGATGCCGAGCCCGAGCCCGTTGGTGGGCGATGGCGCTCCGGACCGCGCCATCTCGTCGGCCACGATGGCCTGCTCCATCGGGCGCGCGCCCTGGCCGCCGTATTCCTTGGGCCAGCCCATCCCGAGATAGCCCGCCTCGTAGACCTTGCGGTGCCAGATCTTCCGCTCCGCGAGGCTCCGAAGGGGAGCGGGGGGAGGTTCTGCTCGAGCCACGCGCGCACTTGCTTGCGGAAGGCGACGTCGTCGGGCGTGTAGTTGAGATCCATGGGCGGGGCCTCCTGGGGTCGCGAACGGTACGCCCGGTTCTAGCACGGGGCCCGGAGACGGTCAACACGCCCGCCCGCCGCGCTATACTGAGAGCATGAAAGCCATCATCGTGGTCCTCGTCATCCTCGCCGTCGTGGTGGGCGGCTTCTTCATGTGGGCCGTCGGCGTGAACAACCGGCTGGTAACCTCCGAGCAAGGCGTCACCGCGGCCTGGGCGCAGGTCCAGACGGTGTATCAGCGCCGCGCCGATCTCATCCCGAATCTCGTCGAGACGGTCAAGGGCTTCGCCGCCCAGGAGCGCACCGTGCTCGAGGAGGTCACCCGCGCGCGCGCGAGCGCCTCCCAGATGACACTCAGCCCCGCGATGCTCAACGACCCGGCCGCGCTGAAGAAATTCCAGGATGCCCAGAGCGCGCTGGGCGGCGCGCTCTCGCGTCTCCTCGTCACCGTGGAGCGCTATCCCGAGCTCAAGTCCAACGCGAACTTCCTGGCGCTTCAGAGCCAGCTCGAGGGCACCGAGAACCGCATCACGGTGGAGCGGCGCCGCTTCAACGAGGCGGTGCAAACCTATAACACCCAGCTCCGCCTCTTCCCCGGCAGTCTCGTCGCCTCGTTTCGCGGGTTCAAGGAGAAGGCCTACTTCGAGGCCGCGCCGGGCAGCGAGACCGCGCCCAAGGTCAAGTTCTAGCCGCGCGCGGCGGCGGAGCTTCGGTGCGTCCGATCCGACTGGCGGTCGCGCTCGCGCTGCTCGCCGTCTCGGCGTCGGGCGTCGCCTTCGCCGCCCTGCCCATCCCGCCGACACCGGTCCGCCGCGTCAGCGACTTTGCGGGGGCGCTGTTGCCGGCCGACCGTGATCGGCTCGAGGCGCGCCTCGCCGAGCGGGAGGCGAGCAGCCGCAACCAGGTGGTGGTCGCGATCTTTCGCTCCCTCGAGGGGGAGAGCCTCGAGGACTATTCGATCCGGCTCGCCCAGGCGTGGCGCATCGGCCAGAAGGGCCTCGACAACGGCGTCATCTTTCTCGTCTTCCTGAATGACCGGAAGATGCGGATCGAGGTCGGCTACGGGCTGGAGGGCGCGCTCACCGACGCCATCTCGTCCTCCATCCTGAGCCAGGTGGTGGCCCCGCACTTCCGCGAGGGCAAGGTCGCCGACGGCATCGCGGCGGGGCTCGACGCCATCGACGCCGCCATCAAGGGCGAGTACCGAGCGGACGCGCGCCGCGCGGCGCGCCGCGACGACTCCCTTCCCGCCGTGATCCCCCTCGCCTTCACCCTCCTCGTCATCCTGGGCATCATCGTGTCCGCTCAGCGGAACGCCAGGCACGCGCGGCGCAACGGCTGGACGGGCGGCTCCCGCGGATGGGGCGGCGGGCCCTTCATTGGGGGCGGCGGCGTTCGGAAGCGGCTCGGGCGGATCGTCGGGGGGCGGCTTCAGCGGGGGCGGCGGGTCCTTCGGCGGCGGCGGCTCGAGCGGGAGCTGGTGATGGCCGTTCATCCCCGCTGGGTGCGCGAGTTCCTGTCCGCCGCCGACCTCGACTCGGTGGCGGCGGCGGTGGCGGCGGCGGAGGCGCGGACCGCCGCCGAGATCCGCGTCCACCTCGACCACCGCTGCCCCGCCGACCCGATGGCGCGGGCGGTGGAGGTCTTCGAGCGGCTCGGCATGCACCGCACGGAGCTGCGGGCCGGCGTCCTCGTGTACGTGGCGGTGGCGGACCGGAAGCTCGCCGTGATCGGCGACGCCGGCATCCACGCGCGCGTGGGGCAGGCGTACTGGGAGGGCCTCGTCGCGCGAATCCTCGGGCATCTCCGGGACGCGCGCGCGCGGGAGGGGCTCATCGATGCCGTCCGCGAGGTCGGCGCTTCGCTCGCCGCCCATTTTCCCCGCCGTCCCGACGACCGCAACGAGCTGTCCGATCGGGTGAGTACGGGCGACGGGCCGGCTGACGCCCGTCGTGCGCGGGGCGTGAGTCAGCAGCTGCCCCCGGGCGCGGCGCAGAGACGGATACGGCGGCGCGGCGCGAGCAGGAGGAGGACGGCGCGACGAGCGCCGCGAGCGGGCGAAATCGGCGCGGGATCAGGCGGTCTCGAGCAGGTATTGCTGGGCGGCGGCGATGCCGGCGCCCAGCCGCACGTCCACGCCGAAGCTCCGGAGCGTCATCTCCACGCCGGCCAGCCCGCCGAGGAGCTCCAGCTCGTTGAGGCTGCCGAGATGCCCGATGCGGAAGACCTTGCCCTTCATGTCGCCGAGTCCAGCGCCGAGCGACATCGCGAGCGCCTGGTGGGCATGCGCGATGATACGCGTCGGAGTCCTTGCCCCGGGGCATGACCACGGCGGTCAGCGTGTTCGAGTACTCCGCGGGATTCCGGCAAAGGATCTCGAGGCCGAGCCCGGAAACCGCGCGGCGGCAGGCTTCACCCAGCCGCGCGTGGCGCTTGAAGACCTCGGGAGGCCCTCTTCCGAGAGCATGGCCAGGGACTCGCGCAACCCGAAGAGCAGCGCCGTCGCCGGCGTATAGGGATACTCGCCGCGGCGGTTCCGCTCGATCACCGGCGCCCAGTCCCAGTACGAGCGCGGGCACTTCGCCTTCTCGCTCGCGTCCACCGCTTTCTGGCTCGCGGCCACGATGGCCATTCCGGGCGGCAGCATGAGCCCCTTCTGCGGCCCCGTGAGCGCCACGTCCACGCCCCACTCGTCCATGCGGAAGTCGATGGAGGCGAGCGACGACACCGTGTCCACCAGCAGCAGGGCCGGATGTCCGGCGGCGGTGAGCGCGCGCCGGATGGCCGCGATGTCGCTGGTGACGCCGGTGGAGGTCTCGTTGTGCACGACCAGCACGGCGCGAATCTGCCCCGCGGAGTCCGCGCGGAGCCTCGCCTCGACCTCCGCGGCGGCGATGCCGTCCCCGTACGGGAACTCGAGGCGGTCGCACTCGATGCCGTAGGCGGCGGCCACCTTGGCGAAGCCGGCGGAGAAGTGGCCGTTCACGCAGGCGAGCACGCGGTCGCCCGGCGACAGCGTATTGACGAGGGCCACCTCCCACGCGCCGGTACCCGAGCCCGGAAAGAGCAGGATGTGCCCGCGCTCCGTCTGGAAAACCGTCTTGAGGCCGTCCAGGCATTCACGCACCAGGCCGGAGAAGAGGGGGCCCCGATGATCGATGATGGACTGGGACATGGCCCGGACGATGCGCTCCGGAACGAGCGTGGGGCCGGGGATCTGGAGGAACGGGCGTCCGGGCATGAGGGCGATATCATACCCCGGGTCCGCCGGCGGGGGCGGCCGTGCTATTCTCCCCGCCATGACCAAGGCCGAGCTGCCCACGCCCGCGCTGCTCCTCGATCTCGATCGCTTCGAGCGCAATCTCCAGAAGATGGCCGCCCACGTGAAGGCGGTAGGCAAGAAGATCCGCCCCCACGCCAAGACCCACAAGTGCCCGGAGATCGCGCGCCGCCAGATCGCGGCGGGCGCGGTGGGGGTCTGCGTGGCGAAGGTGGGCGAGGCGGAGGTGATGGCGGCGGCGGGCGTCCGCAATCTCCTCATCACGACCGAAGTCGTGGGGGCAGAGAAGATCGGCCGCCTCCTCACGGTGCTCGACAAGAATCCCGAGACGCTGGCGGTGGTGGACAATGCCGAGAACATCCGCGAGCTGGCCGGAGCAATGGGTCGCGCGGGCAAGGTGCTCAATGTCCTCGTGGACGTGGAGGTGGGCGGCCGGCGCACCGGCGTGGAGCCGGGCGAGCCCGCGCTGCACCTGGGCAAGCTCGTGGCCAATGAGCGATCGCGCTGAACCTGCGCGGGCTGCAGGGGTATGCCGGCCACTGCGCCCACGTGATGGGCTGGGCGTCGCGCCACAAGGCCTCGCTCAAGTGGATGCGCCGGCTCATGAAGACGCGCGATCTTTTCGACAAGCACGGTCTTCCGGTGGAGATCGTGAGCGGGGGCTCGAGCGGCACCTTCGACATCGATGTCGAGCTGCCTGGGCTCACCGAGCTGCAGTCGGGCTCCTACTGCGTCATGGACATCGACTACCGCCGCATCGGCGCCAAGGGCAGCAAGATCAACACCCAGTTCGAGCTGGCGCTCACCGTGCTGACCACGGTGGTGAGCCGGCCGAGCGCGGAGCTGGCCATCGTGGACGGCGGCTTCAAGGCGTTCTCCACCGACCGCCCGTTCGTGCCCGAAGCGGTCGAGTGGCCGGGCGTCGAGTACTCGTGGGCGGGCGACGAGCACGGCCGCCTCACCATCTCCGACCAGGACCGCGCGCCGCGTCTCGGCGACCGGATCGAGTTCTTCCCGCCGCATTGCGATCCCACCATCAACCTCTACGACCAGATCTACGCCATGCGCGGCGACAAGGTCGAGGCGGTGTGGGAAGTGTCCGGGCGCGGGCAAGGGCCAGTAGCGCGCAGGGCCGGCCTGCACTATCGCCGCCGTGGCCCGCGTCATCCTCGTCAGCATCGACGGCCTGGCGGGATTCTACTGGAACGACCCGCGGGCTCGCATGCCCACGCTGAGGCGGCTCGCCGAGCGCGGGGTGGTGGCGTCGCGCATGGAGGCCGTTTTTCCCAGCACCACCTGGCCCACCCACGTGAGCCTGGTGACGGGCGTGGCTCCCCGCACCCACGGCATCGTGGGCAACCATATCCTCGAGCGCGCGAGCGGGCGCGTCCAGGATCTCACCGGCGATCCCGTGTACGATGCCGCCGCCATCCTCCGCGCGCCCACCCTCCACGATCGAGCCCATGCCGCCGGGCTCGCCACTGCGGCCGTCGACTGGCCCTGCACCCGTGGGTCGGCGTCGCTGGACTGGAACCTGCCGTTCTTCAAGGACCAGCGCGTGTTCGAGACACAGACCGCGCCGCGAGTATGGAAGGAGCTGGGCGCGCTCGGCTATCCGCTGGATCGTCAGGGTGAGTGGGCGTTGCTGCCGAAGCGCTTTCTCAAGGACGCCATGGTGGCGGATGTCGCCGCCCACGTCCTGCGCGCCCACCGGCCCGAGCTCCTGCTCCTGCACTTCCTCTGCGCCGACAGCCACCAGCACCTCTACGGCCCCCGCTCGCCCGAAGCCTACTGGGCCATCGAGTACATCGACGCGCGGATCGGCCAGGTGCTGGGGGCACTGCCCGAAGCCGCGCTCGACTCCGACACGGTGGTGGCGGTGGTGTCCGACCACGGATTCCTGCCCGTCACGCGCGAGATCCGGCTCAATGTCCACCTGCGCCGGCTGGGTCTCCTGGATGTGGACGGGGAGGGCAGCGTGACGCGCGCGGAAGCGCGGCTGGTCATGAATCACGGCGCCGGTTATGTCTACCTCGCGGGCGGAGGCGAGCGCGAGCGGACGGCGCGGGATCTCGCGCGCGCGCTCGCCGGTATCGAAGGGGTGGCCGGCGCGTGGACCGCCGAGGCCTATCACGGGCTCGGGCTGCCGACCCCCGGCGAGAACGCGCTGGCGGGGGACATCGTCCTCGAGGCCGCGCCGGGCTCCTACTTCGGCGACGAGGCGCGCGGCGAGGAGGTGCACGCGGCGCCGCGCTATCGCGGCACCCACGGCCAGCGGCCCACTCACGCGGACAACGCCGCCTTCTTCCTGGCCGTGGGCGCGGGCGTGCGACGGGGCGCCGAGCTCGGGCCGATCGTCAGCCGGGATGTGGCGCCGACCGCTGGCGCACCTCCTCGGCGTGACCATGGAGGATGTGGAGGGGCGCCGGCTCGACGAAGCGCTCGGCTGAGCGCGCTCAGCCGAGAACGGGAGCGGCGGGCGCGAGGCTCGCTGAGCGCCGCGGGCAGGCCCGCCGCCACACGCTCCCAGTGCTGATCCCAGTACTCGCGGAACACCGTCCACGCCGCGTCGATCGACTTGCAATCGAAGAGCCGGCGCCGGCAATCGGTGGCGTGCCCCAGGCCCTCCGTGTACCAGGCCAGGTGCTTCTGGGTCTGCACCAGCGCGTACTTCTCCCGGAAATGGCCCCGGATGAGGTCCAGGTGCCGCGTGATCACGCGCAGCTTGTAGTCGCGCTGGCCCTCGAGCGGCAGAGCGTCGAAGGTCTCGCTGAAGAGCCACGGCCGGCCCAGCGCGCCGCGGCCGACCATCACCGACCGGCAGCCCGTCTCCGCCGCCATCCGGCGCGCGTCGGCCATGGAGCGGACGTCGCCGTTGCCGGTCACCGGCACACGCACCGCGTCCACCACCTCGGCGATGATCTCCCACGGCGCCTTGCCGCTATGACGCTGGGCGCGCGTGCGCGGATGCACGGTGATGGCGTCCACGCCCTCCGCCTCCGCCATCCGTGCCACCTCGACCGCGTTGAGATGCTCGTCGTCCCAGCCGCCCCGGATCTTGATGGTGAGCGGCACGGACAGGGCGGATCGCATGGCGCGAAGAATTCCCGCGGTGCTCGCCACGTCGCGCATGAGGGCGGCGCCCTTGCCCTTGCCGGTGATGCGGGGCATGGGGCAGCCCATGTTGAGGTCCACGATGTCGGCGCCCAGGCGCTGGCACTTGTCGGCGGCGCGGCGGAGGACGTCGGGATCCTTGCCGAGGAGCTGCATCGCCAGCGGCCGCTCCTCCGGGTAATAGGCGGCGATGTCATTGGCATGCGGGTGCTCGAGCAGCAGGGCGGTGGCGTCCATCTCCTCGGTGGTGGTGAGCCCGCTCCCGCACTCCTTCACGATGAGCCGGAAGGGCGCATTGGTGATGCCCGCCATAGGGGCCATGCGGGCGAGCGAGTGGACCTCGACGGGACCGATCTTCATCAGACTTCCAGTATACCGAGTCGGGACGCGCCGAGCGCTATCGCCGTCGGGGCCGGGTCCCTCCCCGCCCGGGCGGGCGAGGCAGCCCGATCGTAGGCTGGGCGGCGGCCCGGCCCCTCCGCGCGCTTCACCCGGCCTGGCGCTCGAGGAAGGCCCCGATCTCGCGATTGAGCATCTCGACGTCGGCCGGGAAGAGGCCCGAGGCCGCGAGATGGCCGGTGACCGAGCCGGGATTGATCTGCATGTGCCGCGAGGAGGGGATATAGCGGAAGGCGTCCCGGGACTCCCACTCGGGATTGAGGAGATCCTTGACCCCGGTGAGGATGAGGGTGCTGGCCTTGATCGCGCGCAACGTCTTGAGCATGTCCCCGTCCCGGCCCGGCCCGGCCGCGATGTCGTGCGCGCTCGTAGGCCCAGGTCTGGTAGATCCAGTCATTGGCGTCGAACGCGGCGATGAGCGTCGTCCTCCTGCGCCTTGAGCCAGGGCAGCACGTCGAGCCCGTGGGGACCTGGTCGCGGAGCTGCTCCGGGGTGCCCGCGGCCAGGACGCCCGACGATGTCGCGCCAGAGCCGGATCCCGGCCGCGGGCGGGTCTGTTGTAGTTGCCGCCGTTCCACGCGGGGTCGAGCATGATGGCCTTGCGGCTCGCCTCCAGCACGGTGACGGTCCAGGCGGGCGTGCGCAGGAGCGGCACCATGGCGATGAGCTGGTCGGAGAAGTCAGGGTAGCTGACGCCCCACTGCAACGCCTGCATGCCGCCCATGGAGGCGCCCGCCACCGCCACGAGGTGCTTCACCCCCAGGTGCTCGGTGAGCAGACGGTGCTGCGAGCTGCACCATGTCGCGGATGGTGAAGCGCGGGAACTGCATCCGCGGCTGCGCGGCGCTGGTCGAGGGCGAGGTGGTGAGGCCGTTGCCGATGGCGTCCGTCGACACCACGAAGTACTTGTCGGTGTCCAGCGCCTTGCCGGGGCCGATGAGGAAGTCGAGCCGGTGATGGTTGCCGCCGATGGCGGTGACCACGAGGATCGCGTTGGAGCCGTCCGCGTTCAGCCGTGCCGTGGGTGACGAAGGACATCGTGAAGTCCTTGATCACGTCGCCGCTCTCGAGCTTGAGATCGCCCATCTGGTAGCGCTGATGCGGCGGGTCCGTATCCTTGTGCGCGAGCGCGGTGACGGGCGACGAGCAGCGCGGCGACGATGCCGGCGGCGGCGAGCAGGGTTCTCATGGTCGGTCTCCCTCTACTCCCAGGCGGGCACGAGAGCCCCCTGGGCATCACGCCGTGGGGCGCCCAGGCCAGCGGTCACCAGCCGGACCGTGATGTTCTGCTTGGTGGGCTTGAGCGCGAGCGTCTCGAGCGGCGCGCGGCCGGGATCCGACTTCGCCGCCACCGCCTCGGTCTCCGCCTTGAGCTCGGTCTCGAGATCGGCGAGCGCCTGCTGGAGGCTCTCCACCGTTTCCTTGGCGCGCGAGACGTCCTGCGCCTCCTTCATGGCTCGCCCGGCCCCGCGCGCGGCGGTGGTGGCCCGGCCCAGCGTGGTCGCGCTCACCGCCTTGCGGCCGAGGAGCGCGCCCAGCACGGTGGCGCCGAGCGAGATGGCGACCTGGAGGCCCTGCTGGGTGGCCTGACTCGACTCGCGCTCCGTCGCCTGCTGAGCGCGGCGGATCTTTTCCTGGAGCGCGACCAGCTTCGGCGCGTACTTCTTCCGGAGCGCCTCCACCGCCTCGTCGCGGCCCTCGCGGCCGGCGTGCTGGATGCGCGCGCGGAAATCGCCCTCGGATTCGTCGGGCCGCGACGCCAGCTTGAGCTCCGGGCTCACGTGAAGCCCGAGCCGGCGCGTGCGGAAGAGCCAGCCCGCGAAGTCCCGAGCTCCAGCCCTCGAAGCTCTTCTTCTTGCCGGCCACGCCGGGGAGGTCGGCGAACTCCGCCCCCGTCACCGGCTCGGTCTCGAGATCGCCGAGTGCCACCGATGCCTCGCGGGCCTGTTCCCAGTCCACGGCGAGAGCCTCGTCCGTGATGGCAGTGAGGAATACGCTGTCCTGGGCCACGTCGACGCCGCGCTTGGCGTCGGTGAATCGCACCTGCGCCGCGCCGAGCAGCATCGGCTGATAGACGAGCGCGCCCGCCCGGGCGCCGCGCGCGGGGAGGAAGTGCTGCGGGACGTCCGGGGGCAGCGTGGGACGTCCCATCGGGGGCGCCGCGCGTCGCCGGTGGCGGCGGCGCGATGCCGGCGGGCTTCGCGGCGGACGCGGCGGCGGCCGCCGGCCGCGCCGGACTCGGTCCCGCCTCGCCGTCCGTCCATCAAGGTCTTGATCTGGTCGCGCGTGAGCGGGCCGCGCAGATAGGACATGGCCCAGCGGGTCTCGAAGACCACCGGGGCATCCTCGTGGACATTGTTCATGAGGAAGATGCGGTTGCCCAGGCCGGCGATGGTCTCCTCCATCTTGCCGCGGTCGAAGCGCCCGCCGGCACCGGCGGCGGCGCCTTCCAGCCCGTCGAGCACGCGCGCCTTGTCGCGCTCGGTCTGCAGGCGGCCGATGAACCAGGTGCCGGCATTGGAGAGCCCCTTGTAGTCGAGATCCACCGGGTTCTGCGTCGCCAGCACCACGCCCACGCCGAAGGCGCGCGCCTGCTTGAGCAAGGTGAGCAGCGGCTGCTTGGACGGCGGATTCGCCACCGGCGGGAAGTAGCCGAAGATCTCGTCCATGTAGACGAGCGCGCGGAGGCTCGTGGTGCCGGACTGGTTGCGCATCCATCCCACCATCTGGTTGAGCAGGAGCGAGACGAAGAACATCCGCTCCGCGTCGCCCAGATGCGCGATGGAGAAGATGGACACGCGCGGCTTGCCTTCCGGGGTGTAGAGGAGGGACTGCACGTCGAGGGGCTCGCCTTCCATCCAGGCCGCGAAGCCGGGGGCGGCGAGGAGATTGTTCAGCGTCATGGCCAGGGCGAAGCGGTCCTTCGACGGGAAGAACGCCTCGACGTCGAGCACGCCGACGCGCTTCACCGGCGGCGACTGGATCTGCTGGATCAGGCCGGCGAGGTCGAGGTCGCGGCCCTCGGTCCACGCGACCCGCAGGATGGTGGACACGAGGATATGCTCGCGGCTCTTCACCGGATCCGCCTCGACGCCCACCAGGCCGAGCAGGCTCGTCACCGTGGTGCCGATGCGCTCGCCGAGCGCCTCCGCGTCCCCTCTCGACCGCCGCGGGCGGCGCGGCGAAGGACTTGAGGATCGATACCGGCAGGCCGGCATTGCTGCCCGGGGTGTAGATGGCGAAGTCCGCCGCCTCGCGGAGCCGGCGGATGCGGCGCGCCGTCCTCGCCCCAGGCGGCCAGGCCCCTGGTCCAGGTCTCGGCCTGTCCCTCCGCGAACGCGTCGGGGGTGACCCCCTTTCGCCGCGCGTCGTCCTCGTTGATCCAGGGCCGGAAGTCGGCCGCGCGCAGCTCGGGGAAGGTGAGGAGGAGATTGCCGAGGTCCCCCTTGGGATCGATCACCAGGGCGGGGATGCCGTCGATCGCCGCCTCCTCGAGGAGGGCCAGGCAGAGGCCGGTCTTCCCGCTGCCCGTCATGCCCACGCACACTGCGTGGGTCACGAGATCCTTGGCGTCGTAGAGGAGGAGCCCCTCGCCGGGCTTCTTGGCGCCGAGGTCGTAGGGGCGCCCGAGATAGAAGACGCCGAGTTTCTCGAAGACCTGCAGGGCCTGCGGCGGCGGGTGGAGCCGCGGCGGGCGGGCGGCGCGAGGCCCGCGGCGCCGCTGCCGCTCCTGGCTCTCTTCCCGGTCCTGGTCATACGGCGCGCTTGTAGGCGACGCCTCCCTTCATGATCATGAGCAGGTTGTCCTGGTTCTGAAAGAGGCGCAGGTCCTTGAGGGGGTTGCCCTTGAGCACGAGGAGATCGGCGTACTTCCCGGGCTCGACCGAGCCGATCTCGGATTCCATCCTGAAAATCTGGGCGTTGATCTGCGTGGCGGACAGGAGCACTTCCATGGGCTTCATGACCTGGCCCTTGAGCTCGAACTCGACGCAGCGCTGCGACTGCATGTCGCCGAGGAGGTCGGAGCCCGAGCCGATCTTGCACCCGGCGCGATAGGCGGCCGTCAGGCCCTCGACGCTCTTCTCGCGGGCCATGTTGATCTTCTGGATCTGATGGTCGCCGATGCCGTAGTTCTTGCCCTCGCGATATATGGCCTCGTAGGTGACCATGGTGGGGACGAGGTAGGCGTTGGCCTTCTTGATGGCCTGGGCGCCGGCGGCGTCGAGGAGATTGCCGTGTTCGATGCAGCGCACGCCGGCGGCGATCGCGTTCTTGACCGCGGTGCCGGAATAGGCGTGAGCCAGGACGTACTTGCCCACCGCGGTGGCTTCCTCGACGGCGGCGCGCATCTCGTCCACGGTGTACTGCGTGGTGTCGAGCTCGTCGCCGGGCGACATGGCGCCGCCGGACGCCATGATCTTGATCTGGTCCACGTCGTGGCGGATCTGCTCGCGCGCCGCCCGGCGCACCTCGTCGGGCCCGTCCGCGATGACGCCCACCATGCCCACGCAGCACTCAACCGGCGCGATCCACTCCGCCCGCCGGCGCTTGTCCGCGTGGCCGCCGGTTTGCGGAGAGCGCCCGCCCCGAGACGAGGAGCCGGGGGCCGGGATAGAGGCCCGTTTCCACCGCCTCGCGGAAGCCGTAGTCGGCGCCGCCCGCGTCCCGGACCGTGGTGAAGCCCTGCATCAGCGCCTGCTCGAGTCGGCGCATGGCCTTGGCGGCGATGAGACTCGGCGGGCTCATCCGGTGCTGCTCGGGAATATTGGCGTCCACCGCGCACATGTGGACATGGGCGTCGGTGAGGCCGGGCATGAGGGTCTTGCCCTTGCAGTTGACGGTGTCCACCCGGCCCTTGAGCGGCCCGACCTTGCCGGAGCGAATGACGTCCTTGATGCGGTCGCCCTCCACCACGACGGCGGCGCCGTCGACGGGATCCTTGCCGGTGCAGTCGATCAGGAAGGCATTGGAGAACACGGTGATCCCAGCCATGAGGCCTCCTCGCGGATGCATCGAGTGGTCAGCGGGCGAATCTTAGCAGGAATCCCAGGGCCCCGGATCAGGCGTCCTGCCCGCGGTCGGGCGGTCGTCCGATGCCGGCTCCGGACGCTCGTGAACGTCAAGCAGCGGAGTTATAAGGCCTCTACGGATGGCATGGCAGATGCTCTAGGTGGGGCATTGGTGGCAGCCCCGCATCGGAGCGGGAGGGGCAGAGACACCGACCGGGGGCGCCGAAGCCGGGCGCCGCGAGGGAGATCATGCAACTCGATACCTGGTACGACCTGGCAGTTCGGGAGCTGGGCGCGCTGACGGATCACGCGAAGGAGATGCGGGACGAAGCGGAGAAGGCGGCGACGGTTGCCGCCACTCCGATGCCGGGAGAGGACGAGGTCTCCGCGGTTCCTCCCGCGGCGGCCGCCTGAGGCCACGGCGGCCGGAATAGTGGGAAAATGAAACGCGCGCCGGGATGCCTTCCCGGCGCGCGTCGCTGTTTGACGGCAGTCTCGCGCTAGCGGGCGATGATCTTCGCCTCGTACATCCAGACCTTCTCGTCGGCACGCGGGGTCCACTCGATCCAGTTCGCCACGCCGTAGAGGTCGTGCTGCTGCCAGAGGAATACCCAGGGCACCTCGTCGCGCACCAGCTGCTGCAGCTCGGCCCAGGCCTCCAGCCGCTTCTTCGGATCCACGATGGTCACCGCCTGGGCGATCTTGGCGTCGATGGTCGCATTGTTGCCGAATGACGAGTAGGTCGGCTTGGCCTGGAACAGCTGCTCGATGGTGCCCTGAGCTTCCAGCGCCGGTCCCCATCCGAGGAAGTACATATCGCCGGTGGTGCGGTTCTTGATCTTGTCGAGGTGGGTCCCCCACTCGTTCACCACCACGTTGACCTTGATCCCGATGCGGCCGAGCTGGGACGCGATGGCCAGCGAGATGTCCTTGTCCAGCGGATAGCGGCCGGACGGCGTGTCCAGGGTGAGCTGGAGCTTGGTGGGGTCCTGCCCCGCCTCCTTCAGCAATGCCTGGGCGCGCGCCGGATCATACTTGATGCACTCGCCCTTGGGGGAATAGTCCACGTTGAGCGGCGACAGCGGCCCGCACATCTTGGTGGCGCGGCCGCGGAGCACCTGCGCGATCAGCTCGTCCACGTTGACCGCGTGGTGGATGGCTCGCCGCACCCGGACGTCCTGCATGGGTCCGGGCTTGAGGTTGACCAGCGCCAGGTAGTTGATGCGAGACGACTCCGTCGCCCGCACCTTGGCCTTGCCGCTCTTGTCCACCTGGTCGACATTGAGCGGCGGCACGTCCTTCATGATGTCGATCTCGCCGGCGAGCAGCGCGGCCAGCCGGGCGCTGAACTCGGGGATGTATCGGAAGGTCACGCGGCTGACCGCGGCTCCTCCCTGCCAGTAGTCAGGATTCCGCTCCATCACGAGCTTCTCGTCCCGCACCCACTGGACGAACTTGAAGGGCCCGGTACCGATGGGCTTGGCGGCCAGCGCGGCCACGCCCCTCTCCTTCAAGCGCCTTGGGCGGCATCGGGAGGAAGTCGGTGGCGGCCATGCGGTCGATGAGGCCGGGCCAGGGCTTCTCGGTGACGAAGCGCACGGTGTAGTCGTTGACGATCTGGACTTCCTTGACCTGCGACCACCGCGGCGCGTAGTGAGTCTTGTTGGCGGGGTCCATGATGTAGTCCATGGTCGCCTTGACGGACTGCGCGTTGAACGGCTCGCCGTTGTGGAACTTCACCCCCTGCTTCAGCGTGAATTCCCAGGTGGTGTCGTTCACCACCTTCCACCCGGTGGCGAGCATGGGCGCGGGCTTGTAGCTCTTGGCGTCCCGGTCCACCAGGCGGTCGTACATGTGCTCGAGCTGGTTATTGGTGGTCCAGTCCACGATGGTATTGGGCAGCAGCGAGCGCGGCTCCGCCGCCAGCGCCACCACGACTTCCTTGCTGCGCGCGCGGTCCTGCGCGCCGGCCGGCGCGGCGGCGGCGAGGGCGAGGCCGAGGGCGAGAGCGACCAGAGCCGGCCGCCGTCCGATTCGATTGCGCATGAGAATCCTCCTCTGGAATCGCGCCCTCAGGCGCGGAACTTGGGGTCCAGCACGTCGCGGAGCCAGTCTCCTACCAGGTTGATGCCGAGCGCGGTCAAGGCCAACGCCGCGCCCGGAAAGGCGGCCAGCCACCAGGCCACATAGAGATGGTCGCGACTCTCCGAGAGCATGCTCCCCCACGCCGGCGTCGGGGGCTGCACGCCGAAGCCGAGGAACGAGATCGCCGCCTCGGCCACGATGAATTGCGAGAACTGGAGACTCGCGACGATGATGATCGAGGGCAGCACGTTGGGGAGGACGTGGCGGAACAGGATCCGGCCCCGCCCCATGCCCAGCGCCGCCGCCGCGTGCACGTACTCGCGCTGCTTCACCGACAGGACCTCCCCCCGGACCACGCGAGCATACACGACCCAGCCCGCGGCAGCCAGGCTGATGATGATATTGCGCAGCCCCAGCCCCACGATGGCGTTGATGGTGATGGCGAGGAAGATGAAGGGGAAGGAGAGCTGGACGTCCACCAGCCGCATGAGCACGGCGCCCGGCCAGCCGCCGAAGTAGCCGGCGAGGAGGCCGAGGACGCCGCCCGCCACCGCCGTGAGCAGCACGGTGCAGAGCCCGATGAAGAGCGCGATGCGGGCGCCGTAGATCACCCGGGAGAGGAGATCGCGGCCGAGCTGGTCGGTGCCCCAGGGATGCCCCGCCGTCCCCGGGGGCTTGAGGCTCTGGGTGAAGTCGGCATTGAGCGGGTCATGGGGCGCCAGCAACGGCGCCGCGAAGGCGGCCAGGATGGCGACGCCGGTCAGGACGAGACCGATGATGCCGAGTCCGTTGCGGCGAAGCGGCGAGCGTCATGGTTGCCCGCAGCCGAAGGCAGGGGAGTCGGATATGGCATGGGTTCGCCGGCGAGCGAGGGCAGTCGCCCTCAAGATCGGCTCGTCCGCGGGTCGATCCAGCCGTAGAGAAGATCGACGGCAAGATTGATGAGGGTATAGGTGAGCGAGGCCACGAATACCGCCGCCAGGACCAGGGGGAAGTCGCGGTTGAGGAGGGCCTGGACGGTGAGCCGGCCCACGCCCGGCCACGCGAAGATGGTCTCGGTGATGACGGCGCCGCCCAGGAGCTGACCCGTCTCGAGCCCGGCGAGGGTCACGATGGGGATGGCCGCGTTCTTGAGCGTGTGCTTGGCCACCACCACCACCTCGGCCAGCCCCTTCGCGCGCGCGGTCAGGATGAAGTCCTCGCCCAGAGTGTCGAGCACCGACGAGCGGGTGAGGCGGGCCATGCGGGCGGCATAGAAGGCGCCCAGCACGAGGACGGGCATCACGTAGTGGAGGGGGCCGCCGGTCCCGCCGGTGGGCAGCCAGCCCAGCCGCACCGAGAAGAGATAGATGAGCATGAGGCCCAGCCAGAAGCCGGGGATGGCCTGGCCCAGCACCGCGCCCCCCATGCCGAGATAGTCCCAGACGGAGCCGCGCTTCATCGCCGAGACAATGCCCACCGGGATGGCGAGGCAGAAGGTGAGGAGCAGCGCGGCGCCGCCCAGGCGGAGCGTGGCGGGCAGGCGCTCGAGGACGAGGCCGAGGGCGTCCTGCTTGTAGCGGAGCGACTCGCCGAAGTCTCCGCGCGCCGCGCCGGTCATGAAGCGCGCGTACTGCACGGG
This sequence comes from uncultured Candidatus Rokubacteria bacterium, assembly GCA_963733725.1. GTDB lineage: Bacteria > Methylomirabilota > Methylomirabilia > Rokubacteriales > CSP1-6 > DASRWT01. Next base: position 70,250 of record CAVTFC010000006.1, on the reverse strand, counting down.
CAGGGGATCGTTGAAGCCGAGACGTTCCCGGAACTCGTTGAGGTCCTTGGCCTGGATGTCCATGGGCAGGAAGAGGAGCACGGGATCGCCCCCCAGCCGCGCGAGGAAGAAGACGGCGGTGAGCGAGAGGAAGACGACGAGGACGGTCTGGCCGATGCGCGAGATGAGATAACCGCGCATCAGGCCTCGCGCCCTCAGGAGGGGCGGAACTCCTGATCCAGGATCTCGGTGATGAAGCGGTCGAGGGAGACCGGGTAGAAGCGTACATTGGGCGAGAGGATGACACCGGTATTGATGACCTCGCGCTGTGACAGCTCGTCCAGCGCCCGCTCGACCTGGGCGTGCGGCTCGCGGTCAGTGCGCTGGATGGTCAGGTCCTCGCTCTCCAGCGTCACCTGGTGGCGCGAGGAGTAGGCGAAGGAAAAGACCCGCGCCACCAGCGTCTGGTCCATCAGGTCGGTGTCCTTGAAGAGATCCCCGTAGGTCTGGCCGGCGCGTCCGGGGGCGAGGACCAGCCGCGGCGAGACCTTGATCTTGCCGCGGATCTCCACCGAGTGCGCGGGCCGGTCCTCCTGGGGGCCCACCAGGATATACGGCAGCACGTGGTAGCCCGTGATGATGCCGGACATCGGCTTGCGGAGGATCTCGGTCTGGTCGAAGAGATGCTTGAGGAACTCCGGATCCTGGCGCTCGCCGAACACGGGACGCTAGCCGCGGAAAACCGAGACTTCCATGCAGTCGAAGCCGAAATCGTGCTCGCGGCTCTGGTAGCGGCCGTCGCCGCGGACATGGGCGATATAGGGTTTCACGTCGCGGCGGTACATGCCGGTATTGTCGGCCACCACTACCGCCCCGCGCGTGAGCCGCGGCTCCACCGCGCGAAGATAGTCGAGGTAGTCCTCCTTCTTGGCGTCGATGAGCATGAAGTCCACCGGACCGCGCAGCATGGGGAGCACGCGGAGGGCGTCGCCCACCACCACCCGCACCCGGTCTCGCAGCCCCGCCTCGGCGGCGTTGTAGTCGACGAACTTGGCGAGATAGGGATTCTGCTCCACGCAGGTGAGCTTGCCCCCGCGCGGCAGGCTGGCCGCGATGAGGAGGGCGGAGTAGCCGAACAGTGAGCCCACCTCGAGCGCGCGGGTGGGCGCATGCTGGGCGATGAGACGGCGCAGCACGCGGCCCTTCTCCACTCCGATCACCGGCAGCGTCCACTCGGTGACCGCGCGGTCCATGAGACGGAGCATGCCCGCGACCTTCTTCGCCAGCGGCTTGGGTCGGCTCATGCGCGCGTGCCCGCGAGCCGGGCCTGCACGCCGTCGGGCAAGGGATAGCGCCGGTCCCACTTGCCGGCCTTCACGATCTGGCCGGGCAGGGGGTGGCCCACCACCTCCTGCACCCGGCGCGATGCCGCGACGTAGGCGTCCAGGTCCACGCCGGTCTCGACTCCCATGGAATGCAGGCAGTGGATGAGATCCTCGGTGCAGACATTGCCGGAGGCGCCGGGGGCGAAGGGGCAGCCCCCGAGCCCGCCGATGGAGGCGTCGAAGCAGGTGACCCCGCGCTCCATGGCGGCCAGGATATTCGGGATGGCCATGGCGCGGGTGTCGTGCGTGTGGAGCGTCCACTCGACGCCCGGGAAGCGGGGCATCAGGTGATCGAGGATGCGCCCGACCTGGGCGGGATTGGCCATGCCGGTGGTGTCGGCGAGCCCGATGCCGCGGGCGCCCATGTCCACCAGCGCCTTCACCACCGCCTCGAGCTTCGGCAGGGGGACGTCGGTCTCGAAGGGGCAGCCGAAGGAGCAGGAGATGCCGGAGTACACGGGGACGCTCGCCCGGTGCGCCACCGCCATGGTGGCGCGCAGCTTCACCAGGGACTCCGCGATGGACATATTCACGTTGGCGAGGTTGTGGCTCTCGCTGGCGGAGACCACGGTGTGGATCTCGTCCACGCGCGCGTCCACCGCGCGCACCGCGCCCTTGTCGTTGGGCACCAGCGCCGAGAAGCGCGTGCCCGACCGCCGCTGGATGCGGGCCATGACTTCCTCGGCGTCGCGCAGCGCGGGGATGGCCTTGGGTGACACGAAGGACGTCACCTCGATACGCGATACGCCCGTGGCGGAGAGCCGGTCCACCACCTCGACCTTGCGGTCGGTGGGAATCCAGTCCGGCTCGATCTGGAACCCGTCGCGCGTCCCCACTTCACAGAGCGTCACCCGCGGTGGCAGCTTCATGCGCGCCCCTCCTGGGCTTCCCAGTCATCCCGCAAGATCTCCCCGATCCAGACATCGTGCCATTGCCCGTCGATGAGCACGTGACGCCGGTACGTCCCGCACTGGCGGTAGCCCGCCCGCTCCAGGGCGCGGCGGCTCGCCTCGTTGCCGCCGTACACGGTGGTGACGACCTTGTTCAGCGCGAGCTCCCGGAAGGCGTAGCGGGTTCGGAGCCGCATGGCCTCGCCGGCATAGCCCTTGCCCCACTCGTCCTTCTCGCCGATCACGATGCCGCTCTCGGCGCGGCGGTCGCGCCAGCTGATTTTCTCGAGCGCGGTGTTGCCGACGAGGCGACCGCTGGTCCGGGCCACGATGGCCCAGAGCACCTGGCTCTGATCCTTGCTGACCTGCTCCAGCCATTCCGCCTCGCCCTTCTCCGTCAGTGGGTAGCGGAAGAGGAGGTACTGCGTCACCTCCATGTCCGCGAACCAGCGGAGATAGGCGGGGAGGAACTCCGTGCGCGGCGGCTCCAGCCGGATGCGCTCGCCCTCGATCACCGGCCCTAACATGCTCTCATGCCTCGAAGGTGAAGGTGCTGCCCACCGAGGACACCACCATCTCGGCGGGGAGCTGCCTGCCGATGGCGATGAACGCCTCCATCCCGGTGCAGTGCTGCGGGATGAGCCAGTCCACGCCGAGCCGCCGGAACTCGTCCACCACGAGGGTGATGCGCTCCTCGCCCAGCCCGCTCAGGTGGAATCCCCCGATCACCGCGTGGATCTTGGGCACCCCGCTCACCCGGGCGGCATGGCGGCAAATGCCCACGATGCCGCGGTGGGAGCAGGAGGTGACCACCACCAGCCCGCGCCCGCGCACGTGCGCGATGAGGGTCTGCTCGCCGATGAAGGTGTCCTGGACGATCTCGCCGTCGCGCTCCACCTGGAGGGAGGCGGGGATGGTCTCCCCGGGCACGGTCTCCTGCATCTCGCCCGGAGAGCATCAGGCCTTCGGCGAGCACGGTGGGCCTGGCGACGACGCGGACGTCGAGGTCCTGCCGCTCCAGCTCGGCGCGGTCGAGGCGCCCGAAGTACACGCGCTCGCCCTCCCTGCTCGAGGTAGCGGGGCAGGAAGTGGTCGGCGCCGGCGTAGAAGGGGAGGGCCCGTTTCATCGCGCGGCGGCTGTCCCGGAGGAAGCCGGGGAGCCCGCCCCAGTGGTCCTGATGGCCGTGGGACAGCGCGAGGGCATCCAGCCCGCCCGGATCGAGCCCCAGCTCGCGCAGGTTGTGGATATAGGAGTCGCCGGTGAGCCCCCAGTCGAAGGCCAGCCGCCGCCGTCTCGCGCCCTCGCGTCACCTCGACCCAGTGCGCGAGCCCGTGCTCGGCGCGGAGCGTCGAGCACCTGCCGCGCGCTGCGCGCTGCGTCCAGCGCCGCGCCACCTTCTCGTCGGCGCGCAGAATGTCCACGGAGTTGTCCACCACCGTGGTCACGCTGATGCGATCGACCGCCTCGAGAGTCACGCCGCCTCTCCCGTCCTAGTAGGATCGCGGCATCCCGAGCACGTGCTCGCCCACGTAGGCGGCCACGAGATTGTTGTTGATGGGCGCGGTGCGGTAGAGGCGCGACTCGCGGAACTTGCGCTCGATGTCGTATTCCTCGGCGAACCCGTACCCACCGTGGCAGTCGAGGCAGGCGTCTCCCGCCTGGATGGCCGCCTCGGAGGCAGAGATACTTCGCCATGTTGGCCTCGGGCCCGCACGGGATGCCCGCGTCGAACATCTTGGCCGCTTTGGTGCGCATGAGGTCGGCGGCCTCGATGGCCATGTGCGCCTTGGCGATGGGGAACTGCACGCCCTGGTTGGCGCCGATGGGCTTGCCGAAGATCACCCGCTGGCCGGCATAGGCCACCGCCTTCTCGATGAACCAGCGCGCGTCGCCCAACGAGTCCGACGCCACCAGGATGCGCTCCGCGTTCATGCCGTCGAGGATATAGGAGAAGCCCTTGCCTTCCTGGCCGATGAGGCTGTCGGCGGGAATCTCCATATTGTCGAAGAAGAGCGCGTTGGTGGAATGGTTCATCATCATCTTGAGCGGCCGGACCTCGAGCCCCTTGCCCTTGAGCGGCCGGATGTCGATGAGAAAGACGCTGAGCCCGTCCGTCTTCTTCTTCACCTGGTCCACCGGAGTGGTGCGGGCGAGGAGGAGCATGAGATCCGACTGGAGCACGCGCGAGATGAACATCTTCTGCCCGTTGACCACGTAGCGGTCGTTTTTTCTGATCGCGGTTGTCTGTAGCTTCGTGGTATCCGACCCGGCATTGGGCTCGGTGACGGCGAAGGCCTGCAGCCGCAGCTCGCCGGTGGCGATCTTGGGCAGATAGCCCTTCTTCTGCGCTTCAGATCCATGCCGCAGCACGGTGCCCATGATGTACATCTGCGCGTGGCAGGCGCCGCCATTGCCGCCCGAGCGGTTGATCTCCTCCAGGATGAGGGCGCCTTCCATGATGCCCAGGCCGGCGCCCGCCGTATTCCGTCGGGATCAACGCGGCGAGGTAGCCGGCCTTGGTGAGGTCGTCGATGAAGCGCTCCGGGTATTCCCGCCGGCCGTCCAGGTCGCGCCAGTACTCCGGCGGGTACTGCTTGCAGAGATCGGCCACGGCGGCCTTGAGCGCGCGCTGCTCGTCGGTGAGCGTGAAGGTCATGTCCTTGGTCATGGCGTGCCTCCGTCGGCCGTCAGGTCCTGGCCGCGGTGAAGATGATCTCGACCAGGCAGCCGTCAGCGAGCGGCGCGCCCACGCAGGCCCGCTGCGGCCAGTGCTCCGGATTGGGCCCGATCCAGGCGTTCCACACCTCGTCCATCTCGTTCTTGGTCGCCATGTCGGCGAGGAAGATCTGCGCCGACAGGATGCGGGTACGGTCGGAGCCACCCTCGGCGAGGCTCTTGTCCAGCGCGGCGAGACACTGCTGGGTCTGGCCCCGCACGCCCTGATTGCGATCGGCGGCGGTGGCCACGGTCCAGCACGAGGTCGCGATAGACGGAGCCGCGATTCCGGCCGGCGGCCGAGCCGCGCAGGCGACGAATCGGATCAGCCATGGTCAGCGCCCCGTGAAGCGCGGCTTCCGCTTCTCGTTGAAGGCCCGCACACCCTCGAGGCGGTCCTCGGTGGTGACGGTATTGTTGTAGGTCTCGATGGCCAGCCGCATCGCTGTTTCCAGGTCGGTCTCGCTGCCCCAGGCGATGGCCTTCTTGGCCTGGCGCACCGCGAAGGGCCCGTTCTCCGCGATCGTGCCGGCGATCTCGAGCGCCTTGGCCCGCGCCTGCCCCGCCGGCACCAGGTGGTTGACGAGGCCGACCGCCTTCGCCTCCGGCGCGCCCACGCGCCGCCCGGTGAAGATCATCTCCTTGGCCAGCGGCGCGCCCAGGATGCGCGGCAGGAGCTGGGTGCCGCCGATGCCGGGGAAGATCCCGCGCGTCACCTCGGGCACCGCGAACACCGCCGTCTCCGACGCCACCACGAAGTCGGAGAGCACGGCCAGCTCGCAGCCGCCGCCCATGGCGAAGCCCTCCACCGCGGCGATCACCGGCACCGGGCAGTGCAGCACCTTGAAGGCGGCCTCCTCGAAGATGACGTGCTGGGCGCGCCAGGTCTCGTCCGTCATGCCCTCGCGCTCCTTGAGATCGCCGCCCACGCAGAAGGCCTTGGTGCCGGAGCCGGTGAAGACTACCGCCCGCGCCTCGCGGTCCCACTGAAGATCCTCGAAGCAGGCGAGAAGATCGCGCCCCATCGCCGTGTTCATGGCATTGAGCGCCTCGGGCCGATTGAGCTCGACGGTGACCACGAACCCGTCGGCGGAGCGCGTGACGTTGAGGGTCTTATAGTCCGATGACATGGCGCCTCGCGAGATCCTCGATGGCGGCGGGGTCGAAGCCGAGCTCGCCCAGCACCTCCGCGGTGTGCTCCCCCAGGAGCGGCGGCACGCGGGTGATGCCCGGCCGCTCGCCGTCCCAGCGAATGGGCAGGCCCAGCGCGCGATAGTCGGGGAGGCGGGGATGCTTGGCGGAAACCAGCATGCCGCTGGCCTCCGTCTGCGCCTCCGCCACGATGCGATCGAGCGTATTGATGGGAGCCGACGGCACGCCGGCCTTCTGGAGCCGCGCCAGCACATCCCCGGAGTCGAGCGCCCGGGTCACCGCCGAGAGCGTCTCGATGAGCGCCTTCCGGTTGGCCACGCGGGTGGGATTGTCGCGGAAGCGCGGGTCCTGCGCGATGGCCGGCACGCCGAGCGCCTCGCAGCAGCGTGTGAAGAGGGCGTCCGAGCCGGCGGCGATCATCACCCAGGCGTCGCGGGCGGGGAAGGCCTCGTAGGGGCAGATCATGGCGGTGCCCGAACCCTGCGGCAGCGGCACCTCGCCGGTGGCCAGGTACTGGTTCATCTGGAATGCCGTCCACGCGAGCGCGGTGTCGAAGAGCGCGGTGGTGACATGCACGCCGCGTCCGGTGCGGTCCCGCTCGCGGAGCGCCGCGAGGATGGCGGTGGCCGCCCACATGCCGGTGCCCATGTCCACGACGGAGACGGGTACGCGCGCCGGCGGCTGATTCGGATGCCCGGTGATGGACATGATGCCGGACATGGCCTGCATGAGCGGGTCATAGCCCGGCCGGTCCCGCAGCGGGCCTTCGGTCCCGAAGGCGGTGACCGAGCAGTACACCAGGCGGGGATTCAGCGCGCGGGCCTGCTCCCACCCCAGCCCCAGCTCCTCCACCGCGCCCGCGCGCAGCGACTGGACGAAGACGTCGGCACGGGTGACCAGGCGCTCCACGATGGCGAGGCCCTCGCGCGACTTGAGGTCCACCGCGAGGCTCCGCTTATTGCGGTTGACGCTCATGAAGGTGGCGCTTTCCTGGCCCCAGTATGGCGGCGCCCAGGCGCGGGCATCGTCACCGCGTCCGGTGCGCTCGATCTTCACCACCTCCGCGCCCATGTCGCCGAGGATCTGCGCGCAGAAGGGACCCGCGACGTTCTGGGTGAGATCGGCGACGAGGAGACCGGCGAGGGGCGCGTCCATGGACCCCGTATTATAGCCCGAGGCCGGGTCTGGACGCGCCCCGCGGAAGAGCGGCTAGAGCTCGCGGAAGCGCTTGCCCTCGCGCGCCAGGCGTTCCAGCAGCGGCGCCGGCTGCCACAGCTCGCCGTGCTGCTTCTGGAAGGCGCAGATGTCGTCGTAGACCGCCGCCGGCCCCACCGTGTCCGCATAGAACATGGGGCCGCCGCGGTGAACGGGGAAGCCGTAGCCGTAGATGTAGATGATGTCGATGTCCGAGGCGCGGAGCGCGAAGCCTTCCTCCAGGATCTTCGCTCCCTCGTTGATGAGGGCGTAGACGCAGCGCTTGAGGATCTCCTCGTCGGTGACGGACCGGCGCTCGACCCCTTGTTCCTTCGAAGTCTGGACGATGAGCGCCTCGATCTCGGGATCGGGCTGAGGCGCGCGACTGCCCTTCTCATAACGGTACCAGCCTGAGCCGGTCTTCTGGCCGAAGCGCCCCCTCTCGCAGATGCGGTCGGCGATGGGGGAGTAGCGCAGCCGGCGGTTGCGCGTGGCCTCCTTGCCCTTGCGGATGCGCCAGCCCACGTCGAGTCCGGCCATGTCGCCCATGGCGAAGGGGCCCATGGGCAGGCCGAAGTCGTAGATCACCTTGTCCACCTGCTGGGGTGTCGCGCCTTCTTCCACCAGGAATTCCGCCTCGCGGAGATAGGGGGCGAGCATGCGATTGCCCACGAAGCCGTCGCAGTTGCCCACCAGCACGCCCACCTTCCGGATGCGGCGGGCCAGCTCCATGGTGGTGGCGATGGTCTCCTTGGAGGTCGCCTTGCCGCGCACGATCTCCAGCAGACGCATCACGTTGGCAGGGCTGAAGAAGTGGGTGCCGATGACCTGGCCGGGCCGGGAGGTCGCGCCCGCCATCTGGTCGATGTCCAGCGTTGAGGTATTGCTGGCGAGGATGGCGTCCGGCCGCGCCGCCCGGTCCAGGGTGGCGAACACCTTCTTCTTGACGTCCATCTCCTCGAAGACGGCCTCCACCACGATGTCGGCATCGTCGATGCCGTCATAGCCGAGCCCGCCCTGGATGAGCGTCATCCGCGCGTCCATGTCCTTCTGGCTGAGCCGGCCCTTCTCCACCGTGGCCGCGTAGTTCTTCCGGACCACCGCGAGCCCGCGGTCGAGCGCCTCCTGGCTCATCTCGATCACGCGCACGGGGATGCCGGCATTGGCGAAGTTCATCGCGATGCCGCCGCCCATGGTCCCGGCGCCGATCACCGCCGCCGACTTGATGGCCTTCACCGGCGTATCCCTTGGCACGTCGGGGATCTTGGCCACCTCACGCTCGGAGAAGAAGACGTGGATCTGCGCCCTGGACTGGGTGGACTGCATGCACTGGCCGAAGAGCTCGCGCTCGCGCCGCAGCCCCTCGTCGAAGGGCAGGGTGGCGGCGGCCTCCACCGCGTCCACGCAGCGGAAGGGCGCGAAGAAGCCGCGCGCGCTCCGCTCGAGCCCCTTGCGAAACTCCGCGAAGACGGTGGGATTGGTGCCGCCCACCTTATCCTGCATGTCACGGATCTTCCGGAGCGGCTTGGCCTCGGCCACCAGCCGCTCGGCAAAGGCGCAGGCGCCCTCGAGGAGGTCGCCGGGTACGATTTCGTCCACGATGCCGAGCGCCTGGGCCTTGGCGGCGGGAACGGGATCGCCCGACACGATGAGCGGCAGCGCCGCCTCCACGCCGATGAGCCGCGGCAGCCGCTGGGTGCCGCCCGCGCCGGGAAGAATGCCCAGCTTCACCTCGGGGAAGCCCACCTGGCCGGCGGCGACGGCGCACCGGTAATGGCAGCCGAAGGCCGTCTCGAGCCCGCCGCCTAACGCAGTCCCATGGATGGCCGCGACCACCAGCTTCGGGCTCGCCTCGTACTGGGCGATCACCGAGTTGAGGTCCGGCGGTTGCGGCGGCTTGCCGAACTCGCGGATATCCGCCCCCGCGATGAAGGTGCGCCCGCCGCCGATGAGGACGAGGGCGCGCGCCTCCGTGTCGGCGATGCCCCGGGCGAGGGCATCGAGCAGCCCCTGCCGCACGCCCTGGCTCAGCGCGTTGACGGGGGGATTGTCGACGGTGATGACGCCGATCGATGCCGCGCCGCTCGTATTTACGAAGTCTGCCATGTTGTCCCCCTTCGGGTGGTCGCTACGACGAGGCGCACTGGTGACTTCTTCCTTCGCTTCGCGCAAGAGGGCCTCGCACGCCAAGCGGAGACACTCCCGTAGCCCGCGAGGACTCAGCCCCGGCGTTCAACGAGGGCCCAGCCGGCATCGGCGAGCGGCCGGGCGCGGGTCCCGCGGTCGCGCGCGCGAGGATCGCTCGCGGTGCCCGCGATGACGCGCCCCATGATGCCCTGGGCGATGGCGGAGAGGCGGAACATCGAGAACGCCACGTAGAACTCCCAGTCCACGATGGCCGCGCGGCCGGTACGCCGGCAATAGGCGGCCAGGTACTCGGATTCGGTGGGCATGCCCAGGGCGGCGAGATCGGCGCCCTGGAAACCATCCATGCTCTCGGCGGACAGGCGATAGGGCATGCAGTTGTAGCCGAGGTCCGCCAGCGGATGCCCCAGCGTGGAGAGCTCCCAGTCCAGCACCGCCACGATGCGCGGCTCCGTCGCGTGGACTATGGTATTGCCGAGCCGGAAGTCGCCGTGCACCAAGGTGGTGCTGTCGTCGGCCGGAATATGCTCGGGCAGCCAGGCGATGAGCCGCTCCATGGAGTCGATCCGCTCGGTCTCGGACGCGCGGTACTGGCCCGTCCAGCGGTGGATCTGCCGCGCGAAGTAATTGCCCGGCCGGCCGAAATCCTCGAGCCCCAGCGCCTTCCAGTCCACGGTGTGCAGTCGCGCCAGCACCACGTTCATGTGGTCGTAAATCTTCGCGCGGTCGCCGGGGGCCTCGTCGGGGAGGCGCGGGTCGGTGAGGACGCGGCCCGGCACGCACTCCATGAGGTAGAACCAGGTCCCGATCACCGTGTCGTCCTGGCACAGGACATAGGTGCGCGGCACCGGCACGCCGGAGCCGGCCAGCGCGGTGATGACGCGGTACTCGCGATCCACCGCGTGCGCGGAGGGCAGGAGCTTGCCCGGCGGCTTTCGGCGCAACACGTACTGGGCGCGCGGCGTGGAGAGGTGATAGGTCGGGTTGGACTGCCCGCCCATGAATTGCCGCACCATGAGCGGCCCGGCGAAATCCCCCACGCGGTCCCGCAGGTAGCGCTCCAGCACGGCCACGTCGAAGCGGTGCGCCTCGCGCACCTCGACCGTCGCCGCCACGTTATCCGATTCGACCGTCATGCCACCTCTCCCGGGGCTCCATCCGTGGCGGCTTTTATAGCACGCCCGGCGCCCGTCAAGGAGCCTGGCCCCGGAAGGCGAACGCGATGCGGACCTGCTCGCCGATGGGGTTCAACGCGGAGTCGTAGATCATGCCGTGGTCGGTGCGCTTGACGTCGAACTGGCCGCGCGCCTCCAGTCGCTTGCCCGTCACGCTCACGTCCACCGGCACCCGCACCTCGCGGGTGACGCCGCGCAGGGTCAGCCGGCCCACCACCAGGAGGCGCCGGCCGGCGCCCTCCACCCGCAGGCTCTCGAAGGCGATGGCGGGGAACTTCTCCACGTGGAAGAAGTCCTCGCTGCGGAGGTGGCGGTCGCGCATGGTGATGCCGGTGTCGAGCGTGGTCGCCTCCACGCTCACCGTCACCCGGGCGGTGGTGAGGTCGGCCGGATCCACCGTCACGTCGCCGGCGAAGCGCGAGAACTTGCCGTCGGCGTTCATGAGGCGTGAGGTGGCGTGGAAGGTGAGCTCGCTGGCCTCGGGCTGGATGCGGAAGCGGGTGACCTCCGCGTGGAGGGGAGTCGTCGCGGCCAGAATCAGGCCCAGCGCGAGGGCGACCATATGCAGGACACGATGGGGCATCCGACTTTTCCTCCGACTGGTGTTGGGCGATCACGGTGCCCGGCACGGAAATGCTGCCGGGAAACTCGATACCCCAGTATAGGCTCTCGCTGAGGTCAGTGTGGAGCTGCTGCTATCCCTCATCGCCATCGTGCTGGCGATCTGGGCGCTGCTGAGTAGCCCGCGGCGCCTCCAGTCGCGCGACGACGCGCGCGCGCTCGCCATCGAGGATCAATTGCGCTCGCTCTACGAGCGCATGCACTGGCTCGAGCGGGCGGTGGCCGCGCGCGCGCCGGAGGCGGTGGGGGAGCCGCTCGCGGAGGCGGTCGCCCTCGCCCCGCCGCCCCCGTCACCCGCGCCCGCCCCGCCGTCGCCCGCCTTCGCCCCGCCGTCCCCCGCCGCGCCGTTCCCGGAGCCGCCTCCTCCGGCGCCGGCGTCCCGGCCGACGGCCCGGGATCTCGAGCAGCGCATCGGCGCGCGCTGGGCGACCTGGGTGGGCATCGTCGCCATCCTCTTCGGCGTGAGCTTCTTCCTGAAATGGTCCTTCGATAACGACCTGATCGGGCCCTCGGGCCGGGTGATGCTCGGCTGCCTCGCCGGCGCCGGGCTGCTCGTGGCCGGGCTCCTCCTCCGGCACCGCCGCGACGTGCCCCTGCTGTCAGAAGGGCTGGCCGGCGGCGGGCTCGGCATCCTCTATCTCTCCCTCTTCGCCGCCCACGCGCTCTATGGCCTGCTCGGGGTCGGCCCCACCTTTGCGGGTATGTTGGCGGTCACGCTGGCCGGGGCGGCGGTCTCCGTCGTCTCGCAGCGGGAGGCCACCGCGGTGCTCGCCGTGCTGGGCGGCCTGCTCACCCCCGTGCTCGTGCGCGTGCCCCAGCCCGACGAGCGGCGGCTCCTGGTCTATCTCGTCGTGCTGAACCTGCTCGTGCTCCTCATCGCGCGCTTCCGGACCTGGCCCGCGCTCACGCGTCTGGCGTGGGTGGGCACGGTGGTGCTGTGCCTGCTTGCGCTGGATCTGCCCGCGGGGCCGCATCCGCTGGCGCGGCTCATCCTGCTCACCGCGCTCTGGGCGATCTTCCTCGTGGCGCCGATCTGGCGCGAGCGGGCGGAAGGCCGGCGCGGCCGCGAGCTGGACCTGGCCCTCACCGTGGGCAATGCCGCGGTCTACTTCGCGCTGGCCTACTGGACGCTCGAAGCCTGGCAGCCTCGTCTCGAGGTGCCGCTGGCGCTCGGCCTCGCGATCATCTACAGGGTTGTCGCCGCCGACTATGCCCGGCGCGTGCCCGATGACGCGGGAACCGTCGTGGTGCACGAGGGGCTGGCCTGGACCGCGCTCACCATCGCGTTCCCCCTCGCCTTCGATGGGCGGTGGGTGACGCTGGGCTGGGCCGTCGAGGGGCTCGTCCTGATCTGGGCCGCCTCGCGGCTCACCACGCCGCTCGCGCCGCTGGGCGGCCTGCTCGCGCTGACCCTGGCCGTCGCCCGCGCGGGCTGGCTCGATGTCGGCTGGGGGCGGATCGTGCACCCGGTGTGGAACCTCAGCTATGCGGTGCACCTCCTCGTGGTGGTGGTGGTGGCCGGCGCCGGCTGGCTCGCGATGCGCGCGCGGCCGGACGGGCTCCGCGGCCTGGCGCGCGAGGGTTTGCGTGACATTCTCTGGGTGGGGGCACTCGGACTCCTGGCCGCGCTCCTCTGGCGAGAGCCGACCGGCCTCTGGCCCGCGGGCCTCCTCGTCGCCGAGCTGCTGGTGCATCGCGCTGCTGGCGCGCGCCTACCCCGCGCCGGTCTGGGCAGTGGCTGCCCTTCTGGTGGGCGTGGTGATGCTCGCGCGAGTTTTCGGGGCGGACCATGCGCTCGCGCGCGCGGCCAGCGAGAGCCTCGTCTCCGCGCCCCTCCTCGTACGCATCCTGGCCTGCGTCGCCCTCGCGCTCGCCGGTAACGCGGTGGCGGAGAGCGCCGGCCACTCCGGCCTGTCGCTCGTCATGCGCCGAGGTCTGCCGGGGGCGGCCGCGGCCCTGCTGCTCTTGGCCCTGAGCCTGCACTGGATCTGGTATCAGAACGGATTCGCGCTGGCGGCTCGCCGGGCGCGTGACTTCGCCGGAGTGGCGCGCGTCGACTGGCGGACCCAGGTGGGCCTGTCGCTCCTCTGGACTCTTTATGCCGCCGCCGCACTGGCCTGGGGCTTCGTGCGCGGGACGCCGGTGGTGCGCTACGGTGCCCTCGCGCTCTTCGGCCTCACTGTCGTCAAAGTCTTCCTGGTCGATCTGGCGGCGGTGAGCACGGTGTATCGCGTTGTCTCGTTTCTCGTGCTCGGGGTCGTACTCCTCGGCGTCTCCGCGCTGTACCAGAAGACTCAGCGCCCCGCCGGGCGCTAGTCGCCGAATCGCCACTCCGGCGTCATACTGTCGACATCTTCGGCACGTAGAGTTCTTCCGTCGTCAACCACGTCCGCACGGAGGCCTCGCATGCCACGCTTGCTCGCCGCGCTGCTGGCCGTCACGCTCGTTTCCCCCGTCACCCCCGGTGCGGGCGCCGCTACTGACTTCAGCGTGACCCAGACCGGGGATATCAGCGAACCCCAGCTCGACGTCTGCACCGACCGCTCGCAGGTGGCGCTCGACGCCGGCTGCCCGGAGGAGAGCTCCTTGATCCCGAGCTTCCTGTACGCCTTTCACGACACCGACAACGCGATCCTTGCCGGCCTCGTACTGCCCTTGCAGGTGCCGACGCCGCCCGCGATCGTGCTATTGGCGGTGGTGGGGGTGTGGCTCGCGGCACTTCCCGGAAGGCGCCGCCGCGGTTAGGGCCGGCGCCCGGTGAGCTCGGCGCGGGCCAGCGCGGCGCCGGCGGCGAGGGCGGTGACTTTCTGGTTGCACATGTAGCGCGGCGACCAGCCGAAGCCGCAGTCGGGATTGACCCAGAGCTTCTCCGGGGGGCAGACGGTGAGCACGCGGCGAATGCGCCTGGCCACGTCCTCGGGCGCGTCGGTGAAGAAGCCCTTGACGTCGATCACGCCCGCGCCGAGCTCGCGGCCCGCGCCGTATTCCTTCCACACGTCCAGCTCGGCGAGCTCGCGGCCCGCGAACTCGAGCACGAACTGATCCGCGCGCGCCTTGAGCAGGCCCGGGAAGTAGGGCCGGTAGGAACGGTCGAAGCGTGATCGGCCGAAGCGGTTGCCGAAGCAGACGTGAAAGCCCAGCTTGGCCTTCACGCCCTCGGTGGCCAGATTGTAGAGGCGGGCCATCTCCTCGCCGGAGACATTGCCGCGCGCGGGCTCGTCGAGCTGGATGATGTCGGCCCCCGCCGCCACCAGGGCCTTGAGCTCGGCGTTGATCACCTCCGCGAAGCGCTCGGCCACGTCCACCACGCCCTTGTAGAGCTTGCCCGGGTGGATGCGCGAGCCGAAGGTGAGCGGGCCCGCGCAGGTGGCCTTGAGGCGCTTACCGGTATGCGCTTTCGCGTACTGGAATTCCTTGACGATGCCGAGCCCGCCCTCCGGCGTCTCGATGCGGCTCACCGCCTCGTACCGCGTCTGCTGGTCGTAGCCCCAGGGCCCGACCTTGCGCTTCACCGGCAGGGGCGAGATGCCCTTGATGATGGCGTAGTAGGAGTCCACGTAGCCGTCGAGGCGGCGCACCTCGCCGTCGGTGATGATGTCGAGCCCCGCCCGCTCCATGTCGCGGATGGCGGTGTCGGCGGCGTCGTCGAACATCTCCTCGAGGTCGCCGGGGCCGAACTCGCCCGCCTCCAGCGCCTTCACCGCGGTGTACCACCACGCGGCCTTGCCGTGCGAGCCGACGACGGTGGAGGGGATCAAGGGTAGCTCGGCCATGACGGGCATCCTTTCTCGTGTCCGGCGCGGCCGGGGCTATAATCGGCGCCGTGGCCGACGACCCCCTGCACGCGCGCATTCTGTCGATTCCCGATCTGGTGAACGCCGACGCCGGGCTGGTCCGGCGCGGGCGCTATTGCTCGACCACCTTCCTGCTCGAAGCGGGCGACACCGCCTATCTGGTCCAGGTCCACGAGGGCCGCGTGGCCGCCCTGGAGCGGGGCCCCTTTCTCATGCGGCCGTGGACTTTCGCCATCCGCGCCTCCGCCGAGGCCTGGCGGCGTTTCTGGGAACCGGTGCCCGCCCCCGGCTACCATGATCTCTTTGCCATGAAGAAGCTCGGCGTGGCAAGCGTGGAGGGCGACATCATCCCGCTCATGGCCAACCTGCGCTACGTCAAAGATCTCATCGCGGCGCCCCGCCGCGCCGCCCGAAGCTAGGACATGGCCGATCTCGAGCCCGTCATCGGCCGCTACCTGACGCTGACCCTCGGCGGCCGCCCGCATCGTGTCTACTTCGAGGAGGCCGGCCAGGGCATCCCGCTGGTCTGCCTCCACACCGCCGGCGCCGACGGGAAGCAGTACCGGCATCTCCTCAACGACAGCGTGATCACGCGCGACTTCCGCGTGCTGGCCTTCGACATGCCCTGGCACGGCAAGTCCCTGCCGCCCGCCGGCTGGCAGGACGAGGAGTACCGGCTCACCGCCGCCGGCTATGTCGAGATGATCCTGGCCTTCTGCGATGCGCTCGCCCTCGAGCGCCCGGTGGTGCTGGGCTGCTCCATCGGCGGCAAGATCACGCTGGAGTTGGCGCGCCTGCACCCCGAGCGCTTCCGCGCCCTCATCGGCGTGGAGTCCGCCGCCTATCAGGCGCCCTGGTACGACGACACCGGGTGGCTGCACCGGCCGGACGTGCACGGCGGCGAGCTGGCGGGCGCGCTCATGTCCGGGCTCATCGCGCCGCAAAGCCCGGACGAGACGCGCTGGGACACGCTCTGGGGCTATATGCAGGGCGGCCCCGGCGTGTTCAAAGGCGACCTCTACTTCTATCGAACCGACGGCGACTTCCGCGACCGCGTGGGCGAGATCGACACCGCGCGCTGCCCGCTCTATCTCCTCACCGGCGAGTACGACTTCTCCTGCACGCCGGAAGACACGCGGCAGACCGCGGAGAAGATCGCCGGCGCGCACTTCACCGTGATGAAGGACATCGGCCATTTCCCGATGAGCGAGAATCCCGCCCAGTTCCGGAAGTATCTCGTGCCCGTCCTCGACGAGATCCGCGTTCTGAGTCACTGACCGTCGCCAGGAGGGGGCGGGCTCTGCGGCTCCTTCGCTGGACAGCCCCAGGCACCGAGTCCACAGACGCTCATGCCAGCTCCGTCATCTCCGCCTCCCCCTGCTCCAGCCAGAGCCGCATCTCCATCTCGCGGTACATCGTCGTCGCGGTGATGAGGTGCTCCCGCGCTGGCTCGCGCTGGCCCGTACGCCGGCAGAGCCTTCCTAGACCGAAATGGCCGTGGGCGACGAGAGGGCGCATGCCGAGGACGGTGCCGCGCGCGATGACATCGCGATAGAGCTGCTCCGCCTCGGAGTTGTTACCTAGGGCGGCGTGGATGTCGCCCAGCAGACGTAAGGCGTGGGCCTCGCGGCCAGGCTCATGAGACGTGCGCGCGACATCCAGCGCTCTCCGGGCGGTGCCGAGCGCCTCGTCGAGCCGGCCACTGCGCAAGTAGACGTCCGCGAGATAGAGGATGTCCCGGTGACCAGCGTGGGCGCTCCGGTGGGCAATCAGCGCGCCCTCCAGCAGCGCGAGCCCGTCGCCGAAGCGGCCCGCGAGCGCGTGCGCATGTCCGAGAAGGCCTGACCCGTTGTGCAGCATTTGCTGGAGATCAGCTTCGCTGGCGATCCTGCGAACTTCGGCCGCGGCCTCGGCTGCGCGCTCGTGCTGACCCTGTCCCAGGCGCACCGCAGCCAGCGCCCAGTGCGCATGGTAGAGGCTGTACAGGTGGTTCAGCGCTTCGGCCTCCCGGACCGCCTTCTCGCCGGTGGCGATCCCCTCGGTGAATCGGCCGATTTCCGCGAGCGCGAAGGCCAGCCAGACGCGCGAGAGCAGTGCGATGGGACCGGCCAGGGGACCGCGCTCGTGCGCCAGTTCGCCCTGGAAGAGCTCGAGGTTCGCTTCCAGCGCGGCAATCGCCTCGAGGTACTGCAGCGCTCGCGTACAGGACCTGGCCCAGGGTGAAGCGCGCCGTGCCCACGAGGCTCGGCGCCCCCGCCCGGTCCGCGATCGCGGTCGCTCTCCGCACGCACTCCAGGGCCTGCCGCGTGTCCCCGACGACCACGCAATGGTAGTGGGCCTGCAGCGCGAGGACCCGTCCAAGGCGAAGATCGTCATCGATCTCGCCCGCCAGGGCCGCCGCCTGGCTCAGGTGATCGTGGAGGCTCTCGTATTCGTTCAGCGGGAACAGCACGGCGCGAAGCGCGGTGTGCAGATCGATCGACTGCTCGAGCACGTCGCGACGGCGCGGGAGACGATCAGCGGCGGCAATGGCCTGCTCCAGATAGGCGGCGGCCGGGCGCAGCGCCAGTCGATCGGCCGCCTTTGCCGCCGCCTGCCGCAGATACGTGAGCGCCTTGTCCCACGCCTCGGCGCGAACTGCATGGTGGGCGAGACGGTCGACGTGTTCGGCGGGACGATCGCCGTGGAGTCGCTCGATGGTTTCGACGATCCTGGCGTGCAGCTCGCGGCGCCGGCTCTGGAGGACGCCCCCGTACGTTACCTCGTGGGTGAGAGCGTGCTTGAAGGTGTATTCGATCTCTGGAAACAGGCTGGTCTCGTAAAGGAACTCACGGGCCTGGAGCCGGGGCAGGACCTGTTGGAGATCGCCCTCGGTCGTCTCGGCGATCTCCCTGAGCAGGACGAGCGGGACATCCTTGCCGACGACAGCCGCCGCCTGGAGCACCTGCTTGTCATCGGGGGCAAGCCGATCGATGCGCGCGGCGAGGACAGCCTGCACGGTGGCGGGCACGTGCATCGTGGCGAGCGGCTTCGCCGGGCGATACGCGCCCCGCTCCCCCGAGAGCACCCCCGTCTCGACCAGGTCCCGCACGCCCTCCTCGAGGAATAACGGGTTGCCTTCGGTCCGCTCGATCAGAAGGCGCTTGAGCGGTTGGAGCTCGGGGCCTCGGCCCAGGAGGCCGTCGAGCATTTCCCCCGCGCTCTCCGGCGGTAGCGAGTCGATCCGAAGCTGGACGTAGTAAGTCTTGCTCCCCCAGCCGTGCTGGTACTCGGGTCGGTAGTTGGCGAGCAGGAGCGCCGCGCACGGTCGGCAGGCTCTCGATGAAATTGTCCAGGAACGCCTGAGTCTCCGAGTCGATCCAGTGGAGGTCCTCGCAAACCAGGACGAGCGGCTGCACCTGGCTCTCCCTCCGGAGGAGCGCTTGATCGCCTCCCGCGTGCGCTGGCGGCGCTCGCGAGGATCGAGCGCATGCCATTCAGCGTCCTGGGGCAGCACGTCCAGAAGCGACAGGAAGGCCGGTAGCGTAGGTTCGAGCGCGCGGTCCAGGGTGAGCAGCTTGCCGGTCACCTTTTCACGGATCCTGCGGACCTCGTCCCGGGCTTCGACGTGGAAGTACGTCTTGAGCAGATCGATCAACGGCAGGTACGGCGTCGCCTTGCCGTACGACACGGAGCCGCCGGCGAGGACGAGCCACCTGTGCACGTGATGAGAATGCGTAAACTCGTGGAACAGGCGCGACTTCCCGACGCCGGGCTCCCCGACCGTCGCCACGATCTGACCATGACCCTGCTCGGCGGCGCGTTGCGCGCGGCGGAGCTGCTCCATCTCCGCGTCGCGGCCCACGAAGCGCGTGAGGCCGCGGGCTGCCGGCGGCCTGGAGTCGAGTCCGGGCCGATCCGGCGCCGATCAGCTCGTAGACGTCCACCGGCTGACTCAGCCCTTTGACGTTGACGGGCCCGACCGACTTCACCTGGACGTACCCCTCGGCAAGACGAAGCGCCTCCGCGCTCATCAGAGCTGTCCCCGGCGCCGCCAGTTGCTCGAGGCGCGCCGCGAGGTGCGTCGTCTGGCCCACGGCGGTGTAGTCCATGTGGAGATCGCTGCCGATCGTGCGGACGACCACCTCGCCCGAGTTCAAACCCACGCGAATCTGGACCAGGAATCCCTCGCTTCGGCGGACACCCTCCGCGTACCGCTGCACGGCCTCCTGCATCCGCAGCGCGGCGTAGCAGGCCCGCACTGCGTCGTCCTCGTGGGCCAGCGGCGCGCCGAAGAGGGCCATGATCCCGTCGCCCATGACCTGGTTGACCGTGCCCTCGTAACGATGCACGGCCTCCATCATCCGCTCGAGGACCGGATCCAGGAGTTTCCGCGCCTCCTCGGGATCACGGTCGGCGAGCATCTCCATCGAGCCCTTGAGATCGGCGAACAGCACGGTGACCTGCTTGCGCTCGCCTTCAAGCGCGGCCTTCGAGGTGAGGATCTTCTCGGCGAGGTGCCTGGCGTGTAGGCCGCGGGAGAGGCGAAGAGCGCGGGCCCGGCAGACTCCCCGCTACTTACAGGAGCACCGCACTTGTTGCAGAATCGAGATCCCGCCGGCAGGTCGTTTCCGCACGCGCCGCAGGTCGCGCCAAAGCGTGTCCCGCAGCCCAGGCAGAAGTTCGACCCGAGTGGATTGTCGTGCTGGCACCGGAGACACTTCAAGCTCGATCCTCCACGCGGTGGGTCGGTGACAATCGGAATGTGGGCCGAGGGTGACTGCCCGGGTCTCGCGTGGTCAAGGACACCGCCGCGAGTTGCCGCGAGTCCGCGAGTCGAGCGCCTCACGCCGCGCCCCCGATCACCCGCAGCACGGCGGCGTCGCGGTGGACTTCCTCCGGCCGCCCCGCGAAGATGATCTCGCCGCGCTCGATCACGTAGAGGCGCGCGGCGAACTCCGGCACGTGGTGGATGTTCGACTCGGCGAGGAGGATGGCGTGGCCCCGGCGGGTGATGGAGGCGATCCCGTCCGCCACCGCGGGGATGATGGCGGGAGAGAGGCCCTCGAAGGGCTCGTCGAGGAGCAGGAGCTCGGGGTCCAGCGCGAGCGCCCGCGCGATGGACAGCATCCCCGCCTCGTACGCTTTCACCATCGTGAACTACCAGCCGGGGTGGCCGTGAGAGCCGATGACGGCGGAGGGAATCAGGGGAAGGGCGCTCATGTCACGCCTCCGATGCCTAGACTCCGCGGCGAGCTCCCGCTGGAGCCCCGCCAGCCTCTCGGACTCGATCCTCGTGCAAGCGGTCCTTGTACACCACGCCGGCCTTGACGACCAGTTGGATTCGAGTCGGATCCCCGAGGACGGCAATGTCTGCCAGCGGATCTCCGTCGACGACCACCGCGTCGGCGAGCTTCCCCGGCGCGAGCGTGCCGAGCTCCGGACGCTCGAGACAGTCCGCCGCCGCGCCGGTGGCGGCCCTGATGGCCTGCATCGGCGAGAGCCCGAGGGCGTCGACCATGAACGCGAGCTCGATGAGGTTCTGCCCCGTCAAGAGCCGATGGGACTGGTCGCTTCCCATGGCGATGTTGACGTTCCTCTCGACGGCGTACCTCCAGAGCGGCTTCTGCTCGAGCTGCCGACGGTAGATCTCGTCGTCCTTTCGGTCTTCCTCGGCGAGCTGCACGTTTCCCCACGCGGGATCCTTCGCGCGGCGCTCGCGGGACAGTGGCACGAGCGCGAGCGTGGGGACCCACCACGTGCCCTGCCGGACCATGAGGTCCACGCACTCTTCGTCGAGGAACCAGCCGTGCTCGATGGAGTGCACTCCGGCGCGCAGCGCATTCTTGATGCCCGCCAGTCCCTCGGCGTGTACGGCAACCCGCTTCCTCCGCGCGGCCGCCTCGTAGACCGCCGCCTGGATCTCCTCGACGGTGAACTGCGGCTCGCCATAGTCGTCGGTCAGGGAGGTGATGCCGCCGGTCGTGCAGACCTTCAGGAAGTCCGCCCCGGCCATCAGCAGCTCTCGCGCGACCTTCCGGACCTCATCCACTCCGTCGGCGATGTTGTTCGGCAGCCAGGTGCGCTTCGGCAGCCGCAGCCCGGCCGGTACCCAGCAGTCGCCGTGCCCGCCCGTCTGCGAGACCATGGCAATCGCGATGATGAGGCGCGGGCCGGCGACGAACCCCTCTTCGACGGCCTTGCGAAACCCCGCGTCGGCGCCGCCCGTGTCGCGGACGGTGGTGACGCCGCCCTCGAGGGTCGCGTTCAGGATCGATGTCGAGCGGAGGACGTTGTAGGTCGACGGGTTCCGCAGGTGATCCGCGACCTCGCGAGAGCGGTAGGTGCAGTGCACGTGACAGTCGACGAGACCAGGGAGGATCGTCCGACCGGCGGCGTCGAAGATCCGGGCGCCGCGGGGAATGCCCACTGCGCCCGCCGGGCCCGCGGCCACGACCCGGCCGCCGTCGATGATCACGGCGCCGTTGCCGATCGGATCCCGACCGGTCCCGTCGATCAGGGGTCCACCGACGATCGCCTGGAGCATGCGAGATTGCCTCCGTTGTTGCGACCGTACTATACTGTATGCCATGGCATTCACGTCAAGCGCGATGACCGGCGCCGATGGCAAGTCGGCGATCTGGATTCAGAATCTCACGGCGTGAAACCCTCATTCACCAGCTCTGCCGCTAGGCCGCCCTCGACGCGAACGCGATCACCGACGAGCAGGTCGCCGAGCTCCACGCGGAGGGGTTGAGCGACGCCGAGCTCGTCGAGATGATCGAGACGATGAATTTCACGACCGCCCACACCAAGATCGTCGACGCCCTCGCGATCGACGCGGATCCGTGGCTCAACGTCGAGGGGGGCCTCGACGGCCCCCCTTGAGACTCCCCCCAGGATTCGGTGGCGCGGGCGTAGCCCAAGCTCGGACGGAGGCGAATCATCGCGTGAGGCGTGTCCGGACCGGCTTCCGGCCTGCGAGTGGCCGACAGAGAGGTGCCAGATGCAACTGAACCCGTTCATCATCCGACCGATCGTCGAGGCAGCATTGCGCGAGGAGATCGGACCCGGCGATACCACGGGCGGATTCCTGGTCGACGCCACCGACCGCGCGACCTGTCAGATCTACGTCAAGGAACCGGCGGTCGTCGCCGGTCTGCCGGTCGCCGCGCAGGTGTTCAAGATCCTGGACGGGGACTGCACCGTCACGTACGAGGTCGAAGACGGCGACGAGGTGGACAAGGGAACCGTCCTCATGCGGATCACCGCGCCCTGCTGGGTCCTCTTCGCCAGCGAGCGCGTCTCGCTCGACTACATCCAGTACCTGTCGGGGATCGCCACGAAGACGCGGAGGTACGTGAAGCTGCTCGCGCCTTACAAGGCTCGGATCACGGACACCCGCAAGGGCGTCCCCGGCTGTCGCGTGCTGCAGAAGTACGCCGTGCGGGTGGGGGGCGGCCACAACCATCTCTTCGGCCTGCACAATTGCATACTGGTCAAGGACAATCACATCAAGGCGGCGGGCGGCATCACGCGAGCGGTCGAGATTCTCCGGAGTCGCGCCCAGCACACCTTCAAGATCGAGCTCGAGTGCGAGTCGATGGAGCAGGTCAAGGAAGCGCTGGCCGCCGGCGTCGACATCATCTTGCTCGACAACATGACCCTCGAGGAGATGCGGGCGGCGGTCGCCCTCATCGACGGTCGGGCGCTCGTCGAGGGATCGGGTGGGGTCCGCGAGACCACGGTCGTCGAGATCGCCAAGACCGGCGTGGACATCATCTCGGCCGGCGATCTGACGAACAACATCCAGGTGATCGACGTGAGCCTGGACGTGGGTGACATGAAGCCGTCCGCGCTGCGCCAGATGCGCCTCGGGAGGGCGCACTGAGCCACGCCGGCGTGGCCGACCTCGATCGACACCGGCACGGCATCGTCCCTGCTTGCGACCTCGACGATCTCGACGCGGTCTCGCGGCTGCTCGAGGCCGTCGATCCCGTCGAGGGCGTGGTCGGCTACAAGCTCGGAGGGCTCCTCACGCTCAGGTACGGCCTCCGGGCCGTGGTCGACGCATTCCGGAAGGTCACGACCAAGACGTTGCTCTACGACCACCAGAAGGCCGGGCTCGATATCCCGAGCATGGCGTCCGAGTACGTCGAGGTCTGTCGCGACGCGGGGGTCG
This sequence comes from uncultured Candidatus Rokubacteria bacterium, assembly GCA_963733725.1. Classification (GTDB taxonomy): domain Bacteria; phylum Methylomirabilota; class Methylomirabilia; order Rokubacteriales; family CSP1-6; genus DASRWT01. Next base: position 47,038 of record CAVTFC010000006.1, on the reverse strand, counting down.
ATGCGCTCATCCTGTTCCCCCTTGGCGGGCCGGGAGCCCTGGACGCCTTCGTCGGAACGACACTGCAGCGCGGGCTCCTGCCGGTCGTCGGCGGAGCGCTGCCGCTGCCGGACTATCTTGTCCGGGGTGGCGGGTACGTGGTGCGCGACGCGCTCACCCGGATCATCGCCCGCGCCTTTGCCCTCGGCGCTCGGGATTTCATCATCCCGGCCACGGATCTGGTTGCGCTGGAGCGGCATCGGAGGAAGTTCGCCTCGGGCGCCGGCACGCGCCTGTTCATGCCCGGCATCGGCCCCCTCGGGGGCGACATCACGCGCGCGTTCGCCGCCGCGGCGGGCGTGTCGGCGTTCGCCATCGTCGGCCGCGCGATCTACGCGGCGCCGGATCCGGGCGAGGCTGCCCGCCATCTGGCCGCCGAGGCGCTTGCGGCGGACCGGGAGAACCCATGGCCTCCAGTGAGGGAGTCGGAATGAGCGCGAAGTGGCGGTTCGAGAAAGAGCTCGACTTCAGCAAGCTCAATGGCCTCGTGCCCGTCGTGATCCAGCACGCCGATTCGGGTGATATCCTGATGGTCGGGTTCATGAACGAGGAAGCCTGGGCGAAGACCCTGGAGACGGGACGCGTCACGCTGTTTCGCCGGACGCTCGGACGCGTCTGGGTGAAGGGCGAGGACGACGGCCACTACGTCGACGCGACCGAGATCCTCGTCGATTGCGACGACGACACCGTCATCGTCAAGAGCCGCCCTACGGGCAACCTGTGCGGGCACGGCTATCCCGGGTGCTTCATCCACGCCGCCAGACCGGCTCCGTAAGGAGAGAACGGATGCTGTCGTCCGACATCGAAAAGGACTCCTTCGGCGGGTCCAAGAAGCGCACCGATGTCTCCGACCAGCTCGGGGCCAAGGTCCTCGGCGAGAACGCCGTCCGGTTCTACGGCCTGACCCGCTCGTGACCCGCTAAATCAGATCGTCAGCCCGTAGAAGCGGGCGGGGTTGTAGGAGAGGATCTTCTCCTTCACGGCGGCCGAGAGGTCCGTGCGCTCGGTCACCTCGTTCAGGTGGCTGTCCCGGGCTTCCGCGTGGGGAATGTCGGCGGAGGCCATGACGGCGTCCTCGCCGAGCAGCTCGAGGGCCTTAGGCACCATCGGCTCGTCTCCCTCGATGCTCACGTAGACACTGCCGGTCTTCAAATAGGCGCTCGGCTTCTTCCTCGAGACGGGTCGCCCGAACTTGGCGGCGACCACGAAGTGATAGCGGTCCAGCCGATCCAGCATGTAGGGCACCCAGTCGCCGCCCGCCTCGAGGAACGCCACCCGGAGATCGGGATGGCGGTCGAGCACGCCGCCGCCGGTGAAGGCGAAGAACGCCATCAACACCGGCAGCGTGAAGCTCAGGCCGAACGCGGCGAAGCAATCGTTGCAGCTCGCCGTGAGCCCGGGATGGCTCCAGCCGACGTGCACCGCGATCGGGAGCCCCTGCTTGACCGCCTCGTCGTAGACGGGATCGAGCGACTCGTGGTCCAGCAGCTTCTCGCCGGCTGTGCCCAAGGTGTAGAGCGAGACGGCTCCGAGCTCCTTCGCCCGCCTGACTTCCGCGCGCGCCTCCGTCGGGTTGCGCAGCGGCAGGAGGGCAGCGAACTTCAGACGGTGCGGCGCTTCGGCGCAGCGTTCGGCGAGCCACGTGTTGTAGCTCCGCATCAACGCCGCCTCGTAGCGCGTGTCTTCCGTCAGGTGCGTCAGGAACAGCGTCGGGTAGAGGACCGAGACGTCGATGCCGAGCCGGTCCATGTCGGCCACGCGGGCCGGCACGTCGTCAAGAGTCTGCGATCCGATGCTGAACGGCTTGCCACGCCCGAGCGTGGAGCTCGTCGGGCTCCCGCCGAACGTGGCGCCCTGGCCCACCGGCCGCGGGTGTACGTGGCCATCGATCAGCCAGTACGAGTCCTGGGTCGAGTTCTGCGGGATCCCGTGCAGGTCGACGTGGAGCGGGCGTCGCTCCCAGTAGCGCTTGTCGAGGTACGCGAACGTCGCCTCGCATTCCTCGACGTGGGAGTCGCAGTCGATCACGGGCAGCTTTCTCATGGCTGTTCTCCTACCAGGTCTTCCGCATCGCGCTGGTCATCTGCTCGCAGCCGTTCTCGGTGACCACGACCATGTCCTCCAGACAGACCGTGCCGAGGCCGTGCTTGATGACCATCGGCTCCACATAGAACGTCATGCCGACCTCGAGCGGCTGCGTGTTCCCCCAGTAGAGGTACGGTTCCTCGACGATGTCGAGGCCGTACCCGTGGCCGAACGCGTGCGTCGTGTAGTCGTACTCCAGGAGGTTCCACTTCTCGGCCACGCTGTACATGAGCTTCTGGAGCTCGAAGATCGGCACGCCGGGTCCGATCGCCTCGATGACTTTGAGGTGTTGCTCGAGACAGCAATCCAGCATGCGTCGCGTGAGGTCGTCCGGCTCGCCCACGACCTTGTTACGCGAGATGTCCGTCTGGTACCCGTGGTACTTGATGCCGACGTCGATGACGAACAGCTCGCCCTGCCGCAGCGGCTTTCGGATCGGATAGACGTTCTTCAGGCACGAGCGTGACCCCGCCGAGCACATGATCCCGTAATTCAGGTCCTCGGCGCCTTCGGCCAGGCAGGCTCCGCCGGCGGCGGCCGCCAGCTCGCTCTCCGTGATTCCCTCCCGGACGGCATTCAGGGCGGCCATGAACCCCGCGGTGGCGATCCGTCCCGCCTCGCGTAGCACCGTGACCTCCGCCGCCGACTTGTTCTTCCGCAGCGCTTTCAGGAGATGGGTCGCGGGCTTCACCTCGATCGCGTTCAGCCGCTGGGCGAGCTGGCGGTCGAGGTAGGCCGGGATCGTCTGGTGGCCGACCAGCCCGACGCGGCCGGTGGTCACGCCCTTCTCCTTCAGGACGTCCGCGGCCATGTCAGCGACGTTCTTCGGGTCCTTCGTCGAATGCGGGTGCGGCGTGATCCGGAGGTCCTTCAGCCAGATGGTCTGGACGTTGGAGTGCATGGGCTCGCCGTGGAAGATCGAGTTCGTCAGGAGGATCGGCTCGCCCGACCTCGGGACGATCACGATGGCATCGCCCCACCACGTCTTGAAGTTCGAGAGATAGCGGACGTTGTGCTGGTCGTTGAGTCCCCCGTACACCACCAGCGCGTCGAAGCCTTCGCCGACCATAGCCTCCTGAAGCCGGCTGACCCGGCGCTCGAACTCCGCCACCGGCATCGGGAGCTCGAGCCAGCGGCGTCGCTCCTCCCAGTCGAACGGGATGCGCGGGCTCGGCATCATCTCCATGCGTGGGCCCTCCAGTTCACACGGCCCCTCACTTCTTCAGCGCGCCGAATTCGCGCAGCAACCGCTCGAGCTCGGCGCGGTCTGCCGCTTCGAGCATCCGGAGCGGCCGGCGCGGCGGCCCCATGGGCCGCCCGAGGAGCTCCAGCGCGGTGTGGGCCACCCGGACGTGGCTCTTCTGGCACATGAAGTCACAGAGCGGGAAGATGCGCTCGAAGTGCTCGCGGGCGCCGACGGCATCGGCCTTCTCCACCGAGAGCTCGAACAGTCGGACGCACTCGCGCGGCATGATGTTCGTCATGCCCGAGAACCACCCCTCGCAGCCGGCCATGAAGGCCTGGAGGGTGACCGACTCCCACCCGGCGAAGACAGTCATCCGTCCCTTCGTCAGTCGACGGATCTGGCTGATTCGCGTCAGATCGCCGCTGGACTCCTTCACGGCGACGATGGTGTCCAGCTCCGCGAGGCGCGCGAGCAGTGGCGGCTTGATGTCGACGCCGGTCGTCCATGGATTGTTGTACACAGTGATCGGGAGCGGGGTGGCGGCGGCAATCGTCCGGTAGTGCTCGTAGACCTCGTTCTCCGTCAGCGGCCAGTAGGTGATCGGCACCACGAGGATGCCATTCGCCCCCGCCGCCTCGGCGTCGCGCGCTTGTCGCACCGCCTCGGCGGTCGTGATCGCGCCGGTCCCAAAGATGAGCGGCACCCGGCCGCGCACGTGGTCGACCGCGACCTTCATGGTCTGGCGTTTCTCCTCCTCCGAGAAGGAGCCGTTGGATCCGGTGCTGCCGAACACGGCGATGCCGTGGACGCCCTCCTCGATCTGGAAGTCGAGGAACTCCCGCAGTCGTTTTTCATCGGTCGCCGCGCCGTCGTCCTTGGTGGGGGTGACGGAGAACGAGAACACTCCACGGAAGCTGTTCGGGCGCGCCATGTGGGGCCTCCTTCGATGTGATGTTGCCGCGTCAGGCGGCTCCGCCGATTATACGCAGCACGTCGGGGTTCTGGAGGACGTCGCTCGGCTTGCCGGCGAAGACGATCTCGCCTCGTTCGATGACGTACAGTCGGCTCGTGTACTCCGGGACGTGGTGGATGTTGGACTCGGCCAGGAGAATACTGTGACCGAGTCGCGTGATCGCCCCGATGCTCTCGCTGATCATGGGGATGATCGCCGGCGACAGCCCCTCGAATGGCTCGTCGAGGAGGAGCAGTTCGGGATCCAGCGCGAGCGCGCGGGCGATGGACAGCATCTTGCGCTCACCGCCGGAGAGCTGGGTCCCGCCCCGCGCGGCATAGCCGCGGAGCATCGGGAACACCTCGTACGCGCGCTCCACCCGCTCCGCGGCCGGGCGCTCCCCGGGCCGTGTCCACGTCGCGATCTCGATGTTCTCCGCGACCGTGAGATCGCCGAAGACGCCGCCGTCCTCGGGGGCGAACCCCAGGCCGCGGCGGGCGACCATGTGGGGCCGTAACCCGACGAGGCCGCGCCCGTTGAACTCGATCCGGCCGCTCCTCGCCGCGAGGAACCCCATGATGGTCCGGAGGGTGGTGGTCTTTCCGGCGCCGTTCCTGCCGACGAGACAGACCAGCTCACGGTCGCCCACCTCGAGCGTCACGTCACGGAGGATGTGACTGGCCTCGATGAAGACGTTGAGCCCCTCCACGGCGAGCATCAGCGCAGGCGCTTGCCGATCACGGTCGCGACGACGTGCTCATCCCTGCGGATGTCCTCCGGTGTGGAGTCGGCGAGGACGCGGCCCTGATGGAGCGCGACGATGCGGTCGGAGTATCCGAAGACGATGTCCATGTCGTGCTCCACCTGGATGATCGCCTTGATCCCGATGCGCTTGGACGCCTGGACGAGCACGTCCATGATCGTCGTCTTGTCCCGCGTGCTGACGCCGCTGGTCGGCTCGTCCAGCAGGATGATCTCGGGGTGCAGGGCAAAGGCGCTCGCCACGTCCAGCAGCTTCTTGTCGCCCTGCGCGAGGGTGCGGCCCGGCCGGGTGAGCTTGTCGCCGAGCCCGAAGAGATCGGCGATCTCGCGGACCCGCTCCCGCACCTCGGCGTCTCGCGCCAGCGAGGCCAGTGGCCGTGCGCCCCGGCCGAGTTGCGCCAGGACGGCCACGGCAATGGTCTCGGCCACCGTCAAGGCCGGGAAGATGCTGACGAGCTGAAAGCTCCGGGCCATGCCGAGCCGCGCAAGGGGAACCGGGCCGACACCCGCGACATCGCGCCCCTTGAAGCGCACCCGGCCGCTCGTCGGTCGCACGAGCCCGGTCAGGACGTTGACGAGGGTCGTCTTGCCGGCCCCGTTCGGCCCGATGATGGACACGAACTCGCCGTCGCGGACGGCGAGGCTCACGCCGTCGAGCGCGCAGAAATCGCCGTAGAACATGCGGACGTCCTCGGCCTCCAGCAACGCGCTCACGTACCGGCGCGCCTCCGCGGGTCGACGAGGCCCATGAGCCCATGCGGGAAGAAGATCACCACCACCGCCAGGATGGCGCCGAACACCAACCGCCAGTACTGCGTGAGCGACATCACTTGATCCTGAAGAAAGATGAACACGAAGGCGCCGAGGATCGGACCGAAGAAGTTGGTGAAGCCGCCGAGCAGCAGCATGAACACGAGGTTCCCCGAGTGCGTCCAGTAGGCCAGCAGCGGGTCGACCAGGCCGGTCGGGATGCTGAGCAGCGCTCCCCCGACCGCGCCGAACACCGCCGCGATGACAAAGGCGAAGAAGCGGTAGCGCCGGACGCTGACGCCGACATATTGCGCCTTGTCCGGATTCTCGCGGATCGAGCGCAAGGACAGGCCCAGCGGCGAGCGCACGACGCGCCACATCACGAAGGTCGCGATGACGAGGAGCGCCAGCGAGTAGTAGTAGTAGGGGCCGGTCAGGAAGCCGACCTTGTCGAGCGTGGGGAACGACTGGCCGAGGAGCGTCGGCCGCAGGACGCGCATCCCCTCGTCGCCGCCGGTGAGGTGGTAGAACTTGTAGAGGAACGAGTAGAAGAGCATGCCGAAGGCGAGGGTCAGCATCCCGAAGTAGATCTTCACGTAGCGGATACAGAGGAGGCCGACGGGAATCGCCACGATGACGGCGGCCACGATGGCCACGAGCAGGATCACCTCGAAGTGCAGGATCCCGAACCCGCTCGTCAGGTAGGCCGCCGTGTACGCCCCGACGGCGACGAACAGCGCGTGGCCGAACGACAGCACGCCCGTGTAGCCGAAGAGGAGGTTCAGCCCGAAGAGAGAGATGCCGTAGGCGAAGAACGGCAGCATCAGGGTCGTGTAGTAGTCGCGGCCGGCGAGGGGAAGGAGCGCCATCGCGAGGAGCGGGAGGGCCAGCGCGGCACGATGCTTCACGCGGTCGCTCGTGCGAAGAGGCCGGCCGGCCGGAGGACGAGCACCGCGATGACGATCATGTAGACGGCCATCAACTCCAGCTCCGGGTAGGTCACGATGGAGACGGCCTTGAGGACGCCCACGATGAGCGCGCCCACGAAGGCCCCGCGCATGCTGCCGAGGCCGCCGATCACGACCACGGCGAAGGCATCGACGATCAGCTCGATCCCCATGTCGAGCGAGGCGGCGGTGGAGGTCACGACGAGCGCGCCACCGACCGTGCCGAGCGCGGTACCCAGGGTGAAGACCCGCGCGTAGACCCGGGCCATGTCGACCCCCAGCGCCTCGCTCATCTCGCGGTTCTCGGCGGTCGCCCGGACGATCCGGCCGAAGCGGGTCCGTGCGAGAAAGAGCCCCATCAGAATCGCGATCGCGAGCGCGGCGAGGATCACGAGGAGGTTGTAGACCGGAATCTTGACCGCCCCGAGCGGGAGCTGCCCGTACAGTGTGTACAGCCCACCGCCCATGACGTGCGTCTGCGGTCCCCAGACGATCCGGAGAATGTCCTCGAACATCAGGACGAGCGCGAACGTGAGCAGCATCTGGAAGCTCTCGTCGCGAGCGTAGATGGTCCTGAGCAGCCGCTCGATCACGGGCCCGATCGCGGCGAGCACGACGCCGCTCAGGAGCAGGACGGCGAGGAAGAGCGGTCGGGGGGTCCCCGCGCCGAGCGCCCACTGCACGGCGGAGATGCCGAAGTAGGCGCCCAGCGCGTAGAACGACCCGCAGGCGAGATTGACGATCTTCTGGACCCCGAACACGAGCTGGAGGCCCGCCGACACCAGAAAGAGGATGGCGGCGTTGAACACGCCCCCCAGCACGATGGCGAGGGCCGCTTCGATCACCTACGCGTCAGGCCTTCCAGCTCCCGATCCACTTGAAGAACCCCATCCCGGTCGGCGGTTGCAGGTCCTTGGTGTGCATGATCTCGACCGGATCGATCGTGGAAAAGTCGTAGCGGTTCTTCGAGGTGGTGAAGCCTGCGTAGAAGTTGCAGTCGGGGATGTGGTCCTCCCGATACTTGAACGGCCCTCCGAACGACTCGATCTCGACACCCTCCATCCCCTGGATGATCTGGTCGGTCGTCGGCCACTTGCCGCCGATCGCCTTGGCGGCGCGCTCGATGCCGGCCTTGTACACCATGATCGCCGAGTACGCCCGGTCGGACTCGAAGTGCGGGTAGTCCTGATACTTCTCGTGATACTCCTTCGCGAACTGCTTCAGCAGCGGGCTCGCATTCGGCGCCTCGAAGTACATGCTGTTGTGGCCGAAGATGATCCCGTCGGGGGTGAACGCCTTCTTCAGGGCGGTGTGCTGGAGCCCCGCGGGCGGGAAGATGAACCTGGTGGTCTGGGTGAGCCCGGCGGCATGGGCCTGCTTCATGAAGATCGGCAGCTCGGCGAACACGAGCGAGGCGAACACGACGTCCGGCTTCTTCTGGGCGATGGCGGCGACGTGCGACGTGAGGTCGGTGACCCCGATCTTGGGCCAGAGATCGAGCACATAGTCCAGGCCCATGTTGTACTTCTTGGTGATGGCCTGAAATGCGTCCCAGTTGTTGCGACCGTACGTGTAGTCCAGGTTGAGGCCGACCGCCGTCTTGACCTTCCCCTTCCAGTGCTTCGCGGCCATGATCGAGGTCATGACGGCCTCGCACTCGTTGTCCGTGCTGCGGAACGAGTACTTCGGTTTCGGCATCGTCTCCTCGATGCCCTTCTGGGTGGTGGCGTCCCAGGATACCCAGATCATCTTCATCTCCTCGGCCACCGGTCCGAGGGCCAGCCCCACCGCGCTCGAGATACCGCCGCTGATCATGTCGACCTTGTTTTGCAAGGCGAGCTTGCGGAAGCGCTCGGTGGTGTCCTTCGGGTTCGTCTCCTCCTCGATGAACAGCTCGATCTTCCGACCGAGGATGCCGCCCGCGGCGTTGATGCGGTCCACCCCCCACTGGAAGCCGCGCATCCCACCCTCTCCGACGGTGGCGGCCACGCCGCTCTTGATCGGCAGCACGCCGATCTTGACGGGGTTGGCCTGCGCGAAGAGCGGCGCGCGCTTCGCGGCCAGGATCACGTCGAGGCCGCCCACGGTCACCGCGGCCGATCCGGTGAGCTTCAGGAAGGTCCGTCGTGTGGTGTGCATGTGCCCTCCTGTGTCGTCTCGGGGTTGCTGGATCGTCACCCGGTCATCCTGGAAGCGATCGATCAGCGCCGGTCCAGGAATTCGAATACCAAGCGGCCTCTTCGCGCGCCGACCGCGCCCGCCCGGCTGAGCGGGATGCTATGCTAGCCCACCGCCGCCGTCAACTGGTAAGTGGACCGGTGCTACTGCTATCCTCCCTCGTCATTGAGCGTTAGCCTCGTAGCTCGGCGCGCGCCAGCCGGGCGCCCGCGGCCAGCCGCTTGAGCTTCTCGAACGCCACCCAGCGCGGCACCGGGAAGAAGCCGCAGTCGGGCACCAGCGACAGCCGCTCGGCCGGGATGTGCTTGAGACAGAGCCGGATCCGCTCCGCCACGTCCTCGGGAGTCTCCATGTAGAAGGACTTGACGTCAACCACCCCGCAGGCCACTTCCCGATCCACCCCGATCTCCTTCCACATCTCGATCTCCGCCATCTCGCGGTTGGCGTACTCGAAGACGAACTGGTGGCACTTGGTGTCGAGGAGCGCCGGGAACATCCAGCGATAGCTGCGCTTGCCGCGCGGGCGTGAGAGGAGATTCCCGAAGCACACGTGGTAGCCGATCTTCGCCTTCACGCCCTCCACGCAGGCGTTGAACATCTTCACGTACTCGGGAGCCTGGCCGGGGACGATGGCCGCCGAGGGCTCGTCGATCTGGATCCAGTCCGCGCCCGCGGCCACCAGCGCCTTGAGCTCGGCGTTGACCGCGGGCACCAGGTCCCAGCAGAGGGCCAGGCGGTCGTTGTTGTAGGCATCGCCCGGGCGCGTCTGGACGTGGATGGAGAGCGTGACCGGCCCCGGGCACGTGGCCTTGACCGGCTTGTCGGTCTGGGACTTGAGATACGTGAACTCGTCGGCGGTGCCGAGGCCCTTGGGCACCGTGATCTTCCGCGTGGGACGGTAGCGCGGCACGCTGTCGTAGGCATAGAGGCCGGTCTTCCGGAGCGGCTCCAGCACTTCCAGCCCTTCCATCTTTCCGTAGAAGGTCTGGACGAAGAAGAAGCGGCGCATCTCGCCGTCGCAGATGACGTCGATGCCCGCGCGCTCCTGGTCGCGGATGGCCAGCTGGGTGGCGTCGTCGAAGCTTTCCTTGGCGTCGGTCTGCCCGTACTCGCCCGCCTTGATCTTGTCGAGCGCGGTCCAGAACCAGCCGGGGAAACCGTGGCTGCCCATCACGTGGGTGTACAGCGGCGGAAGGGCGCGGTCATGTCAGGCTCTCCTCACGGCAGGAGCTTCTTGGCGATGATCTCTTTCATGATCTCGGACGTCCCCGAGGCGATGGTCCAGAGCCGCACGTCGCGAAAGAAGCCCTCGACGGGGAACTCCCGCATGTAGCCGTAGCCGCCGTGCAGCTGGACGGCCTGATACGCGACCCGATTCGCGACCTCGGTCGCGAAGAGCTTGGCCATCGAGACCTTGGTCGCTGAGTCCTCCGCCCCGGCGATAGAGCGCGCCACCGCGTGGTAGACGAGCTGCCGCGCCGCCTCGATCTCGGTGGCCATGTCGGCCACCCGGTGCCGCAGCGCCTGCTTCGCAGCGAGGGGCTCGCCGAAGGCCTGCCGCTCGCGGAGGTAGGCCAGGGTGTCCTCCAGCGCCTGCGCGGCGCCGGACAGCGCCAGCACCGCGGCCATGATGCGCTCGCGCTGGAGGCCGGTGGCGAGCTGCTGGAAGCCGCGCCCCTCGACGCCCAGCAGGTTTTCCGCCGGCACCGGACATTCGTGGAAGGCCAGCTCGGCGGTATCGGACGCGCGCATGCCCATCTTGTCGAGCTTGCGGCTCACCGTGAAGCCGGGCTGCCCGCGCTCGACGAGGAACATGGAGATGCCGTCGTGACGCCGTCCGGGGGTCCCCGGCGCCGTCCGGGCGGCGACGAAGTAGAGGTCGCCATAGACGCCGTTGGTGATGAAGATTTTGCTGCCCGTGAGCAGGTAGTGGCGGCCGTCCTTGACCGCGCGCGTGGACAGCGCCGCCATGTCCGAGCCCGTGCCCGGCTCCGTGATCCCGAGCGCGCACACGGTGTCGCCCTTGATGATGCCGGGCAAATACTTCTGCTTCTGCGCGTCCGTGCCATAGCGGGTGAGCCAGGGCGAGGACATGTCGGTGTGCACCAGCACGCTGAAGGCCACCCCGCCCGAGCGGCAGCGCGCCATCTCCTCGCCCAGCACCACGCTCGAGAGGAAATCGCCGCCCGCCCCGCCGTATTCCTCCGGGAACTCCAGGCCGAGGAACCCCAGCTCGCCCAGCCGCCGCCAGAACTCCCGCGGGATCTGCCCCGCATCCTCCCACTCGGCGACGCGCGGCGTGACTTCCTTCTCCACGAAGGCGCGGATGCTCTTCCGCAGCATCTCGTGCTCCGGCGTGAACATGCTCATGGAATGCGGATCCAGCCCTCCATGAGGCGGCGGGCGGTACGGTAGACGGTGACCCGCTCCGCGTGATAGTCGCCGCCCGGCCGCGTCACCGCCGCGTCCAGCGGCAGCACGCCTGATGGGTGGCCGAGGCGCACGTCCTTGCCCGCGGGCGCGCTCGAGCACTCCTGGACCACGCTGCCCTCGATGCGCGCGGCCACGGCCAGGCACATCGCGGCGGTGAGGGGGAAGGCGCGATGGCAATTGCCCATGGACATGGCGCGGCCCACCACGTCGGCGGCCGCCGCCTCGTAGCGGGCCCCGTCCAGCGCGGTGAAGGCGGTCGGCTTCGTCACCACCGCGACCTTCGGCGTGGCTGCGCTGCCGGGAATGCCCATGAGCCGGGCCGCCGCCACCCGGATGGCCTCGAGCCGCGCGCAGAGCGCGGCATCGGCGTCCACGTCCGCGGGCTTCTCGGTGCCGGTCATGCCGAGATCCGCGGCGCGGACGAAGATCATGGGGATGGAGGCGTCCACCAGCGACGCCGTCACGCCCTCCACGGTGTCGCGCGGGCGCCCGGTGGGCAGGAGCCGGCCGGTGCCGGCGCCGCCGGGCTCTACGAAGTCCAGCGCGATGCGCGCGCCGCGCCCGGCCACCCCGGGCAGCTCGAAGTCGCCGCGCACCGCGGGCGCGCCGCCGGCGACGGGCACGCGGGATACGATGAGCTTCTTGGTATTGGTGTTGTGGATGCGGACCACGGTCTCGCCCTCGCGCGCGGGGACCAGCCCCTCCTCGATGGCGAAGGGGCCCACGGCGGAGGAGCAATTGCCGCAATTGCCCGTATAGTCCACCTCCGACTTGGTCACGTGCACCTGGGCGAAGGTGTAGTCCACGTCGGCCCCGGGCAACGTGGTGGGCCCGATGATCACCGCCTTGGAGAGTGACGAGATCCCGCCCCCGAGCCCGTCGAGCTGCCGCGCATTGGGATCGGGGCTACCGAGCGCGCCGAGGAGGATGACGTCGCGCTCCCGGCCCGCGGGGGGAAGGTCGCGCTCGTGGAAGACCAGGCAGCGGCTGGTGCCGCCGCGCATGTAGACAGCGGGAACACGGCGCTGGGTCATGGCGTCACTCCGCGGGGGCAGCGGCGGTCTGGGCGAGCAGGCCGCCGGCCAGGAGAATGTCGCGCTCGCGCGGGGTCAGCACGCAGCGCGCCTGAAAGGTCCGGCCGGTGCGCTCGTTGGTCACCGCGATGCGGCGCCCGGCCTCGAGCGCGCCGCGGAGATCGTCGAAGCGCAGCATGTCATCCCGCGCGATGGTCTCGTAGTCGGCCGGATCGTCGAACTCGAGCGGCACCAGCCCCCAGTTGACGAGGTTGGCGCGGTGGATGCGGGCGAAGCTCTTGGCCAGCACCGCGCGCACGCCGAGGTGCAGCGGGGAGAGCACGGCGGCCTCGCGCGAGGAGCCCTGTCCGTAGATCTCGCCGCCCACGACCACGCTCGAGCCCGCCGCGCGGGCGCGGGCCACGAAGTCCGCGTCCACGTTCTTGAAGGTGAACTCGGAGATGGCGGGGACATTGGAGCGGAAGACCAGCGCCGCGGTGCCCGAGGGCGAGATGTCGTCGGTGGAGACCTTGTCGCCCAGCTTGAGGAGGACGGGCGCGCGCAGCGCCGCCTCCACCGGACGGCCGCGGGGCACCGGCTTGATATTGGGCCCTTTGAGCACCGTGGTGGCCGCCGACTCCACGGCCGTCCCGGGTGGGAGCAGCCCCGCGTCCGAGGCGGTGAGAGAGGCCGGATACTGGCGCGCGGGGGGCGTACCGCCCTTCCGGGGGTCGGTGATGACACCGGTGAGCGCGGAAGCGGCCGCGGTGAGCGGCGAGCAGAGATAGACCTGGTCGTCCTTCACGCCGCTTCGCCCGGAGAAGTTGCGGTTGAAGGCGCGCAGGCTCTTGCCCCCCGCCGCGGGCACATGCCCGATGCCCGCGCAGGAGCCGCAGGTGGGCTCGGACACGGTGGCGCCGGCGGCGAGGAGATCGGCGAGGAGCCCCTCACGCGCCATGATCTCGAGGATGCGGCTGCTGCCGGGGAAGACCACGAAGGAGACCGATCCCGCCACGCGCTCGCCGCGGATGGTCCGGGCCACCGCCCACATGTCCTCCCATGAGGAGTTGGTGCAGGAGCCCACCATGACCTGCTCGAGCGCGGTGCCTTCTACCTCGGTCACCGGCACCACCTTGTCCGGAGACGCGGGCAGCGCCACCAGGGGCACCAGCGTGGAGAGATCGAGCTCGATCTGCTCGTCGTACTCCGCGTCGGGATCGGCGGCCAGCGGCCGCCAGTCCTTCTCGCGGCCGAGGAGGGCGAAGTACGAGCGGGTGGCCTCGTCCGAGGGAAACACGCTGGTGGTCAGCGTCAGCTCCGCGCCCATATTGCAGATGGTGGCGCGCTGGGGCAGGGACAGGGTCGCCGCGCCCGGCCCGCCGTACTCGAAGATCTTCCCGCTGCCACCGCGCACCGAGTAGCGGCGCAAGAGCTCGAGGATCACGTCCTTCGCGTGCACCCAGGGCGGGAGCGCACCCCTGAGCCAGACGCGCACCACCTTGGGCATGGGGAGGTGATAGGCGCCGCCGCCCATGGCCACCGCCACGTCGAGGCCACCGGCGCCGATGGCCAGCATGCCGGTGGAGCCGCAGAGCGGCGTGTGGCTGTCCGTGCCCAGCACGAATTGCCCCGGCACGCTGAAGGTCTCGAAGTGCACCTGGTGGCAGATGCCATTGCCCGGCTTGGAGAACCAGGAGCCATACCGCCGCGCCGCCGTCTGGAGATACCGGTGATCGTCGGTGTTGCGGGAGTCGGTCTGATAGACATTGTGGTCGATATAGGTGACCACCAGCGGGGGCTTCACGCGGGGCACGTCCATGGTCTCGAACTGGAGCCACGCCATGCTGCCATTGGTATCCGTGAGCAGGCACTGGTCCACGCGCAGGCCGATCTCTTCGCCGGGGGCGACTTTTCCCGAGACCAGGTGGGCGGTCACGAGCTTTTGCGTCAGGTTCATACGCGCTTGTTTACCATCAGCGGGGGCCTCGAATGGCCCCCGCTCTCCCCCCGTCGGCGGACGTTTCGTGTGGCCCCGCTCTCCCCCCGTCGGCGGACATTCCCACTTCACCTTGCTTCTACCGCCTTGAAGGTCCGCCGGCCGGGGCCCTTGTAGTCGGCGCGGGGGCGGATGAGGCGGTTGTCGTCGTACTGCTCGAGGAGATTGGCGGACCAGCCGGCGATGCGCGAGGTGGCGATCACCGGCGTGAAGAGATCCACCGGGATGCCGATGGAGTAGAAGAGCGGCGCCGAGTAGAAGTCCACGTTGGGAATGAGCTTCTTGGCCGCGTGAATGCGCGCGTGGAGCTTCACCGCCATGTCGAACCACTTGGCGTCGCCGGACTCGCGGCAGGCCGCCTCCGCCATGCCGCGGAGAATGGCCGCGCGGGGATCGCCCGCCGTATAGACGCGATGACCGAAGCCCATGAGCCGCCGCTTCTCCGCCAGTGCCTTGTCGGTCCAGGGATCGACATTGTCCACGCGACCGATCTCGATGAGCGTGCGCATCACCGCCTCGCCGGCGCCGCCGTGGAGCGTGCCCTTGAGCGCCCCCACGCCGCCCGCCACCGCCGAGTGCATGTCCGACAGCGTGGCCGCGATCACGCGCGTGGTGAAGGTGGAGGCGTTCAGCTCGTGCTCGGCGTAGAGGACGAGGCAGGCGTCGAAGGCGCGCGCCACCACCTCCGCCGGGCGCTTGCCGGTGAGCATGTAGAGGAAGTTGGCGGCCAGCGGCAGCTCGGGATCGGGCGGCACCGGCGTCTCGCCGCTCCGCACCCGATGGTGGGCGCAGATGGCGGTGGCGAACCGGCTGGTCAGTCGCGCCGCTTTTCGCCGGTTCGCCGCGCGGGAGTTGTCGGTGGTGTCGGGGTCGTCCATGCCGAGAATGGCGACGGCCGCCTGGAGCACCCGCATGGGATCGGTGTCGCGCGGCATGAGGCGGAAGCCCTCGACCAGCGCCGGGGGGATGGCCCGCACTCCGACGAGCTCGACGCGGAAGCGGTCGAGCGCGGCGCGATCGGGCAGCTCGCCTTCCCAGAGGAGGTAGCACACCTCCTCGAAGGAGGCCTTCCGCGCGAGCTCGTCGATGTCATAGCCGCCATAGGCGAGCCGTCCGTTCTTGCCGTCGAGGTCGCAGAGGCGAGTCTCGGCGGCGACGACGCCCTCGAGCCCGCGGATGAGCTGGGTGCCTTCCGACATGGGTGGCTCCTTTCGCAGCGTTTATCACGGTATACCGAGGCCCCGTCGCAGCGCAATGTCTCCGGTCCAGCCCCCCTTCGCTGCTATCATCGTAGCGGCATGACCGACACGCCGAGCTCCCCGCGCACCATTCTCCTCGTCGAGGACGAGGATGGAGTGCGGGCGGTGCTCAACGAGCTGCTCACGGGGCTCGGCTTCTCGGTGCTGCAGGCCGCCAATGGCGCCGAGGCGGTGGAGCTGGCCCGCGGCCACGACGGCGTCATCGATCTCGTCGTCACCGACATGGTCATGCCGGTGATGAGCGGCCAGGAGCTGGCGCGAAATCTCGCCGTGGTCCGACCCGGCGTGCGCATTCTCTACATGTCGGCCTTCGCCAGCAATATCTACTCGCCCAGCGCGCTCGCCAATGCGCTGGCCGACTACATCTCCAAGCCGTTCGACCTCGAGACCTTCGTCGAAAAGGTCCGCGAGCTGCTCGCCAGCCCGCCGCGCGCCAGCGCCTAGGCCGGCTTGCGGATGCCGAACGCGGGGAACACCACTTCCGCGAAGGCCTGCAGCGCCTCCCAGTCGTAGGGTCCCTCCCGGAAGGCGATATTGAGCCGCTGCACTCCGGCCGCCTGATAGGCCTCGCACATCGCGAGGATGTCCTTGGGCGTGCCGCGGAAGAATCCGCCGCGGGCATTGGTCGGACCCCAGTGCTTCAGGTAGAGGGCCTCCCCGCGCTGCGCGCCCCGCGCGTCCGCGCCCAGGTAGAAGCCCACATTGACGGACCGGAGGATGCTCTTCGGATCGCGGCCTTCCTTGGCGCACCAGTCGTCCAGGACGGCGCTCTTGGCCGCCCACACCTTGGGATCGATATAGGGCGCGTTCCAGCCGTCGGCATACTTCGCGGCCGCGCGCAGCGTCCGCTTCTCGCCCTGCCCGCCGATCCAGATGCGGAGGCGCGGCTGGAGGGGCTTGGGATTGCAGCGCGCGTCCACCAGCTTGAAGTGCTTGCCGTCGAAGCTCGAGACCTTCTGGTCGAAGAGCATGCGGAGGATCTGCACCGCCTCCTCGAGCTGGTCCTCGCGCACGCCAATGCGCTCGAAGGGGATGCCGAAGCCGCGGTACTCCGACTCGTGCCAGCCCGCGCCGATGCCGCACTCCACCCGACCGCCCGAGAGGTGGTCGATGGTGCAGAGGGACTTGGCGAGCAGCCCGGGATTCCGGTAGTTCACGCAGAAGACCAGCGCGCCCAGCCGCACGCGCTTGGTCTCCATGGCCATGGCGGTATAGGAGGCGATGGCCTCGAAGCAGTCGCCGTCGCCGCCCTGGGGCGGGCTTTCCTGGAAGTGATCCGCCACCGAGGTCCAGTCGAAGCCGGCGGCGTCGGCGAAGCGCCAGAGCTTGCGCAGCTCGTCGATCGGGCCGCCCAGATGCCCCACGTGAATGCCGAACGTCATGCGCCATCTATGTCTCCTCTCGATCTCGGGCGCTGACTCACCTTGTCGTCAACGTGACGCCGCCATCCACCACCAGAGTCTGTCCGGTGATCCAGCGGGACTCGTCGCTGGCGAGGAAGACGGCGGCCCAGCCCACGTCCCATCCCGTGCCCTCGGTGCCGAGCGGGCTCGCCTTGCGCCGCCGCTCGCGCGCCTCGGGGCCCAGGCTCTCCACCATGGGCGTCCACACCATGCCCGGCGCGATGGCGTTGACGCGGATGCCCTGGCGCCCGACCTGGGCGGCGACACTTCGGATGAGGCCGATGACGCCGGCCTTGGCGGCGGCATAGGCGGTGCGGCCGCTGGCCGCGCATCGCGGCGACGGAGGAGACGCAGATGATGGAGCCGCTCTTGGCCTCCGCCATGGCGGGGATGGCGGCCTGGGTGGCGAGGAGCATGGACTTGAGGTCCACCGCCATCACGCGGTCCCATTCCTCTTCCGTGGTGTCGAGGACGTCCTTGCGGGACTCGATGCCGACATTGTTGTGCAGCACGTGGAGCCCGCCGTACTGCGCGCGCGCGGCCGTCACCATGGCGCGGCAGTCGGCGCTCTTGGTGACGTCGGCGGCGAAGGCGGAGGCGCGGCCGCCCTCGCCCGTGATGAGCGCCACCGTCTCCTCCGCGCGCTCGACCTGGGCGTCCACGCACAGGACGGACGCGCCCTTCGCGCGCGAAGAGGATGGCGGCGGCCTTCCCGTTGCCGAGGCCGGGACCGCGCGAGCCCGCCCCGGCCACGATCGCGACCTTGCCCGCGAGGCGGCCGCTCACCGCTCAGTTCTTGAAGGCGCCGTCGATGTGGACGTCCACCAGGTACGGGCCGCCGGAGGCGAGGCCGCGCTTCACCGCGGCGCCGACCTCCACGCCCTTCTCCACCAGCTCGCCCGGCACGCCCAGCGCCTTGGCCATGCCGACATAGTCGATGCGCGGGTTGACGAGGTCCATGCCCACGTACTGGTCGTCCTCGGCGGAGAAGCCCTTGAGCGCCAGGGTCCGCTGCTTGAGGATGCGGTAGGAGGCATTGTTGAAGATGACGTAGACGCAGGGAATGGAGTCGTGCGAGCCGCCGTCCACAGCGCCTGGATGGTGTACATCGCGCTGCCGTCGCCGATCAGCCCCACCACCGGGCGCCCCGGCTGGGCGAGCTTGACCCCCAGGGTGGCCGGCAGCCCCCAGCCGATGCCGCCGCCGCGCAGCCCGTAGAAGCTGCGCTGATCCTGCGCGCGGAAGAGATTGCGCACGCCGTGGCTCGACGAGATGGACTCGTCCACGATGATGGCGTCGTCCGGCACCGCGTCCGCCACCGCGCCCACCAGGGCCAGCGGCGAGATCGGCGAGGACTGCATCTCGGTCCGCGCCTTGGTCCGCAGCTTCTCGGTGGCCGACGTGTGCGCGGCGGAGAGCTCGGCGATCTTGGCCGCGCGTTCTTTCACCCCGCCCGCGCCCAGCCGCTTGCGCACGGCCTCGGCGAGATCGGGCAGCGTCGCCTTGGGATCGCCCAGGATGGCGACCTTGGCGGGATAGTTCTTCCCGAGCTGCCAGGGATCCGTGTCCATGTGCACCACCGTCAGCCCCTCCGGCATCGGCTCTACGTCCGAGGGCAGGGAGAGCGTGAAGAGATCGCCGCCCACCGAGAAGAGGAGGTCGTGCCCCATCAGCATATTGCGGATGGGCGGGCCCAAGCGCGGGAACGGCCCCGCGTAGAGCGGATGCGTGAAGGGGAAGGAGCAGGTCGAGGGCACGCATTCGCCGTAGACGGGCGCGCCCAGGAGCTCCGCCACCTCGGCCATCTCCACCAGCGCGTCGCTCTGGGTCACGGCGTCGCCGGCCACGATGACGGGGCGCTTGGCGCGCACGAGCAGATCGGCGGCGGCCTCGATGGCGCCGGCATCGCCCCGGATCCGGGGCGCGATCCGCGTCGACGCGAGCAGATCCAGCTCGCGCTCGGCATTGAGCACGTCCACCGGCAGCGAGATGAAGACGGGTCCGCTCGGATGCGCGTGCGCGGTCTTGACGGCGCGGCGCACCGCGCGCGGCAGATCTTCCAGGCGCGTGATCTCATGCGACCACTTCACGTACGGCCGCGCCACCGGCGGCAGATCCGACCAGAGAATGGGCTCGGTGAGGTTCATGGCCTGATCGTGCTGGCCGGCCGTCAGGAGCATGGGCGCGCCGGACATGCGCGCGTCGTAGAGCATGCCCATGGCATTGCCCAGCCCGGGGGAGGTGTGCACGTTGACGGCGGCGAGCTTGCCGCTGGCATGCGCGTAGCCGTCGGCCATGGCGATGGCCACCGACTCCTGGAGGGCCAGGATGTAGCGGATGCCCGGCTCGCGCGCGAGCCCGTCCATGAGGGGCAGCTCGGTGGTGCCCGGGTTGCCGAACATGCACTCCACGCCTTCCTGCTTCAGGATCTGGAGAAAGGCCTGCTTACCGGAGAGAAAGGGCATCGGGGAATCCTCCTCGGTCCCGGATGATACCGTCCCTTTCTTGACTCCGCCAGGGGCGCTCGCTACGCTGCATTCGCGATGACGAACGCCGACGCGCCCTTCCTCCGTGCCTGCCGACGCGAGAAGACCGCGTTCACGCCCATATGGCTCATGCGCCAGGCGGGCCGCTACCTGCCGGAGTACCGCGCGCTGCGGGCGAAGCACGACTTCCTCACGCTGTGCAAGACGCCCGCCGCCGCCACCGAGGTGACGCTCCAGCCCATCGAGCGCCTGGGCGTGGATGCGGCGATTCTCTTCGCCGACATCCTGCTGGTGCTGGAGCCGCTGGGCGTGGGGCTCGAGTTCACCCGGGGCGAGGGGCCGCATATCGCGCGGCCGGTGCGCAGCGCGGCCGACGTGGCGCGCCTGGACCCCGTGGACGTGCCGTCGTCGGTGGGCTTCGTCTTCGAGACGGTGCGGCTCGTTCGCAAGGCGCTGGCCGACCGCGTCCCGCTCGTCGGCTTCGCGGGCGCGCCCTTCACGCTGGCCTCGTATCTCATCGAGGGCGGCGCCTCGCGCGAGTTCCTCCACACCAAGCGCTTCATGCGCGGGGAGCCCGCCGCCTGGCATGCGCTGATGGCGCGGCTGGCCGGGATCACCGCGGAGTACCTGAACGGGCAGATCGGCGCCGGCGCCCAGGCCGTCCAGCTCTTCGACTCCTGGGTGGGCACGCTCTCGCCCGCGGACTATCGGGAGTTCGTGCTCCCGCATAGCCGCGCGGTGCTGAGTCGCCTCGCGCCCGGCGTGCCCACCATCCACTTCGGCACCGGCACCGCGACCCTGCTCGAGCTGATGAAGGAGGCGGGCGGTGATGTCCTCGGCCTCGATTGGCGAGTAGACCTGGGCCCGACCTGGGATCGGCTGGGCGGGGACGTGGCGGTGCAGGGCAATCTGGATCCCGCCGTCCTCCTGGCCCCGGTGCCGGAGATTCGCCGCGCCGCCGGCGCCATCCTCGAGGGCGCGGCGCGCCGTCCCGGCCACATCTTCAACCTCGGCCATGGCGTGCATCAGGAGACGCCGGTGGACCACGTGCGCGCCCTCGTGGACTTGGTCCACGAGATGTCGGGGCGCTGACCCCCTCGCCATGAGACTCGTCGTCATCGGTGGCGGCATCGCCGGGCTCTCGGCGGCGCATCGGGCGGTGGAGCGCGCGCGCGCGAGCGGGCAACGGCTCGACCTGACCGTGCTCGAGGCGGGTGATCGGCTGGGCGGCATCATCCAGACCGAGCGGCGCGACGGGTTCCTCGTCGAATGCGGGCCCGATTCCTTCATCTCCGACAAGCCCTGGGCGCTGGCGCTATGCGGCCGGCTCGGGATCGAGGACCGCCTCGTCGGCACGAACGATCGCTTCCGGACCGCCTTCGTGGCCTTCGGCGGCCGCCTGCATCCGCTGCCCGAGGGCTTCCAGCTCATGGCCCCCACGCGGCTGACGTCGCTCCTTCGCTCCTCGCTCTTCTCCTGGCGCGGCAAGCTCCGCATGGCCATGGACCTGGTCCTGCCGCGCGGGGGCGACTCCGACGAGAGCCTGGGCGCCTTCGTGCGACGCCGTCTGGGCCGCGAGGCGCTGGAGCGCGTGGCCCAGCCGCTCATCGGCGGCATCTACACCGCGGATCCGGATTCGCTCTCGCTCGCCGCCACCATGCCGCGCTTCCTCGAGATGGAGCGCGAGCATCGCAGCGTGATCCTCGCCATGCGGCGCGCCGGGCGCCGGGCGCCCGTGTCGGCCGGGGGCACGAGCGGGGCACGCTGGTCCCTTTTCGTCACCTTCAAGGACGGAATGGACGAGCTGGTGCAGGCCCTCGCCGGCCGACTCCCGCCGGGCGCGGTGCGGCTCAAGGAGCGCGTCACCGCGCTGGAGCGGCAGGGCGCCGGCTGGCACGTCGCCACCGCGGCCGGCACCACGGTGGACGCGGACGCCGTGATCCTGGCCACCGAGGCGTATCAGGCCGCGCGCCTGCTGCGGCCTGCCGATCCCGCGCTCGGCCATCTCCTCGAGGACATTCCCTACGCCTCGTCCGCCACGATCACGCTGGCTTATCGCCGCGAGGCCATCCGCCATCCGCTCGACGGCTTTGGCTTCGTGGTGCCCCAGGTGGAGCGCCGACCCGTGATCGCCGGCACCTTCTCGAGCGTGAAATACCCGGGCCGCGCGCCCGAGGGCCAGGTCCTGCTGCGAGTCTTCGTCGGCGGGGCGCTCAACGAGGCAGCCGTCGGGGCGGATGACGCCGCGCTGACGGCGGCCGCTCGCGCCGAGCTGGCGGCGCTCCTCGGCGCCGAGGGCGAGCCCCTCTTCGCGCGGGTGAATCGCTACGTGAAGGCGATGCCGCAGTACGAGGTGGGTCACCTGACCCGGGTGGAGGCCATCGAATCGGCGGCGCGGCGGCTGCCGAGGCTGGCGCTGGCCGGCGGGGCGTATCGTGGCGTCGGGATCGCCGACTGCGTCCACTCCGGGGAAGAGGCCGCGGAGCGCCTCCTGGGCTAGATTCCCGGGAGCATGAGCTGCGGCGACCAGGCGGGGCAGATCGCCTGGTACGAGCAGCGCCGGCAGTGCGGCCCCTCCACCATCTCCCACGTTCTTGTCGGCCTGGATGGTGTCGATGAGGCCGAGCGTCTCCGATTCGAGCGCGCGCAGCGCCTGCGGCTCGCGCCGCGAGCGGAGCTCGATGTCGTGCGCGAGGTAGTGCCACACCAGCTCCACATGCCGCGCGCGGCCCGGGAAGCGCCGCTGCACCCCGATCTGATACAGCGCGAGCTGCCGATCCGCGTCCACGTCCGACTGGGTGGGCAGCCACTGGCCGCTCTTGTAGTCGCGGACCTGCCAGACCCCGTCCCGCGTCACCGAGAGGCGGTCGATGTAGCCTCGGAGCCAGATCCTCCGGGTCTCGTCGAGCGGGAAGGCGATACGCCGCTCGAGACCGACGCGTGCGCTCCTGGTCGAAGGGCTGGTAGCGGGCGTGATAGGTCGCGAGGTGCCGGACGCCCAGCGCCAGATAGTCCTCGGCGGTGCGCTCCGGCTTGCTGATGCGGATGGCGCCCGTCCACTCGGCCTGCCAGCGCGCGCGGTAGACCGCGAGCACATCGTCGAGAGTGGGAACGGCGCCCGCCTTCACGCACCGATAGAGGCTCTCGAGCGCTTCGTGCACCCGGCTGCCCAGGAACATCTCGACCGTCTCCACCTGCGGCACCTTCACCCGCTCCACGTACCGGAACCGGTACTGGCGCGGGCAGGTCTCGTAGACGGACAGCCGCGAGTGCGAGTACATCGGCATGCGCGCGTCTCCTCGTGGGCTCACACTACGGGAGCGGGGCCCGCTCCCGCAAGCGTGACGCGGCGAGGCTTCGCGCGAAGGCCACCGCGCGCGCTACAATCTCAGCCGTGGCGCCTGATGTGAGCCGGCTCGCCGCCGCACTCCTCCTGGGGCTCCTGCTCCTCGCGGCCGGCGCGGCGAGCGCCCAGCCCGACGCGCTCTACGCGCGGCACTGTGTCACCTGTCACGGGTCCGAAGGCCGGGGCGACGGGCCCGCCGCGGGGCTGCTGTCGCCGCGGCCGCGCGATTTCACCGCCGGCGTCTACAAGTTCCGCTCGACGCCCACCGGCACCCTGCCCACGGTGGAAGACCTCGCGCGCACCATTCGCGTCGGGCTGCCGGGCACGAGCATGCCGGGCTTCGAGGGGCTCATCTCGGCCGAGGACGTGGAGGCGCTGGCGCGCCGGCTGCTCGAGTGGGCCCCGCGCACGGTTCCCACCGCCCCGTCGATGGCCATGGGGCTCTCGCCCGCGCACTCCCTCGTGCACGTGCAGCGCGGGCGCGAGCTCTATGCCGCGCTCGGCTGCGCGGGCTGCCATGGCGGGAACGGGCAGGCCGCCGAGTGGCGGCCGGAGCGCGAGGGACCCGGCCTTCCGTCGCCGCCCGCGGATCTGACCCAGCCCTGGAGCTTCCGCGGCGGGGGCGAGCGCGCGGCCATCGCGCTCCGCCTCGTCACCGGGCTCGATGGCTCGCCCATGCCGTCCTATGGCCGCGTGCTCTCGCGCGATCAGGCGTTCCAGATCGCGATGTTCGTGCAGAGCCTGGCGCGCCGGCCGATCTGGGAGGAGCTGGATCCCGACCGCGTCCGCCGTGCGGGGGTCGCCACCGATCCGCTCGCGCGCGGCCGCTATCTCACCAACGCCATGCAGTGCTCCCTCTGTCATACCCCGATCAGCCCCGACACCGGCGCCTATCTCACCGAGCGCTTCATGGCCGGCGGCATGCGCGTGTCCGTGTACCCGTGGGGCGTCTGGTACGGCCGCAACCTCACGCCCGACCGGGACACCGGGCTCGGCCGCTGGAGCGAGGCGGAGATCGTGCGCGCCCTCACCGAGGGCGTGGCGCGCGACGGCCGGCACCTGGACCCCATGGCCATGCCCTGGCCCTGGTTCTCTCGGCTGACGCGGGCCGATGCGCGCGCCATCGCCGTCTATCTCAAGAGCCTGCCGCCCATCGCGAATGCCGTGCCCGCGTCCGAGTGGGGATGGCCGGGCGAGATGGTGGGCGGCAAGATCCTCGCGTTCTTCGGCGTGCCGGCCGCGGTGGAGCTCTGGGGCGGCAATGCCGCGACGGATCCCGCGCTGCGCGGCCGCATCCCGGCGTGGTGGCTCCACCGCCTGGTCAGCCACCTGCTCGGCTGGGCCTGGCTCGGCGGGGTCGGCTGGCTGGGCTGGCAGGCCTGGCTGCGTTGGACAGGCGCGCCGGCGCGTTCCTATCGTGCACGCGGCGTCGGGCGGCACGGCGCTCCTCCTCTGGTTGCTCATCGCCGCCTGGCCGCCACTGGGCCTCATGGGCTCGACGATCACCACGGCTTGGCTCTTCATGGGCCAGCCGGCGCTGCCGCGCGGGCTGCCCGTCTCGGATCGCGCCTATGCGGAGCGCGGCGAATATCTCTCCACGGTGGCGCCGTGCGGGCTCTGCCATACGCCGGCGCGCGCCTTCAGCGGCTTCGTGACGAAGCGCTGGCTGGCGGGCGGAATGGAAGGGCGCTGGCGCGTCTATGGCAGCGCGACCTCCACGAATCTCACGCCGCACCCGGACCACGGCATCGGCCGCCTCTCGGATGCCGCGCTGATGCGGGGCCTGCGCGCGGGGATCGGCGGCAACGGCCGCCCCATGCACTGGCAGGCCATGCCCTGGGACATCGGCTCGCACTGGTCCGAGGAGGACCAGCGGGCGATGATCTACTACTTCCGCAAGCTCGCGCTCGCCCCGAGCAAGGCGCCGGCGCCGCGCCCGCCGAGGCCGTCGGACCCCGCCGCCGACACCTTCTACTTTGGGGACGCGCCCGCGCGCTGATCCCCCCGCAAACCCTTGTTGACAGGACAGGACTGGTGTAAAGTCCCCCCAATCACCGGGCCCCTTGCGGGTCCCTTCGCTAGGTCCGCTCGCAAGGTCCGATCTCGAGGCACATCGCTCAGCAGGGAGGACACTATGCGCCCACGATCTCTTTCGCTCCGTCCCCTGGTCCTGCTCGTCCTGGCCTGGATCGTCTCGCTGCCGGCCCCGGCCGACGCGCAGACGCCCAAGCGGGGCGGCACCCTCCGCGTCTCCTACGGCAACGAGATCGCCAACCTCGATTTCCACACCGCGCCCGGCTACGAAATGATGTGGGTGGCGATGAACGTGGGGTGCAGCCTCGTCAACATCACGCCCGACGGGAAGTTCGTCGGCGACGCCGCCGAGTCGTGGCAGATGTCGTCCGACGGGCCTGCTCTACACCTTCAAGCTCCGGAAGAACGTCCTCTTCCACGACGGCACCCCGGTGGACGCCGCCGCCGTCAAGTTCAACATCGAGCGGCATGATGGACCCCGCCACCAAGTCGGGGATGCGGCCGTTCTACGAGCCCGGTCCACAGCGTGGAGGTTCTCGACCCCCAGACCGTGCAGGTCCGGCTCAAGCACCCCTACGCGCTTCTTCCTGCACATGCTCGCCGGCGTACCGGACGGGTCTGATCCTCCTCTCGCCCGTCGCGACCCAGAAGTTCACGCTTCAAGATCGGCAGCAGGGCAAGCCCGAGGCGTCGTCGGGATGCGGGCCGTTCAAGTTCGTCGAATGGGTGAAGGGAAGCCACCTGGCGATGGACCGCTTCGACAAGTACTTCGTGCCCGGGCTGCCCTCCTCGATAGCGTCATGATCCGCGTGATCAAGGACCCGGTCACCGAGATGGCGGCGTTCAACGCCGGTGAGGTCGACTTCATCGCCTCGTTCTCGCCCGGAGCACGTCGACACGATGAAGGTGCACGCAGCCGAAAGCCCAGATCATGACCGGCAAGGAAACGACGCCGATGCTGGCGGCGATGAAGGTCACCGTCCCCAAGGACGGCAAACCGATGTCGGCTGAACGGACGCCCGCATCCGATCTTCGGCGACGTCCGGGTGCGCAAGGCGATCGGCTGTTACGGCATCGACCGGCAGGAGATCGTGAAGATCGCCTTCAAGGGCAAGGCGACCCCGTGGGTCGGCGATGGCGCCGCCCGGAACGCTGGAGTCGGTGAACATCAACCACCTGTGCCCGTACGACCAGGCCAAGGCGAAGGCGCTCCTGGCCGAGGTCGGGTACGGCCCGTCGAAGCCGCTGACCCTCGAGCTGATGACCAACACCGAGAAGAGCGTGTTCAACGTCATCGCCACCGTCGTCAAGGAGCAGATGGCGCGCATCGGCGTGACGGCGAACATCCGGCTGGTCGACAAGGTCACCTGGATGAACTCCACTCTCGGCGACGGCCCGTGGGACATGTACGTCGAGGACCTTCTGTCCCTGCTGACGATCGACAGCAATGGCTACCTCTCGACGGCGTACGTCTCGACGAAGTCGTCCGCGTGGAGCCATCCGCGCCACACCGACACCAAGGTGGATGACTACTACGCGCGCTACGCGCGAGGAGCTGGACTCGACCAAGCGCAAGGCGCTCGGCGAAGGAATTGCTCGAGTACATGGCCGACAATATGTACTGGAATGTCGTCTCGGGCTCGCCCTTCTACATGGTCGCCCAGCCGTGGATGAAGGGTTACACGTACAACGCGGAGTTCGAGGTCCACTACGACAAGGTCTGGCTGGACAAGTAAGAGGCGCGGGCGCCGGGCGAGCGCGAATGCGCATCTACATCCTGAGACGTCTGCTCGGGATCGTGCCGACGGTCCTCATGATCACCTTCGTGGTGTTCGTGATGATGCGGTCGGTCCCCGGCGATCCCGTCGTGTCGCCCTGCTCGGCGACGCCTACACCGAGGAGGACGCGGTCAAGGTGCGCGCGGAGTACGGGCTGAACAAGCCGCTCGTCCGTTCCAGTACGTGATCTGGCTCGGCAAGCTCGTCGCAGCGGGACTGGGGCGCCTCGATCCTCACCGGGCGCCCCGTCCTCCAGGACGTGCTCATCCGCCTGCCGGTGACCCTCGAGCTGATCGTCCTGTCCATGGGGGTGGCGCTGCTCATCGCCGTCCCCGCCGCCATCATCGGCGCCTTGCGCCAGAACACCTGGGCCGACTACACGGCGACCTCGGTGGCCATGATCGGCGTCTCCATCCCCGAGTTCTTCATCGGGGTCCTCCTCCTGCTCGTCTTTTCCATCGGGCTCGGGCGGGCTCCTGCCCAGCTCGGGCTGGGTGTACCTGCCCGGGACCTGCCAGACCATCGTCTGTGCCGGCGAGCCTGTGGGGCAATGCGCAGCACGTCCTGATGCCCGCCATCGCGCTCGGGGTGGGCCGGGCCGCCATCCTCACGCGGCTCCTCCGCGCCAGCATGCTGGAGGTCATCCGCACCGAGTACGTCACCACCGCGCGCGCCAAGGGCCTCCCCGAGCGGCCCGTGATCTTCAAGCATGCGCTGAAGAACGCCCTGATCCCCACCGTGACGGTGATGGGGCTCCAGATCGGCTTCCTCATCGGGGGCGCCATCGTCGTGGAGACGCTCTTCGCCATGCCGGGGCTGGGCACCTTCGGCATCGACGCCATCATCGCCCGCGACTACCAGCAGGTGCAGGGCTTCGCGCTGCTGACGGCGCTCGCCTTCGTCATCATGAATCTCGTCGTGGACCTGACCTACACCTTCCTGGATCCCCGGATCCGGTACGCCTGAGGAGGCACGGGCGTCGAGACCGCGACCGATCCGCGGAGGAAGCGTGGGCGAGGCCGACCTGCCCGGGGCCCCCGGCGTTGCCTGGGGCGCGCGCGCCAAGCCGTCGGCCTCGCCCCTGGTGGAGGGGATCCGCCGGCTCCGGCGCAGCACCACCGCGCTCCTGGGCGCGGGGATCGTCCGGGTCCTGCTCGTGGTGGCGATCTTCGCGGACGTGCTGGCGCCCCAAAGTCCCATCGCCAGCGACCAGAAGCATATGTTCGAGCGCCCGAGCTGGGACTATCCCCTGGGCACCGACCAGCTCGGCCGCGACATGCTGAGCCGTATCATCCACGGCACGCGCATCTCGCTGCTGGTGGGGCTGTGCTCCGTGCTGCTCGCGCTTTTCGTCGGCGTGCCGTTCGGCATGATCGCCGGGTTCTACGGGGGCCGGATCGACACCGTCATCATGCGGATGATGGACCTGATTCTCGCCTTCCCCATCTTCCTGCTCGCCATCCTTCTGATGGTCATCTTCACGCCCACCGCGGGCCTGATCGGCACCATGAAGGTCACCGGGGCCATCGCCATCGTGCGCATCCCCATCTACGCGCGCCTGGTGCGGGGGAGCGTGCTCTCCATCAAGGAGAAGGAGTACATCGAGGCGTCCCGCGCCCTCGGCGTGCGGGATCCCTGGATCCTCGTCCGCCACGTGCTGCCGAACTGCCTGGCGCCGATCATCGTGACGACCACGCTCGGCATCGCCACCTCGATCATCGTGGAGGCCACCCTGTCCTTCCTGGGCCTGGGCACCCAGCCGCCGACCCCGAGCTGGGGCTGGGACCTCAAGGCCAATGTCTCCTTCATCCAGGCCAATATGTGGCTCTCGCTGTTCCCGGGGTTCGCCATCTTCGTCACCGTGCTCGGCTTCAACCTCTTCGGCGACGGCCTCCGCGACGCCCTCGACCCGCGGCTCAAGTAGCCGGCGTCGCGGGGACCTCAGCGGGCGGGGGCGAGCTCCTGCATCAGCTCCAGCGCGCGCTCGATGGGCAGGTCGGCGAGGTTGAAGTTTCCCTCGAGGAATAGCTCGGTGAGCCCGGCCTCGGCATAGCGCTGGATGTCCTCGCGGATCTCCGCCAGCGTCCCGAACAGCGCGCGGCGGCCGGGCCCCTGAGGGGCCTCGTGCACCCTGAACGTCCCGCGGCAGACCACGTGCAGGCTCGCGGGGTCGCGGCCGGCCTTGTCCGCCGCCGCCCGGATGCGCGCGATGAGCGGCCGCACCTCGACCAGCGGCATATTGCCGCCGTTGAAGCCGTCGCCCAGGTTCACCGCGCGGTTGATCACCACGTCGCTATAGCCGCCGATGGTGATGGGCGGATGCGGCTTCTGGCGCGGCTTGGGCAGGACGCGGGAGCGGGGCACGTGGTAGAAGTCGCCGTGGAACTCGACCACGTCCTCCGTCCAGATGGTCTTGAGGCAGCGGAGGAACTCGTCCCCGCGCCGGCCGCGCTGCTTGAAGGAAACCCCGGAGGCGTCGAACTCGTCCTCGGACCAGCCCAGCCCGAGCCCCACGTCCAGCCGGCCGCCGGAGACCTGATCGAGCGTGGCAAGCTGCTTGGCGAGGAGGATGGGCGAGAAGTACGGCATGATCAGCACGCTGGTGCCGAGCCGGATGCGCGAGGTCTGCCCCGCCACGTAGGCCAGCGCCACGATGGGGTCCATCACGCTCTCGAACATCTTGGGCCAGGGCTGGTTCGGCATGGGCGGGTAGGATCCCTTGGGCTCGAGCGCGTACAGGAGCCGCTGCAGCACCCAGAGGCCCGAATAGCCCAGCCGCTCCGCATGCTGCGCGGTGCGCACCTGGTTCTCGGCGCGTCGCCCACGCACCCGCCACCGGCAGCGCCCAGCCGAGCTTCATGGCGACGATCATACATAAATGCCCGGTCATCGGGCAGCCTGCCGACGCCGCCCGCAACGCTCGGCGGCGTCTGGCCCGCCGTCAACTCCGTATCGCCGTGTCTGAAGGGAGGTCGCAGTCGGGAGACGCTGGCACATGCCTTGCTCCCCCAGAGGGCGACTCGAGAGCGCTCCCGAAGGGGGAAAGCAATGGCAGAACGAAAGGTTATTGGAAGGTCCGCGGTGGCCCTCGGCCTCGTGCTCGCGCTCGTCACCACCGTGTCGGCGCAGCCGCAGGCGATGAGGCCGGCCACGTCCGCCACCCTGACCGTGCTCTCCGGACCGGTCGAGCATGCGCGCGCCGCCGGCGGATCGCTCGCGCGAGCGACGAGCGGATCGGACCTCGCCGCGGGCGACCGGGTGGTCACCGCGCTGAGCGGGCGCGCGCTGATCACCTTCCTTGACGGCACCACCGTGACCGTCGAGCCGGGCTCGGACATCACCGTGCGGGAAGCGGACGCGGGCGGTCAGGAGCCCTCGCGCGTCCGCATTCTCATTCTCGCGGGCACGGTGTGGGCCCGGGTGGCCGGGTGGCTGGGCGGGCGCGGCACCGTCACGCTCCAGTCCAACGCGAACTCGGCCACCGCGCGCGATGGGCTCATCGGCGCCGAGGCGCGCGCGGACGGCAGCTTCGTGAGCTGGACGCGCGCGGGCGACGTCGAGCTGCGCGATGCGCGCGGCACCCTGCGCACCAGGCTCCGGGCGGGCGAGAAGGGCACGCTCGCGTACGACGGCGCCGAGACCACCGAGCCCTTCTCGGTCAACGCCAGCACCCTCGAGGTGACCGTGGAGGGTCCGGCCGCGCCGCTCCTCATCATGCCCGACGGCGTGCGCGCGGCCGGTTTCGTCGCCCCCGGCGTCGAGGTGAACCAGGTGTTCGGCTCGTTCACCGGGACACGCGATGGCCGCCGCGTCATCGAGGTGCCCGCCGGCCTCGCCGGGCCCTACCGGCTCCTGCTCGTGGCGACGGGAGACGGTGACTACACGGTGAGCGTGGTTGGTCGTTTCAAGGGCACCCCGGTGTACTGGGACGAGCGACGCGGGCGCCTGCGGGAGGGGGAGCAGCGCGGGGGTGACATCGTGCAGCGCTTCGGCGAGTTCGAGCGGCCCGAGCCGCGGACGGCGCGGGTGGTGGACGGCTGGCTGGGGCGGCTGAAGCCGGCGCCCGGGGGCATCCCGACGACCATAGTGATCTCGCCCGGGGAGCTGGCCTCGCGGGCGGCGCGCTAGCAGGCGGCTGAAAAAGGCCCATCTGCGTCGTTGGCGCCCTCGGCCGCACGCTCAACGTAGAGAGACTACGCCTCGCGTGCGGTTCTCGGGCGCCGCCTCGCATCTGGACCTTTTTGAGCCGCCTGCGAGTTTTTCAGCCGCCTGCTAGCGCTCGCTATTTGGTCCGCGCGACGTAGACGCCGTCCCAGCCCGGCGGCGGCGGATCCGCGAGGAGATCGTGGCTCCGCCGCCGGTAGAGCGCGATGGGGCCATCGTCGGGCCCTCCGATCGCGAGGGCATCGAAGAGCGCGGCTGACTCCCGCCAGCGCCGCCCGCGGTAGAGCGTGATGCCCTCGTGATAGCGCGCGAGAAGGGCGACGGCGCCGGGCGTGAGGCTCCCCGCCCGCCCCACCAGCTCGTACACGGTGACCGGAGTGTTGCGTCCCATCACCGCCACCACATCGAGGAAGCGGTACTCGAAGGCGGGCCCCGCCGCCTCCCGGGTGGCCTCGCCGATCACCACGCGCACCCCGTACTCCTTCGAGAGGCCCTCGAGCCGAGCGGCCACGTTGACCGCGTCCCCCACCGCGGTATAGGCGAGCCGGGCGCGCGAGCCCATGTTGCCGACCACCATGGGGCCGGTATTGATCCCCACCGCCATGTCCACGCCGCCCCACCCGCGCCGCGCGAATTCCGGCTGGAGCCGCGCGAGCGCCGCCGTCATCTCGAGCGCGGTCGCGCACGCGCGCCGCGCGTGGTCCGGCTGGCTCATGGGCGCGTTCCAGAACGCCTCGATGGCGTCGCCCGCATACTGCGAGAGCACGCCGTCCTCCGCGAACACGTGGTCCGTCATGTCGCCGCGATAGAGATTCAGGAGCGAGACCACGACTTCGGGGGGCAGCTCGTGCACGACGGTGGTGAAGCGCCGGAGATCGCTGAAGAGGACGGTCATCTCGCGGCGCTCGCCGCCGAGCCGGAGGCGGTCGGGATCCTCGAGCACCCACCGGCTCACCGTGGGCGAGAGATAGAGCGCCATCGCGTCCCGCAGCACGCGCTGCTCGGCCTCGTCGAAGACCACCCGGTAGATGAGGGCGGCGCCGAAGGTGAGGAGAGGGCGGCGGGCGGATAGACGAGGTCCAGCGGGCGGCCCAGCTCGAAGAGCGCGCTGGCCACCATCACGTAGACGGCAAGGACGACGAGAGCGGCCAGCCCGGCGAAGACGGGACGCCAGAACGCGGCCAGTCCGGCGGCCGACCATCGCGAGCACGGCGATGGCGGCGATCGTCGCGCTGCCGGGGCAGCGGGGCCAGATAGCGCTGGTGAAGGATGGTCTCCACCGCGCTGGCGAGGATCTCGACGCCCCACATGCGCGTGTCGCTGGTGGTCGGGCGTGGGATGCTCGTCCACGCCCTGGATGGTGGGGCCGATGAGCACGACGCGATCGCGCACGGCGGCGGGGTCGAAATGGCCCTCCAGCACGTCGACGAAGGACAGGATGCGGAAAGGCCGACGGCCGCCGGGCTCGGAGGGCGGACCGAGGAAGTTGATCAGCATGATATTGCGCTCGGCGAGCGGGATGGCGCGCCCCGCTCGCGTAGACGATGCCGGGCGCCGGCTCGGCATCCAGCACCGCGGGTCGGCGCGCGTGGCGCGCCACCACCGTGAGCGCGAAGCTGGGCAGCCGCTCCCCGCTCCGCCCGCAGCAGGAGGGGCAAGCCGCGCACCACGCTGTCGCGGGCGGTGGTGATATTGGCGGCGCCCTCCGCCGCGGCGGCGGCGCGAATCGCGGGCACCGGGCGCACGAAGGTGTCGAACTCCTGGGCCACGCCCGGCCGCGCGCTGAATCCCAGCGGCCGCTGAGCCACCGCGGGCACCACGACATTGCCGGCCCGGCGCATCGCCGCGGTGAGCTCGCCGTCCTCCGCTCGGGGCGCGTCGAAGAAGACGGCGAAGGCCACCACCCGCGGCCCTGCGACGCCCAGCGCGTCCAGCGCCCGCGCGTAGAGGCTGCGGGGCCAGGCGGAGAGCGGGCCGTAGCGGGGCAGCAGCGCCTGGTAGCTCCGCTGGTCGATGCCCACGATCACGGTGGACTGGGCCGCCCGCGCGGGGCGGGTCACGAAGAGGAGATCGAGGGCCTGGGCGCGGACGGTGGCGAGAACGTCGAGGGCGGCGCCGGTCGCGAGCAGGAGGGTGACTGCCGCCGCCAGGAGGCAGCTTGCCCGCCATCGCTTCCGAGTGCGTCGTGACGGCATGAGCCCGGCCTCATTCGCGGCGCAGCGTCTCGATGTCGTTCAGCACGACGTCGGGGAAGAGGTATGAGGTGGTATAGATCTCGCGGACCATCCCGCGCGGGTCGATCAGGAACACCTTCAGCACGTGACCGAGACGCGGGGCCTGGCCGCCGCGCGGCCGGCGCTCGACCTGCACGTCCTGGCCGAATCCGTCCAGGATGGGCAGGAGCTCGCGCGGGGAGGCGGTGGTGAGGAAGGTCCACTCGATCGCCGGGTCCCGCTCGGCGATGGCGCCGTTGGCGTAGCGGCGCATGACGGCCGGCGTGTCGTGCGCCGGGATCGAAGCTCAGCGTGACCAGACGGACGCGGTCGCGCAGCGCGGGAGTCGCGCGCAGCCGGTCGTGCATGGCGTGGAAGACCTGATAGGCGAGCGGGCACCCGCGCGCGTCCGCGCAGCTGGTGTAGATGAAGGAGAGCACGGTGATCTTGCCGGTGGTGAAGCGGGCCAGGCGCGCCCGCCGGCCCTCGCAGGTCGAGCACGGCGCCGTCGGGCGCCGGCATGATGTCGTAGAGGCGGTAGGTGCCGGGAGCGGGCGGGACGAAATCCATCACCGCGGGCGGATCCGGCGCCGCCGGCGGCTCGTGCGCGGGCGCGCCGCCGGCGAGGACGACCAGGGCGAGCGCCGGCAGCCGCGCCCGCCCTGGAGAGGCGTCTCCTCACCGCGTGGGCTCGAGGCTCGCGGGGCGCGCGGGGGTGAAGGCCGCGCGCAGCGCCTTGATGCCGAACTTCATGTGGTGCGCGCGCCCGAGCTTCTCCTTGTTGAAGTCCACCTCGAAGGCGGGCGTCAGCTCCTTGCCGTCCCACTTGAACGCGCGGACGAACTGCTCGTTGTCAGCGCCGCCCTTGTCCCAGTTGGCCAGCAGCGAGGAGGCGATGTACACGCGCTTGCCGTCCCAGCTCTGCGAGATCATGTTGACCTGCTTGCCGGTGACCTTCTCGTAGGTCTGCTTCGGCTGCTCCGGATTGGTGAGGTCGAAGTAGCGGGTCTTGCCGTCCATGAAGGTGTTCACCCAGAGCCCGGTGCCGTCGCGGCTGATGCTGATGTCCACCGGGAGCGGGATCTTGGCGGGATCGCCGATGGTGGCGACATCCTTGGCCTGCCACTCGCCCGCCGCGTCCTGCTTCACCAGCCAGAGCTTCGAGGTGAGCGCGGCGGCGGTGATGGCCCAGTTGTCGCCCTCGTGGAGGGACCAGCGGATCTCCAGCGGGGCCCCGGGCACGCTGAGCACCTTCTTCGGGGTGAGCGCCTTGAGGTCCCACACCACCATGGTGTTGCCGAACTTCTTCATGGCCTCGGCGTCGCGCCACCAGCTTGCCCAGCTCGCGCATGTAGTTGGCGCGCCCGGTGAAGCTCGAGGAGAGCATCACGTTCTTCTGCGGATTGATGGCGAGGTCGTAGCCGTAGCCGTCGCCGCCCTTGTCGGTGGGCATGGCCTGCACGTTGATGAGCTCGCCGCGGTTGCTGTAGACGGCGAAGCCGGTGACGCCGCCATTGTCCTTGGTGTTGGACAGGCCCTGCACGAGCATGCGGCCGGGCATGGCGTAGAAGGTGTGCGGGCCCACGAAGCCGGTCTTGCCGGCGAAGTCGAGGATGCGCCTCACGATCTTGGGCTTGGCGGGATCCGTCCCCACGTCGAAGATGAAGATCTTGCTGTCGTCGAGCCCGCCCGCCCAGAGAAAGCGGCGGTCGTCGGTGAAGCCCATGTGATGCGCCTCACCGCGCCCGCCCACGGAGACCTTGTGGATGACCTTGCCGTACTGCGCGGAGGCGGGATTGGCGTCGATGGTGACGAGCTTGTCGAAGCCGTCGCCCAGGCCCTTCACCCCGAGCGTCCAGACGTAGACGTAGTCTTCCTGTCCCTTGATGAGATTGCCCATGTAGGGGGAGTTGCACGTCTCGTCGGCGAAGGCGAGGGGGGCGGCGATCAGCAGCACCGCGGCGAGGAACGACGTCACGAAGCGAGTGTGGCGCATGGTGGGGCCTCCTGCCGGCGCGTGTGCTGGGGCCGGCGGGGGCGAGTATATCAGCGTAAGGGACGGAAAAACGCCCTGATCTCGCCCGCGAGCGCCTCGGGCTCCTCCATCGCCGCAAAGTGGCCGCCCGCCGGCATCACCGTCCAGCGCTGGATGTTGAAGACCTTCTCCGCCCACGCGCGCGGCGGGCGGACGATCTCCTTGGGAAACGCGGCGTAGCCCGTCGGCACCTCGATGCGGGCGCCGTCCGGGAGCGGCCATCGATCGTGCAGGCGGGCATAGTACGGCCAGAAGGAAGAGCCGATCGCGCCGGTCAGCCCAGTAGATGGTGATGTTGGTGAGCAGCTCATCCTTGCTGAAGCGCCGCTCGACCTCCCCGCCGCAGTCGCTCCAGCTCCGGAACTTCTCCACGATCCAGGCCGCCAGCCCCACCGGGGAGTCGCGTGAGGCCGTAGGCGAGCGTCTGCGGCTTGGTCCCCTGGATCGACCTGATACCCCGTCTCTTCGCGCAGCCAGTGTGCCCAGCTCCTGGAGGTACTTCTTCTCCTCGTCGGTGGGCGGTCCGGCCGCGCCACGTCGCGGCGCAGAGGCAGCAGGTTCAGGTGGATGCCGGCGACGTCCTGGGGCCGGCCGGTGGCCGAGCACGGCGGTGATGAAGCAGCCCCAGTCGCCGCCCTGGGCGCCGTAGCGCGATAGCCGAGCACGTCGCGTCATGAGCGATGGCGAAGACGTCCGCGATCTCGGACACGCCGAGCCGGCCTGCCCGGGCGCGAAGGAGAAGCCGTAACCCGGGAGCGACGGCGCCACCACCGTGAAGGCATCGGCGGGATCGCCGCCGAACCGCGCGGGATCGGTGAGCAGGGGGAGGATCTTGTGGAACTCCCATACCGAGCCGGGCCAGCCGTGCGAGAGGAGGAGGGGCATCGGCTCGGGGCCCCCGGCCTTCTTCATGGATGAAGTGGAGGTCGATGCCCGCCACCGGCGGCGACGAATTGGCGGAAGCGATTGAGCTCGCGCCTCCCAGCGCGCGCCAGTCGTAGTGCTCGCGCCAGTAGGCGGCGAGCGCCTTCACGTAGGCGAGGTCGGCGCCGAAGCTCCAGCCCGCGCCCGGGCGGCTCGTCGGGGAAGCGCGTGCGGCCGAGACGGTCACGCAGATCGGCGAGGTCGGCCTCGGGGACGGCGACGACGTGAACGGACGGGGCGCGGGCATGGCGGCGGCTCCTCAGAAGATGGGCGTCTCGACGTAGTGGCCGAAGACCTCGCGCAGGCGGGCCACGATCTCGCCCATGGTCGCGCGCGCCTTGCACCAGCTCGATGGTCACGGGCATGAGATTCACCGCGGGGTCGCGCGCCTCGGCGGCCAGCCGCTCCAGCAGCGCGGCGACGCGGGCGCCGTCGCGGCGGGCGCGCACCGCCTTGACCCGGGCGACCTGGCGCGCCTCCACGTCGGCGGCCACCTTGTGGATGGGCACCGGCACCGGGGCGGGCGGCTCCGCGAACATGTTCACGCCGATCAGCGGCTGCTCGCCGGAGGCCCGGCGCCGCGCCGTCTCGTAGGCGGAGTCCGCGATCTCCCGCTGGAACCAGCCTTCCTCGATGGCCTTGATCGTGCCGCCCATGGCGTCCACCTTGGCGAGCAGCTCGAAGACTTTCGCCTCGATCTGGTTGGTGAGCGACTCCACGTACCAGGAGCCGCCCAGCGGGTCGATCACCTGGGGCACGCGCGTCTCGTACGGCGATGATCTGCTGGGTGCGGAGCGCCAGCTTCATCGCTTCCTCGGACGGGATGGCATAGGCCTCGTCGAGGCCGTTGGTGTGCAGCGACTGGGCGCCGCCGAGCACCGCGGACAGCGCCTGCAGCGCGGTGCGCACCACGTTGTTCATGGGCTGGGCCTTGGTCGAGCGTGGCCGCCGCGGTCTGGCAGTGGAAGCGGAGCCGCATGGACTCCGCGCGGGTGGCGCCGAAGCGCTGCTTCATGATCTTGGCCCAGATGCGCCGGGCGGCGCGGTACTTCGCCACCTCCTCGAAGAAGTCGGCCTGGGCCACGAAGTAGAAGGCCAGCCGCGGCGCGAACTCGTCCACGGGGACGCCCGCCCGCGTGACCTCCTCCACGTAGGCCACCGCATTGGCCATGGTGAAGGCGACCTCCTGCACGCTCGTCGCCCCCGCCTCGGAGATGTGATACCCGCTGATATTGATGGGGTTGTAGCGCGCCATGTTGCGCGCGCAGTAGACGATCATGTCGCGCATGATCCGCATGGAGGGGCGGATGGGGAAGATCCACTCCTTCTGCGCGATGTACTCCTTGAGGATGTCCGCCTGCACGGTGCCGGAGAGGCGGTTGAGATCGAGGCCGCGGCTCTGCGCCAGCGCCACGTACATGGCGAGCAGAATCCACGCCGACGGGTTGATGGTCATGGACACCGAGATGCGCTCGAGGTCGATGCCGTCGAAGAGCGCCTCCACGTCGTCGAGGGTGTCCACCGCCACGCCCTCGCGGCCGACCTCGCCGAGCGACTTGGGGTCGTCGGAGTCGTAGCCCATCAGGGTCGGCATGTCGAAGTCCACGCTGAGCCCGGTCTGCCCCTGGTCGATGAGATAGCGGAAGCGCCCGTTGGTGTCCTCGCCGGTGCCGAAGCCCGCGATCTGCCGCATGGTCCAGAGCCGCCCGCGGTACATGGTGGGATACGGCCCGCGCGTGTAGGGGAACTGTCCCGGCAGGCCGATCTCCTCGAAGGGCGTCTCGGCGATGTCGGCCGGCGTGTAGACGCGGCTGCACGGGCAGACCGGAGAGCGTCTCGTAGCGGGCGCCGCGTCTCCGGCTGGCGCTCGATGAAGCGGCGCAGCTCGTTCCCTTCCCAGGCGGCGGCGAGCCGGCGGGCCCGCTCGATGGCGTCACGGTCGAACATGGCGGCGTCTCCTATCGGGTGGCGGCGGGCAAGGTGGCGAGCAGCGCGCGCGCGGCGGCATGCGGCGACAGCTCCCGGCGGGCGACGCGGGCGAGGAGCGGCCCGGTGTCCCCGCGGGCCGGGTCGGCCACCGCGCGGGCGAGCACCTCCTGCGCGATGCCCAGCACGCGCTTGTGGGCGATGCGCGCGCGGCGCCGCTCCAGCTCGCCGGTGGCCTTGAGCTCGTCGAGGTGCGCGGTCAGCGCGTCCCAGAGCGCGTCGATGCCTTCCTCACGCGCGGCCACGCAGGCCAGCACCGGCGGCATCCGCGCGCCTTCGCGCATGGGGCCAGCGTGAGCATATTGCGCAGGTCGGCGATGGTGCGGTCGGCGCCCTCGCGATCGGCCTTGTTCACCACGTGCACGTCCGCGATCTCCAGCACGCCCGCCTTGATGGCCTGCACGTCGTCGCCCAGGCCGGGCACGCTCACCACCACCACGGACTGCGCGCGCGCTGGCGATCTCCACCTCGTCCTGCCCGACGCCGACCGTCTCCACGAAGATGGGATCGCGCCCGGCGGCATCCATGAGGTCGATGGCGTCGGCGGCGGCGCGGGAGAGCCCGCCCAGCGCGCCGCGGGTGGCCATGCTCCGGATGAAGACGCCCGGGTCCAGCGCGAGATCGTTCATGCGGATGCGGTCGCCGAGGATGGCGCCTCCCGAGTAAGGCGACGGTCGGATCGACGGCGATGATGCCGACCGTCTTGCCGCGCGCGCGCGCGGCGCGGGCCAGCGCGCGCACCAGCGTGCTCTTGCCGCTGCCGGGCGAGCCGGTGATGCCGACCACGTGAGCGCGCCCGGTCTGCGGATACACGCGCTCGATCAGGCTCTCCGCGCGCGGGCCGCCCTCCTCGATCCAGGTGAGGCCGCGGGCCAGCGCGCGCACCGAGCCGCCGACGAGCTCCGCGACGAGCGCGCGCGGGATCGGGCACCGGCGCTCATCGGGCGGGCGCCTTGATGACCGTCTCGCGGTAGAGGTCGCGGTCGTCCACCACGCGGCGGGCCTTGAACTCGGTGCGCTCCAGCGTGCCCTCCGGGACCAGCTCCACCACGGGATGCACGCCCAGCCGCGCGCGCAGCCGGCTGCGCATCTCGCGCGCGGAGCGCGTCGAGCCGCTCGGCGCCGCCATGGCTGGCCGCGTGCTCCACGCGGACCAGCAGCTCGTCCATGGCCTCGCGCCGGGAGACGATGATGCGGAACTCGCCGCCGAAGCCGGGCACCGCGCGCAGCGTGTCCTCCACCGCGCTCGGGTAGATGTTCTCGCCGCGCACCACGATCATGTCGTCGAAGCGGCCGTAGAGGCCGGCGGGCAGCCGCGGATAGGTCCGCCCGCAGGGGCAGGGCTCGTCCGTCCAGCGCGCGCGGTCGCCCGACACGCAGGCGGATCATCGGCTGGGACGTGCGCTCGAGATGCGTGTAGACGGGCGTGCCTTCCGCGCCGTAGGGGAGCGGCGCATAGGTCTCCGGGTCGCAGACCTGCGTGTAGACGAGATCCTGCCAGAGGTGCATGCCGGTGCGATGGCGGCACTCGCCATTGGTCATCCAGGGCGTCATCTCCGCCATGCTGCCCATGTCCACACAGTGCCCGCCGAAGGTGGACTCGATGAGCGCCTTGGTGGCGGGAATGCCCGCGCCCGGCTCGCCCGAGAAGAAAAGGAGGCGGATGCCGAGCGCGCGCGGATCGATGCCCTCGCGCCGCGCCGTCTCCGCGAAGTGCAGCGCATAGGACGGCGTGCCGTAGAACGCGCGCGGCCGCAGATCGCGCGCCCACTGCACGGCGGACAGGGTCTGGCCGGCGGCGCCGGCGCCGAAGGGGAAGACGGTGGCGCCCAGCCGCTCCGCCCCCACCAGGGCGCCCCAGGAGCCGAGGTACAGGCTGAAGAAGGAGCATATGAGGATGGAATCGCCGGGCCGGAGGCCCGCCCCCCAGAGCACCCGCGCATGCGCCTCGCCGATGCGCTCCCAGTCGTCGGCGCCGATGCCGAACACGGTGGGCCGGCCGGTGGTGCCGCTGGTCCCGTGAATGCGCGCCACCGCCTCCGGCTCGATGCAGAGATAGTCGCCGAAGGGCGGATGCGCGGCCTGCGCCGCGCGCAGGTCCGCCTTCTGGACGACGGGGAAGCGCGCGAGGTCGTCGAGGCTCTTCAGCGTGTCGGGCGAGACACCGGCGGCCTCCCAGCGCCGCCGGTAGAACGGGCTGCGCTCCCAGGCCCAGCGCAGCTGCTGGCGCAGCTTGTTCAGGATGTAGCGGTCGCGCTCCGCGGGCTCGGCGCGCTCGAGCTCCGGCCGCCAGTACTCGGCGTCCGCGGCGGGTCGATAGGACGTGTCGTAGCGCGGCGGCCAGCCCGTCAGTGGCGATAGACCCACGGCTAGCGGGGGGTGCGCTCGGCGACGAGCTGGCGTAGCCGCTCGACTATGGTGTCGGGCGGAGTGTCCTGCAGGATGACCTCGGCCACGCCGAGCTCCTTGAGCGCGGCCACGTCCTCGTCGGGGATGACGCCGCCGCCCACGAGGATGATGTCCTCCGCGCCGGCGGCCCGCATGAGGTCCCGCACGCGCGGGAACAGCGTCATGTGCGCGCCGGAGAGGATGCTGATCCCGAGCACGTCCACGTCCTCCTGGACGGCGGCGGCCACCACTTCCTCCGGCGAGCGGTGCAGGCCCGTGTAGATCACGTCCATGCCCGCGTCGCGCAGCGCGCGCGCCACGACCTTGGCGCCGCGGTCGTGGCCGTCGAGGCCGACCTTGGCGATGAGGACGCGGATGGGCGTCATGTCAGTGGCGGGTGGGCGCGGAATGCGCCCCGCCGAGATGGGTGGTGGGCCGCGCCGCGGGTGCGGCCCCGCTGCCGCCAGGCGGGTTGCCGCCATCGGGACGGGGCGCGTCCAGCACCTCGCGCACCTTGGCCGCGAGCGCATCCGGCGTGAAGGGCTTGGAGAGGAAGGCGGTGCCCGGGTCCAGGACGCCGTGGCGCACGATGGCATTGTCCGTGTAGCCCGACATGAAGAGCACGCGCATGTCCGGCCGCAAGCGCGCCATCTGCAGCGCCAGCTCGCGCCCGCTCATCTGCGGCATCACCACGTCGGTGACCATGATGTGGATGCGGCCCCCATGGCGCCCGCTGATCTCGATCGCCTCGGCGCCGTGCCGCGCCTCCAGCACCGCGTAGCCGTTCACCTCGAGGATCTCGCGCACGACTTCACGGACGCGCGTGGCGTCCTCGACGAGCAGCACCGTCTCCGCGCCACGCACGGCGTCCCCCGCCGACTCCGGCGCCGCCACCTCGCGCTCCGGCTCCTCGGTGACGAGCGGCAGGCAGATCTTGAACGAGGTGCCCTGGCCCGGCTCGGAGTAGACCCAGATGTGGCCGCCGCTCTGCCGGACGATGCCGTACGCGGTGCTGAGCCCCAGCCCGGTGCCCTTGCCGGGCTCCTTGGTGGTGAAGAAGGGCTCGAAGAGGCGCGCGCGCGTGGCCTCGTCCATCCCGTGCCCGGTGTCGCTGACGGCGAGGACCACGTAGGCCCCGGGCGTGGCCTCGCCGTGGCCGCGCACGGCTGTCTCGTCCAGCTCCAGCCGGCTCGTCTCCATGGTGAGCCGCCCGCCCTCCGGCATCGCGTCGCGCGCGTTCACCACCAGGTTCATGATCACCTGCTCGAGCTGCCCCGGGTCGGCCTTCACATAACCCACGTCGCGCGTGGGCACGAAGACGAGCTCCACGGTCTGGGTGAGCAGGCGCTGCAGCATGGCCTGCATCCCGGCCACCACGCTGTTGAGGTCGATGACCTTGGGCGCCATCACCTGCTTGCGGCTGAAGGCGAGGAGCTGGCGCGTGAGGGACGCGGCCTGCTGGGCGGCCTCGCGGATCCCGTCCACGTTGCGGCGGAGCGGATCGCCCTCGGGGACCTTGCGCCGGATGAGATCGCTGTCGCCCTGGATCACCATGAGCAGATTGTTGAAATCGTGGGCGATGCCGCCCGCGAGCTGACCCACCGCCTCCATCTTCTGCGCCTGGCGGAGCTGGTCCTCGCTGGCGCGCAGCGCCTCCTCCGCGCGCTTGCGCTCGGTGAGGTCCACGGTGAGGCCGCGAAGCTGGCGCGGCCGCCCCTGGCTGTCGCGCAGCACGTGGACGATGTCCCGCAGCCACACCACGCGCCCGTCCCCGGCCACCGAGCGGTACTCGAACTCGTGGTCGGTGCCCGCCGCCACCGCCGCGCGGCAGATGTCCAGCGCGCGCTCGCGGTCCTCGCGGTGAATGCGCAGCGCGAAGAAGTCGGGCTCGCGGAGCCAGTGCTCGGGGGGGAACCCCAGCAGGCCTTCCGCGCGCTGGCTGACGAAGGTGAAGCGCAAGGTGCGCGCCTCCGCTTCCCACACGATGGCGTCCAGCCCCTGCACGAGGTCGCGGAAGCGCTGCTCGGAGGCGCGCCGGGCCGCATGCAGCCGCTCCTCCTCGGTGAGATCCTGGATGGTGAGAAGGAGCCGTGCTTCCTCCTCCTCCGCGATGCGGATGCCGGTGACGGTGATGCGCGCGGGGCGCGCCTCGCGCCGCGCCGTCACGTGCAGGTCGAAGAGCACGTCGTGCTGGGCGACGCCGGACTGGAGGACTTCGCGGATCCGGACGAGAAGTCCATCGGCCTGGATGACCTCGTCGAAGCGGCGCCCCACCACCTCGTTGTTCTGGAGGGAGAACGACTCGAGGAAGGACCGGTTGGCGGACAGGATGCGGAGATCGGAGGCCAGGACCAGGAGCCCGGAGGGCACGCTGGCCACGAGCTTCTCGGCGTAGCTCTTGAGATTGAAGATCGCGCGCTCCTGGCGGATCTGCTCGCGCAGAAGCCGCGAGCCGCGGCGCTGATACCAGAGCCCCGCGAGGAGGAGCCCGCCGGCCACGATGAGGAGGGTCGCCGCGAGCCCGGCGAGCCGGCCCGACTGGTGGAATTCCTCCAGCGCCTCTTCCCGGTCGATCTTGAGCACCAGACCCCAGCCGGGGCCGGGGAGCCAGCGCGTGGCCGCGAAGACGCGCGCGGCGCGGTAGTCGGTGAGCTCGGCGAAGGTGTCCTTGCGCGCCACCGCGTCCGGCACCTTGGCCGCCAGCTCGCTCAGCGAGCGCGTCTGCGCCGCCCAGCCCGCGGGGGCCCCGCGGAACGGCGAGAGATAGGTGAGCTCCTTGCCGGCCAGCCGGAAGAGCAGCACCTCGCCGGTGCGGGTCGGCACCGTCTCGTCCGTGAGCAGGGGATAGAAGCCGCGCTCGGGCGCCATGTTGAGCACCACCGCGCCGAGCGCCTTGCCTCCGCGCGCGGCGTCGCCGGCCACCGGCACCGCGAAGACGAGTCGGCGCGGCCCCGTCGCCTCGCCGCTGATGTCGGCATGGAATCCGCCCGCCCGCAATGCCGCCGCGGCCGCCTCGCCCACCCGGGCGGGCACCTCGCTGGCGCGAGACGAGGCCACCACCTGGCCGGCGGGGTTCACGACGGCGATGGTGAGATAGCCATAGGCCGCGGCCACGCGCTCGAGCTGCGCGCCTACGCCGCGGTCGCCCTCGCCCGACAGCGCCGCGCGCACGGCGGGCGCGCCGGCCAGCACTTCCGCGTCGGCCCGCCGCGCGTCGAGCCAGCTCGAGACCAGGCGCGCGCGATCGTCGGCGAAGGTGGACAGCCGCGCGCGCCAGTGGTCGAGGGCGACGCGGCGCTCATTGCCGATGTGGTACCACATGAAGCCCACCACGACGACCGTGCCCACGAGGAAGGCGACGAGGTAGACCCAGGGCACCACGTCCCGGCGGGGCCGGCCGATGCGCTTGTCGCCGAGGAGCTTGGCCATCCCGGTCATTCTGCGTCAGCGCGCCCGGTAGCGCACCTCGAAGTTCACGCAGCCGCCGGCGGAGCGGAAGGGACCATGCGGCATGCCGGGCGGGCGCACCGCCACCATTCCCGCCCGATAGACCGTGCCCCCCACCTCGCAGGCGCCGGAGACGATGTAGATCTCCTCCCAGAAATCATGCGTGACGACCGCGTCATTGCCCGCGCCGGGCTCGAAGCGAAGAAAGCGCGTGGTCACGCCCTCGTCCGCGCCGCCCGCGAGCACCTGCTCCCAGACGCCGGCCGGGTAGCCGGCGGCGGGGCGCCAGGGAAGGAACGACGGGTCGAAGAACTCGCGCTCCTGCTTCATTTCTCGGTCATTCTAGCGTACCTTTGCGCGAGCCCTTCACCCACAGGAGGCCACCATGATGCGCATCGCCGCGATCATCGTCCTCGCGCTCGCCACTTTGGTCACGGGCACGGCGGCCCAGGAGCCGTACCCGGGCCGTGCCATCTCCATCGTGAACCCGTTCCCGCCCGGCGGCATCGCCGACCTCACCGGCCGGCCGCTGGCCGCCACCTTCGAGCGCCTGCTCAAGCAGCCCGTGGTCGTCGTCAACAAGGCGGGCGCCGCGGGCGCGGTGGGTGCGCA
Source organism: uncultured Candidatus Rokubacteria bacterium (assembly GCA_963733725.1). Taxonomy (GTDB): domain Bacteria; phylum Methylomirabilota; class Methylomirabilia; order Rokubacteriales; family CSP1-6; genus DASRWT01. The sequence goes on along the minus strand of CAVTFC010000006.1, from coordinate 2,622 downwards.
GTTCGCGTCCGTGGCCAAGCCTGACGGCTATACCTTGCTCATCGCGCTGGTGAGCATCTCCTCCACGCCGGAGGTGGACAAGCTCTTCGGCCGGCCCGCCACGTACACGCGCGACCAGTTCGTGGGCATCGCCCGGCTCAACGCCGATCCGCCCGTCCTGGCCGTGAACGGGCCGTGGAAGACCCTCAAGGAGCTGGTGGACGACGCGAAGAAGCGCCCCGGCGAGATCACCTTCGCCTCGTCGGGGCCCTACGGCGCCTCGCATCTGCCGCTGGAGATGTTCCTCCAGGCCGCGGGCCTCAAGATGCGCCATCTGCCCACCACCGGCGGCGCGCCGGCCACCGCGGCGGTGCTCGGCGGCCACGCCCAGCTCTGGGCCTCGCCCCCGGCGCTCGCCGCGCCGCATATCGAGGCGGGCAAGATGCGCGCGCTCGCCACCTGGGGCGCGACGCGGCTGGCCGCCTTCCCCGACGTGCCGACGCTCAAGGAGCTGGGCTATGACGTCGAGTACTACATCTGGACGGGGCTCTTCGCGCCGAGGGGCGTGCCCGCCAACGTCGTCCAGACGCTGCGCGACGCCACGCGGAAGGCGGTGGAGGACCCCGAGTTCCAGTCGGCGATGGACAAGGCCAAGACGCCCATCGCCTACCAGGACGCCGATGAGTTCAAGGCCTTCTGGGACCGTGACGCCCAGCGCATCGCCGCCACCATCCAGTTCATCGGCAAGACCGAGGCGAAGTAGTGCGCATCGATCTCCACACCCATCTCGTGCCAGCGAGCTGGGAGGATTTCGCCGCGCGCTACGGCGGCGGCAAGTGGCCGCGGCTCGATCCCCGCGATGCCTGTCGCGCCACCATCATGACGGGCGACCAGTTCTTTCGGGACATCGACGATCGCTCCTGGAGCCCCGAGCGGCGGATCGAGGACATGGACCGTCTCGGCATCGACCACCAAGCGCTCTCGCCGCCGCCGATCATGTTCTGCTACTGGGCCGAGCCCAAGGCCGCCCAGGCTTTCGCCCGCATGCAGAACGAGAACGTGGCCGCCCTGGTGGCGCGGCATCCGAAGCGCTTCAGCGGCATGGCGGCGGTGCCGCTCCAGGACCCCGCGCTGGCCATCGAGGAGCTGCGCTACTGCCGCGAGAGCCTGCGCCTCGGCGCGGTCGAGATCGGCACCTGCCCGGGCGGGCGCGACTTCGACGACCCCGCGCTGTTTCCGTTCTTCGCCGCCTGCCGCGATCTCGGCATGGCGGTGTTCGTGCACCCCGCGAGCCCACTGGTCGGGCCAGGAGCGCCTCACCCAGTACTACTTCCCGCTCATCGTCGGCAATCCGCTGGAGACGGCGCTGTGCGTCTCCAAGCTCATCTTCGGCGGCGTGCTCGAGCGCTTGCCCGACCTCCGCATCGCCTTCGCGCATGGCGGCGGCGCCTTCCCCTTCACGCTGGCCCGCCTCAACCACGGCTGGCATGTGCGGAAGGAGGGGCCCGCGGCCATTCCCAAGGAGCCGCGCGAGTACGCGCGAAAGATCTTCGTGGACTCGCTCACGCTCTCCCCGCGCAACCTGCGCTTCATCATCGATGAGCTGGGCGCCGATCGCGTGATGATCGGCAGCGACTACCCCTTCGACATGGGAGACTCGGATCCGCTTGCCTCGCTCGGCGCCGCCGAGCTGGATCCGGGCACGCGGCGCCTCATCGAGGGCGAAACCGCGGCGAAGTTCCTCCGTCTTCCGGTATCCTGACGCCATGCCCACCATTCAGGCCGACAAGCTCGAATCCCTCGCCACCCGCATCTTCACCGCCCTGGGCGCGCCCGAAGCGGACGCGCGCGGCGTCGCCACCTTGCTCGTGCGCGCCAACCTGCGCGGCCACGACTCGCATGGCGCCATCCGCATCCCGCAGTACGCGGGCGCCATCCGCACCGGCCACGTGAACCCCAAGAGCCCCATCACCGTGATCGCGGAGACGCCGGTGATCGCGAGGCTCGACGGTGGCCGCGGCTTCGGCCAGGTGGTGGCCCGGCGCGGGATGGAGATGGCCATCGCGAAGGCCAAGGCCAACGGGCTCTCGGCGGTGACGCTGGCCAATACCACGCATGTGGGCCGGCTCGCCGACTACGCGGAGATGGCGGCGGCGCAGGGTCTCGTCGGCATGCTCTGGGTGAACGCGGTGTTCGGCCTCAACGTGGCGCCCTGGGGCGGGGCGGCGCGGCGGCTCGGCACCAATCCCCACGCGATCGCCGTCCCCGGCGACGGCGGGCCCGCCATGGTGCTCGACTTCGCGACCAGCGTGGTGGCCGAGGGCAAGATGCGCGTGAAGAAGAACCGGAAGCAGCAGGCCCCGCCCGGCTGGTTCATCGACGCCGAGGGCAAGCCCGGCACCGACCCCGAGGTGTTCTACGGCACGCCGCCCGGCTCCCTCCTCACCGCCGGCGAGCACAAGGGCTATGGCCTCTCGCTCGCGGTCGAGCTCCTCGGCGGCATTCTCTCCGGCACCGGCGCGGCGAGCCCCGGCACCGGCGTCTTCGCCAATGGCACGCTCATGATCTGCCTCGACGTGGAGCGCTTCATCCCGCTGCCCGAGTTCCGGCAGCAGGTGGCCACCTTCTTCGCCTGGGTGAAGA